>NZ_CP134498.1:4800000-6812143 GCF_031766055.1 Pseudomonas sp. SG20052 | reverse complement strand
GCACTGCTGCCAAAGTTCCACTGACACGGATATCCCCTAAGTTGAAAGCCGGTGAGGCAAAAACAAGCGGCCATTGTAGCGGCCAGACGCCCACTTATCCACATGCAGGTTGCGCACAGGCCATGAATTATCAACGCGTTAACCGCCAAAAAGGCGACCAATGGTATGTGCATAAGCTCTGTGGATAACCGCCCATGAGGGCACTGGACAAGTGGGGGTGAAACTCGGTGGATAACACGCCTGTGGATAACTGGCCATTCCACACACAGCTTATCCGACAGTGCAGCACAGGCTGCCCCCTGTTTTCCACCGTAGTTGTCATTCTCTGTACAGCACGGGATAGAAGGGCTAAAGGTAGTTATCCACAGCAGATCGCCTCCCTAGCTTTTATAAGCTTTACAAAAAAGCTTTAAATAACTTCCTTCTTTATTTCTATATCTAGCGAAGGCGTGCGGACGAGAAAAGGCCTGGAGATCTATTTATAAGGAAACGCTGGTTGGAAATTGACCTAGAGGCTTGCTTTCTCTAGAATCCCCGGTCTCTTAAAACGGGGGCCATTCCGGCCCGTTGTGGACGAACCAGGTAACACGACAATGAAACGTACTTTCCAACCAAGCACTATCAAACGCGCTCGTACCCACGGTTTCCGTGCTCGCATGGCTACCAAGAACGGTCGTGCCGTCCTGTCGCGTCGTCGCGCCAAAGGTCGTGCGCGTCTGGCAGTTTGATAATCCGGCACTGGAGGTGAGTCAGGACTTCAGTCGGGAAAAGCGTCTGCTTACTCCCCGGCATTTCAAGGCAGTCTTTGACTCCCCTACCGGCAAGGTTCCGGGGAAAAATCTCCTGCTCCTTGCGCGCAACAACGATCTTGATCACCCCCGTCTCGGGTTGGTTATCGGGAAAAAGAGCGTAAAGCTCTCCGTCGAGCGCAATCGCCTCAAACGTCTGATGCGCGAATCGTTTCGCCTGAACCAGGATTCACTGGTCGGTTGGGACATCGTTATCGTCGCGCGCAAAGGTTTGGGTGACGTAGAAAACCCCGAATTGATTCAGCATTTCGGCAAGCTCTGGAAGCGTCTGGCACGTAGCAAGCCGGTACCAGCAGTCAAAACCGAAACTGTAGGGGTAGACAGTCCCGATGCGTAAACTGGCACTCGTTCCGATCCAGTTTTATCGCTATGCCATTAGTCCTCTGATGGCCAGTCACTGTCGTTTCTACCCCAGTTGTTCCTGCTACGCGTATGAAGCCATAGAAAATCATGGCCTTCTGCGCGGTGGCTGGCTGACCTTTCGTCGTTTAGGTCGCTGTCATCCGTGGAATCCCGGTGGTTATGACCCGGTTCCGCCTATCCCTACCTCCCGTTCTTCTTCGATGGCCGAGTAATCATGGATATCAAACGCACGATCCTGATCGTCGCCCTGGCAATCGTGTCCTACGTTATGGTTCTTAAATGGAACCAGGACTATGGCCAGGCTGCCCTGCCGACTCAGAATGTTGCTTCCAGTACTACCGCACCGGGCCTACCGGACACGGCGACTGGCAATAATGCTTCTGTCAGTGACGACATTCCACGCGCACCAAGTGATACCAGTGCAACTGCACCTACTGAAACACCAGTGGCTGTAAGCAAAGACCTCATCCAGATCAAAACGGATGTGCTCAACCTGGCTATCGATCCACAAGGTGGTGATGTTGCCCAACTGACGTTGCCGCTGTATCCACGTCGCCAAGACCATCCGGAAATTCCATTCCAGTTGTTCGATAACGGCAACGAGCGGACTTATCTGGCCCAGAGCGGTCTGATCGGCACCGACGGTCCGGACGCAAGTCCAGCCGGTCGCCCGGTTTACTCCTCCGAGAAGAAGATCTACCAACTGGCTGACGGTCAGGACCAAATGGTCGTGGACCTCAAGTTCAGCAAGGACGGCGTCAACTACATCAAGCGTTTCACCGTAAAACGTGGCTTGTATGACGTAACCGTTTCCTACCTGATCGACAACGAAAGCGCCAAGCCTTGGTCGGGTGCGATGTTCGCCCAGCTGAAGCGTGACGCCAGCTCCGATCCTTCTTCCAGCACTGCCACCGGCACCGCGACTTACCTGGGCGCCGCCCTGTGGACAAGTAACGAGCCGTACAAGAAAGTGTCGATGAAGGACATGGACAAGGCTCAGCTGAAAGAAACCGTTAACGGCGGTTGGGTTGCCTGGTTGCAACACTACTTCGTGACCGCGTGGATTCCGGCGAAGGGCGAAAACAACCTTGTCCAGACCCGTAAAGACAGCAAAGGCAACTACATCATCGGCTACACCGCTCCGGCAGTGACCGTTGCACCAGGTGCAAAAGCCGAAGTCAGCGCTGTTCTGTACGCCGGTCCAAAAAGCCAGGCCGTGCTGAAAGAGTTGTCCCCAGGTCTGGAATTGACCGTCGATTACGGCATTCTGTGGTTCATTGCCCAGCCTATCTTCTGGCTGCTGCAACACATCCACGCGCTGATCGGTAACTGGGGCTGGTCGATCATCTTCCTGACCATGCTGATCAAGGGGATTTTCTTCCCGCTGTCGGCTGCCAGCTACAAATCCATGGCGCGCATGCGTGCAGTGGCACCGAAACTGGCTGCGCTGAAAGAGCAACATGGCGATGATCGGCAGAAAATGTCGCAAGCCATGATGGAGCTGTACAAGAAAGAGAAGATCAATCCGCTGGGTGGTTGCTTGCCAATCCTCGTGCAGATGCCGGTTTTCCTGTCGCTGTACTGGGTTCTGCTGGAAAGCGTTGAAATGCGCCAAGCGCCGTTCATGCTGTGGATTACTGACCTGTCGATCAAGGATCCGTTCTTCATTCTGCCGATCATCATGGGTGCAACCATGTTTATCCAGCAGCAGTTGAACCCGACTCCTCCGGATCCGATGCAGGCGAAGGTCATGAAGCTGATGCCAATCATCTTCACCTTCTTCTTCCTGTGGTTCCCGGCTGGTCTGGTGCTGTACTGGGTTGTGAACAACTGCCTGTCCATCGCCCAACAGTGGTACATCACTCGTAAAGTCGAAGCAGCTACCAAAGCAGCTGCCTGATTTACACTGTGGATAACCACTCAAAACGCCCCCTAGTGGGGCGTTTTGCTATCTGTCACTTTTGTCTGGGTACTGGTTTATGAGCGTTCCTCGGGAAACCATCGCAGCTGTCGCCACCGCTCAAGGTCGCGGCGGTGTGGGTATCGTCCGTATTTCCGGGCCGTTGGCGAGCATTGCTGCCAGGGCGATCAGCGGTCGGGAATTGAAACCTCGATTTGCCCACTACGGCCCGTTTTTCAACGAAAACGAAGAGGTGCTGGACGAAGGCATCGCGCTGTATTTCCCCGGACCGAACTCCTTCACCGGCGAAGATGTGCTTGAACTGCAGGGGCACGGCGGGCCGATTGTTCTCGATATGCTGCTCAAACGTTGTCTGGAACTGGGCTGTCGTCTGGCTCGGCCAGGAGAATTCAGTGAACGCGCCTTTCTCAACGACAAGCTCGACCTGGCCCAGGCGGAAGCCATTGCCGACTTGATTGAGGCCAGTTCTGCACAGGCTGCGCGAAATGCACTGCGTTCGTTGCAAGGCGCATTCTCCCTGCGTGTGCATAACCTCACCGAGCAGTTGATCGGCCTGCGCATCTACGTCGAGGCTGCGATCGATTTCCCGGAAGAAGAAATCGACTTCCTGGCCGACGGCCACGTACTGGCCATGCTCGACAAAGTGCGCGATGAATTATCCACAGTACTTCGTGAAGCCGGGCAAGGTGCCTTGCTTCGCGACGGGATGACCGTGGTCATTGCCGGCCGGCCCAATGCCGGCAAGTCCAGCCTGCTGAATGCCTTGGCCGGTCGAGAAGCCGCGATCGTGACCGAGATTGCCGGCACCACCCGGGATATTCTTCGCGAACATATCCACATCGATGGCATGCCGTTGCACGTGGTCGACACCGCCGGTCTGCGGGATACCGATGACCAGGTGGAAAAAATCGGCGTCGAGCGGGCGTTGAAAGCCATCGGCGAAGCAGATCGGGTGTTGCTGGTGGTCGATGCGACCGCTCCTGAGGCACTTGATCCGTTTGCGTTATGGCCAGAGTTCCTCGAAATCCGCCCGGATCCGGCCAAAGTTACGCTGATCCGTAATAAGGCTGACCTGACGGGAGAAGCGATTGCCCTGGAAGTCAGTGACGATGGCCACGTCACCATCAGTCTTAGTGCCAAATCTGGCGGTATGGGGCTGGAATTGCTACGCGAACATCTCAAGGCCTGCATGGGTTACGAGCAGACTTCGGAAAGCAGCTTCAGTGCACGCAGGCGTCACCTTGATGCGTTGCGACACGCCAGCGCATCCCTTGAGCATGGCCGTGCGCAGTTGACTCTGGCGGGTGCTGGCGAGCTGCTGGCGGAAGATTTGCGCCAGGCTCAGCACTCTTTGGGTGAGATCACCGGCGCATTCAGCTCGGATGATCTGCTGGGACGTATTTTTTCCAGCTTCTGCATCGGTAAATAGTCCTTCCGATATTCACAGACAGGCCGTTCGCGCCTGTCTGTTCCCTCCCTTGCCTTAAATTTCCTCCAGTGCCGAGCAGATTCTTTCTGCTTGAGCGGATTTTCCGTGTCCGGAATTTGCTCGATCAGCATTTATCTGTGGATTAAGCCCTGTGAGTAAGTGCCACTAAGGGCAGTTGATAACAGGGCGTGAAAACTGAAGATAACCGCCCCTGTGGATAACCACCCCTTTCATCCACAGGCTTAAACCGGTTATCCAAGGGCCTCCTTGGCACATGACCACAGGGTTTTGAATCGCTGTACATATTGAATATAAAGGCTTGTAGAGATCTATCCACAGAAATGTGGCTCAGTAGAAATAAACATAAAAACAAAGATTTAATAAATTTCTCTCTTTTTAATTTCTATAACCCCGACTTCTCCACAGCTGGTTAAATTTTGTGCAAAGGGTTCTTTAGGAAGGGCGAAGTCCCTATACTTGTCGACCAGGTCCAGAAACCTGAGCTCAAACTATTCCTGATTACCTAACTGAAGCAGGCACGAGGTGCGTGGTGGATTTCCCTTCCCGTTTTGAAGTGATCGTCATCGGCGGCGGTCATGCCGGTACCGAGGCAGCACTGGCCTCAGCACGTATGGGTGCAAAAACCCTGTTGTTGACGCATAACGTGGAAACCCTCGGTGCCATGAGTTGCAACCCCGCCATCGGTGGGATCGGTAAAAGCCATCTGGTGAAAGAAATCGATGCACTCGGCGGCGCGATGGCCATGGCTACCGACAAAGGTGGTATTCAATTTCGCGTGTTGAACAGCCGCAAAGGCCCGGCCGTACGAGCGACTCGCGCTCAGGCAGACCGGGTTCTGTACAAGGCCGCTGTCCGCGAAGCTTTGGAAAACCAGCCGAACCTGTGGATATTTCAACAAGCTGCTGATGACCTGATCGTCGAGCAGGAACAAGTGCGCGGTGTTGTCACCCAGATGGGTCTGCGTTTCTTCGCCGATTCCGTGGTGTTGACCACTGGCACCTTCCTCGGTGGACTTATCCACATCGGCTTGCAGAATTACTCCGGTGGCCGTGCCGGCGATCCGCCATCGATCGCCCTGGCTCATCGTCTGCGTGAATTGCCGCTGCGAGTCGGTCGCCTGAAAACCGGTACGCCACCGCGGATCGACGGTCGTTCTGTGGATTTCTCGGTGATGACCGAGCAAGCAGGCGATACACCGATCCCGGTGATGTCGTTCATGGGGTCCAAAGAGCAACATCCGAAACAGGTGAGCTGCTGGATTACCCACACCAACGCTCGCACCCACGAAATCATTGCCGCCAACCTCGATCGTTCTCCGATGTATTCCGATGCAGGGCTGATCGAAGGCATCGGCCCGCGGTATTGCCCGTCGATCGAAGACAAGATCCACCGCTTTGCCGACAAGGAAAGCCACCAGGTCTTCATCGAGCCGGAAGGTTTGACTACGCACGAGCTGTACCCGAACGGGATATCCACCTCCTTGCCGTTCGACGTGCAACTGCAGATCGTGCAATCGATCCGCGGTATGGAAAACGCGCACATTGTTCGTCCTGGCTACGCCATCGAGTACGACTACTTCGACCCGCGTGACCTGAAGTACAGCCTCGAAACCAAAGTCATCGGCGGTCTGTTTTTCGCCGGGCAAATCAACGGCACCACTGGTTACGAAGAAGCCGGCGCCCAGGGTTTGCTGGCTGGCGCCAACGCGGCTCTGCGTGCGCAGGGCAAAGATGCCTGGTGCCCGCGTCGCGACGAGGCGTACATCGGGGTGTTGGTCGACGACCTGATTACTCTCGGTACTCAAGAGCCGTACCGGATGTTTACGTCCCGTGCCGAGTACCGCCTGATCCTGCGTGAAGACAACGCCGACCTGCGTCTGACCGAAAAAGGTCGCGAGCTGGGTCTGGTAGATGACGCGCGTTGGGCGGCCTTCTGCAAGAAACGCGAAAGCATCGACCTTGAAGAACAGCGCCTGAAAAGTACCTGGGTCCGCCCGGGCACTGAGCAGGGCGATGCGATTTCCGAGAAGTTCGGTACGCCGCTGACTCACGAATACAATTTGCTCAACCTGCTGAGCCGTCCGGAAATCGACTACGCTGGTCTGATCGCCGTGACCGGTGGTGGCGCGGAAGATCCACAAGTCGCCGAGCAGGTCGAAATCAAGACCAAGTACGCCGGCTACATCGATCGCCAGCAGGATGAAATCGCTCGTCTGCGGGCCAGTGAAGATACAAAACTGCCTGTGGATATCGATTACACAAACATTTCCGGTCTCTCAAAAGAGATCCAGAGCAAGCTCGGCGCGACCCGTCCAGAGACTTTGGGCCAGGCGTCACGTATCCCGGGTGTCACGCCGGCAGCGATTTCGCTGTTGATGATTCATTTGAAAAAACGCGGCGCGGGCCGTCAGTTGGAGCAAAGCGCTTGAGTTCGTTGGTCACCTCGCAACATGCCGAAGAGTTATCCACAGGCGCTCGCCAGCTCGGTGTCACGCTGACAGAAGCCCAGCATGCGCAGCTGCTGGGCTACCTGGCCCTGTTGATCAAATGGAACAAGGCTTACAACCTGACTGCCGTGCGCGATCCGGACGAAATGGTCTCCCGTCATCTGCTCGATAGTTTGAGCGTGATGTCGTTTGTCGAGAATGGTCGCTGGCTGGACGTTGGCAGCGGCGGCGGCATGCCGGGTATTCCGTTGGCCATCCTGTTTCCAGAGTCGCAAGTGACCTGTTTGGACAGCAACGGCAAGAAAACCCGCTTCCTGACCCAGGTCAAACTCGAACTCAAACTGGATAACCTGCAAGTTATCCACAGTCGTGTAGAAGCTTTCCAGCCTGCCCAGCCATTCAACGGGATAATCTCCCGGGCGTTCAGCAGCATGGAAAACTTCAGCAACTGGACTCGCCACTTGGGCGATGCCGATACACGCTGGCTGGCAATGAAGGGCGTTCATCCGGCTGATGAGCTGGTAGCATTGCCGGCAGACTTCCACCTCGATAGCGAACACGCCCTGGCCGTACCTGGTTGCCAAGGCCAACGCCATCTGCTGATACTGCGCCGCACGGCATGATTGGGAACACAAGCAAGAATGGCTAAGGTATTCGCGATAGCGAACCAGAAAGGTGGTGTGGGTAAAACCACCACCTGCATCAACCTCGCAGCATCCCTGGTCGCTACCAAGCGCCGGGTGCTGTTGATCGATCTCGATCCACAGGGCAACGCCACCATGGGTAGCGGTGTGGATAAACACGGGCTGGAAAACTCGGTCTACGACCTGCTGATCGGCGAGTGCGACCTGGCTGAGGCCATGCACTACTCCGAGCACGGCGGATACCAGCTGTTGCCGGCCAACCGTGACCTGACTGCAGCCGAAGTGGTTCTGCTGGAAATGCAGATGAAGGAAAGTCGCCTGCGCAGTGCGTTGGCGCCGATCCGTGAAAACTACGATTACATTTTGATCGACTGCCCGCCGTCGTTGTCGATGCTGACGCTGAACGCGTTGGTTGCAGCTGACGGGGTAATTATCCCCATGCAGTGCGAGTACTTCGCGCTCGAAGGTTTGAGCGACCTTGTGGATAACATCAAGCGCATCGCTGAATTGCTCAACCCGAATCTGAAAGTCGAAGGCCTGTTGCGGACCATGTACGACCCGCGCCTGAGCCTGATGAACGATGTATCGGCGCAGCTCAAGGAACACTTCGGCGAGCAGCTGTACGACACCGTCATCCCGCGCAACATCCGTCTGGCCGAAGCACCTAGCTATGGCATGCCGGCGCTGGCCTACGACAAGGCATCGCGTGGCGCTATCGCCTATCTGGCGTTGGCCGGCGAGCTTGTTCGTCGTCAACGCAAAAACTCACGCACCGCCGCCGCTCAGGCAACTTAAGGAATCCCCATGGCCGTCAAGAAACGAGGTCTCGGACGTGGACTGGATGCACTGCTGAGTGGTCCGACTGTCAGCTCGCTGGAAGAACAAGCGGTCCAGGCCGATCAGCGTGAGCTGCAGCACCTGCCCCTGGACCTGATCCAGCGCGGCAAGTACCAGCCGCGACGGGACATGGATCCTCAGGCGCTGGAAGAACTGGCGCAGTCGATCAAGGCCCAGGGCGTGATGCAGCCGATCGTGGTGCGTCCGATTGGCAGCGGTCGCTTTGAAATCATCGCCGGTGAACGCCGCTGGCGCGCCAGCCAGCAGGCTGGCCAGGAAACCATCCCGGCGATGGTTCGCGATGTGCCGGATGAAACCGCGATCGCCATGGCGCTGATCGAGAACATCCAGCGCGAAGACCTCAATCCCATCGAAGAAGCCGTGGCCTTGCAGCGTTTGCAGCAGGAATTCCAGCTGACTCAGCAACAAGTCGCCGAAGCCGTGGGCAAATCCCGCGTGACCGTGGCCAACCTGCTACGCTTGATCGCGTTGCCGGAAGTTATCAAAACCATGCTGTCGCACGGCGACCTGGAAATGGGTCATGCGCGTGCTTTGCTCGGTTTACCGGAGAATCAACAGGTTGAAGGGGCGCGACATGTTGTCGCACGAGGACTGACGGTGCGCCAAACCGAGGCACTGGTTCGCCAGTGGTTGAGTGGCAAACAGGAGCCTGCTGAACCGGTTAAACAGGACCCTGATATCGCCCGACTCGAGCAGCGCCTGGCTGAACGCCTAGGCTCTGCGGTGCAGATCCGCCACGGAAAGAAGGGGAAAGGGCAGTTGGTTATTGGTTACAACTCCCTCGATGAGCTTCAAGGTGTGCTCGCGCACATTCGTTGAAACATTTCCTCATGTAGCGTGCAGTCGGAAATCACTACCTGACGGTTGAATAGGGGCAGAACCGCCCCTATACTCTGCGCGCATTTTGTCGGCACAAATTATGCCAAGTTATTGAATTCTGGCAGCCGACCATTGGGGAGTAATTGTGATGGAAAGCCGCACGCCAAACCGCTTGCCGTTCCATCGCCTGGCAGTTTTTCCGGTGTTAATGGCTCAGTTTGTCGTTTTGCTGATCGCCGCTTTGGCGCTCTGGCAATGGCACGGAGTCGTTGCCGGGTACTCAGGACTCTGCGGAGGCCTGATAGCTTTGCTGCCCAATGTTTATTTCGCTCACAGGGCATTTCGGTTTTCCGGCGCCCGAGCAGCCCAAGCCATCGTCCGGTCTTTTTATGCCGGTGAGGCGGGCAAACTGATTTTGACGGCAGTGCTCTTTGCATTGACGTTCGCAGGTGTGAAGCCATTGGCGCCGCTAGCTGTATTCGGCGTCTTCGTGTTGACCCAACTGGTCAGCTGGTTCGCGCCCCTGCTGATGAGAACAAGACTTTCGAGACCTTAGGGCGTTTGAGGCAACCATGGCAGAAACAACCGCTTCGGGCTATATCCAGCACCACTTGCAGAACCTGACCTTCGGTCAGCACCCAACTGGCGGGTGGGGTTTTGCCCACACCGCAGCAGAAGCCAAAGAAATGGGCTTCTGGGCTTTCCACGTCGATACTCTCGGCTGGTCGGTCGCGTTGGGTCTGATCTTCGTTCTTCTTTTCCGCATGGCGGCGAAGAAGGCGACCTCCGGTCAGCCTGGTGCTTTGCAGAACTTCGTTGAAGTATTGGTCGAATTCGTCGATGGCAGCGTGAAAGACAGCTTCCATGGCCGTAGCCCGGTGATTGCACCGTTGGCACTGACCATCTTCGTCTGGGTCTTCCTGATGAACGCCGTCGACCTGATTCCGGTCGACTGGATTCCTCAGCTGGCCATCCTGATCACTGGTGATGCGCACATTCCATTCCGTGCTGTATCCACCACTGACCCGAACGCTACTCTGGGCATGGCCCTGTCGGTGTTCGCGTTGATCATTTTCTACAGCATCAAGGTCAAGGGCATCGGCGGCTTTATCGGCGAACTGACCCTGCACCCGTTCGGCAGCAAGAACATCTTCGTTCAAGCCCTGCTGATTCCGGTGAACTTCCTGCTGGAGTTCGTGACACTGATCGCCAAGCCAATCTCGTTGGCACTGCGTCTGTTCGGCAACATGTACGCCGGCGAACTGGTCTTCATTCTGATTGCTGTGATGTTCGGCAGCGGTCTGCTCTGGCTTAGCGGCCTGGGCGTAGTTCTGCAGTGGGCGTGGGCTGTGTTCCACATCCTGATCATCACCCTGCAGGCGTTTATCTTCATGATGCTGACCATCGTCTACCTGTCGATGGCACACGAAGAGAACCATTAAGACCAGTCTCGACTAGTCTGATGTCCCATCCGGTCAAACGGGTGGGGGCCCGAACAGGGCTATGAAACGATTTGTTTTACCGCTTTAAAATCTAAAAAACCTAAACCATACGACGTAAAAGTCGGGAGGAAAGATGGAAACTGTAGTTGGTCTAACCGCTATCGCTGTTGCACTGTTGATCGGCCTGGGCGCACTGGGTACCGCAATTGGTTTCGGCCTGTTGGGCGGCAAGTTCCTGGAAGGCGCAGCGCGTCAGCCAGAAATGGTTCCAATGCTGCAAGTTAAAATGTTCATCGTTGCCGGTCTGCTCGACGCCGTAACCATGATCGGTGTTGGTATCGCTCTGTTCTTCACTTTCGCGAACCCATTCGTTGGTCAACTCGCTGGCTAATTACTCGAACCTTCGAGTAATTGGTGTGATGTGCAACGAACGAGCGAGGTGTTGGCGTGAACATTAATGCAACCCTGATTGGCCAGTCCGTTGCGTTCTTCATTTTTGTACTGTTTTGCATGAAGTTCGTGTGGCCTCCGGTCATCGCGGCTTTGCACGAACGTCAGAAGAAGATCGCGGATGGACTGGACGCTGCCGCCCGAGCAGCTCGCGACCTGGAGCTGGCCCAAGATAAAGCGGGTCAGCAACTGCGCGAAGCAAAAGCTCAGGCAGCCGAAATCATTGAGCAAGCCAAGAAACGCGGTAACCAGATCGTTGAAGAGGCTGTTGAAAAAGCCCGTATCGACGCTGACCGTGTGAAGGTTCAGGCTCAGGCCGAGATCGAGCAGGAACTGAACAGTGTCAAAGACGCGCTGCGTGCCCAATTGGGTAGCCTGGCAGTCTCTGGCGCCGAGAAGATCCTGGGTTCCACAATCGATCAAAACGCGCACGCGGAGCTGGTAAACAAACTGGCTGCTGAAATTTAAGCGAGGGCGATCATGGCAGAATTGACCACGTTGGCCCGACCTTACGCTAAGGCAGCCTTCGAGCACGCCCAGGCCCACCAGCAACTGGCCTCTTGGTCAGCCATGCTCGGCCTGGCTGCAGCAGTGTCGCAAGACGGCACTATGCAGCGCGTGCTCAAGGCCCCGCGACTGACGAGCGCAAACAAGGCCGCCACGTTTATTGACGTGTGCGGCGACAAGTTTGATGCCAAGGCACAGAACTTCATTCACGTCGTTGCCGAAAACGACCGTCTCCCGCTTTTGCCGGAGATATCCGCTCTGTTCGACCTGTACAAGGCTGAACAAGAGAAGTCGGTAGACGTTGAAGTGACCAGTGCTTTTGCATTGAACCAAGAACAGCAAGACAAACTCGCCAAGGTTCTCAGTGCACGACTCAACCGGGAAGTGCGCCTGCAAGTCGAGGAAGACAAATCCCTTATTGGGGGCATTGTCATCCGCGCCGGCGACCTGGTTATCGATGGCTCGGTTCGCGGCAAACTCGCGAGCCTTGCCGAAGCATTGAAATCTTGAGTTTGAAGGGGCAGCAGAGCAATGCAGCAACTCAATCCTTCCGAAATAAGTGAAATTATCAAGGGCCGCATCGACAAGCTCGATGTGACCTCCCAAGCCCGTAACGAAGGCACTGTCGTCAGCGTATCTGACGGTATCGTGCGGATTCACGGTCTGGCCGACGTCATGTACGGCGAGATGATCGAGTTTCCGGGCGGCGTCTTCGGTATGGCTCTCAACCTGGAGCAAGACTCCGTAGGTGCCGTTGTATTGGGCTCCTACCAGTCTCTGGCTGAAGGCATGAGCGCCAAGTGCACCGGCCGCATCCTCGAAGTTCCGGTTGGTAAGGAACTGCTGGGTCGCGTAGTCGACGCACTGGGTAACCCAGTTGACGGCAAAGGTCCGCTGAACAACACCGAGACCGATGCGGTCGAGAAAGTTGCTCCAGGCGTGATCTGGCGTAAGTCGGTAGACCAGCCTGTACAGACTGGCTACAAGGCTGTCGATGCCATGATTCCTGTCGGCCGTGGCCAGCGTGAGCTGATCATCGGTGACCGTCAGATCGGTAAAACCGCTCTGGCGATCGACGCGATCATCAACCAGAAAGACAGCGGCATTTTCTGCGTCTACGTCGCGATCGGTCAGAAGCAATCGACCATCGCCAACGTGGTTCGCAAGCTGGAAGAAAACGGCGCACTGGCTAACACCATCGTCGTGGCAGCGAGCGCTTCGGAATCTGCAGCACTGCAATTCCTGGCACCGTACTCCGGTTGCACCATGGGTGAATTCTTCCGCGACCGCGGTGAAGACGCGCTGATCGTTTATGACGATCTGTCCAAGCAAGCAGTGGCTTATCGCCAGATCTCCCTGCTGCTGCGCCGTCCACCAGGCCGTGAAGCTTACCCAGGCGACGTGTTCTATCTCCACTCCCGTCTGCTGGAGCGCGCATCCCGCGTTTCGGAAGAGTACGTAGAGAAGTTCACCAACGGCGCAGTGACCGGCAAAACCGGTTCCCTGACCGCACTGCCGATCATCGAAACCCAGGCTGGCGACGTTTCCGCGTTCGTTCCGACCAACGTGATTTCCATCACCGACGGTCAGATCTTCCTGGAATCGGCCATGTTCAACTCCGGGATCCGTCCTGCTGTGAACGCCGGTGTTTCGGTATCCCGTGTGGGTGGTGCCGCTCAGACCAAGATCATCAAGAAGCTCTCCGGTGGTATCCGTACCGCTCTGGCTCAGTACCGTGAACTGGCGGCATTCGCCCAGTTCGCTTCTGACCTGGACGAAGCGACCCGTAAGCAACTTGAGCATGGTCAGCGCGTTACCGAGCTGATGAAGCAGAAGCAATACGCACCAATGTCGATCGCTGACATGGCGCTGTCGCTGTATGCCGCTGAGCGTGGGTTCCTGACTGACGTCGAAATCGCCAAGGTCGGCAGCTTTGAACAAGCGCTGATTGCTTTCTTCAACCGCGATCACGCCGATTTGATGGCGAAGATCAACGTGAAGGGTGACTTCAATGACGAAATCGACGCTGGCATGAAAGCCGGTATCGAGAAGTTCAAGGCCACCCAAACCTGGTAAGCCGCAGCGGGAGCCGCAAGGCTCCCGCTTGCTAACCTGATAGGTGTTACATGGCAGGCGCAAAAGAGATTCGCAGTAAGATTGCGAGCATCAAAAGCACGCAAAAGATTACCAGCGCCATGGAAAAAGTGGCGGTCAGTAAAATGCGCAAGGCACAAATGCGCATGGCTGCTAGCCGTCCTTATGCGGAGCGCATCCGCCAGGTTATTGGCCATCTGGCCAACGCCAACCCGGAATATCGCCACCCATTCATGCTCGACCGTGAAGTAAAGCGCGTCGGTTATGTCGTGGTGAGCAGTGACCGTGGTCTGTGTGGTGGCTTGAACACCAACCTGTTCAAGGCTTTGGTCAAGGACATGGCGGTAAACCGCGAAAACGGCGTCGAGATTGATCTGTGTGTTGTTGGTAGCAAGGGTGCGGCTTTCTTCCGCAACTTCGGCGGTAACGTCGTAGCAGCTATCAGCCACCTGGGTGAAGAGCCGTCGATCAATGACCTGATCGGCAGCGTCAAGGTGATGCTGGATGCCTACCTGGACGGCCGTATTGACCGCCTGTCCGTGGTGTCCAACAAATTCGTTAACACCATGACGCAATCGCCTACCGTGGAGCAGTTGATTCCGCTGGTGGCAACCCCGGATCAGGAACTCAAGCACCACTGGGATTATCTGTACGAACCGGACGCCAAAGAGCTGCTTGACGGCTTGATGGTCCGTTACGTGGAGTCGCAGGTCTACCAGGCGGTGGTCGAGAACAACGCGGCTGAACAAGCTGCGCGGATGATCGCGATGAAGAACGCTACCGACAACGCCGGTGATTTGATCAGCGATTTGCAGCTGGTCTACAACAAGGCGCGTCAGGCTGCGATCACCCAAGAGATCTCGGAAATCGTCGGCGGCGCTGCCGCGGTTTAACGGTTCAAATATTCAGAGGATCCAGCTATGAGTAGCGGACGTATCGTTCAAATCATCGGCGCCGTTATCGACGTGGAATTTCCACGCGACAGCGTACCGAGCATCTACAACGCGCTGAAAGTAGTGAGCGCGGCTGAAACCACCCTCGAAGTTCAGCAACAGCTGGGCGACGGCGTGGTTCGTACCATTGCGATGGGTTCCACCGAAGGCTTGAAGCGCGGTCTGGAAGTCACCGACTCTGGCGCAGCCATCTCCGTACCAGTCGGTAAAGCGACCCTGGGCCGGATCATGGACGTCCTCGGTAACCCGATCGACGAAGCTGGCCCGATCGACACCGAAGAGCGCTGGGGCATTCACCGTCCTGCGCCAACCTTCGCTGAACAAGCGGGCGGCAACGACCTGCTGGAAACCGGCATCAAGGTTATCGACCTGGTTTGCCCGTTCGCCAAGGGTGGTAAAGTCGGTCTGTTCGGTGGTGCCGGTGTAGGCAAAACCGTAAACATGATGGAACTGATCCGTAACATCGCCATCGAGCACAGCGGTTATTCCGTGTTCGCCGGTGTGGGTGAGCGTACTCGTGAGGGTAACGACTTCTACCACGAGATGAAGGATTCCAACGTTCTGGACAAAGTGGCACTGGTTTACGGTCAGATGAACGAGCCGCCGGGTAACCGTCTGCGCGTAGCACTGACCGGCCTGACCATGGCCGAGAAGTTCCGTGACGAAGGTAACGACGTTCTGCTGTTCGTCGACAACATCTATCGTTACACCCTGGCCGGTACTGAAGTATCCGCACTGCTGGGCCGTATGCCTTCCGCAGTAGGTTACCAGCCGACCCTGGCCGAAGAGATGGGTACTCTGCAAGAGCGTATCACTTCGACCAAGAACGGTTCGATCACCTCGATCCAAGCGGTATACGTACCTGCGGATGACTTGACTGACCCGTCGCCAGCGACCACCTTCGCCCACTTGGACGCCACCGTCGTTCTGTCCCGTGACATCGCTTCCCTGGGTATCTACCCAGCGGTCGATCCACTCGACTCGACTTCGCGCCAGCTGGACCCGAACGTAATCGGCCAGGACCACTACGACACCGCTCGCGGCGTACAGTATGTTCTGCAACGTTACAAAGAACTGAAGGACATCATTGCGATCCTGGGTATGGACGAGCTGTCGGAAGCCGACAAGCAGTTGGTAAACCGTGCTCGTAAGATCCAGCGTTTCTTGTCGCAGCCGTTCTTCGTGGCTGAAGTCTTCACCGGTGCTTCGGGTAAATACGTTTCCCTGAAAGACACCATTGCTGGCTTCAAAGGCATCCTCAACGGTGACTACGACCACCTGCCAGAACAAGCGTTCTACATGGTCGGCGGCATCGAAGAAGCGATCGAGAAAGCCAAGAAACTGTAATCCCGGCGCCCGGCAACGGGCGCTAATTTAGGTTGAGGCAATCAGATGGCTATGACAGTCCATTGCGATATCGTCAGCGCGGAAGGGGAAATCTTTTCCGGCCTGGTCGAGATGGTGGTTGCGCACGGTGCACTGGGTGATCTTGGTATCGCCTTGGGTCACGCGCCGCTGATCACTAATCTCAAGCCGGGTCCGATCCGCCTGATCAAGCAGGGCGGGGAAGAGGAGGTGTATTACATCTCCGGTGGTTTCCTCGAGGTTCAGCCGAACATGGTCAAGGTTCTTGCCGACACCGTGCAACGTGCTGCCGACCTGGACGAAGCCTCCGCTCAGGAAGCCGTTAAGGCTGCCGAGAAGGCCTTGCATGAGCGGGGCGCGGAATTCGATTACGGTTCTGCTGCCGCACGTCTGGCCGAGGCCGCAGCTCAGCTGCGCACCGTCCAGCAGATCCGCAAGAAGTTTGGCCACTAATAGGCCATTGCTTGTTGCGCGATTGATTAAAAAGGGTAGCCTCGGCTACCCTTTTTTCTTTTCCGATTTTCATAACCTGGTCGCAGCCGCTGACCACCCAGGATTGGTAGCCAGTCATGTCTCTTGAAATCGTTATTCTCGCTGCCGGCCAAGGCACTCGCATGCGTTCGGCGTTGCCGAAAGTTCTGCACCCGATCGCCGGCAACTCGATGCTTGGTCATGTTATCCACAGCGCCCGGCAACTTGATCCACAGCGCATCCACGTGGTGATTGGCCATGGCGCCGAAGCGGTGCGCGAGCGTCTGGCGGCGGATGATCTGAATTTCGTCCTGCAGGACCAACAGCTGGGTACCGGCCATGCGGTGGCTCAGGCCGTGCCGTTCATCGAGTCCGACACCGTACTGATCCTGTACGGCGACGTTCCGCTGATCGAAGTTGAAACCCTGCAACGTTTGCTCAAGAAAGTGGCCCCGCAGCAACTGGGCTTGCTCACCGTCGAGCTGGATGACCCTACCGGTTATGGCCGCATCGTCCGCGATGCCGCCGGCAAGGTCACGGCCATCGTTGAGCAGAAAGACGCCAGCGAGTCCGAGCGCGCAATCACCGAAGGCAACACCGGCATTCTGGCCCTGCCTTTCGCACAGCTGGGTGGATGGATGAGCCGTCTCTCCAACAACAATGCCCAAGGCGAGTATTACCTGACGGACGTGATCGCAATGGCAGTCAGCGATGGTCTGGTGGTGGCCACTGAGCATCCCCATGACGCCATGGAAGTGCAGGGCGCCAACGACCGCAAGCAGCTCGCCGAACTCGAGCGTCATTATCAGTTGCGCGCCGGTCGCCGCTTGATGGCTCAAGGTGTGACCCTGCGTGACCCGGCCCGTTTCGATGTACGCGGTGAAGTCACCGTCGGCCGAGACGTGCTGATCGATATCAACGTGATCCTCGAAGGCAAGGTCATCATTGAAGATGACGTGGTGATCGGCCCGAACTGTGTGATCAAGGACAGCACCCTGCGCAAAGGCGTGGTGATCAAAGCCAACAGCCATATCGAAGGTGCGATCCTGGGCGAAGGCAGCGATGCCGGTCCATTCGCACGTCTGCGTCCGGGTACGGTGCTTGAAGCTCGCGCGCATGTGGGTAACTTTGTCGAACTGAAAAACGCCCACCTGGGTGAAGGCGCCAAGGCCGGTCATTTGACCTACCTGGGCGATGCCGAGATCGGTGCGCGCACCAACATTGGCGCGGGCACCATCACGTGCAACTACGATGGCGCCAACAAGTGGAAAACCGTCTTGGGTGAAGACGTGTTCATCGGTTCCAACAACTCGTTGGTGGCGCCTGTGGATATCTCTTCCGGTGCGACGACGGCGGCCGGTTCAACCATCACGCAGAATGTGGATAACGCGCAGTTGGCTGTGGGTCGGGCACGTCAGAAAAACATCGATGGCTGGAAACGGCCGGTGAAGATCAAAAAGAGCTGAGTTATCCACAGCGCGTTGCGGCGGTTTTGAGATTGTCTTCGCGGGCAAGTTGGATCGTCGCCCGCTCGCTCCTGCAGGATCCATGTCGTTAACAAATTTTGTGAACGACTCTGGCCCTTAGGAGCGAGCGGGCGGCGATCCGACTTGCCCGCGAAGCTTTTTATCCACAGATAATTTTTCTAGCGCAGACTTGACGAAGTTTCGCCAATAGGTTTTGATTGCTTCCGTTATCTTTCGAATCGAAACTTACTCGCTCATGTCGAAACGCAATACACCCCAACGCCGCCACAACATTCTCGCCTTGCTCAATGAACAGGGCGAAGTCAGTGTGGACGAGCTGGCCAAGCGCTTCGAAACTTCCGAAGTTACGGTTCGCAAGGATTTGGCCGCACTTGAAAGTAATGGTCTGCTGCTACGCCGTTACGGCGGAGCGATCACCATGCCTCAGGAGCTGGTAGCCGACATCGGTCAACCGGTTTCCAAATACAAGCAAGCCATCGCCCGCGCTGCTGTTACGCGGATTCGTGAGCATGCTCGGATCATCATCGACAGCGGCAGCACCACCGCCGCCATGATCCCGGAACTCGGCCAACAGCCGGGCCTGGTGGTGATGACCAACTCCTTGCACGTTGCCAATGCGTTGAGCGAACTCGAACACGAGCCGGTGCTGTTGATGACCGGTGGCACCTGGGACCCGCATTCCGAGTCCTTTCAAGGCCAGGTCGCCGAGCAGGTACTACGCTCTTACGACTTCGACCAGTTGTTCATCGGTGCCGATGGCATAGACCTGGTTCGCGGTACCACCACCTTCAATGAATTGCTGGGTCTGAGCCGGGTCATGGCTGACGTCGCCCGTGAAGTGATCGTGATGGTGGAGGCCGACAAGATCGGCCGCAAGATTCCTAATCTGGAGCTGCCCTGGAGCAGCGTCCATACCCTCATTACCGATGAACGCCTGCCACTAGCGGCACGCGATCAGATTCAGGCCCGCGGCATCAATTTGATTTGCGCGGCTGTCAGTCAGGAGAAATAGCATGTGTGGAATTGTCGGCGCAGTCGCAGAACGTAACATCACCGCCATCCTGCTCGAGGGCCTCAAGCGCCTGGAGTACCGTGGCTATGACAGCGCCGGTGTGGCGGTCTTCACCAACGACGAAAAGCTCGAGCGCATGCGTCGTCCGGGCAAGGTCAGCGAACTGGAAAACGCGTTGGAAGCCGAACCTCTGATCGGTCGCCTCGGCATCGCCCACACCCGCTGGGCCACTCACGGTGCGCCGTGCGAGCGCAACGCGCACCCGCATTTCTCCGGCGACCTGGCCGTGGTGCACAACGGCATCATCGAGAACCACGAAGCCCTGCGCGAACAGCTGAAAGCCTTGGGTTACGTGTTCACCTCGGACACCGACACCGAAGTCATCGCACACCTGCTGAACCACAAACTCAAGGACCTGCGCGATCTGACCGTGGCCCTCAAAGCCACCGTTAAAGAACTGCACGGTGCTTATGGTCTGGCCGTTATCAGCGCCGATCAACCAGATCGCCTGGTGGCAGCGCGCAGTGGCAGTCCGCTGGTGATCGGTCTGGGCCTGGGTGAAAACTTCCTCGCTTCCGACCAGTTGGCCCTGCGTCAGGTCACCGACCGTTTCATGTACCTGGAAGAAGGCGATATCGCCGAAATTCGCCGCGACAGCGTGCACATCTGGGACGTGACCGGCCAAACCGTCGAGCGCGAAAGCGTGCAGTACCGCGACGGCGCTGAAGCAGCCGACAAGGGCGAATTCCGCCACTTCATGCTCAAGGAAATCCACGAGCAACCGGCCGTGGTTCAACGCACCCTCGAAGGTCGTCTGAGCCCGAACGGTGTCTTGGTGCAGGCGTTCGGTCCACAGGCTGCCGAGCTGTTCGCCAAAGTGCGCAACGTACAGATCGTCGCCTGCGGCACCAGCTACCACGCCGGTATGGTTGCCCGGTACTGGCTCGAAGAGCTGGCCGGTATCCCGTGCCAGGTCGAAGTCGCCAGTGAATTCCGCTACCGCAAAGTCGTGGTGCAACCGGATACCCTGTTTGTCACCATTTCTCAGTCCGGCGAAACCGCCGACACCCTGGCCGCCCTGCGCAACGCCAAGGAACTGGGCTTCCTCGCCAGCCTCGCGATCTGCAACGTCGGCATCAGCTCGCTGGTGCGTGAATCCGACCTGACCCTGCTGACCCAGGCCGGTCGCGAAATCGGCGTGGCCTCCACCAAAGCCTTCACCACCCAATTGGTCGGCCTGCTGTTGCTGACCCTGTCCCTGGGTCAGGTTCGCGGCACCTTGGCCAAAGGCGTCGAAGCCACCCTGGTTGAAGAACTGCGTCGTCTGCCAACCCGTCTGGGCGAAGCCTTGGCCATGGACAGCACCGTAGAGAAAATCGCCGAGCTGTTCGCCGAGAAGAACCACACCCTGTTCCTCGGTCGTGGCGCGCAATTCCCGGTCGCAATGGAAGGGGCCCTGAAACTCAAGGAAATCTCCTACATCCACGCTGAAGCCTACCCGGCCGGCGAACTGAAGCACGGCCCGTTGGCGCTTGTGGATAACGACATGCCCGTGGTCACCGTGGCACCGAACAACGAACTGCTGGAGAAGTTGAAATCCAACCTCCAGGAAGTCCGCGCCCGTGGCGGCCAGTTGATCGTCTTCGCAGACGAGAAGGCTGGCATGACCAACGGCGAAGGCACCCACGTTGTCCACATGCCGCACATCCACGACATCCTGTCGCCAATCCTCTACACCATCCCGCTGCAGTTGCTGTCGTACTACGTCGCGGTGTTGAAAGGCACGGACGTTGACCAGCCGCGGAATCTGGCGAAGTCTGTGACGGTGGAATAAGTTATCCACAGCTGACTGAACACTAAAAATCGCAGCCTATGGTTGCGATTTTTTTTATCCGAATGAAGGACATTGCCCCATGGACAGATTCCAGGAAATGCAGGTCTTCGCCGCCGTCGCCCAGGACCAGGGCTTTTCTGCAGCGGCGCGTCGGTTGGGGATGTCGGCGGCCAGTGTCACACGGGCGGTGGCGGCGCTGGAGACGCGCATTGGCACGCAGTTGCTCACCCGTACCACCCGCAGCGTGCATTTGAGCGAGGCGGGGCAGCGTTATCTGGAGGATTGTCGGAGGATTCTCACCGAGGTGCAGGAAGCGGAAGATTCGGCGGCGGGCAGTCACGCACAACCCCGTGGGCAATTGACGATTACCGCGCCGGTATTGTTCGGAGAGTTATTTGTCACGCCAGTGATGGTTGATTATCTGGCGCAGTTTCCTGAGGTCAGTATCAATGCGCTGTTGCTTGATCGTGTGGTCAGTGTTGTCGAAGAGGGAATCGATGTGGCGGTGCGCATCGGCGATTTGCCTGACAGTAATCAGCATGCGATTCGTGTCGGCGAAGTGCGGCGGGTGATTTGCGGTTCGCCAGCGCTGATCGCAGCCCATGGCCGGCCTTCTCATCCGCAGGATCTGGTGCAGGCGCCGATCATTGCGACATCGGCCACGGGCCAGTTACGTAACTGGCCATTCCTTGAAAATGGCGATCCGCTGACGGTGCGCACGGAGGCTCGGCTGGTGGTCACCGCCAATCAGGCTGCCATCACGGCCGCCTGCCTGGGTCTGGGATTCACCCGTGTGTTGTCTTATCAAGTCGCGAGAAAAGTCGCGGCGGGTGAGTTGCAAATCGTCCTGGCCGAATTCGAACTGGCGCCGTTGCCGATTCATGTGATTTATCAGGGCGGGCGCAAGGCGCCAGCGCGAGTACGCAGTTTTGTCGACTTCACGGTGAATGCCCTGCGCGAGCATCCCGCTTTGAAGAACGAGGCATTATTGCTCTAGTTGAAATAATGGATTGCGTTTGCTGGTTATTCTGTTGTTTCGGTAGCAGGTGGAAGATGACAACCCATCGGCGCCGACACTTTCCAATTGGCGCCTCCACCCAGCGGAGTCGACCATGCAAGCCATCAAACTCTACAACTTCCCACGCTCTGGCCATGCTCATCGTGTGGAGCTGATGCTGTCCCTGCTGCAACTGCCAACTGAACTGATCTTTGTTGATCTGGCCAAGGGCGCACACAAGCAGCCGGATTACCTGGCGCTCAATCGCTTTGGTCAGGTACCGGTGATTGATGATCAAGGCGTGGTGCTGGCCGACTCCAACGCGATCCTGGTCTATCTGGCGCAGAAATATGGCAACGGTCGTTGGCTGCCCACCGATCCCGTCGGTGCGGCCAAGGTGCAGCGCTGGTTATCGGTCGCCGCCGGGCCGATTGCCTTTGGCCCGGCAAGAGCAAGGCTGATCACCGTGTTTGGTGCGCCTTACAACGCTGAAGAGGTGATCGCTTACGCCCACACCGTGCTCAAAGTGATCGATCAGGAACTGGCCGCCACCCCATACCTTGTCGGCAATGAGCCGACCATCGCCGACGTCGCGGCCTACAGCTACATCGCCCATGCGCCGGAAGGCAATGTGTCGCTGGACGACTACGCCAACATCCGCGCCTGGCTGGCGCGCGTCGAAGCCTTGCCAGGGTTTGTCGGCATGCCGCGCACCGTCGCCGGCCTGCAAAAAACAGCCTGATGCTCACGGCCCGATTCAGTCGGGCCGTTCTTGTTGCGCGATAAGCGCAGGGGAGAAGCCGTTATGGACCGTTCACCTTGGCACGCTGGCGAGAAACAGTTGCAGGCTCACGTAGGTGTAGCCGAGCGAATGGATACATTAGGTCGTAGGGTGATTCGCGGCGAGATGCCCGATCAGCACCGCCAGTTCTATCAGCAACTGCCGTTCATGCTGTACGGCGCGGTGGATGCTGACGGCAACCCTTGGGCCAGTGTTCTTGAAGGGCCGCCGGGTTTTGCTCATTCTCCAGCGCCTGCGCTGTTACAGTTCGACAGCCTGCCCGGCAGCGACGACCCCGCGCAATTGCAAGACGGCGCGGCGATCGGCCTGCTCGGTATCGAGCTGCACACCCGGCGTCGCAACCGTATGAATGGCCGGGTCGGTGCTGTGGCTTCGAGCGGCTTCGGGGTGACGGTGGACCAATCGTTCGGCAATTGCCCGCAATACATTCAATTGCGCCAGTTTCGCTCGGTGCCCCTGGCGGACCCGTCGACCCGTGTCGCGCAGCATCTCAACGCGCTGGATGAGTCGGCCCAAGCCATGATCGCCGGGGCCGATACCTTCTTTGTCGCCAGTTATGTGGACGTCGACGGCCAACGTTCGGTGGATGTTTCTCATCGCGGTGGTCAGGCCGGTTTCGTACAGGTGGAAGGTAATCGCCTGACCATCCCGGACTTCGCCGGCAACCTGTTCTTTAACACCTTGGGCAACCTGCTGATCAATCCTCGGGCCGGTTTGCTGTTCATCGATTTCAATACGGGCGATCTGCTGCACCTCAGCGGCCGCGCGGACGTCATCCTCGAAGGCCCGCAGGTCGAGGCTTTTCAGGGGGCCGAGCGGCTCTGGACCTTTGAGGTAGAGCGCGTGGTGCGCCGGCCTGCGGCGCTGGCCTTGCGCTGGCGCTTTGACGGCGTGTCGCCCACCAGTTTGCTGACTGGCACCTGGGCGCAGGCAAATGCACGCCTGCAAGCCAAGGCCCTGGGCGATCACTGGCGGCCGTTGCGGGTGGCGCGCATCGAACAGGAAAGCCACAACATCCGTTCGATCTATCTGGAGCCCGCTGATGACGCCGGGTTGCCGGTGTTCCAGGCCGGGCAGCATTTGCCGCTGCGCTTCAATATTGCCGGCGATGTGCACATCCGCACGTACAGCCTGTCGAGCGCGCCGTCCGATGATTTTTTCCGCATCAGCGTGAAGCGGGAAGGCCTGGTGTCGTCGCACCTGCATGAGCAGATCCGGGTCGGCGATGTGCTGGAAGCCCGCGCGCCCCAAGGGCATTTCACCGTGGCGCCCCATGAGCGTCGGCCGCTGGTGCTGTTGGCGGCTGGCGTCGGCATCACGCCGCTGCTGTCGATGGTGCGCGAGGTGGTGTATCAAGGCCTGCGCACGCGGCGTATTCGTCCGACCTGGTTTTTCCAGAGTTCGCGGACCCTGGCCGATCAGCCGTTCCGTTCGGAACTGGACCGTTTGCTGGATGGCCTCGGTGACGCGGTACGCGTGCGGCGGTTGCTCAGTCAGCCTGAGGCGGAGGCTCGCGAGGGTGAAGATTTCGACCTGACCGGGCGGATTGACGGCGACTTGCTCAAGACGATGCTTGAGGTGGAGGACTACGACCAAGTGGACTTTGTCCTCTGCGGCCCGGGCAGTTTTACCCAGGGGCTGTACGACACGCTGCGGGAACTGGACATTCGCGATTCGAGGATTCATGCCGAAACCTTTGGCCCGTCGACACTGCGTCGCACGCCAGACCCGGATGCGGTGGTCATCGAACAACCACCGGCCGCCACGGTTTCAGTGCCCGTTGTGTTCGAGCGCTCGGCCAAAGAAGCGCGCTGGCAGCCGGATGGCGGCAGTTTGCTGGAGTTGGCGGAAAGCCGCGGATTGCGCCCGGAATTCAGTTGCCGTGGGGGTTCCTGCGGGACCTGCAAGACCCGTCTGATCAGTGGCGCGGTGAATTATCCACAGCCTCCGGCGGAAGTGCCCGATGCGGGAGAGGTGCTGATTTGTTGCGCGGTGCCGGCGCAGGGGTCGCAGCCGTTGGTGCTGGACCTGTGACCCTTCGGGCTAACACAGAAAACCCGTGTGGGAGCGGGCCTGCTCGCGAGAGCGGTGTATCAGCCAGCTTCAATGTTGAAGGTTAAACAGCCTTCGCGAGCAGGCTCGCTCCCACATTGGGCCGGGGTTGGCCTGAAAAATACTTCGAACGTCCTACAGACTTGAGTGTTCGGGAGGACGATTCCGACACGTTCTAGCGGTTGTCGTGTCGGAAGTCGGGGGGATAGGCTTTGGAGGTCGCTGCACATCAGCGATCGGGCGTCGCAGTCCGTTCAGTTCATTTGGTGCATAATCGCCGGCCCGCTTGATGGCGGCTGTGCGCGGGATACCCTCGGGTATGCCGAGTTTCCGAATGGCTCGGTCTGCGACCCCGCGTACAGCTGCCTCCCTCACATCGCGTCGCAGCGATCAGTGGCAGCAAAACCCTTCATTCGGAGTGTCACCATGATTAAAGAAACACCAAATCCCCCGGAAACCGACGACGTTTCCCCTTACGAATCCATCGATTCCAAAAAGCTCAACGAAGCCGCCGAGCGGGCGCTGGATCACTACCTCAACCCCTCCGCCCTCAAATCCCCCGCGACCCGCAAGCCCAGCACGATGTTCATGATCGCGCCGGACATCAAAGACGAAGACCTGCTGGCCCACACCTGTGAATCCTTGGCCCAGGCCAATGTGATGGCGAGTGATTTTGCGGGGTACCTGGAAGGACCGCACCGGCACACAGCGATGGCGATTCAGCAGATCGTCATGCTCGCGGAGCTTGCGGTGAACCGGATGCTGGATAACGTGGCCGTAAACCCCGCGCCACACCGCTAAACCCCTGTAGGAGCGAGGCTTGCCCGCGAAGGCGGCGTGTCATTCAACATTGATGTCGACTGACACACCGCCTTCGCGGGCAAGCCTCGCTCCTACAGATTTCAGGCGTAGGACAGGGATTTTTCTTCCAGCAGTTCTTCGTACAACGCCGTCCACTTGCGGCCCATTTCATCGGCGGTGAATAACTGCCGATAACGCGCCTCGGCCTTCACGCCCATTGCTGCCGCACGCACCGGGTCTTCCCACAACGTGCGCATTGCTTCTCGGAACGCCTGTGGATTACTCGGCGGCACCACCAGCCCGGTTTCGTTGTGGATGTTGATGTAGCTTGTGCCGGTACCGATTTCGCTGGAGATCATCGGCTTGCCGTACATCGCGCCTTCGAGCAGCGAGATGCCGAACGCTTCCGAGCGTAGGTGCGACGGAAACACCACTGCGTAACTCAGCTCCAGCAAAGCAACTTTGTCTTCGTCACCCAACCGCCCCAGAAAGTGCAGATTCTGTAACCCCAATGCCTTCGCTTGGGCATGCAGTTCGGCCTCCAGCGGTCCGGCCCCGACGATCACCACCGGATAATTCAGCCCTTGCATCGCGTCGAGCAGAATATGCAGGCCCTTGTAGTAGCGCATCACGCCGACGAACAGGAAGAACCGGTCGCCGACTTGTTTGCGCCAGCGTTCAGTACGTGCAGCGTCAGGCTGTGGATAACCTGACTTGTCCAGCCCGTAGGTGATGACTCGGGTTTTCTCGCGGTAGTCCTGAAGCACATCGCTGGTGTGAAAGTAGTTGGGGGAGGCCGCGACGATTCGGTCGGCGCTGTCCAGAAAACGACGCATCAATGGACGGTAGAGCTTGAGCAAATGGCGCTGGCGAATGATGTCCGAGTGGTAACTCACCACGCAGGGTTTTTTAGTGGCGCTGAAAAAATGCACCAGGTCCATGAAGGGCCAGGGGAAGTGGTAATTGACCACGTCCGCCTCAGCCGCCAGCTCACGAAATTGCTTGAAGACGCTATAGGAAAAACCGGTGGAGGCCATCTGAAAATCCATCCGGGCCTGATGAACCTGATGATGACGGATCTGTATCGCGCCAGGTGCCGGGTTGTTGCTCAACGTCAGTACCGTACTGTCGACCGAGTGGCGCGCACCGCTTTCGCAGAGTTGAAAAATGACTTGTTCGATGCCACCCATCGAGTCCGGCAGGTAGGTCTTGTAAAAGTGCAGTACGCGCATATCAGTCTCCCATAGCCTGGCGGTAAGCGCGGGCCGTGGCCTTCGCGCAACGCTCCCAGGAAAAAAGCTTCGCTTGTTGCAAACCGGCTTCGCGACAGACCTGCCAATGCAGCGGGTCGTCGATGAGTCGGATCATGGCATCGCGCAAGGTGTCTGGATCGTCCGGTGCTATGTAGTTGCCGGCGTCGCCCGCGACTTCCGGCATGGCCGAATGCTGGGTCAGAATCACCGGGGTGCCGCTGGCCATGGCTTCCAGGACGGGCAGGCCGAACCCTTCGTACAACGAGGGAAAGATCAATGCCCGGGCGCCGGCCAGCAGCTGTGCCAGTGCTTCATCGGGCAGATACCCGAGCAGGCACACATCCCCGGTGGCCAGGGCTGCGCGCAATTCATCACTGAATTGTTCGCCTTGCCAACCGGCCATGCCGGCGATCAGCAAGGGAAAACCCTGGCGCACGGCTGCCGGTAATAGGGCATGGGCGCGCAGGGCCAGCGTGAGGTTCTTGCGCGGCTCGAGGGTGCCAACACACAGGAAGTATTCCCGCGCCTCGACGCCGTGAGTCTTGAGCACCGCGTTAATGGCTTCAGGCTCCCGTGGGTGGAAACGTGCGGCCACGCCCAGCGGTGCGACGACAAAACGCTCGGCCGGCAGTGCGAAATACGCCTGGGCTTCGTCGGCAATGTACTGCGAGTCGGTAAGAATCAGACTCGCTCGCTGCACGCCGTCGGCCAGGCGCCGCTCGATTTCCCGCAGGCGCGAGGGGGGTTGCGTGTCGGGGTAGTGCAGGTGCGTCAGGTCATGCAGGGTGATGACCGTCGGGCCGTCGAACGACAGCGGCCACAGGCTCGGTTCGTGATAGAGGTCGATGGTTTTCGAGCGCCCTTGATCGAAGCGTTTCTGCTCCAGCCAGCGCCGGGCTTGATAAGCCCCCGGAATTTGTCGCAGCAACGGCGTCAGTCGCGAATAGCCGGGCATGGCGGCTTCTGGCAAGTCCGAACTCCAGCCCCAACCGTGGAACAGTGCGAGTTCGACATCGGGCTCATCAGCAAGCGCGTTCGCCAGTTCGGCGACGTAATGGCCGATGCCGGTGCGCGGGGCTTGAAGGATCCGGGCGTTAAGGGCAATTCGCATGTTGCCTCTCTTGCACGACCGGCGCGTCTACCAGATTGCGCAGGGTGCGTTCAACCAGTTGCGCACTGGCTTCACGCCAGCCGATCCACTGCCAGTCCGCCACGCTGCGAGCGGCCGGGAATTTCCCGGAGCGTTCGAAACCGGTGACCAGGTCCGCCAGGCTTTGCGGTTCGGCGAGGTCAAAGTACGCCATGAACTCGCCACCGATTTCGCGAAAGATCGGAATGTCGCTGCCCATGGCCGGCAAACCGCGCTGCATGGCTTCCACCAGTGGCAAGCCGAAGCCTTCAACCCACGACGGAAACACCAGCGCGCTAGCGTGGGAATAGGCGTGTTCGAGGCTGGTGTCGCTCAGGTCGTTGAACATGAACAGGCGTTGGTTCAGCTGTGGGTGGTTGCGCACGCGGGCGAGCAGGGCGTCGCACTTCCAGCCGATGCGCCCGGCGATGCACAGCCGGGCTTGCGAACCTGAGGCCCAGGCACGTTCGAACGCGTCGAGCAGGTAATCGTGGTTTTTACGCGGCTCGATGGTGCTGACCATCAAAAACACCGGCTCCGGTGTTTTGAACACGCGCGTCAGTCTCGGCTCGACGGCGGCGCAGGCTTCGCTCAGGTCCAGTTCGGAGCCGAGGTGAAAATAATCGAACCACAACGTATCGGCTTTGGCCGGACCCAGCCGACGCTGCAATTCCTCGCGCACCTGATCGCGCACCGTGGCGGAGATCGCCACGTAGCCGTCGGCGGTCTGGGTGATCCAGTTGAACCACTCGTTGAAAATCTGCACCAGCCGCGTGTCGTAGAACTGCGGGTGAGTCAGCGGGATGAGGTCGTAGATCACCGAAACGATGCCCACGCCTTCACGCTTGAGCTGTTCGGCAAACGGGAAGAAATCGCTGTGCCAGGAAGAATCCAGCAACACCAGTTGATCACCCGGCTGATGCTGCAATGGCGAGCACCGTTTGGGCAGTTGATATTGGTTGATGGCGTCGATCAGGCGCAAAGGAATGCTGAAGCAGGTGATCGCCGTGAGGCGGTAGGCCACGTGCAGCAGGCGCTTGACCACTCGCGAGTGACTGCGATTGTGCAAGCGTTGATGCAGTTGCCAGAAACGATGAGCCAGCCGCTCCAGTCGCCCACCGAATGTCATCAGCCCATCAAAAAACGGGATGTTCAACGCACCGAGTTTGAGCACCCGATAGAGTTTGCCCTTGAGCATCACCACTGGAATGCACTCAACACCGTCGACGCTAGCCGGCAATTGATTGATGACGTTACGCACCACCCGCTGAATGCCCGAATTGACTTTGGGGTGCAGGAACACGTGGGTGCATTCAACCAGAAGGCGCGTCATGGCGTGCGCTCCGAAACAATCGAGTCGGAGCGAGTAATGGTGGTTTGCGCCGCCAGCCACGAGCAGCCGACGAAGTCTTCATGCCGGTTGTTGATCACATGGAACACCAGCCCGTAATCGCGCCATTCGTAGTTGCGATCCAGATGTGAGTCCAGCCGCGACAAGCTCAGGGACACGGAATAGTTGCCCTTGCCCAGGCCCATGACGAAGGAAAAACGGTACGTGTAACGCTCCCCGGCGTGCAGATCGGTCAGGGCCTTGTCCTGGCGATGGGTGTTGATGCCATACATCATTTGACCCAGGCGGTCCTTGAGGATGAAACCGAGCACCAATCGCTCGATGTCCTGGCGGACTTCGACCTGGACTTCCAGCACCACGCTCTGACCGACCTCGGCGGCGTCGATGGAGCGTTCGTTCTCGTCCAGCATCCGCACACTGAGGATGGCCGCTTCACCGGTGCCGGACACGGTCTGGACTTCGCCGCCGGCGAGCATTTCCTGACGGACCACCTGGCCTTCACGCTCGGCCATCAGGGCGTTGTAGTAATCCAGGACCGCTTCGGGTTTGCCGTACATGGCCATGCGGCCGTCTTTGAGCAGGATCGCCGAATCGCAAATCGACTGGATGGCCGAGCGATCATGGGAAACGATCAGCAGGGTGGTGCCGGCCTTGCGGAAGCTGCGGATGCGTTCGAAGCTCTTGTGCTGGAAGTAGGCGTCGCCCACGGAGAGGGCTTCGTCGACGATCAGGATGTCCGGACGCTGTGCGGTGGCCACGCTGAACGCCAGGCGCATCTGCATGCCGCTGGAATAGGTTCGCACCGGATGGTCGATGGCTTCGCCGATTTCCGCGAAACTTTCGATCTGTGGCATCAGCGCTTCGATGTCATCGACCTGCATGCCCAGCAATTGCCCGGCCATGATTGCATTCTGTCGGCCGGTAAAGTCCGGGTGAAAGCCCATGCCCAGTTCCAGCAGGGCCGCCACCCGGCCTTCGAGCTCGATCTTGCCGCACGTAGGTTGGGTGGTGCCGGTGATCATCTTCAGCAAGGTGCTTTTGCCTGCGCCGTTGACCCCGACGATGCCCACCGCCTCACCGGGGGCAATCTCGAATTCGACGTCTTGCAGCACCCAGTGCTGGTGGTGGCGCAGGGGCGAAAACGGAATCAGCCACTCGGCCAGTCGGCTCCAGCGGGTCGGGTATTGCTTGTAGGCCTTGCCCAGGCCGGTGACGCGAATATGCCCCATCAGAGTTCATCCACCATTTCACCGACGCGCTGGCGAAACAGACGCAGCCCGATCAGACAGAACACTAAGCCCGTGACAAAAATCGGCAGCAGCGAACTCCAGACCGGCCATTGCCCATAAAGAAACATGTTTTGATAGCTGACGATCAGGTTGGTCAGGGGGTTGAGTTGCAGCAGGCGCTGCACCCAGTCCGGCAGGATGCTCATCGGGTAAACAATGGGCGTCAGCCAGAACCAGAATTGCAGGCAGATGCCGAAGAGTTGCCCGACATCCCGGAAGAAGACATTCAACACGCCGAGTATCATTCCCAGCCCGGCACAGAACATCATTTGCAACGCCATCAGCGGTATCAAGGCGAACAACGCCATTCCCGGCCAACGTCCGGTGATCAGCAGAAAGCCCAGGAACAGGGCCATGATGATTGCGAAGTTGATGCCCGCGTTAAACAGCACAATCACCGGCAGGCAGATCCGTGGGAAGCTGATTTTCTTCAGCAGGTTGGCGTTTTCCAGAAACATGTTCTGGCTGCGCAGGGTGATTTCCGCAAAGAGTCCCCAGGCGAGCAGGCCGGCACAGAGGTAAACGCTGTAGGCCATGCTGTCATCCACGCCCGGCAGGCGCGCGCGCATGATGTGGGAAAAAATCACGGTGTAGACGATGATCATCGACAGGGGGTTAAGCACCGGCCACAGAGCACCAAACAGCGAATTGCGATAACGCGCCTGAAACTCACGCTGGACGCTACCGAAGATAAACCCTCGATAACTACGCAGCGTGCGGTATAGGGAAAGCAGCATTCAAACCGTCCTGCCGTATTGGTCTTCGAAGCGAACGATATCGTCCTCTCCCAGGTATTCGCCGCTTTGCACTTCGATGATCACCAGATCGATCACGCCCGGGTTTTCCAGGCGATGCTTGTGACCGGCGGCAATGAAGGTTGATTCGTTCTTGGCCACCAGATGGGTGCCGGCGCCATTGTTGGTGACCTTGGCCATGCCTTCGACGACCACCCAGTGTTCGTTGCGGTGGTGGTGCATTTGCAGCGACAGCTTGGCGCCTGGTTTGACCACGATGCGCTTGATCTTGAAGCGCGGGCCTTCCTCGAGCACGGTGTAGGTGCCCCAGGGCCGGCTGACCGTGCGGTGCAGGCGATAGGCCTCGTGCTTTTTGTCCTTGAGCTGCTTGGCCACCCGGCGCACATCCTGTGCGCGATCGGCGTGGGCCACTAGCACCGCGTCGGCGGTGTCGATGATGATCAAGTTATCCACACCCACCGCGGCTACCAGCCGGTCTTCGCTCTGGACGAAGTTGTTGTGGCTGTCGACGAACACCGCGTCACCGCTGGCGCGGTTGTTTTGCGCATCCGCCGGCACCAGCGCGGCCACCGCGCCCCAGGAGCCGATGTCGCTCCAGTCAAAACCGGCGGGCACCACCACCACTTTGTCGGAGCGTTCCATCAAGGCGTAGTCGATGGAAATGTCGGTGATTTCGGCAAACAACGCCGGGGATAATTCCTGCTGCAGGCACCCGGCCGTTTCCACGGGGGCGCTTTGCGCCATGCAGATTTGCGTCTGCTCCAGCAGCTCGGGGGCATGGATCTGCAATTCGGCCAGCACGGTCGTCACGGAGAAACAGAACATCCCCGAGTTCCACAGGAACTTGCCGCTTTCCAGGTAATGGGTGGCGGTTTGCAGATCCGGTTTTTCGACGAAACGCTGCACTTTGGCGGCGCCTTTTTCGTCCAGTGCCGCACCGGTCTCGATGTAGCCGAAACCGGTCTCCGGGGCCGTCGGCACCACGCCGAACGTCACCAGGAAACCATCCTTGGCCAATGCCACGGCGTGTTCGACCGCAGACTTCATGGCGTCTTCGTTGAGGATCAAATGGTCGGCAGGCATCACCACCATGATCGCGTCATCGCCGTGCAGGGCTTGCAGTGACAGGGCGGCGGCGGCGATGGCCGGGGCCGTGTTGCGGCCTGTCGGCTCCAGCAGAAAGTGCCCGCGATGGCGACTGAGCTGCGCCTCCTGATAGTGATCCTTGCTCTGGAAGTAGTAGTCGCGGTTGGTCACTGTGACGATATCGCCCCAGCCATCAAGCAGACCGGCCGCTCGCCGATAGGTTTTGCCCAGCAGCGACTGGCCGTCGGGCAGGGTCATGAACGGCTTGGGATGGCCCTCGCGGGACACCGGCCACAAGCGAGTACCGGCACCGCCGGAGAGAATCACAGGAATCAGCATGGCCTACTCCTTGGCGACGCGTTTCATGTCCGCATCCATCATCATGCGGATCAAGGTATCCAGGTCTGTTTTTGGTTTCCAGCCCAATACGCGCTGAGCTTTGGCCGGGTTGCCGAGCAGCACTTCGACCTCGGCCGGGCGGAAGAACGCCGGGTCGATCTTCACGAAGTCGCGGTAGTTCAGGCCCACGTGATCGAAGGCGATGCGGCACATCTCGCGCACGGTGGTGGTCACGCCGGTAGCGACCACAAAATCGTCAGGCTTGTCCTGTTGCAGCATCAGCCACATGGCTTCGACGTAATCACCGGCAAACCCCCAGTCGCGTTTGGCATCGATGTTGCCCAGCAGCAGTTCCTGCTGTTTGCCCTGTTTGATGCGGGCGGCGGCGTCGGTCACTTTGCGGGTCACGAACTCGATGCCGCGCAGGGGCGATTCATGGTTGAACAGGATCCCGCTGCTGGCGTGCAGGTTGAAACTTTCGCGATAGTTCACGGTGATCCAGTGGCCATACAGCTTGGCCACGCCGTAAGGGCTGCGCGGGTAGAACGGCGTGTTCTCGTCCTGCTGCTCAGCCTGGATCAGGCCAAACATTTCGCTGGTAGACGCCTGGTAAAAACGCGTGTGCGGACTGAACTGGCGGATCGCTTCGAGCAGGTGAGTCACGCCCAGCCCGTCAACGATGCCGGTGGTGACCGGTTGATCCCAGGAGGCCGCGACAAAGCTCTGCGCCGCCAGGTTGTAGATTTCGTCCGGAGCGGATTTGATCACCGCGCGCTGCACCGAGCAGGCATCGGCCATGTCACCGTCCAGGTAAACGATGTCCCCCTCGACTCCCATTTCACGCAAACGCCAGCGTGCATCGCTGCTGCGACGCGCCACCAGGCCGTGGACTTTATAACCCTTGTCGAGCAGCAGTTTGGCAAGATAGGCGCCGTCCTGGCCCGTGATCCCTGTGATCAGTGCACTTTTAGTCATTCTTGTCGTACTCGCATCTCCCAGTCGGACAGGATCGCCCGCAGGGATTGTTGTGTTGTGATTTCAGGCGTCCATCCTGTGGTCTGGGCGAGCTTGGCAGAGCTGCCACAAACGCGACGCTGATCCGCGCGGCGAAAACGCGCAGGATCCTGAATCAATTGCATGTCGACCTGGGCGAGGTCCCCCAGTTGTTCGATCAGGCTGCGGATGCTCTGCTCGCGCCCCGAGCAAATGTTGTAGACCTGTCCCGGCGTACCTTTTTCCAGCAGCGCCAGATAGGCGGACACCACATCGCCCACGTCCAGGAAGTCGCGTGTGACGTCAATGTCCCCGACTTCCAGTTGCGGGGCTTGCAGGCGTTGTTTGATACGGTTGATCTGGCGGGCGGCGCTGGCGATGACGAAGCTGTCTTTCTGGCCGGTGCCGATGTGGTTGAACGGGCGGGCGACCACGACCGGCCAGCCTTCGCTCAGGCCCCATTGCAGGCTGAGGAACTCGGCCGACAGTTTGCTGACGGCATAGGGATTGCGCGGGCAGGGTGGCTGGTGTTCGGTAATGGGCAGGTCTGACTCGGTCACTTGCCCGTAGACGTCGCCGGAGCTGACGTACAGGAAGGTCCCGTTGAAGCCACGGGCCTTGAGTGCCTGAAGCAGGTTCAAGGTGCCGAGCAGGTTGATCGTCAGCGTGCGTGCCGGATCGCGGAAGGCTTCGGGAACGAAGGTCTGGCCGGCCAGGTGAATGACCGCGTCGGGCATGTCCGGCCAGAGGGCGTCGAGGGAGCCTGGCTCGCCGAGATCGTAGCGGGCGGCGACAGGCAGAAGCTCCCATTCCGAGGCATCAGCCTTCAGGCGGGTTTGGATGTGTTGTCCTACGAATCCACTGAGACCCGTAACGAACAGACGCTTTTTCAAACAGCGGCCCCTTGGTCGTGCATTTCGTCCATTCCCCACAGGCTTTATGGAGATGTCTGACAGACCGGGTGGATTCCTTGGTCGAAAGACAGGCGAAACGTTTGTTGTAGTTGTTTGGTAGCCAATCTGTGCCAATTGCGCGGCAATTTCAACAGGTCCCACCGTGACTGGTCAGTTCTCGTCAGCGTAGCCCGATTTATTCTCGCCGGGCGGTTCACGAATCCTCAGCGGATGTGTTTAGAATGCCCCTCGTCACGATTACCCAGGGTTCGGCCGGGTGGTATTCACACCCCGCGAAGCTGACCATTAAAACAAGAACGTAGACGGGCAAGAAGGCGCTGGACGACGACTGGCAAACGCCGGGTCGATCCGTGGCTTTGCCGTCATAGAGTGGGGCTGCCGGGATGGCGGTTTCATCGTGGGATGCCATGAACTTCATTCTTTACTCGGACGTCAACGACAGCTCCATCAGTCAGAGCCTCGGTCGTCCCGAATACAGTTATTACTTCGTGCTCAAGGCTTATCGCCCGGTGCTCGAAAGCCTCGGGCGGGTGCATGTGGTGTCCTCCACCGCCGAGGTCGATCCTCTCTATCGACAATTGCTGGCCACCGGCGAAGACAGCCTGTTCCTGTCGTTCACCCCGCCGCAGAAAACCCCGAACGATCTTGAATGCCCGACGATCTGCGTGGTGGCCTGGGAGTTCGACTCCATTCCCGATGAGCAATGGGATAACGACCCACGTCAGGACTGGACGCAGATGCTGGCGCGCCAGGGCCGGGTCATCACGCTTTCCAGCCACACGGCCCGGGCGATTCGGCGGGCCATGGGCGAAGATTTCCCCGTGCTGGTGTTGCCCACGCCCTTGTGGGAGAACTTCGCGGCCATTCGCAGCCACCACGCCAGCGCGCCGGTGAATACCGGTTCGACGCTGGAGATCAAAGGCTGCATCTTCGATACGCGCACGCTTGGGCTGTCTGCCGACGCGCTGATTCCCGTACCGCCGAGCGCCGAGGAACTGGCGGCGCTGGAGGCATTGAAGCCGCCGCCGTTGACGCTAAAACGTCGCTTCGTCATCGCTCGCCATTACCTGCACATGTGGCGTCGGGACATGGGCAAAACGCTGCCCGTCCCGGTGCATCGCACGCACTTTCTGAGCCAGTGGTATTGGGAAGGCATCCGCGATCTTCTTTCCGATACCGCTCATGCACGGCTCGCCGAGTATCTGCCGGCTATCGCTGGCCCGCAGACGATGGCCGTGCCGGAGCCTGCACCGCGGGATTGGCCGGACACCACTTCCCGGGTTGAAACCCAGGTGGATGGCGTGGTGTACGTCACGGTGTTCAACCCCCGTGACGGTCGCAAGAACTGGCATCAATTGATCACCGCATTCTGCTGGGCCTTTCGCGAAACGGATGATGCCACGCTGGTGCTGAAGATTACCCAGAGCGACCTGTCGTCCTACTACGACGAGCTGATGACCTTGCTCGCGCAACTCTCGCCGTTCGCCTGTCGGGTGGTGGTGATGCACGGTTACCTGGATGATCCGCAATACGCCCGGTTGTACGAAGCCGCCAGTTATTACGTCAACGCGTCGCGCTGCGAGGGGTTGTGCCTGCCGCTGATGGAGTTCATGGCCAGCGGTAAGCCGGTGATCGCCCCGGACCACACCGCCATGGAGGATTACATCGATGAGCGTGTGGCGTTTGTGGTCAAGTCCAGCGAAGAGCTGACCATCTGGCCACAAGACACCCGGATCATTTACCGGACCCTGCGTTATCGCCCGGACTGGGGCTCGCTGAAAACCGCCTACGAAAACAGCTACCGGACGGCCAAGGAGCAACCGCTGGAGTACCGGCGCATGTCGGGCGATGCGGTCGAGCGCATGCACGACTACTGCGCCTTCGCCCCGGTGCAGAAGCGCCTGGCGGATTTTTTCGGGCTGACGCCGCAGGCTTTGCCGGCAGCGGCCGTGACGGATAACGCCTCATGCTGATCATCATTCATTCGGAAACCAACCAGCACACCATCGCCCAGAACCTTGGCCGTTCGGAGTACAGCTATTACTTCGTGCTCAAGGAATACCGCCCGGTGCTGGAACGTCTGGGGCGTGTGGTGGAAGTCAGAGACCCGCAGACCGAAGTCGATGCCTTGTACCGCGACGCGCTGTCCCGAGGTGAAGACTGCGTGTTCCTGTCGTTCTCGCCGCCGCATTGCACGCCGGTGCACTTCGCCTGTCCGACCTTGCCGGTGTTTGCGTGGGAATTCAGCACCATTCCCAACGAACCCTTCGCGGGTGAACCGCGCAATGATTGGCGCGAGGTATTGCGCGCTTCAGGCGCGGCGATTACCCATTCCAGCTACACGGTAAACGCCGTGCGCGAGGCGATGGGCGCCGACTATTCGATCGTCGCGGTGCCGGCGCCGGTGTGGGATCGATTCTCGGCACGCGGCGCCCAGTTGCAACGTCAGCCACTGGCGAGTCAGGTGCGCCTGAAGATCAAAGGCCTGGTGGCCGACAGCCGCACCCTGGACTTGCGAGCCTTTGGGCCGGCGTCGTTACGCGAAGGCGAAGGTATCGATTTCGAAGCACCGCCCCGTGAACACGAACTGGTGCTCGACGGCGTGATTTACACCTCGGTGTTCAACCCGGGTGATGGGCGCAAGAATTGGGAAGACATGCTCAGTGCCTTCTGCGTGACGTTCCGGGAGGTGGATGACGCGACACTGGTGCTCAAACTGACCCACCACGATGCCGAAGAAGCGCTGACCGACATCCTTCACCATTTGTACAAAAACCAGTCCTATCGCTGCCGCATCGTGCTGATCTACGGCTACCTCGCGGATTCGGACTACGAGCACCTGGTGCAGGCAACCCGCTTTGTGGTCAACACCTCCTACGGCGAAGGCCAGTGCCTGCCGCTGATGGAGTTCATGTCCTGCGGCAAACCGGCGGTCGCGCCACGCACCACGGCGATGATCGATTACCTGGATGCCGATAATGCGTTTCTGATCGACTCCACCGACGAGCTGACGGCCTGGCCCCACGACCCGCGCAGGGCGTTCCGAACCCTGCGTTACGTGACGAACTGGGAATCGTTGTGCCGCGCTTATCGGGCCAGCTATGACGTCGCCAAAAACGACGCCGAGCGTTACGCGCAGATGTCCGCGCATTCGGTGGCCAGCCTCGAAAAATTCTGCAGCCAGGCCACCGCCGAGCAACGACTGAAAGCCTTCTTCGCGCAGCTCCTTGAAACCCGCGTCGCTCCGGATACCCGCGAAGCATGATCCGCGCAGTGTTGAATGGGGTGGAAAACAGGGCAACGTCCAGGAGGACGGCATGAATAACGACAGACGGATCATGGACATCGAGTTGTTGCGCGGCATTGCGGTGCTCGGTGTGTTGTTTCATCACCTGCAAGACAGCCTGTTTGCGGCCCCGGTGCCGCTGTTGCAATCCATCACCGCGTGGGGGCAGCCGTGGTGGGGCGTGGATCTGTTTTTCGCCATCTCCGGGTTTGTCATCGCGCGCAGCCTGATCCCGGCGTTGCAGGGTTGCAGCACCCGTCAGGAGTACTGGCAGCAGACGCGTAACTTCTGGCTGCGCCGGGCCTTTCGATTGCTGCCGTCAGCGTGGTTGTGGCTGGCGCTGATGTTGCTGGGCTGCATTTTTCTCAATCGCTCCGGAGCGTTCGGCACGCTGCACGCCAACCTTCAGGCGACCCTGGCCGGGGTCGCGCAGTACGCGAACTTCCGCTTCGCCGACAGCTTCTATAACTATGAGTACGGCACCAGTTTCGTGTACTGGAGCCTGTCGCTGGAGGAGCAGTTCTACCTGTTGTTTCCGCTGCTGATTCTGATCTGTCGCAAGCACCTGGTCTGGGCCTTGCTGGCGCTGGTCGCGGTGCAGTTGTTCACGTTGCGCACACCGATCTTGATGGTGGTTCGCACCGATGCGCTGGCACTCGGCATCCTGTTGGCGATGTGGAGCGCGCAACCCTCGTATCTGCGCTGGGAGCCGACGTTCCTGCGCCGTCCATGGGCCGGGGTGACAGCATTGGTCGCGCTGTCGCTGGTGCTCAGTTTCATGGCGACGGATCGCTTCACGTTCACTCATTACCGCATCGGCACGATCGCGTTGTTGTGCGCGGTGCTGGTCTGGATCGCTTCCTACAATCGCGACTACCTGCTGCCACGGGGCGTGTTGAAGAACCTGATGACGTGGGTCGGCAGTCGCTCCTACGGGATCTATCTGATCCACATACCGGCTTATTTGCTGGTGCGCGAATTCACGTTCCGCTTGCAGGGCGCCGGTCTGCCCAATCCCGGCGGCCATCCGATCCTGACACTGATGATTGCTGGCGGTTTGATCGCTTTGTTGAGCGAACTCAACTACCGCTTCATCGAAATGCCTATGCGTAACCGCGGTGCCTCGCTGGTCAAACGCCTGGGCACGTCCCGAACAGCCGCCCAAACCTCTGGAGCTACCTCATGCTGAGCCTTTTGAAGAAACTCACGGCGGGTACGCCCGTTCCCGTGGCGCCTGTGGCGGACACGGTCGAGAAGGTCGATCCGTACATGCTCGGCCTGCACGACGCGATGCTCAGCGGCTGGTTCAATCAGCAAACCGGCGAGCTGTTCACCGGGTTCCCGGTGACCGCCGAAGACACGCTGCTGGACGTTGGCTGCGGTGACGGCGGTAACGTGCATTTCTGCGGCATGCGCGGGGCGAAGATCATCATCGCCGACATCGACGCGGCCAAGGTCGAAGCCACCCGACAGCGCCTGAGCGACACACCGGCGCGTGACGTCGAATGCCACGTCACCGACTGCAACCCGCTGCCGATTGCCGATGCGACGGCCACTCGCGTGGTGTCCACCGAAGTCATCGAACACGTGGACGATCCGGCGCAGTTCCTCGCAGAACTGGTGCGTGTCGGCAAACCGGGCGCGTTGTATTTGCTCAGCGTCCCGCACCCAAGCTCCGAAGACCTGCAAAAAGACATCGCCGCGCCCGAGTATTTCCAGAAGCCCAACCACATTCGCATCATCAGCGAAGAGCAGTTCAAGGCGATGGTCAGCGACGCTGGCCTGGAAGTGCTCAGCCACAGCCAGTACGGGTTTTACTGGTCTATGTGGATGCTGTTGTTCTGGGAAGCCAAGGTCGATTTCAGCAATCCTGACCACCCGCTGCTCAACCACTGGGCCGACACGTGGCAGGCCATTCTGGCGTCGCCCCGTGGCGCGCAGATCAAACAGGCGCTGGACGCGGTCGTGGCGAAAAGTCAGGTGATCATTGCCCGCAAGCCCTTGGTGTAGCCACTCTCTGTAGCCGCTGCCTTGTGGTGAGAGGATAAATCCCCTCACCACAAAGGCTTGCTCCCACAAGTTTTGTGTACCCTGTAGCCCTGTGTTTCCAGGATCAGGGATTTCATGTTGTTAGTTCGTCTTTCTGTCCTGCTTGTTGCTCTGGCGCTGCTCAACGGTTGCGAGCAAACAGACGCGCCGCCGCTCGATCAGCAGCTCTACGTCTGGCAACGGCAATGGACGTCAGCCCATGACGCCGCCCTGCAAGACAGTCGCGCGGACTTTTCGACCTTGCGGGTGCTGGCCTTGCAGGCGTTTCCTCAGGCGGGCTGGAGCCGGGCGCGAATGGATCCGGCGTTGCTCAAGCGCGATGGCCGACCGCTGATTGCGGTGATTCGCCTCGACGGCCAGCTCAATTCGCTGGATCAGGACGACGTCACGACGCACATCCAGCAAGTGCTCAGCGAGTGGCAAGGGCAGGGGCTGACGCTCTCCGGCGTGGAAATCGACCACGACGCCGGTAGCGCCCGGCTACCGGCTTACCGCGAATTTCTTACTCACCTGCGCGCGGCTTTACCCACCGCTTTGCCGTTGAGCATCACCGCATTGCCTGCCTGGCTCGACAGCCCTGAATTGCCGGCACTCTTGGCGACCGTCGACAGCAGCGTGTTGCAGGTGCATGCGGTGAGTGATCCGCGTCGTGGTCTGTTTGATCCGGAACAAGCCAGGAAATGGGTAAACGCCTGGAGCCTCATCACCTCAAAACCCTTTTACCTGGCGCTGCCCGCCTATGGCGTGGCCCTGTTGCCGGGCGCCAGCGGTGCGCCGGTCGTGGAAAGCGAAGTGCCTGTCGGGCGAGCCGGCCAACGCCGGGAATTGCTGGCGGATCCCTTGCAACTGAGCGCACTCGCCGCCGAGTTGCGCGCCGATCCACCGGCGCATCTGGCCGGTCTGATCTGGTTTCGTCTGCCGCTGGCGGGTGATCGTCGGGCCTGGAGCCTGAACACGCTGAGGGCCGTTGCTCGCGGAGATTCGCTCAATAGTCGGTTAAGTTTGAAACTCATCGCGCAAGACGACCTCTATGACATCAGCGTCAGCAATCAAGGCAACCTCGACAACGCCTGGCCCGAACGCGTCACTCTGGCGGTTCGCGGCTGCGACGGTGCCGATGCGCTGGCCGGTTACGCATTGCAACAAAGCCCGGATCTGCTTACCTTCACCCGCCTGCGCGACGGCCGGATACCGGCCGGCGAGCAGCGCGCCATCGGTTGGGCTCGCTGCGCACACATTGATCAAGGAGGTTCGAATGTTCACCCGTAACTGGCCCCGCCATGTGCTTTGCCTGAGCCTCAGCCTGCCGCTGGGTTCGGCGTTGGCCTGCGGGCCGGACTTCCCGATGCGCTTGCTGGACAACCGCGCCCAGTCGCTGGCGGAGCTGCCGGAAGGCAACTTCCAGTTCGAGATCAATCGCCTTGGGCATGTGATCGCAGGGCTCAAGAACGTCGAGTCGTCCCCTTACGGCCTAGAGGCAACCGACTACGCCGAGCAGCGGGACAAGGCCGAACAGGCCGGGTTGACGGCGGAGCAGCAAGCCCTGGTCAAACAGTTGCGCGCGCTGACCGAGGCCCGTCAAGTCGAGACCCAGGGCGCGAGCCTGCCGGCCGAGCTTCGTTTCTATCTGGCGGGTGCGGTGGCGTTTAACGCCGGTGATCATGCGCTGGCCGCCGAGTACTTCCAGAAAGTGCTGGCGCTGCCGGCGGATCAACGCGCCTTGCGCAGCACCTGGGCCGCTTATTCATTGGGCCGGACGCTGTTTGCCCAGAGCGCCGAAGCAGACGCAGCGCCTGACCTGTTGGCACAGTCGCGCAAAGCCTTCGGGCAGGCCCGTCAGCTGAGCATCGACGGCTTCAGCGACCCGCTGGAACTCGGTGTCGCCAGCCTCGGCGAGGAGGCCCGCGTGGCGCGCACCGCTGGCGACTGGAACAGCGCCATCAATCTGTACGCCACGCAAAATCGCCACGGTTCGGCGGTGGGTTACACCTCGCTGAAGCTGTTGATGGCGGATCTGCTGGCGATGCCTGAAGATCAGTTGACCGAGTTGCTCAAGGGCAAACCGGTGCAACAACTGGTGACGGCGTCGCTGATCAGTCGCCTGGGCTGGTCATTCGGTGATCAACCGCCGAATGAACTGAAGCTGATCAAACTCCTGCAAAGCAGCACCCGGGGCAGTCTGGACAACGCGGACCGGCTGGCGGCGATGAATTATCAACAGGGCGATTACACCAGCGCCAAAGCGTTCCTTGAGCATGCCGGGGACGGCGGTCTGGCGTGGTGGTTGCGGGCGAAACTGGCGTTGCGTGAGGGTGACAAAAGCGCAGCGGCTGCGGCGTATGCCAAGGCGGCCCAGGCCTTCCCGCAGAACGAATCGTGGGGCGAGCGACGTACGCCTGACTATGATTTCGAAAGCCTGCAACCCAAGTGCCGGGTCGAGGGTGAAAGCGCGATCCTGGCGCTGCAACGCGGGGATTACTTGCAAGCGTTCGATCAGCTTTATCGCAGCCAAAGTATCTATTGGTTCGATGCCGCGACCGTTGCCGAGCGCGTGCTGACCGTCGATGAGCTCAAGCATTACGTTGACACCCAGGTGCCGGCGCCGCCAGCGCTCAGCCAGCAGGATCGCGACAACTACGTGCCGTTGCCGGTGGCGGCGCAACTGCGCAATCTGCTCGGGCGTCGATTACTGCGTGAAGAGCGCTACGACGAGGCGCTGGTGTATTTCGACAACCCCGATCTACAGAAAAAGGCCCGGTTGTATGCGCAACAGCGTCAGCTCGCTGATTCAGCGTGGTGGCCGACCAAGCGTGCGTCTGCTCTGTTCAACGCAGCCTGGACGGCACGCGAGTGGGGCATGGACATTCTGGGTTATGAAATGGCCCCGGACTACGCCACGTTTGGCGGCAATTACAGCCTGGAGACGACTGAACTGAAGGTCGGCCCCTTGGTGGCCGAAAGTGAAGTCCAGCGCCAGCAAGCCAGTGCCGCGAAGCCCGACGAGCGCTACCACTATCGATTCGTCGCCACGGCCTTGGCCAACCGCGCCGCCGATAACCTGCCTCACACCAGCCAGGCTTTTGCTGCTGTGTTGTGCTCGGCGGCGGGGTGGAACAGCAGCCTTCAAGACCAAAGTGCGCTGTACCAGCGCTATGTCAAAGAAGGGCCCTACGTGGATTGGGCGGTGGATTTCGGCCACCAGTGCCCGTATCCCGACTTCGAGAATGCCAGCAAACGATATGTAACCCAGGCGACTGACGCCGCCCGTTCGGCGCTGCGGCCGTACAAGTGGCCATTGCAGATCGGTGGTGTTATCGCGGTGACGGCCGCGGCGCTGGTATTGATCAACCGGCGGCGCCGTAAAGCGCAGTAAGGCTCATGCCTGTTGAACAAAGGTCAGCCGCACCGCGAAGCCGATCAACAGGCTGCCGAACACCCATTGTTGCAGGCGCTGGGCCGAGGGGCTGCGTTGCAGCCAGCGGCCCAGCGCGGCGCCGGTCAAGGCATAGGCGCTGTCGAACAGCAAACCGACGCCGACCAGCAGTATGCCCAATACCGCAAATTGCGCGAGCACCGGTCCGGCGTGAGGGTTGATGAACTGGGGCAATAACACTGAGCAGAACAGCAACGCCTTGGGGTTGAGCAGGTTGGTCAGCAAGCCGCGCTGGATGGAGGCCCGCCAGCATGGTTTTTCGCCGGTTGCGTCTGCGCCATCAAGGTTCGGCAACATCGTGGTTCGCAGGCACTGAATGCCGATCCACAACAGGTAGGCGGCTCCCGCCAGGCGCACCACGTCGAAGGTCCACGGCGCAGCCTTGAACAGCGCCGCCAGCCCCAGCGCAGCCAGCGCCACATGACATCCACGAGCAATGCCCAGACCCACCGCCGTTGCCAACGCCGCGCCTTTGCCCTGACGAGCGCCGGTTTGCAGGAGCAGGATCATGTCCGGGCCGGGCAACAGATACACCACTGCCAGCGCCATGAAAAACAGCCAGAGTCCTTCCACGTTGCACCCCATTCGTTGTTGATTCGGTAGCGCCAGTCTAGGGTTGAAGGGCGGGGCAGGTGCTTGCGAAGTCAGCTTCTAAACGCTGGGTAATTGGCATAACCTGCCACTTTGTGACGATCAAACCATCAGGATCTGCCAAGCCATGAAGCTGGATGCCTACGACCGCAAGATTCTCGCCGCCCTGCAACGGGACGGGCGCCTGAGCAATGTGCAATTGGCCGACGAGATCGGTTTGTCCGCTTCCCCCTGTTTGCGTCGGGTGCGGATGCTGGAGGAGGCCGGCGTGATTCGCGGCTATCAGGCCAACCTTGATCGTGACGAAGTGGGGCTTGGGCTGACGGTGTTTGTCGGGGTCAAGGTTGAGCGCCACAACGATGAGCAGGCCGAAGCCTTTCGCCTGGCCGTCACCGCACTGCCGGAGGTGATTTCGGCATTCCTGGTGTCAGGGGAATCGGATTTTCTGCTGCAAGTGGTGGTGCCGGATCTACGCGGGTATGACCGCTTTCTCACCGAGCGCCTGCTGAAATTGCCGGGTGTAAGTGATATCCGCAGCAACTTTGCGATTCACACGGTGAAGACGCCGGGGGCGTTGCCGTTGGGGCATTTGCCGCTTTAGACCGAGCAGGATCGTTCCCACGCGGACGGTTCGACGCCTCGACGTGGGATCGATCATCTGGCAGGCGGGCTCACATCTGCGTCGCCATCCCCTCCACATTCATCGCCGCCTGACGCAACGCCTCGGACCGCGTCGGATGCGGATGGCACGTCAGCGCGATGTCCTCCGCCGAAGCGCTGAACTCCATCGCGACGCAATACTCACCAATCATTTCGCTGACGCTCGGTCCGACCAGGTGCACGCCGAGAATTTCGTCGGTGCGCTCATCGGCCAGCACTTTGGCGAAGCCTTCGGTTTCGTGGTTGATCTTCGCCCGGCTGTTGGCGGTGAAGGGGAATTTGCCGACTTTGTACGCGCGACCTTCTGCCTTGAGCTGCTCTTCAGTCTTGCCGACGCTGGCCAGTTCAGGCTTGGTGTAAATGACATTGGGGATCAAGTCATAGTTGACCTCGCCCGCCTTGCCGACGATTTGCTCGATGCACACCATGCCTTCATCTTCGGCCTTGTGGGCGAGCATCGGCCCGGACGTGACATCGCCGATCACCCACACGCCCGCAGCGTCGGTGCGATGGCCCTTGTTCGCGAGCATGCCGCGCTTGTCGGTGGTGAGGCCGACGTTTTCCAGGCCCAAACCCTCGGTGTAAGGCCTACGGCCGATGGACACCAGCACGTAATCGGCCTCAATCGTCTCGGCAGTGCCGCCCGCCGCCGGCTCCACGCTGAGCTGAACGCCGTTTGCGGACGGGGTGGCGCTGGTCACTTTCGAGCTCAACTTGAAGCTGATGCCCTGTTTGCTCAGCGAGCGCTGCAGGGTTTTGCCCGCCTCAGCATCCACACCGGGGCAGATCCGGTCGAGAAATTCGATCACGGTCACCTGGGCGCCCAGGCGGCGCCACACTGAACCCAGTTCCAGGCCGATCACGCCGGCGCCGATCACTACCAAGTGCTTCGGCACTTCGGCCAGCGACAGCGCGCCAGTGGAATCGAGGATGCGTTTGTTATCGATCTGGACGCCGGGCAGGGGAGTGGGCTCGGAGCCGGTGGCGATGATGATGTCCTTGGCACTCAGTTCGGTCTTGCCGCCCTGGCTGTCGGTCACCGTCACTTTGCCCGGCCCGTCGATGTGGCCCCAACCTTTGATCCAATCGACTTTGTTTTTGCGAAACAGAAATTCGATGCCCTTGGTCAACCCGGTCACGCTTTCATCTTTCTGCTTCATCATCTGGGCGAGGTTGAGAGTGGGTTTGACCTCGATTCCCAGGTTGGCGAATTCCGTTCCCATGGCGGCGTCGTAGAGTTCCGAAGCATGCAGGAGTGCCTTGGAGGGCATGCAGCCGACATTCAGGCAGGTGCCGCCGAGGGTCGCCCGACCTTCCACGCACGCTACTTTCAGGCCCAGTTGGCCCGCGCGGATCGCTGCGTTGTAACCGCCGGGGCCACCGCCCAGTATCACGACGTCATAAGTGCTCATGGATGTACTCCTGGACTGAAAGGGAAATGGGCTGGGTAAACGTAGTCTTTGATTAAAATTATGAGCGTAATATGTGCGTTTACGGCTATTTCGGTCAAGGCTTCAGCGTAGCGACAGGTTGGGCATCTTTAGATAGAGCGATTTAGTACAAAAATTTCACCACTTTCGTTATATCGTAACGAATTGCGATGTGGCCAATGATAAGCACTGGGGTGGTATGCAAGTCGATCTCGAAGTCGATGGAACGCAGGTAGCCGGGCTGCCGCGCTTTCAGCAGGCGGTTTTTCAAGGGCGGCGATTGCGTCAGTTCTCCATCGGCCTGAGTGCCTTGGCGGCGGTCGGGTTGGTGTTGGCGTTTTTTGTCGGGCTGTTTGCGCCGTTGTCGCTGTGGGCCCCGTTGCTGGTGAATCAGAGCGCCGGTTTGCTGGTGCTGATTGCCGGCCTGCAATCGGCATGGTGGGTGACTCAGTGGCGCGCGCAAGCGATGAATCCGCCGCTGCCAGAGGTTGTTTCGGATGAAACCGTTGCCCCCGATGGCTGGTATGAGCGACTGCTGGAGCGGCTCGGTCAGCGCTGGGTGCGCTTGCTCGGGCAGATCGGCGCACCGACCCTATGGCTCGCCGGTTGGGCACTGTTGGCGATCTACAGCATCAGCCAATTCTGGAACCTCGCGTTGGCGCCCGCAGCGTTGGGATTATCGGCAAGTGTCGGTGCCGTGCTGTCGTTGTTGCTGGCCTTCGGTTTGCTGGTGCTTGAGCGTCAGCTCGCCCAAGAGAACGTCGCCCAATGGCCAGAAGCGGGGCAGTTGGCGCAACTGAGCCGGGTGGCGATCATTTGCCTGGTGCTCAGCGCGTTGTGTTTGTTGTTTGGCAGCGAAACTTCGGTCTGGCCAGTACGCCTTGCCGTGTTGATCGGGTTGCTGCCGGGACTGGTCGCGGCCGAGTTGCTGCTACGCGCCATGTTGTCGTTGTTCAGTCCTCGCCGTGAACACTTTGAACCGACGTTGCTGGCACGAAGTGTTGTCGCCGACATGCTGCGCTGGCCGCCACAACCGTTGCTGGCGTTGCAGCACGAACTGCATAACCGCTTCGGTATCGACTTGCGGCAGATCTGGGCCTTCACCTATATGCGTCGGGCGTTTTTACCGGTGATGGCGGTGGTGGCGATTGTCGGGTGGTCGCTCACCGGTGTTCACGAAATACCCCTGCAAGGGCGGGGCATCTACGAACGTTTCGGCAAACCGGTGGAAGTGTTCGGTCCGGGTTTGCACGCCGGTTTACCGTGGCCGCTGGGTCGGGTGTTGAGCGTTGAAAACGGCGTGGTTCACGAGTTGGCAACAAGCGTTGGCGAAACATCGGTGCCGGTCGTCCTGGAGCCTGCAGAAGGCCCGGCGCCGGCGATTGCCAATCGCTTGTGGGACGCCAGCCATGTGAACGATAAATCCCAGGTGATCGCCAGCAGCCGTGCCGACAAGCAGAGCTTTCAGATCGTTAACATGGACGTGCGTTTTGTTTACCGCATCGGTCTGACCGATCAAGCGGCGTTGGCTGCGACGTACAACAGCGCCGATGTACCAACGCTGATTCGCAGCACTGCCAGCCGGATTCTGGTTCACGACTTTGCCTCGCGGACCCTCGACGGTTTGCTTGGCGAGGACAGGGTAGGGCTGGCCGAGGAGATCGGCCGCGCCGTGCAATCTGATCTGCAGAAGCTCGACAGCGGTGTGGAAATTCTCGCCACCGTGGTGGAGGCGATCCATCCGCCGGCCGGTGCAGCCAACGCTTATCACGGCGTTCAGGCGGCGCAGATTGGTGCCCAGGCATTGATCTCGCGTGAGCGCGGGGCAGCAGCGCAAGCGACCAATCAAGCGCAGTTGCAGGCCAGCATCGCTCGCGATCAGGCGAGCGCCAGCGCGCATGAAATCAACTCCGCCGCGCAGGCGGCTGATCTGAAATTCACCGCCGAACAAAAAGCCTATGCCAGTGCTGGCCAAGCGTTCTTGCTGGAGCAGTATTTCAGCCAACTGACCCAGGGTCTGGCTAACGCCAAATTGCTGGTGCTCGATCATCGTCTGGGCGGCACCAGCAATGCACCGACCATCGACCTACGTACCTTCACGCTGCCGGCCGATCCTGCGTCGCCGCACAACAGCGCTCAGCCAGGAGCTGCCCATTGAGCCAGTCGCACTCTCACGATCATGACGACCACGCCGGCCACGATCACGGACATGGCGGACATCACCACGGTCACCACCATCATCACGGTGATTCACAGGAAGCCGGTCCATTCCCGTGGCGGCGCATGGGGTGGGCGGCGTTGCTCGTGGCATTCGCCATCGCGGCAGCGAGTCTGGTGCAGGTTCGCTCGGGGGAGGCCACGGTGATTACTCGCTTCGGTAATCCGTCGCGGGTGTTACTGGAGCCGGGTCTCGGATGGCGCTGGCCGGCACCGTTTGAAGCGGCCATTCCGGTCGACTTACGGCTGCGCACCACCTCCAGCGGTTTGCAGGATGTGGGAACGCGCGACGGATTGCGCATCATTGTTCAGGCCTACGTGGCGTGGCAGGTTCAGGGCGACCCGGACAATGTGCAGCGCTTTATGCGCGCCGTGCAGAATCAGCCGGACGAAGCGGCGCGGCAGATTCGCACGTTTGTGGGGTCGGCACTGGAAACCACCGCGAGCAGTTTCGACCTGGCCAACCTGGTCAACACCGACGCCAATCAGGTGCACATTGCCGACTTCGAAGCGCAGTTGCGTAAACAGATCGATCAGCAGTTGCTGAGCACGTATGGCGTTCGCGTGCTGCAAGTGGGTATCGAGCGTTTGACCCTGCCGTCGGTGACGCTCACCGCCACCGTCGATCGGATGCGCGCCGAGCGTGAAACAATCGCCACCGAACGCACCGCCATCGGCAAGCGTGAAGCCGCGCAAATCCGGTCCGCGGCTGAACGAGATGCGCGCATCGTGCAAGCTGATGCGACGGTGAAAGCTGCCGATATCGAAGCCCAATCCCGCGTCGAAGCCGCGCAGATTTACGGCCGTGCCTACGCCGGTTCGCCACAGCTTTACAACTTGCTGCGATCCCTCGATACATTGGGCACGATCGTCACCCCGGGCACCAAACTGATATTGCGCACTGATGCCGCACCTTTCCGGGTGTTGGTTGACGGTCCACCGACCCTCGATAACAAGTCCGGGTCACAGCCATGAATTTAGTTCCACGTGGAACACATGAGTTAAGCAGCCCCTGGATTCAGGCTGGGCGATTGGCTTTTTTGGCGCTTTACGGCGTGACCGTTCTGGCTGCGTTAGCGTGGGCATTCTCCAATGTGCGGCAGATTGATCCTCAGAATCGGGCGGTGGTCCTGCACTTCGGCGCGCTGGATCGCATCCAGAATGCCGGTTTGCTATTGGCCTGGCCGCGCCCGTTTGAGCAAGTGATTTTGTTGCCGGCAGCTGATCGGGTGATCGAGCGTCGGGTGGAGAATCTGCTTCGTAGCGATGCTGCGTTGCAGGCCGATCGGGTGGCGTCTTTCGCGACACCGCTGAGCGATGCGCTCGCTGGATCGGGCTATCTGCTGACCGGTGACGCGGGCGTGGTACAGCTGGATGTGCGGGTTTTCTACAAGGTCACCGAACCTTATGCCTTCGTGCTTCAAGGTGAACATGTTTTGCCGGCACTCGATCGGCTGGTCACCCGCAGCGCCGTTGCCCTGACGGCCGCGCGAGACCTGGACACCATTTTGGTGGCGCGGCCGGAACTGATCGGTAGCGACAATCAGGCGGCAGAACGTCGCGAACGTCTGCGCGGTGATTTGGTGCAGGGCATCAATCAGCGTCTGGCCGAGCTGACCACGACGGGACAGGGCCTGGGTATCGAAGTGGCGCGAGTCGACGTGCAATCGAGTCTGCCCGGTCCAGCGGTGAACGCTTTCAATGCGGTGCTGACCGCCAGCCAGCAAGCGGACAAAACCGTCGCCAATGCGCGCACCGAGGCCGAGAAACTGACCCAGGCCGCCAATGAACAAGGCGACCGGACACTGCAAGTCGCCCACGCCCAAGCGAGCGAACGGCTGGCGAAAGCTTCGGCTGATACGGCCACGGTGTTGAGCCTGGCCCAAGCGCAACAACAGGGCACTGACCCGCAAATGTTGCTGCGTATCTACCGCGAGCGGATGCCGAAGATTCTCGGCCAGGCCGGCTCAGTAACGACGGTCAATCCGAAAGATGATTCCCGCCTGATCATTCAGGGAGCAGCGCAATGACCACCTCAACCGCCGCCGCACCCAGCCTGTTGTCCTCGGCTGAACAACGCAGCGCTGCACGCCAATTAACCTTGGCCATGCTTGCCCTTGGCTTGCTCAGCCTCGGGTTGATCTGGCGCTGGCTGTCACCGGAGCAGACGGGCGTCAGTCAATTGCTGTTGGGTTTTGCATCGTTGTTGGTGGCCGTGCCAGTGATGCGTTCGGCGTGGTACAGCCTGCGATATCCAAGCTTGCACGGGATCACCGATCAGCTGATTGCCCTCGCCATGCTCGGTGCCTGGGCGACGGGTGATCTGCTGACTGCTGCGTTGCTGCCGATCATCATGATCTTCGGCCACGTGCTGGAAGAGCGCAGCGTGATGGGTTCCCAGGAAGCGATTCGTGCGCTCGGCAAACTGACCCGCAGTCACGCTCGCAAGGTTCAGGCTGACGGAGCCATCGTCGAAGTCGACAACGGAACCCTTAAAACCGGCGACATTGTCGAGGTACGTGCGGGCGACCGAGTGCCGGCCGATGGTCGGGTGTTGTCCGGTCAGGCAAGCCTCGACACGGCATCGATCACCGGTGAGTCGGTGCCGATCGAGGCAGGTGTCGGCATGCAGGTCTTTGGCGGCGCGATCAATCTCGACGGTTTGCTGCGCCTCGAAGTGACCCGCACCGGCAACGAATCGACCCTCGGTAAAGTCATCGCCCTGATGCAAAGCGCCGAGCGTTCGAAGCCGCCGATCACCCGTTTGCTTGAGCGTTACGCCGGCAGTTACATGGTGTTGGTATTGCTGTTGGCCGCAGTGACCTGGTTTGTCACCAATGATGCCCAGGCGATGCTCGCGGTGCTGGTGGCGGCGTGTCCTTGCGCGTTGGTGTTATCGGCGCCGGCCACGGCGATTGCCGGCGTGGCGGTGGCGGCGCGGCACGGGATTCTGATTCGCAGCTCGGCGTTCCTGGAAGAGTTGGCGGACCTCACGTCGCTGGTGGTCGACAAGACCGGAACCCTGACGTTTGGCACCTTGCGCTTGCAGTCCATCGACAGCCCGCTGGAGGACCGCAGTCACGTGCTTAAACTCGCTGCGAGCCTCGGCTCGGCCAGCAGTCATCCGGTGAGCCGTGCGCTCGCCGGGTTGGTCACTCAGGAACATTTTCTGCTGCTGTCGGACATCCACGAGCGCCAGGGCCTGGGCGTGGTCGCGATGACGGAGCAGGGCGAAGCAGCGCTCGGCCGTCCAGAGCTATTCGCGCAACTGGGCATCGCCACTTCGGCGGTTCCCGAACACGATGGCCCGATTGCCGGGCTGGCACTCAACGGTGAATTCCTGGCCTGGCTGTTGCTGGCAGACAGCGTCAAACCTGAGGCGCGTTTTGCCTTGAGTGAATTACGTGAACTGGGTTTGGGTCGCCAGTTGTTACTTACGGGCGATCGGCAAAGCGTCGCACACACGCTGGCACGGGATGTCGGCATTACCGATGTTGAAGCGCAGGCACTGCCTGAGGACAAACTCAACCGGGTGCTGACGGAAATCGGCAACGGCTTCCGGCCGATGGTGGTGGGGGATGGCATCAACGATTCGCTGGCACTCAAGGCCGGCGTCGTGGGGGTGGCCATGGGCGCGGGTGGCGCGGACATCGCGCTGGCGTCGGCGGACATTGTGTTGATCGGCAGCGACCTGCGTCGCCTCGGCACCTGTGTCCGGTTGAGTCGCCAATGTCGGCAGACCTTGCAGGTCAACGTGATCATCGGTCTGGGCTGGACCCTGGCGATTGTCGCGTTTGCGGCATTCGGCTGGCTCGGTGCTGCGGGGGCGATGATTGCAGCGTTGCTGCATAACCTCAGTACGTTGTTGGTGCTCGGTAATGCGGGGCGTCTGCTGCGCTTTCAGGAGCCTTTGCTGAAAATTAAAGACGAGGCTTGAACGCTTCTAAACCAGGGCTATGAGGGCAAAACCGAGTTTTTAGAACTGTGCATCAAATTTGTAGTCATCTAGGGTAAGGACCATCTGCTTTTGTGGACGCACGACGGCTGGTTTAAGCGCCGCGAGTTATAGAAAAACGCTATTAAATCGATAGCCAGCTATTTTTCTAGGATGGTCTACCCTCACATCAGACGTCTGAAACAAGGGGGACTTTCCATGCTCGCGCAACTTCCACCGGCCTTACAGAATCTGCAGTTACCGCTACGCCTGCGACTCTGGGACGGCCATGAATTCAACCTGGGGCCGACGCCCAGCGTCACTATTGTGGTCAAGGACCCACAAATGGTTACCCAGTTCACTCATCCCAGCCTGGACGCGCTCGGAGCGGCGTTGTCGAAGGCAAGCTGGAACTCGAAGGCTCCATCAGCGACGTGATCCGCGTTTGTGATGAATGGAGTCAGGCGTTGTTGAGCGAGGACGACGACAGTCAGCCTGTGCGCACGTTCCACGACAAGGAAACCGACGCGAAGGCGATTTCCTACCACTACGACCTTTCCAATGCGTTTTATCAGCTGTGGCTCGACAGCGACATGGCGTATTCCTGCGCCTATTTCGAGACCGGCAGCGAAACGCTGGAGCAAGCCCAGCAAGCCAAGTTCCGCCACCTGTGCCGCAAGCTACGTCTGCAACCGGGTGAATACCTGCTGGATGTCGGTTGCGGTTGGGGAGGGCTGGCCCGTTTCGCGGCCCGCGAGTTTGGCGCGAAAGTGTTCGGGATTACCCTGAGTAAAGAGCAACTGGCCCTGGCCCGTGAAAGAGTGACCGCCGAAGGCCTGGACGATCTGGTTGAACTGCAACTGCTCGACTACCGCGATCTGCCTCAGGACGGGCGCTTCGATAAGGTGGTCAGCGTCGGCATGTTCGAACACGTCGGCCACGCCAACCTGGCCGAGTACTGCAAGACCTTGTTCGGCGCAGTGAAAGAGGGCGGCCTGGTAATGAACCACGGGATCACCGCCAAGCACACGGATGGCCGACCTGTAGGGCGCGGTGCCGGGGATTTCATCGAGAAATATGTGTTCCCCAACGGCGAGTTGCCGCACCTGTCGATGATCTCCGCCGAGATCAGCGAAGCGGGGCTGGAGATCGTCGATGTCGAGAGCCTGCGCCTTCACTACGCGCGCACCCTGGACCATTGGAGCGAACGCCTGGAGGACAATCTGGAAGCGGCTTCAAAACTGGTTCCGGAACAGGCGCTGCGGATCTGGCGGTTGTACCTGGCGGGATGCGCTTACGCGTTCGCCAGAGGCTGGATCAACCTGCACCAGATCCTCGCGGTGAAAGCCCACGCCGATGGCAGCCATGAACTGCCTTGGACGCGAGACGACATCTACCTTTAGAGAATCGGTGAAATAAGCCGGGCGATCCGCATGCCGACCTGTTGCAGGCGGCGGGTCTCCCGGCTTTCTTCTTTGGCGATCTCGTGGGCCTGGGCGAAGTCATCATTGAGCATCTGTTCCACCTCGGCGGCAAACGCGCTGTCGACGGTCAGTAACATCACTTCGAAATTGAGCCGGAATGAGCGGTTATCCAGGTTGGCGCTGCCTATGGCGCTGATTTCACTGTCGATCAACACCACCTTCTGATGCAGGAAACCCGGCGCGTACCGAAACACGCGCACGCCTGCGCGCACGGCTTCGAAAGCATAAAGGCTTGAGGCCGCGTAAACGATTCGGTGGTCCGGTCGTGAGGGCAGAAGCAGCCGCACATCCACGCCTCGAAGAGCGGCCAGTCTCAACGCAGCGAACACGGCTTCGTCGGGGATGAAGTAGGGGCTGGTGATCCACACCCTTTCTGTTGCCGCATGGATGGCTTCGACGAAGAACAATGAACAGGTTTCGTAGGAATCGGCCGGGCCGCTGGCGAGTAATTGGCAGAGCACACCGTCGTCCGGATACACGTCCGGCAGGATCAGTGGTGGCAATGATCGCGCCGCCCAGAACCAGTCTTCGGCAAACGATTCCTGCATACAGGCCACCACCGGCCCGCATACCCGCACGTGGGTATCGCGCCAGGGCGCCAGCGGCGGTTTCTCGCCCATGTATTCGTCGCCAACGTTATGCCCGCCGACGAAGCCCAGAATCCCGTCGACCACGACGATCTTGCGGTGATTGCGGAAGTTGACCTGGAAGCGGTTAAGCCAGCCGCTGCGGGTGGCGAAGGCTTTGACCTCTACGCCGGCATCGCGCAACGGCTGCACGTAACTGTGGGGCAGGGAATGGCTGCCGATGCGGTCGTACAGCAAGTGTATGGCCACGCCTTCTGCGGCTTTCTTCAGCAGCAGGGTTTGCAGGCGCTGGCCGAGGCGGTCGTCGTGGATGATGAAGAATTGAATCAGCACCGCTTCCTTCGCGTTGTCGATGGCTTCGAAAATTGCGTCGAAGGTGGCTTGGCCGTTGATCAGCAAGCGCACTTCGTTGTTCGCCAGGCACGGCATGCGCCCCAGTTTCGGCATCGCCCGCAGGGACGCGTAGGCGTTGGAGGCGCGTGCGGTCAGCGCCTCTTCTACCCAGGGGCGCCAGTTGAGCTCTGAGATCGCCTTGCGCATTTCCTCGTTGGCCTGGCGCCGCGCCTTGATGTAGCCATCGAAGGTGCTGCGGCCAAAGACCAAGTACGGAATAAGCGTGAGGTAAGGCATGAAGATCAACGACAGGGCCCAGGCGATAGCGCCCTGGGCGGTCCGGACGGTGAGTACGGCGTGGATGGCTGCGATCAGGCCCAGCGTATGAAGCAGTGCAATCATGTAGCCGAAAATGTGCGGTCCAAAGTAATCCATGGGGCAGCCTTGCTCCTGAAGATTCAATGCTTAACAGACCATGTTCCGTGCAGAATGTCGCTATTTAATTGGCCCATGAACTGAAGCCTGTGGCTGACGTCTAACGGCCACTACTGATCAGGAGTTACTCGATGAACGTTCGTCTGCTGGGTTTGGCCGTGGCTTTAGGTTTAGCAGTTCCCCTGGCCGCTCAGGCGCAGATGCTGCAGCCAGGTTTGTGGGAGTTGACCACGAGCAACATGAAGGTCGATGACCAGAACCTGCCGGACTTGCAGCTGATCCTCGGCCAGTTGCAGGGCCAGATGACCCCGCAACAGCGTGCGCAGCTGGAGAAGCAGGGCATCACCATGGGCGGAAAGGGGATTCGGGCGTGCCTGACGCCGGAGCAAGTGAAGTCAGACAATATCCCGCTGACGGACCCGCAATCGGGCTGCAAACAGGAAATCACTGACCGCAGCGGTAATCAGTGGAAATTCCGTTTCAGCTGTCCGAAAGCGCAGGGCGCGGGAGTCGCCACTTTCCTCAGTGATCGTGAGTTCACCACCAAGGTCAACGGCACGTTTAATGCGACCGGCCTTCAGCAGAAGGGTAGCCTCGATACTCGCGCCGTGTGGTTGGGTCAGGATTGCGGGACGGTCAAGCCGAGGGCTTAAAAGCTTCGCGGGCAAGCCTCGCTCCTACAGGGTCGATGCAGATCCTGTGGGAGCGAGGCTTGCCCGCGAAGGAGCCGGCTCAGACTCTCGCAATGCCAATTGACCTCAACCACTCACACACCGCATCAACCGCCATCCTGCCGAAATCCTCTCCGGTGCGGCTGCGCACACTGACAAACCCGCCGGCTTTTTCTTTCTCACCGATCACCACCAGATACGGCACTTGCTGACTGTGCTCGCGGATCTTGTGGCGGACTTTCTCGTTGCGCAGATCGGCACGAGCGCGCACGCCACCCCGGCGCAACGCCTCGGTCACCGACTGTGCGTAATCCGCCTGACGCTCGTCCATGCTGACAATGATCACGTGCAGCGGCGCCCGCCAGTCATCCAGTTCCTGTTGGCTGGGCCAGCACGTTCCATAAATCCGTTGTGGCGCGGTGCCGCTGATGTGATCGAGCGCGAATGCCTGCAACACCCGGGTTGCGGGAACATGCGGCCCCACTGACAGACACTCGAAGTCCCCAAGGAGATAGGGCAATGACTTTTCCGGGGGCGTCGATCCGGGTGGCGGCTTTCTGCGCCGGATCGAATGGTTGGTTGCAGCCAGGGTCCTCATGCGCGCTTCGATACCGGCCAGGTCGACCAGGTGTAACAGACGCTCAAACGCAAACTCGTAGAAGAAGCCATCACCCATCGCCGATCCGATCTGTAATTGCGCTTTTGGATAGAGTTGCTTGATGGCCACTGCCAGCATCAATGCGCAGGAGCGTCGCAAGATCTCCAACCCATCGGGCTCCTGAGGCGTGACGATGCCGACCCGGGCATCGGCCTCGATCATGAATTCACAGTCCACCAGAACACCGTCCACCCGACCAGCCACGGCCGCTCTGGCCAGCGCGGCACCGATGCTCGCGGCGAATTCATACACCGACAACGGCTGGTCGTATTCACGCAATGAACCATCGCTCAGGGTGATGTGAATCATGTCGGTGCTCTCGAGTGCAATTAACGCGCGTTAGCGCATAAACCGTAGGGGTAAACCCTGGCAGTTGTCATTAAGACGTTTGTCGTGCCAGGCGATTTGCCCCGATACGATCGTGGTGCTGACGCTGTGGCGAAAACGCTGGCGAGCGAAGGGTGTCCAGCCGCATTGCGACAAGATCGGCTGCCTGGAAACGGCTACGCCCTCTGGCTCGGCTTTGATCAGAACGAGGTCGGCCCAGTAGCCTTCGCGCAGATAGCCACGGTCGGGAATGGCAAACAGATCAGCCACGCGATGACTGGTCTTGGCCACGAGGGCAGTTATCGGCAGCACTTCGTCGATCACCAGTTCCATTAACGCGGGCAGGGCGTGTTGCACCAATGGCAATCCGGACGGGGCCTGGTGGTAGGGCCGTTGTTTTTCCGCCCAGGTGTGCGGCGCGTGATCGCTGCCGATGACGTCCAGCCGATTGCTCATCAGGGCTTGGCGCAGGGCATCACGATCGGCCTGGGTCTTGATCGCCGGATTGCATTTGATCAGGTTGCCGAGGCTCGGGTAGTCGCGATCATCGAACAGCAAATGATGCAGGCAGACTTCGGCGGTAATGCGCTTATGTGTCAGCGGTTTGTCTTCGAACAATGCCAGTTCACGCGCGGTGGTCAAATGCAAAACGTGCAGGCGGGTGCCGTGTCGCCTGGCCAGGTCCACGGCCATTGAGGACGAACGAAAGCACGCTTCGGCATCGCGAATCTGCGGGTGCACCGAGGCGGGAATGTGCTCCCCTAAACGCTCGAGGACTTTTGCAGCATTGGCTTCGATGCTGGGTGTGTGTTCGCAATGGGCCAGCAGAAGGGTCGGCACCTCGGCGAACAATCGTTCGAGCGTCTGCGGATCGTCCACCAGCATGTTGCCGGTAGAGGCGCCCATGAACACTTTCACACCGGCTACTTCACAGGGATTGAGCGCCGCCACGGTGTCGAGGTTGTCGTTGCTCACGCCGAAGTGAAAGCCGTAGTTGGCGACGGAGTTGATCGCTGCTCGACGCTTCTTGTCATCGAGTGCCGCGAGGGTCAGGGTTGCCGGATTTGTATTGGGCATGTCCATGAAACTGGTGATGCCGCCCGCCACGGCCGCCCGCGATTCGGTGTAAAAGCTACCCTTGTCCGGTGCCCCGGGATCTCGGAAATGCACCTGGTCATCGATCATTCCAGGCACTAGCCACTGTCCTTGTGCATCGATTTCGACGTGGGCATTTTCTCCGTGGATACTGCCCGCGATCTTCACGATCCTGCCGTTGCTCACCAGCAGGTCGCCATCGAATTCCCGACCTTCGTTCACCAATCTGGCATTGCGAATCAGCACGCTGCTCATGGTTAAAACTCGTTCTGCAGGGCTTTGTAGCCGCGCACCAGGTCGACGTTGGTGCGCGCCACGTCCTCGGAAAATTCCGAGGCACTGACGCTCACCGGTGGGAACTGCGACAGGTCGGTGTTGAGGCCGATACGGGTGGTGGAGGGCACGTAGAAGTCTTCGGGCAAGTCACGACCGTCGACCACCGAGTTGTGCCGCACCACGCAGCCATCGCCGACCGCGCAGTTGAACAGTACGCTGTTGAAACCGATGAACACTCGATCGCCAACCGTGCAAGGGCCATGAACGATGGAGCGGTGAGCGATTGAACTGAACTCGCCAATGGTCACCGCCGCGCCGGACTTGGAGTGGATCACCACACCATCCTGAATGTTCGAGTTGGCGCCGATAGTGATGGGCTCCATCTCGCCTGACGCGTCCACTTCGTCAGCCCGAATGACGGCGTAGGGGCCGACGAAGACGTTTTCGCCAATCACCACCTTGCCGCAGATGATCGCAGTTTTATCCACATAGGCGGATTCCGCAATCAGTGGCAAATCGCCTGAGGGGTTCTTGCGGATCATGGCTTGCTCAACGCGTCGTAGAGGGTGTTGAGGTTGTATTCGAACAGGCCGGCAAAGGTACTCGCCGGACCGCTTGCGGCGAGCGCATCGGAGTACAACGTGCCACCGATGTGCGCGCCGCTTTCATCGGCAATCTGCTTGAGCAGACGGGCGTCCTTGATGTTTTCCATGAACACCGCTTTGACCTTGGCCTGACGAATCTGGGTGATCAGTGCAGCGACTTCCGCAGCTGAAGGTTCGCGTTCCGTCGACAGGCCTTGCGGCGCCATGAAGTCGATGCCGTAGGCCTGGCCCAGATAACCGAACGCATCGTGAGAGGTGACGATCTTGCGATTGCCCGGTGGTAGCGAACCGAGCTTGGCCTTGGCTTGGGCGAGCAGTGCGTAGATCTGTTTCAGGTAGGCCTGGCTGTTGCGTTGGTAGTCGGCTGTGTTCGCCGGGTCGGCGGCGATCAGCGCCTTGGTGATGTTGCTGATGTACAGCTCGGTGTTGGCCAGGTTGTGCCAGGCGTGAGGGTCGGGCACGGTCTCGCCGTCTTCATTCAGGGAGCGCGGGATGACGCCGTGGCTCGCACTGATGACGGAGGCCTTGGTCTCGGTGCTGGTCACCAGGCGGTCCAGCCATGGCTCGAAACCCAAACCGTTTTTGATGATGAGTCTGGCCTTGAGCAAGGCTTTGGCATCGTCCGGAGTTGGCTCGTAGGTGTGGGCATCGGCGTCAGGACCGACCATGTTGGTGATCTGGATATGGTCGCCGCCGACGTGATGGGTCATGTCGGCAAGGATGCTGAAACTGGTGACCACCTGAAGTTTTTCCGCCGCAGACAACGACATCGACAGCATCAGACTGAACAGCACGAGTAAAGCGCGCATCGGAAAGAACCTCATTGGGATGTGAGCAAAGGTGGGCGGCGCAGCAAACCGTGCACCGGACCGAACACCACGGACAGCGCATACAAACCGCCCGCCACCAGCACGATCGCCGGGCCGCTGGGCAGCGAGTAATAGAACGACAGCAATAAGCCAAGCCATACCGAGAGGCAGCCGAGCATGGCGGCAATCGCTATCAACATGGGTAAACGGCGACTCCAGAACCGCGACGCGGCGGCCGGCAACATCATTAAACCGACCACCATCAAGGCACCGATGGCCTGGAAGCCGATCACCAGGTTCAGCACCACCAGGGTCAGGAATACGCCGTGAGCCAGCGGGCCAAGACGGCTGACGGTTTGCAGGAAAAGCGGGTCGAGGGTGTCCAGCAGCAAGGGCCGGTAGATCAGCGCCATGGCGATCAGGCTGAACCCGGAGACCCACAGCATGCCGGTCAGCGTCGGCCCATCGACCGCCAGCGCGGAGCCGAACAGCAGGTGAAGCAGGTCCAGGCGTTTGCCGGCAATGCCGAGGATCAGCACGCCACTGGCGAGGGAAATCGGATAGATCGCAGCGAGGCTCGCGTCTTCGCGCAACCCCGTTCGGCGGGTGATCCATGCGGCGAGTCCGGCCATGCTCAGGCCTGCACCAAGTCCGCCAATGGTCAGTGCCGGGAGGCTCAAACCGGCGAACCAGAAACCGAGCGCTGCACCCGGCAGGATGCCGTGAGCTACCGCGTCGCCGATCAGGCTCATCCGGCGAAGGATCAGAAACACACCCAACGGCGCGGTGCTGCAAGCCAAGACCAATCCGCCCAAGAGTGCCCGGCGCATGAATACAAACTCGTGGAACGGTTGCCAAAGCTGAGCGGCAGCGAGCATCAGGCCACCTGCACTTGCTGTGGTTGGCGGATCAGTTCGGTACTGGGTCCGAGGATGCAGCCGCTGCTTTTGATCAGCAGGCTTTGAGGAATATGTTGGCGAACGGCGGCCAGGTCATGACACACGACCACCAGGGTTCGACCTTCGGCGTGCCAGTTATGAAGGTGTTTCCAGAGCAGCGACTGGCCCAGCTCATCGAGTGCGGCGTGGGGTTCATCGAGTAACAGCAAAGGCGCTTCGGCAAGACTCAAGCGAGCGAGCAGGGCGCGCTGCAATTCGCCGCCGGAAAGGGCCATCAACGGGCGCTGCTCCAATCCCGTCAGGCACCAGTCTTCCAGCACGGCTTTGATACGTTGGTGGCGTATCTCTGGCGATTGCTTGCTGCCCCAGAAACCAGCGGCTACCAACTCCTGAAGGCTGATGGGGAATTGCCTGTCCAGGTGTTGCTGTTGAGGGAGGAAGGAAAGCGAGCCCTTGCGTGGAATAGCGAGGCTGACTTTTCCGGCCAAGGGTTTTTGCAGCCCCGCGATGACTTTCAGCAGACTGCTTTTACCCGAGCCATTGGCGCCGATCACGGCAGTCAGACTGCCTTCGGGCAATTCAAAATCCACAGGGGGCGTAAGCGGTTGACCGGGCGCCCCCCAGCGCAATGCCTGACAACGGATCATGCGGTTACCCAGTTCCATCGGCTTTCGGCAACGGCATCGTGGGCATGAAGGCTTTCGGCGTGGACGACGCGTATGTGGAAAGCGTTGATACCGGGAGAGCGTTTCAAGGCCAGATTCAATCGGCGAGCGGCGTCCTCGCAGAACATCAGGTTTTGCCCATTGGCCAGGGCGAAGGCTTGTTCATCGGCACGCTTCACCGCGGTTTGTACGGCGGTGCCGAGTGCCGCTTCGGCGTCATTGATGAGTGCAATCAGCGGCAGGTCATCCAGGTAGTCGTCCAGCCGCAGCTGTAAACGTGCGTTGCTGCGTTGGCTGTGCGGTGTCGCAACGATGCCTTTGGTAGAACCAAGCCACGCCAATACATCAGCGTGTTGCAGCGACTTGTTGGCGAAGTCGTCGACGAATTGTTGCTGAATCAACTGCCGGGCAAGTGCGGCTGAACACGGACAGGTCGAGGAGTATGGAACATCGATTTTTAGTTCCACGTGGAACATCGCGTTTTTCAAACGCGCTTCGATGCTCACTGGATAGGTTTTCCAGCCGGCCAGCGGACTGATCAACGCCGGCCTTTTGAGCAGTAAATCCGCATCAATTTTTAAGTAAGCGCCGTGGGACAGCCCTTCATGACTGTCGAGAAAACGTTGAAGAACTCGCCGCAATAGGGCGGGCGTCAGGTTTTCCTGCTCAAGTGCTTCCAGCGCTAAATACAGCCGGGACATGTGAATACCGCGCGCTTCTCCATCATCGAGGCTCACGCCGGCGTCCACCTTTGCACTAAGCCGTTGGCCATCGAACAACATAGGAAGAGCGATGCCGCACATGCCCACCCAGTCGAGTGGCAGGGCTTGGCGGGAAGCCTGCGCGGCGATATCCGGCAGAGTCAGCGCATTCATGAGCAGGTCCGTCGTAGGAGTGGGGTTCCACATGTTATGTTATTACATTGAAATCGACCATGCCTTTTTCACGAGCGGCTTCCAACATGCACAGACGTCACTTGCTCAACTGGATGCTGGCCTGCGCGGCCTTCGCGTTGCCCTTTGGTGTTTCGGCTACGCAGATTCGCAACGCGCGGCTCTGGCGATCGGATGACAAGCTGCGTCTGGTGTTCGATTTGAGCGGGCCGGTGCAGTACAAAACCTTCTCGCTAAGCACTCCCGAGCGGCTGATTGTTGACCTGCGTGGTGCCAGCCTCAGCGGCGACTTCAGCCAACTGGCGCTTGGCAATACGGTCATTCGTTCGATCCGGTCCGGGCGTTTTGGTCAGGGCGATACGCGGATCGTCCTCGACCTCAGCGGCCCGGTTCAGCTCAACAGCTTTCTGCTGCCGCCGCAGGATGGCCAAGGCGACCGGCTGGTCCTCGATCTGAAGCCATCAGCGCCGCTCAACATCGCCGAGGCGACCCAGGCGAGGGTCGACAAGGCTCACCCCAGGCGCGACATCATCGTGGTGGTCGACCCCGGTCACGGCGGCAAAGACCCCGGTGCAGTGGGCGCCAAAGGGGAGCGAGAGAAAGACGTCGTCCTGTCCATCGCCCAGCTATTGGCCAAGCGGTTGAAACGCGAGAAGGGCTTCGACGTGAAGTTGGTGCGCAACGACGACTTCTTCGTTCCGCTGCGTAAACGTGTCGAGATCGCCCGCAAGCACAACGCCGATATCTTCATCTCGGTGCATGCGGACGCGGCGCCGCGTCTCACCGCTTCAGGCGCGTCGGTGTATTGCTTGTCGGAGGGCGGCGCCACCTCGGCCACGGCGCGTTTCATGGCGCAGAGGGAGAACGGCGCGGACTTGTTGGGCGCCACCAGTCTGCTCAATCTCAAGGACAAGGACCCAATGCTCGCCGGGGTGATTCTCGACATGTCGATGAATGCCACTATCGCCGCGAGCTTGCAGCTGGGCAGCACCGTGCTCGGCAGTCTGGCGGCCATCACCTCGCTGCATCAGAAGCGTGTGGAACAAGCGGGATTCGCGGTGCTGAAGTCGCCGGACGTGCCATCGATCCTGGTGGAAACCGGCTTCATTTCCAACGCCCGCGACAGTCAGCGACTGGTAACCGCCCGCCATCAGCAGGCTGTGGCTGATGGATTATTCGAAGGATTGCAGCGCTATTTTCAGAAGAACCCGCCGCTCGACAGCTACATCGCCTGGCAACAGCAACAGAAAAAAGCGCAGGCCTAGCAGCCGCTGATCCTGCTACAGGTGAACCTGGCGCTACTGCCGCCTGAGCTGGAGAAGCGGTTGATCGTAGTCCAGCCGACTCGCCGGTTGTAACCGACCCAGGCTTCGCCGTCGGAGGCGATGCCGGTGAAAAACGTGAGCTGACCGTAACGGCTGTTGGTCTGCGCCCAATAGCGTTTGCCTACCCTTTCGAAACCGCGCAAGTAGATCGTGCTGCCAACGGTGTTGACGCTATAGGCATTGCCATCGGCATCCACGCAGGCGAGCAGATTGGCGCTTCGGGTGCATGTGGCCAGGTTCGGGATCTGAGCCCGGGCGTCTATGGCGAGCAACAGCGAAAAGGTAACCAGCGCTGATTTCAGGGCAATGCGCATGGGAATTCTCACGGCGTGGGCGGGTTTCAGCATCGTACCCTTTATCGTGAAGGGCAAGAGCAGACTGGCTTGATTGCATTGTTATACTATAACATTGAAATCAGCCCGACACTGCGATCGGGCATCTCTGTGAGGAAATCCTGATGCCCAATCGTCTCCCCGTGACCGTCCTGTCCGGCTTTCTCGGCGCCGGTAAAAGCACGCTGCTCAATTACGTGTTGCGTAATCGCGAAAACCTGCGAGTCGCGGTAATCGTCAACGATATGAGCGAGATCAACATCGATGGCAGCGAAGTCCAGCGCGATGTCAGCCTGAATCGTGCCGAAGAAAAACTCGTGGAGATGAGCAATGGCTGCATTTGCTGCACCTTGCGCGAAGACCTGCTCGAAGAAGTCAGCAAGCTCGCCAAGGAGGGGCGTTTCGATTACCTGTTGATCGAATCCACCGGCATCTCCGAGCCATTGCCCGTGGCCGAAACGTTCACTTTTCGTGATGAAGAGGGGCAGAGCCTGGCCGACATCGCGCGGCTCGACACCATGGTCACGGTGGTCGATGGCATGAACTTCCTGCTCGACTATCAGGCGGCCGAAAGCCTCGCTTCCCGTGGTGAAACATTGGGCGAGGAGGACGAGCGCTCGATCACCGACCTGCTGATCGAGCAGATCGAATTCGCCGACGTGATCCTCATCAGCAAGATCGATTTGATCAGCCGCCACGAACGTGAGGAGCTGATCGCGATTCTTGAACGCCTCAACGCTCAGGCGCACATCATCCCGATGGTCATGGGTGAAGTCCCCCTGAAGGAAATCCTCAACACCGGGCGTTTCGACTTTGAAAAGGCGGCTCAAGCGCCAGGCTGGCTGCAGGAGTTACGCGGCGAACACGTGCCGGAAACCGAGGAGTACGGCATCGCCTCGACGGCTTACCGAGCTCGCCGACCGTTTCATCCGCAACGTTTTTTCAGCTTCATCGATCGACCATGGGTGAACGGCAAACTGTTGCGCTCCAAAGGCTTTTTCTGGCTGGCCAGCAAGCATATGGACGCGGGTAGCTGGTCCCAGGCCGGCGGCTTGATGCGCCATGGTTTCGCCGGGCGCTGGTGGCGCTTCGTGCCGAAAACCCAGTGGCCGCAGGACGAAGAAAGCACGGCCGGGATCATGGAAAACTGGACGGCAGCCACCGGCGATTGCCGTCAGGAGTTGGTGTTTATCGGTCAGAACATCGACTTTGCGCAACTCACCGCCGAACTCGACAATTGCCTGCTGAGCGATGATGAAATGGCCTTGGGTATCGAAGGCTGGCGTTTGCTGTCAGATCCGTTCGGCCCTTGGGACGAAGAGGTTGCCGCCTGATGCTGGCGCCCAGTCTGAAGCTGCGGCCGGTCGTTCATCAGGTTCAAGGTGAAACGCCGCAAACCCTGACCCGAATTCTTGAAGACGGGGTAAATCTGGCGATCTGGCAGCGCCAGCTCCCGGCGCACATCAGTGATTTCGGGTGCTTGTTGCTGTCCCTGAACGAGCCACTGGCCGAGTCGCTGGTCCTGGAGTTACCCAACGAAGACACCGAGCCCGATCTGCATGAATTGGCATCCGGTTTCCGCGATCTCGAAGGCTATGCCGGTTTCATTGCCGACGTGTCCTGGCTGGTCAGCGCATTCGCTTGTCTGTTGGGCGCCAAGCGCATCGGCCTGCGCGTGCGCGTTCTGGACAAGGCCATGTGCCCGCGTTTTCACGTCGATCATGTGCCGGTGCGGTTAATCACGACGTATTCCGGAGCTGGCAGTCAGTGGCTGAAAGAAGGGGTGATGGATCGCCGGCAACTGGGCCAGCCTGGTGCCGAGCCCACGAAGCATTCGCTGATCGAGCAGATCGTCAGCGGTGAAGTGGCACTGCTGAAAGGCGAGAAATGGCACGGCAACGAAGGATTCGGTCTGATCCACCGTTCGCCGCAACTCGCATCGGGCGAACGCCGTTTGATCCTGACCCTGGATTGGCTGGCCTAAGGCTTGAGCCAGTTGCCCTGGCTCTGGCCTTCGCAAAACGGCTTCAGATACGCCGCATCGGTGGCTACGCCGTAATAGTGAATATCCTGTCGGTAAGGCATATTGGCGACTTGGGCGTTGCTGCACACGCCGAACGCGCCCGTGGGACATTGGTCGACGTATTGCACGTCGACTTTCTGCCCGGGAAGGTTCGGCTGGCAGAATCCGTCGGCGAAGAGCTTTTGCGGGATGTTGCGGTTCTGCTGGCAGACTTTCACGTCAAGTCGCTCGGCTGTGCTATGTACCACGCAAGCCTGGGCCAGCGCCTCACCGGAACAGAGCGCCAACAGCAACGACAATTCCATCAACCGCATCCATTACCTCCTCAGAAAACATCGACCATGTTGCAGAACATTCCCACTCACGTCATTGCCGGCCCATTGGGCGCGGGCAAGACCAGTTTGATCAAGCACCTGCTGGCGCAGCGGCCAGCGAGCGAGCGCTGGGCGGTACTGATCAATGAGTTCGGCCAGATCGGCCTCGATGCCGCGCTGCTGACCCGGGACGCCGATGGTATCGCACTGGGGGAAGTGGCCGGGGGCTGTTTGTGTTGCGTGAACGGTGCGCCGTTTCAGATCGGCCTCGGGCGGTTGCTGCGCAAGGCGCGGCCGGATCGGCTGTTCATCGAGCCATCAGGGTTGGGCCACCCGGCGCAGTTGCTCAAGCAATTGAGTGAAGCGCCGTGGCAAGGCGTACTGGCGGTACAACCTTGTGTACTGGTTTGGGATGCCCAGGCGCTCGCCGCTGGCAAACCATTGCCCGAGGCGCAACAGGAGGCGTTGAGCAGTGCCGGTTTGTTGGTGCTGAACAAGGCGGAAGGTCTCGACGTCAATGATCGCCAGCGAATCGCCGCGCAGCTGCCTGCTCGTCCTTTGTACTGGACGCAGCAAGCGCGCCTGCCGTTGAGCGAATTACCGGGCCTTGGCGTTCAGGCGGAGGCGGGTGTGGATAACTTTATCGTGCCCAAGGGGTTGGCGCAGATGCCGGCCATCTGGACCGATCCTGCGCTGCCGATTTGCTTGAGTCAGGCGCAGGACGGCGGCTGGAGCGTCGGTTGGCGGTGGCATCCGACTCAGACCTTCGACGCGGCTCGCGTTGGCCAGTGGCTTGAAAGCTTTGCCTGGCGGCGAGCGAAGCTGGTTATCCACAGCGTCGACGGTTGGGTATCAGCGAATGCGCTGGATAACTCGCCGTTGGAATGGCAGCCGAGCGAATGGCGCCAGGATTCGAGGATCGAATTGATTTTCGGTGAGCCGCAGGAAGTGGCTTCACTGCAAAAAGCGTTGGCCGACTGTCGGACTGGTTAAGGACGCCACTTGGTGTGCTCTTGCCGCCACTGGCTCAGCTCGATCACTTCCGCGCGAGGCTTCTCCACGTCGACCACAGCAGGCGTGTCGTCGAACGGCATTGGGTAAGGCGCCAGTTCGATCTGCGCGCTGTGGGCGCCGAATTGGGTGATGGTGCCGTTGTGGCGGGTTTCGCCGGTCACGGTGAACTCGAAGTTATACACACGAGCCAGGCGCCGCCGGTCGTTGGCGTCTTTGATGAACGCGATCTTTTTCAGCGCCACGTTACCGTCCAGCAACTCGATCCCGAGCTTGGTGCAATGCAGCTTGACCCTTTCCAGCGCGCGCTCGCGCAAGCCGTGGTTGTGCCACAGCCATGCGCCGCCAGCGGCGAGCAGCATCAGCACGAAGATATTTCCGAGGGTCAGCATCAGCAAATTGCTCCAACAAGATAGTGCCAGCTTAACTGCGTCGCCGGTCTGTCGTACAGGCCGTGTTTCGTCGCATACTGCGCGGCTCGAATTTCAATCGTTTTACGGAACTCACCGCATGAAACGTACGCCCCATCTGCTCGCCATCCAGTCCCACGTGGTGTTCGGCCACGCTGGCAACAGCGCCGCGGTTTTCCCGATGCAGCGGGTCGGGGTGAATGTCTGGCCACTCAACACCGTGCAGTTCTCCAACCACACGCAATACGGCCAGTGGACCGGTGAGGTGCTGGCACCGCACCAGATCCCCGATCTGGTTGAAGGGATCGCGGCGATTGGCGAGCTGGGCAATTGCGATGCGGTGCTGTCCGGTTACCTCGGCAGTGCGGCTCAGGGCCGGGCGATCCTGACGGGTGTGGCGCGGATCAAGTCGATGAACCCCAAGGCGCTGTATTTGTGCGACCCGGTAATGGGCCATCCGGAGAAGGGCTGCAGCGTGCCGGCCGAAGTCAGCGATTTCCTGCTGGAAGAGGCGGCTTCGGTGGCGGACTTCATGTGCCCGAACCAATTGGAGCTGGACAGTTTCTCGGGGCGCAAGCCGCAGTCGCTGTTCGATTGCCTGGCGATGGCACGCGCACTGCTGGCGCGCGGACCGAAGGCGGTGTTGGTCAAACATCTGGACTATCCCGGCAAGCCGGCGGATGGCTTCGAGATGTTGTTGGTAACGGCGGAAGGCAGCTGGCACCTGCGTCGTCCGCTGCTGGCGTTTCCGCGTCAGCCGGTGGGTGTTGGCGACCTGACGTCGGGGCTGTTCCTGGCGCGTGTGCTGTTAGGCGACAGCCTGTTGGCGGCCTTCGAGTTCACGGCGGCGGCGGTGCATGAAGTGCTGCTGGAAACTCAGGCGTGTGCCAGCTATGAGCTGGAACTGGTGCGGGCGCAGGACCGGATTGCGCATCCGCGGGTGAAGTTCGAAGCTACCGCGATCAGTCTTTAAAAGCTTCGCGGGCAAGACTTGCCCGCGAAAGCGATCTAAACCCCGAACACGTCAGGCATCGCCCTTGATTTCCTGATACCGCTTTTCCAGTTCCTGACGAATCTGCCGGCGTTGCTGAGCCTGCATGAAGCGGCGCTTGTCTTCGCTGTTCTGCGGTTGCAGCGGCGGTACGGCAGCCGGTTTGCGGTCGTCATCCACTGCCACCATGGTGAAGAAGCAGCTGTTTGTGTGGCGCACCGAGCGCTCACGGATGTTTTCGGTCACCACCTTGATGCCCACTTCCATGGAAGTGTTGCCGGTGTAATTGACCGAGGCCAGGAAGGTCACCAGTTCGCCGACATGAATCGGCTCGCGGAAAATCACCTGGTCCACCGACAAGGTCACCACGTAGCGGCCGGCGTAACGGCTGGCGCAGGCGTAGGCCACTTCGTCGAGGTATTTGAGCAGGGTACCGCCGTGAACATTGCCAGAGAAGTTGGCCATGTCAGGGGTCATCAATACCGTCATCGACAGCTGGGCGTTTCCGGGTTCCATAGCGTTCTCACGGGTCAAGGCAGAATGGCGGAAGGGCGGCACCTCTGCGGGTGCCTGGTCGGTTTTTTCAAACCACAGTTATCGGGACGCCGGGCGGCTGCTCGCCGTCACGCCGGATCGATCTGTTTCCATATATTGCACCGCCTTTCTGGCGGAAGTCGCGGTGTTAACCTCCGGACGTCCACCTCAAGGAGCCCGACACCATGCATGCCATCAGTTTTATTCAGGATCTGGCAGTGATCATGTTGGTCGCCGGGGTGGTGACGGTGCTGTTCCACCGCTTCAAACAGCCGGTGGTACTGGGTTATATCGTCGCCGGCTTCATCATCGGTCCGCACACGCCGCCGTTCGGCCTGATCCACGACGAAGAAACCATCAAGACCCTCGCGGAACTCGGGGTGATTTTCCTGATGTTCTGCCTGGGCCTGGAGTTCAGCCTGCGCAAGCTGTTCAAGGTCGGTGCCACGGCATTCATCGCGGCGTTCCTCGAAATCGTGCTGATGATCTGGATCGGCTACGAAATCGGCCAATGGTTTGACTGGAACACCATGGATTCGCTGTTCCTCGGCGCGATCCTGGCGATTTCCTCGACCACCATCATCGTCAAGGCGCTCAACGACCTGAAGATGAAGAACGAGCGCTTTGCCCAGCTGATCTTCGGTGTGCTGATTGTCGAGGACATCCTCGGTATCGGCATCATTGCCTTGCTGTCGAGCATCGCGGTCAGCGGCACGGTCAGTTCCGGCGAAGTGTTTTCCACGGTGGGCAAGCTCTCGCTGTTCATGATCGTGGCACTGGTCATTGGCATCTTGCTGGTGCCGCGATTACTGGCCTATGTGGCGAAGTTCGAAAGCAATGAAATGCTGCTGATCACTGTGCTGGGCCTGTGTTTCGGCTTCTGCCTGCTGGTGGTCAAGCTTGAATACAGCATGGTCCTGGGCGCGTTCCTGATTGGGGCGATCATGGCCGAGTCACGGCAATTGCTGAAGATCGAGCGCTTGATCGAGCCGGTTCGCGACCTGTTCAGTGCAATCTTCTTTGTGGCGATCGGGTTGATGCTCGATCCGATGATCCTGCTGCAATACGCCTGGCCAATCGCAGTGATTACCGTGGCCGTTGTGCTCGGCAAAATGCTTTCCTGCGGCCTCGGGGCCTTTATCGCCGGCAATGACGGACGCACCTCACTGCGCGTGGGGATGGGGCTTTCGCAGATTGGCGAATTCTCCTTCATCATCGCTGCGCTGGGCATGACGCTGCAGGTCACCAGCAACTTCCTCTACCCGGTCGCCGTGGCAGTCTCGGTGATTACCACGTTGCTGACGCCGTATCTGATCCGCGCGGCTGATCCTCTGTCGATCAAGCTTGCCGCGGTGATGCCGCAGCGGCTGGCGCGAGTGTTGGGGATGTACGGCGAGTGGCTGCGCAGCATTCAGCCACAGGGCGAGGGCGCGCTGCTGGCGTCGATGATCCGGCGGATTCTGTTGCAGGTCGGGGTCAATCTGGCGCTGGTGATTGCGATCTTTTTTTCCGGCGCGTATTTCGCCGAACGCATGTCCGTGTACCTGCAAGCGTGGATCAGCGATCCGAGCTGGCAGAAAGCGTTGATCTGGGGCGGGGCGTTGCTGTTGTCGCTGCCGTTTCTGATCGCCGCTTATCGTAAGCTCAAGGCGCTGTCGATGCTGTTGGCGGAGATGGGCGTGAAGCCGGAGATGGCAGGGCGCCACACGCAGCGAGTGCGCCGGGTGATCGCCGAAGTGATCCCGATCCTCTCGCTGCTGGTGATCTTCCTGCTGCTGGCAGCCTTGTCGGCCAGTATTTTGCCGACCAACAAGTTGCTGGTACTGATCGTCGTGGTGGCCGCCGGGGTGGCAGCACTGCTCTGGCGCTGGTTTATCCGCGTGCACACGCGGATGCAGGTGGCGTTGCTCGAAACACTGGACAACCACAAGGAGTCGTCCGGGCATTGACCACGCGGCGCGTCAGACGACTCAGCTTTCCAGCCAGACGTCCCGCGCCCAGTGCCACACCGATTCCCAGGTTTCTTCGGCGACCAGCTCTTCTTCGGCCAACCACAGCACCACGGTGCCGTCTTCTTCGACCAAGTAGTAATTGTCGCCGTCCTGGCAGATCGGGATCATGCTGCGATCAACACCCGCATCCCAGGCGTTGGCAGCAACGTCTGGCAGGTAGGTGTGGGATTGCGGGTCGGTGACGGTCACCGGCTCCAGGCTGCCGTAGACAACGTCGCTGACAGTCAGCAAAAACTCTCTGAAGACGAAGGGAATATCGATGAACAGTTGTTCCTCGATTTCCACGATCTGGTCTTCGTCAGGCAACTCCAAGGGGACCGGTACCGGTTCGTTGGCTTCACGCAGTTGTTCGATGATTTCTTCCACGTCCGGGATCCTCTTGCTTGATGGCGCGGTTCAGTTGGGGCGGTTTATACAGTAGCTCGCTACAGATGCAACTGCGAAATAGAAAACCCCGGCCGAGGCCGGGGTTTCTATTACAGCATGCGTAACGCGGAGGGGATCAGCCGTTCTGGCGGATACCGGCCACCAGCCAAGGCTGGTTTTCGCCCTGCGGACGTTCCATGTTCCAGCTTTCGCTGAACACTTCGCCCTGGTCGAAACGCGAAGTCTTCGACACACCGGTAAAGGTCAGGGTGGCGATGGTCTTGTCGGCACGATCATCCACGCCGTCCAGTTGAACATTGAGGTTATCAATGTAGGTGGACTGGAAACCTTCGCCGAGGTCGGCACGTTCACGCTTCAGGAACTCCAGCAATTGCGGGGTCACGAACTCGGCGATCTTGTCCATTTCGTTGGAGTCCCAGTGTTGCTGCAGGGACTGGAAGTGGTTGCGGGCCGCTTCAATGAAGTTCTGTTCATTGAACCAGGCTGGCGCGTTGATTACCGGACGAGCGGCAGCAGGTGCCGCCGAGCCGCCGAAGATCGAACCCATGCCGGCTGGCTTCTGCTCGAACACTTCACGTTGCATCGGTGCGCCAGCTGGAGCCAGGTGCTCCTGTTGCTTGCGACGACGAGCGGCGATGAAGCGGAAGATCAGGAACGCAATGACAGCCATGATCAGGATGTCGAAGATCTGCATGCCCTGGAAGCCGTCGCCCATGAACATGGAGGCCAGCAGGCCACCGGCAGCGATGCCGGCCAGAGGGCCGAGCCAGCGCGAAGCTCCGCCGGCCTTGGCGGCAGCGCCAGCGGCACCGGCCGCGCCCGCAGTGGCGGCAGCACCACCGGCGGCAGAAGAAGGAGCCATTTGGCTGGTCTGGTGAGTCGGCGCAGCGCCGGAGCTCTTGCCGCCACCAAAGCGCTTGGCGTTGGCGTCGAGGCTCATCGTCAGGCCGATGCACAACGCCATGGCGATGCTAAGAAAACGTTTCATAAAGGGAATTCCCATTTGTGGATGGCACGCGCGCCATGTTGCACAGCTGAAGTGTTACTGGCTAGCGGCAGAGTGTTTCTGGCTTTTGCCTGACAGGTTGCGTTCAGCTTCGGTCAGCGCAATAGGGCCTGTTAACTTTGGTCTGTAGGACGAGGAGATAAGTTCTGTAGGAATGCCCGTAGCGGGTGCGGCGCAGATAGATCGTTCCCACGCTCTGGGTGGTAATGCCGCCATGGACGCTCTGCGTCCACTGTGACGCGGAGCGTCACGGGATGCATTCCCACGCCGAGCGTGGGAACGATCATGGGCGCCTAAATAGCTTCCAGCTTGGCGTAACCGAGCATCAGCCACTTGCTGCCTTCGCTGAAGTTCACCTGCACCCGGGCCTGGGCTCCGGCGCCCTCAAAGTTGAGGATCACGCCGTCGCCAAACACCGAATGCCGCACGGCCTGACCGAGGCTGAACCCGGTGTCCGGAATCTCGCTGCCGCCAAACAGGCTGCTGGAGCTCTGTTGCTGACCACCACCGAACGGACGGCTGACGCTGTTGGACAGCCGCACCTCCTGGATCAGGCCTTTTGGCACTTCGCGCACGAAACGCGACACCTTGTTGTAGGTCTCGCTGCCGTACAGGCGTCGGGTTTCCGCGTAGGTCATCACCAGGTTCTGCATCGCCCGTGTAATGCCGACGTAAGCCAGACGGCGCTCCTCTTCAAGACGCCCCGGCTCTTCCAGGCTCATCTTGTGCGGGAACAGGCCTTCTTCCATGCCCACGAGGAACACGTAAGGGAATTCCAGGCCCTTGGCGCTGTGCAAGGTCATCAGCTGAATGCTGTCTTCGTGCTCGTCGGCCTGGGTATCACCGGCCTCCAGCGACGCGTGGCCGAGGAACGCCGCCAATGGCGTCAGGTCTTCATCTTCTTCAGCGTTTTCGAAGTTGCGCGCGGCGCTGACCAGTTCCTCAAGGTTCTCTACCCGGGCCTGGCCTTTCTCGCCTTTTTCCGCTTCGTGGTAGGCAATCAGCCCCGACTGTTCGATAACCGTCTGGGTCATCAGGTGCAGCGGCATTTCCATGCACTTGGCGGCAAGGTTCTCGATCAGCTCGATAAATGCGCCGAGCGCGCCAGCGGCACGCCCGGTCAGGCCTTTATTGGCGACCAGCAAGCGCATGGCTTCCCACATCGATACGTCACTGTGGCGCGCATGGTCGCGAATCGCTTCAACGGTTTTCTCGCCGATGCCACGGGCCGGAACGTTGATGACCCGCTCCAGCGCCGCATCGTTGCCGCGACCTTCCAGCAAACGCAGGTAGGCCATGGCGTTCTTGATTTCGGCGCGCTCGAAGAAGCGCTGCCCACCATAGATGCGGTACGGAATGCGCTCGCGCAGTAACGCTTCTTCCAAAACGCGCGATTGGGCGTTGGAGCGGTACAAAATCGCGATATCGCTACGGGCCAAGCCGGTTTTCAGCGCGCTTTCGATGGTTTCCACCACGTAGCGTGCTTCGTCGTGCTCGTTGAACGCGGCGTACAGATTGATCGCTTCGCCTTCGCCGCCATCGGTCCACAGTTCTTTACCCATGCGCCCGGTGTTGTTGGCGATCAGGGCGTTGGCAGCCTTGAGAATCCCGGCGGTGGAGCGGTAGTTTTGCTCCAGACGAATGGTCTCGGCATCCGGGAAATCGTCGGAATACTGATAAATGTTCTCGATTTTCGCGCCGCGCCAGCCGTAGATCGACTGATCGTCGTCGCCCACCACCATCAAACTGTCGCCGCCCTTGGCCAGCAGACGCAACCAGGCGTACTGAACGGCGTTGGTGTCCTGGAACTCGTCCACCAGAATGTGCCGGAAGCGCTTCTGGTAATGGGCCAGCAGGCCCGGGTGATCGCGCCACAGGTCGAGGGCACGCAGCAGCAATTCGGAGAAGTCGATAACACCGGCGCGCAGGCAAGCGGCCTCGTAGGCCTCATAAATGCTGCGCATGGTCGCCAGGAACAGGTCGCCGCTGGCTTGAATGTGTTGTGGGCGCAGACCTTCGTCTTTCTGCCCGTTGATAAACCACTGAGCCTGGCGGGCCGGCCAGCGTTGCTCGTCCAGCCCCAGCTCGCGGATCACCCGCTTGACCAGCCGTTGCTGGTCGTCGCTGTCGAGAATCTGGAAGGTCTGGCTCAGGCCGGCTTCCTGCCAGTGCGCCCGCAGCAAGCGGTGCGCCAGGCCGTGGAAGGTGCCGACCCACATGCCGGCCGGGTTGATACCCATCAGCTGCTCGATGCGATGACGCATCTCGGCAGCGGCCTTATTGGTGAAGGTCACCGACAGGATCGAGTGGGGCGAGGCGTTCTCGACCTGGATCAACCAGGCGATACGGTGCACTAGCACTCGGGTTTTACCGGAACCAGCACCGGCCAGGACCAACTGACGACCCACGGAGGCAGCTACGGCCTGGCGTTGGGCATCGTTGAGGGAGTTCAGCAGAAGGGAGAGATCATCGCGCATCGGGGCATTCTAGGGTGCGCCGTCACACCGGGCAAACCGAGCTTTGCATTAGCCGATGAAAGAAGCACGAATGACGACCGGTCAGTCACTGGCTGCAAGCGTTGGCGGGGCTCGCTCCAAGGGTTTTCAGGCGGCGGCGGGGGGCTGAAATTTTGTCGATTTTATGATCCGGGGCAGTTTGGTAAGGGCATCGGCTTGTGTATGCTCCGTCCACGTTTCGGGCTCATGCTCACCATTATAAGAACAAGAACATTGCCTATGACCCTCAGCTCCGACCTGTCGGGCCCTTCTGTGGAGCCCCGGGTTATCCGCAAACAGTACGCCATGGAAATGGCGGTCGAGCGCACGCGCCTGCTCTACCAGGGCTCGCTGCTGCCTACGCTGTTCATGCTGATCAACGGGCTGGTCTGTGCCGCACTGCTCTGGAGTCCGCAGCGCTACTTCATCGTCAGTGTCTGGCTGATCTGGCTTCTATCGCTGGTGGCCCTGCGGGTGATTCAAGTCGCGGCCTTCGATTCGGCCATTCCCAATCGCCAGGCCCATCCGGTCTGGCGTCGCATGTTCCTGCTGGGCTCCGCCATGACAGGCCTGACCCTGGCCGGTGCCGGCATCGCTCTGGTTCCCGCTGATAATTTCATGCAGCAAGCCTGGGTATTCGGCCTGATCGGCGCCGCCGCCCTGTCGGCCAGCGTTGCGTATGCGGTCAGCCTGCCGGCATTCCTGTCCTTTACCTTGCCCTGCCTGTTGCCGGCCATCGCCTATCTCTTCTGGGGTGGAGATGAACAAGGCCAGGGTTGGGGCTGGTTCGGGCTGATTTTATTGGGCGCGTTGAGCGTGGTGGCCTGGCAGGTGAACAGGTTGATCGACAGCGGCTTGCTACGGCGCTTTCAGAATCAGGCCCTGATCGAGCATCTGCAGCAGGCGCAGAGCTGCGGCGACCAGCTCAATCACGAGTTGGCCAAAGAGATTGATCATCGCCGGTGCGCCGAAGACAAGTTGCGCGAAGCCCAGGTCGAGCTGGAAAACCGGGTCGCCCAGCGCAGCCTCGAACTGGACGCGGCCAACCAGGCCCTGAGCAAGAGCGAAGCGCGACTGGCGCTGGCGTTGAAGGCCAGTGAACTCGGGCTGTGGGACTGGAACCTGCAAACTGACGAAGTCCATCACACCCAACTTCAAGAGTTGTTCGGCCTGGAACCGGAATTCGTCACCGCGATGCTCAGCCACCTCAAGCCTCGCCTTCACCCCGAAGACTTGCCGTCGCTGCGTCGTGCCCTGGTCGAGCATTTGAAAGGCCGCAGCGAGGATTACCAGATCGAATACCGGGTGCGGCACGGCGACGGTCACTGGGTCTGGATCGAGGACCGTGGACGAGCGGTCGAGCGCAGCGAAAATGGTCGGGTGATCCGCATGGTCGGCACCCGCCGCGACATCAGCGCGAGCAAGGGCCAGGAAGAACAGCGCCAACTGGCGGCGACGGTGTTTGAGGCGGCCAGCGAAGGCATCGTGATTTTCGACCCCAATTACGCGCTGATCGCGGTCAATCAGGCTTTCAGCCGGGTCACCGGCTACGACATCGACGACATGATCGGGCGCAACGTCGTCGAGTTGCCGTGCAGCCGCGATGCGCGCAGGCACTACGGCGCGATCCATCATGCGCTGGAACAGCACGGCACGTGGCAGGGCGAGCTGGTGGAAACCCGCAAAAACGGCGAGCTCTATCCACAGTGGCTGCAACTCAACGCTGTTCGGGATGCTCGGGGAAAGGTGAGCCATATCGTCGGCTTCTTCGCCGATCTATCCGCTCGACGGGAATCCGAAGAGCGCATGCGCTATCTGACCCATTACGATGAACTCACGGGCCTGGCCAACCGTTCGCTGTTCCGCGAACGGCTGCGCGAGGCTCATCAGCGGGTGCGTCAGGGGGGGCGTCGCAGCCTGGCACTGCTGCATATCAACCTGGATCGTTTCAAGCTGCTCAATGACAGCCTTGGCCATGAAGTCGCTGACCAGTTGCTGCAGAAAATGGCCCGGCGGCTGGTCAACGCATTGCCCGAGGCGGACACCATCGCGCGGCTTTCCGGTGACGAATTTGCGGTGATATTCGATGCCTACGGCAACCTGTCGAGCCTGGCGCGCGTGGCGACCCGGTTGTCGACCAAACTGCGTTTGCCGATCACCGTCGATGGCCATGAACTGGTGGTCAGCGCCTCGATGGGCATCAGCATGTTGCCGGACACCGCCAGAGAAATTTCCGCGCTGGTCAGCCAGTCGAACATTGCCATGCAGCACGCCAAACACTTGGGCGGCAACAACTTCCAGTTCTATACCGAGAGCTTGCAAGCCAGCACCCTTGAGCGATTGCAGCTTGAAAATCAGCTGCGCAAAGCGATCGAAGAGAAGCAGCTGCAAGTCTATTACCAGCCGAAACTATGCCTCGCCACCGGGCGCCTGAACGCTGCCGAAGCGTTGGTGCGCTGGGATCATCCGACCATGGGGCGTGTGCCGCCCGCTGAATTTATCGGTCTGGCGGAGGAAACCGGGCTGATCGGTCCGATCGGCGAGTTCGTGTTGCGCCAAGCCTGTTGGCAGGCCTGCGAATGGCAACGGCAGGGGCTTGAGCCGATTCGCGTGTCGGTCAATTTGTCGGTGCATCAATTGCGCCAGGGCAAGTTGGTCAGCCTGGTGCGGCAGGTACTGGAAGAAACCGGCCTGGCGCCGCACTACCTGGAGCTCGAACTCACCGAAAGCCAGCTACTGGACAGCGTCGAGCACATCATCGCGACGTTCCAGCAGCTGCGGGATCTGGGCGTGAAACTGGCGATCGACGATTTCGGCACGGGCTATTCGTCCCTGAGTTATCTCAAGCGCATTCCCGTGGATTACGTGAAGATCGATCAGGCGTTTATCCGCGGTCTGGGGCAGGGCAGCGAGGACGCAGCGATCACCCGGGCGATCATCGCCATGGCGCATGGCTTGTCGCTGAAAGTGGTGGCTGAAGGTGTGGAGCGCGCAGAGCAGCTGGAATTCTTGAAAGCCGAGCGCTGCGATGAAGTGCAGGGTTACCTGATCAGCCGTCCAGTCGAGGCCGATGACCTGGCGGCGCTTTTAGGTGAGGACGCAAAACCCTTGTAAGTGCTACATCAAGCGTATGTGGCGTGGAATGGGGACATCGAGTTACGCATTGAGCAGGCAAAAAGCCGATTCATGTAGTATAACTACAAGCTTGCTACATCCCCGGCCCCTGCCAATAACAAAGAGTCCAGACCTTTGAATCTGCTGCAACACATCGCCCAGTCACGCCACCTCTTACGCAAGTCGGAGCTCAAGGTCGCCGACCACGTGCTGCTTGATCCGGCGGCGGTGATGCACAGCTCCATGGCCGACCTGGCCCATAGCGTGGGCATCAGTGAGCCGACCATCGTGCGCTTCTGCCGCGCCATCGGTTGTTCCGGTTTCCAGGACTTGAAACTCAAGCTCGCGCAGAGCCTTGCGGCAGGTGCGAGTTTTGGTCAGTTTGCGATCCATGAAGACGATTCGGTCGCGGACTACAGCCTGAAAATCTTCGACACCACCCTGCACACCTTGATGGAGGTTCGCGAGAAGCTCGATCCGGTGGAATTGCAGAGGGCTGTGTCGCTGATGTCCCAGGCCCAACGCGTCGAGTTCTACGGCTTTGGCGCGTCGGGCGCGGTGGCGGCGGATGCCCAGCACAAATTCTTCCGTTTGCTGCTGACTGCGGCGGCGTATTCCGATCCGCACATGCAGGCGATGTCTGCGGTCACCTTGAAACCGACCGATGTGGCGATCTGTATTTCCCAGTCCGGGCGCTCCAAGGATTTGTTGATCACCGCTAACCTGGTGCGCGAGAGCGGCGCCTCGTTGATCACGTTGTGCCCGAGCCAGACGCCGTTGGCCGAGCTGTCGACCGTCAACCTGGCGATTGATGTGCATGAAGACACTGAAATCTACACGCCGCTGACCTCGCGTATCGCTCACCTGGTGGTGATCGACGTATTGGCGATGGGCGTGGCCATGGCGCGCGGGCCGAGCCTGGTCAACCACCTCAAAAGCGTCAAACGCAGTCTGCGCAGCTTGCGGCTGTCGCCCAAATCAGTGAAAGCCCTCGACGACTGATAATGGCTGGAATTGTGGCGAGGGAGCTTGCTCCCGCTGGGCTGCGGAGCGGCCCCAAACCATTCACAGCGATGTTCTGACCAATCGCATCAGGCTCATTACTACGGCTGTGCAGCCGGGCGGGAGCAAGCTCCCTCGCCACAGGTTCGCGGTCAGTCTGCGAGTTTCATCGTTCTGTAACCCACCCGCCGCCAAACCGTCATCCCTCGCGCCTATCTTGAAACTCCCGTAATCGCCTTGGGAGACTCGAAATGGCCCAGCCCTACGAAGAACGCAACAGCGCCGTCAAAACCCGTCGCCAGCAAGAAGACCAGCGCCGCATGGAATTTCGCCGCGCCATCGAAGATCGCTGCGAGCGCCGCCAGTTGCTGGCCGAGATCGGCGATTTTTCTGATCTGGAACTCAACTACTGGCAGGCAGCTCCCGCAACTTCCCGTCGAAACGCTCAACCAGGGCGCTGATCTGCACCCGTTCGCTGCGGATAAACGCAAGGAATGCGTGGGCCACCGGCGACAGCCGTTTGGCCTTGGCCTGCACCAGGCACCAGCTGCGGTACAGCGGCAGTTCTTCGACCGGTAACTCGATCAATCCGCCGGTCGCCAACTCAAGGTTCAGGGCGTGGCGCGTCAACAGCGCGACGCCCAGACCCGCCAGCACACATTCACGCTGGGCTTCGGCCGATGAGACCTCCTGCGTCTGGTTGAAGTGCACGCGCTTCTCTTTGAAATACTCTTCGCACGCCATACGCGTTCCAGAGCCGGGCTCGCGCAGCAGCAGGGTGTAAGGCTCGAGGTCTTGCAGGCGCAGCGGCCCCATGTGACACAGCGGATGGTCCGGTGGCGCAACGGCCACGATCGGGTTGTTGAGGAACGGCAGAAACTCCAGCCCCATGTCCTGCGGCACCATGGACATGATCACCAGGTCGTCGCGGTTATCAGACAACCGACGGATCACCTGCCCTCGGTTGACCACCGTCAGTTGCAGATTCACTTCCGGATGCTGACGCTTGAACGCAGCAAACAAGTGCGGGACGAAATACTTGGCGCTGGATTCCACCGCCAGTTTCAGCTGTCCCTGCAACGATCCCTGCATGTCCGACAGCTGCATATCGAGGTTTTCCAGGCGCCCGAAAATGTCTCGACTGGCACGCTGTAGTGCTTCGGCGGCTTCCGTCATGTAGAGTTTTTTGCCGACGTAATCGAACAAAGGCTGACCAATCAGCTCCTCAAGCTGACGAATCTGCAAGCTGACGGCCGGTTGGGTGAGGGACATTTCATCGGCTGCCCGGCTGTACGACCTCAAATCACAGACCTCATTGAAGATCTGCAATTGACGCAATGTCATACGCATCAATGACTTACGCATTTTATAAGCACTCTCGCCACAAGCTGATGGATCAACTATAAGTCTTTACTTATGGCTAACCCAATTATTAATCATTTTTGTTAATCCCTTGTGGGGGCTAGTGTGGGGCTGCGACTAAGTCGAAACATTTAGTCACGCGTCGACCTGGTCTAGCAGGTCGTGGGTACCACCGGCTCAAGGGAACCTCCAAGTGATAAAAAAGATCCTGATCGCCAACCGTGGTGAGATTGCCGTACGAATCGTGCGTGCCTGCGCCGAGATGGGCATTCGCTCGGTCGCGATCTATTCCGACGCCGACCGCCATGCCTTGCATGTGAAGCGTGCGGATGAGGCCCACAGCATCGGTGCCGAGCCATTGGCCGGTTACCTGAATGCACGCAAGCTGGTGAATCTGGCGGTCGAAACCGGTTGTGATGCCTTGCATCCCGGCTATGGTTTCCTGTCGGAAAACGCTGAGCTGGCGGACATTTGCGCCGAGCGCGGCATCAAGTTCATCGGTCCATCGGCTGAAGTGATTCGCCGCATGGGCGACAAAACCGAAGCCCGTCGCAGCATGATCAAGGCAGGCGTACCCGTCACCCCGGGGACCGAAGGCAACGTTGCGGACATCGCCGAAGCCTTGGTCGAAGGTGACCGCATCGGTTATCCGGTCATGCTCAAGGCCACGTCCGGTGGTGGTGGCCGGGGTATTCGTCGTTGCGACAGCCGTGAAGAACTCGAACAAGCCTTCCCGCGCGTCATTTCCGAAGCCACCAAGGCCTTCGGTTCGGCGGAAGTGTTCCTGGAAAAATGCATCGTCAACCCGAAACACATCGAAGCGCAGATCCTCGGCGACAGCTTTGGCAACGTGGTGCACCTGTTCGAGCGTGATTGCTCGATCCAGCGCCGTAACCAGAAGCTCATCGAAATCGCGCCAAGCCCGCAACTGACCCCGGAACAGCGCGCCTACATCGGCGACCTGTCTGTGCGCGCAGCCAAGGCCGTGGGCTACGAGAACGCCGGCACCGTGGAGTTCCTGCTCGCCGAGGGCGAGGTGTACTTCATGGAGATGAACACCCGGGTGCAGGTGGAACACACCATCACCGAAGAAATCACCGGGATCGACATCGTCCGTGAGCAGATCCGCATTGCGTCCGGCCTGCCGCTGTCGGTGAAACAGGAAGACATCCAGCACCGCGGTTTCGCGCTGCAATTCCGGATCAACGCCGAAGACCCGAAAAACAACTTCCTGCCGAGCTTCGGCAAGATCACCCGTTACTACGCGCCCGGCGGCCCCGGCGTGCGCACCGACACGGCCATCTACACCGGCTACACCATTCCGCCGTTCTACGACTCCATGTGCCTGAAACTGGTGGTGTGGGCGCTGACTTGGGAAGAAGCAATGGACCGTGGCTTGCGCGCCCTCGACGACATGCGTCTGCAAGGGGTCAAGACCACTGCCGCGTACTACCAGGAAATCCTGCGTAACCCTGAATTCCGTAGCGGCCAGTTCAATACCAGCTTCGTTGATAGCCACCCTGAACTGACCAACTACTCGATCAAGCGCAAACCCGAAGAGCTGGCCCTGGCCATCGCCGCCGCCATCGCCGCCCACGCAGGCCTGTGAGGAATATAAGAATGAGCAAGAAGATCTTTGTAACCGACACCATCCTGCGCGACGCCCACCAATCGCTGCTCGCCACCCGCATGCGCACCGAAGACATGCTGCCGATCTGCGACAAGCTCGACAAAGTCGGCTACTGGTCGCTGGAATGCTGGGGCGGCGCGACTTTCGACGCTTGCGTACGCTTCCTCAAAGAAGACCCGTGGGAGCGTCTGCGCCAACTGCGCGCCGCGCTGCCTAACACGCGCCTGCAAATGCTCCTGCGTGGCCAGAACCTGCTGGGCTACCGCCATTACAGCGACGATGTGGTCAGGGCTTTCGTCGCCAAGGCCGCGGTCAACGGCATCGACGTATTCCGCATCTTCGATGCCATGAACGATGTGCGTAACCTGCGCGTCGCCATCGAAGCCGTAAAAGCGGCCGGCAAACATGCCCAAGGCACCATCGCGTACACCACCAGCCCGGTGCACACCATTGACGCGTTCGTGGCTCAAGCCAAGCAAATGGAAGCCATGGGTTGCGACTCGGTGGCGATCAAGGACATGGCCGGTTTGCTGACGCCATACGCCACCGGCGAACTGGTCAAGGCGTTGAAATCCGAGCAATCGCTGCCGGTGTTCATCCACTCCCACGACACCGCTGGCCTGGCCACGATGTGCCAACTCAAGGCCATCGAAAACGGTGCCGACCACATCGACACCGCGATCTCCAGCTTCGCCTCGGGCACCAGCCACCCAGGCACCGAGTCGATGGTCGCCGCCCTTAAAGGCAGCGAGTTCGACACCGGTTTGAACCTGGAGCTGCTGCAAGAGATCGGTCTGTATTTCTACGCCGTGCGCAAGAAATACCACCAGTTCGAAAGCGAGTTCACCGCAGTCGATACCCGTGTGCAAGTCAACCAGGTACCGGGCGGGATGATCTCCAACCTGGCCAACCAGCTGAAAGAGCAGGGGGCCCTGAACCGCATGGCCGAGGTGCTGGCCGAAATCCCGCGAGTTCGTGAAGACCTTGGTTTCCCGCCGCTGGTGACCCCGACCTCGCAAATCGTTGGCACCCAGGCGTTCTTCAACGTGCTGGCCGGCGAGCGCTACAAGACCATCACCAACGAAGTGAAGCTCTACCTGCAAGGCGGCTACGGCAAGGCGCCGGGCACTGTGAACGAGAAACTGCGTCGTCAGGCGATTGGTAGCGAAGACGTGATCGACGTGCGTCCGGCCGATTTGCTGAAGCCGGAAATGACCAAGCTGCGTGCCGAGATCGGTGCCGTGGCCAAGTCTGAAGAAGACGTGCTGACTTACGCCATGTTCCCGGACATCGGCCGCAAATTCCTTGAAGAACGCGCGGCCGGCACCCTGACGCCAGAAGTGCTGCTGCCGATTCCTGAAGCGGGCGGTGTGACCTCGGCCGGTGGTGAAGGCGTGCCGACCGAGTTCGTCATCGACGTCCACGGCGAAACCTACCGCGTCGACATTACCGGTGTTGGCGTCAAGGCTGAAGGCAAGCGTCACTTCTATCTGTCGATCGACGGCATGCCGGAAGAAGTGGTGTTCGAACCGCTCAACGAATTCGTCAGCGGCGGCAACAGCAAGCGCAAGCAAGCCACAGCTCCGGGCCACGTCAGCACCACCATGCCGGGCAACATCGTCGACGTGCTGGTCAAGGAAGGCGATACCGTGAAAGCCGGCCAGGCCGTGCTGATCACCGAAGCGATGAAGATGGAAACCGAAGTCCAGGCGGCCATCGCCGGTAAAGTCACCGCCATCCATGTGGCGAAGGGCGACCGGGTGAACCCGGGCGAAATCCTGATCGAGATCGAAGGCTGAGTTAACAGCCTCGATACACCATTTTAAACCTCGGGGGGGCATGTGCTCCCCTTTTTTTTTGCCCGCAGTTTCGCGTTTGAAAATTTGAGAGCGAGCCTGCTCGCTCCCACTGGGACTGCGGTGAATCAATGGTTGATCAGAACGCCATCCGCCACTGTCCCATTACGCCGTGATTGCGGCTGTCAGTGCCAATCTCGCCGTTAAGGCCGACCCCCAACGTATGTTTCGCTGACAAGCCAAGGTCCAGACCTGTATCAACCAGCAAGCTGTCACGGTCCAGCGGCGCACCGGAAACGGTGAAGTTCTTTCCGCCCGTTGCCAGTCGCTGACGGGTGTCGATGTCGATATCCCCGTAGGTGTGTTTCCAGCCGGCACTGAACCTCGGGGTCAGTTGCATGCCGTTATCCAGGGTGTTGATCTTCGCCAGTCGCAGGCCGAACGTGCTGTTGAGGTTGTTCTGGGTCTGGCCGTGGACTTTCAACGCTGCCGCGCCACCTTTTTCCGTGTAACCGTCGCGCTGATAGCGTTGGTAGCCAAGGCTGGCAAAGGGTTCGATGCTGACATTGGCTCGACCCAGGTTGTAACCCACTTCCGCGAAGGCCTGCTGGGTGCTGGCAGCATAACGGCCTTCGGGGCGGTCGCTGAAACCGTTGAAGGCAACCCGACGTTTAGTGCCGGCGTCGTGATTGCTGTAGGTCGCGCCCAGGCGCAGCGACATGGGGCCGCTCTGGCGCAGGGCATAGGCGCCCAAGTGCCAGCTGTCGAGATCGCCGTCTAGTTCGCGGCTGTCCAGGCGAGTCTCAGACTTGCCGCCCATCACACCGACACGCCATTCCTCATCGACACCCCAATCTGCGCCCAGAACGAGGCCTTTGGTCGACGTTTGCAGAGCGTAGTGGTCGCGATCCAGCGTTCCACCGTGTCCCAAGGCTTGCAGCCAGACCCTGCCGTTTTCCGGGCTGCCGGCGGCGAGTCGTGGCGAGTTGGAACGGTTGCCGCGTGGGTTGTACGCGCTGGCGCGGTCCAGTTGGCGCATGGTCGAGAGCAAGGAGGCGCTGACGGGGCTGTCGCTGTTGAGGGTTGCCTTGGCGAGGTTGGCATTGCTGTCACCGGCCAGTTGCTCAAGAGCGTAGGTGGCGGTGGATTTGTCGGTGGTGAGCAGGGCGGTGACGGCCGCATTGGACTCACTTGTTTTAGCCGTCGGCTCGGCCACGCTTTGGCCAAATGCTCGAGCATTGTCGTCTGCGGCGAAATCCTCTATCGGTACTTCATTGCGAGCGTAGTTGAGCACCACATCAGTCTTGGAGTAAGACAGCTTCGGCGTCATGTACGCCAGATTGCTCGTGACGCTACCGAATGTACCTTCCACCAGGCCGGCTTTAAGCACTGTGTAATCACTGCTGTCGGGATAGTTGCCCGGCAGTGCAGCAACCTCCAGTGAGGCATTTTCAAGCGCTGCAATACCTTCGACGATGATGGTGGGAGGCTTGCCGGTAGCCGTTACGCCGTAGGAGAGCGTGGCACCCTCTGTGAATATCAGGTCTCCTTTGATGCGTGGAGCGCCAAGCCGCTCGTTGACCTGCAATGTACCGTCTACATAAAGATTGCGAACTTCACCTTGGCCACCGTAGCGACCCCCTTCGCGAACAATGGCATCACCCGCGATGCTGCCCATGTTGAACAGCGTTGCGCCGTCCAATACCTCGGCTCCGCGGTCGAAGTCGTCTTTACCCGTCAAAGACCAAGCGCCTTGCGCGACTCGCAACCCGGAAAAGTGACTGGTTTTGTCGAGTACGCCGCCCTCGGGGGAGTCGAGCAGTATTGCGTTTTTCCCGCCACCGCCCTGAATTTCTCCTGCAAAGCTGACTCCGCTACCGATGATAAGAAGGTCATCTCCCATCCCCAGTGCCAGTGAGACGCCGTCGATGCTTTCGTACCGCCCTGCTGCAGTGGTGCGCTTGACGCCATCGGCATTTGAGAATTCGTCGAACGTCATCGGTAAATCGTTATCTACCGTTTCGAACGGGACATCATTGTTCCCGGGTAACTCGTAAAGAGGCTCCGCTGGATCGATGGGTTCCGCGGTAGCCGCCACAGGTGGAGCAGGATTCGCTGGCACCTCAGCCGAAACCGGGCCGGGTTCACCTTCCGGTGTTGCGGGCGATGGTGGTGGGAGCGAATCGTCGGCAGTTTCGGGAAAGTCGTAAAGATGCGCTGCGAGATCTACAGGTTCCGGGGCAGCCGAATCAGTTGGCGGCTGAATTACCGGTTCTTGTGGCTTTAGTGAAGCGGGTTTGACGGCATGCTGCATCGGACCAATGAAGTTCCTGATCGCCAAAAGATCATCACTTTTTCGCCAAGCGGTTGTTCGAGCTTTTTTGTCGGGCGCTTCGACAGCCGCATCAATCTCTGGTTGCTGAGCCATCGATACATCGATGCAGCCAAGGGAGAGGGCGATCGCCAGGGCGAGTCGATGCGGGCGATAAGTGGACGGCGTGGGCATTGAATTTGACCTTGTTTTTGAGAAGGTCAAACTCTAGGAGGGAGCGCTGGTCCTTGAATGCCGGGCGTTTCCGGCATTTTTGAAGGGCCATGGAAATTCGGTTGTAGCAAAAATCCTACTCCGCAGATTACGTGTGCATTGGCCTTCACACGGTGGAGTATTTGCCTACAACCTTTCCGGACTGGTCTGTTTTTTACGGATCAGAAACTCATCTGCCACTGCCCAATCACCCCATGATTGCGGCTGTTGCTCCCCATCTCTCCGCTGTACCCAATCCCCACCGAATGCCGCGCCGAAATGCCCAGGTCCAGCCCGGCTTCCAGCACCAGACTGTCACGGTCCAGTGAACTGCCATCAACGCTGAACGCCGTTCCCCCGACCACAAAAGCCTGACGCGTCGAGTTACTGACATCGCCATAGGTGTGCTTCCAGCCTGCGGTCATACGGGGCGTCAGGCTCATACCGTTCTCCAGCGAACTCAGGTGCGCCAGGCGCAGGCCGAAGGTGCTGCTGAAGTTGTCCTGGGTTTGTTTGTCGACTTGAAGGGCGGCGCCGCCGCCTTTTTCCTGGTAGCGGTCGCGGTGATAACGCTGGTAGCCGAGGTTGGCAAACGGCTCGGCACTGAGTCGACCGCTGCCCATTGCGTAGCCCAGTTCGGCGAAGGCCTGTTGGCTGTCGGCGTCGTAATCGCCTTTTGGGCGGTCGCTGAAGCCGTTGAAGGCCACCGTGCGTTTGCTTTCACCTTGATGACCGCTGTACGCGGCACCAAGGCGCAAAGCGAAGGGACCGCTTTGGCGCAAGGCATAGACGCCGGCGTGCCAGCTCTCGACATTGCCATCGACTCCCGTGGCATCCAGATCTGTTTTCGAATAACCGCCCAGAACACCCAATCGCCATTGTGGATTGAGCGTCCAGTCGGCCCCGAGCACGCTGCCTTTGGTGCGCTGCTCCAGGCCGCTGCTGCCATGCTCGCCATCGAGCTTGCCGTAGCCGCCGATGGCTTGCAGCCAGAGTCGGCCTTGGGCGTTCGGGTCATTGAGGTTGCGGGCTTCGGAGGGAACGCCAGCGGCGGCGAGTACTGGGGTGTCGCGCTGATCCAGGCCGACCAGCAATCCTGGACCACCGCCCATTTGCTGCATCGCCGACAGCATGCTGCTGCCGATCTGGCTGCTGGCGCTGAGGGTGGCGCTGGTCAGGTTAGCGTTGCTGGCGCCGGCGAGTTGCTCGATCGCCGCGCCGGCCGTGGCGCTGGTGGTGTTCAGCAGTGCGTTGTAGAGCGCGTTGTTTTTGCCCATCGAGGCCAGGCTGTTGGCGGCGTTGCTGCCGTTACCCGTGACCGCGAACTGGTTGAAGGCGACATCGTTGCGCGTGTAGGTCAGGTCGACTTGTGTCGGGGTGTAAGCGAGGGTCGGCGTGATGAACGCGTAGTCGCTGGTGACCTTGCCGAAGGTGCCGTTGATGCTCGCGGCTTGCAGGACGGTGTAGTGGCTCTGCCACGGATAAGTGCCGCTGCCAGGGTTCACCGCCAGGGTTGAGCCGTTCAGGTTGGCTAAGCCGCCGACCTGGAGCGGCGCGCTGCTTCCATCGGCATTGACGCCGTAGGCCAGGGTCGCGCCGCTGCCCATGGTCAAGTCGTGGGTGATGGTTGCTGTGCCGAGTTGAGTGTTGGTCCGTAACGTCCCGTTGACCAGCAAGTTGCCGACCGAACCACCACCGGCATATACACCGCCCGCATCGACGGTCAAAGTGCCAGCGATGCCGCCTTGGTTGATCAGCGTTGCACCATTGCGCACCGCGCCGCCGTCGCTGAAATCACCGCTGCCGGTCAGCGTCCAGGCCCCGTGCCTGACCTCCAGCCATTCGAAGTTGCGACTCGCACCGAAATGGCCGCCCGCCGCGTCGTCCATCACCACGCGGTCGTCACCGCTGCCGCCGTCGACCATGCCGACGAAGCGGCTGCCATTGCGCACTGTCAGGTTGTCGTTGCCGCCACCCAAATCCAGCGCCAGGCCATTGCTGCCGCTGATCGTGCCGCCGTTGATCACGCTGTCATCGAACCCGCCGACGAACTTCACGCCGAATCCGTCGAGGCCCTGAATGGTGCCGAAGTTTTCCAGCGTGGTCGCGGCCACGCCCGAACCGCCGCTGCCGTCGTCCACCAAAATGGCGCTGTTGGCGCCGCTGATCAGCGCCCCGTTGGCGTTCAATACATAGCCGCCACCCAACGCGATGCCTTCGCTGCCGTTGGCGAACCCCCCTTTATCGACACCGCCGGCACCGACACCTTGAATGGTGCCGTAGTTTTCGATGTGGGCGAGCTTGTCGATGTCCACGCCATCACCGTCGCCATTGGGTTGCAGGCCCGAATAAGCACCGGTAATCGTGCCGTGGTTGATGACGGTGCCGTCGCCATCGGAGCCGAAGCCCGAGCCATTGCGGCCGGTGATTTGACCGTAGTTGGTGAGTGTCGCGCCCAGGTCAGTGGTGATGCCATGGCGGCCACCGGAAATGCTGCCGTAGTTGGTCACCGTCACGCCGGTCGCGGTGTCGATGTCGATACCGTCGAATTTGTTGTCAGCGATTCGAGCGTCGCCGGTAGAGATCTCGCCATAGTTGGTGATTATCGCGTTGGCGCCGGTCTTCATGCCATCGCTGGCGTCCCCGCGAATCAACCCGCCTGCGCGGTTGATGATCGTCGTTTTGACCCCGGCACTGCGCAGCGCATCCAGGTCCAGCCCTTGGCCGGTGGTCGAGCGGATAATGCCGCTGTTGTCGATCAGCAAGCTGCCGCTGGCGAAGTTGCTGTCGATGCGCAACGCGTCGTTGAAACCGAGAATCTGCCCACCCGCGCGGTTATAAATGCTGTAGTTGCGTGCCTGAGTCAGGTCACCGCTGCTGTCGATCGCCCGGCCGCCGGTCGAGATGATCCTGCCCGAGTTATCGATCACCACACCCACGCCGCTGGTGCCGTCTTTCAGGCTCACTGCCTTGCCAGCGTTGGTGATGCTGCCCGACGCCGAAATCGTCAGCGTGTCCGCACCGCCAAGGGTTTGCGCAGTGGTGGTCGGCGTGTCGATCTGCACATTCTTGAAGGGTGCGGCGTGGGCGCCGGTGCTGATCAACAACGCGATGCTGAGTGCCAGGCGCTGGGGGGAGAAGGGCATGTGAGACGGCCTTTTTGTTATAAGCGGGCCGTCTGGTATAGCGGAGGGTTTTTACAGAATGATGTCTGCGCGCCCCCTGTATCTGCATTATTTTGCATTCTAAAACGGCTAATCGTGAGGTATCTGCATTTTAATGCGTTTAAGCGTAGGCCTGGAGCTTCACAAACGCACTATAGTGCACTCAAGGCTTAAGAAATCCTCAAGAAATGCATTTATGCAGGTGCTGATGGCATGTACGACCTGACTTTACAGATTTTCATTACAGGGAAATGGCACGACGCCATGGTCTTGAGCTTCGACAGCCCTGAAAAAGGATTCGAAAGTCGATGTAACTTCGGCTACGCAACACCTTATCTCATCGAAAATATTGAGGACATCGGAGCTCCATTTGCCAAGGCGGTGAGTGCCAGGTTTCCCCTTGAATGGGAGGGCAAGCGATCCAATGCACCAGCATTTCTGCACGATATTGCTCCTTCCGGTGCAGCCAAGAGATTTCTTCTGGCGCGCATAGGTCGCGACAAGCCTGCTGATATCAGTACTGATCTTTATTTAGTGGCCAGAAGCACTCCGGCACCGATTGGCAATATGCGCATAAAGGAGTCCGTCGAGGCGGTAGATCAGCGTGAGGCTATAGGGTTTAAACGCCAAGAGGTCATTAGTCGTGATAACCGGTTTCTCGAATATGCCTATGAGCAAGGCGCCGCTATTGGTGGAGCAACGGGGGCGGGTGGCGAGGCGCCCAAACTTTTGTTAGTTCAGGGTAAGGATGGAAATTTATACCCGGACGCAGTATTGGACGACGCAGACGTTACCCAGCACTGGTTCGTGAAGTTCTCTCGCAACAAAGGAAACAGGAACGATCAAGATATCCTCAGAAGCGAATACCACTACTACAAAGCACTACAGAAACTAGACATCGAGACGGTGGCAGAACAGGGCTTGGCGTTGGAAGAGGCGACCAAACCTAGTTTGTGGATGCAGCGTTTTGACCGACAAGTAACCCCTCAGGGGGTCGAGCGTTTTGCCGTGGAGTCGATCTATTCTTTGGCGCAAATAACCACGCCCGGTAGCGCAATGGACCACATGGAGGTTATCCGGCTACTTGCGAGACTCTGGCGTGAAGCGGGGCAGACGGACCAAATCCCGAATCTTGTTGCTGACTACCTGCGTCGGGATCTGATCAATAAAATCCTCGGCAACTCAGATAACCATGGCCGCAACACCGCAATCCTTCGGGACACAGCTTCGTTTCGTTTAGCACCGATCTATGATCTGGCGCCTATGGTGATGGACGACGAAGGTGTGACACGCACTACCAAATGGCCAAAAGAGCTGGAGAGAGCGGGTGACGTTGATTGGCGTGGCGTATGTCGAGCATTGGCTGACATTGCCGATCCAAATGATCCATTAGCTGCGGTGAGTGACGCGTCGAATTCTTTCGAACGATTGCGCGAGGATGCCAAACATCTGGCAGCACTCCCCGACATTTTGACCGCCAGTGGCTTGCCCGACGAAACAATGAATCACCCGCGAATTGCCTTGAAAAATCTGGAGCAGCGTTTGAAAGAGTGGGACCTGAAATGAGCATGACCGTGGCCGAGCGTACTGTACTCATTGAAAGTATCCAGGAAGGGCTGGCTCAAGGCACTCTTGAGATAGGCGAGGCAGTTCGTCGATTACGAGTAGAGGCCACAGGGCTGCACCAGACCCAATTCGCAAAAATGTGCAAAATTTCGGTGCGCACGCTGGTACATATCGAGCATGGGGAAGGGAATCAAACGTTGAAATCGCTGAATGCCGTGTTCAAGCCGTTTGGACTGAAGATGGGTGTAGTGCGGATTCGGCGAGACTTGAACTAAGAAAACTCAAGCTCCGCTATTGCTTAATGGGTGTAGCAACGGATTGAAGTTGCGGGTATGGGCTTCATTCATAAATGCGCCTGCATTTCGCCAATGTTGATTGAGGACGGTTGTGATACTTCAGGTTCGCTGGGCTGGAGGCGGGATTTAGCGAGGCGTTAATGAACATCCAAAACTTCGCGGGCGATCCGGCTCGCTCGCGAAGACGTCAGTACAATCGACGAATTAACTGCGGCACTCAGCCAGTGTTTTCACCTGCCCGGACTCCGTCTGGTTTTCATCGGATAGCCACTGCTCAAACCCCGCGCCAATCGCCGGCCATTCTGAATCCAGAATCGAATACCACGCCGTATCCCGGTTCTGTCCCTTGACCACCATGTGCTGACGGAACACGCCTTCAAAACTGAACCCAAGCCGCTCGGCCGCGTACTTGGAGCGGGCGTTGCCGTTATTGCATTTCCACTCCAGGCGCCGGTAGCCCAGTGCAAAGGATTCCTTGGCCAGCAAGTAAACGGCCTCGGTGCTTTTCGGCGAACGCTGCATCGGCGCGCCGAAGGTGACGTGGCCGATTTCGATGCGACCTTGGGCGGGGACGATCGACATCAGACTCAGGAGGCCCTGTACATCACCGCTGGCACGGTCGATCACGCTGAAGAAATACGGGTCGCTGTTGGCCGCATGGTTGTTCAGCCAATCATTGAAAGCGCTACGCTCCGGGAAAGGGCCGTAAGGCAGATAGTCCCAGAGTTTCGGGTCTGATCCCGGGCCTTGCAGGGCTTTCCATAAACCCTCGGCGTGACGCGACGGGTCGAGTTTTTCCAGGCGGATGAAACGCCCTTCGATGGTTTGAACCGACGGCGCCGGGGCGCCTTTCCAGTCTGCGAGTGAAGTCGACATAGTGTTCTCCTTGAACCTTAAAGGGCTTTGCGAAACTGGATGAAACCGGGGCGTTCGGCGATGCGCTCGTAGAGCTGGATCGCGGTGGCGTTGGTTTCGTGGGTCAGCCAGTGGACCTTGCAGCAACCATCCGCTTTGGCGGTGGCGTACACAAATTCGATGAGCTTGCGGCCGATGCCGGTGCCCCGGGTTTGCGGCGTTACCAACAAGTCTTGAAGGTAGCAGGAGTTTTCGATACTCCAGTTCGAGCGATGGTAGATGAAGTTCACCATGCCGACCGCCTTGCCATCGACCCAGGCTAACGCCGAGTGAGTCGGTTCATTCGGGTCAAGCATGCGCTGCCAGGTGCTGTCCGTGACCGCCTCGGGCAATTCGGTGTTGTAGAAGCGCAGGTAGGCTTGCCACAGCGGCAGCCAGGCGGCGTGATCGTCTGCGCTGACCGGGCGAATTTCAATCTGACTCATGTTCATTCCTTAACGCATCAAGTGGGCGAGGGCCTGGTCATGCACATCAGGGCTGGCGGCGAGCCCCTCGCGCGCACCGGCGATGTCTGCAGCGCTGCGGTTCTGACTGAGCTTGCGCTTGCCTTCCAGGCGCTGGATCGGCAGGGCAAACCCGACGATGGCTTTGAGCATGCCGTCGATGTAGTCGGCGGGCGCGTCGGTGACTTTCCACGACTGCTGGCGACTCGCTTCGTGACGATCGGTCAGCGCACTCACCAGGTTGAGCAGGCGATCGGCCTCGGTGAACACGTTGGCGGTTCCGTAAGCGTGCACGGCGACGTAGTTCCAGGTCGGCACGACTTTGCCGTGCTCGGCTTTGCTCGGGTAAAACCCCGGGCTGACATAAGCGTCGGCACCGGCAAAAATCACCAGGGCTTCGGCGCCGTTCTGCAGTTCCTTCCACTGGGGATTGCCCCGGGCGAAGTGGCCGTAGAGGGTGCCATTCGGGCCCTGCTCAGGATTGAATAACAGCGGCAGATGACTGGCTTGCAAACCTTGCTCGCCGTGGGTGACCACCATGGCGAGACGCGTGTCGATTATCTGCTGCTGCAGTTCATGCAAATCTCTGATGGCAAAGCCGCTGGGGTTGTACATGGAAATATTCCTTGGCGAATGCATCCATCCTAGGCAGGCTATTGGTCTGTTGTAAGAGCCATTAATGACCAATTTCATAGGTCCATTGTCATGAGCGAGACGTCGCTTTCGTTGTCCTTCAACCCCGCGGGTATCGAACTCGACCGTCGCCAAGGTCTGAGTCGCCAGCTCTATCAGGCCTTGCGCCTGCGGGTGCTCGACGGACGACTGGCCAGTGGCACGCGATTGCCGGCCACCCGGGATCTGGCGGCGGCGTTGGCAATTTCCCGCAACAGTGTGGTGCGGGCCTACGACCAGCTCTATGCCGAGGGGTTTATCGAGGGGCGGGTGGGTGACGGGACTTACGTCGCGCAATTGCCTCAAACCGCGGCATCCGGGAAAAAATTATCCACAAAAGTATCCACAGGGTTGTCAACAGGGTTACCCACAGCCTTATCCACAAATTGGCTGGATTTACCTGTGATTTCATCCAGTAAAGTTATCCACAGTGGCGCGTTGGGGCGCGTAGAAAAGAACCATTTGGCCCTGCCGCCGAGCGGTCCGCCGCGGGCTTTTCGGGTGGGTGTTCCGGCGTTCGATCTGTTTCCTTTCGAGGTCTGGGCCAAGCTGAATGCCGCTTTCTGGCGTAAACCGGATTTACAGCAACTGTGTTATGGCGATCCGGCAGGGGACGAGCGTTTGCGCGGCATGATCGCCGCGTATTTGCGCAGTTCACGAGGAATGCAATGTTCGGCTGAACAAATAGTGATCACCAGCGGCGCGCAGCAGGGGATTAGCCTTTGTGCACAGCTGCTGGTGGAACCGGGCGATGGGGTGGCGATCGAGAATCCGGGGTATCGGGCGGCAGGTCATGCCTTCGCCGTGGCCGGTGCGCGATTGCATGGCGTGGCGGTGGACAGTGAGGGCATCGACTGCCACGAATTGAATGGTCTCAGCGATTGTCGACTGGCGTATGTCACGCCGTCGCATCAATACCCGACCGGGGTGGTGATGAGCCTGGCGCGACGTCTTGAGTTACTGGCCTGGGCCGAACGTACCCAAGGCTGGATCGTCGAGGACGACTACGATGGCGAATACCGCTACAGCGGCGCGCCACTGGCCCCGTTGGCCGCACTCGACCGGCAGGGCCGGGTTTTGTACGTCGGGACGTTTGGCAAAGTTGCCTTCCCGGCGCTGCGCCTGGGTTACCTGGTGTTGCCACCAACGCTGGTGCAGGCGTTTTCGCAACGTCGAGCGGTGGACGTCCGGCACTCCGAGGTCAGTACCCAAGCGGTCATGGCCGAGTTCATGGCTGCCGGGCATTTCCAGCGGCATATCCGCCGCATGCGTCGCGCGGCCCTGAGCCGGCGCAATACCTTGCTGGCCGGTTGGCCGCGGAATATTCCCGGCATCGGCAGCCTGCCGAGTGTCGCGGCAGGGCTGCATCTGACCGTGGCGGTCGACTCACAGGCCCGCGAGCGCGAACTGGTGGAGCAGGCGGCGAGTGTCGACGTCGAGATCAATGCCCTGAGCGGCTACTGGCTGCCGAATTCGACAGAACCAGTGGACCAGCGCGCGGGGCTGGTCCTGGGTTTCGCGGCGGTGCCCGAGGCGGCCATCAGCGCCGCGCTCGGGCGACTGGAAAAGGTCTGGCGTCCTTAGGTGGGGGCAATGACGAGGCCGGGAAAGCCTCTTGGTGCATCGACGGTAATCAGGCGTCGGCCACTGGAGGTGGTAGATAGATATCGCGGGTAAAAAAAGACCCGCGAATGCAGGTCTCGGGTTCAGTACGGTTTATGACCCTGAGGCCGAGGCCGGTACTTTTGCGAAGAACAGGGACGTCGCCAGTTGCGGGCTGATCTCGCTGCGGTAGATCGAGATCGCCTGGAGGTCGTCGTTGGCGTGGCGGGACTCGGATGCGCCACCCAGCAGTCGTTGTTGCACAGTTTTCAGGTGTGCCGCGGTGAAGGTTTGTGCAGGTGAAGCGGGCTCCGCATAGTGGAAGTGGGCATACCACAGAACACTTTGGTTGCTGTGATCGCGGACCTCATATTCCTCGAGATAGTCTCGTTTACGGCTTTTGAGCAAGCGTCGGCCTGGATTCTTGACGATGTCGACCTGACCTTCGCTTTGCAGCCAGCGGACGCGCTCCGCTGTCGGCGGCTGTAGTTTGGTCATGCTGATTCGCGTGACGCGTCCCTGGTTATACAGCTTGGTCGCCGCGTCGTTTAGCTGCTTGACCAAAACGACGACGGATCCCGGACCGCCCTCGGTGGCATTGGTCGCGACCAACGCTGCGTCGATTGCGCTGGCGGCGTCCTGCAGCCGGTGAGCCTGCTGATGAAACATCTCCTCGATTTCCACGGGGATTCGACGCATCCCTTTTGAATGGGCTTGCGTTCGACGAATGAACGCTTCCAATCCCTCCAGCAACGCCTGCCCTTGAGCGGTGCTTGCACTCAAGTCGGGTTGGAGAACGATGGCGGAAACCGGTGGCGGGGCCACTCTTTCAACCCAGACCCCCGGGGTTTTCTCATGAAAAGTCGAGATGACTTTACCGGTCAACGCCGAGGTCACGTCGATCAGTTCTGAACCGTGTGTCATGGAGTCGGCACGAGGCTGGCCCACCACAGTACCTTTGTAGCGGGTCTTGATGATTCGCTTGGCGGGCGCGGTCGGTGGACGGGAAGGGCCGGGTAGCGGCTCGAGTGCCTTGCGCTCCCGCAGCAAGCTCGCCAGGTGTTTCACGGTACGCTGTTGAAAACCGTCGAGACGTTGGCGCATCACGTCGAGGGGTGGTTGCAGGAACTGACCGGGAAACTCCGTGGGCAGATCGACGATGCGCTGGTCGGTGATCGTCAGTTGCTCCACCAGATCGCTGAGCCCGTCGATCCGATCCGGCAAGTGCAGCACTTCTTCGTCAGCGATCAGGTCCAGTGAGGCCTGAATCGCAAGGCCTGCATTTTCGACAACGCTCTCCAGTGCCTGGCGCGCTTCAGGTGCGGGCTCAACGCTGTTGTCGAGGCACAACTCCTGGCCGAGTGTGATCTGAAACAGTTTGAGGTCCTTTAAATCGAACGACGGCATGTTGGCTTTAACGTCGCGGATAACTTCGATGGCTTCTTTGCCGAGCAGGTTCAGTTGCTCGAAGCACGCCTGTGCCGACTCGATTTTATTGATGTAGCTGGCGGTCAACTCGCCGGTGAGTTGATGGATTTGCCGGGTGGTCTGTGTATTTTCCGTTGACGGGTTGTCGAGAAGATCGAGGGAAAAGCGCATTTGATTGCCGAAAACCGACTGCTGTTGAACGAACCATCTTTGCAGCAGCGACAGCTGGAAATCCAGGCGACTGATCATTGCTTTTCGGTAATTGGGAATCGCCTCGCGAGCATTGAAGGCTTTCATCTGTTCCATGTTGGTGCTGAGGAGTGACATCTGCGCGTCGAGCATTTCAAGGTACACGCGGCGATGGGTGTCGGTGGCGGTCGTCGCCTGGGCGTTTTTTTGAGCTTCCTTGAGCTCTGTTTCGCGGCTTTGGGTCTGGCTTTCGAACGCGATCATTTGCTGTTTCAGTTCAGCCTGGCGTTGCCGGTTTTGTTGCTCCAGCCGTTGTTTCTCCTTGCCTCCGGCCTTGAGCCTCAGCCGCGTATCGATAAACCATTCACCCCTGGCGTTCTTGATCAGCAACGGCCCCGTGCGTGCGGGAGACCGGCGTGAATCAATGATCTGCACATCGTCATTGTCGTTGAGGGTGACCTCGAACCATCGCTGGCCAACCTTCGCATACCATTTTCCCTTGAGCGAACCGAGGTGTTGGCGAAGGCCGGGCTCGCTGGAGGCGGCGGCCATCCCTTTGGGTTCGGCGACGGCCAGTTCATCAAGCAAGACGCCCAGGGATGAAGGCGGCAGCGTGGCGATGGCGTGCATCGCTACCTCATGGGAGGGTGGAGGCTGATTGAGGTCGGGCAGATGACTCACCGTGATGGTGTGCGCAGGCTTGCTTTCGGGTATGACGCGTGGCGGCTCGACCTTCTCGGGCAACCGCGAGACGGGTTTGTTGCGAGTGGCGGCGCGATGAGCCAGCACCATGCCGAGGGTCAACAGCAGATCGGTCAGGGCGGACCAGGCGAGTGAGCTGTCATCGATCTCTGCTGCCTCGGTAATGTCCTGCAAGTCGTCCATGATCTGCCAGATCCACGCAGCCACCCCGGCGGTGCGACCAAGAAAGGGCAGAGCGACATTGAACAGCATCCATGTGCCTTGCTTGAGTGTTGCCCAGCGGGCTTGCGCATTGGACACCGATTGTTGGTCCGCCAAGGTAATCATGGCGTTGGCGTTGGCCTTGAACAGGGCGGCCAGCGGTGTGTCATCAAGGGCTGCTGCACTGAGCGTCACCGTGCCCATCTTGCCCAGGGCTGACGTGGGATCGACCAGCAATTGGGTCAACGTCCAGACCGAAGGCAAATCACCCGAGAACACATACTGGGAATAGTTGAACCGAACATCGTCGGACAGCCAGGCCAGGATCGATTGGCGAAGTGATTTTTCGTGTTTGATGGCATACAGCAGATTGGCCTCGCTCGGGTATTGCATCAACGAGGGGGTGAGCAATGGTCGGTAGAGCAGGCACGGCCCTTGATCGGTGAGCCTGGGGCCGATGACGAACATGTTGGCGACTTCATCGCCTTGGCTGCCGGCGCGATCACCGGTCATAAAGGCCAGCGGTCGAATGACAATCTCCTGCCCGTTTACCCTGCGGTCGGCAGCGTTTTCCAGCATGACGGCGTTAACGTACTGGTAACCACGTTCATCAATACCCGCCTCGCCGCGCATCTTCTGTTGCAGCGCCTGCAAGGGCAGTTGGATACGCAGATGGCGGGTGTAGAGCGTCTGTCGTCGCAACGTTTCTGCCGGGTCGTCAAGCAACTTGCGCTTGATCAGCGCCGGGTAAACCCCACCGATATTGACCTGTGTGACGAGCTTTTCAAGATAGGCAGGGGTCATCCAGATGGGCACTGCGTCGCCGTTTTTGCAGTTCACCGTCTTGTTTCCCAGCGGAACGGCAATCAGGTTTTGCAGCGCCAGCTCAATCAGCGACAGCGTGGTGGTCTGCGTCTTGCCGGGTATCACGACAGCGCCGAGCACCACGACGCTGGTGATGCTGATTTCAATGTCTTGCAGGTCCAGGTCCGCTGCCGCGGGATGATCCTTGATCATCTGCTCTCGCAGGGTCTGCAGCGCAAACGCCGGCAGTGACGCGATGTCCTCGTCGAAGGTTTTTCCAGCGTCCTGTTCCCGCAGCTGTGCCAGGTCCATCAAGTGTCGGCTGTAGCGGGAGAGGTCCGCCGACGAAGCGTTTTTCAGCCAGTCGGTCAGCAACCCCTGAACCCTGTTGAAGCGTGACGACGGCAGGGCTTCAAATTCAGTGAAGCTTTTTGCCGCCGCACTGATTTGTGGCGAAAGAGGTGTGGCAGACGCGCGCTGGACCGCACCGAATGCACCGATGGCTTCGACCTCAAGCGCAATCAGCGCGCAGGCCTGGTGGTGAAAGAAGTTGCCCTCGGGCTCATACAGACGCCATTGCAGGGTCTGCTCGACGCTTGACGTTCCAGGGTGTTTGAACACGGCTTCACCCAGCGCGGCAACCGACTCGTAACGCTTGAACCCTTCGGCAATCGAGTGCGTCAGCACCAGGGTGCGCGTGCCCGATGTGCCCACGAACACGGCGATATCCAGAACGCGCAGGTGTTCGCTGACGGCGTTCTCAAGCCGATCGGTGTCGATCAGGCAGGCCTTGGTCAGGTACTTGTCCTGTGTCCGAGTTGCGCGATCCGGATGATCGAAGATGGCCTGGGCCATGGCTTTTTCATCCGCATCCCAGTCCGAGGCGGGATCGGGGCTCCAGATGTCCTGCAGCGATTTCGCGAGCGAATGCCAGCGCGGCGTCGAAGGGCTTGTCTCCTGGTTCCAGTAATCAAGCTGCTGTTGCTGATAGGCGATGAACAACTGCGGTGCGAGCGCATTGAGCAGGCTGCCGATGGCATCGATTTTCACCGGCAGTTGAGCCTGCGGTTCCGCGCCCGGTTGCAGGGTCAGGAAGTGTTCTCCATCAATGAGCGTCACCGTCGATCCTGACAAACCGAGTCGTACCAACACATCGGTGAGCGATTCAAACACGTTAGGGCCGGGCACTACCTCGGTGCCGGTATCGACCCAGGTCGGGGTGACAACCGTGGCGAGTGTCGGGTCAATCCTCAACTGCGGATACAGCGCGTTGAGCGCAGGACTCAGCGCGGCCGCTGCGACTTCTCTGATCGAGGGGCCGGTGACCAGTTGGGTCAGTAGCTCTTCTGCACTCGGGGCAACGGTTTCGGACATGGTCGTCTCCTGACTGAGAGCGCGCCGCTGCTGATTGCGCAGCGCGGAATCGGTAGAAGGTATCGGGTGGCCACCCGTGTCGGGTGGTACATAAATATCGCAGGCAAAAAAAGACCCGCGTCGCCGCGGGTCTTCGGTTTTCAGTCGGGTATCAGGTCCCGGACTTGATCTTGGTCCAGGCCCGGGTCCGCGCGCGTTCGGCATCGCGCGGCAACGGTTGCAGGGTGTACAGCGTACCCATCGCGGTTTCGGTCGGGTACAGGTTCGGGTTGTTTCGGATCGCCGGGTCGACCAGTTCCGTGGCGTCCTTGTTCGGGTTCGGGTAGCCGACGAAATCGCTGACGGGTGCGATCACCTGGGGTTGCAGCAGGTAGTTGATGAAGGTGTAGGCGTCTTCCGGGTTCTTCGCGCCTTTGGGGATTGCGAGCATGTCGAACCAGATCGGCGCGCCTTCCTTGGGCAGGCGCATGTCGACGACCACACCATTCTTGGCTTCCTTGGCGCGGTTGGCAGCCTGGGAGAAGCTGCCGGAATAACCGACCGCGACGCAGATGTCGCCGTTGGCAATGTCCGCCATGTATTTGGAGGAGTGGAAGTAGGTGATGTACGGACGGATTTTCATCAACAGCGCTTCAGCCTTTTCGTAGTCCGCCGGCTTCTTGCTGTTAGGGTCCAGGCCGAGGTGTTGCAGGGCCAGGGGCAGGATTTCCGACGGCGAGTCGAGCAGGGCGACGCCGCACTGCTTGAGCTTGCTGATGTTCTCTTCCTTGAAGATCAGGTCCCAGCTGTCCACCGGCGCCTTGTCGCCCAGCGCGGCTTTGACTTTGTCCGGGTTGAAGCCGATCAGGATGGTCCCGTACATGTACGGCACGGCGAATTTGTTGCCCGGGTCGTTGCCTTCGAGCAGCTTCATCAGCTTCGGATCGAGGTGGTTCCAGTTCGGCAACTTGCTACGGTCCAGGGGCTGGAACACGCCGGCTTCGATCTGCTTGGCGAGGAACACGTTGGAGGGCACCACCACGTCGTAGCCGGAGTTACCGGTCAGCAGCTTGGCCTCAAGTGCTTCGTTGGTGTCGAAGATGTCGTAGACCAGTTTGGTCTGGGTGTTCTGCGCCTTGAAGTCTTCCAGCGCCTTGGGAGTGATGTAGTCGAACCAGTTGTAGACGCGCAACGTTCGCTCTTCAGCGTGGGCGGCGCCACCGAGTACTGTGGCGCACAGTACCGGTGCGATAAAACGCGTGAGTCTGTTCATTGTTCTAATTCCTCATTGGGCGCTTTCAAAACCTTCGAGAACGTTCACGGCATTGATGCCGATTTCTTCTACCGCGTAGCCGCCTTCCATCACGAACAGCGTCGGCTTGCCGAGCTTCGCGATGCGCGCGCCCATGGCCAGGTAATCGGGGCTGTCGAGCTTGAACTGGGAGATGGGATCGTCCTTGAACGTATCGACGCCCAGGGACACGACGACGATGCCGGCGCCGTATGTTTCGATCTCGTTGCAGGCTTGCTCCAGCGCTGCACTCCAACGGTCCCAGCCGCTGCCAGCCGGCAAAGGGTAGTTGAAGTTGAAGCCTTCACCGGCCCCTTCGCCGAGCTCGTCTTCATAGCCGAGGAAGAACGGGAATTCGGCTTCCGGGTGGCCGTGAATCGAGGTGAACAGCACATCGCTGCGTTCGTAGAAAATCGATTGGGTGCCGTTGCCGTGGTGGTAGTCGACGTCGAGGATCGCGATCTTTTTGTGGCCTTGATCGAGGAACGCTTGAGCGGCGATGGCGGCGTTGTTGAGGTAGCAATAACCGCCCATCAAGTCGCTGGCGGCATGGTGTCCCGGTGGACGGCACAGGGCAAAGGCACTGCGAGCGCCGCGCTGGATGGCGGCTTGCGCGGTGAGGGCCACTTGCGCTGCGCTGTATGCCGCTTGCCAAGTGCCGGCGGTGATCGGCGCGCCGCCGTCGAAGCTGTAATAGCCGAGCTGGCCGTGCAGGCTGGTGGGGATGATCCGGCGCAAGGTGCGGGCTGGCCAGGTGTAGGGCAGCAAATCGCCGTCGGTTTTGAATTCGGTCCAGCGTGCCCAGGCACCTTTGAAGAAGTCGAGGTAGTCGCGGCTGTGGATGCGCGCGATCGGGTCGAGGCCGAAATCCTTCGGCGCTTCGACAGGGCCGAGGTTCTGCGTTTGCACGCGTTGCAGCACATGGTCGGCACGCGAGGGCATTTCGAAGCAGGGCATCAGTTGCCCGTCCATCAATTCACAACGGCCGTGGTGCAGGTGGTGATCGTCCGAGTAGATCGTCAGCATTTCTTGTTCTCCGCAGGCTGATTCGGTTGAACACAGTCTTGCGGCGTAGCGCGATTCGGAGAACGGCAGGAAAGGCCAAAAGGGGATCGATATGGCCAAAAGATCTGACCGGAATTCGCCCTTTATTGGCGCGCAAGTGCCCCGGTGTTGGGCAACCACCTGTAGGCGCGAGACTTGCCCGCGAAGCGTTTGGCGTACTTGAAGACGCTTTCGCGGGCAAGCCTCGCTCCTACAGAGAGTTGGGGGTCAAGGGCGGAACTGACTCGGTGCCACACCACTCCAGCGCACGAACGCATGGCGGAAACTCGCGGTTTCGCTGAAGCCCAGCGCCTCGGCGATCCGGTAGATCGGCAGCTGATCCTCACAGAGCATCTGCTTGGCCAGCTCGAAGCGCAGTTCATCGAGCAATTCCTGATAGCTGCACCCCAGGTCCTTGAGATGGCGGCGCAAGGTGCGCGCCGAGCAATTCATCTGCAACGCCAAACCTTCCAGCCCCGGGGCTGCATTCAGTTGCGCACGAAGCAACTGCCGAATCCGCCCCAACCACGCCTGCCGCCCGGTGAATTCGGTGTTCTGCTTGCGGCAGCGGTCGACCATGGCCTGATGGGTGATGACATCGGCCAGCGGCAAGGGCTGGTCGAGCCAGCGCTTGTCGAATGCGAAGGCGTTATCTCGCGCGTCGAAGTGCAGCGGGCAGTCGAAGTGTTCGGCGTAGCTCGCCCGATAATCCGGCGCCATATGTTCCAGGCGAGCGGCGAGCAATGGCAGCGGGTGCCCGAGCAGGTCATCGCAAATGACTTTTAACGACACCAGGCAGAACTCGGCGTTGAACACGGCCAGCGCCGGGTTCTCTCGATAATCGGCAGCGACGAACCACACACGCTCGCCGTCGACTTCCAGGCTCAACTCGAAAAGTGTTCCCAACAGCGCCGGATAATGCATCGCCAGGCGCAAAGCGTCACCGAAGGTGGCAGAGGTGAGTAGCGCATAACCGAGTATGCCGTAGGACGAAACGTGCATCCGCCGCCCCAGTTCCAGGCCGATATCACGCTTGAGCGCGACGGCGTTGGCACACACCTGCATCTCCTGGTTGGTGGTGATGCGCGTGTCCGCCCGGCTCAGATCCGCCGCGCTGATGCCACTTCCCGCCAGCAGTGCTTCGCTGGACAAGCCTTCGGCCTTGAAGGTGTTGAGCACCAGGGAGACGGCGTTGAGGGTGGTGAGGTGGGAGTGGAGCATGGGAAGTTCCAGCGATTGGATGCTGGAATCGAGCAAGTTGTATGCCGCGAATGAATACTTGTAGGAGCGAGGCTTGCCCGCGAAGCTTTTGGCGCCTTCAAGGACGTCTTCGCGGGCTAGCCTCGCTCCTACAGGTCCTGCGGTGTATCAGACCAGTTCACCGCAAAGGTCGAGCTCGACCAGACGCCGGACTTCAGAGGTGTCCAGCCCGGCACCCAGCAACCCATGCAACTTGCCCAACGCCGCCTCACGGGTCATGCCGCCGCCCGAAAGCACACCCACGCCTCGCAACCGGCTACCGGCCTCGTAGACATCCAGCTCAACGCCACCTTCATGGCATTGGGTGACGGCGACAACAACTACACCTTTGTCCCGCGCCCGCTCCAGAGCGGCGAGAAATTCAGGGTTGTCGCTCGGCCCGGTGCCACTGCCGTAGCATTCCAGCACCAAGCCTTGGATGCCGCTGTTCAGCACGCCATCAAGCTGCTCGGCGCCGATGCCTGGGAACAACGGCAGCACCGCGACTTTCGCCAGTTGCTTGCTCTGGTTGTAATTCAATTGAGCCGGCAGCGACGTGGCCTTCACACCACCGCCCTGACGCTCCAGGCGCTTGAACGGATGGCGACCGAAACTACGAACCTTCGCACAATGAGTCGGGTCCAGCAGTTCGCCGTGGAAATACAGATGAACGCCCGGCGCCAGGCCATGGCCCAGGGCAACCAACGCGCCACTGAGGTTTTCCCAGGCATCGCTGTCGGTCACGCCGGCCGGCAGCATCGAGCCGGTGAACACGACGCGGGCATTCAGGCCGAGCAATTGAAAACTCATCGCGGCGGCGCTGTAGGCGAGGGTGTCGGTGCCGTGCAGGATCAGCACGCTGTCGCAGCCTTGGACATCAACGGCGTCGACCACCGCTTCACGCAGTTGCTGCCAGTACGTCGGGCTCATGTTGGCGCTGTCGATCAGCGGCGACATTTCGCGAAAGCGCCACTGCGGCACGACCACGCCGGGCTGGCTGTGCAGATATTCACGCATCCGCGCTTCGAAACCGGACGCCGGGGCCAGGCCATTGGCGCTGGCTTGCATGCCGATGGTGCCACCGGTGTAGAGCACCATGACGTGCTGGGCGGCAGGGTAGGAGTTGGGAACCATGGGAAAGTCTCCGCAAGAGATGACATGTGGGAGCGAGCCTGCCCGCTCCCACAAGTTGTGCACTTTAACTGACGGGCGCAGAGGATGCGCCCGTCGTTTACCCATCAGCGTTGCGCTGCGGGTACGCCTTGCAGTTCGGCTTCAGCCTTTGGAGCCGCGGCCGGCGGATTGGCTGGCCAGGCGTTCAAGTCCAGGTCCAGATCCGGGAATTTGCTCGAATCGAATACCGGCGTCTTGATCCCGGCGGCACGCTGGTCATCGTAGTCACGCAGGATGCGCATGCCGACCTTGAACAGCAGGAACAGCGCGATCAGGTTCACGAACGCGAGCATGGTCATGGTGATGTCGGCGAAGGCGAACACCGTGCCGAGGTTTTCGATGGCGCCCCAGAAAATCAACACCAGCACCAGCGCGCGGTAGCCAATCAGCGCCTTGCGGTTTTCACCGATCAGGAAGCGCAGGTTGCTCTCGCCCAGGTAGTAGTTGTAGAGGATCGAGGTGAACACGAACAACGACAACGCCACGGAAATGAAGCTGCGGCCCCAGTCACCGACCACGGCGGCCAGCGAGTTCTGGGTCAGGGCAATGCCGTCGCCTTCGAAGCCTGGGGTGTAGAAACCCGAGAGCAGGATCAGCAACGCGGTGCAGGTGCAGATCACGAAAGTATCGAGGAACACGCTGAACGCCTGAACCACGCCTTGTGCCACCGGGTGCTCGACGGAAGCCACGGCCGCCACGTTCGGCGCACTGCCCAGGCCCGCTTCGTTGGCGAAAACGCCACGTTTCACGCCCATGACGATTGCGCTGCCGATCAGGCCGCCGAAGGCCTGGTCCAGACCGAAAGCACTTTTGACGATGGTCATCAACATGCCCGGAACCTGGTCGAACTGCAGCACGATCACATAGATAGTCACGCCGATGTACACCAGGGTTTTCACCGGCACCAGCAGGTCAGCGACCTTGGCGATGCGCTTGATCCCGCCGATGAACACCAGACCGAGCAGCACCGCCAGGGCCAGGCCTGTGTAGGTGGTGTCGAGGCCGAACGCGTTGTTCAGCGAGTGAGTCACGGCGTGGGATTGCAGGCCGTTGAAGGCAAACCCGAAGGTCACCAGCAACAGGAACGCCATGATCATGCCCAGCCAGCGTTTCTGCAGACCGTGCTGGATGTAATAGGACGGGCCGCCACGGTAGGTGCCGTCGGCATCGCAGCGCTTGTAGAGCTGGCCGAGGGAACATTCGAAGAAGCTGCTGGACATGCCGACCAGTGCGGTCACCCACATCCAGAACACCGCCCCCGGGCCACCCAGGGTAACGGCGATGCCGACACCGGCGATGTTACCCGCGCCGACACGGCCGGCGAGGCTGAGCATCAAGGCCTGGAACGAACTGAGTTGGCCGGCGCTGCTTTTCAGGCTGTCGCGGAACACCGCGAACATGTGGAAGAAATGGCGCAATTGAACGAAACGCGAGCGGATCGTGAAGTAGCTACCGAGCCCGACAATGAGCACGATCAGTACTTTCCCTGAGAGGAAGTCGTTAATGACTTCGAGCATGGATTATTCCTCGCTGTTTTTTGTGTAGGCAAATGTTGGGCAGGCAGAAACATCGCGTTACACCGGTGTGCACGTGGCACAACAGTGAGGCGAGTGTTCGTCCCGGGCCCATATCGCAGGTTTGTTATTAGTTCGGGTTTCGCATGGGTTTGGGCCTCGTTACCGACGACCGCTCACGCGAAGAGGGGCGGCACTATACCTAGGAGAGTGCCGTCCGTCTGCACGGTTGTGGTGCAAGCGACGAAACGAAGCCTTTGAAACACCTGACTTTTTGAGCCAGGCCTTTGTAGGCGTGAGCCTGCTCGCGATGCAGGCACCGCGGTATTTCAGTTACACCGCGTTATCGTTCATCGCGAGCAGGCTCACTCCTACAGAAGACGGTTTTCCTTTCAGAAGTTAAAAAAAAGGGCTTGGGGAATAAATCCCCAAGCCCTCAAAAGGTGAGAGGTGTCTAGTCCCTCGACCTGGTGAGCGTGTGGCTCCTGGTGCTCTTCGTTAAAAGCGCAAGAGTCTGCGTTCGGTCAAGCCTTCAAAGGCACCAGACGCGGAGCAATCATGTTTTCCGGGCGCAGGATGTCGGCGAGCATTTCGTCGTCGAGCAAGCCTTCTTCGCGCACCAGTTCCAGCACGCCGCGGCCGCTTTCGAGGGCGATACGGGCGATGCGGGTGGCGTTTTCATAGCCGATGTACGGGTTCAGCGCGGTGACCAGGCCGATCGAGTGCTCGACCAGCTCACGGCAACGCTCTTCGTTGGCGGTGATGCCGACGATGCAGTGCTCGCGCAGCATGTCCATGGCGCGTTGCAGCAGGCGGATCGAGTCGAAAATCTTGAAGGCGATCAGCGGCTCCATCACGTTCAGTTGCAACTGGCCGCCTTCGGCAGCGATGGTCAGGGCCAGGTCGTTGCCGATGATCTGGAACGCTACCTGGTTAACCGCTTCCGGGATTACCGGGTTGACCTTGCCGGGCATGATCGAACTGCCTGGCTGACGCGCCGGCAGGTTGATTTCGTTGATGCCGGTGCGCGGGCCGCTGGACAGCAGGCGCAGGTCGTTGCAGATCTTCGACAGCTTGACCGCGGTGCGCTTGAGCATGCCGGAGAACAGCACGAAGGCGCCCATGTCGGAGGTGGCTTCGATCAGGTCGGCCGCCGGAACCAGCGGTTGACCGCTGATCAGGGCCAGGCGCTGAACGGCCAGGTGCTGGTAACGCGGGTCGGCGTTGATGCCGGTACCGATCGCGGTGCCGCCCAGGTTCACTTCGGTCAGCAGTTCAGGTGCCAGTGTTTTCAGGCGTGCCAGGTCTTCGCTCAACGTGGTGGCGAAGGCGCGGAATTCTTGACCCAGGGTCATCGGCACGGCGTCTTGCAGCTGGGTACGGCCCATCTTCAAGACGTGGCTGAACTCAACACCCTTGGCAGCGAACGCCTGGATCAGGCTGTCGAGGCTGGCCAGCAGCGCGTCGTGACCCAGCAGCAGACCCAGGCGGATCGCGGTCGGGTAGGCGTCGTTGGTCGACTGCGCCATGTTCACGTCGTTGTTCGGGTGCAGGTATTGGTATTCGCCCTTCTGGTGACCCATGGCCTCCAGCGCGATGTTGGCGATGACTTCGTTGGCATTCATGTTGGTCGAAGTGCCAGCGCCGCCTTGAATCATGTCCACCACGAACTCTTCGTGGAAATCGCCGCGGATCAGACGGGCACAGGCTTCGCTGATGGCCGCGTGCTTGGCTTCGCTCAGGTGACCCAGCTCGCGGTTGGCGTCAGCGGCGGCCTGTTTGACCATCGCCAGGCCGACAACCAGCTTCGGGTAATGCGAAATCGGAACGCCGGAGAGACGGAAGTTGTTCACCGCTCGCAGGGTCTGGATGCCGTAATACGCTTGAGCAGGTACTTCGAGTACGCCAAGCAGGTCTTTTTCTGTGCGGAAAGATGCAGCGGAGGACATGATAGAAATCATCTCGATAAGGACCCGGTCTGTGCCGGAACGCTGCAAATGCTAGGCTTGTAGAGAATTTTCGGCCAATGCTGTTAAACACTGGCCTATGCACATTCGGCATAATGCCGGTGTGACGCCGTGTGTGCGGCGAGCGTGTGACCTAAATTGGTGCGTGTCCGGGAGGACGTGATGAATCTGGAAAGTAAATGGCTCGAGGACTTCAGCGCCTTGGCCGCCACCCGCAGCTTCTCCCAGGCTGCGGAACGCCGCTTCGTGACGCAGCCCGCGTTCAGTCGCCGAATCCGCAGCCTGGAAGCCGCGCTGGGGCTGACGTTGGTCAACCGCTCGCGCACGCCGGTCGAACTGACGGCGGCGGGACAGTTGTTTTTGGTGACCGCGCGGACCGTGGTTGAACAGCTCGGCGAAGTGCTGCGCCACCTTCATCACCTGGAAGGCGGGCAGGGCGAAGTGATGCAAGTGGCTGCCGCTCACTCTTTGGCCTTGGGTTTCTTTCCGCGCTGGATCGCGCAGTTGCGCAATGAAGGCCTGAACATTGCCACGCGGTTGGTGGCGACCAACGTCGGCGACGCGGTGCATGCGCTGCGCGAGGGCGGTTGCGACTTGATGCTGGCGTTCTATGACCCGGACGCGGCCTTGCAGATGGACCCGGAAATCTTCCCGTCGCTGCACCTTGGCCACACCGAGATGTTGCCGGTGTGCGCGGCGGATGCCGAGGGCAAACCCTTGTTCGATCTGGAAGGCGAGGCCAGTGTGCCGCTGCTCGCTTACAGCGCCGGTGCGTTTCTCGGGCGTTCGGTCAATATGCTGCTGCGCCAGCGTGCGCTGCGCTTCACCACCATCTATGAGACCGCCATGGCCGACAGCTTGAAAAGCATGGCGCTCGAGGGGTTGGGGATTGCCTGGGTGCCGCAATTGAGCGTGCGTGCCGAACTGGCGCGCGGTGAACTGGTGGTCTGCGGCGGCCCGCAATGGCATGTGCCGCTGGAGATCCGACTGTATCGCTGTGCGCTGGTGCGCAAGGCGAACGTTCGTTTGCTGTGGCGCAAACTGGAAGGCGGCGCCGCCCAAGGCACGACGGGTTCCTGAAACCACTGAAGATCAAAAGTGGGAGCGAGCCTGCTCGCGAGTGCGGTGGTTCAGTCAACAGTGTCGGCGACTGACACATTGCATTCGCGAGCAGGCTCGCTCCCACAGGGGATTTGTGGTGTTCTTTCGCTGACCTTCAAGTCAATAAAACCGGCACTTTGCGCCGTATGACAGATGGTCGTTTCAGGGGCTGTTTATCTGCTTCATTGAGGTATACTGCGCGGCCTTCGGCCGGCTTGACTGGCCATAATTCGTACAATCAAGCCACGCATTTTGCGTGGCTTGTTGTTTTTTGACGCGCCTGCGGGCGCCCAGAGAGAAGAGGCACGACGATGAGTGCACTGGTTGGCGTGATCATGGGCTCCAAGTCCGATTGGTCCACCCTTAGCCACACCGCCGATATGCTGGAAAAGCTCGGCATCCCTTACGAGGTGAAAGTGGTCTCTGCCCACCGCACCCCGGACCTGCTGTTCCAGTACGCCGAAGAGGCGGAGGCGCGTGGCATCGAGGTGATCATCGCCGGTGCCGGCGGCGCGGCCCACTTGCCTGGCATGTGTGCGGCCAAGACCCACCTGCCGGTGCTGGGCGTGCCGGTGCAGTCGTCGATGCTCTCGGGCGTCGATTCGCTGCTCTCGATCGTGCAGATGCCAGCGGGCATTCCGGTTGCCACCCTGGCCATCGGCAAGGCCGGCGCGATCAACGCAGCCCTGCTGTCGGCGAGTATCCTCGGCGCCAAGCACCCGCAGTTCCACGCGGTGCTGAAAAAATTCCGCGCTGAGCAGACAGACAGCGTCCTGGAAAATCCAGACCCACGCATCGCCTGAGGTTGTTGACGATGAAGATCGGTGTAATCGGTGGCGGCCAGTTGGGCCGCATGTTGGCGTTGGCGGGCACCCCGCTGGGCATGAACTTCGCTTTCCTGGACCCGGCACCGGATGCTTGCGCAGCCGCGTTGGGCGAACACCTGCGGGCCGATTATGGCGATCAGGACCACCTGCGTCAGCTGGCTGATGAAGTCGATCTGGTGACCTTCGAGTTCGAAAGTGTCCCGGCTGAAACCGTGGCTTTCCTGTCGCAATTCGTCCCGGTCTACCCGAGCGCCGAAGCCCTGCGCATCGCCCGCGATCGCTGGTTCGAGAAGAGCATGTTCAAGGACCTGGGGATTCCCACCCCTGCGTTCGCCGACATTCAATCGCAAGCCGATCTGGACGCTGCCGTGGCGTCGATCGGTCTGCCGGCCGTGCTGAAAACCCGCACCCTGGGTTACGACGGCAAGGGCCAGAAAGTCCTGCGCAAACCGGAAGACGTGGTCGGCACCTTCGCCGAACTGGGCAGCGTGGCCTGCCTGCTGGAAGGCTTCGTGCCGTTCACCGGCGAAGTCTCGCTGATCGCCGTGCGTGCTCGCGATGGTGAAACCAGGTTCTATCCGCTGGTTCACAACACCCACGACAGCGGCATCCTCAAGCTGTCCGTGGCCAGCACCGACCATCCGCTGCAAGCCTTGGCGGAAGACTATTCCAGCCGCGTGCTCAAGCAGCTGAATTACGTCGGCGTGATGGCGTTCGAGTTCTTTGAAGTCGACGGTGGCCTCAAGGCCAACGAAATCGCCCCGCGCGTGCATAACTCGGGTCACTGGACCACTGAAGGCGCCGAGTGCAGCCAGTTCGAAAACCACCTGCGGGCTGTTGCTGGCCTGCCGCTGGGTTCGACGGCGAAGGTCGGCGAGAGCGCGATGCTCAACTTCATCGGCAAAGTCCCGGAGACTGAAAAGGTCCTGGCCATCGCCGATTGCCATCTGCATCACTATGGCAAAGCGTTCAAGGCTGGCCGCAAGGTCGGTCACGCCAACCTGCGTTGTGCAAACCGCGAAACACTGGCCGCGCAGATCCTCAAGGTCGAAGCGCTCATCGCCGAATAAACAGTTTCATGTGGCAGCGGCGGAACCATTCTAGGTCCGCCGTTCTCTCATGGCAGGATGCGAAAGTCTGACTAGGCTTCTGCATTGCCATTCAATCAGAGGGAAGTGCCATGGGAATTATCGGAACCATCTTTATCGGCTTGATCGTCGGCCTGCTGGCTCGGTTCCTGAAACCGGGTGATGACAGCATGGGCTGGATCATGACCATCCTGCTCGGTATCGGCGGTTCGCTGGCGGCCACTTATGGCGGCCAGGCTCTGGGCATCTATCACGCAGGCGAAGGTGCAGGCTTCATCGGTGCGCTGGTCGGCGCGGTGGTGCTGCTGGTGATCTACGGTTTGATCAGAAAGAACTGATTCAAGCGACGAAGTCCTCTCCGCGCCGCACGCGGGGAGGGCTAGAATGCTCGGCGTTGCACAGACCTCTCCTTATGCCGAGCACCTTCATGCGCCGTTTTCTGCTGACTTTTCTTTTACTGGGTACGGGCCTTGCCCATGCCGGCGAACTGCCGGAAACCGACTGGCTCGAACTGATGCCCAAGTCGGACCAGAAAGCCCTCGAGGCCATGCCCGAAATCGACCACAACTCCCCCGAAGGCGATGGCACCTTTACTGAAAAAGGTGGCATGAAGCAGAGCAAGGGCTTGCCGGCGGTGATGTATTCGACCAAAACCGTGCCGTCGATGAACGACAAGAACATCCGCATCGGCGGTTATCCGGTACCGCTGGAGTCCGACGCCAAGGGCCGCAGCACGCTGTTCTTCCTTGTCCCGTACCCGGGCGCCTGCATCCACGTGCCGCCACCGCCACCTAACCAATTGGTGTTGGTGCGTTATCCGAAGGGTTTGAAGCTGGACGATATCTACACACCGCTGTGGGTGACCGGCACGCTGAAGGTCGAGAAGGTCAACAATGATTTGGCTGACGCGGCGTATGCGCTGGATGCGGCGAAGGTGCGGGTGGTGCAGGAGTCGGATTTGTAACAGCGCCAACCAGACTGACAAAGATCCACTGTGTGCGAGCCTGCTCGCGATAGCGGTGTAACAGCCAATATTGATGTTGGATGTTATGACGTCATCGCGAGCAGGCTCGCTCCCACATTGGTTTTGTGGTGTTGCTTATAAAGGGTTGCTGGCGATGCTGACTTCGAGAGTGTGGGTGGCGCCGGGTTTCAGCGTCACCACATCATCCATCACATTCGCCGTCTCGATGCACAGCATCTTCTGCCAGCCATCGTCGGCAATGTCGCTGAATGCCACCGCGCGTTCGATCCACGGGTTCCAGATCACCGCCGAGCGCGAACCACTGCTGGTCAGCTCAATGCGCCGTTTCCAGGCCGGGTCGACAATGCTCAGCTTCGCCGGGGTATTGAGGTAGATACGGTCGGTTTCGCCGGTAAAGCGCAGATCGCCGGTCTGGGTCACGGTTTTCCAGTCGTCCAGCGTTTCGATATAGCTCAAGCCATCCAGCCCTTCGACATGCACCGTGCGCACATCGCTGACAGCGAAGTAACTGTGCAACGCCTGGCTGATGGTGACGGTATCGGTGCCCTGATTGTGGCTGGTCAAGCTGATGTGCAGTTGCTCATCCAGACGGATGCTCAACTTCAGATCCACCTGATGTGGCCAGCCTGGAAAGCCGCCTTCGGGGTAGGGCAGGACGAATTCCACCTTCAGGCTCTCACCCTCGGTTTCTATGCCGCCCAATTCCCAATCCATCGCCCGGACAAAACCGTGGGCAGTCGGCGGTTCGTTGCTGACGCGCATCGCCTGGACGCTTTGCGGGTTGCGCTTGAAATTGCCGAACCACGGCCAGCACACCGGCACGCCGGCGCGGATGCTCTTGCCGGTCTTGAACACGGCCTCATCGTTAAGCCAGATCAGCGGCGGTTGGCCGGCCAATTGATAACTGAGGATGTGCGCGCCTTGCTGGGCAACCAGCAATTCGGCCTGACCGTGGCGGATGCGCCAGCAGTTCAGTTCATCCAGTTTCACGGCTTCAACGTTGGGCGTGCTCATGGGGCAACTCTCGATCAGGAACAATGACTGCAATGGACCGCAGAAAGGTCGCCGTGTTTAACGCGCGCGCGGAGGAACCGAACGAGTACGGCCGCTGCCATCGATCGCGACAAACACAAACACGGCTTCAGTCACTTTACGCCACTCGCTGGACAGCGGATCGTCGCTCCAGACTTCGACCATCATCTGAATCGAGCTGCGGCCGATTTCCAGCGCCTGGGTATAGAAGGAAAGCTGAGCGCCCACCGCCACCGGGACCAGGAACGCCATGCGATCAATCGCCACGGTTGCTACGCGTCCACCCGCAACTTTGCTGGCCATTGCGGTGCCGGCCAAATCCATCTGTGCCACCAGCCAGCCGCCGAAAATATCGCCAAAGCCGTTGGTTTCACGCGGAAGCGCGGTGATTTGCAGGGCAAGGTCGCCTTGCGGAATTGGATCTTCTTGTTCGAGCTCTATCATGCCGGGGGTGCCTCTGACCCGTGACTCTTCATTGGTACTTCAGGTGAATAGCCGTCTCAAGAAAAAACGATTCAGCCCCGAACATACTACGTTCGTCACGTTTTTCGAAAGGCGCCTAAAGGGAAACTCTGCGAAACCGACTGAGCCACGCAATGACCTTGCCAGTCATCCAGCGCGTTTTCGCACAGCAACCCCTTACAAATGCTGCAACGCAGCGAGTATATCGATCGGTAGACTCCGAGACGACCGTCCGGTTCTCATTTTGACCGTCAAATACGCACCTCTATGTGCTTTTTCGAACAATTTGCTATCGTGCCGGACCTGCCCAAGCCCTCGCCAGCGTTGTTGGGGTTGCAGATCCGACTATAAGAGAAGCCCTTGCCATGACCACAGCGCCCTCTAGCATCGCGCAGCCGACCCAGCCCGCACGCCCGTTAACCCGTAGCGACTACAAGACGTTATCGCTGTCTGCCCTGGGCGGCGCACTGGAGTTTTACGACTTCATCATCTTCGTGTTCTTCGCCACGGTGGTGGGCAAACTGTTCTTCCCGGCGGACATGCCCGAGTGGCTGCGCCTGATGCAGACGTTCGGCATTTTCGCCGCCGGCTACCTCGCTCGTCCGTTGGGCGGCATTGTGATGGCCCATTTCGGCGACCTGCTTGGCCGCAAAAAGATGTTCACCCTGAGCATTTTCATGATGGCGGTGCCGACCCTGATCATGGGTCTGCTGCCGACTTATGCGCAGATCGGCATGTGGGCGCCGATCCTGTTGCTGTTGATGCGGGTGATTCAAGGCGCGGCGATTGGTGGTGAAGTGCCGGGCGCGTGGGTATTCGTTTCCGAACACGTGCCGCAGCGACATATCGGTTATGCCTGCGGCACCCTGACGAGCGGTCTGACGGCTGGCATCCTCCTGGGTTCATTGGTCGCCACGGCGATCAACAGCATTTACACCCCGCTGGAAGTGTCCGATTACGCCTGGCGGATCCCGTTCCTGCTGGGTGGCGTGTTCGGTCTGTTCTCGGTCTACCTGCGCCGCTGGTTGCACGAGACCCCGGTGTTTGCCGAACTGCAACTGCGCAAGGCCCTGGCCGAAGAAGTGCCGCTGCGCGCGGTGCTGCGTGACCATCGCGGTGCGATCCTGATTTCCATGTTGCTGACCTGGCTGCTGTCCGCCGGCATCATCGTGGTCATTCTGATGACGCCGACCGTGCTGCAGACCGTTTACCACTTCTCGCCAACTACCGCGTTGCAGGCCAACAGCCTGGCGATCGTGTTCCTGAGTGTAGGTTGCGTGGCTTCCGGTGCCCTGGCTGACCGTTTCGGCGCTGGCCGAGTGTTTGTGTTTGGCAGCGCCGCGCTGTTGATCAGCTCGTGGACGTTCTATCACAGCCTGTTCAACCACCCGGACTGGCTGTTCCCGATGTACGCCTTGACCGGTTTCCTGGTCGGGACCATCGGTGCAGTGCCCTACGTGATGGTCAAAGCCTTTCCAGCGGTGGTGCGCTTCAGCGGGTTGTCGTTCTCCTACAACCTGGCCTATGCGATTTTCGGTGGTTTGACGCCGATGGTGGTGACGCTGCTGCTCAAGGAAAGCCCGATGGGGCCTGCCTACTACGTGGCGATCATTTGCGGGGTCGGGATTCTGGTGGGTGCGTATCTTTGGAAGAAGGGTCGCTGATCCCTGAAACTGTCTGTAGCTGTACCGGCCCTATCGCTAGCAGGCTAGCCCCACATTGAATTGCATTGCAATGTGGGGCTAGCCTGCTAGCGATTTGGGGCGCATGAATTATCCGGTAAAAACTCGAATGCTGGCCTTTCATCCAATTGTCATATTTCAGCCATAGAGTGTTCACACGGCCTGCTGATACTTGGCCCCGACTAACACACCCTATCTGCTAGGAGTAAGGCATGAAACTGAAGCGTTTGATGGCGGCAATGACTTTTGTCGCTGCTGGCGTTGCGACTGCCAACGCGGTTGCCGCTGTTGACCCTGCTATCCCGAGCTACACCAAGACCACTGGTGTGTCGGGCAACCTGTCCAGCGTCGGCTCCGATACCCTGGCCAACCTCATGACCCTGTGGGCTGAGAACTACAAAAAAGAATACCCGAACGTCAACATCCAGATTCAGGCTGCCGGTTCTTCTACCGCGCCACCTGCGCTGACTGAAGGCACCGCTAACCTGGGCCCGATGAGCCGCAAGATGAAGGACAACGAGCTGCAAGCGTTCGAAACCAAATACGGCTACAAGCCAACCGCTATCCCGGTTGCCGTGGACGCCCTGGCTGTCTTCGTACACAAAGACAACCCGATCCAGCACATGACCATGGAGCAAGTCGACGCGATCTTCTCCTCGACTCGTCTGTGCGGTGCTAAAACCGACGTGAAAACCTGGGGTGATCTGGGCGTGACGGGCGACCTGGCCAACAAGCCGGTTCAGCTGTTCGGTCGTAACTCGGTATCCGGCACCTACGGCTACTTCAAAGAAGAAGCCCTGTGCAAAGGCGACTACAAGCCAAACGTCAACGAACAACCAGGTTCGGCTTCGGTTGTGCAGTCGATCAGCTCCTCGCTGAACGGCGTGGGTTACTCGGGCATCGGCTACAAGACCGCTAGCGTGAAGACAGTGGCTCTTGCCAAGAAAGGCAGCACTGAGTTCATCGAAGACACCGAAGAAAACACCCTGAACGGCAAGTACCCGCTGTCGCGTTTCCTCTACGTTTACGTCAACAAGGCCCCGAACAAGCCTCTGGCTCCGCTGGAAGCTGAGTTCGTGAAACTGGTTCTGTCCAAACAGGGTCAGGAAGTTGTAGTGAAAGACGGTTACATCCCACTGCCAGCCAAGGTTGCTGCAAAAGCACTGGCTGACCTGGGTCTGCAAGAAGGCGGCAACGTAGCAAAAAAGTAAAACCCTGAGCCCGGGGTAATCCCGGGCTCTGCAGGAGCGAGGCTTGCCCGCGAAAGCGGTGGTTCAGTCAACGTGACGTTGAATGTAATGACGCCTTCGCGAGCAAGCTTCGCTCCTGCAAATGCCGGTACGCCGGCCCCCAAATTTCCGGTCCACTGCCAGTTCCCGCTGGCGGCGGATTTGCTGCGTCACTGCATTGTCATCTTTCTGTCATACAGGATCGCTAGGGTGTGCGCATGAATGATCTGGCCAATTCCACCATGACTACAAATCCCCCCAAGCGAATTGATTTCAATACGCCTGAATTGCAACGCAAGCGCCGCATCCGCGCGCTCAAAGATCGCCTGACCCGCTGGTACGTCCTCGTGGGCGGCCTTGCCGTTCTCGGCGCGATCACGTTGATCTTCTTCTTCCTCGCCTACGTTGTCTTCCCCCTGTTTCAGGGTGCCGACCTGACCGCCAAGGAATCCATCACGCCCGCCTGGATGCAAGACGCCGGCAAGCCGTTGATGATCTCTCTGGAAGAGCAGAACCAGGTCGCCATGCGAGTTTCTGACAAAGGGCAGGCGCTGTTTTTTGACATCGACAGTGGCGCTGAACTCAAACGCGTCGATCTGTCGATCCCGGCCGGCACCACTGTGACCTCCATCGGCGAAGACCAGCCCGGCCATCCGCTGGTCGCAGTAGGTCTGTCCAACGGTCAGGCGCTGGTGTTCCGTCACACTTATAAAGTCAGCTATCCAGATGGCAAGAAAACCATCTCGCCGGCGATCGAATACCCGTACGGCGAAACGCCGATCGCGCTGAACGAAGCGGGCGGTGCACTGGAGCACGTCAGCCTCAACGCCACGGATTCGACCCTGATGCTGGTCGGTTCCACCGGCTCACAACTCAATGTGCTCTCGCTGACCAGCGAAGAAAACATGATGACCGGCGAAGTGACCAACGAGCAGAAGCGTATCGAGCTGCCGCAGATGACCGAGCCGGTGAAGAACATCTTTGTCGACCCGCGTCAGCAATGGCTGTACGTGATCAACGGTCGCGCCCAGGCCGACGTGTTCAGCCTGCGCGACAAGAGCCTCAACGGTCGCTACAAATTGCTGGAAAACGGTGACGCCGAAATCACTGCCAGTACTCAACTGGTGGGCGGTATCTCGCTGATTCTCGGCGACTCCAAAGGCGGCCTGGCCCAGTGGTTCATGGCCCGTGACCCGGATGGCGAGTTGCGCCTGAAGCAGATCCGCACTTTCCAGATGGGCACTACGCCGATCGTTGAAATCACCGCTGAAGAACGTCGCAAAGGCTTCGTGGCCCTCGACGCCTCCGGCAAGCTTGGCGTGTTCCACAGCACCGCCCACCGCACCTTGCTGGTGGACCAGGTGGTCGACGGCCAAGGCGTCTTCGGCCTGTCGCCACGGGCCAACCGTGTGATCGTCGAAGCGGGCGGCAAGATTCAGCCGCTGCTGCTCGACAACCCGCACCCGGAAGTGTCGTGGAGCGCGTTGTGGAGCAAGGTCTGGTACGAGAACTACGACGAGCCTAAATACGTCTGGCAATCGACCGCCGCCAACACCGACTTCGAACCCAAGCTGAGCCTGTCGCCACTGACCTTCGGCACCCTGAAAGCCGCGTTCTACGCCATGCTGCTGGCCGCTCCTCTGGCCGTCGCTGCCGCGATCTACACCGCGTATTTCATGGCCCCGGGCATGCGTCGCAAGGTCAAGCCGGTGATCGAGCTGATGGAAGCGATGCCGACGGTGATCCTCGGCTTCTTCGCCGGCCTGTTCCTCGCGCCTTATGTGGAAGGGCATTTGCCGGGCATCTTCAGCCTGCTGATGCTCCTGCCAATCGGCATCCTGGTCGCTGGTTTCGTCTTCAGCCGCCTGCCTGAGTCGATCCGCCTGAAAGTGCCGGACGGCTGGGAAAGCGCGATCCTGATCCCGGTGATTCTGTTTGTGGGCTGGTTGTCGCTGTACATGAGCCCGTACATGGAAACCTGGTTCTTCGGCGGCGACATGCGCATGTGGATCTCCCACGACCTGGGCATTACCTACGACCAGCGCAACGCTCTGGTAGTCGGTCTGGCCATGGGCTTCGCGGTCATCCCGAACATTTACTCCATCGCCGAAGACGCCGTGTTCAGTGTGCCCCGCGGCCTGACCCTCGGTTCCCTGGCCCTCGGTGCCACGCCATGGCAGACCATGACCCGTGTGGTGATCCTCACCGCCAGCCCGGGCATTTTCTCGGCACTGATGATCGGCATGGGCCGTGCGGTCGGTGAAACCATGATCGTGCTGATGGCCACCGGTAACACCCCGGTCATGGAAATGAACCTGTTCGAAGGTCTGCGAACGCTGGCCGCCAACGTCGCGGTGGAAATGCCCGAGTCGGAAGTCGGCGGCAGTCACTATCGCGTGCTGTTCCTCTCGGCACTGGTGCTGCTGTTGTTCACCTTCGTCATGAACACCCTCGCGGAACTGATTCGTCAGCGTCTGCGCAAGAAATACTCGTCGCTTTAAGAAAGGTAGAAGTCTGTGAAACAGAACTCCCTGAAAGGATGGTTCAAGAGCGGCGCCCCAGGCGTCTGGATCAGCGGTGGCGCGGTGTCCATCGCGGTCATCATGACCATTGGCTTGCTGGCGGTGATTGCCGTGCGCGGTCTGGGCCACTTCTGGCCGGCAGACCTGGTGCACGCCAGTTATGACGTGCCGGGCCAGGCCAACCACCTCGTCATCGGCGAAGTGGTGCAGAAAGAAGAAGTGCCGCGCGAGCGCTTGAAAAGCGCTGGTCTGCCGGTGCCCGATCAGGGCCCGGAGTTCATGACCCGTGAGCTGATCAAGGTCGGCAACCGCGACCTGAACGGCAACGACTTCACCTGGATCGTCGGCGAGTGGCTGACCAACCAGAAGACGCCGCCGGAGCTGATGGCCGTCGAGCGTCGCGAGTGGGGCAACTTCTACGGCTACCTGGTCAACGTCAAGCAGGACGGCAAAGTCATTGCTGAGGGCGAAGCCGCATGGCCCGAGTTGCAGGCCCGTGTCGATCGCGTGAACAAGCTTGCAGCACAGCTCAAGACCCTGGAAAAAGCCGACATTGGCGCGATCAACGCCGGTCTGGAACGTGTGCGTCTGCACGGTCGCAAACTGGAACTGGCCGGCCAGCTCGACGCCGCCGCGCAAGCGGACATGGAATCCGAGCGCGCTGAGCTCAATGCTCGTTATCAGGACATCGAAGCCCGCCTGAATGACCTGCACGCCCAGTTCAACCGCGACAGCCTGACCGCCCGCGATGCCAACGGCAAAGAGATCGAGATCGGCATCGGCAAAGTGGTCCGCGCCTATCAGCCGAACGCCATGGGCACCTTCACCAAGATCGGCTTCTACGTCAGCAAGGTCTGGGAATTCCTCAGCGATGACCCGCGTGAAGCGAACACCGAGGGCGGGATCTTCCCGGCCATTTTCGGCACCGTCATGATGACCTTGATCATGGCGATGATCGTGACGCCGTTCGGCGTGTTGGCGGCGGTTTACCTGCGTGAATACGCCAAGCAGAACGCGTTGACCCGGATTATCCGCATCGCGGTGAACAACCTGGCGGGCGTTCCGGCGATTGTCTACGGCGTGTTCGGCCTGGGCTTCTTCGTCTACGTACTTGGCGGTTCGGTTGACCGGTTGTTCTTCCCGGAAGCGTTGCCGGCGCCGACCTTCGGTACACCGGGTTTGCTTTGGGCGTCCCTGACCCTGGCGCTGCTGGCGGTGCCGGTGGTGATCGTGGCCACGGAAGAAGGCCTGGCGCGGATTCCTCGCACCGTGCGTGAAGGCTCGTTGGCCCTCGGCGCGACCAAGGCTGAAACCTTGTGGAAGATCGTGCTGCCAATGGCCAGCCCGGCAATGATGACCGGCATGATCCTCGCCGTGGCGCGCGCCGCCGGTGAAGTGGCGCCGCTGATGCTGGTGGGTGTGGTGAAACTGGCGCCGTCGCTGCCACTGGACGGCAACTACCCGTACCTCCACCTGGACCAGAAGATCATGCACTTGGGCTTCCATATCTATGACGTCGGCTTCCAAAGCCCGAACGTCGAGGCCGCGCGGCCGCTGGTGTATGCCACGGCGCTGCTGCTGGTGCTGGTGATTGCCACGTTGAACCTGTCGGCCGTTTATATCCGTAACCATCTGCGCGAAAAATACAAAGCTCTAGACAGCTAAAGCCATTAGCCACAAGCGGCAAGCTATAAGCCGCTTTTGCTCAAAACTTGCAGCTTGCAGCTAGAAGCTTGCAGCTACGAACGGAGTGAGACCCCATGCAGCACGAAGCACATACCCACGGCATCAACATGTCTGCCTTGGGCCGCGACAAACAGAGCTTGAGCCTTGAACAGGAAACCGTGGCCATCGAAGTGCCGGGCCTGAACCTGTTCTACGGCGACAAACAAGCGCTGTACGACGTCAGCCTGAACATTCCGAAACAGCGTGTGACCGCCTTCATCGGCCCGTCCGGCTGCGGCAAGTCCACGCTACTGCGTACCTTCAACCGCATGAACGACCTGGTCGACGGTTGCCGCGTAGAAGGTGAAATCAACCTGTACGGCCACAACATCTACCGTAAGGGCGAAGACGTGGCCGAACTGCGTCGTCGCGTCGGCATGGTGTTCCAGAAGCCGAACCCGTTCCCGAAAACCATCTACGAAAACGTGGTGTACGGCCTGCGCATCCAGGGCATCAACAAAAAGCGCGTTCTCGACGAAGCGGTCGAGTGGGCGTTGAAAGGCGCGGCGCTGTGGGACGAAGTCAAAGACCGTCTGCATGAATCGGCACTCGGCCTGTCCGGTGGTCAGCAGCAACGTCTGGTCATCGCGCGCACCATCGCTGTAGAGCCGGAAGTGCTGCTGCTCGACGAACCATGCTCGGCACTCGACCCGATCTCCACGCTGAAAGTCGAAGAACTGATCTACGAATTGAAATCGAAATTCACCATTGTCATCGTGACCCACAACATGCAACAGGCCGCGCGGGTTTCCGACTACACGGCGTTCATGTACATGGGCAAACTGGTGGAATTCGGCGACACCGATACGCTGTTCACCAATCCGGCGAAGAAGCAGACCGAAGACTACATCACTGGTCGCTACGGCTAGCCGTACAGCTGCAAGCCGCAAGTTTCAAGCGGCAAGTAGGAAGCGGTGCGATATCAGGACTTATACATAACTGCTTGAAGCTTGCAGCTTGAAGCTGGCAACTTTCGCGGAGCGAACCGAATGATTAGTAAAGAAGGCCTTACCCATCACATCTCCGCGCAGTTCAACGCTGAGCTGGAGGAAGTTCGCAGCCACCTCCTGGCCATGGGCGGTCTGGTGGAAAAGCAGGTCAATGACGCGGTGACCGCGCTGATCGAGGCCGACTCCGGCCTGGCCCAGCAGGTTCGCGAGATCGACGACCAGATCAACCAGATGGAACGCAACATCGACGAAGAATGCCTGCGCATTCTGGCCCGTCGTCAGCCGGCAGCATCCGACTTGCGTCTGATCATCAGCATCTCCAAATCGGTGATCGACCTGGAGCGCATCGGTGACGAAGCGACCAAGATCGCCCGCCGCGCCATTCAGTTGTGCGAAGAAGGCGAGGCCCCGCGCGGCTACGTCGAGGTTCGCCACATCGGCGACCAGGTGCGCAACATGGTGCGTGACGCGCTGGACGCCTTTGCCCGCTTCGACGCCGACCTGGCGTTGTCGGTGGCCCAGTACGACAAGATCATCGACCGCGAATACAAGACCGCACTGCGTGAGCTGGCGACCTACATGATGGAAGACCCGCGCTCTATCTCGCGGGTCTTGAGCATTATCTGGGTGCTGCGTTCGCTGGAGCGGATCGGCGACCACGCGCGCAATATCTCGGAACTGGTGATTTACCTGGTGCGCGGCACGGACGTGCGTCACCTGGGCCTCAAGCGCATGAAAGAAGAAGTTGAAGGCACAAGTGGCGAAACCGCTAATGTTCCGGGCAAAGCTGACGATAAGTAAGACTGCCCAAGAAAAACGCCCGGTCCTTTGGCCGGGCGTTTTTGTGTGTGGCTTTCGACTTCAAAAGCAGCACCCGCGAACGAAAAGTCCCGGCGTGACTGAAGGTTTTTGGCAATGTGCCATCAGCAAAACGGTATGCTTGCCGGGATTTTTTCGAGGGGTGATGGATGAGCAAGATCAGTGTGTTGGTGGTGGACGATGCAGCGTTCATTCGTGACCTGGTAAAGAAGTGCCTGCGTAACTACTTCCCGGGTATCCGGACCGAAGATGCCATCAACGGCAAAAAAGCTCAGGCCATGCTGGCCAAGGAAGCGTTCGATCTGGTGCTGTGCGACTGGGAAATGCCGGAAATGTCTGGCCTGGAACTGCTGACCTGGTGCCGCGAGCAGGACAATCTCAAGACCATGCCCTTCGTGATGGTGACCAGCCGTGGCGATAAAGAGAACGTGGTCCAGGCGATTCAGGCCGGCGTTTCCGGCTACGTCAGCAAGCCCTTCACCAACGAACAACTGCTGACCAAGGTCAAGCAAGCGCTGAACAAGGTCGGCAAGCTCGACGCCTTGATGAACGGTGCGCCGACCAAAATGAACTCGGCTTTCGGCAACGATTCCCTGAGCGCATTGACCGGCGGCAAGGCGGCCGTGGTCGCACCTGCAGCGGCGCCGGTCAACCCGTTCGCCAAACCTGCTGCCGCCGCGCCGACCCCTGCCCCGGCTGCGTCTCGCGGTTTGCTCAATAGCCCGCCGGTCAAGGCGCCGGGCGCTGCTTCCGCTCCCGCCAGCGGTCGGGGTCAAGGCCAGCTGCGTTTGCCAAGCGGCATTCAGCAGTGCGTGATCAAAGCCTTGAGCATCAAGGAAGCGCTGCTGGTGGTAAAGCGCACCGACACGCTGCCGCAAGTCCTCGACAGCGCCGTGCTGGACCTGGAGCAGGGCGACAACGCTGAAGTCGCCCGCCTCAATGGCTACTTGCACGCCATTGTCGCTTTTGAGCCGAAACCTGACAGCGACTGGCTGCAACTGACCTTCCGCTTTGTGGATCAGGATGCGCAGAAGCTCGACTACATCTCCCGATTGATCGCACGTGGCACGGCGCAGAAGCATTTCGTACCTGGCGCGTAATCTTCATCGCCTGAGAGTCCGTCTTCGCGGGCAAGCCTCGCTCCTACAGATCACACCGACCTGTAAGAGCGAGGCTTGCCCGCGAAGGGGCCATCAAACTCACCGCACATCCCCTTTGCTGCCCATTTTGAAACATCTGCCGACTACCCGGGTCCATTGCAGCTGCTAGGCTCCTTCCCAGGCCTTACTCGACAGACTCTTGCCCATGCTCGCGCGCCTGCTGTTTTTCTGTGGTCTCTTCATGGCCTCCACCTCGGCTGTGGCCATGACGATCTACAAGTCCAAAGACGCCAATGGCGTGGTCTCCTACAGCGACCGCCCCACGAAAGGCTCCCAGGTGTTCGTTTTTCGTGATCGCATGGTCGAGCACCTTGAGCGCCAGGTGTACCTGGAGATCAAGAAGCAGAAGGGCGTGGACAACGTGTACGTGCGCAACGACCTGTATGCGCCGGTCGAGATCGAGCTGAGTTTTGCCGGGCTGAGCAATGTCAGCGGCGCGCCGAGCCGACCGATCCGCCGGGTGATGCCGGCCCGCAGCAACATCCGTCTGGCGCTGCTCACGGCGACTAAGGCCGGAAGGCCGCTGGCGTACACCCCAAGGTTCGAATATTCCCTGGGCGACCCTTCAGGGGCTGCCATGGCCTATCGGTATCCGCTGCCCTGGCGTGGTGGGCCGTTTCGCTTGAGTCAGGGTGCCAACGGCCAATACAGCCATTTCGGCGCCAAAAACCGTTACGCCATGGACATCGCCATGCCCGAAGGCACGCCGATCATTGCGGCGCGGGGCGGGGTGGTGGTGAAAACCGAAAATGCCCAGACCGGACGTGGCACCGATCCTTCAGGCAATTTCGTGCGGGTGCTGCACGATGACGGGACGATGGGCGTGTACCTGCACCTCAAGCAAGGTTCGGTGGGCGTTCGCGAGGGGCAACGGGTAGCGGTGGGGAGTGCGCTGGCCCTGTCGGGCAACACCGGCAACAGCAGCGGGCCGCATTTGCACTTCGTGGTGCAGCGCAATACGGGGCTTGGGTTGGTGTCGATTCCGTATCAGTTCAATCAGCCAGTGGGCGCGTTGCCCAACTTTGCGTTGGGCAAGCAATAGCCGGATCAGCACAATTACTGTGGCGAGGGAGCTTGCTCCCGCTGGGCTGCGAAGCGGCCCCAACGCCTGCAACCGCACACCGCATTCATCGGTTTACGACTGCTACGCCCGGGCGCGGATCGGCCAGCGGGAGCAAGCTCTCTCGCCACAAGAGCTCGCTCGCCGCCGGTGTCGCGCTTAATCGAGCATCAACACCTTGGCCAGAATGATCTTCGGCCCTTTCATTTTCTTGATGATGATCCGCAAGCCTTCGACTTCCAGCACTTCTTCCTCTTCCGGCACCCGTTTCAGGGTTTCATAGATCAGCCCGGCGAGGGTTTCGGCTTCGATGTGGTCCAGGTCGATGCCCAGCAGGCGTTCGACCTTGAACAACGGCGTATCACCGCGCACCAGCAGCTTGCCCGGCTGGTACGCGAGAATGCCGCGCTCAGCCTTGCGGTGTTCGTCCTGAATGTCGCCGACCAGCACCTCAAGCACGTCTTCCATGGTCAGGTAGCCGATGATGTTGCCATCGGCTTCTTCGACCAGGGCGAAGTGCGAGCCACCCTTGCGGAACTGCTCCAGCAACTGCGACAGCGGCATGTGCCGCGATACGCGTTCCAGCGGCCGGGTCAGTTCGGCGAGGTTGAATGACTCGGGAATGTGGTCCAGGGCCGCCAGTTCCAGCAGCAGATCCTTGATGTGCAGCAAGCCGACGAACTCTTGGCGATCGCTGTCGTACACCGGATAGCGACTGAACTTGTGGCGACGGAACATCGCCAGGATTTCCTTGAGCGGCGCGTTGAACTCCAGCGTCACCAGGTCTTCACGGGAGTTAGCCCAGTCGACCACCTCCAGCTCGCCCATTTCCACGGCGGAAGCCAACACACGCATGCCTTGGTCGCTCGGGTCCTGGCCACGGCTGGAGTGCAGGATCAGTTTCAGTTCTTCTCGGCTGTAATGGTGTTCGTGATGCGGGCCGGGTTCACCCTGGCCGGCGATCCGCAGGATGGTGTTGGCGCTGGCGTTGAGCAGGTAGATCGCCGGGTACATGGCCCAGTAGAACAGGTACAGCGGCACTGCGGTCCAGAGCGACAGCAACTCGGGTTTGCGAATGGCCCAGGATTTCGGGGCCAGCTCACCGACCACAATGTGCAGGTACGAGATGACGAAGAACGCAGCGAAGAACGATACGCCTTTGACCACTTCGGGCGACTGCACGCCGACGGCTTCAAGCAGCGGTTCCAGAATGTGTGCGAACGCCGGTTCACCGACCCAGCCCAGGCCCAGGGAGGCGAGGGTGATACCTAATTGGCACGCTGAGAGGTACGCATCGAGCTGACTGTGAACGGTGCGCAGGATGTGTCCGCGCCAGCCGTTTTTCTCAGCGATGGCCTCGACCCGGGTCGAGCGCAATTTGACCATGGCGAATTCCGCCGCAACGAAAAAGCCGTTGAGCAAAACCAGGATCAGAGCAAAAAGAATCATGCCGAAATCGGCGAAGAGTGTCGCGAGGGTCAAGCCTGGGGAAGGGTCCATGATGGAGTTTTGCGGGTTCCGTGTATTCGAATAGGGGGTCAATGCGGTGCCTGAAGGGCAGGCACAAGTCAGCCAATGTAGCGGCTGACCGGGCGATTGCCTAGTGGCGAGTGCTGGCCGGTATCAGTCGGCGGTGCTGATGACCCGGGTTTTTGTGACCTGAGCGGGCGCGAAATGGCAGGTAAAGGTGCTGCCGTGGCCCGGCACGCTGCTGATTTCCATCCGTGCGCGGTGGCGCAGCAGCACGTGTTTGACGATTGCCAGGCCGAGGCCGGTGCCGCCGGTGTTGGAATTGCGGCTGGAGTCGACGCGGTAGAAACGTTCAGTCAGGCGCGGCAGGTGTTTGCTGTCGATGCCGATCCCGGAATCCTGCACGCTCAGGTGCGCGCCTTGCTCATCGCCCCACCAGCGAATGCGGATATTGCCTTCGGCCGGCGTGTATTTCACTGCGTTGAACACCAGGTTGGAAAACGCGCTGCGCAACTCGGCTTCGCTGCCCTTGAGCAGGATCGTTGGATCAGCTTCCAGGGTGATGCGCTGGTTTTTCTGGCCGGACAACTGCTGGGCGTCGCTCGTGATCGATTGCAGCAAGCCGTCGATGGCCACGGGCTGGTTGTCCGAGGGGTAATCGGTGGCTTCCAGTTTGGCCAGCAACAACAAGTCGTTGAGCAAGGTCTGCATGCGCCCGCCTTGCTGCTGCATTTGCTGCAAGGCACGGGTCCAGCGCGGGTTCACTTCCTCGGCGTTATCCAGCAAGGTTTCCAGGTAACCGCAGATGACCGTCAACGGTGTGCGCAGTTCATGGGAGACGTTGGCGATGAAGTCTTTGCGCATCTGTTCCAGCTGATGGATACGCGTCACGTCGCGCACCAGCATCAAGTGTTCGTTGTTGCCGTAGCGGGTGATGTACAGCTGAATGCGCAGGCGATCGTTGATCGGCGAAGGGATTTCCAGCGGTTCGGCGTAGCTGTCCTGCTCGAAATATTCCTTGAAGCGCGGATGGCGCACCAGGTTGGTGACCGGCTGGCCGCTGTCTTGCGGCGTCTTCAGGCCAAGCAGTGTTTCGGCGGCGCGGTTCCACCACTCAAGGTTGCCCTCGCTGTCGAGCATGATGACGGCGTCTTTCAGCGCGGCAGTGGATTCCTGTACCCGATCGATCACCGCTTGCAGGCGTCCGCGCACGCGTTGGTCGCGACGTTGCAAGTGGTAGATGCTGTCGAACACTTCGCCCCACAGGCCATAGCCGTCGGGTGGTGCCTCGTCGGGTTTGTGCAGCCGCAGCCATTCGTGCAGCCGCAGCAATTGCTTGAGGGTCCAGGCCAGGTAAAGGCCCAGGCCCGCGGCGAGGCTCCAGCCGTAGTAGCCGGTAATCAGGCCGATCACCAGACACCCGGTCACCAGCAACAGCATGTGGCGGATCAGGGTGCCATGCCAGTTTTGGTTCAATTGAACACGCGTCCTTGTCAGCTTGTCGGGCGGGAAAGCTCTTGGTCAGGCTTTGGTAGAAAAGCGGTAACCGGTGCCGCGCACGGTTTGTACCAGATTCTCATAGGCATCACCGAGGGCTTTGCGCAGACGGCGGATGTGCACGTCGACGGTGCGCTCTTCGACATACACGTTGCCGCCCCAGACCTGATCCAGCAACTGGCCACGGGTGTAGGCCCGTTCCTGGTGAGTCATGAAAAACTGCAGCAGACGATATTCGGTCGGGCCCATCTCGGCGGGTTTGCCGTCGATGGTCACACGGTGGCTGATCGGGTCCAGCAGCAGGCCGCCGACTTCGATCGGTGTCTCGCCATCGGTAGGACCGGCACGGCGCAGCACGGCTTTGAGGCGCGCCACCAGCTCACGGGGGGAAAACGGTTTGGTGATGTAATCGTCAGCGCCGACTTCCAGCCCCTGGATCTTGTTGTCCTCTTCGCCCTTGGCGGTGAGCATGATGATCGGGATGTCCCCGGTCAGCTCATCGCGCTTGAGACGGCGAGCCAGCTCGATACCGGACGTGCCGGGCAGCATCCAGTCGAGCAGGATCAGGTCCGGTTTGCGGTCGACGATGATGGCATGGGCCTGTTGGGAGTTCTCGGCCTCCAGGCAGTCATAGCCGGCCATTTCCAACGCAACGGCGATCATTTCGCGAATGGGCGCTTCGTCGTCGACGATCAGAATGCTCCTGCCAACCATGCCTTAATCCTCTTGTCATTTAACTGTCTTGCGCCGCATTAGATAACGGAATTATTGCAGTCGTGTGACAGCAATTTAGCAGGTCGGCGGTGGTCATGATCCTGAACTAAGCTCTAAGTCCGAATCCTGACAACCACAAAAGGAAGGTTTCCATGAATCACATTGCTCAATCCTGGAAGGCATTGTTAGTGACTGCAGCTCTAACGCTGCCGACCATGGCCTTCGCCGCCGACCCGGCGATGATGAAGGACGGGATGATGGTCGACCACAAGGGCATGACCTTGTACACGTTTGACAAGGACAGCGGCGGCAAGTCGATGTGTAATGACGATTGCGCCAAAAACTGGCCACCCATGATGGCTCCGGCGGGTGCCACGGCCGCTGGCAAGTGGAGCGTCATCAAGCGCGATGACGGCACGAGCCAATATGCCTACGACGGTAAACCTCTTTACACGTTCGTGAAGGACAAAAAACCTGGCGACATGGTGGGCGACAAAATGAAAGACGTCTGGCACGTTGTTCACGAGTCGCAAAAGTAGACGACTCAACGCCTGTAGCCGTTGCCGACACATAGCGTCGGCAACGGCTTGGGCGGTCAGCGAGTGGCGTAATCCAGCACAATCCCGACAAAAATCGCCAACCCGGCCCAGTGGTTGTGTAAAAACGCCTTGAAGCAACGCATCCGGTCCTTGCCGCGGGTGTACCAGAATTCCCACGCGAAACAGCCCGCCGCCGCCAGCAATCCCAAGTGGAACCAGCCCCCGAGCTCGAATTTCGATCCTGCCAGCAACAGACACCCCAGCGCCAAGCCTTGCAACGTCAGAATGATCACCCGATCCGCATCGCCAAACAGAATGGCGGTGGATTTCACGCCAATCTTCAAGTCGTCGTCGCGGTCGGTCATCGCGTAGTAAGTGTCGTATCCCACGGTCCACAGCAGGTTGGCGATCCACAGCAACCATGCCGCTGCCGGCAGCTCGCCGGTTTCGGCGGTGAACGCCATCGGCATGCCCCAAGAGAACGCCGCGCCCAGTACCACTTGCGGGTAATAGGTGTAGCGCTTCATGAACGGGTAGCTGAAGGCCAGCGCCAAACCGCCGAACGACAACCAGACCGTGGCCGCATTGGTGCACAGCACCAGCAGGAAACTCACGCCCATCAGCACCGCGAAGAACACCAGGGCTTCTTTGGAGCTGATCTTGCCGCTGACCAAAGGGCGCTGCTCGGTGCGCTTCACGTGGCCGTCGACCTTGCGATCCGCCCAGTCGTTGATCACGCAACCGCCCGCACGGGTCAGGACCACGCCGAGGACGAAAATCACAATGTTGGCCAGGGAGGGCGAGCCTTTGCCGGCAATCCACAGCGCCCACAGGGTCGGCCACAGCAGCAGATAGATGCCGATCGGCTTGTCCATGCGCGTCAGCTGAATGAAGTCCCAGGCCCGAGGGTTCAAGCGGTTCAGGGACTTGAGCAGGCTCTGGTACATCAGCAGTTCTCCGGGTGGGCGCGGGCGGCGAGCCACAAGGTCGGCAGGAAAATTTCAGCCACCAGCACGCTCAAGGCGCCACGGTCGAACCGCGAACGACGGCCCCACAGTTCGGGGGCCCGGGACGCCAGCGGCAGCCATTCCTGAGGATAGTGACAAACCTCGATGGCGCGACGCTGGAACGCCTGATCGCAAAACAGCAACTCACCCAACGAGCGGCAACCCAGTTCATCCATGTGCAAGCCGTCGCCCTGCAAGGCGCTGCGCGCCGCCACGCTACGGGCAAACACCCAGGCTTCGCCGTGCCCCCGTAAATACACCTCGCGCACCCAGCCTTCACTGCCTTCCTCCAACTCCAGCGCAGCACATTCGTCGGCGCGCAGCGTTTGCCAGCCTTCAAACAACGGCGTGACGCTGAAGCCGTCATTCGACAAGCGGATCAGGCGTCGGGTCAGGGAGCCTTCGTCGAACAGCCAGTCGAGGGTAGACGTGTCGGGGAGGGGCGTCAGTTGGCTTTGAGGGAGCCACAGCGGGGTAGCGGAGGGGAATTTTGAGTGCGGCACAGTGAGTCATTATTGGCAGCAAATGAGGCGGCGAGCTTAACATGTCAGCCAGCGATTTTGATTGATCGGGGCCGCCGTTGCGCGGAACGCGCTTGCATCTGCCGGGCCCGATCAGTACAAAACGCCCCTGAGCCGGACGGCAGCGCTCCAACCATCGACCGTTCGCGCCGGCAATAAGCCTGAATCCTGAGGAAGTACCTGAATGAAAAAGTGGCAATGTGTGGTCTGCGGCCTGATCTATAACGAGGCCGAGGGCTGGCCGGACGACGGCATTGCGGCGGGCACGCTGTGGCAGGACGTGCCGGAAGATTGGCTGTGCCCGGACTGCGGCGTCGGCAAGATGGATTTCGAAATGATCGAAATCAACTAACAAAACACCAGAGGAGTAAGGAATGAACGCACCTGTCGTGATCGTCGGCACCGGGCTGGCTGGTTACAACCTGGCCCGGGAGTTTCGCAAACTCGATAGCGAAACCCCGTTGCTGCTGATTACCGCCGATGACGGACGCTCCTACTCCAAACCGATGCTCTCCACCGGTTTTGGCAAAAACAAAGACGCTGACGGCCTGAGCATGGCCGAGCCGGGTGCCATGGCCGAGCAATTGAGGGCCGAAGTGCGCACCCACACACGCATCAGCGGCATCGATCCGGGCCACAGGCGCCTGTGGATCGGTGAGGAAGCGGTCATTTATCGCGACTTGATCCTGGCCTGGGGCGCGGAAACCGTGCGGGTGCCCATCGAAGGCGATGCGGCGGATGTGGTGTTCCCGATCAACGACCTGGAAGATTACGCCCGCTTTCGCGCCGCAGCGGCAGGCAAACACCGGGTGTTGCTGCTAGGCGTCGGCCTGATCGGTTGCGAGTTTGCCAATGACCTGATCCTCGGCGGCTACGAGGTGCAACTGGTTGCACCGTGCGAGCAAGTCATGCCGACCCTGCTGCACCCGGCGGCGGCTGCTGCGGTGCAGGCCGGGCTGGAAAGCCTGGGGGCGCGTTTCCACCTGGGGCCGGTGCTCAACCGCTTGCAGCACGTCGCAGACGGCGTGGAAGCGCATCTGTCTGATGGTCAGGTGATTGCTTGCGACGTGGTGGTCTCGGCCATCGGCCTGCGTCCGCGTATCGATCTGGCGGCTGCGGCCGGTGTGCAGGTCAACCGAGGCGTGATGGTCGATCGCCATCTGAAAACCTCCCACGCCAATATCTACGCGCTGGGCGATTGCGCCGAGGTCGATGGGCTGAATCTGTTGTACGTCATGCCCCTGATGAGCTGTGCGAGAGCGCTGGCGCAAACCCTCGCCGGCAACCCCACCGCCGTGAGTTATGGCCCGATGCCAATCACCGTGAAAACCCCGGTCTGTCCGTTGGTGGTTTCGCCACCACCACGGGGTGCCGAGGGTGTCTGGACCGTTGAAGGGCAGGGCGCGGACATCAAAGCTTTATGCCGCGATGCCAGCGGAAAACTGCTCGGTTATGCCCTGACAGGCGCGGCGGTGATGGAAAAACTGGCCCTGAACAAAGAGCTTCCGGCACTGCTGGCGTAAATACCGGTCGTTCTGTCGGAATCACCCCGCTTTTGCTCCTACAAAGGTCGCGCCGAGACTGGCGCGGCTCTTCCGTGCGTGCCATTCTCACTCCCGTCTGCCGCAGAGTAGAGCACCTGCGGCGCTTTGGGCGCTGTTCCAACGAGAACAGCACGGACATAACAACAAAAAACCGTCAAAGGGGCTTCACTAATGCGTAAACCAGAACTCGCCGCTGCAATCGCTGAAAAAGCAGATCTCACCAAAGAGCAGGCCAACCGCGTTCTCAACGCCGTTCTCGAAGAAATCACCGGCGCTCTGCACCGCAAAGACAGCGTCACGCTGGTGGGCTTCGGTACCTTCCTGCAACGCCACCGCGGTGCCCGCACCGGCAAAAACCCGCAAACCGGTGAACCTGTCAAAATCAAGGCCAGCAATACTGTCGCGTTCAAGCCAGGCAAATCGTTGAAAGACAGCGTTAATCCGTAATTGCGGCGAACTCCCTGAATAATGGGGAGAACCGTATTGAAAAATGGGCATACCGATTAATTCGGATGCCCATTTTTTATAGGCGCTGTTCCAATGTGTATATATGCCGGGATGGACTGATTAATACACTCTGGAAAACTAATGCTCACTTGTTCGCTGTTTCAAGTCCTTCACTGATATCCCCCGATATATTAAGTGCCATCATGGCGATGGCACTTTTCTGCGTCTCCGTTGTCGCGCCTCATTCTTTTCCATGATGACCACAACCTTTCGGACGATTCCTACATTCATTGTCTTTTATTGTTGGCATGCTCTACGTCTATGAGGGGAAAATGTTGCCAACAAATCGGCGCATCCCTCTCGGGGCGCTCTGGCTCAGTGCTTTCAGGGGTTGCCGTAAGAGCGTGAATATTAAATCGGCATCGGGGAATCCCCTGTCTCATATAGGGAAACCTCTTACACGCAATAAAGCGCACTTCGTCTTGTTGTTTAATCGGATGCTTGCTAGTGGCCATCATCGTGAGTACGATGCGCGCACTTGAAAGAGCACGAACTCAATTGGATGAGACTCATCGCAGCTCTTTGATACTGTCCCGCGCCGCTGCAACTGCAATTGGCGTTCGACCGTAATCCTAATTAAAGGCCATGGATGTCCTACTCAAGCAAACTTTCCGCTCATTACCTCGAACTCGCAAAAGCCTCTGTTTCCAAAGAGAATTTCGCGGGCGAGGACGTTCGCTTTTCGAGCGAATATGAGGCACTGGAAAGCGAGCTGGCGAAAGCCTCGTCCATGCACGAAAGCGGTCAGATCGACTGGCTGAAAATCCGCGAAAACAGCGAAAACCTGCTGCGCACCCAGTCCAAGGATTTGCGGGTCGGCGCCTGGCTGACGTGGGCCTTGTACCAGCGCGAATCGTTCCAGGGCTTGCTGGCTGGCCTCGGGTTGCTGCACCACCTGTGCGAGAACCACTGGGCTGACCTTCACCCGAACAAGGCCCGCACTCGCTCCGCCGCAATCAGTTGGCTGGTGCCGCGCCTTGAGCAGGTGCTGACCGAGAACGTCGCGATCAAAGAGCAGTTGCCGATGTTCCGGCGGCTGGTCGAACATCTGGAAGGCCTCGATGCCGCCTGCACCGAGCATTTGGGTGACGATGCGCCGCTGCTGCTGCCGATCTCCCGCCGTCTGAAAAACATGGTGCAACGCGCCGCCGACAACCAGCCGGAACCCGGCGTGGTTGGCGCCGCAGTGGCCCAAGTCAAACAGGCCGCGACGCAGCTGTTCACCCCCGGCGCACCGATCGACAACGAAAAAGAAGCCCACAAGGCCCTGCGCGCCCAGCAGGAAAGTGCCCGTCCGTTGTGTGCCTGGTGGCTCAAGCAGAAAGCCACTGATCTGCGCGCCCTGCGCCTCAATCGCACGCTGCTGTGGCTGCCCATCGACGCAGTGCCCGAGCGTAACGCCGAGCAAATCACCGTGTTGCGCGGCTTGCCCGCCGACAAGCTCAAGGCCTATCAGGACCGCTACGATCAAGCCAAATACGCAGACTTGCTGGTGGAACTGGAGGCGAGCCTGGCGAAGGCGCCGTTCTGGTTCGATGGCCAGCGAATGGTCTGGGAGTGCCTCCAGGGCCTGAACGCCGAGATGGCAATGCGCGAAGTGGAAATCCACTTCGCGCTTTTGATTCAGCGCCTGCCCGGCATCATCGAATTGCGTTTCCACGACGGCGCGCCGTTCGCCGATCCGGCCACCCGCGCCTGGATCAGCGCCAACGTCATGCCGCACCTGCAAAGCGCCAGTGCGCCGCGCAAGGTTGAAGTCGCCGACAGCCAGCCAGCCTGGGAAGTGGCCCTCGAAGAAGTCCTGCCGATCCTGCGCAAGGACGGCCTCAAGGCCGCCGTGCAGATCCTCAAGCAGGGGCTGCAAAGCGCCCAGGGCGGACGCGTCCGGTTTTTCTGGCAGTTCGCCCTCGCGCGGCTGTGCTTCATGGCCAAGAAATACGAACTGGCCAAGACCCAACTCGAAACACTCGACCAAACATTACAGGACTCAGGCCTGAACGCCTGGGAGCCCGATCTTGCGCTGGAAGTGCTGCATTTACTGCATAGCTGCTGCGAGTTGTTGCCGCAGAACCATGCCGTACGTGAACGCAAGGAAGAGATTTATCGCAGGCTGTGCCACCTCGATCTCGAAGTGGTACTCGAATAGGCCCCAGGGCCACAACCGCAAGGAGAAAAGCCATGGCCAAAGAAGGCTCGGTAGCCCCCAAGGAACGCATCAACGTCACCTTCAAACCTGCCACCGGTGGTGCACAGGAAGAGATCGAACTGCCGTTGAAACTACTGGCAATCGGTGACTACACCCACCGCAAGGACGAACGCAAAGTCGAAGATCGCAAGCCGATCAGCATCGACAAGATGACGTTTGACGAAGTGCTGGCCAAGCAAGAGCTGAGCCTGACACTGAGCGTACCGAACCGTCTTCAGGAAGAAGGTGACACTGAAGAACTGGCCGTGAAACTGCGCGTCAATTCGATGAAGGACTTCAACCCGGCCTCGCTGGTCGAGCAAGTGCCTGAGCTGAAAAAACTGATGGAACTGCGCGACGCGCTGGTGGCCCTCAAAGGCCCACTGGGTAACGCGCCTGCGTTCCGCAAAGCCATCGAAGGCGTTCTCGCCGACGACGAATCCCGCGGTCGCGTACTGGGTGAGCTGGGCCTGAACGCCGCAGCCCAGGACGCCTGAGTCTCCATCAGCCTAAGGAAGCCAACACCATGAGCACTAGCGCAGCACAGCAAAAGAACAAAGAGAGTGGCGAATACAGCATTCTCGACAGCATCATCGCCGAAACCCGCCTGACGCCGGACGACGAAGCCTACGACATCGCCAAGCGCGGTGTGTCGGCCTTCATCGAAGAGCTGCTCAAGCCGCAGAACAACGGTGAGCCGGTCAAGAAAGCCATGGTTGACCGCATGATCGCCGAGATCGATGCCAAGCTCAGCCGTCAGATGGACGAAATCCTGCACCACCCTGACTTCCAGTCCCTGGAATCGTCGTGGCGTGGCCTGCAGTTGCTGGTCGACCGCACCAACTTCCGCGAAAACATCAAGATTGAAATCCTCAACGTCTCCAAAGAAGACCTGCTGGACGATTTCGACGATTCGCCGGAAGTGATGCAATCGGGCCTGTACAAGCACATCTACACCGCTGAATACGGTCAGTTCGGTGGTCAGCCTGTGGGCGCGATCATCGCCAACTACTTCATGTCCCCAAGCTCGCCGGACGTGAAACTGATGCAGTACGTGTCCAGCGTTGCCTGCATGTCGCACGCGCCGTTCATTGCGGCTGCCGGCCCAAAATTCTTCGGCCTGGAAAGCTTCACCGGCCTGCCGGACCTGAAGGATCTGAAAGATCACTTCGAAGGCCCGCAGTTCGCCAAATGGCAGAGCTTCCGCCAGTCGGAAGATTCCCGTTACGTTGGCCTGACCGTGCCGCGTTTCCTGCTGCGTAACCCGTACGACCCGGAAGAAAACCCGGTCAAATCGTTCGTGTACAAAGAAACCGTCGCCAACAGCCACGAGCACTACCTGTGGGGCAACACCGCCTACGCGTTCGGCACCAAGCTGACCGACAGCTTCGCCAAATTCCGCTGGTGCCCGAACATCATCGGCCCACAGAGCGGTGGCGCGGTTGAAGACCTGCCGTTGCACCATTTCGAAAGCATGGGCGAAATCGAAACCAAGATTCCTACGGAAGTTCTGGTTAGCGACCGTCGTGAATACGAACTGGCCGAGGAAGGCTTCATTTCCCTGACCATGCGCAAAGGCTCCGACAACGCGGCGTTCTTCTCCGCGAGCTCGGTGCAGAAGCCGAAGTTCTTCGGCATCAGCGCAGAAGGCAAGGCCGCAGAGCTGAACTACAAGCTCGGCACCCAACTGCCGTACATGATGATCGTCAACCGCCTGGCTCACTACTTGAAAGTGCTGCAGCGCGAGCAACTCGGTTCGTGGAAAGAACGTACCGATCTCGAGCTGGAACTGAACAAGTGGATCCGCCAGTACGTGGCCGACCAGGAAAACCCAAGCGCCGAAGTCCGTGGCCGTCGTCCACTGCGCGCTGCCCAGATCATCGTCAGCGATGTCGAAGGCGAGCCTGGCTGGTACCGCGTCAGCCTGAACGTGCGCCCGCACTTCAAGTACATGGGTGCCGATTTCACCCTGTCGCTGGTTGGCAAGCTGGACAAAGAGTAAGAGGAGCCTGAGTCATGACTGGATACGGCAGCCTTTTCGAACGCCTGGGTGGCGACGCGGACAAACGCGTCGGCTGGAGCCGCGAGGTCTCCGCCATGGCGTCCGTGGCTGCCCATCTGGCCAAGATGCTCAGCACCCGTGCGGGCAGCGTGCAAACGCTGTCCGATTACGGGCTACCCGATCTCAATGACATGCGTCTGAGCCTGCACGACTCCCTGAGTCAGGCCCGTCTGGCCATCGAAAATTTCATCGAAGCCTACGAGCCACGCTTGAGCAATGTGCGTGTCATCTCCCTGCCGCGTGATCACGATCAGCTTCGCCTGTCCTTCAGCATCGAAGGCCTGCTGGAAGTTGATGGTTTCAAGCGTCAGGTCAGTTTCGCCGCGCGCCTGGATGGCAGCGGTCAAGTCAAGGTCAACTAAGGAGATTCGTATGTCCGGCAAACCCGCAGCACGTGTCACCGACCCCACCGCTTGCCCGCTCCCCGGCCACGGCACCAACCCGATCGCCGCCGGTTCCGGCGACGTCTTCTTCGACGGCCTCGCGGCCGCCCGCCAAGGCGATGCCTCGGCGTGTGGTGGTGCGATGTCGGGCGGATTGGCGACGACGGTTTTGATCAACGGCAAACCGGCTGCGACGGTGGATTCCGTCGGGACCCATGGCAACAAGGTTACAGCTGGGTCCGGGACGGTGATTATCGGGAATTCGCATTCGCCGGTGCCGTTTGTGGCGCCGTTGCCTTTGATTCTGCCTGGTTTTGATGAGCAATTTGTCCTGACTGACAAAAGCGGAGCGCCTATGGCAAACCGTCGATATCTCTTGGTCCGAGAAAATGGTCTTCAAGAAGAAGGCGTTACTAGTGATACAGGTTTGACTCATCGAGTGACGCGGCACGCGAGTGCGGAAAAAGTCGATATCTACGTTGCATCAGAGGATTGATGCAAATGACGACAGACGTGTTGGAAACATCAACAGGGATATTTAAAAAGGTTGCTTCGACCAGCAGTACTGCTACTGCGGACAGGACACCGAAACATATCGTTCTGGAAGAAGGTCTGACTGTTTATCTCGGTGGTGCTGGGATGACCGGTGGGTATATTGATGACCAGATTAAGTCACTGCGTATGGTGGGTATTAGTGGCGCAGTAGTAGGGCGTAATACTGAGGGTCAATATGCTGATGCTGTTGCTGGCGTCAATAAGCACCGTTACAGGCTTAAGAAAATTAACGGCATGTCGGACACTGGACCGTATAGCGTTAAGGCGGACTGGAGTCTGAAGTCGTTAGGCGTTAGCCGATCTTTTCCAACCGGAGGGCAATTTAATCTTATTGGTTATTCCTTTGGATCGCTGGTAGCCGCCCAATCTGCTCTTTATTACGCAGATAAAGGGCAGGCCGTTGATTATCTTGTACTGATAGGTTCTCCAATTTCTGAAGAAATGCTTGGGGAAGTTAGGCAGCAATCCCTGATCGAGCATGTAGTCATTCTTGACTTGAAGGAGCATGGCGACCCTATTCATGCAGGCATGTCATTTTTTGACTTGGCTGAGCATGCTCCTTTGCTCGGCTCGCAGATGACCGAGTCCAGCGAGCGTAAAGAAGGTGTGGGACATTTTTACTACGGTATTGACGGTCCTTCAGGTGAGCAGCGCCGACTAGAGCTGGCAAAGTTCCTCTATGCACAGGGCTTGCGTTGATGGGTAGCGCAAAAACAGTCAGAGCAATGATCATCATCGCAAACGCTTTGATCGCACCGTTTGCATTGTTCGAAATTTATGCGGTTATCCGGTTCGGGTTTGCGGAGCCTTATAGTTATTTGCTTTCCGTTCCGCTGGGAATTATCTCGTTCTTGCTATTACAGTTCGCTATTGGTTATGGAGTGGTTAAAGGGTGGATGGCCTGCAGAATGCCCGGTAACTATTATTTGCTCGTGCTTTGGATAATCGGTTTGCTGGTGTTGTTCGTGCTTCCGAAGTTTTTTTCAGGTGGGCCGATGTCGTGATTAGTTATGAAACTAACCCCATTCCAAAGATTGCGCTTGAGCTGCTGCATTCGAAAGATTTGGTCGTGTCGAAAATTCTTAAAATGATCAACTATTTTTATTTTTTGACCTCCGCGGTTTTTCTGTTGATGTCGTGCACTGATCCGAAAACTAAGTGGTCAATAGCTGGGGTTGATGTCTACGGAGGCTTATTTGTTTTTTGTATGTTTTTTTATATTCCGATGATGGCGTTTTCTTTTTACTATTTTGTAAGAGCGCTAATGAATTTCTTCAAATATAAACGCTCGCACGATGGCTTTTCGTTCTTGGTTTCCTCCATTGTAGGTGTTGTTGCTCTTTACAGTTTCAATCACTGGGTGTTCAGTGAAATTTACTAACGATTCGGCGCAGAACATTCGAAAAAGCGAATGCTGCGCTAATCCAAATTTTTTCAGAGTAGCGCTCTGGTCTCCGCTCCTGGTGATGTTGGCTTTGACACTGGTCGAGCAGGGCGACGAATACGCGGCGGTTCTGGACTGGCAACAAATGCTGTTGATCTACGTTCTCTCATTCGGAATCCCGGCCTACATCGCATTTGCCCTGTGGGCAATGCGAGCACTGAACGGAAAAACCGAACAGCAGATTTTGAAAAGCGTGTGGCGCGCACCACTGACCTTCATCCCTTTTTACGCTGTCCCGTGGGTGATTTATGGGTTGGCCCATGTGCTTTTGGGGAGCCTTGCCGGGTTCCCGATGATGTTTGGCTGGCTGGCTTTTTTACCGTACCTCCTCATTGCGGGCTACGTGGTTTCCGGTCTGACAGTCGCGCTCTACAGGACAGTTTTTTCATGAGATCCACCACCAGGAAGGTACCCCGTGTCCTTTAACCACTACTACCAAAGCGAACTCACCGCACTTCGCCAGTTAGGTCGTCGATTCGCCGAGCGTAGCCCGGCGTTGGCGCCTTTCCTTGGCCAGGCCGGGCGGGATCCGGACGTGGAGCGGTTGCTTGAGGGCTTCGCTTTCCTGACCGGTCGCCTGCGGCAGAAGCTCGATGACGAGTTGCCGGAGCTGAGCCATTCGCTGATGCACTTGCTGTGGCCGAACTACATGCGGCCGTTGCCGGCGTTCAGCATTTTGCAGTTCGATCCGTTGAAGCGTTCGGGTCCTGCGTTGATGGTCGAGCGCGACACGCCAGTCGAGAGTGTGCCAATCGACGACGTGCGTTGCCGTTTCCGCACGTGCTACCCGACCGAAGTCTTGCCGCTGGATCTGGCTGCGCTGAATTACTCGGTGAAGGGCGACGGCTCGCTGTTGAGCCTGCGTCTGGAGATGAGCGCTGACGGTCATCTCGGTGAATTGGAGCTGAGCCGCCTGCGCCTGCACTTCGCCGGCGAGCGTTACATCAGCCAGATGCTCTACCTCAGCCTGCTGCGCAATCTGGAAGGCATCGAGCTGATTCCGCTGGACGGCGCCGGTAAACCCATCAATGGCGTCAACGGCCTGCCGATGGCATTCAAGATGCCTGGCGACCGTGTGCAGCCGGTGGGGTTTGCCGAAGAAGAAGCGTTGATCCCGTACCCGCTGAACACCTTCCGCGGCTATCGCTATCTGCAGGAATACTTCGCCTTCCAGGACAAATTCCTGTTCGTCGACGTCAACGGTCTCGACATGCTCAAGGCATTGCCGGAAGACACGCTCAAGCAAATGCGCGGCCTCGAATTGCGCTTCGACATTCGCAAGAGCGGCATCATGCGCATGCGTCCGACGCTGGACAACGTGAAGCTCTACTGCACGCCGATTGTGAATCTGTTCAAGCACGACGCCTTGCCGATTCGCCTCGACGGCAAGCAAGACGAATACCTGCTGCTGCCCGCCGAATTCGATTTGCAAAACTGCGGCGTGTTCTCGGTGGAAACGGTCACGGGATGGAAGCCCGGTGGCCTCGGGTATCAGGAATACGTGCCGTTCGAATCGTTCGAGCACGACCCGAGCTTCGACGTGCCCAACAGCCGTCCGCATTACAGCATCCGCCAGCGTTCGTCGCTGTTGCACGACGGCCTCGACACTTATTTGAGCTTCGGTATCCGCCACACCGAAGCCCACGAAACCCTGTCGATCGAGCTGATGTGCACCAACCAGAACCTGCCCAAAAAGCTCAAGCTCGGCGACATCAGCATGGCCTGCGAAGACACGCCGGAGTTCCTGAGCTTCCGCAACATCACCCCGGCCACACCCAGTTACGCGCCGCCGCTGAACCGCGACTTTCTCTGGAAGCTGATCAGCAACATGTCGCTCAACTATCTGTCGCTGGCCGACGTCAACGCGTTGAAGGTGATTCTGGAAACCTACGACCTGCCGCGCTACTACGACCAACACGCTGAAAAAGTCAGCAAACGCCTGCTCGGCGGGCTCAAGTCGATCAAGCACAAACACGTCGACCGGTTGCACCGAGGGTTACCGGTTCGCGGGTTGCGCACCGAACTGACCATCGACCCGGAAGGGTATATCGGCGAGGGCGACCTGTTCGTTTTCGCCTCGGTTCTTAACGAGTTTTTCGCGCTTTACGCCAGTCTCAATTCGTACCACGAGCTGCGAGTAAAAAGCACACAGGGAGAGGTGTACCAATGGACACCACGTATGGGCCTTCAGCCGCTTCTTTAAGCGGGCTGACCCGAGGAATACGCGAGTACTCGCTGTTTCAGGCCGTGCTGCTGGTGGTTGACCGGCTGCGCGAGGCCCACCCGCACCTGAGCCAGGACGATCTGTACGACCAGCTCGAATTCCAGGCCAACCCGAGCCTGGGCTTCCCGGGCAGTGACGTCGATCGCGTGGAGTTTTTCCACGAGCACGGGCAGATGCGCGCGCGCCTGCGTTTCAACCTGATCGGCCTGGTCGGCTCAGGTTCGCCGTTGCCGGCGTTCTACGGTGAACAAGCCCTGGGCGACAGCGAAGACGGCAACCCGACCCGCAACTTCCTCGACCTGTTCCACCATCGCCTGCAACGGCTGATGCTGCCGATCTGGCGCAAGTACCGCTACCGCGCCAGTTTCGAGAGCGGCGCACTCGATCCGTTTTCCTCCCAGCTTTTTGCGCTGATCGGCCTTGGCGGCGAAGAGATCCGCAAGGCCCAGGAACTGAACTGGAAGCGTCTGCTGCCGTACCTCGGCCTGCTCAGTTTGCGGGCGCACTCGGCGGCGCTGATCGAAGCGGTGCTGCGTTACTACTTCAAGCACGCTGAACTGACCATCGAGCAGTGCATCGAGCGTCGTGTGGAGATTCTCGATGAGCAGCGCAATCGTTTGGGCCGCGCCAACAGCCTGCTCGGCGAAGACCTGGTGTTGGGCGAACACGTGCGCGACCGCAGCGGAAAATTCCGCATCCACATCCGCGAGCTCGACTGGCAGCGCTTCCACGAATTCCTGCCGATCGGTTTCGGCTACCAGCCGCTGTGCGCGCTGGTGCGGTTCACCCTGCGTGACCCGCTCGATTACGACATTCGCCTGGTGCTGCGCCAGGAAGAAATCCGCGAACTGCGCATCGGTGAGCAAAACGCCTGTCGCCTGGGATGGACCAGTTGGCTGGGCCGCGAAAAAGCGGACGGCGTGGTTACCCTGGGCAGCAAAATTCATTAAGGACAGATGACCCATGATCAACGTAGACCTGCAACAACTTATCCAGGCGCTGGACGCCGAAACCCGTCGTGACCTGGAAAGTTCGGCCGAACGTTGCGTCGCCCGTGGCGGCAGCAAAATCCTCGTCGAAGACTTGCTGCTCGGCCTGCTGGAGCGCCCGCAAGGCCTGCTCGCACGCGCGCTGCAAGACGCCGAAGTGGATGCCGGCGAACTGAGCGCCGCGTTGCAATCGCGGGTCGAGCACAGCGCTTCGCGCAACCCGGTGTTCGCCCCGGAACTGGTGCAGTGGCTGCAAGATGCGTTGCTGGTGGCCAACCTTGAACTGGGCCAGAGCCAGGTCGAGCAAGCCGCGTTGATCCTCGCGCTGCTGCGTAACCCGATGCGCTACGCCGGCAGCCGCTACCAGTCGTTGCTGGCCAAGCTGAACATCGAGCGCCTGAAAGAATTCGCCCTGTCGCAGAAAGAACAACCGGCCACCGGCAAGCCTGCCGTGCCGGGCGAATCGCTGCTGGAGCGCTTCACGCACAACCTCACTCAACAAGCCCGCGACGGCAAACTCGACCCGGTGCTCTGCCGCGATGGCGCGATTCGCCAAATGGTCGACATCCTCGCCCGCCGCCGCAAAAACAACCCGATCGTGGTCGGTGAAGCCGGTGTCGGTAAAACCGCCATCGTCGAAGGCCTGGCCTCGCGCATCGCGGCTGGTGAAGTGCCGCAAGTGTTGAAAGGCGTGGAGTTGCTGTCGCTGGACATGGGCCTGTTGCAGGCCGGCGCCAGCGTCAAAGGTGAATTTGAACGTCGCCTCAAAGGCGTGATCGACGAAGTCAAAGCCTCGCCGAAACCGATCATTCTGTTCATCGACGAAGCGCACACGCTGATCGGCGCGGGCGGCAATGCCGGCGGTTCCGACGCAGCCAACCTGCTCAAGCCAGCCCTGGCCCGAGGCGAATTGCGCACCATCGCCGCCACCACCTGGGCGGAGTACAAAAAATACTTCGAAAAAGACCCGGCCCTGGCCCGTCGCTTCCAGCCGGTGCAACTGCACGAACCGACCGTCAGCGAAGCGGTGACCATCCTTCGTGGTCTTGCTCAGGTGTACGAGAAGAGCCACGGCATCTACCTGCGCGATGACGCGGTGGTGGCGGCGGCGGAATTGTCGGCACGTTACCTCGCGGGCCGTCAGCTGCCGGACAAAGCCGTCGACGTCCTCGACACCGCTTGCGCCCGTGTGCGCATCAGCCTCGCCGCCGCCCCGGAAAGCCTCGAACGCCTGCGTGGTGAACTGGCTGAAGGTGGCCGTCAGCGTCAGGCCCTGCGCCGTGATGCCGAGGCCGGTTTGCTGATCGATCACGAAGCGCTGGACGCGTTGGAAGATCGCCTGGCCGCCGCCGAAGAGGAAATGGTCGCACTGGAAACCCTGTGGACCGAACAGAAAGAACTGGCCGAACGCTTGCTGGATCTGCGTCAGCAACTGGCCAAGGCCCGTGAAGCGGCGGCCGTCGAGCCAACCGTCACGGTTGAAGAAGACGCCGAAGGCACCGTGATCGAAACGCTGCCGGTGGACGAAGCGCACAGCGTTGAAACCCTGGAAGCCGCACTCAATGAAACGCACAAAGCCCTGACCGAGCTTCAGGTCAAAGAACGTCTGGTGAGCTTCGAAGTGTGCCCGCGTCTGGTCGCCGAAGTGATCAGCGCCTGGACCGGCGTGCCATTGGCGCAACTGGCCCGCGAGCACAACGCCAAAGTCGCGAGCTTCGCCACCGATTTGCGCACCCGCATTCGTGGTCAGGAACAAGCCGTTCACGCGCTGGACCGCTCGATGCGCGCCACCGCTGCCGGCCTGAACAAACCAGACGCCCCGGTTGGCGTGTTCCTGCTGGTCGGCCCGAGCGGCGTCGGCAAGACCGAAACCGCGCTGGCCCTGGCCGACTTGCTGTACGGCGGTGATCGTTTCATCACCACCATCAACATGTCCGAGTTCCAGGAGAAACACACGGTCTCGCGCCTGATCGGCGCACCGCCGGGCTACGTCGGTTATGGCGAGGGCGGCATGCTCACCGAAGCCGTGCGCCAGAAACCGTACTCGGTCGTGTTGCTCGATGAAGTCGAGAAGGCCGACCCGGACGTGCTGAACCTGTTCTACCAAATCTTCGACAAAGGCGTGGCCAACGACGGCGAAGGGCGCGAGATCGACTTCCGCAACACGTTGATCCTGATGACCTCGAACCTGGGCAGCGACCGCATCAGCGAACTCTGTGAAAACGGTGCGCGGCCGAGTGCCGAAGTGCTTGAAGAAACCATCCGCCCGGTGCTCAGCAAACACTTCAAACCGGCGCTGCTGGCGCGGATGCGCGTGGTGCCTTACTACCCGGTCGGTGGCCCGGTGCTGCGCGAGCTGATCGAAATCAAACTCGATCGTCTGGGCGAGCGCCTGAACCGTCGCCAGCTGGATTTCACCTACTCGCAAGACCTCGTCGATCACCTGGCCGAACGTTGCACCCAAAGCGACAGCGGTGCGCGTTTGATCGACCACTTGCTCGACTTGCACGTGCTGCCGCTGGTGGCCGACCGTTTGCTCGATGCGATGGCCACCGGTGAAAGCCTCAAGCGTGTCCACGCGACGCTCGACGGTGGCGCCAGCGTGACGTGCGAGTTCGCCTGAGGTGGGTGTGATGTTCACTCAAGTACCGCAACCGCTGATCTATGCCGAAGCCTTGCTGGCGCAGTTCGCCAGCCTGTCGCGCGCGGGGGACGGTGCTGCGCTGCTGGGTGACTTCGTGCGCGGGTTGGCCGAGCTCAGTGGTTGCGAGCTGACGCAGCTGTACTTGCTGGACGCGACTCACACGTGCCTGGGGATGAACGCCGAGTGCCTCAACGGCATCCTGCAACCACGGGAGGCAGAGAGCCTGCCGGCGGATTACAACGGTGAACAATTGCTGCAATTCGCTCTGTGTCAGAACCGCGTTGTGAGCCTCAGCGAGTTGAGCGGCAGCCTGCACGAAACCAGTTTCCTGCCGCCGCAGGCCACGCCTTGGCAGTCGCTGTTGTGCGTGCCGCTGGTCAATCAGCAGAAAGCCGTCGAAGGCTTGCTGCTGTGCGCCAGTCGCCGGCACATCGACCTGCAAGGCTTCGCCGATTCCCTCGGGCAACTGGGTTCGTTCGTGCTGGGTCAACTGCATTTGCTCCAGCGTTTGCGTCAGCCGAGCGGTGACGTACGACCGATGAAGGTCAGTGTCCCGAGCGCCAGCGGTTACGGCTTGATCGGCAAGAGCAAGGCCATGCGCGAGACGTATTCGCTGATCAGCAAAGTCCTGCACAGCCCGTACACCGTGCTGCTGCGCGGCGAAACCGGTACCGGCAAGGAAGTGGTCGCACGCGCCATCCACGACTGTGGCCCGCGCCGTTCCCAGGCGTTCATCGTGCAGAACTGCGCGGCGTTCCCCGAGAACCTGCTGGAAAGCGAACTGTTCGGCTACCGCAAAGGCGCGTTCACCGGCGCGGACCGCGACCGTGCCGGGCTGTTCGACGCGGCCAATGGCGGCACCTTGCTGCTCGATGAAATCGGCGACATGCCGTTGTCCCTGCAAGCCAAGCTGTTGCGGGTTTTGCAGGAAGGCGAGATTCGTCCGCTGGGTTCCAACGACACCCACAAGATCGACGTGCGCATCATTGCCGCGACGCACCGGGATTTGTCGGTGCTGGTCAGCGAAGGCAAATTCCGCGAGGACTTGTACTACCGCCTCGCGCAATTCCCGATCGAGCTCCCGGCCCTGCGCCAGCGCGAAGGCGACATCCTCGACCTGGCCCGGCATTTCGCCGACAAGGCGTGCTCGTTCTTGCAGCGCGATGCGGTGCGTTGGTCCGATGCAGCGCTGGATCACCTGTCCGGTTATGCCTTCCCCGGCAACGTGCGCGAACTCAAAGGCCTGGTCGAACGTGCCGTTTTGCTGTGCGAGGGCGGCGAGTTGCTGGCCGAGCATTTCTCCCTGCGCATGGAGGCCATGCCCGAAGACAACAGCCTGAATCTGCGCGAACGCCTGGAGCAGGTCGAACGCAGCCTGTTGCTCGATTGCCTGCGCAAAAACGACGGCAACCAGACCCTCGCCGCCCGCGAACTCGGCCTGCCACGCCGCACGCTGCTTTATCGCCTTGGGCGCCTGAATATCAACCTGGGGGATTTCGATGGTTAACGTATTTCGCGGCCAACAATTACCTGTGGCGAGGGAGCTTGCTCCCGCTGGGCTGCGCAGCAGCCCCAAACCCATGCGCCGCGGTGCATCAGTTAAACCGCATCTGCTGATCTACGACTGCTGCGCAGTCGAGCGGGAGCAAGCTCCCTCGCCACAAAGGCGACGCGCCAGGCCTCTGGCTAGAGCGCTCGGCCTAACCTCATCCGCTTCTAACAGCGCCGCCCAACCGGGTCGGCGCTTTGTGCTTTGTCTACCCATGGAGACCCTCTGATGCCTGTTCGTCACTGGCAAGCCGTCCTGCTGACCCTCGTCGTTCTATGCGGCCTCGGCGGCTGTAGCGGCAATTACAAATACAACGACAACACCTATCGCCCATTGGGTGATCCGCAGGCGGTCAATCGCGGCAAGTGACCGCAAGGAGTATCACCATGGAACTGGTTTTCGAAATGCTGAACACCAAGCAATTCGTGCCCACGGATTTGTGCCAGAAGACCTTCAAACAGGCCGGTGGCGTGATTGGCCGGGGCGAGGACTGCGACTGGATCATCCCTGACCGCAAGCGTCATCTGTCCAACCACCACGCGTTGATCAGCTACCGCGAAGGCACGTTTTTCCTGACCGATACCAGCAGCAACGGTATCCAGGACAGCGAGAGCGGCGCGCGCCTGCGCAAGGGCGAAGCGATGCGCATCGAGCACGGCAGCGTGTACGTGCTGGGTGATTTCGAGATCCGTGCGCGACTGGTCCGCGATCCGGCGACCTTCGACGTCGAAGTCGGCCGTCCGCAAGCGGCCGGCAGCATCATTCCGGACGATGCGTTCCTCGACCTCGACCCGCTGAACGCTCTCGATCAGCAAGAGCGCGTGTATTCGGAAATCGACGAACTGATCTCCCCGAGCACGACCATTGAGGACACCCGTCAGCGCGCCGACTACGCCCGCATCGACATGGAAAGCCTGATGGTCCCGGAGCTGATCAACGCCCCGGCAGAGCCAGCCCCTGCTCCACCGCCCAAAGCGGTCGAGCGTCAGAGCGAAGGTTTCTGGGAGCACTTCGGCGCGGCGCTGGGTGTGGACCTCAAAGGCCTCGACCACGACGCCCGCGAAGCCATGGCGCTGAACGCTGCGCGCTTGCTCAAGCAGAGCGTCGGCGGGTTGCAGCAGAGCCTGCGCACCCGCAGCGAACTGAAAAACGAACTGCGCCTGGCCCAGACCACGGTGCAAGGCACTCACAAGAACCCGCTGAAATTCGCCGTCGATGCCGGCGAAGCGCTGGGCATTTTGTTGCAGCCGAACAAGCCGGGCCAGATGCCGCCCGAGCAAGCGATCTCCCGTGCGTTCCGTGATTTGCAGGCGCATCAGGTGGCATTGCTGACCGCCAGCCGCGCCGCCGTTCGGGGCACGCTGGAACACTTCTCGCCGCAGCAACTGACCCTGCGTTTCGAGCGCGACAACAAGCCGTTGCTGGCCACGTCCGGCAGCCGCTGGAGAGCCTACGGTCGTTATCACCAGGCCCTGCGCCAGGACGATGACTGGAGCGAGCGCCTGCTGGCTCGCGATTTCGCCCAGGCCTACGAAGAACAGATCCGCCTGATTTCCACCCTTCACACCGACCACCAAGGATGATGCGCATGTCTCGCTGCTCGACCGCTTTTTTCAAGACGCTGACGGCGTTCGCGGCCCTGGTGCTGCTGGCTGGCTGCTCGTCGCTGTCGCCGTATTCCCACGTCACCAAGCTCAACTTGAAGCTCACCGCCAGCGATCAGCTGAACCCGGACCTCAACGGGCGTCCGTCGCCGATCGTCGTGCGCCTGTTCGAGCTCAAGCACCCGGTGACCTTCGAGAACGCTGACTTCTTCAGCCTGTACGAGCGCGCCAAGGAATCTCTGGCCCCGGACCTGGTGGCCAGCGAAGAACTCGAACTGCGCCCGGGCGAAACCGTCGAACTCAAGCTCAGCGTGGAGGAGGGCAGCCGCTACGTCGGCATTCTCGCCGCCTACCGCGACCTGCCGGAAACCAAATGGCGCTATACGGTGCAAATCACCCCGGTGGAAGTCACCGACGCAGACCTGACCCTCGATCAGGCCGGTATTCGCAACAGCAACGAAACGCTCGCCAAGGCGGATGACTGAACATGAATTCCCATAAAGTCATTTGGCAGGAAGGCATGCTGCTGCGTCCGCAGCACTTCCAGCATAACGACCGTTATTACGAGCACCAGATGAAGACCCGCACCCAGTTGCTGGGCAGCTACACCTGGGGCTTCCTCAATCTGGAAATCGATTTGCAGTTCCTCAACATGGGCAAACTGGTGATCAGCCAGGCCTCGGGGATTCTGCCGGACGGCAGTCTGTTCGAGCTCGGCGGCAACACCGAGCCGTTGGCCCTCGACGTGCCGCCGAACACTGGCAACACGCCGATCTACCTGGCACTCCCGTTGGTCACCGGCAATCACATCGAGTCCCGCCGCCCGGAGCAATCCGACGTGCTGGCGCGCTATACCGCGTATGAAGCGGAAGTGGCCGACTCCAACGCCGGCGATGACTCAGCCAGCCAGGTCAGCTGTGGCCGCCCGGACTTCAAACTCTTGCTCGGTGAGCAACAGAGCGACCAGGCTTACGTGAAGCTGAAAATCTGCGACGTGCTCGACACCACGCCCGACGGCGTAATCAGCCTCGACCCGGATTTCGTGCCGACCTACATTCAGGCGCATGCCTCCAGCTACTTGCTGTCGTGCCTGAAAGAAGTGATCAGCATGCTCGGTCACCGTGGCGACACCATCGCCGAGCGCATCCGTTCCAACGGCAAGGTCGGTGGCGCGGAAGTCGGCGACTTCATGATGCTGCAACTGATCAACCGCACCGAACTGCTGCTGCGTCACTACCTCGGCCTGGAGCAGGTTCACCCGGAAGAGTTGTACCGCACGCTGCTGACCATGCTCGGCGACTTGGCAACCTTCTCCAGCGACAGCAAACGCCCGCGTCTGGACAGCCGTTACCAGCACAGCGACCAGGGCGCGAGCTTCCGCAAACTGATGGAAGCGATTCGTCAGGTGCTGTCGATGGTGCTCGAACAGCACGCCATCGAATTGGTGCTGCAAGCGCGTCAGTACGGGATCATTGTCTCGCCGTTGCACGACCACAAACTGCTGGGCTCGGCCTCGTTCGTGCTTGCCGCCAGTGCCAACTGCGACTCTGAAGAGTTGCGCCATCGTTTGCCGGCGCACCTCAAGGTCGGCCCGGTGGAGCGCATCCGCCAACTGGTCAACCTGCACCTGCCGGGGATCAAGGTCAAACCGTTGCCGGTGGCACCACGGCAGATCGCGTTCCACTCCAACAAAACCTATTTCATTCTCGAACTCAGTTCCGAAGACCTGGCACAACTCGAGCGCTCCGGCGGCTTCGCGTTCCACGTGTCCGGCGAATTTGCCGAGCTTGAACTGAAATTCTGGGCCATCAGGAACTGACCGACATGATCAAGGACATGGAACATAACCAGGACGATAAAACCGTCCTGCTCGACCGCCAGGGCCACGGCCCTGCTTCGAGTCCGCTGACAGACTTCGCTGCACCGCCGCGCTTCGAACAGCTTGAAGAACGGATGATTTATGCCGCGCGCCTGCGCCCGGCGGAATCCTTCAACATCAGCCTCAATTCGCTGGTGGCCGCGGCGTCCGATCTGTTGTCGGAAGTGGTGCGCCTCAAGCACAGCGATACCCGCGAAGACATGTACGCGCTCAACGAGCGACTGACCGCCGGGCTGAAACTGTTTGAAGTGCGCGCCCTGCACAACGGCGCCGAAAGCAGCCAGGTGATGGCCGCGCGTTACGTGCTCTGCACCGTGGTCGACGAAGCCGTCGTGACCACGCCGTGGGGCAACGAAAGCGAGTGGTCGCAGATGAGCCTGCTCAGCAGCTTCCACAACGAAACCTTCGGTGGCGAGAAGTTCTTCCAGCTGCTCGATCGCCTGTCGAAAAACCCGGTCAAGCACCTGCCGATGCTGGAGCTGATGTACCTGTGCCTGTCCCTCGGTTTCGAAGGCAAATATCGGGTGCAAGCCCGCGGCATGCTCGAGCTCGAAGGCATCCGCGACGCCTTGTATCGCCAGATCCGTCAGTTGCGCGGCGACGTGCCTCGTGAGTTGTCGCCGCATTGGGAAGGCTTGAACGATCAGCGCCGCAGCCTGGTGCGCATCGTGCCGGCGTGGATGGTGGTGCTGTTCACCGTGGTCTGCCTGGTGGTGATGTATTCGGGTTTCGCCTGGGTATTGGGCGAGCAACGCGAAACCGTTCTGCAACCTTTTCAGCAGCTAGATCCGGCCGCGGTCCAGCCGCAGTCGCAGCCGTAAACAGGGACGTGTGATGAAAAAGTTTTTCAAGAAAGTCGGCGCATTCTTGCGCAAGACCTGGGTCTGGACCTTGCTGGTGGTGCTGTTTGTCGCGCTGCTGGTGTGGTTTGTCGGGCCGCTGCTGGCCGTTGATGACTACAAGTTCTGGGAAGGTTCGACCTCCCGCCTGCTGACCATCAGTGTGCTGTTCCTGATCTGGGGCCTGACCATGGTCTTCGTCAGCTGGCGCGCTGGCGTACGCAAAAAGGCTATCGAAGACACCGAAGACGGCCAGGATCGTATCCGCCGTGAAGAGCTGATCGACGAAGAGCAGAAAGAACTTCGCGTGCGCTTCAAGGATGCGTTGAAAACCCTGAAGACCTCGAGCCTGTATCGCGGTCGCAGCGAACGCTGGCGCAGTGACTTGCCGTGGTACTTGCTGATCGGCCCGCAGGGCAGTGGCAAGACCAGCCTGCTGGACTTCTCGGGCCTTGAGTTTCCGATCAACAAGATCGACCGCAAGCTGACCCGCGACACCCTCGGCACCCGTCATTGCGACTGGTACTTTGCCGACCACGGTGTGCTGATCGACACCGCCGGGCGTTACCTGACCCAGCCGGATGCCGAAGTCGATGGCAGTGCCTGGAGCACCTTGCTCGACCTGCTGCGCAAGCGTCGCCGCAACCGTCCGTTGAACGGCGTGCTGGTGACCATCCCGGTTGAATTGCTGCTGGGCAACACCGAGCAGGACCTCGACACCCTGGCTCGCCAGGTGCGTGCGCGTCTGCAAGACGTGCATCAGAAACTGCATGTCGATGTGCCGGTTTATCTGGTGCTGAGCAAGGCGGACAAGCTGCTCGGTTTCGACGAGTTCTTCGATCAACTGACCCGTGAAGAAAGCGATCAGGTGCTCGGCACCAGCTTCCGCAAAGAGCAGAGCGGCACCGACGTCGCCGTCCTGCGCGCTGAGTTCGAAGAGCTGCTGCGTCGCCTGAACAGCCAGGTGATCATGCGCATGCACCAGGAGCGCGACACCCAGCGCCGTGGCCGCATCCTCGACTTCCCGCATCAACTGGGGCAGATCGGCGAGCGCCTGTGCCTGTTCGTCGACATGGCGTTCACCGGCAACCGCTACCAGCGTGTCAGCCAGTTGCGCGGTTTCTACCTGACCAGCGCTCCGCACCTGACCCAAGAGATGGACCAGACCACCGCCGGCATCGGCGCCAGTCTGGGCATGAGCGCCGGCATGCTGCCGACCTTGCGCAGTGGCCGTTCGCGGTTCATTCACCATTTGCTCAGCCGGGTGATTTTCCCCGAGGCCGATCTGGCGGGTCTGGACAAGCGCGAACGCAGCCGCATCCATTGGGGGCAACGTGCCCTTTACGTGGGCGCACTGGCGGCACTGGCGCTGTTCGGCATGCTCTGGGCCGGCGGTTTCTCCGCCAACTACGAGCGTCTGGAAAACCTGCGCAACCTGGCGACCAACTGGACTCAGCAGCGCTCGGCCCTGACCGCGCGTGATGATTCCATGGCCGTGCTCAAGACCCTCGACACCAGCTATGCGGCGACCCAGGTCTTCCCGAAAAAAGGTGACGTGTCGTACCACGAGCGTGGCGGACTGTACCAAGGTGAAGAGGTCAGCCCGGTGGTCAAGGACGCCTACGAGCGTGAGCTCGAAGCGCAATTGCTGCCGAAGGTTGCGACGCTGCTGGAAGGGCAGATCCGCGCCAACATGAAGGACCGCGAACGCTTGCTCAACAGCCTGCGCGCGTACCTGATGCTGAACATGAAGGATCGTCGCGATGCGGCATGGCTCAAGGATTGGGTCGCCACTGACTGGTCCCAGCGTTACGCCGGCAACACCGCGGTGCAGAACGGTTTGAACACGCACTTCGAGCGTCTGCTCAAGCAGCCGTTTATCTACCCGCTGAACGATCAACTGGTGGCCCAAGCGCGTCAGGTATTGCGCAGCGAGTCGCTGGCCAACGTGGTTTACCGGATGCTGCGCGAGCAGGCCCGCAACCTGCCGGAATACCGTCTGAGCCAACACATCGGTCCGCAGGCTTCGCTGTTTGTCGGCACCGATTACGTGATCCCGGGGTTCTACACCCAGCAGGGTTATCAGCAGTATTTCTCGGTTCAGGGCAGCGCGCTGGTCACCGATATCCTGCGTGACAACTGGGTACTGGGCGAAGGCGCGGGCATCAGCGGCATGGACTTGCGTCGCCTGATGGTCGAACTGGAGCAATTGTACTTCCGCGACTACGCCAACTTCTGGAGTGAAGCGGTCGGCCAGGTTGCCCTGCCACCGATCAATGATGCGGGCGAGGGCGCCGAGCAACTGGCGGGCCTGACTTCGGCCAATTCCCCGGTGTTGCAACTGCTGGTGGAAGTGCGCGAGAACACCCGGTTCCCGGCAGAAGCCGAACCGGCTGAGCAAGCGGCTGAAGCCGCTGGAGCACTGGCCGATCAGAAAGGCAAATTGGGCAAGCTGGGCAAACTGGCGTCTGCCGCAGCGGACCAGGCTTCGGAGATGGCGGCGATCAAAAACCTGCCGGATACCGCGAAGAAATCCCTGCAACGCCGCTTCGAACCGTTGCACCGTCTGCTGGATGACAACAACGGCCCGGCCGCTGATTTGACCCCGGCACTGACGGCGCTCAACGACCTGCAACTGCAACTGGCGAGCCTGGCGCGTGCCAGTTCCCCGGATCAGGCCGCGTTCGAAATGGCCAAGACTCGCATGAGCGGCCAGCGTGATGCGCTGAGCAACTTGCGCAATGCCTCGAACCGTCTGCCGCGTCCGGTCAGCGTGTGGTTCAACGTGCTGGCCGAAGACACCTGGCGTCTGGTGCTGAACGATTCCTACCAGTACCTGAACCAGCGTTATCAGAGCGAGCTGTACAGCTTCTACGGCAAGGCGATCAACAAGCGTTACCCGTTCAGCGCCCACAGCACCAGCGACGTCGCGATCAGCGATTTCCGCGAGTTCTTCAAGGCGCAGGGCATCAACGATCGCTTCTTCGAGACCTACATGCGTCCGTTCGTCAGTGGCGATCCAGGCAATTACCGTCTGCGTTCCATCGACGGTCACAGCATGCCGATCTCCAAGGTCTACCTCGACCAGATGGCCGCGGCCCAAGTGATCCGCCAGAGCTTCTTCTCGGTCAACCCGGCCGAGCCGCAAGTGCAGTTCAAACTGGAGCCGTACACCCTCGACCCGGCTGTCAGCCGTTCCGAGTTCAAGTTTGGCGACAAGACCATCGAATACCGTCACGGCCCGATCGTGCCGGTGTCCTTCAAATGGCCGACCGACGCTGAAGACGGTCGCACCAGCCTGGTCCTCGACAAAATGGCTGGCCGCCCGATCGGCATCGAGAAGAACACCGGCCCGTGGTCGCTGTTCCGTCTGTTCGACCTGATGCAGACCGAGTACCTGAACGGTCGCGACGTGATGGTCCTGAAAGCTGACGTGGGTGGCCTGCGCGCCAATTACCTGCTCAGCAGCCAGCGCACGCCGAACCCGTTCGACATGGGCGTGCTGCGCACCTTCCGTATGCCGGTGCAGCTCTGATGCTGGTTGCCAGTCCCTGGCGCAGCGCTGCGCGTACCGATCCGGGCAAGGTTCGGGCGCGCAACGAAGATGCTTTCCTCGACTGTCCACAGCAGGGGCTGTGGGTGGTCGCGGACGGCATGGGCGGTCATCAGGGTGGCGACATCGCCAGCCAATTGATCGTCGCCAGCCTGGCGGAATTGCCGGTGCAGGACGACTTCGACGAACGACTCAAAGGTATTCGCCAGTGCCTGCACTGGTTGAATCGCCGCTTGGGTCAGGAGTTGACCGTCACCGCCGGGCGCCATGACAGCATCATGGGCAGCACCGTGGTGGCGCTGCTGGTGGAAGGCAATCGAGCGGCCTGTATCTGGGCCGGCGACAGCCGTTGCTACCTGTGGCGCGGCCAGCGTTTGTATCAGCTGTCCAAGGACCATTCGCTGCAACAGCAACTGATCGACGAGCAAAACATGAGCGTCGAGGACGCCCGTGCGCATCCATCGGCCCATGCCCTGACCCGTGCGGTCGGGGCGGCTGATGTGCTGACGCTGGACGTGCTCGAACTCGAGGTCTACCCCGGCGATACGTTTCTGTTGTGCAGCGACGGTTTGTACCAAGGGCTCAGCAGCGATGCCTTGGGCAGCGCCCTGAGCCTGACCGCGCCGCACGTTGCGCTGGAGCGTCTGTTCGACGGCGCCTTGCGTGGCTCGGCCCGGGACAACCTGACTGCCGTGGTGATCCGACAATGACCCAACTCATGCCGCCGCTCGACGACCTGCTGATGACCGACGAGGAAGCCAATAACCTGACTTACTTCGCGTTCGCCAAGTCGCATAAAGCTGAGCCCGCGCTGGCGCCAACCAAGGCCAGCATCGGCGAAATGCCCGACGTGCTCGCAGGCCGTTACCGCATCGAGCGTCTGCTCGGTGCCGGCGGCATGGGCGCGGTTTACCGCGCACGGGACTTGCTGAGCGAACAGTTCGGCGATCCCGACCCTTATATCGCGCTGAAAATCCTCAGCGAAGAATTTGCCGAATCGCCGGACGCCAGCGCCTTGCTCTACAGCGAGTTCGCCCTGATCCGGCGCCTGCGCCACGACAACGTGCTGCGCTTGCACAGCTTTGAAGTGGACACCGATTGCCAGCGCGCCTTCATCACCATGGAACTCATGCGTGGGCTGACCCTGGACAAACTGCTCTGCGAGCGCCCCTTGGGCCTGCCGTGGAAAGAACTGCGCGACATCGCGCTGCCGCTGCTCGACGCGCTGGCCTACGCCCACGCTCGCGGCGTGCTACACGGTGACATGAAACCGAGCAACGTGATGCTCAGCGAAGAAGGCGTGCGCCTGTTCGACTTCGGCCTCGGCCAGGCTGAAGAGGGCATCCTGCCTGGCTTGCCACACCTGAGCCGCGACCGCTTCAACGCCTGGACCCCGGGCTACGCCGCCCCCGAACTGCTTGAAGGCCAACCGCTGTCGGCCAGTGCAGATGTCTACGGCGTGGCCTGCGTGCTCTACGAACTGGCGGGCGGCAAACACCCGTTCCGCCGCTTGCCGTCGACCGAAGCCCGCGACGGCCACCTCGAACGCGAGCTGCACGCTCCAAGGAATCTACCGAAACACTGCTGGCCAGCCCTGCGAACGGCGCTGGCTTTCGATGCGGCCAAGCGCACCATCACCGCCGCCCAACTGCGTGACGCCCTGGGCGCCACTTCGTCTTTGCTGCAACGCTTGCGACTGCGGGCGTAACGGATGACTACCGAACAGGGAGCAAGCAATGTTCAACTCAGCTAACGAAACCCACTTCAGCCTCACTGTTGAAGACTACGTGGGCGACCTGCAAGTGCTGTCGTTCACCGGCACTGAAGGCATCAGCCAGCCGTATCGCTTCGACCTCGAACTGGTCAGCGAAAACCCCGATCTGGACCTGGAAAAACTCCTGCACAAACAGGCGTTCCTGGCGTTCGATCCACAGGGTTCCGGCATCCATGGCCAGATCTACCGCGTCGCCCAGGGCGATGCCGGCAAGCGCCTGACCCGCTACAAAATCTCCCTGGTGCCGCAACTGCAATACCTGCATCACCGCACCAACCAGCGCATCTACCAGCAGATGTCCGCGCCGAAAATCATCGCGCTGATCCTCGACGAGCACGGCATCAAGGGCAACGCGTACAGCTTCCAGCTCAGCCAGCCGTGCCCGGACCGCGACTACTGCGTGCAATACGATGAAACCGACCTGCACTTCGTCCAGCGCCTGTGCGAAGAGGAAGGCATTCACTACCACTTCCAGCACAGCGAGAAAGGTCATCTACTGGTGTTCGGCGACGACCAGACCGTGTTCCCGAAGCTCGGGCAGCCAACCGCGTATGTGCAAGGCAGCGGCATGGTCGCCGACGAGCCCGTCATCAAAGGCTTCAAACTGCGCCTCGAAACCCGCACCGGCCGCGTCACGCGCCGCGACTACGATTTCGAAAAACCACGCCTGCAACTCGAAGCCGCCTACAAACCCGACGGCGAAAGCACCGAGCCGGATCTGGAAGATTACGACTACCCCGGCCGCTTCCTCGACCGCGCGCGCGGCAAATTCCTCAGCCAACGCGCCCTCGAACGCCACCGCGCCGACTACCAACAAGCCGAAGGCCACGGCGACCAGACCAGGCTGATCAGCGGCCACTTCCTGGAAATGTCCGACCACCCGCGCACCGAGTGGAACGACCTCTGGCTACTCACCGAAATCGTCCACGAAGGCAAACAACCGCAAGTCCTCGAAGAGTCCGTGACCAGCGACACCACCGACAACAAAGACGACTTCCACCAGGGCTACCGCAACCGCTTCCTCGCCACCCCATGGAACGTCTTCTACCGCCCCGCGCTGGAACACCCGAAACCCCGCGTCCTCGGCAGCCAGACCGCCATGGTCACCGGGCCCAAGGGCGAAGAGATCCACTGCGATCAGTACGGCCGCATCAAAGTGCAATTCCACTGGGACCGCGAAGGCCAGGCCGACGACAAAACCAGTTGCTGGATGCGCGTGTCTTCGAGCTGGGCCGGGGATCGCTACGGCGCCATCGTCATCCCGCGCATCGGCATGGAAGTGCTCGTCACCTTCCTTGAAGGCGACCCCGATCAGCCGCTGGTGACCGGTTGCCTGTACCACAAGGAAAACCAGGTCCCCTACGAATTGCCGGCGAACAAAACCCGCACCGTGTTCAAAACCCTCAGCTCCCCAGGGGGCGGTGGGTTCAATGAACTGCGGATTGAGGACAAGAAGGGCGCGGAGCAGATCTTCATCCATGCCCAGCGGGATTGGGATGAAAACATTGAGCACGACCAGAAGATTCGCGTCGGCAACGAACGCCACGACACGGTGGTGAAGAACACCTACACCGAGCTGAAAGCCGAAGAACACCGCACCACCATCGCCGACCGCAAGGTTGAAGCGCGGCTGGATGATCACCTGACGATTGGGCAGAACCAGCACGTGAAGCTCGGGACTGCGCAGCTGACGAGTGTCGGGAAAGAGATTCATCTGAAGGCTGGGGCGAAGATTGTTATTGAAGCTGGCAGCGAACTCACCATTTTGGGGGGAGGGAGCTTTATCAAGCTGGATGCTGGCGGGGTGACGGTTGTTGGGCCGGTGGTGAAGATTAATGCGGGTGGTTCGGCGGGGAGCGGGACGGGGATTGGGATTAAGCCGCCGGTGCTGCCGGGGGCTGCGGATAAGGATAAGGCGGGGAGTTTGATGGATCAGGCGTTGGGGAATGCGCCGCCTGAGAAGGTTAAACCGAAGGCTTCTTTTGTGTTTTCTGAGTGATGAGATTCGTGATGACAACAAACAAACACGTAAGGCTGGTGAAGTGGTGCTCCATCGCATTGCTGACCTTAGGTATGCACACTGGTGCCTTTGCCTCGTCGTCCATTGATGCTCAATGTCCGAGCGACAACTTTGCAGAGTTCGTTAAAGTTTTCGCCTCCCAGCCTGAGATACAGAAGGCCTTTATCGCCTCTCCCGTTCAAGAGATTCGAGTGGTTTTCGATGGCGATAAGCCGAAGGTAGTCAAACGTAAACTCAAAGCGCTGGACGCTGCTGAATTGAGCGTACTTGTGCCAGAAAATGCCACTGAATCGAATCTCAACATAAATATCGATTTACCTAACAAAGTGATTGTCCGTGACCAAGTGGGCGGATTTCTGAAAGTTTTCGTCTTCAAACATGACGACTGCTGGGTTCTGAACCGTGTCGAAGATTGGTCGCTTGAAAATGTATTAGATGGTGTGGCTCGAACGGAAAAATTATTGCCCGGTGAGAGAGAGCTGAAAAAAGGTGTGTGGTTTGACCGATTGGCTAATCATGCTTCGCCCGAATCCGGTGTTTATTTGTACGCCGCAGCGCTGGATAGCTATTTAGCCGGAGCGCAACAAGGTTCGCCGCAGGCTGCATTGTCTGCTGCAGGAATTAGTCTTTCTGGACAAGCTCCACGCTTGGATAACGCCAAAATTTTGGATCTTTTGGTTGCTGCTTCAAAAAGCATTCCCAACGCAGGCGTAACACTTGCAAATTTTTACTGCGATGAGGGTGAGTACGACGACAAGCACGTCTGTATCAACCCGCAACAGTCAATGGATACGTTGGAAAATGCCGCGAGTCGGGGCTCAGTAGCTGCACTGAGCCAACTGGGCGAGGTGTATGAAGCCGGCACCGTCGTCCCTGCTGACCTGCCCCGAGCAATGGCGTGTTACCGGGAGGTTCAGAAAACGGATCCTGAGTCCGGTACGCGAGGTGTTGACCACTTGGCGGCCCAAGGCGTCGTCGCAGATAACTCAATTCAATGTCTTAAAGCAGGGAGCATCCGATGAGTACCGGACTACTCGAACAGCGGGCTAACTACCCGCATACCCAATATGAATACGGTCCAGCGAAAGGTTACGCCGATGCCGACGGCGACGGTCGAAAGGAAATCGACTGTTCAGGTCTGTTGTACCGAATGCTGAAGGACGCGGGATATTCAATTCCATACCTTACAACGGGACAGCTGAATGTTGACGTAACCCATTTTGACGTCGTTCCGCTCGCGAATGTCGAGCCTGGTGATATTGCACTGTGGATCAACTTTCATGGGCATACGGGGGTAGTCGAGGACATCAACTCAGTACGTAACGCGGGGAATTTTTTCGGCTCGCAAACTTCTTCTGGTCCGAAATCCGCTAAGTACGGCAACCAGAGCGGTTACTGGCCGATGCCAGAAAAGTTTTTGCGTCCGAAAGCTATATACAGAACGGGTGCGCAACCGGCGCCAGCGGCGGCTCCTACCCCAGCGGGACCTGCCCCCCTGATGAATTTTCAATACCCCTTCCGAAAGGCTGACGGGAAGCAGTTCACTGACGCCGAGGAGATCTACAAAGTACTTGAAGGTGAAACCTCGGGTCACTACCTGTTGGGCAGTAACAAGTTTTGGCATGGCGGCATCCACATTACCAATTCAAGTGCCCCCCAATGTGTACTGAATGAGCCCGTTCGCTGCATGGCAGATGGCGAAGTCGTTGCTTATCGTCTTAACGAAGATTATCTAGAGTCGACTTTCGGCGACAATGAGAAAAAACTGAAGTACTCCAACTCCTTCTGCCTGGTGCGTCACGAATACAAATCGGCGCCGAACGCGGAAGAAGGAGTGAACAAGGGCAAGCAAAACAAGCTGAAATTCTACAGCCTTTACATGCACTTGTTGCCTCATGCTCGTTACCCGCTAGCTCCTGAAGAAACGCCCGCAAAGAAAGTCACCATGAAAGTCGGTGACTTCAATGCCTATCCGACAGTGCCCACGCCCGGTGTCGTCTCGCAGGCCGACGGAAAACTGGTTAATGGCACTCAACTGGAAATTCTCGAAACGGCCGACAGCGGCGAGCTGACTTATGCCAAAGGTAAAATTCTTTCCGGAAGCGTGAAAAAAGGCTCGGCAAAAACCCGTGGCGTTGGAGATGCGGTCTGGTTCGCTTACCTGAAAAATGGAGAGCCCTACAAAAACACCGCTAATACTCAAATCTGGAAGGAACAGTTGCTGCCTGAGCGCCTTCGGCCGAACTATTGGCAAGGCAAGGTTAAAGCGAAGTTGGTGAAGCGCTTGCCGCTATACGACGCGCCTACAAACCCCACTAATGGACAGCCCGCCGGCAGTCCCAAAGGGACTTTGCAACTGAACGTTGGCAGCGTCATCGAGTTCGATAGTAAAGCGGTGTTGAACCTTACCGTCGGCAATCAAACGCTGCGCATGGCCGCTTGCACATTAATGAGTGGTGCGCTTTGGGGGAATGGTGTTGTGCCGCCGACGTTCTGGGCCTGTGTGGAGAACGTACTGCCGAATAAATACGTGAGTTGGGAGACCGTCGCGCCCAGCGAATTCGATAGTGTTGTTGCCACCAGCACCGGCATCAAGGCGGGTGACCCGATCGGCTACTTGGGGCAGACGGAAAATCTCACCAGCGAGCAAGGCACGTCGGACAGTAAATTTCAGGTTCACGTCGAAATATTCACCGCCGAGGCGGAAGTGATAGATTTCCTCAAAAACCTCGCTGGCCTTAAAACAGGTAAGCAGTACCTTCAATTGCCGACCGGAACGGAGCTTAAGAAAGTAGCCCCAGCAACCGGCACGACACCGCTCAAACTTGACCACACAGTCGACCTCGTCAAGGCCCCGGTGATCAAGGTCGGCACGGAAGACTGGTACAACGTTAGCGTCACTGACGACGGTCAACCGGTCAGCGGACTGGTAAAAAAAGCGGGCGCAAAAATCATCACGCAGCACGACTGGGAAAAACTGGGGTTCCAGATTGTTGAAGAAACAAACGCTACCGCGGATGGTTTCCTTGATCCCGAAGATATGCCGCAGTTCTTCAAAGATTTGTTCGCCAAAATTGACACAAACTATGATGGTCAAGTCGATTCAGCTGAGCTCGCGAATGCGTTAAAAAATGCTGAAACGCGTTCACGGTGGTCGAAGCTGATCGCTCATCATCCGACCGAATGGAAGGACAAAGCGGACTCTGCAAAGTGGAGTAAGCTAGATCAGTTATTGGATACCTCCCCGAAGACGTTGAGGCATGAAAAAGAGCGCATTAGCAAGTATGTTTTTTGGGATGAGCTCACGGGAAAGTCGGCTATCAGCTCTAGCTTGATTTGGCATTTTCATCCGATAGCGTTGATTGATAATTTCATGAGTCAATCCGTATACATCGATGTAGAGCGATTCGTTGCAATGTATGCCGAACAGCACGCGTCTTTCCAAGCTGAATCTCCCGCACTTTCAGCAAAATCGAAAGACAATCTCAGGGAAATTATAAAAAATATAAATATATACGTTGATAAAAATAGAGAAATGCTGACGATATATGAATTGTCATATATGTTCGCAACGGCTAGGCATGAGGCATATAATTACACTATCGCCGAATATTTTAGTGCTGCCCCGGAGATCGGTTCGGTTAGTTATTTCGACAAGTATGATCCTGTTCTTGCAGCTAGTGCTGCGCATAGGGAAAGAGCGATAGGTAACGGAAACACCGTCCAAGGTGATGGTTTTAAATACCGCGGGCGTGGCTTGGTGCACTTGACATGGAAAAACAACTATCAAAAAGCCAAAGATTATTTCGGGATAGATTTTGTTGGAAGTCCTGAAGAGGCCGCTGGGTTTAAAAATTCAGTTCCTATTATGATTTGGGGCATGAAAGAGGGCATTTTTACCAATCAAAAATTGGGCGCCTATGTAAATAACACCACCAAGGATTATCAAGGCGCTCGTAAAGTTATCAACGGTTCTGATCAGAAGGTTCTGATCGCGAGTTATGCCACTAAATTTGAAGCAATTTTGAGAGCTACATCCGTAGCGCCGGAGACTCGATAATAATGAAAAAGAAAAACCTGTTTACGTTGTTGTTCATCGGCCTCTCGTTTACCGTGTCTGCTGCTGAAAAAGCCACAGTCCCTGCGGGCGATGTTTATGAAGTAGATGAAACGACTCAGAGCCTGAAAGTTAGCTGGTCAGGCGGAAGCAAAATTGTTGAAGGTGTCATTGGCGATAAAGGAGAAGTTACGAGAGACTTTGTTAACTTCAATGGCACTAAAGCTTTGCACTTTGAGAACCTGGCATCGAGCACTCCGTTTGAAGCGTACTTTACGCTGAGCAGGAAAGGAGACAATGTCGTTGTCGATTGTATTTATGCAAATATTCGTAATGACAGAAACGGTGTTCTCATCAACAAAGCTGTTTGTGATATTAACAGACCGCTCGTCGAGGATTATGAGGAGTCGATCTACGAGTTTTCTGACGAGTGGAAGAAGGATACTGGAAAAATTTCAATAGAGTCTTTGAGCAGGACTCCAGCGGTAGCTTTGAATGTGGATGAGGCTCAGTACAAGGACATCCATTTGGTGAGAACCTATAAATCTAAGGACGATTTGGTTTCCAAATCTCCGTCAGTTGCTGTTACGCAAGGCAGCATCCGGCATCAGTTTAGCTCTGGCACGATATTTTCTGTCTATAAGGTTAGTGATTTGAAGTCTCCTAGGTATTTAGAAGTGGCGGCAAAAGGTATTGAGGAATCTTTTACACGCTATGATTATGAGGGTTTGAAAGCGTTGTTAAAGTAACCTTTCCATTAGATGGAAAAGGGGACAATACGTCCCCTTTCCTTTGGCGCCTACGGCATGTAGTCCAGCGGCGCCTTGCGCCAATCGAATTGTTCGGCATACCAGCGTTCAATCGGACCTGGCAAACGTCCTTTCCAGCCCTGCACGTTAGTGTAGTAGCGCACACGGTAGTTCTGCTTCTGATCGCTGACCAGCACCGCGACCCAAAGTTGAGCGTCGCGCCCACGCATGAGTAGTGCAGCGTTGGGAGGCGGAAGCCCCAATACTCGAATTTTGGCGACTTGAGCCCCCAGGTTGTCTGCGGCTGACTCGTCTACGTAGTAAAACGAGTCACTGGCATCCAGAATGGTTTGATAGTCATCCTTAAGCAATTGCCGAGCTGCGTCGTCTTCTTCTTGCGTGCGGACTAGTCCCAGGGACAGCAGGTCATAGTTCATACTTAGTGGCTGTTCGGATGCGACATAACGTCCACCGAAGGATGCGTCAGTTCCTCGGCATTCACCCACTTGGATGACGTAAAGGAGGCCGGTGCTTGGTGTCATCAGTAACGTGCAATCTTCGCTGCGATAAATACCTTGGGAGCCTTCCAGGTTGAACGTATCAGTCAACGTTCCTGAGCCCATTTTATTAGCCGCTTTTACTGTGAAATCGAATTTTGGCGCGCGCCCGCTTATCTTCCATTCGGCGCTGTCGAATCGCCCATCAGGGATACGTCGCCAAGTCCCTTTCCAGTTGAAAGGTTTGCCTGCGTGTTGGAGCGCTACAATCCGCGTCAAATAACTGTGTCGCAAGCAATGAAAGTCGGTAGCGCAGTGGTCGCGGTGTTCAATCCATTCGCGTTGATCAGCCTTCAGTGTCACCGTGTCCTTCACTGTCGCCTTTGCCGTTTTCCATGCCTGCCCCAATTTACTATCCAGTCCAAGCGTGTATGGGTCAGTACAGATTGCTTTTTCTGTAGGTGTAGCGGCATTGGCGCAGTCGAAACTGTTGGCGGCAGCAACTGTGGTAAAGGCCATACTGGCCAGCATCATGGCGTGGATAATGGTAGAGCGCGGTAAGGCAAAGGGCATCTGGAGAGTCCATTCTGAAAGTGCGGCACTAGTATGCGTAGATGTATGGTGATTTTCAGTGTGTTTTGTACCTTTGGAAGTGATCGGTAGTATCAACACTTCATCTCGGAGTACAAATATTATTGATGCATTTGAATGAAGAAGGGGACGTAAAGTCCCCTTCATATTTTTGCTACACCTTCGCCCGATGCTCCGCCGGATTCGGCGAATCAATGTGATCCAGCGCTCGCTCCACCAACAACCGGACCCCATCCGCCAATCTGCTAAGCGCCAAAGCAAAGGAGCGACGTGCTCCGTCCACGTCGTCGGCCAGGTTGGCGGCGATGGCGCTGATGGACAGCAGGTCTTCCGAGGCGTTGGCCAGGAGGGCTTCGGTGTCGATGTCGGGGGAAACGGCGAAGAGGTTGCCTTTACGAGGCTTGGGTTTATCGCCGGGTGGTGGGGCGAAATGGTGGTTCAGCGCGCGTTCGGCGGCTTCGTGGAGTTTCTTCGAATCGAGGGATTCGTAGGGGGAGGTGGCTTCGTTTGCTGGTGGATTCGGTGTTGGCTTGATCATTAATAATTTCCGATATGTGTTTTAGATGTAGCTGTCTCCTCTTCGCTTGCATTCGAATAAGGGTGGCAGCCGTGCGCAGGTGTGCAAGACCGGGCATATCGGACCCCGGCAGACCCCAAAGGGACCTCCCACGCACAGCCGCCATGAAGCATTTACATCGAGCAGAAAGACGCTTGATGTTCGGTTTGGCGACCGTGCGGCGATATGTACCGGACTTGCACGTCCGTGTCACCGATTTTGCGGTAACGAACAAAGACTATCGGCGAAGCCAAAGGCTGCCTAGTTCACGAACAGCACCACGTGTTGAAGGAAATATCCGATGGAGTCGAGCGTAGAAAGATCAAAATCTTCACGCTTTTAAACACTCTCGTTTCCTCAATGACTTGGTAGTCATCAGCGTCAAAAAGCACGGCATCTTCTTCTATCGCTGCACAACAGTGGCGTTCTCGCTTGAAGCCGCTACACTGCGCCGGCCGTTCACTTTTCTCTTGAGGCTGTGCGCATGAAATTTCGTTTTCTTCTGTGGATGCTGGGTTTGTTGATGGGTAAGGCCAGTCGGACTAATCCTGCGTTTCAGCAGCAGTTGGGTGACAAGGAATTGGTGTTCCAGCTACAGACCCTGGACGGGAAAGTGGCGCGGCATTTCTTTGTGAAGGATCAGCGCATTACCAGCAAGTCGGGCATGTATGCCGAGCCGGCGTTTGCGATTGCCTTTAAAGACGCGGCGTATGGCTTTGCCACGATGCAGGCGAAGAACAAGCAGTTGGCGTTTATGACGGGGATTCAGGACAAGTCGATTCAGATCAAGGGCAATCCGGCGTTGGTGATCTGGTTTCAGGGGTTGACCAAGTATTTGAAGCCGAAGAAGAAGCCTGCTGCTGTTCGTTGATAAATCCAGTGCTGGCTCGCGCTGTCATCAGTTAGGCTCACGAGGACAATAGAACTGTCAGTTTTTACAGGCGCGATAGGGTGACTGTGAATGCTCTACTCGGGGAGGGAGGTCCATAGCGGATTCCACTCACCTTGATGGAGCAAGATCATGATCCAGCTGAAACCAGCCAACTCAGGAAGCCTCGATCCGACATTTAACGGTTCTGGTGTTTTGGACTTTCCGCTCTCTGAAGTGTACGGATTCCCCGATGCGGTTCTCCCATTGGATGACAACAAAACGCTTGTTGCCATGAGGCCTACAGCGTTCAACGTTCCGGTCATAGTTGCGCGGCTGAATGAAGACGGGACGCTGGATCGCTCATTTGGCTCTGCGCAGCGTGGCTTTGTTGAAGTGCCTTTCGAAGATAGTGACATCTATGTATTCGGGCTCACGCCTCTGGCTAATGGTGGGTGGCTGATCGTTGGCCAATACATATCGTTCAGCGGTGGCGGTTTGCTCATCGTGCGGCAGTTTCAGGATGGCCGACTGGATACGTCCTTGAATGGCGATGGAAAACTCTTCATTCCTTATGATGATTTGGGTAGTCCCCAGGACAGCGGGGTGACGCTGGAGGTTGCTGGCTGCCATGGCGAAAAGACGTCGGCAGGACGCTCCCGGGTCTCTGGCAACAGCGGAGTCTCCGTGGTTGAGCAGTCGGATGGCAAGATCGTGCTGGTCAGTTCCGTTATCAACACTTCCGGAAAACCGAAGGGAATTGTGCTGCGGCGTAATTCAGACGGCTCGCCCGATCTGACGTTTGCCGGGACTGGCTTCGCGATTGTCGAACTCCCAGGTGTCGAGCATGAATGGAGCGGTGCCGAAGGTGTTGCGGTTCAGGCGGACGGCCAGATATTGGTGACTGGCATGTACGTGAAACAGGACGAATCCATGGGAGCCTTCGTAACTTGCTTCAACTCACTGGGACAAGTAGACCGCACGTTTAATGGCGGCCTTGCGGTGACCATTCCGAGTCCTCGCTGGATGATGTTGAGCGCCATCACGGTTAGAGAAAGTGACGGCAGGATTGTTGCGGTGGGGAATTCGCGAGGGAAGGACGTTCAAAACGGGGTGATCGTCGTTTTAAACAAGAGTGGGTCCTACAATCTTCCTTTTAACAACGGACGGGCCCTTTTTTCTGAGTTGGTGCCGCAGGGGCAGGATTGGGTGCGCTGTGCGTTGCACGCCAATGGATCAATCAGTGTCACCGGAAGCACCGGGCAAGGCTTCGTCTCTGAGGAGATGGCAGTGGTGACGGCGCGTTATCTTTCTGACGGCTCATTGGACATGACATTCAATGCCGGTAAAGGCTTTGCTGTTTTTGACGGTGAGAAAGGGTTTGAGCACGCATTGGACATGGCATTAATGGCTGATGGACGCATTGTTATTTGCGGAAGCTTGTGGGGAGACGGTGAACCTTTGCCGAGCTTTAAGGGCGGATGGATGTTGCGCTATCTGGCTTGATTCACTCAGATAGACCGAGTTGGATTCTTCGCGGGCAAGCCTCGCTCCTACAGGGATTGCGTGAATCCTGTGGGAGTGGGCTTGCCCGCGATGCTTTTAGGCTTGGCTGAATTGCGAAACATTGGCTCCGTGCGTCATAAGAGTGTCTCTCAAAGACAGCAATACTGTTATTTATGACAGGTGTTTGAGGGTGCCACTGACTGCTCTACTGATGTGAGAAGTCCATTAAGGACCTTCACTCAAATATTGGTAGGGCAAAATCATGAATCAGCGACAAGTAAAGAAAAGCGCGGGGAGTCTAGACCCGGAGTTTGGTGATCAAGGTTCAATAACTGTGCCGATTGGCACTACCGGGGCCATTTCGTCGGCCATTCTCGCACTACCTGAGGGCAAGTTGCTTATTGCCGTCGAACCATACGTGGGAGAGCGCTCGTTTACAGTAGCGCGTCTAAATGAGAATGGAGCGCTTGACACTACATTTGGCGTTGAACAAAACGGCGTGGTGCGCGTGATCTTCGAGGATACCTATGTGTATCCCATATTCGGGCTCATTCCTTTATCTGATGGGGGATGGGTGACTTACGGCCAATACACCTCAAAAAATTCTGACGGATTGGCGTTTGTACGGCAGCGCCAGGATGGCACTCTGGAAGAGTCGTTCGGTGCTCGTGGTGGGCGTTTCATTCCTTACAACGAAATTGGCAATCCCGAGCAGTTGAGGGTGAAGGCGGATATTTTGCATCGGGATGGCGAGAAGGGGGCCGAAGTGGAACCTCAGCGGGCGGGCAATTCCGGCTACTCCGCAGTTGCACAGTCAAACGGTAAAATCTTCTTTGCTGCTAGCATTTCGCCTGGCCCCGGTATTTCGAAAGGGCTTGTACTAAGACTTAATTCAGACGGCACTACCGATAAAACTTTTAATGGTGTTGGCTCCGCAATCGTTGAGCTTCCAGGCGTGGCGCATAATCGGAATCAGGTCGACGCTATTGCCGTGCAGGTAGATGGAAAAGTATTGGTCTCTGGTTACTACGCCAATGATTCGGATAACTCCAGAGGCGGGTATGTCATGCGGTTCGACGCCGAGGGTCAGGTGGATGCCAGCTTTAATGAAGGTGTTCCGGTAACCATTTCTGATCCCGCTTATCGATTGTTTTTTATGAATGCAATCTCTGTTAGAGAAAGTGATGGGGGGATCGTTGCGGTTGGTGATGTGCGGCGTGGCAGTTTGCGATACGGGATGATCGTCGTCCTGAACTCCAGCGGATCTTTCAATCGGGTCTTTAACAGGGGAATGCCGTTATATTCGGACATGCTGCCTGAAGGTCTGGCTTGGAATCGATGTTCCTGGCAGGCAAACGGAGCGATTGTAGTCGCCGGCAACCGCGGTGATGGCTCTGTTTGGGAGCAATTGGTAGGGGTGACTGCGCGGTATCTCTCTGACGGCACCCTGGATCCGACGTTTAATCTTCGGGGCTGGGTCGTTTTCGACCTTGAGTATGTTTATGAATCCGTACAGGACATGGCGATCATGGCGGATGGCCGAATCGTACTGTGTGGCCACCTCTGGCGCGACTCCACCCCGTGGCATAAGCGTTTTGGCGGGTTTGTTGCGCGCTACTTGGTTTGAGAAGCTCAGATAGACCGAGTTGGATTCTTCGCGGGCAAGCCTCGCTCCTACAGGGATTGCGTGAATCCTGTGGGAGTGGGCTTGCCCGCGATGCTTTTAGGCTTGGCTGAATTGCGAAGCGAGTTCGCGCAGCAGCACTTCGGCCTCAAGCACTTTGCTGACGACGTCGTTGGCTTTGTCGCGAGTCAGGCCTACGCGTTCCAGCAATGCGTCGGGGATGTCTTCGTCCGGACCGGAGCCGATGCCGCGGCTGCGCAGCAGGCGTACGGCCAGGCAGACGAGGTTCGGGTATTCAGCGTAGGCACCGTCGTAGCTTGGGTCGTGCTGGAAGCGCAACGCAGTGGCCAGTTCGTCGGGCATGTCCCAGTAGCGCATCAGCCACGAACCAATTTGTTCGCGGCTGATGCCGAGCAGGTGTTGCTCGACGTAGCTGTGGCACAGGTGCGGGTTAACTTCCAGGTGACGGCAGATCAGCGAGAAGTGCGGCGGGAACACGTGGGCCAGCAGCAGGTAGCCGAAGTTGTGCAGCAGGCCGGCGAGGTAGGTCAGGCCGGCTTCCGGGCGCTGGGCGCGGGGCATGGCGCGGGTCAGGCCTTCGATGACGGCGGCGGTGTAGATCGATTGCTGCCAGTACGGCGTGGTGTGTTGCGGGTGGTCTTTGGGCAGGCTCAGGGTTTTGCCCAGGGCCAGGCCCAGCGCCAGGTTGATCACCAGGTCGAAACCCAGGACGCGCACGATCGCGTCTTCCACTGAACGAATTTTGCCCGGCGAGGCGTAGTACGGCGACGCGGCCCAGCTGACGACTTGGGCGGCCAGCGCCGGGTCGGTTTCGACCACGCCGGTGATGTCGTCGATGGTGGCGTTGGGGTCGACACGCAGCTTGATGATTTTCTGCGCGGTCTCGGCCAGCGGCGGAATCTCGATGGTGGCTTCCAGGCGTTGCTGGATGCGTCGTGCGGTAAACGCCTGGACGGCCTGGGTGATTTCCTCGCGGTCATCGTCGGGGCGGTCGAGGTTGGGGCGGATGCTGGTCAGGTTCTCGCCGAAGTTGGCGGCGCTGGCCTTGGTCAGCATGCTTTTGAAATCTTCGCTGGTGATTTCCAACAGGAGGCCCGGCTCGCCCGAGTTGATCAGCAACTTCGGTTCGCGCAGCAGGCTTTCTTCGTACAGGCACGGCGAACTGGTCAGCGCCGGCAGGCCAGGCAGCAGGCTCAGGTTGTGCTTGCCGAGCATTTTCACCAGGCGTTCGGTGGGCACGGCGGTGAGGCGGCGACCGGTCAATTCGGCAAGGCGATTGAGGTCAAGCAACTGGCTTTGCGGGAACAGCACCATCAAGGCGCCGACGGCGTCGTCCACCAGAACCGCCTGCACTTTGCGCGAGGCGTTGAGGCCGTGATGATCGAGGACTTCTTCGTAGGCAATGCCCAATTTGCCCAGCAGCAACCGAATAACAGACGGAGCGTGCAGGGGTTCCGGGGCGAGGGCAGCTTCAGTCATGGTCTGTATCCGTATTCAAACAATTGCAGGAGTATAACCAGCTTGTTTAAAAGCATCGTCCACAAACTGCGACGGTGCTCACACTTGGCCGTATTGCTGCCCATGGCGCAGCCAGCGGTCGAGCAGCGGGCTGACGTGATCCGGCCAGCGCTCCAGCAATGCCTGGGCGGCGTCGCGCACGGCGGGCAATAGATCGGCGTCGCGCATCAGGTCGGCGACCTTGAATTGCAGCAGGCCGGTCTGGCGCGTACCGAGCATTTCACCGGGGCCGCGCAGTTCGAGGTCCTTTTCGGCGATGACAAAACCGTCGTTGGTTTCACGCATGATGCCCAGGCGCTGACGGCCGATCTGTGACAGCGGCGGATGGTAGAGCAGCACGCAATGGCTGGCGGCGCTGCCTCGACCGACGCGGCCGCGCAATTGGTGCAACTGCGCGAGGCCGAGGCGCTCGGGGTTTTCAATGATCATCAGGCTGGCGTTCGGCACATCGACGCCGACTTCGATCACGGTGGTCGCAACCAGCAGCTGCAGATTGCCGGCCTTGAATTCGGCCATGACGGCGGCTTTTTCCGCGGGCTTCATGCGGCCGTGGATCAGGCCGACCTTCAGCTCGCCGAGCGCGGCGGTGAGGTCTTCGTAAGTGGTTTCGGCGGCCTGGCAGGTCAGCTCTTCGGATTCTTCAATCAGCGTGCACACCCAATAGGCCTGACGCCCTTCGGCGCAGGCGCCGCGCACGCGCTCAATGACTTCGACACGCCGGGTATCGGTGACCAGCACGGTGTTGACCGGGGTTCGTCCGGGCGGCAGTTCGTCGAGGATCGAGGTGTCGAGGTCGGCGTAGGCGCTCATGGCCAGCGTTCGTGGAATCGGCGTGGCGGTCATGATCAGCTGATGCGGACACATCCGCCCGCCGACGCCTTTCTGCCGCAATGCCAAGCGCTGCTGCACGCCAAAGCGGTGCTGTTCGTCGATGATTGCCAGTGCAAGGTTCTTGAACTGCACTTCCTCCTGGAACAGCGCGTGAGTGCCGACCACCATGGGTGCGCCATTGGCGATCTGCTCCAGCGCGGCCACGCGGTTTTTGCCCTTGAGCTTGCCGGCCAGCCACGCGACTTCAATGCCCAGCGGTTCGAGCCAGCGCTTGAAGGTGATGAAGTGCTGCTCGGCGAGGATTTCGGTGGGCGCCATCAACGCGACCTGATAACCGGCCTCCAATGCCTGAAGCGCGGCGAGGGCCGCGACCACGGTTTTACCCGCGCCGACGTCGCCCTGAATCAGCCGAAGCATCGGTTCGTGCTGGCTCAGGTCGTAGGCGATTTCGTTGCCGACTCGTTGCTGTGCGCCGGTTGGCGTAAAGCCCAGATTGGCCAGGTATTGCGCCGGCAGTTTGGTGGCTTTCGGCATCGCCGGCGCGCGCAGGGAGCGCATGCTTTCGCGCAGACGTTGCTGGGATAGCTGATGGGTCAGCAGTTCTTCAAAGGCCAAACGGTGCTGAGCCCAGTGATGGCCGAGGGCAAGTTCGTCGACATCGGCATCGGCGGGCGGGTGATGCAGGTAGCGGATTGCATCGGCCAGCGGCGCGAGTTGATAGTCCCGGGCCAGTTCGGTCGGCAGCCAGTCGGGCAGGCTGGTCGGGCCGAGCATGGTCAGGGTTTGCATGCACAGTTGGCGCAAGCGCTGCTGGGTCAGGCCTTCGGTGAGCGGGTAGACCGGGGTCAGGGTTTCATCCACCGGCGGTGGCTCGTCGCCGGTGATGGCGCGGTATTCCGGGTGGTAGATTTCCAACCCCGACGCACCGGGCCGGGCTTCGCCGTAGCAGCGAATCCGCGTGCCGCGTTTGAGGCCTTCTTTCTGGGCGTTGCTGAAATGGTAGAAGCGCAGACTGAGCCCGCCGGTGCCGTCCTGCAGACGCACGACGAGGCTGCGGCGACGGCCCATGACCACGTCGGCGCCGCTGACGGTGCCTTCGATCACGGCGTCCTGGCCCGGTCGCAAATGGCCGATCGGGACCACGCGAGTGCGGTCCTGATAACGCAGCGGCAGGTGGAACAGCACGTCCTGGAGATTCTCCAGGCCGACCTTGGCCAGTTTCTCGGCCATGGCCTCGCCGACACCCTTGAGTGCCGTGACCGACACTTGCGACAACTCGGTCATGGCAGCGACTTAGGCCGCAACCACCGGTGCTTGCGGCTTGGCCACCGAGCACAGGCGAATGGAGTCAGCGAGGATCTCGATGGCTTTCGGACGCGGGAAGCTCGCGCGCCACGCAATGGCCACGGTGCGGAACGGCACCGGAGGCGTCAGTGGGCGCACTTCGATCACGCCAGGGGCGTAGTGATGGCTGTCGACTGCCGACAGCGGCAGGATCGAAATGCCCAGGCCGGACGCGACCATGTGGCGGATGGTTTCCAGCGAGCTGGATTCCACCGTGGTGTGCTTGGCACCGTCGTTGCCTTTGGCCAGGGTCGGGCAGGCTTCCAGCACTTGATCGCGGAAGCAGTGGCCTTCGCCGAGCAGCAGCAGGCTCTTGTCGTTGAGCAGGCTGGCGTCGATGGATTCTTTTTGCGTCCACGGGTGCTGGGCCGGCATCAGCACGTAGAACGGCTCGTCGTAGAGCTGCAGGGTCAGCACGTCGGCTTCGTTGAACGGCAGGGCGATGATGATTGCGTCGAGCTCGCCGTTGCGCAGTTTGTCGCGCAGTACGTGAGTGAAGTTTTCTTCGATGTACAGCGGCATCTGCGGGGCGACCCGGTGCAGTTGTGGAATCAGGTGCGGAAACAGGTACGGGCCGACGGTGTAGATCGCGCCGACTTTCAGCGGAGCGGTCAGCTGGTTTTTGCCAGCCTGGGCCAGTTCGCGAATGCCTTGGGCCTGTTCCAGGACTTTCTGCGCCTGGGCAACGATGCCTTCACCGACCGGAGTCAGGCGCACGGCACTCTTGCTGCGCTCGAAAATCAGCACACCGAGTTCGTCTTCAAGCTTTTTCACGCCCACCGACAGGGTCGGCTGACTGACGTGGCAACGCTCGGCCGCGTGGCCGAAATGCTGCTCTTGGGCGAGGGTAACGATGTAGCGTAATTCTGTGAGAGTCATAGCAAGCGTCCATGAAGTTGCGCGCCAAGCATAACGGCTGCAATCGATAGACGCACGTTATCAGAGAGAGTGTGCAGAGTGACACTGGGTAATGCCGGTTTGCCGCTGGCAGATACACAAAAGGCACCTTTGGGTGCCTTCTCTGCATGATCATGGACTTTCCTGCTGGAGGAGACCCCTGTAGGAGTGAGCCTGCTCGCGATAGCGGTATTACATTCACCGAAAAGGTTGAATGTGGTGGCCTGATCGCGAGCAGGCTCACTCCTGCAATGGTTTTGTGTTGCGTTTAGCGGCGGCGTTTTTCCAGTGAGTAGAGGAACGGCGCCGTGATTTCGATGGTGCCATTGGTCAGCATGTCTGCCGGTGGCTTGGGCAGCGGTTGGGCGAGACGGATCATTTCCAGGGTAGCGCGGTCCAGATCGGCGGTGCCTGAACGGCTCACCAGTTCGTACGACAACACATTACCTTCGCCATCAACGATGAAGCGCAGACGGTTGGTGCCTTGCTTGCCCCGATTCTGTGCACTCACCGGGTACTTTTTGTACTTGCCCAAGTGCGCGAGCAAAGTGCCTTCCCAGCTGGCCTTGGCAGCCTGTTGTGCAGGCGATGGGCCCGGTGCTGGTTGCGCGGATTTCTCCGTCGGTGCCTGGGTCGGTTGCGCGTCGCTAGGCTTCTCCTCGGACGGTTTCTCCTTCGGCGGCTCCGGCTTTTTCTCCACAGGCTTGGGTGGTTGCGGCTTCGGCTTCGGCTTGGGTTTGACCGGCTTCGGCACAACGATCTCGGCCTTCGGCACTTCAGCCAGTTTCGGGATCGGCAGTTCTTCCACCGGGGCCGGTGGCTGTGGCGGCGTTATCACCTTCGGCGGTGCCGGAGGTGGTGGGGCCGGAACCGGCGCCAACTCGACCATCATCGCCTGCGGAGGCAGCTCGATGGGTGGGCGCGACGTCCAGTTCAGCGCCAGCGCAATAGCCAGTGCATGGACGCCCAGCACCACGGCCAGGCTCGCGCTGTAACGCGTCAGCTTATGGCGCGTCGTGATCATTTCTTGACTGCCGTCTCGAGCCCGACCAGACCTACCTTCAGGTAACCGGCGGAGCGCAGGTTGTCCATCACGCTCATCAGGTCGCCGTAATCCACGCCTTTATCGGCCTGGAAGAAGATCGTCGTGTCTTTCTTGCCTTGGGTCCTGGCGTCGAGGGTGGCGCCAAGTGCTTCGGCCTTCACTTCGTCTTCACCGAGGAACAGGCGCTGGTCAGCCTTGACGCTGAGGAACACCGGCTTCTCTGGCCGCGGCGCCGGTTTGGCGCTGGAGGCGGGCAGGTCGACCTTGATGTCCACGGTGGCCAACGGAGCGGCCACCATGAAGATGATCAACAGCACCAGCATCACGTCGATGAACGGCGTGACGTTGATTTCATGGTTCTCGGCCAGATCGTCGTCTGCGCCTTCTTTCAAATGCAAGCCCATGGCTGATTACCCTACTTTGACCATGTGGGGTTGCGCGGAGCGCTCGGCGGTCGGCAGGTGATCGAGGTCGCGGCTGACCAGCAGCAGGACTTCAGCCGAGGCATCGGACACTTGCGCCTTGTAGCCAGCGATGGAACGGGCGAAGACGTTGTAGATCACAACAGCAGGAATCGCCGCAACCAGACCCAGCGCGGTGGCCAGCAGGGCTTCGGCGATGCCGGGGGCGACGACGGCGAGGTTGGTGGTCTGGGTTTTGGCGATGCCGATGAAGCTGTTCATGATGCCCCACACGGTGCCGAACAGGCCCACGAACGGCGCGGTGGAACCGATGGTGGCGAGCACGCCGGTGCCGCTGCTCATGTTGCGACCGCAGGCTGCAACCAGACGCTCGAGACGGAAGGCAACACGTTCCTTGATGCCTTCTTTCTCGCGGCTGTTGACAGACAATCGCATCTCTTCCAAGGCGTCATGCACCAGCAGGTTGGCGAGGGTGCCTTGCTTCGTGGCGGTGGCGCTGGCTTCTTTAAGGGTGGTGGCTTTTTTCAGGTGGACGATTTCAGTGCGCAGACGCCGCTTGGCGCCCATCAGCTCGAAGCCCTTGGCGATCCAGATGGTCCAGGTGATGATCGAGGCGATGGCCAGACCGATCATCACGATTTTCACGATAATGTCGGCGTTCTGGTACATGCCCCAAGGCGACAGGTCGTGGGCCATGCCCAGGGTGTTGTCGGCTTCGAGAACTTCAGGGACGTCTTCGGCATCTACTGCCTGAGCCGGGTCGGTTGCGGCGGGTGCAACGGCGGGGGCGGCATGATCAGCCGGGGCTGGAGCAGCGGCGGCGGCCGTAGTGGCCGGAGCTTGTACGTCAGCGAAAGCGGCGGTCGGTGCCAGCATCAGGCTGAGCAGCAGGGCGGCCACTGCGCTCCAGGCGCGAGGTCGTTTGGTTGGCGAAGCGGGGAATTGATTGCGTGTCATGCTGGCCGGACCTGAAATAGAAAAACGGTAAATGCTCTTCCAGGCCTCGTAAGGCCGAGAACAAAAGTGGCGTGCATTATTGCAAGTAATTCTTGTTAACAAAAGTAATAGAGTATCTTTTTTTCCTTCATTGCTAGCCGCTCGTCCATTGTCGGCGCTAGTCTTTGCCTTTCTGATGGGAGTTTTCTGATGTCTGCGCCTTCTGTGTTGATCGCCGGCTGTGGTGATGTCGGCGGTCGTTTGGCCACGCAATTGATGGCTTCCGGGTGGGAGGTTCATGGCCTGAGGCGGGACGTCTCGCGCCTGCCCGAGGGAGTCATTGGCGTTGCCGGCGACTTGTTCGATAAGGACTGTCCTGAGACGTGGCCCATCGGTGCCGTGGATTACCTCGTTTATTGTGCGGCCGCGACCAATCACGATGAAGCCGGTTATCGCGCCGCGTATGTCGAGGGGTTGAAACATGTGCTGGAGTGGCTCGACGACTACGGGCAGGTACCGAATCGCCTGCTGTTTGTTTCCAGCAGCAGTGTGTATGGGCAGCAGGAGGGCGAGTGGGTCGACGAGACTTCGCCGACCCTTGCATCAGGCTACTCGGGTCGATTGATGCTGGAGGCCGAGAAAGTGGCGCTCCAGAGCGGCATCCCGGCAAGCATCGTGCGCTTGACTGGCATCTACGGCCCGGGCCGCGAATGGCTGCTGACTCAAGTGCGTCGTGGCTATCGCGTGGCGGTTGACCCGCCGCTGTATGGCAACCGCATCCACGCCGATGACGCGGCGGGCTTGATGGCGTTTCTGCTTGAAGCGGATCGACGCGGGGTGGCGTTGGATGACGTCTACATCGGTGTCGACGACGCGCCAGCGCCGCTGGCCGAAGTGGTGGGCTGGTTGCGTGAATATCTGGGCGTGACCGAGTGGGCTGACGACGCGAGCGTACGGCGCACGGGCAGCAAGCAATGCAGCAATGCCAGGGCGAAGGCCTTGGGCTGGGCGCCAAAGTACCCAACGTATCGCGAGGGCTACGCCGCTATTCTCGAAGGCCGTTGCTGACTTTCATGCGCCCAAAATACCTGTAGGAGCGAGGCTTACCCGCGACGGCGTCATAACTTCCAACATTTATGTTGGCTGTTACATCGCCTTCGCGGGCAAGCCTCGCTCCTACATTGGTTTTGCGTTGGCTTCAGGGCCGGGTTACTGCTTTTCCAGCAACCACTTGCGATCACCCGGCGTGAACTGAGGCATTTCATCCGCCTGAGCCGTGTTCACTGCCTGCAGAATCTCCAGTTCCTTGCCCTTGCGCGCAAAGATCCAGGTATTGCCCTGGCCGTTCACTTGCAGCCACATGTTGTCATTGCCGCCGCTCATCGACGCGCAATCGCCCGCCAGGCAAAGGGCATATCGATCGGCACCCGGCAGTCCGGCAACCTGGCCATCGGCCTGGAATTGCACGGTATTGCCTTCGCCCGGACCGTTGACGATTTTCCAGCTGCCGCCCATGTAGGCGGTGTACAGCGCGCGTTCGAAGCTCGCGCCAATCGGTGCGCCATCCGGGACCGGAATCAACGCGCGGTCGAAGACCTGCTCCGGCTCGTTTTCGCTGGCGGCCTGGCTCAGTTGCTTGCCGTCACGCTTCAGTTCGCTGGCGGAGCTGCCATAAAAGTCGACTTTCCAGGCGCCGGACTCTTCGCCCAGCAGCTTGCCGTCGACGTTTTCAAAACCATTGGTGTAGCGGGCTTGAGCGGCCTTGGTGTTGACGTCCCATTCCAGGTTCGGGCCATAAGCCTGGAGCGCTTCACGCAGGGGGCCACCTTTGGACGCAGCGTCGATCGCCACCTGATTGATCCAGGTGCCGCTGATGTCACGATCGGCAGGGTTGCTGGCACAACCGCCCAAGAGTAGGGCGACCAGCGAGAGAGCTAGCGCATGGCGCATGGTGGAATCCTTTCAGAAACGAAGTCGACGCAACCTTGAAAAGGCTGCGCCGGATGTATTACTCGATGACCAGAATGGCATCCATTTCAACCTGCGAACCCTTTGGCAGGGCGGCTACGCCGATGGCGGCGCGGGCAGGGTATGGCTGGTCAAAGTACTTGCCCATGATCTCGTTGACCTTGGCGAAGTGGCTCAGGTCGGTGAGGAAGATGTTCAGTTTGACGATGTCCTTGAACGAACCGCCAGCGGCTTCGGCCACGGCTTTGAGGTTCTCGAACACCTGGACGGTCTGGGCTTCGAAGCCTTCAACCAGTTCCATGGTTTTTGGGTCCAGAGGAATCTGGCCCGACATGTAGACGGTGTTGCCAGCCTTGATCGCCTGGGAGTAAGTACCGATGGCAGCCGGGGCCTTGTCGCTGGTGATAACAGTCTTGGTCATGAATGACTCCTTGTAATAGTGGGCTTAGGCGCGCATGCGGGTGATGCGGATCACCCCGGTCAATGCACGCAGTTTCTTGATCACACGGGCCAGGTGTACGCGGTCGTGCACGCTGACCACCAGTTGGACCACGCTGATGCGACCATCGCGTTCGTCCATGCTGATTTTCTCGATATTGCCGTCGGCCGCGTTGACGCTGCTGGCCAGCAGGGCGATCAGGCCGCGCTGATGTTCCAGTTCGACGCGCAGCTCGACGTTGAATTCGCCGGTGACATCTTTTGCCCAAGAGAGCTGGATGCATTTTTCCGGGTTGTGACGGATTTCGCTGATGTTGCGGCAGTTGTCCAGGTGCACGACCATGCCTTTGCCGGCGGACAAGTGACCAACAATCGGGTCGCCCGGGATTGGTGTGCAGCACTTGGCGTAGCTGAGCACCAGGCCTTCGGTGCCGCGAATCGCCAGCGGGCCTTCCGCGCTCGGCAGTTGTTCGCCTTCGCCCAGCAGGCGGCGGGCGACCACATAAGCCATGCGATTGCCCAGGCCGATGTCTTCGAGCAGGTCTTCGATCAGTTCCAGGCGGTATTCGGTGAGCATCGCCTTGACGCGCTCGGCCGGGACCTTGTCCAGGGTGCTGTCGAAGCCGTTGAGCACCTTGTTCAGCAGGCGTTCGCCGAGGCTGATGGATTCGGAGCGGCGTTGCAGTTTCAGTGCATGGCGGATGTGGGTCCGTGCCTTGCCCGTGACCACGAAGTTGAGCCACGCCGGGTTCGGCCGGGCACCGGGAGCACTGACGATCTCGACCGTGGAGCCGCTTTGCAGCGGTTCGGACAGCGGTGCGAGACGACGATTGATCCGGCAGGCGATGCAGCTGTTGCCCACGTCGGTGTGCACCGCGTAAGCGAAGTCGACCGCCGTGGAGCCTTTGGGCAGCTCCATGATCCGGCCTTTGGGCGTGAAGACGTAGACCTCGTCCGGGAACAGGTCGATCTTCACGCTCTCGATGAATTCCAGCGAGTTGCCGGCCCGTTGCTGCATTTCCAGCACGCCTTTGACCCACTGGCGGGCGCGGGCGTGAGTGCCTTTTGGCTGCTCGTCGCCGCTGGATTTGTACAGCCAATGGGCGGCGATGCCGTTGTTGGCCATCTCTTCCATTTCACGGGTGCGGATCTGGATCTCGATCGGAACACCGTGCATGCCGAACAGCGTGGTGTGCAGCGACTGGTAGCCGTTGGCCTTGGGAATCGCGATGTAATCCTTGAAGCGTCCCGGCAACGGTTTGTACAAATTATGCACAGCACCTAGCACGCGGTAGCAGGTGTCGACCTTGTCGACGATGATCCGGAACGCATAGACGTCCATGATCTCGTTGAAGGCCCGACGCTTGCCGCGCATTTTCTTGTAGATGCCGTAGAGGTGTTTCTGACGACCGCTGACCTCGCCCTGGATGCCATCGATGGCCAGGCAGTGGCTGAGGGACTCTTCGATCTTGTTGACGATTTCCTTGCGGTTGCCCCGGGCGCGTTTGACGGCCTGGTTGATCCGTGCGGAACGCATCGGGTGCATGGCCTTGAAACCGAGGTCTTCGAACTCTATGCGGATGGCGTGCATGCCCAGCCGGTTGGCGATGGGCGCATAGATTTCCAGGGTTTCCTTGGCGATCCGCCGACGCTTTTCACCGGACAGGACTTCCAGCGTGCGCATGTTGTGCAGGCGGTCGGCGAGCTTGACCAGGATCACGCGAATGTCGCGCGCCATGGCCATGGCCATTTTCTGGAAGTTTTCGGCTTGTGCTTCGGCCTTGGTCTCGAAGTTCATCTGGGTCAGTTTGCTGACCCCGTCTACCAGTTCGGCCACGGTTTCGCCGAACTGCGCTTGCAGCGCTTCCTTGGCAATACCGGTGTCTTCGATCACGTCATGCAGCATCGCCGCCATCAGGCTCTGATGGTCCATGTGCATGTCGGCAAGAATATTCGCCACCGCAAGAGGATGCGTGACGTACGCCTCACCGCTGCGGCGGCGTTGGCCGTCGTGGGCTTGTTCGGCGTAGAAGTACGCTCGGCGGACCAGGTTGACCTGGTCCTTGCCGAGGTAGGTCGATAAGCGATCGGCGAGGGCGTCTATGCTCGGCATGATGACTCCTGCCGTTCGCTGTGACCCCGCGCCGTGCTACGTCGACCAGGCATAGGCTTAGACGGCCTCGTTGGACTCGTCCTCGAACGCTGCGAACAGCGGTTCGTCTTCGACGATTTCAGCATTGGCGATGAACTCGTAGCTCATCAGGCCTTCGGCGATTTCACGCAAGGCTACAACGGTAGGCTTGTCGTTTTCCCACTGTACCAGTGGCTCTTTGCCGCCGGTGGCCAGTTGACGGGCACGCTTGGTGGACAGCATGACCAGTTCAAAACGGTTTTCCACGTGGTTCAGGCAGTCTTCAACGGTTACGCGGGCCATGGTATTCCTCGGAGCGAATGCAATATGCGCGCTGCCCGGGTGGGCGAGCGGACTGAACAGTTTAAAAAATCACCAGCGATTAGGGAAGCGCTGATTTTTTGACCAAGCCCTTCAACGCGCTGCAAGTGCCAATGTAAAGCCCTTGCAGCGGTTTTGGGAAGGGCTGTTTAGCCGAGCAATTCAGCCAAAAGTTTTCCGTTGCGCTGCTGCTGACGCTTCTGATGCAGCTGATTGGCACGGAAAATCGCCTGCAAATCCTTCAGCGCATGGGCGAAATCGTCATTGATGATCAGGTAGTCGTAGTCGACGTAGTGGCTCATTTCGCTGACGGCTTCGCGCATCCGGCCTTCAATGACCTCGTCACTGTCCTGGCCGCGATTGTTCAGGCGCTGATGCAAGGCCTGGAGAGAGGGCGGCAGAATGAAGATCGAGCGGGCCTGCGGCATCAACTTGCGCACTTGCTCGGCACCCTGCCAGTCGATTTCCAGAATCAGGTCGTGGCCTTCGTCCAGGGTCTGTTGCAGGTGGCTTTGCGAAGTGCCGTAGAGGTTGCCGAACACTTCGGCGCGCTCGAGGAAATCCCCGTGCTCGATCATCTTCACGAACTCGCCGCGTTCGACGAAGTGATAGTTCACGCCATTCACTTCACCGGGGCGCATGGCGCGGGTGGTGTGGGAGACCGAGACGCGGATCTCCTGGTCAGCGTCGGTCAGGGCCTTGACCAGGCTGCTCTTGCCCGCGCCCGAAGGGGCGGAAATGATGTACAGGGTGCCGGTGCTGTGGGTCATGTCGGGGTTGCCTTACTCAATATTCTGCACTTGTTCGCGCATCTGCTCGATCAACACTTTGAGGTTGACCGCCGCTTGGGTGCTGCGCGGGTCGAAGGCTTTGGAGCCCAGTGTGTTGGCTTCGCGGTTGAGCTCCTGCATCAGGAAGTCCAGGCGCCGACCGGCAGCGCCGCCGGACTTGAGTACCCGGCGAACTTCAATGATGTGAGTGCTCAAGCGATCCAGTTCTTCGGCGACGTCGCTCTTTTGCGCGAGCATGACCATTTCCTGCTCGAGTCGCTGCGGGTCCATCTCGGCTTTCATGTCGGCAAAGCGGTCGAGGACTTTCTGGCGTTGGGTGGCGAGCATCTGCGGGACCAGTTCGCGCAGGGTCACCACATCTTCTTCGATGGAGGTGAGGCGATCATTGATCAACCGGGCCAGCTCCGCGCCTTCGCGCTCGCGGCCGGCCTTGAGTTCTTTCAGACCTTCATTGAACAGCGCCAGTGCTTCGGCATTCAAGGCTTGCGGGTCAGCGGCGTCGCCCACCAGAACGCCAGGCCAGGCCAGGACTTCCAGCGGATTCAATGCGGCGGGATTCTTGATCAGCCCGGCGATGGTCTCGGCGGCAGCGACCAATTGCGCGGCGCGCTCGCGGTCCACTTGCAGGGGTTTGTCGGTGTTTTCTTCGGTGAAGCGCAGAGTGCATTCGAGCTTGCCCCGGGATATCCCCTGGCGTAGCGCTTCGCGGACCGCACCTTCGAGGTCGCGAAACGACTCCGGCAAGCGCAAATGGGGTTCCAGGTAGCGGCTGTTGACCGAGCGCAATTCCCAGCTCAGGGTGCCTTGGGCGCCGGCTTTTTCAACGCGGGCGAAGGCGGTCATGCTGTGCACCATGGAGGTACCTCGCAATTCAGGTTTGCGTTACCAGAGGTTTCGCGAGACCCGATATCTGTGAATTAAAGCCGACAGGCAGCAAAGGCGCAGGATTGTAGCGCAGTGGGGCGGATGCGCCCAAACACACGGTGTGACAAAGGGCTGCAGGCCGTCGGTAAAGCGCTGTTCTAAGCTCTAGTCAGCGCCTTCAATCGTCGGACGGATTTTTTAGAAGTGCCCAGTCTTGGCGCGCGGCTCTATAATGCTCGGCAGTTTTCCGTCCTCCGTACAGGTATTCCCTATGAAACGTCCAAGTGGTCGCGCTGCCGATCAGCTCCGCTCGATCCGCATTACCCGCAACTACACCAAACACGCCGAGGGATCTGTACTGGTCGAATTCGGTGATACCAAAGTCATCTGCACGGTCAGCGTCGAGAACGGCGTACCGCGTTTCCTCAAGGGCCAGGGCCAAGGCTGGTTGACCGCGGAATACGGCATGCTGCCGCGCGCCACTGGCGAGCGTAACCAGCGTGAAGCGAGCCGTGGCAAGCAAGGCGGCCGCACCCTGGAAATCCAGCGTCTGATCGGTCGCTCCCTGCGTGCTTCGCTGGACATGTCCAAGCTGGGCGACGTCACCCTGTACGTCGACTGCGACGTGATCCAGGCCGACGGTGGCACCCGCACCGCATCCATCACCGGCGCCATGGTTGCGCTGGTCGATGCCTTGAAAGTGATCAAGAAGCGCGGCGGCCTGAAAGGCGGCGACCCGCTCAAGCAAATGATCGCGGCCGTTTCGGTGGGCATGTACCAGGGCGAGCCTGTGCTCGACCTCGACTACCTGGAAGACTCGGCTGCCGAGACTGACCTGAACGTGGTGATGACCAGCACTGGCGGCTTCATCGAAGTCCAGGGCACTGCCGAAGGCGCGCCGTTCCAGCCGGAAGAGCTGAACGCTATGCTTGAACTGGCGAAGAAAGGCATGACCGAGATCTTCGAACTGCAAAAGGCCGCACTGGCCGACTGATCGGATGTTCCACGCAAGGAGGACACCATGAGTGACGAGCAGCAGCTACTTCCCATCCCGAGCAAAGAGGTTCGGCAGTGGGCGATGTTTTGTCACTTGTCCGCGTTGCTGGGAATCTGGATTCCGTTCGGTACGCTGATCGGCCCGCTGATCCTCTGGCAGATGAAGCGCGAGATGGACCCGTTTGTCGATGCCCAGGGCAAGGAGGCGCTGAACTTTCAGATCACCGTCGCCATTGCCTCTGCCATCTGCTTCCTGCTGATGGTGGTGATCATCGGGTTCTTCCTGTTCGGCCTGGTGGCGATTGGTGCGTTGGTACTGACGATCATCGGTGGTGTGAAAGCCAATGAAGGGGTGCCGTATCGGTATCCGTTCACCTGGCGGTTGATCAAGTAGCCACCGCTGTCCCGTAGGAGCGAGGCTTGCCCGCGAATTGGGCGCCTCGGTCTGTCAGGAACAACGCGTTATCGTTCTTCGCGGGCAAGCCTCGCTCCTACAGGAATGAGGCGCGCACAAAAAAGCCGACGGCGATGTCGGCTTTTTTGCGTCTGCGAAAAGACGCTTAAATGGTCAGCGTCCAGTCGTAGTCCACGATCAGTGGTGCGTGTTGCGAGAACCGTGGCTGGCGTGGCAGGCGTGCGCTGCGAACAAAACGGCGCAGACCAGGGGTCAGCAACTGGTAGTCGAAACGCCAACCGAGGTTGAGCATTTCCGCCTGTTCGTTGTCCGGCCACCAGCTGTACTGGTCGCCTTCACGGCTGACTTCACGCAGGGCATCAACATAGCCCATGTTGCCGACAATCTCGTCCATCCAGGCACGTTCAGGTGCCAGGAAGCCCGGGGATTGCTGGCTGTCGCGCCAGTTCTTGATATCCAGCTTCTGTTGCGCCACATACAGCGAGCCACAATAAATGTACTCGCGACGTTTGCGTCGCTGTTTATCCAGATAACGGGCGAAATCGTCCATTAGCTTGAACTTCTGGTTCAAGTCTTCATCGCCGTTCTGCCCCGAAGGGAGCAGCAAGGTCGCGATGCTGACCTTGTCGAAATCGGCTTGCAGGTAGCGCCCGTAGCGGTCGGCTGTCTCGAAACCGAGACCGCTGATGACTGCCTTCGGTTGCAACCGCGAATACAAAGCCACGCCACCCTGGGCGGGAACTTCGGCTTCGCAGGCATAAAGGAAGTAGCCATCCAGTTGGAAGGCTGGATCGTCCAGTTCAAAGGCGGAGGCGCGGGTGTCCTGCAGGCAGATGACGTCGGCATTCTGTGCTTGCAGCCAACTGAGCAACCCTCGCTCCACTGCAGCCTGAATACCATTGACGTTCACACTGATGATCCGCATAAATGGCCCCAAAAATCGCGTGCGTGTATGATACACGGCGTCAACCTAATTAGCTAAATCCGTGGTATTTGGGGTTTTTTTCATGCAAGCGTATCAGCGCGATTTCATTCGTTTTGCCATCGATCGCGGCGTTTTGCGCTTCGGCGAGTTCACCCTGAAGTCCGGGCGCACCAGTCCTTACTTCTTCAATGCCGGCCTGTTCAATACCGGTTCGGCCCTTGCGCAGCTGGGTCGTTTCTACGCGGCAGCCATCGTCGAGAGCGGTATTTCGTTCGATGTATTGTTTGGCCCGGCGTACAAAGGCATCCCGCTGGCGGCGACCACTGCGGTGGCGCTGGCCGAACATCATGGCCGTGATTTGCCGTGGTGCTTCAACCGCAAAGAGGCCAAGGCCCACGGTGAAGGCGGCAGTCTCGTTGGCGCGCCGTTGACCGGTGACGTGCTGATCATCGACGACGTGATCACCGCCGGCACCGCGATCCGCGAAGTGATGCAGATCATCGCTTCCCAGGACGGCGCCAAGGCCAAGGGCGTGCTCATCGCCCTGAACCGTCAGGAGCGTGGCAACGGCGAGTTGTCGGCGATCCAGGAAGTGGAGCGTGATTTCGGCATTCCGGTGATCAGCATTGTGTCGCTGAACCAGGTGCTGGAGTTCCTGGCGGATGATCCGCTGCTCAAGCAGCACCTGCCAGCCGTAGAAGCGTACCGCGCCCAGTACGGCGTCTAACGCTGACCTGTAGGAGCGAGGCTTGCCCGCGAAGGCGTCGTCACATTCAGCAATGATGGGACTGTCAGATCGCTTTCGCGGGCAAGCCTCGCTCCTACAAGGGAGTGCGCAGGCAAAAAAAGACCCCGCTCAGCCAAGCTGAGCGGGGTCTTTTTGTTTGTGCTGCTTAGTGACGCTTGCGATTGCTGATCAACGTACCCACACCGGTATCGGTGAAGATCTCAAGCAGAATCGCATTCGGCACCCGGCCATCAATGATCAGCGAGCTGCCCACGCCGCCCTGAACCGCTTCCAGCGCGCAACGGATCTTCGGCAGCATGCCGCCGTAGATCGTGCCGTCGGCGATCAGCTCGTCGACTTGCTGCGTGGTCAGGCCGGTGAGGACCGTGCCCGACTTGTCCATCAAGCCGGCGATGTTGGTCAGCAGCATCAGCTTTTCAGCTTTCAGCGCTTCGGCGACTTTGCCGGCCACCAAGTCAGCGTTGATGTTGTACGACTCGCCGTTGGCACCGACGCCGATTGGCGCGATGACCGGGATGAAATCACCTTTGACCAGCAGGTTCAGCAAGTCGGTGTTGATCCCGACCACTTCGCCTACCTGGCCGATGTCGATGATTTCCGGCTGGGTCATCTCCGGCGTCTGGCGGGTCACGGTGAGCTTCTTCGCACGAATCAGCTCGGCGTCTTTACCGGTCAGGCCGATGGCGCTGCCGCCATGACGGTTGATCAGGTTGACGATGTCCTTGTTGACCTGGCCGCCGAGGACCATTTCCACCACGTCCATGGTCTGCGCGTCAGTCACGCGCATGCCATCGATGAAGTGGCTCTCGATCGACAGGCGCTTGAGCAGGTCGCCGATTTGCGGGCCGCCGCCGTGAACCACCACCGGGTTGATACCGACGGCTTTCATCAACACGATGTCGCGGGCGAAGCCGGTTTTCAGCTCCTCGCTTTCCATCGCGTTGCCGCCGTATTTGATCACCAGCGTCTTGCCGACATAGCGGCGAATGTAAGGCAACGCTTCGGACAGGACCTTGGCGGTGTTGGCGGCGGCTTCGCGTTCGAGGGTCATTCAGGGCTCCGGGTGCTTCAGAAGATCAAAACGGTAATTGGAGATCAGGTGCTACACGCTTCAGCTGGACTTTGAACACGTCCTTGATGCGCTGCAATTCAGCCTCGTCATCGGCCTCGAAGCGCAGCACCAGCACCGGTGTGGTGTTGGACGCGCGCACCAGGCCCCAGCCTTTGGCGTAGTCGACTCGCACGCCGTCAATGGTGGTCAGGTCGGCGCCTTCGCCCCACTTCGCGTCGTGCAATGCATCAATGATGCTGAATTTGCTCTCTTCGGTCACATGGATATTGATTTCCGGCGTAGAAATATCGTTCGGGAAGGTCGCAAACAGCTCTTCCGCGGTGGATTTTTCCTTGCTGAGGATCTCCAGCAGACGCGCGGCGCTGTAAATGCCGTCGTCAAAACCGAACCAGCGCTCCTTGAAGAAGATATGCCCGCTCATCTCGCCGGCCAACAGGGCGCCGGTTTGTTTCATTTTCTTTTTGATCAACGAGTGACCGGTCTTCCACATGAGCGGACGGCCGCCGTATTCCTTGATCAGCGGTGTCAGGCGGCGGGTGCATTTGACGTCGAAGATGATCTCCGCGTCCGCGTTGCGCGCCAGTACGTCGCGGGCGAACAGCATCAGCAGGCGGTCCGGGTAGACGATACTGCCGGTGTTGGTCACCACACCGACGCGGTCGCCATCGCCGTCGAAAGCCAGGCCGATATCGGCGTTGGTTTCCTTGACCTTGGCGATCAGGTCAACGAGGTTTTCAGGCTTGCCCGGGTCCGGATGGTGGTTCGGGAAGTTACCGTCGACCTCGCAGAACAGCGGGATGACTTCGCAGTTCAACGCTTCGATCAATTGCGGAGCGATCACGCCGGCCGCGCCATTGCCGCAGTCGACCACGACTTTCAGGCGACGAGCCAGTTTGATGTCCTGGACGATTTCGGTGTTGTAGCGGTCGAGGATCTCGACCTGGGTGACGCTGCCCTTGCCGCTGCTCAAGTTGTTGGTCTTGAGGCGGTCGTGCAGTGCCTGGATCTGTTCGTTGGCCAGGGTGTCGCCCGCGATCACGATCTTGAACCCGTTGTAGTTCGACGGGTTGTGGCTGCCGGTGAGCATGACGCCGGATTTGCCGGCCAGTACGTTGGCGGCGTAGTACAGCGCCGGGGTTGGCACCAGGCCCACGTCGCTGACGTGGCAACCGCTGTCGGCCAGGCCCTTGATCAGTTGTTCGACCAGTTCAGGGCCGGACAGGCGGCCGTCGCGGCCAACGGAAACGTTCGGTTCGCCCTGGGCCAGGCTCTGGGCACCGATGGCGCGGCCGAGCCAGTAAGCGGTCTCAGCGTTCAGGAATTCCGGGACCGTGCCGCGAATGTCGTAGGCGCGGAAGATGCTGTCCGGGAACTTGGGTGCGACTGTGGCTGGGGTGCTCATCTGTGGGAATGCTCCATCTCGAAAGTGACTGGACCTGTCCGCGAAAATCTCGTCGGCGGGCTCAAGCTGAAGGGTATGACGGCGTTTTCCACTGAGAGTTCGTGGTGCGAAAAGGCCATGCCACCTGCGTTTGCGGGGTAATGATCGGTCAATGCCTTGATTTTGGGCGGTAAACCTTCCAGATGAACGTTGTGCGAATTTTGGCGAGGAGGCTTGCTTGCGCTTGGGTGCGCGGCACTCACAAAATCTTGGGGCCGCTTCGCAGCCCAGCGGGAGCAAGCTCCCTCGCCACAGGATGCTTTATCGGATCAATGGCTGCCGGAATGCCCGAAACCACCGGCACCACGCTCGGTTTCAACAAACTCTTCGACCATCTCGAAGTGCGCTTGAACCACCGGCACCAGAACCAATTGAGCCAGGCGCTCACCGACCACCATGTTGAAGTCGGTCTGGCCACGGTTCCAGCACGAAACCATCAGCGGGCCCTGGTAATCGGAGTCGATCAAACCGACCAGATTGCCCAGCACGATGCCATGTTTATGGCCCAGGCCGGAGCGCGGCAGAATCAGCGCGGCCAAACCCGGATCGCCAATGTAGACGGACAGGCCGGTCGGGATCAGCAGGGTTTCGCCCGGCTTGATGACGGTGTCTTTTTCCAGCATGGCGCGCAGGTCGAGGCCGGCGGAGCCAGGCGTGGCGTACTGCGGCAGCGGGAATTCGGTACCGATGCGGGGGTCGAGGATCTTGGCTTGCAAAGCGTGCATGTAAATTAAACCTGGTTCAGACGTTCGGCGATAAAAGTGATCAGCTGGCGAGCAATTTTGCTCTTGCTGGTCTGGGCGAAAAGTGTGGCGTGCAGTTCTCGATCGATCACGCTGCAGGCGTTTTCTTCGCTGTTGAAGCCAATGCTCGGGTTGGCGACGTCGTTGGCGACGATCAAATCGAGGTTCTTGTCTTTCAGCTTGCGGGCAGCGTAATCGAGCAGGTGTTCGGTTTCGGCAGCGAAGCCGACACTGAACGGACGGTCGGGGCGGGTGGCGATGGTGGCCAGGATGTCCGGGTTGCGCACCATCTGTAGCAACAAGCCGTCGCCGTTCGTAGGGTCTTTCTTGAGTTTCTGTGGGGCGACGACTTCAGGACGGTAGTCCGCGACCGCTGCCGAGGCGATAAACAGGTCGCAAGGGATCGCGGCTTCGCAGGCGGCGAGCATGTCGCGAGCGCTGACCACGTCGATGCGGGTGACACGATCCGGAGTCGGCAGGTGCACCGGGCCGGTGATCAGCGTGACGCGGGCGCCGGCTTCCACCGCGGCTTCGGCCAGGGCAAAGCCCATTTTTCCGGAGCTGTGGTTGGTGATGTAGCGCACCGGATCGATGTTTTCCTGAGTCGGGCCGGCGGTGATCAGCACGTGTTTGCCGGTCAATGCCTGGCGCTTGAAGCAGTCCGCCGCGCATTGGGCGAGTTCGACGGCTTCGAGCATGCGGCCCAGGCCGACGTCGCCGCACGCCTGGCTACCGGAGGCCGGCCCGAAGGCTTTGATGTCGCGGCTTTCGAGGGTTTGCAGGTTGGCCTGGGTTGCCGGGTCGCGCCACATGGCCTGGTTCATCGCCGGGGCGATGGCGACCACCGCATCGGTGGCCAGCACCAGCGTGGTCAGCAGATCGTCAGCAATGCCTTGGGCCAGACGGGCAATCAGGTCCGCCGTAGCAGGGGCGATCAGCACCATATCGGCCCACTTGGCCAGCTCGATGTGGCCCATGGCAGCTTCTGCCGCGGGGTCCAGCAAGTCGAGATGAACCGGGTGCCCGGACAAGGCCTGCATGGTCAGCGGAGTGATGAACTCGCTGCCGCCACGGGTCATGACCACGCGCACTTCGGCACCCTGGTCGATCAGGCGGCGAACCAGGTCGGCGCTCTTGTAGGCAGCAATACCGCCGCCGACGCCCAGAACGATGCGTTTCCGATACAGCCGCTGCATAGGTCTGCCTTTTATTTCGTTGATGACAGCATGGCGAGACCCCCTCCCCAGGGATGAAATCGCCAGCAAAAAAGATGGGCTACGATATCACAGCGACCGCTATGGAACAGCGGCGCCCACAGACAGGGAAGGTGCTATGAGTATTCGTGATTGGCCGGCGGCGGAGCGGCCGCGGGAGAGATTACTGGAGTTGGGCTCGGCGAGCCTTTCGGATGCCGAACTGCTGGCGATTTTTTTACGCACCGGGGTGGCCGGTAAAAGTGCGGTGGATCTGGCGCGACACTTGTTGAGCCAATTTGGCAGTCTGCGTTCGCTGTTGGAAGCCGATCAAGCAACATTCAGCAAGCAATTAGGGCTCGGTCCGGCGAAATTCGCTCAGTTGCAGGCGATTCTGGAAATGGGGCGGCGACATTTGTCCGAGCGCGCGCGTCAGAAGCCGGCGCTGGAAAATCCCCAGGCCGTTCGTGATTACCTGAAGTCGATGCTTCGGCACGAGCCTCACGAAGTGTTTGGCTGCCTGTTTCTGGATTCGAAGCATCAGGTGCTAGCCTTCGAAGCGTTATTTCGCGGCTCGATCGACAACACGAGCGTTCATCCACGGCAGGTGGTCAAGCGCGCCCTGGCGCACAACGCCGCCGCGTTGATCCTCTGCCACAACCATCCCTCGGGCAACACCAACCCCAGCCAGGCCGACCGCACGCTTACCAAGCGCCTGCAAGAGGCGCTGGAGCTGATTGATGTGCGGGTGCTTGACCATTTCATCATTGGTGACGGCGAGCCGCTTTCAATGGCCGAGTATGGGTGGATGTAGGGCTTGGGGACGGGCGTCTGTGGCGAGGGAGCTTGCTCCCGCTTGAGTGCGCAGCGCTCACAGGATCTTCAGGGCCGCTGCGCAGCCCGGCGGGAGCAAGCTCTTATCAAACAAAAAATAACCCATTGTTTTTGCTCTTGAAAAATCATGCTGCTTTGACCAGTTGCATGCCTAGCTTGCGCGCTTTTCGCTCCAGAGCGCGCAGCTGTCGGCTGCGGCTTTTTTCTTCAAACTCTTCAATTCCCTTCTCAACATAGGGCTGCCCCTTGGTCAGCATGGCGTAAATCAGCCGCGCCAATTGGTGTGCGGTGGCTTTGATCGCGCAACGGGTGTCCATCCGCGTCAGGCGGGCGCGGTGGCTGGCGCCGATGAAACTCTTGTCCTGTCGCCCATTGGAAGCCGCTTGCTTAAGCGCTTGAGCTGCTCGATTAATGATTTTCGGTGCTTTCCCTGGAAGCGGTTTACCTCCTGATATCCGCGTAGGCGGTGCCACGCCCAGCCAGGAACAAAAGTGCTGAGAGGTGGGAAAACGTGACAAATCCGGCCCCAATTCACTGGCTAATACCAGCGCCGTATCAATCCCGATGGTGGGAATAGCCGTCAGGTCCACACCCATTACCTTGTTCAATGCCCGGTGCAACGCTTGCTGTTGGTCGGTCGAGCGGTGCGGGCTGCGCAGCGGCTTGCCGGGTGCCACTGGTTCATGCTCAAGAACAGGTAGTCGCTCAAGTGCCTGGGCGATGGCCCGGTCACACTCGGCGATCTGGGTTTCCAGAAAGTCATGGCAGGCCAATTCCTGACTCAGAGCATGCAAGTGCTCGGCTCGCCAGTTGCCATGCAAACTGCGGGCAATGGTCGCCTGATCTGCCTTGATGCGCCCGTCTTTCATCGTTGCGAGTTGTTCAGGGTTACGCTCGCCGCCGACAATAGCCCGCAAAATCTTCAGGCCCGTCACCCCGGTGATATCGCTGATGACTTGGGCCAGCTGGATGTTCATCTGGCTCAAGGCTTTTTGCATGCGATTGATGGACTTGGCTTGATCGCAGACTTTATTGGCTCGCTGACGGACCAGAGAGCGCATTGAGCAGATTTCATCCGAAGGGCGAAACGCACCGCTGAGCAGACCATGGGTCATGAGCTGCCAAATCCACTGGCAGTCGAGCACATCGGACTTGCGACCTGAGGTCTGCCGGGTGGCGCGCGAGTTGACGAGGTAAACCTCGAATCCGCGTGCATCCAGCACTTCGAAAAGGGGGATCCAGTAGACCCCCGTCGCCTCCATGGCCACCACGTTGATGTTCAGTGACTGGAGCCAGTCGGCCAAAGCAATCAAGTCGTCGGTGAAGGTGGAGAATTGACGAACAGGTGAATCACATCGCCCTGAATCCACGGCGACCCAGTGTTCGCGAAGGCCGACATCAATGCCGGCACAGTGATGATGGATAATCTCAAAACGCTTTTGGTTCTTGCGCGCCATGACAATTCCTCGCAGGATTGAACAACGCGCGCGGGGTACACGGTGGCGAACGGATTCACTCTCTTATACGAGGTCATGGCTTACGCCATGCCGTCAGCGACTCCACGCCGATACCGTGCAGGCCACTCTCCCTCTCGGGTGCTGTCACACCAGTGCTGGTTACGGCCTTTGCCCCGCGCGCGTTCTTCAAACTTTACGATGAACCTGTTTGCTGCGCGACAGCGCGGCGTCGAAGACGGCGCGGGGCCTCCCTCGCCACAGAGAAGCATTCGCGCAGCGTTTCCGAGCGTTACTTGAGGTTGACCTTGGAGTAATCCTGGCGACCAAACGGGCTGACCGAGTAACCCTCGACGTTCTTGCGCGTCAACGCGAATGCCGTCGGGTGGGCCAACGGCAGCCAAAGCGCCTGCTGCTGGATCTGCGCCTGGGCCTGTTCGTAAAGCTTGGTACGCACACCTTGCTCGCCGGTGGTCTTGCCGGCGCTGATCAGCTTGTCCAGGTCCTGGTTGCAGTAGCGGGCGAAGTTAGTGCCGGATTTGACCGCGGCGCAGGAAAACTGCGGCGTGAGGAAGTTGTCCGGGTCACCGTTGTCGCCAGCCCAACCCATGAACAGCAGGTCGTGCTCGCCGGCTTTGGCGCGGCGAATCAGCTCGCCCCATTCGATCACCCGTATTTCGGCCTGGATGCCGATTTCCGCGAGGTCCGATTGCAGCATTTGAGCGCTCAGGCTCGGGTTCGGGTTCAGCAGACTGCCGGAAGGTCGGGTCCAGATGGTGGTCTGGAAGCCGTCCTTGAGTCCGGCCTTGGCCATCAATGTCTTGGCCTTCTCGACGTCATGCGGATAACCGGGCAGGCCTTTGGCGTAGCTCCAGGTGTTCGGCGGGTACGGGCCGTTGGCAGGCTCGGCAGTGTCTTCGAACACGGCTTTGACGTAGTTGGCCTTGTCGAAGGCGAGGTTGATCGCCTGGCGCACTTCAGGTTTGTCCAGCGGCGGATGCTGGCTGTTGATGCCGACGAACGCAGTCATGAAGGCGTCAGTCTTTTCCACTTTCAGTGTCGGTTCTTTCAGCGCGGCCTGTACGTCCAGAGGCTTGGGCGACAGGGCGATCTGGCACTCGTTGCGACGCAATTTCTGCAAGCGCACATTGGCGTCCGGGGTGATGGCGAAGATCAGCGGGTCCACCGAAGGCTTGCCACGAAAGTAATCCGGGTTGGCCTTGTAGCGAATCGAGGCATCTTTTTGGAAGCGGGTGAACACGAATGGGCCGCTGCCGATCGGCTGGCTGTTGAGCTTCTCGGGCGTGCCGGCCTTCAGCAGTTTGTCGGCGTATTCCGCGGAATAGATCGAGGCGAAGCCCATACTCAGGGTCGCGAGGAAGGTTGAGTCCGGGTGATCAAGGGTGAAGCGCACAGTCAGCGGGTCGAGCGCGTCGATCTTCTTGATCAGCGCCGGTAGCTGCATCGATTGCGCGTGCGGGAAGCCGCTCTGTGCCACTTTGTGCCAAGGGTTGGCCGGGTCGAGCATGCGGTCGAAGCTGAATTTCACGTCTTCGGCGGTCAGGTCGCGCGTCGGGCTGAAGTATTCGGTGCGGTGGAATTTCACCTGCGGATGCAGCTTGAACACGTAGGTCAGGCCGTCGGGGGTGACTTCCCAGCTGTCCGCGAGGCCGGCGACCACTTTGCCACTGGCCGTGTCGAAGTCCACCAGACGGTTCATCAACACGTCGGCCGAAGCGTTGGTGGTGGTCAGCGAGTTGTATTGCACCACGTCGAACCCTTCCGGACTCGCCTCGGTGCAGACGCTCAGGGCGGCGGCATGGGCCAGCGGGCTCAGCAGGAGCGGGGCGAACAACAGCGGTAGGGCAGCGAGGCGCATGGTCGGATTCCTTTACAGATCGAAGGCCCATCTGCAAGTGCAGTCTGGAAACGTCTTACCCTAGTGGGCTCTTTTGCAAATGACTATCCCCTTTTTCATTTTAAGAGGACTATATGCGATCGTTTTCGGTGAATGCCGGCCGAGGAAAACCCTGAACAGGCCGGTTGGCCGATTTTCTGCGACGAGCGGTCTTTATCGACGATAGCCTTTATCCAAGGCGCTCGGAGCCAGAAAAACGGGGTTTTTATCATGTCCGTGCACACGGAATGTTGTTGCACCCCAGTCTTTCTGGTATAAAGCAGCGCTCTTTTCTAGGGGCCCGGTTCCTTCACTGTAGGTGTAGCCGGTAAGACCTCTAAAGAAACGCGGCGCCTGGCGCCAAATGACTGAGAGATTAAGCGGCCAACCCATGCCGGGTTGGGCATGTGGTTTTAGAGGGCTGAGGCATGTCGAGAGTATGTCAAGTTACCGGTAAGGGTCCGGTGACTGGGAATAACATTTCCCACGCAAACAACAAAACCCGTCGTCGTTTCCTGCCGAACCTGCAGCATCACCGCTTCTGGGTTGAAGAAGAGAAACGTTTCGTGCGTCTGCGCGTATCTGCCAAAGGCATGCGTATTATCGACAAGCGTGGCATCACTGTCGTGCTGGCCGAAATCCGCAAAGCTGGCAAGATCTAAGGGAGCTAATCATGCGTGAATTGATTCGAATGATTTCTAGCGCCGGTACTGGTCACTTCTACACTACCGACAAGAACAAGCGTACTACTCCGGACAAGCTCGAAAAGCGCATGTTCGATCCGCGCGTTCGCAAGCACGTGATGTACAAAGAAGGCAAAATCAAGTAATTGATTTTTCCCTCTTACAAAAAAGGCCCGTATCGCGAGATACGGGCCTTTTTTGTTGCCTGCAGGTTACGGGTTGCCTGCGAAGAGGCCGGCCCGGCTAATACAAATCCTCAGGCCTTCTGTTCAAACGCCACATAAATCTTGCGGCACGGCTCCAGCACTTCCCAGGTGCCCCTGAACCCGGCCGGGATCACGAAGCGATCACCCGCACGCACGGTCTTGCTGTTGCCGTCGTTGTCGCGCAGCACTGAAACGCCCTGAATGATTTCGCAGTACTCATGCTCGGTGAAGTTCACATGCCACTGGCCAACAGCGCCTTCCCACACGCCCGCATTCAACTGGCCGCAAGGGCTGTTGTAGTGGTTGTAGACCGCTTGCTCGGGGTCGCCCTTGAGGACTTTTGCCGGGTCCGGCCGATAGCGATCGGGTTGGGTGGTGGCCTGGCTGAAGTCGACGATGTCCTGGATGCTCATTGTTGTTATCCCCCGTGATTGCGGCGCGGTTGGTTGGAAAGCCCAAAGTCTATGTTTATTAAAATGAACATCGCAAGGCCGTTTGCCGGCCTTATGTCAAATATATTGAAACTTCACCTGTCGCTGGTTTAGGGTGGCGGTTGCCTTGGGCCGAAAAATCAGGCTGGCTGGGCAGAATTCCTGACAGCGTCCGCGACGATCGTTGGGCGCTCGTATTCAACAAGAGGAGGACACTCGTATGACCACCCTGACTCGTGCCGATTGGGAACAACGGGCTCGCGATCTGAAGATCGAAGGCCGTGCCTACATCAATGGCGAATACACCGATGCCGTCTCCAGCGAGACCTTCGAGTGCATCAGCCCGGTCGATGGCCGTCTGCTGGGCAAGATTGCCAGCTGTGACGCCGCCGACGCCCAGCGCGCCGTTGAAAATGCCCGCGCCACCTTCAATTCCGGCGTCTGGTCGCGCCTGGCACCGACCAAGCGCAAAGCCACCATGATCCGTTTCGCCGGCCTGCTCAAACAGCACGCCGAAGAGCTGGCGCTGCTTGAAACCCTGGACATGGGCAAGCCGATCAGCGATTCCCTGTACATCGACGTTCCCGGCGCGGCGCAAGCCCTGAGCTGGAGCGGTGAAGCCATCGACAAGATCTACGACGAAGTCGCCGCCACCCCGCACGATCAGCTGGGTCTGGTGACTCGCGAACCGGTCGGCGTGGTTGGCGCCATCGTGCCGTGGAACTTCCCGTTGATGATGGCCTGCTGGAAACTCGGGCCGGCGCTGTCCACCGGTAACTCGGTGATCCTCAAGCCATCGGAAAAATCCCCGCTGACCGCCATTCGCATTGCTGCGCTGGCCGTCGAAGCCGGTATTCCGAAAGGCGTGCTTAACGTTTTGCCAGGTTACGGTCACACAGTCGGCAAGGCCTTGGCCCTGCACAACGACGTCGATACGCTGGTGTTCACCGGTTCGACCAAGATCGCCAAGCAATTGCTGATCTACTCCGGCGAATCGAACATGAAGCGCGTCTGGCTCGAAGCGGGCGGCAAGAGCCCGAACATCGTGTTTGCCGATGCCCCGGACCTGCAAGCCGCAGCTGAAGCGGCGGCCGGTGCCATTGCCTTCAACCAGGGCGAAGTCTGCACTGCTGGTTCGCGTCTGCTGGTCGAACGCTCGATCAAGGACACCTTCCTGCCGCTGGTGATCGAAGCACTGAAAACCTGGAAGCCGGGCAACCCACTGGACCCGGCGACCAACGTCGGCGCGCTGGTGGACACCCAGCAGATGAATACCGTGCTGTCCTACATCGAATCCGGCCACGCCGACGGCGCCAAACTGGTGGCTGGCGGCAAGCGCACGCTTCAGGAAAGCGGTGGCACTTACGTTGAACCGACGATTTTCGACGGCGTAAACAATGCGATGAAAATCGCTCAGGAAGAAATCTTTGGCCCGGTGTTGTCGGTGATCGCGTTCGACACCGCCGAGGAAGCCATCGCGATTGCCAACGACACGCCTTACGGCCTGGCTGCTGCGGTGTGGACCAAGGACATTTCCAAGGCGCACCTGACCGCTCGTGCGCTGCGTGCCGGTAGCGTGTGGGTCAACCAATACGACGGCGGCGACATGACCGCACCGTTTGGCGGCTTCAAGCAATCGGGCAATGGCCGCGACAAGTCGCTGCACGCGTTCGACAAATACACCGAGCTGAAGGCGACCTGGATCAAGTTGTAAGCACCACGCAACGAAGATCCCCTGTGGGGGCGAGCCTGCTCGCGATGGCGGTGTGACAGTCAACATCCAGTGTTGAATGTTGTTCCGTTATCGCGAGCATGCTCGCTCCCACATTGTTTTGTGCGGTGCCAAAAATATCCACAGGAGCGTGGAACATGCGTTGGGCGACTTATTTCGCCGTGTTGGCGTCTGTCTTGAGTGTTGGCCTGGCCCTGGGGGTCAGCATGCCGCTGGTGTCGTTTCGCCTGGAAAGCTGGGGCTACGGCTCGTTCGCCATTGGTGTGATGGCAGCAATGCCGGCCATTGGCGTGCTGCTGGGGGCGAAGATTTCCAGCCATCTGGCCTCGCGTCTGGGCACGGCCAACCTCATGCGTCTGTGCCTGTGGGCCGGGGCAGTGTCCATCGGCTTGCTGGCGCTGTTGCCGAGCTATCCGGTCTGGCTGGTGATGCGCCTGATGATCGGGGTGATCCTGACCCTGGTCTTCATCCTCGGCGAAAGCTGGATCAACCAACTGGTGATCGAACAATGGCGCGGACGATTGGTGGCGCTGTACGGCAGCAGCTACGCGCTGAGTCAGCTGGCCGGGCCGTTGCTGCTGGGCGTTCTGGGCACCGAACACGATTACGGCTTCTGGGTCGGCGTCGGCTTGCTCATAGCGGCGCCGCTCCTGTTGCTGGGCCGCAGCGGCGCACCGTCCAGTGAGGCTGCCAGCGTGACGTTTGGCGACTTGTGGGGCTTCTGCCGTGGCTTGCCGGCGATTGCCTGGGCGGTGTCGCTGTTCGCGGCGTTTGAAGCGATGATCCTGACCTTGTTGCCGGTGTATTGCCTGCGTCAGGGTTTCACCACGGAAATCGCCTTGGCGATGGTCAGCACCGTGGTGGTGGGTGATGCCCTGCTGCAATTGCCGATCGGCGCGCTGGCGGATCGCTTGTCACGCCGCACTTTGTTCACCGGTTGCGCGGTGGTGTTGCTACTTTCGAGTCTGGCGATCCCGTTGCTCATCGATACGTTGTTGATCTGGCCGTTGTGGGTGCTGTTTGGCGCCAGTGCCGGTGGATTGTTCACCTTGTCGCTGATCCTGATCGGCGAACGCTATCGCGACGATGCACTGGTGCGAGCCAACGCGCACATTGCGCAGCTGTGGGGCATCGGTTGCCTGATCGGGCCTTTGGCGGCCGGTGCCGGCAGCCAGTGGATCAGCGGGCATGCGTTGCCGCTGTTCATGGCCGCGGGGGCGTTCGGGTTGGTGATCTTACTGTCACGCCAAGGCGCGTTCGGTGGAGTTGCCGAACCGGCCTGAAACCCTGCACAAGCGTGTGGCGAGGGAGCTTGCTCCCGCTCGACTGCGCAGCAGTCGCCGATCGGAGCCCTCGTTCAGTCTGAATGAACGGGGGCTTCTGGTTTAGGGCCGCTTCGCGACCCAGCGGGAGCAAGCTCCCTCGCCACATTTGATTGATGGAAGCAACGCTACAACATCCGCTCAAGGCCGACCGCCGTGCTGAACCAGGAATTGAAGCGGCGCCATAGACTCCCTGGCTCCTTGGTCAGCGTGTGCATTTTGCCGTCATCCTCCGTCACCCAGACGATCCGGTCATTCTCCAGTTTCACCTGATAGCTCAAGGGCGGCGCCATACCCTCCATGGCCGCTCTACGCACATGCGCGGCGAGTTCGGGGCTGTCCACCAGCACGCCGACTTCGGTGTTCCACAGCACCGAGCGTGGATCGAAGTTGAATGAGCCGATGAAGGATTTCTGCTGGTCGAAGATCATCGCCTTGCTGTGCAGGCTGGAATCGGAACCCCGGAAGGACTTGCTGTAGAAAATATGCGGCCCGCTGCCGCCGCCTTCGCCGGGCTGGCGGCGCAGTTCGTACAGCTTCACGCCATGTTCCAGCAGCGCCCGGCGATAAGGCGCGTAACCGCCGTGCACGGCCGGCACGTCCGTGGCTTCAAGCGAGTTGGTCAACAAACTCACCGACACCCCGGCGTCGGCCCGGCCGGTGAGGTAGACCAACCCCGGCTGCCCCGGTACGAAGTAAGCCGAGATCATGATCAGTTCTTTGCTGACGCCCGTAAGCTCCGGCGCCAGTTGCGTGGTCAGCAACAAATGGGGGTCAGGCTCGCCGTCCGACAAGACCTTGCTCGGTGCATCCCACAGCGCTTGGTTCCAGGCCCAGATCAGCTCCCGGCGCCAGATGTCCATGCGTGGCTTTGTGGTGTAAGTCATCAACTGCTGATACAGCGCATGATTCTGCTTGCGGGTCTCTTCCAGGGATTCTTCCAGGCGCGTGCGGGTATTTTGCAGGTCCTTCTGCGTCGGTCTGCTCGACAGGAACTCGTCGATCGGTTTGCTCAGCGCGCTGTTCCAGTACTGGTCGAAGCTGTGGCCAAGCTGTTCCGCCACCGGTCCGACGCCGAGCATGTCGATGTCGGTGAAATTCAGGTTGGGCTCGGCATCGAAGTATTCGTCTCCCAGGTTACGGCCGCCGACGATGGCCGCACTGTTGTCCGCCAGCCACAACTTGTTGTGCATGCGCCGATGTTGCAGCGACAGGTTGAACAAGCGGCCCATGGTGCGCGTCACGCCCGTGGCGCGGCCCAGGTGCAGCGGGTTGAACAGGCGGATCTGGATCTGCGGGTGCGCAGCGAGGGTCGCGATGATCCAGTCCAGGCCGTCGCTGGTGGTGTCATCGAGCAGGATTCTCACCCGCACGCCGCGATCCGCAGCCTTGAGTAATTCGTCCGCCAGCATCCGCGTGCTGATGCCGTCATGCACGATGTAGTACTGCAAGTCGAGGCTGCTTTGGGCATTGCGGATCAGCTCGGCACGGGCCATGAAGGCTTCGCTGCTGTTGGACAGCAAGCGAAAGCCGGACCTGCCCTCGTGGGGCGCGGCCTGGGCCTGGATCGAGCGGCCGAACGCCGAATCGCTGGCGGGTAAAGCTTGGCTCGGTTCGCGTTGAACGTCGAAGCTGGCGCAACCGCCCAGAAACGAGGCGAGTAGCAGAAGAGCAAGTAGGGGCTGTCTGACTCTCACGTAGGAACGTTCCGATTGGCGGCAAAGGTCGGTATATGGACGCTGGATTCCTGAGAAAGGTCAGTCGGTGATGTGGTCCGTTTCTGCCAGCAGTTTGATCGCTGCGGCGCCGACCTTGCGCACGGCTTCTTCGATCAGCGGTGTTGGCTTGGCAGCGTAGTTCATCCGCAGGCAGTTGCGGTACTTGCCCGAGGCGGAAAAGATGCTGCCGACGGCAATCTGTACGCCTTGATCATGCAGGGCGCGATTCAGTTTCAGGGTGTCAAAGCCGTCCGGCAGTTCAACCCACAACATGAAGCTGCCTTGCGGGCGACTGGCGCGGGTGCCGGCGGGGAAATAGCGCGTGACCCAGTCGATCATCAGGTCGCGACTGCGTTGGTATTGCGTGCGCATCCGCCGCAAATGCGGTTCGAAATGCCCGGCCTTGAGAAATTCGGCAATCGCAATCTGCGGTTGCGGCGCGGTAGAGCCGGTGCTGATGTATTTCATGTGCAGCACCCGTTCCAGATAGCGTCCGGGCGCGACCCAGCCAATGCGCAGCCCGGGTGCCAGTGTTTTGGAAAAGGAACTGCACAGCAACACGCGGCCGTCTTCGTCGAAGGATTTGATCGTGCGTGGGCGCGGGTAGCTGTAGGAGAGTTCGCCATACACATCGTCTTCGATAATCGCTACGTCGAAGCGCTGTGCGAGCGTCAGCAAGGCGCGTTTGCGCGATTCCGGCATGATGTAGCCCAGCGGGTTGTTGCAGTTGGGCGTCAACTGTATGGCCTTGATCGGCCATTGCTCCAACGCCAGTTCGAGCGCATCGAGGCTGATCCCGGTGATCGGGTCGGTGGGGATTTCCAGGGCTTTCATGCCCAGGCCCTTGAGGGTCTGCATGGCGCCGTGAAAGCTGGGCGAGTCCACCGCCACAATGTCCCCCGGCTCGCAAATCGCACGAATGCTGGTGGACAGCGCTTCATGGCAGCCGGTGGTCACCACCAGGTCGTGGGCGGTCAATTGGCACCCGGAATCGAGCATCAGGCGTGCGATCTGCTCGCGCAGTTCGAGGGTGCCGTAGATGTTGTCGTAATACAGACCGGGCATGTCCTGGCGACGGCTGATGCGCGCCAGGTTGCGCAGCAACGGTTTCATGGTCGGCGTGGTGATGTCCGGCATGCCGCGGCCCAGTTGCACGACGTCCTTGCGCGGGACGGCGCGGATCAATTCCAGCACCTGATCCCACTGCGAAATATCCACCGGACGCTGGGCCGGACGGCCGATGGCCGGCAGCTCCGGCAATTCGCGGCCCACCGGTACGAAGTAGCCGGACTTGGGTTTGGGTGTCGCCAGCCCGCTGTCTTCCAGCACGCGATAGGCCTGCTGCACCGTGCTCAGGCTGACCCCGTGCTCGACACTCAACGCCCGCACCGACGGCAGCCGGTCACCGGGGCGATAGAAGCCCTGTTCGATACGGGTGCCGAGCAATTCGGCGAGGTTGACGTAAAGGGTCATGGCGCAGTCTCGATGCGGGTGATTCGGTTAACCAGTACAGATGGGGCTAAATTATCGGATTCAGACGCTGAATCGAAGAATCTGTATGGGGTTAATACAGTCTCGTTGAATCTGTAATGCTTTTTGCCGTCCGCGCATCATGAAAGCTCTGGCTACCCAAGTAAACAGGAGCAATCAAAATGAACGGCTTGAGCGATGTGCGGCTGACGTTACACAGTCAGGAACTGGCGGCAGGGCAGAAAAACGGTGCGCGCGAGGCAGTCATGCGCAATGCGCCGTCCGGCCTGAGTCGCTGGGGTCTGTTCTGGCATCGTCTGCACACGCGCAAGGCGTTGCTGACGCTCACGCCCGAGCAACTCAGGGATGTGGGGTTGAGTCGGGAGCAGGCGCGGGAGGAGGGGCTTAAGCCTTTCTGGCGGATCTGAGTTTTGCGGTGTTCTGGCGGGCCTCTTCGCGGGCAAGCCTCGCTCCTACAGGGTTAGTGTCGATCTTCCGACCGACGCATAACCTGTAGGAGCGAGGCTTGCCCGCGAAGGCGTCCGCAAGAGCGCTACAACTTCCTCAGACCAACTCTTTAAGCCGATGCCACAACATCCCCAGCGCCAACAGCGGCGAGCGTAAATGCTTCCCGCCGGGGAAGGTGATATGCGGGACGCGAGCGAACAGATCAAACCCGCCCCCTTGCTGCCCGCTGATCGCCTCGGCCAACAACTTGCCCGCCAGGTGCGTGGCATTCACCCCATGTCCGGAATACGCCTGGGCGTAATACACATTCGGCTGATCCTTGAGCTGGCCAATCTGCGGCAGTCGGTTGGCGCCGATGCCGATCATCCCGCCCCATTGATAGTCGATCTTCACCCCGCCCAGTTGCGGGAAGACTTCCAGCATCTTCGGCCGCATGTACGCGCCAATGTCCTTCGGGTCGCGGCCCGAATAATGGCAGGCACCGCCAAACAGCAGGCGTCGATCCGCCGAAAGCCGGTAGTAATCCAGCGCCACCCGTTGATCGCAGACCGCCATGTTCTGCGGCAGGAGCGAGTGCGCCAGCTCTTCACTCAACGGCTCGGTGGCAATGATGTAGCTGCCCGCGGGCAGCACCTTACCGCTGAGCTGCGGGTTGAGTTGGTTGAGGTAGGCGTTGCAGCCCAGCACCAGCGTCTTGGCGCGAACCGAGCCTTGGGCGGTATGGACCTTTACTTCGGGGCCGTAATCGATGCGGGTCACCGCCGAGTGTTCGAACAGCTTTGCGCCCAGCTGCTGCGCGGCGGCCGCTTCGCCCAGTGCCAGGTTAAGCGGGTGAAGATGGCCCGAACCCATGTCGATCAAGCCGCCGACGTAGCGGTCCGAACCCACCACCGAGTGCATTTCATTGGCTTGCAGCAGCCGGGTTTCATAGCGGTAGCCGAGGCTGCGCAGCTCTTCGGCATCTTCGGCGAAACCCTCGAGGTCGCGGGGTTTGTTTGCCAGGTCGCAGTAACCCCAGGTCAGGTCGCACGGAATCTGGAAACGCTCGACACGCTGGCGGACGATTTCCACCGCTTCCAGGCCCATGAGTTTCATCTGGCGCACGCCTTGCGCACCGATCACGTCGGTGAACTGATCGAGGCCATGACCGACGCCGCGAATCAATTGCCCGCCATTGCGTCCGCTGGCACCCCAGCCAATCTTGTGCGCTTCCAGCAAGATCACGCTGAGGCCGCGTTCGGCCAGCTCAAGCGCCGTGTTCAGCCCGGAAAACCCGCCGCCGACCACGCACACGTCCGCCACCAGATCGCCTTGCAGCACCGGATGATCGGGCTGCGGCAGGCTGCTGGCGGCGTAGTAAGAGGCAGTGTGCTGGGCACGGGCATTCATGTGAGCGTCCCTGATTCGTGTGTCTATAAAATTTGACGGAGCATAAGCCGGACGTTCCGGCGCGGGCAACATTGGTCGGTTCGTGCTGTCTGGATCGCGGCTTTTGCGTCAGAATCCCGGTCTATTCCGCTTTGGGTCACCGCTTCGATGAGCTGCAACAGCCAGAAAATCCGCACGCTTCGCCAGCAGATTCCCTCGTTCGAGTGTGTGCCCGGCTGCCATGACTGCTGTGGACCGGTGACCACCTCGCCGGAAGAAATGTCCCGCCTGCCGCGCAAGACCCGGGCCGAGCAGGATGCGGCGATGGATGAGCTCAACTGCGTGCACCTGGGCCCCAATGGCTGCACGGTGTATGACGAGCGGCCGCTGATCTGCCGATTGTTTGGGACCACCAAGACCTTGCCGTGCCCGAATGGGCGGGGGCCCGTGGAGCTGATTCATCCGCGGGTGGAGAAGCAGATTCATGAGTACATGGCGTCGACCCGGCAGGTCCTCGTCTGATCGTTCCCACGCTCCGCGTGGGAATGCCTCAACGGACGCTCCGCGTTCGGCTCTGGATGGACGCAGAGCGTCCCGGGCTGCATTCCCACGCAGAGCGTGGGAACGATCGGCAACAGACACCACAAAGTCTCAATCCGGAATCGGCAGGCACAAACTCTCTTTCACCTCTTCCATCACGATATAGCTCTTGGATTCGCGCACATGCGGCAGCTTGAGCAGGATGTCGCCCAGCAGCTTGCGGTAGGAAGCCATCTCGGAAATCCGCGCCTTCACCAGGTAGTCGAAATCCCCCGACACCAAATGGCACTCCAGCACATGGGGCAGTTTCAGCACCGCACGTCGGAACTCTTCGAAAGTGTCGCCGGATTTGTAGTCGAGGCTGATCTCGACGAACACCAGAAGACTACCCTTGAGGTGCTGCGGATTGAGCCGGGCGTTGTAGCCCATGATGATCCCTTCGCGCTCCAGGCGCCGGACCCGCTCGGTACACGGAGTGGTCGAGAGCCCGACCTTTTCCCCAAGCTCGGTGAAGGAGATGCGTCCGTCCGCTTGCAGGATCCGCAGGATGTTGCGGTCGATCTTGTCCAGCTCACGTTTGGTCTGAGTGTTGGTACGCATAGGGGATGCGCCTCCGTGAAAAGGGTTTTTGCCGAGAATTCTCGCCAAATATAGGCAGTTATATAGTGAAAAGCACTGCCTAATCTTTTTTACACTGCGCACATCAATGCTCTACAACTACGAACGTCAGCGGCAAGCCGCGATGAGGGATATGAAAATGCGCGTTATGGTCTTGGGTAGCGGCGTCATCGGTACCACCAGTGCTTATTATCTGGCGCGTGCCGGGTTCGAAGTGGTGGTGGTGGACCGTCAGCCGGCCGCTGCCATGGAGACCAGTTTCGCCAACGCCGGGCAGGTATCGCCGGGTTATGCCTCGCCGTGGGCCGCGCCGGGCGTGCCGCTCAAGGCCATCAAGTGGCTGTTGCAGCGCCACGCACCGCTGGCGATCAAGGCCACCGCCGACATCGACCAATACCTGTGGATGGCGCAGATGCTGCGCAACTGCACCGCCAGCCGTTATGCGGTGAACAAGGAACGCATGGTGCGTCTGTCCGAGTACAGCCGTGACTGCCTCGACGAACTGCGCGCTGAAACCGGCATAGCCTATGAAGGCCGCAGCCTCGGGACGACCCAACTGTTCCGCACCCAGGCTCAACTGGACGGCGCGGCGAAAGACATCGCTGTTCTGAAAGAGTCCGGCGTGCCGTTCGAACTGCTCGACCGCGCTGGCATTGCCCGCGTTGAGCCGGCCCTGGCCAGCGTCACTGATATCCTCGCCGGTGCCTTGCGCCTGCCGAACGACCAGACTGGCGACTGCCAGATGTTCACCACTCGCCTGGCCGAAATGGCCGTCAAATTGGGCGTGGAATTCCGTTTCGGCCAGGACATTCAGAAGCTCGACTTCGCCGGTGATCGCATCAACGGCGTATGGATCGACGGCAAGCTGGAAACCGCGGATCGCTACGTGCTGGCACTCGGCAGCTACTCGCCGCAACTGCTCAAGCCACTGGGCATCAAGGCCCCGGTGTATCCGCTCAAGGGTTACTCCCTGACCGTGCCGATCACCAACCCGGCGATGGCTCCGACCTCGACCATTCTCGACGAGACCTACAAGGTCGCGATCACCCGTTTCGACAACCGCATCCGCGTCGGCGGCATGGCTGAAATAGCCGGTTTTGACCTATCGCTGAACCCGCGTCGGCGCGAAACCCTGGAGATGATCGTCAACGACCTTTATCCTCAGGGCGGCGATCTGGCCCAGGCGAGTTTCTGGACCGGTCTGCGTCCGACCACTCCGGACGGCACGCCCATCGTTGGTGCCACCCCGTTCAGCAACCTGTTCCTGAACACCGGTCACGGCACGCTCGGCTGGACCATGGCGTGCGGCTCCGGCCGTTTGCTGGCTGACCTGATGGCGAAGAAAACGCCGCAGATCAGCGCCGAAGGCCTCGATATTTCCCGTTACGGCACAAAACTTCAGGAGTCCGCAAAACATGTCAATCCAGCGCCAGCTCACCAATGAGCGCATGAGCCAGATCGTTGTCCACAGCGGCACCGTCTATCTGGCAGGGCAGGTCGGCGACGACATGAATGCCGGGATTGAACAGCAGACCCGTGAAACCCTCGCCAATATCGAGCGTTTGCTCGATCTGGCAGGCACCGACAAGAGCCGTTTGCTCTCGGTCACGATTTACCTGAAAGATATCGACGCGCATTTCGAAGGCATGAACGCGGTGTGGGACAAGTGGCTGCCAAAAGGCGTCGCCCCGGCCCGTGCGACCGTTGAGTCGAAGCTGTGCGAACCGCAAATCCTGATCGAGCTGTCGGTCGTCGCCGCTCTGCCGTAAGCCTGTCAGGACGTTAGAAAGATCCCTCTTCCGGTGCTGTTGGCGGTTCACGCCGTCAGCCAGCGCCGGTTTTTATTCCCATGACCGCCTAGAAGTCTGCCGCCATGCGTCCAGCCCGTGCCCTGATCGACCTTCAAGCCCTGCGTTACAACTACCGGATCGCCCGTGAAACCACGGGGGCCAAGGCCCTCGCCGTGATCAAGGCGGATGCCTACGGCCATGGCGCGGTGCGTTGCGCCCAGGCGCTGGAAGCCGAGGCGGACGGATTTGCCGTGGCTTGTATCGAAGAAGCGTTGGAGCTGCGCGCGGCTGGCATTCGGGCGCCGGTGTTGTTGCTGGAAGGTTTTTTCGAAGCCGATGAGCTGTCGCTGATCGTCGAGCATGATTTCTGGTGCGTGGTGCATTCGTTGTGGCAGCTCGAAGCCATCGAGAACGCCGCGTTGAGCAAACCCATCACGGTCTGGCTCAAGCTCGATTCCGGTATGCACCGGGTTGGCTTGCATCCAAAGGATTATCACGCGGCGTATCAACGGCTGCTGGCCAGCGGCAAGGTGGCGAAGATTGTCTTGATGAGCCACTTCGCCCGCGCCGATGAGCTGCACGAGCAGGCCAGCGCCGAGCAGGTCGCTGTGTTTGAAGCGGCACGTAAAGGTTTGTCGGCCGAGATCAGCTTGCGCAACTCGCCGGCGGTACTCGGTTGGCCGCAGATTCCGAGCGATTGGGTTCGCCCGGGGATCATGCTCTACGGCGCCACGCCGTTTGAAGAAGCCAATGCCGTGGCCTCCCGTTTGCAGCCGGTGATGACCCTGGAATCGAAAGTGATCTGCGTGCGTGAACTGCCGGCCGGCGAGCCGATCGGTTATGGCGCCAAATTCATCACCCCCAAGCCCATGCGCGTCGGGGTGGTGGCCATGGGTTATGCCGATGGTTACCCGCGTCAGGCACCGACCGGCACGCCAGTGTTGGTCGCCGGGCAGCGCAGCCAGTTGATTGGCCGGGTGTCGATGGACATGCTCTGCATCGATCTGACCGATGTGCCGCAGGCCGGCCTGGGTTCGACCGTTGAGTTGTGGGGTAAAAACATCCTCGCCAGCGACGTGGCCGCCGCCGCTGACACGATTCCCTATCAGATCTTCTGCAACCTGCGCCGGGTGCCAAAGCTCTATTCCGAGGGTTAGCGGTCAGCAGTCCGTACCGGAAGTCGCTTCGCTGAACAGGATTCAGGCCAAAGTGTTGTAAATACTGAACGCTGTCGCCATGATAACGCTCAATACTTCTACAACCTGAATCTTGGAGGCGCAAGCTTGGACGTCGGTGAACGACTGCAATCCATCCGTAAGCTCAAAGGTCTTTCCCAGCGTGAGCTCGCCAAGCGCGCGGGCGTCACCAACAGCACGATTTCCATGATCGAGAAGAACAGCGTCAGCCCCTCGATCAGTTCGCTGAGGAAGGTACTGGGCGGGATTCCCATGTCCATGGTCGAGTTCTTTTCCGAAGAAATCCTGCAGGAAAAACCGACGCAGATCGTCTACAAGGCCAACGAGCTGATCGATATTTCCGATGGTGCAGTGACCATGAAACTGGTCGGTCGGGCGCATCCGAGCCGGGCTATCGCCTTCCTCAATGAAATCTACCCGCCTGGCGCCGACACCGGTGACGAGATGCTCACCCATGAGGGCGAGGAAACCGGCATTTTGGTGGAAGGCCGACTGGAACTGGTGGTAGGGCTCGAAACTTTTGTGCTCGAAGCGGGGGATAGCTACTACTTTGAAAGTACCAAGCCACACCGTTTCCGTAATCCGTTCGATGCGCCGGCGCGACTAATCAGCGCAGCCACGCCCGCGAATTTCTAAGAGAAGAGGCGTCCTGCCAGCATGGCGGAGGCACCCGAACCGTTTTTCCATTGCGCAACAAGACCCCTTCGACTTTGGGGTTGTTTCAGTGTGACGGGGTTACCGTTATACTTGCGCCCGCCTGCGAACCGTGGCCGTAGGCGTGACTAGCCACCATTGAGGGTGAACGCGTGAATCTAATTATGAAAATGCTGGCCGTACCAGCAACCGTATTGGCCCTATGGGCAGTCAGCGTACAAGCAGCGACCAACGACGATATTGCTAAACGCCTTGAGCCAGTCGGCCAGGTTTGCGTCCAGGGTCAAGAGTGCAAGGGGATGGAAGTTGCTGCTGCTACTGGCGGTGGCGGTGCCAAGACGCCTAAAGAAGTGATTGCAAAACATTGCAATGCTTGCCACGGAACCGGCCTGCTGGGTGCGCCGAAAATCGGCGACAAGGCTGCCTGGAAAGAGCGCGCCGATCACCAGGGCGGCCTAGACGGCATCCTGGCCAAAGCCATTACCGGTATCAATGCGATGCCGCCTAAAGGCACCTGCGCCGACTGCTCCGACGACGAGCTGAAGGGCGCCATCAAAGAAATGTCCGGCCTGTAACACGCCAGCATCTTCAGCGAAAAAGCCGCTTACGAGCGGCTTTTTTGTGCCTGCGATTTTCCTTGGGGACTATTCTTTGCAGTAAAGGCCCGGCAAGCTCGGTCCAACCCCAATTCACGGAATGTAAGGGAGGATCAGATGGTGCAGCTGTGTTCTATCGAGCAGGCGGTCGATGACGTATTGGCGCGGTTGCCAGCGCATATCCACATGGGCCTGCCTCTGGGCCTGGGCAAACCCAACCACTTCGTCAACGCGTTGTTCCAGCGCGTCGCGCAACTGCCCGACCGGCAGCTGACGATCTACACTGCCCTGTGCCTGGGCCGCCCGGCCTTGGGCGACGGTTTGCAAAAGCGCTTTCTCGAACCCTTCATCGAGCGGGTGTTTGGCGATTATCCGGAGCTGGATTTTCTCGCCGGACTGCACAAGGACAGCCTGCCGGCCAACATTCACGTCCATCAATTCTTTATGCAGCCCGGCAGCCTGCTGCATAGCGAATCGGCCCAGCAGGATTACGTCAGCAGCAACTACAGCCACGCCGCGCGGGACATCAACGCCGCCGGTTTGAACCTCGTGGCGCAACTGGTGGCCAGCCACGCCGAACACCCGGATCGTCTGAGCCTGAGCTGCAACCCTGACATCACCCTCGACCTGTTTCCGATGATCGCCAAACGCCGGGCGGCGGGAGAGACGATCCTGCTGGTGGGCCAGGTGCACAACGATTTGCCCTACATGCCCGGTGACGCCGAAATAGGTATCGACACCTTCGACCTGCTGATCGACGAGAAGGACAACACCACACTGTTCTCCACGCCGAACATGCCCGTGGGTTTCCAGGATCACTTCATCGGCTTGCACGCCAGTACGCTGGTGCGCGATGGCGGCACCTTGCAGATCGGCATCGGTGCCATGGGCGATGCCCTGACCGCAGCGTTGCTGGCGCGTCAGGCCGACAATGCCGGTTACAAGGCGTTGCTGGCGGATATCAATCTCAGCCAGTGGGCGCAGTTGATCGACCGCGAAGGCGGCATCGATCCGTTCGTGAAGGGCCTTTACGGTTGCAGCGAAATGTTCGTGAACGGCTTGCTGGTACTGGCCGATGCCGGAATCGTACGGCGCAAGGTCTACCCGGACGTGCCGACCCAGCAACAAGCCAATGCCGGCACTCTCGACGAAGCCGCGCAAACCGATGGCATCTCGGTGCATGGCGGGTTCTTCCTCGGGCCGCGCAGTTTCTACGAGCGCCTGCGCGAGCTTCCGCAAAGCAAGCGACTCGAATTCAACATGACCCGCATCAGCTACATCAACGAGCTCTACGGTCAGGAAGAACTCAAACGCTTGCAGCGCCTGGACGCGCGCTTCATCAACACCGTGTTCACCATGACCCTGCTCGGCGCGGGCGTGGCCGATCAGCTCGAAAGCGGGCGAGTGCTGAGCGGCGTTGGCGGGCAATACAACTTTGTTGCTCAGGGCCATGCGCTGGAGGGCGCGCGGTCCGTGCTGCTGTTGCGCAGCTGGCGCGAGGCGGGCGGTGAGGTCAGTTCGAACATCGTCTGGGAATACGGCCACTGCACGATCCCACGGCATCTGCGGGACATCGTGGTCACCGAGTACGGCATCGCCGATCTGCGCGGCAAGACCGATGCGGCGGTGATCGAGGCATTGCTGAATATCAGCGACTCTCGCTTCCAGCCGGGGTTGATCGAGCAGGCGCAGAACGTTGGCAAATTGCCGAAGAATTTCCGCATCGATCCGCGTTTTGCCGACAACAGCCCGGAGCGTTTGCAGGCGATTCAGGCGTTGCATCCGAATTTGTTTCCGGAGTATCCGCTGGGGTGTGATTTCACTGCGGTGGAGAGGGATTTGTTGCGGTCGCTGAACTGGTTGAAGAGCAAGTTCAAGCTCTCGGAGATTCTGGAGTTGGGCAAGGCTGCGCTGGACGCGCCGGAGCCTGCGGCGTTTCCCGAGCATCTGGAGCGGATGCAGCTGACCAACCCGGAAGGGCTGAAAGAGGACCTGTTTCAGCGGCTGCTACTCGCCGGCCTCAAGGCCACCGCGCCATAACAGCCACTCCAAAACCACTGTGGGAGCGAGCCTGCTCGCGAATGCTGAGTATCAGTCGACATCATCGTTGACTGATCCAGCGCTTTCGCGAGCCGGCTCGCTCCCACAAGGGATATGCGGTGTGGCTTTATTCGATGAAGGTAACCACGCCATCTTTCAGCGACTGCACCCGAGCCAGCGACTCAACCCGATAACCTTGGGCATCCAGTTCCGCACGCCCACCCTGGAACGACTTCTCGATCACGATCCCCAAACCCGCCACGGTGGCGCCGGCCTGTTTGATGATCGAGATCAGCGCCTGGGACGCCTTGCCGTTGGCCAGGAAGTCATCGATGATCAGCACGCGGTCGCTGCTGGTCAGGTGGCGCGGGGAGATGGCCACGGTGCTTTCGGTCTGCTTGGTGAACGAGTAAACGGTCGCCGACAGAAGGTTTTCAGTCAGGGTCAGTGACTGATGCTTGCGGGCAAAAATCACCGGCACGCCGAGGTTCAGGCCGGTCATGATCGCCGGGGCGATGCCCGAAGCTTCGATCGTGACGATCTTGGTGATGCCCGAGTCCTTGAACAGCGCAGCGAATTCATCGCCGATCAGCTTCATCAGGGCCGGGTCGATCTGGTGGTTCAAAAAGGCATCGACCTTCAAGACCTGATCGGAAAGCACGATGCCTTGTTCGCGGATTTTCTGGTGCAGTGCTTCCATGAAGCGTTCCTCTACTGGCGCCATGTGCGCCTAGCTTGTCAAAAATGCCTGGTTAAAAAGTGTTCGGTTAAAAAGTGCTCAATTCTAGCGCTTTAACATCGCCCGTATATCCGCCAATGCGGTATTGCCGCGAACGGCTTTGACTTCAACAGGTGTGTCGTCGTTGCCTTCCCACGCCAGGTCGTCCGGCGGCAGCTCATCCAGGAAGCGGCTCGGCGCGCAGTCGATGATCTCGCCGTATTGCTTGCGCTTGGCGGCGAAAGTGAAGGCCAGGGTCTGACGCGCGCGAGTAATCCCAACGTAGGCCAGGCGGCGTTCTTCTTCGATGGTGTCGGCTTCGATGCTGGAGCGGTGCGGGAGGATTTCCTCTTCCATGCCCATGATGAACACGTAAGGGAATTCCAGGCCCTTGGAAGCGTGCAAGGTCATCATCTGCACACCTTCAGCGCCGTCTTCCTCTTCCTGCTGACGTTCCAGCATGTCGCGCAGGACGAGTTTGCCGATGGCGTCTTCGACGGTCATCTCGCCTTCTTCGTCTTTCTCCAAGGTGTTTTTCAACGCCTCGATCAGGAACCAGACGTTACCCATGCGGTAATCGGCGGCCTTGTCGCTGGAGCTGTTAGTGCGCAGCCAGTTCTCGTAGTCGATGTCCATGACCATGCTGCGCAGCGCCGAGATCGGGTCTTCGCCGGCGCATTGCTCGCGGACCTTGTCCATGAAGCGCTTAAAGCGTGACAGACGATCGGTGAAACGCGCATCCAGGTGCTCGCCCAGGCCGATTTCGTCGGTGGCGGCATACATCGAGATTTTGCGCTCGGTGGCGTAGTTGCCCAGCTTCTCCAGCGTGGTCGAACCGATCTCCCGGCGCGGGACGTTGATCACCCGCAGGAAGGCGTTGTCGTCGTCCGGGTTCACGATCAGGCGGAAGTAGGCCATCAGGTCTTTCACTTCCTGGCGACCGAAGAAGCTGTTGCCGCCGGACAAACGATACGGAATCTGGTGGTGCTGCAGCTTCAGTTCGATCAGCTTGGCCTGGTAGTTACCGCGATACAGGATCGCGAAATCGCTGTAAGGCCGGTCCGTGCGCAGGTGCAGGGTCAGCAGTTCCACGGCCACGCGCTCGGCTTCGGCGTCTTCGTTGCGGCAGCGGATCACGCGGATTTCGTCGCCGTGGCCCATCTCGCTCCACAGCTGCTTTTCGAATTCGTGCGGGTTGTTCGAGATCAGCACGTTGGCGCAGCGCAGGATGCGGCTGGTGGAGCGGTAGTTTTGCTCGAGCATGACGACTTTCAGGGACGGGTAATCGTCCTTGAGCAGCATCAGGTTTTCCGGACGGGCGCCGCGCCAGGCGTAGATCGACTGGTCATCGTCGCCGACCACGGTGAACTGGTTACGCGTACCGATCAGCAGTTTCACCAGCAAATACTGGCTGGCGTTGGTGTCCTGGTATTCGTCCACCAGCAGGTAGCGGACTTTGTTCTGCCATTTTTCGAGGATGTCGGCGTGTTCCTGGAACAGCTTCACCGGCAGCAGGATCAAGTCGTCGAAGTCCACCGCGTTGAACGCCTTGAGCGTACGCTGATAGTGGGTGTAGACGATGGCGGCGGTCTGTTCCTTGGGATTGCGCGCGTTTTCCAGGGCTTCGGGCGGCAGGATCAGGTCGTTTTTCCACGAGCCGATCATGTTCTTGATCTCGTCGACGCCGTCGTCGCCCGAGTATTCCTTCTGCATGATGTCGGTCATCAAGGCTTTGACGTCGGTTTCGTCAAAGATCGAGAAGCCCGGCTTGTAGCCCAGGCGAACATGTTCCTTGCGGATGATGTTCAAGCCCAGGTTGTGGAAGGTGCACACCGTCAGACCACGGCCTTCGCCGCCCTTGAGCAGGGTGCCGACCCGTTCCTTCATCTCGCGCGCGGCCTTGTTGGTGAAGGTCATGGCGACGATGTACTGGGCGCGGATGCCGCAGTTCTGGATCAGATGCGCAATTTTGCGGGTGATCACGCTGGTCTTGCCGGAGCCGGCGCCGGCGAGCACCAAAAGAGGGCCGCCGACGTAGCTCACGGCTTCTTGCTGCCGGGGATTGAGTCGGGACATACGAAATCAGGGAGTCGTTTGTGAAATGGGCCGGCATTTTAACAGGCTCAGCGAATTGTGCTGCTCTCTCCGACTTGTGACGCACCACGCTATCTCTATTTGCCGGTTTTGATACTTTCAAGCAGGATGCGCGGTGAATTAGCGGCTAATGTTCGTATTCCAGACACAAACTCACGTTTGATAACTGATGTCATTTGGTCATTGGTTACAGGCGCGGCATAATGCCCGTCGCCTACATCTTTGCAGAGTCTAGGGAGCTAGCTTGTCTACGCCTGTCGAACCCTTGCGTTTGCTGCTACTGGCCGAAGAGCCGGTGTGGGCAGCGTTGTTGCGCGAGTGTCTGGCTCCGATGGGGAGCTCGGCCGTGCTTATCAGCGCGCCGAGCTGGGAGTCGGTCAGCAGTCTGTTCGATGACAACCGCAACGCGGTGTTGTTGACCATTCCAGCACTTCAGCCTCTGCCAGGCCGATGCAGCTTGCCGACAGTGTTGCTGCTCGAGCACGAGCCCCTGACGTCGCCCGATGGTGTGAGCGACTGGCTGGTGCGCGACCATCTCGATGCCGGCATGCTGCGCCGGTGCCTGCGGCATGTGCGCGAACGTGGCTTGCTGGAAAACACCCTGCAACGCCTGGCCGAGCAAGACCCGCTGACTGGCATCGCCAACCGTCAGGGCTTCCAGACCTTGCTGGCCGCGCGTCTGGCGGAAAACGACGGCCGTGGCCTGGCCCTCGGTCACCTTGATCTCGACAACTTCCGTCACGCCAACGATGCCCTCGGCCACCAGGCCGGCGACCGGTTGATCCTGCAAGTGGTTGCGCGGCTGAAAAGCCAGCTTGAGGCCGGCGATCAACTGGCGCGCCTTGGCAGCGATGAATTCGCCTTGCTGATCGACACCCGCCGCGCGCCTCAGCGCGCCGAATGGATGGCCGAGCGCATCACCGAAGCCCTGGCCGAACCTTACTGGGTCGACGGCGAAAGCCTGTTGATCGGTTCCAGCCTGGGCATCGCCCACGCCCGGGCCCAGGCCGGCGCCGACCCGCTGATGTGGCACGCGCACATCGCCATGCAGCAAGCCAAGAGCACTCAGGGCTGCACCTTTCATATCTTCAACGAACGCATCAACCGCAATGCCCGAAGCATGGCCGACCTCGAAAGCGAGCTGCGTAGGGCGTTGCGCCGTGACGAACTGGAGTTGCATTACCAGCCGCGCCTGAACCTTGAGGACGGCCAGATCGTCGGCCTCGAAGCCCTGGTGCGCTGGCGGCATGCCGAGCGCGGTTTGCTGGCGCCCAGCGAGTTCGTGCCGCTGGCCGAGCAAAGCGGTTTGATCGTACCGCTCGGTTACTGGGTGATTTCCCGGGCCCTGCGGGACATGCAGGCATTGCGCGAGCGTGGTTTGCCGGCGCTGCACATGGCGATCAACCTGTCGTTCCGGCAGTTTCAGGACAGCCAGTTGTTGTCGACCCTGAGCCGGTTGATCGCCGAGCGCGGCGTCGAGGCGCAATGGCTGGAATTCGAACTGACCGAAACTGCGGTCATGCGCCGCAGCGACTTGGTCAAACAGACCATGGACGCCCTCGGGCGCCTGGGCGTGCGCTTCTCACTGGATGATTTCGGCACCGGGTTCTCGTCCTTCGTGCACCTCAACAGCCTGCCGATTGCCTTGCTCAAGGTCGACAAGAGCTTTGTCGGCGGCATGGAAGAGCGGGAAGAGAATCGCAAACTGGTCCACGCGATGATCAACCTGGCGCACAACCTCAACCTTGAAGTGGTGGCCGAAGGCGTGGAGACGGCGGAGCAGCTGGAGTTGTTGCGCGGGTTTGGTTGCGATCAGGTGCAGGGGTATCTGATCAGCAAGCCGCTGCCGTTGGCGGAGTTGGTTGAGTATCTGACGTTTGGCAGCAGCCAGCAGCCTGCCCTCGAAATCGTGAGCTAACCCCGCCCCTGTAGGAGCGAGGCTTGCCCGCGAAGGCGTCGTGTCAGTTAACAAAGATGTCGACTGATGTGACGCCTTCGCGGGCAAGCCTCGCTCCTACAGGGGATCTCAGTCTGTCTGAGGGACTTCGAAACGCTGTACTGACGGCTCGCGCCGAATCATCCCTTTCATCTTCCACTCAAACGCCAGCGTCAGGCTCACCGCCGCGCACGCCAGGCCCAGCGCCAATCCCCACCAGACGCCTGTCGGCCCCCAGTTCAAGTTGAACGCCATCCACCACGCCGCCGGCGCACCGATCAGCCAATAGCAACCCAGTCCGACCAGGAACGTGGTCTTGGCATCCTTGAGCCCGCGGATGCAGCCCATGGCGATGGTTTGGGTGCCGTCGAACAGCTCGAACCATGCCGCCACCGCCAGCAGGCTCACAGCCAGGTTGAAGACGTCTCGAAAGGCCGGGTCGTTGTGGTCCAGGAACAAGCCGATCAACTGATTCGGCAGGAACCAGAAGACCATGGCAAAACCCAGCATCGCCGCCGCGCCGAAGGCAATGCCGACCCGTCCAGCCAACCGTGCATCCAGTAATTGCCCGGCGCCATAGTGCTGACCGATGCGCATGGTGATCGCGTAAGAAAGCCCCGCCGGAATCATGAACGCCACCGAAACAATCTGCAGGGCGATCTGGTGCGCCGCCAGTTGCGTACTGCCCATGGTGCCCATGCACAGCGCAGCGAATGCAAACAACCCGACTTCCACTGCGTAGGTGCCGCCGATGGGCAGGCCGAGACGCCACAGCTCTTTCAGGTACTGGCGGTTAGGCCGCGACAGACCCTGGCGCAGCGGATACGCATCGTAAGCCGGATGCCGACGGATGTGCAGCGCCAGCGCCAAGGCCATCAGGTTGGCGACGATCGCCGTGACCAGCCCGATGCCCACCAGGCCCATTTTCGGCAAGCCGAACATCCCGGTGATCAACGCGTAGTTGAGCAAGAAGTTGGCCACGGTGCCGCCGAGGCTGATGACCATCACCGGGGTCGCCCGGCCGATGGCGCTGGTGAAACCGCGCAGGGCCATGAAGCTCAGGTAGCCGGGCAGGGCGAACGGCAGGATCAGCAGGAACTGCCCGGCAGCCTGGACGTTGGTTTCGGTCTGGCCAAACAGCAGCAGCACCGGTTTCAGATTCCACAGCAGCAGGCCGGCCACCAGCGCCATCAACCACGCCAGCCACAAGCCGGCCTGGGTCAGGCGCGCGGCACCGACGATATCGCCTGCGCCCTGACGGATCGCCACCAGGGTGCCGACCGCTGCGATCACGCCGATGCAGAAGATCGACACGAACGAATACGTTGCCGCGCCCAGGCCGCCACCGGCCAGCGCTTCGGGACTCAGGCGCGCCATCATCAAGGTGTCGGTGAGGACCATCAGCATGTGCGCCAACTGCGAGGCAATCAACGGCCCCGCCAGCCGCAGGATGGCCCGGAGTTCGGTACGTGCTGGATGCTGCATGGTCATCACGCCTCGGTTATCGGAGTAAACAGGAGAGAGCCGATTCTCGGCGCTCTGCGGGGTTTTCACAAAGGGATAAAAAGGATGGGTGGCATGAGTCAGACTCATGCTGGCAAGTTTCTGCTAACGTGGCGGAACAGCGCTATAGGAGCTTTCCCAATGTCCCGTCGTCTTCCTCCCTTGTATGCCCTGCGCGCATTCGAAGCGGCGGCGCGGCATAGCTCGTTTACCCGCGCCGCTGAAGAATTGTCGATCACCCAAAGTGCGGTCAGTCGACACATTCGTACCCTCGAAGATCATTTCGCCTGCCGGCTGTTTCACCGCAGCGGGCGCAACCTGCAACTGACCGAGTCGGCGCGGTTGATCCTGCCTGGCATCCGTGAAGGTTTCACCGCGCTCGAACGCGCCTGCAATACCTTGCGCGCCGAAGACGACATCTTGCGCATGAAAGCCCCGTCGACGTTGACCATGCGTTGGCTGCTGGCGCGCCTGAGTCGCTTCCGGCACCTGCAACCGGGCAACGAAGTGCAATTGACCAGTGCCTGGATGGACATCGACACCGTGGACTTCAACCACGAACCCTTCGACTGCGCCGTCATCCTCAGTAACGGGCGTTTCCCTCCGGACTGGGAGGCGACGTTGCTGTTCCCGGAAGAACTGATCCCGGTCGGCGCGCCGAACCTGCTGAAGGACCAGCCCTGGGACGTCGCACGCCTGGCCAGCGCAGAGCTGCTGCACCCAACGCCAGATCGTCGTGACTGGCGCAGTTGGCTGGAGCGCATGGGGCTGTCGGATCAGGTCTCGCTCAAGGGCGGGCAAGTTTTCGACACGCTGGAGTTGGGCATGATCGCGGCGGCCCGAGGCTATGGCGTGTCCATGGGGGATTTGCTGATGGTGGCGGAAGATGTCGCGCAGGGTCGTCTGAGTTTGCCGTGGCCGACGGCTGTCGCCAGCGGTGAGCATTATTACCTCGTCTGGCCGAAAACCCGCCCGGGAGGTGAACGTTTGCGCCGCCTCAGCGACTTTCTGCAAGGCGAGGTCCGGGCCATGGATTTACCGGATGTCGAGCGCTTGAGCTGAATCGATGAAGCCCCAGCAATAGAGGCCTTGAGCCATATCCTGGCTATTTACTCAAGTATTCAGGTTTGCCGCCGAAAATCTGCAGGTGGGACCTTCGTGCAGGTCCCCTGTAATTCCTCTAATTAGAATTTTGCTGAGTGTGCATCGTGATCAGGATGATCCGGTCACTTGGCCAGGAGCTGTCATGTCTCAACCTCGTGCTCGGATCGCCTCACAGCTTGGTCTTGCGCTTGCCGTGATACTGGCGATCGTCATCACTGGCAGTACCGTGTTCGCCCTGCGTTCGCTGGACTCCGCCAACCTCGCCACCCGCGAAGAGCACCTGGCCAGTGAAGCCCGGTTGCTGGCCGATCAGTTGAGTACCTTTCACGGCACGTTGCGTGAAAGCACTCAGCGTCTGGCCGGTCTGTTCGAGAAGCGCTTCAGCGCCGGCGTGAGCGTGCACCCGGACGAACCGGTGGCCGTGGCGGGTACGCAGACCCCGGGCCTGCACCTGGGCAGCGAAGTGTTGAACAACAACTTCAAGGAAGTCGACGAGTTCAAGCAGATGACCGCGGGCGTTGCGACGGTGTTTGTGCGCAGCGGTGAAGATTTCATCCGCGTCAGCACGTCCTTGACCAAGCAGGACGGCAACCGGGCCATCGGCACCCTGCTGGACCACGCTCACCCGGCCTATGCACGCTTGATGGCGGGGCAGAGTTATGTCGGCCGCGCCTTGCTGTTCGACCGTTCCTACATGACGCAGTACACGCCTGTACGCGACAGCAGCGGTAAGGTGATTGCCGTGCTGTTCGTAGGATTCGATTACACCGACGCGCAGAACGCACAGTTTGAGAACCTCAAACGCTTCCGCATCGGCCAGACCGGCTCGCTGGCGCTGCTCGATGAGCAGAAGAAGTGGTTGGTGCCGATTGCGGGTGTGCAAGCGCTGGATCAAGCAGTCCCGGCCATCGTCGATCTGGCGGAAACCCCGGGCAAGGGTGATTTCTGGAGCGACAAGTCCGAAGACTTCTACAGCGTGGCCGTGCCGTTTGAAGGCGGCCCATGGTCGGTGGTGGCAAGCATGCCGAAAGCCGAAATCAGCGCCGTGACCTGGAGCGTCGGCATTCAACTGGCGATCGGCAGTCTGCTGGCGACGTTGATCGCCGTCGGCTCGGCGGTCTGGCTGCTGCGCAGCAAACTTGCGCCGCTGGGTGATCTGGTGCGTCAGGCAGAAGCCCTGGGCGCCGGTGATTTGAGCGTGCGCCTGAGCGTGTCGAGCAACGACGAAATCGGTCAGCTGGCCCGTGCCTTCAACCAGATGAGCCAGGCCTTGTCGACCATGGTCGAGCACATTCGCAAGGCCTCGGTCGAGGTCAACAGCCGTGCACAGGCGTTGTCCGGTCTGTCCGGCGGTGCCTATGAAGGGATGGAGCAGCAGTCGGGCGAAATCACCAGCATGGCCGGTGCCGTGGAAGAATTCAGCGCAACCTCGCTGAACATTGCCGACAACATGGGCAGCACCCAGCGTCTGGCGCAGGAAAACGCACAGCAAACCCAGATCGGTCGTACCTCGATGGACGAGGCGTCCTCGTCGCTGGAGCAAATCGCTGGCGCGTTGAACAGCACCGCCATCGTGATCAATACCTTGGGGCAGCGCTCCCAGGAAATCGGCGGCATCGTCGGGGTGATTACCTCGATCGCCGATCAAACCAACCTGCTGGCGCTGAACGCGGCCATCGAAGCGGCCCGCGCCGGTGAGCAAGGTCGTGGTTTTGCGGTGGTGGCCGACGAGGTGCGTAACCTGGCTTCGCGTACACGTCAGGCCACTGACGAAATTTCCGGGATGATTCAAAGCATCCAGCAGGAAACCGGCAATGCGATCAGCACCATGGAACAAGGCAATGTGCTGATGCAGGAAGGTTTGTCACGCAACGCCAACGTGGCCTCGGCCCTGGCGCGGATCGATGAGCAAAGCCGCTCGGCGGGCCAGCAATTTGCGGCGATCACCACCGCGACCCAGGAGCAGAGCAGCACCGCGACCTTGCTCAGCAGCAACCTGCAAAGCATTGCGCTGGCAAACAGCGAGCAGCGCGAAGTGGTGTCGAACCTGGCCGTGACCGCCAAAGAGCTGGAGAAGCTGGCGGCGGACTTGCGCCAAGAGGTTGATCGGTTTCGTTGAGGCGTCGCTGAAATAGTCTTCGCGGGCAAGCCGCGCTCCTACAGGGGCATGTGGCGTTCCACTCTTGTGTGAACGGCATATCACCTGTGGGAGCGAGGCTTGCCCGCGAAGGGCTCACCTCAATGTTCAGATCAGACGATCAATCACACTTGGCATTGCTCGACACTTCCTTGCTCGCCAGTTTCAACTGCTTGCCCAGCTCCGCCGCATTGGTGCTGCTGTAAACCCGGCCGCCGGTGTTTTCAGCGATGCAACGTGACGGGCCGCCGGCACCGATTTTCACTACGTTGACCCGCAGCCGCGGTTGATCCCTGGCGATTTGGCGGGACACGGCGCACACGTCTTTCTGGCAACCGTCCTCACCGTCGACGAACATCACGATCACGGCATCGTTATTGCGCCCGTCGACGGTGCTTGCCGCGTGGGCCAGGCTGTCGGCCAGCGGTGTGCCGTCGTTGGGCACCAGGCCTCGAATCCCGTTGATCAGCCGCTGACGGTCGCCGAACTTGAACACGCCCTGGTCCGGCGTTCTTTCGCAGCCGGCGAAGGTGATCAGGCGCGTGTCGATCTTCGGGTCCAGCCCGTTGATCATGCCGGCCAGCGAGTCCTTGGCGACGTCCATGCGGCTCGGTTTGGCGAAGATCTGCGTGGTGCGGTTCACATCCAGGTACTTGTTGAGCTCGTTGCCGAAGAACCAGTCCTCGTCGGCTTTCACAGACTTGATGTTCAAATCCATCGAACCCGAAGTGTCGAGCACCACCACAAATTGCGGGATCTCTGCGTTGGGCGCTTTTTTGCGGCAGGCGAAGTTGTCCAGCGTCGGGGCCGGTGGCGGGGCGGCCACGACCGGTTTTGGTGGCGGGACGGGCTTGGGTTCCGGCACCGGCACCGGCACAGGTTCTGGCACGGGTTCCGGTTCTGGAACCGGCTCGGGTTCCACGACAGGCTCGGGAACAGGCTCAACCGGTTTCTCGACCGGCGTCACCACTGGCGCTACAGGTGGAACCACGACAACGGGTTCACGGTGCAAGAACCACCAAAGCCACAGCGCCAGAAGCAGCAACAGCAGCGCCAGCAAGGCCGCCGCGATCCACCAGCCGCGACGCGACGGCGGCACTACCGGCACCACTGGAACAACCGGCGGCACGATCGGTTTGGGCGGGCGCTGGTTCCAGCGCACCACCAGCGGCTCGCCGTTGAGGCTGTAGAGTTTATCCAGCTCGGGCGTGCCGAGCAGGCTGCGCAGGTCATCCGCTACGGTGGGCTGACCGCGTTTTTGCAGTTCGTCCGCCAACTGTCCAAGGGACGTCTGACGCACTTCATAGGTTTCCAGCAAACGTCGTTGCGCGTCCTCGTTGAGGTCGGCATAGGGCGTGGGTTGGCCACCCAGTTCGGTCCACCATTCCAGCACGTCACCGCTGCCCATTCGCGGGATGGCGAAGAGGCTGGCGACGGTCGGCGGAAAGTGTTTCTGGATGAGGGCGACTTTGGCTTGCAGCGCACTCATCCCCTCTGGTGTGGCTTGCGCATCCCTGATGACCCGCTGCATGACGACGATTCCTGAAAAGGGTGCAGGCCGCCATCGGCAGGCCTGCGGGGTGAAAAGTTACTTTTCGTAACCGAGGCTGAATTGCAGCTGATTCACTTTCTTCTGCAAGGCCTTCAGTTGTTCCTGCTTGGCAGCCAGCGTCGCGGGTGAGGTCTTGGTCACGGGCGCTGCCTGGGAGGCCTTGAGCTGCTGCTCGAGCCCGGCAATCTGCTTCTGCACCTGGCTTTCATTGCCATGCCGGGCCTTGAGCGAGGTCAGCAACTGGCCCAGCGACTGGTTCAGCGCTGCCTGGGACTTCTGCTGGCTGGCCAGGTCGGTCTTGGTGCTGAGCTGCTGGGCCTGAATGTTCTCGTACACTTGGCGGAACATCGCGTTTTCCTGGCGGGACGCGGTCAGGGCCAGTTCCTTCTGTTTGACCTGGTCGCTATAACCACCAGAGTAGTCGCAGTTCATCTTGGTCAGCATGCTGCTGTCGCGATTGGTCGCATCGCATTCGCCCGGCTTCGTCGCGCAACCGCTCAGGGCCAGGACGGCGGTGAGGACCGCCAGCTGTCGTAGAGTCATGTGCTTAGCCCAGGGTGATCGCGGAACGCTGGTTGTACAGACCGTCGACTTCCTTTTGCAGGGCGGCGACTTTCTGGTTCATTTTCAAAATGTTCATGTCCACCTGCTTGATCTCGGCACCGGCGCCTTGTGCACGCTCGGCATCCGCCACTTTGGTGTACTCGGTGACCTTGGTGCGCATGTTGCCGAGGTCTTTACGCAGGCGCGCGATGTTCGAATCGATCTCGGCGATTTGCACTTGGGCCTTGGCCTTGTCGACTTTCTTGTTGGCGATGTCCTTTTTGATCTGGGCGATTTGCGCCTGGTCATCATTGATGACTTGCTGAGCGGTCGCGGTACGGGCGATCACGTTCTGGGTGTCTTGCTCGACGTCGCTGTTCATCTTCGCCAGGCGGGTGGTGGTGTCGGAGTATTCGCTGCGACGTTGATCCAGGTAATAGTTCGCGCCCATGGCCACGCCACACGCGGTAATACCGGCGGCGATGGCGCAGACCGCCTTGTTGCTGCTATTGGACAGTGCGCAACCGAGGATGCCGACACCGGCGCCGACCGCACAGGCCTGGTAACCGGATTTGCTGAAAAACTCTGCGTCATTGCCTTGGGTCAGACGCGGGTCGGCCCCCTCGCTGCCACCGAGCATCGAGCTGCCGGTGTTGGCACAACCTGTCAGCAACAGGCTGCCAGTGATGACAAAAGCGATCTGTAGCTTGAAGCGAGTCCAGAGGCTGCGCGACATGGTGAAACTCCTTGGTGACGGTGTTGGCTGTTGTTGTTGAGTAAGTTATTGAGTGACGGTTTTGCAACTGGTCAGCCAGGCATCAGTGTCGATCTTCTGCTTTTGCAGGAAGGTCTTCTGATTGGCCCAGTGGGTGCGCAAATAGGGTTTGAGTTCTTGCAGCTGCTTGTTGCGGGTGATGATTTCTTCCATCACCGGCACCTGCGCTTCCAGCAGCGGCTGGCCATACAAGGTTGCCGATTCCACCAGGCTGCTAGCGTAGTAACGGCTGAGTTTGTGCAGGCGATCCTTCTGCTCGTCGAGCTTGCCTTTGCGCATGTCGCAACTGGCGTCTTTATCGGCGGATTCGCAGTTCAGCTTGTAGTTCTTCTGCAAGAAGTCCACGTACTGGCCGTCGTCGAGCATCTTGGTGCACAGGAACGCACCGAGGTTGAGGCTGGCGCGGATCGCCTGGTCGCGGGTTTCTTCCTGCTGCTGGTTGCTGGCACGCAATTGGTTTTCCAGCGCCTGAAGCTTTTCCTTGAGCGCCTTGTCTTCGACGCCCGAGGCCAGGGTGTTCAGTGACTGAACGGTGCCTTTATCAGCCGACTCGGTTTCCTTGCTGCCGGTGCCGAGTTTCCTCCAGCTGCTTTCAATGCTGGCGACACGCTCGCGGGACGTCAGGGTCGGCGAGACCAGCACCAGTCGCATACCGGTGGTTTTGTTTTTCACCTGGCCTTCGGCGTTGTAGTACGGCTCTTCCTTGCGCAAGCCGGTGCGCAGGTCGGCCTGGGCGGTCAGGTAGTTGCCGCCACGGACCACATAGCCACCGGCCTGTCCGTGCTGGCGGTCGAGTTTGTTCAGGCGGAACGGCTCGAACATCATCTCGTCGACGTTGCCGAGCATGTCGTGCAAGCCCAATGGATTAGGCTTTTGCAGGCCGGACAATTGCAGTTTGCCGTTGGATGATTGCGACCCGGCGAACCACTCGTAGGCGTTGATACCGTCGGGCATCGGGTAGCGCGTATCGCGGAATTCCGCTGCGCCGACTTCCAGGCCACCGCGCGCCGCGAACTCCCACTCGACTTCCGTCGGCAGGCGCAGGAAGCCCAGTGCGCCGTCTTCTTTCGGCAATTTGCCGGCCGCGTTTTTGCGCAGCCACAGGTTGTATTTGTCGGCCGCTTCGACGGCTTGCACCCAGCTCACGGACACTTGCGGCAGGCGCATTTTGGTGGCGGCGGTGGGGCAGGTTTCTTCGGTCAGCGCGGCGTATTGGAGCTGACTCATCTCGTACTTGGCCATCAGGTAGTAGCGGGATTTGTCATTCTTGGCGCCGGTGAAACTGCCGGCGATGAAGGTCGGCCGGGTCTGTTCGACGTAGCCGTATTCCGCGCCGTCCTGACCGATGTTGATCGGGTAGTCGTCAAGCGGTCCGGCGACCGGAATGAACACCTTGCGAAACACCATCGAGCCTTCGCACGGCATCGGCAGCACGACGTCGCTGGCCTCGGGCATCGGGTTGTAATACTTCTCTTCCCAGCCCGCCGCCGAAGCGTCGATCAGGTAGCCGAGGCTCAGGGGCAACAGCAAGCCAAAACGTTTATAGCTCACGCAGACTCTCCGCAGGTTGGATGTTGATCGCTCGCACGGCGCCGATCACGGCCACCAGTGCAGCGACCAGAAAGGTCAGGAGCAGGGCGGCGAGGCCGTGCCAGAGTGTGATGTGGCAAACAAAAGTGCCGGTGGCCTGGCTGCTGCCGAGCAGGTAGTCGAACAAATGGCTGCCGACAGCGTAAAAGCCCAATCCACCGAGGTAGCCGGCCAGGCTCAGCACCAGCGCTTGCAAGACCACGAAACCGGCGACCGCCGTGCGTTTGAAACCCAGTAGGCGCAGCACCGCGAGGCTTTTGCGCTTGCGGTCGATGTTGGCCAGGAACGCCCCGACCATCGACGCTACACAGCCGATCAGCGCGGCGAGGGCGATAACCCCGAAGATCAGCCCCAGCACATGGTTGATGGCTTTGACGTTGTCGATGTCGGCCAGTCGGCTTGAAGTTTCGATGTGTTGTTCGTTGAGCCAGCGTTCCAGCGGCGCCACTTGATCGATGTCGCGGGCATAAAGGCGGGCGCGGGCATACAGCGGTTGCAGATCGCCCAACGGCTTGCCGGTTTCGATGCCGAATGCGCTGACCTGATAACCGTCGCGAAAGCGCTCCAGGTCCAGCAACAACGGAGGGGCAACAAACCCGGCTGCGCGGCCGAAACGAGCGCCGTCGAGCACTGCCAGCACAGTCAGCGTCATCTCGCCGCGCTCGTTGACGCCTTCCAGTCGGCGCAACACGCGCAGTTGCACGCGGTCGCCGACCTTGGCCTGCAAGCGTTGCGCGGCGCGGGCGCTGAGGATCACTTGGTCGCCGGTCGGGTTGAGGTGTGGCAGGTTCAACTGCGGGTCGCCGGGTTCGGTGGCGATGATTTCCGCGCCTTCGACAAACCGTTGCATGCCCATCAGCAAGTCTGCCTGGGTGTTGAGCGAGCGGGTCTGGCCGAGGGCAAATCCGGTCTCGGGACGCTGGCGCACCCGTTCGATCCAGGCGCTGTCGTAGTTGCCGTTGCTGAGCATCTTTACTTCAAGGTTGCGCGGGTCGCGCAGCAGTTCGTCCTGCAACTGGCTGACCACGCCGTGCTTGAGGCCGAACAGCAGCAACAGCGGCGCGATCACCGCCACCAGCGAGGCGGCGATGCACAACGACACCTTGCGGTCGTGCCAGAGGTCTTGCAGGGCCAGCGTTGCGAGCAGGCGCAAGCGGTCAGTCCATCGGTTCAAACAGAGTCTCTCCCTGACGGCTGATAGCGCCGAGTCGCGGCAAGCCGAAATCCTTCAGCAAGGCCCAGTCATGGGACACAACGAGCGCACTCAGGCCCATGCTCGATACCAGGCTCATCAACAATTCAAACAAGCGCCGGGCGCTGTGCGGATCGAGTGCCGCTGTCGGCTCGTCGGCCAACAGCAGCAGCGGCTCATGGGCAATCGCCCGCACGCAGGCCACGCGTTGGCGTTCACCGATCGACAATGCTTGAGGGTGTTTATCCAGCAAGCCTTGCAGGCGCAGCACCTCAACCGCGTGATCGATGTGCGCGCTCTTGACCGGCATGCCGAGCAAACGACGGGGCAGGCTGATGTTGTCGCGCACGCTCAAAAACGGCAGCAAACCGCCGCTCTGCAAAATGAATCCCAAGTGCCGCGAACGCACCGCCGCCAGGGCCGGCTGGTCATCGCTGGCCAGCAATTGTGCGATGTCTTGATCCTGCGTTGCGCCCAGCCGAAAACGCTCGAGCTCTATCGGTGCCAGCAACAGGCCGATGGCTTCGAGCAACGTGCTTTTGCCGCTGCCGCTCTCGCCGGTGATGGCGAGTATTTCCCCGGCACCGACGTGCAGGTGCGGCAGGCGCACATGATGAGCCAGCGCACCTTCTCCTCGGCGCACCAGCAGGTTCTTGATATCGAGCATCGGCGTCTCGTTAAGGCATCATTTCCAGTGGCACGGGGTACACGTTGTCCCGTGCATCGCTGTCCTTGGCTAAAGCCACCCAACGGTCGACGTCAGCGTTGTAACGCTGGTAGTGCCGCAGTTTGGTATTGAGCGTGCGGATGAATTTCTCCTGCGCCAGGCCATCCCAGCTCTTCCAGGTTTCTTCGTCCAGGTTCAGTACTTCGCTCTGATACGGCAGGTCTTCGAGGTACTCGCCGAGCACGCCCATGTCCGCCAGTTTGGTGTTGCCGTTCTGCTTGAGCTGATTGGGATCGGCGCCCATGGTGGCGGCCACCGAGCGCAGGCGCTCGAACATTTCCGTCGGCGAGATCAGGCCTTCGTTGGCCGCATCGAGGATCTGCTTCATCACGTCGCTCAAGTCGCTGAGCTGGGATTTGGTCAGCAGTACCCGCACATCCGTGGTCGGGACGTTCTGCTTGATCAGGTCACGGTCAGTGATCCACGCCTTGAACACTGGCGGTGCCTTGCTGTTGGTCTTCTCGCCCAGATAGGCAAGTTGCATGGCGTGGCCGATCAGCGCCGCGTCTTCGAGCATTTTCTTCTCGGCCGGGTCCTGCTTGGCGTTCACCGCGCTGCCGATGGCGTCTTCGCCCATGTAGGCGGCTTTCACTTGCGAGGTGATCGCGGTGGCCAGCGAATCCACCTTGCGCCCGAACTCCTGAATGTCGCCCGCGTTCACCGGGTAATACAGCGAGGTGTTGGTGCCCGGGTAGGTCGACAGATTCTGATACTGCGCCTCGGCCTTGGCGTGGTCCTTGATTCCGGCCGGGGTTTTCAGGTGCAGGGTGTAAATCGCCACGCCCGGGTTGGCGGCTTCGAGGCGAACCTGCGAGGCGCTCAAACCGGTTTTCGACAGCTTGTCGTCGCCTTCGATGGCGCCCGCGTCGGTGATCAACACCACGTAGCGCGCACCGAACTGGCTCCAGTCGACCTTGTCGATGCTCTCCATGACACCGGCAAAGGCGTCTTCGTCGAAACTGCTGCTCGATACTTTGGCTTGTTTGAGGTCGGCGACCTTGGCGAGGAAGTCGGAACTGTCCTTCACCTGAGTCGGGTCGGCATACATTTTGGTGGTGTATTCCAGGCCTGGCACCGCCTGGGTGTTGGAGCGGAACGCCACCAGGCCGAACTTGACCTGCTTGCCGAGGTTCTGCGATTCGATCTGCTGATAGACCTTGCGGATCGCCTCGCGGGTGCGGTCGATGTACGGGTCCATCGAGATCGTCGAGTCGATGACAAACACTACCGCTGCAGTGAATTCCTTCAGTTGGTTGGCCGCCTTGTCCTCGGCTTCCTTGCCACCGGCCGCGCTGTTGGCCGCACCACCCTTGGTGTTCTGGTCATCGGGCTTGCTGACCGATGCGACGTTCAGCAGCCGCGTGCGGAAACCGCCCTCGGTCATCACTTCTTCGCCGCTGAGGACCGGTAGCAGGTAGAACTGCTTTTGCAGATCGACGAAATATTCAGGTTCTTCGGCGAGCACGCCCGGTGCTTGCTTGCCCTTTTTCAGCGTGGCCCGCAGCGGGGCGACTTTGCTCACCGGGTCCGGTGCATCAAGGATGCCCTCGACAATGGCGCGGTCCTTGAAGAACAGCAGCCGGTCGCGGTTGGCCGGGTTGGTGAACGCCAGTGTCAGCTGCATTTTCCAGTCGGTGGTGCAGCTGGCGGGCAACCAGCCAATGGTTTTGCCGTAACTGTCGGGGCCGACTTTGAGCCACTCGGCGTTGGCCGCTTGAGCACGCTCATAAACGTAGAAGCGGCTGAAGACTGGTTGCGCATCGCCTGCCGCGCCGCCTGCCGTCGGGCTGAGTTTGCAGCCCGGGGTGGTCAGTACGCGCTGGAACAAGGTCTTTTTACCGGCCTGGATCAGCGGTTTGTCTTCGGCCTGGGACAACGGGCTGATGCACAGTGCCAACAGCGCGGCGCCGCTCAGCAGGAAACGACTCAGGGGAGAACGCATCACTTCTGCAACTCCTCGAAACGCTGTTTGGCTTCGGCGTTGTTCGGGTCCTGGGTCAGGATCGTTTCATACCAGTAGGCGGCGGTGGCGTTGTCCGCGGCTGGGAAGCACTCGCTGGCTTTCAGGTATTTAGGGTCGTACTCGCGGGCATAGGCATTGGCGATCAGCGCGTCACCGGCCTGGGCACGGTTAGCGTACAGACGCTGGGCAACACCGCAGTGTTTGCCGGCCTTGGCTTCGTTGATGATCTCCAGCAACTTGGCACTGTCGGGCGCGGCCTTGATGCAGGTCTGGACGAAGGTCAGCTCGGGCAGGCTGTTCATGCTGTCGAGGGTGCAGGCTTGCGCATCGGCACCGGCTGGTACGGCGGCAGCGATGGCCGGGGCGGGGACCGGAGTACGTTTGTAGAACCAGAACCCGGCCGCTGCGGCCACCAGCAACAGCACGACGAGCGCGAGGCCGATGAGGCCTTTTTTGCTTTTCTTTACCGGGGGTGGAGGCGGTGTGTAAGCAGGTTCGTTTGGCACCGATTCCAGTTCGATTTCTGGCTCGGCGGTGTTCAGGACCAATTCCGGCAGCTCTGGAATTTCGGGTTCCGGTGCAGCAGGTGCGCTCAAGTCTGCACCACCGTAAGTCGAACGCGTCTGGCCACCGGCCGTGGACGGCAGCAACCCGACGCCTGGACGGACCACGCCTTTGTCGGTGTGCCCCTGGCTCTGTTCGCGCAGCTCGATCATGAATTGCGAGTTGGTGCCGCCTTCGAGCAGCGGGTCGACTACTTCCGGGCCGACCTGGGCTTCAAGGGCTTCACCACTGGTCGCAACGCTGAAGCGCGAGACCTTGAACCAGAACGGATTGCTGCTCCAGGCTTTCTGATCCTGGAGGTAGAACCCGTCCTGGTTACGCTGAATGGAGAACTCCAGCTGTTCTTCGCCACCCTGCCATTTCTTCACAGTGAGGCACGCCTGGCCAGGCACGTTGGGTTCTAAGGCGAGCAGGTCGACACGAATTGGCATTGCTTATCTCGCTGTGAAGGCTGTGAGCACATGGCCCAGCCGTTCATTCTGTTCAGGGGTGATTTCGCGACCGGCACCATGGCCGGCGTTGTCCTGCGTGATGTAGGCCAGGCCCGAGAGCCAGTCACCCAGATACCGCTGCGCCTGGTTAGCCGGTTGCGGCGGCAACACCGGCACTTGTCCCGGACCGATGTCGGTATAGAACGAGAACAAGGGCGCCTTGGCGCCGGCACGGCTGTTCGGGCGCTCGTTGACCGGTTTTTGCAGGTAGCCGAACCAGGACACGAAGTCGCGCAGCACGCGTTGCACTTCCAGCACCTGGCGTTCGACCAGCTGATCGCGCCGTGCGCCGCTTTGTGCACGCTTGAGCACTGCACGGCTCAGTTGGCCGGGCAAGTCCTGGCGGTAACCGGCCGTGATCAATTCGTCGACCACCGCTTCGATCAACGCCTTTTCCAGTCCTAGCAGGGTGAGCAGGCTTTGCCGGGTGGTCAGTTCGCGCAGGTGTGCAATCCAGGCCTTGAACGCGGCTTTGGCGAAGCGGTGTTCGTTGCTTTGCAGTTCCGGCGTCGGGGTGTTGGATTTACTGGCGGCCGGTGTGTCGTGACTCAGGTCGTCGCCGAAATCAAAATCGAACCCGGCGTCGTTGCCGTATAGGCTCTGGCTCGGTGTCGGCGTGGCCGGCTCATCGCTGGCGGCGGGCGCGTCATCGGTTTCGTACACACCGCTGAGGTACAGGTCGCGCACCGACTCGCTGGGCATGTCGAGTTCATCGATGAACTCGCCGAGCACGGCCGGACGACGGCCCAGGCCCGTCAGTATCATCTGCGCCTGGGCTTTTTTGGCGGCTGCGGCGCCGTCACCGTCGGCGTGATACCAGGTGCTCAGGCCGTGAGTGGTCAGGCCTTCGAGGCATTCGCTGAGCTGCTCGCGGATGCGCTGCAGTTTGAATTCAATGTTGGCCACGCCCTTGAAACTGCCGCTGAAATGGCTGATGCCACCGTCATCGTTGCGCAGCATTTCTTTCCAGGCGTTGGCGGGATTGTTGATGTGTTTGCACACCAGTTCGTTGCCGGCAAAGCTTGTGCCCAGGGCGTCGACGCGCTCCAGGTAGCTGGGGTTGAGGCCGGTTTCGGCGCCGCTGGCGTCTTGCACGATGAATGCGGCATCCATGCGCGGTTTACGCACCAGGAAGGTGTTCTGGAACGGCGTGCCGGCCCAGTCGTTCATCCAGCTCAGGCTGCCGAAGCGTTCGAGCATGGTCAGCTTGACCATGCCGTTCCAACTCTCGTCGTACTGATCAGGCGTCAGGCTCAGGGAGTTGGTGATGCGCAGGTCGAGCATGGTCAGGGCCCAGATCAGACCGGTGTCGCGTTTACTGCGGGCGGCCGCGTCGGCGCCTTGAGTCTTTTCGATCCAGCGCGTCAGCACCGGGCCGACGTCGTTGACGTCGCTCTGTTTGGTCGAGCCGGTGCAGACCACCAGCGCGTTCATTTCCTGGTTGTCGGTGTAGCGTTCGAACAGGTAAGCGACCTTGCCGCGCAGAATCAGCTGCGAGACGGAGTTGTCCTTGGTGGCGGATTCCGGGTCGTTGGAGTCGGCTATCTCGTGCAGCTTCTTGCGCCCGCGATAACCGGGGAAATCCAGCAAGTCGACCTGGTTGACGATGTCGTCCGCCGGGGCTTCGATCAACCCGAAAGTCATCTCGGCGGTCAGTGCAGCCAGTTGCGCGACCGGGATGCCCTGGCTGTTTTGCAGGCGTCCGTCGACCCGGGGCCGCACGTCGATCGGCAAGTCCCGCGGGCTGCCGAAGCGCTCGAGGATGTCGACGTTCATGATGCTGTCGCGCTGACTATAGGTGTCGTTTTCGAAACTTACCAAAGCCTTCAATGGCGCGAAGACGGTCTCGGGCAGGCCCAGCTTGTGCAGCGCGCCGGCCAATTGCTGGTACACGCGCGTCAGCTCGCTTTGCTCACCCCAAAGGATGGAAAACAGCTCGGCACGCTCCTGGAAATTCAGGCGTGGCGCCAGTTGCAACGCCGTGGGCCAATACAGGTGCTCAAGCTTCTTCACCGAGTTGCGGAAGTTATCGCGCAGATAATCCCACAGCGACACCAGATCGTCAGCGCTGACGCCCGGTTGCAGCGGCCCGGTCTCGCGCCCTTCAAACGGCTTCAGCACGCGCTGGATGCGCGCTTCGTCGATCTCGTAGGAGATCCGCTCAAGGTCGAAGTCCTTGAACCACGAGTTGGCGAGAATCTTCGCCAGCTCGATTTCCTTGAACAGCGTCAGTTCGACCGGGAACTGCGGATCCTGGCTCGGCGTGGCGCGGCGGCTGAAGCGCGTCACCAGGCCGGTGGCTTCCTTGCCGCCACCCACCGGGTTGATGTGCTTGATGAAGTCCAGGCGCTGGCCACCGAAATCGGTTTCCAGTTTGCCGTTCTGACCGGCCGCGAGGGCCGAAATCAGGTAGGACTTGCCGGCCTGGGACAAGCCGAAAAAGCCAATGGTCATCGGCGTGCAGGCCACGCGGCCGAGGCTGTGAGCCAGGTTGCGGGCGCGGTGCAGGCGGATGTTCAGGTTGTCGGCTTCGCTGTCCAGCCGTGGCGCGTTGCCGCGTGTCTGGCCAATCCATTCCAGCGCCTGACCGGCACCTTCATAAACAGCGGCCCAACGGGCTGAAAGCTGAGTTTGTTCGGGGGTCAGGTCATTCATTTGCGTTTCACACTTCCACTGTCGAGCCAGTACTTGGTCTCGCTCAGGCCGGCGTCGAGCATGGTGTTGAGTTCCAGCTCGAGGTCGCTGCGCGGGTTGAAGTTGACGTTGTTACTGTTGGATTCGATGTCGCGAACCGAAAGGCGATCGCTGACCAGATCCTGCTTGCGCGTGTACTTGTCGGCCGCCTTGACCTCGAAGCGCACCTTGAGCAGCGGTGCGCTGCCGTTTTCTCCAATCGCCCGGGAGAACTTTTCCCGGCCGGCCTTGGTGAACCGCAGGGTGTACAGCGGCGAAGCCGCCCAGCGATCAGCGGCCAACTGGCGGAAACCGAGACGCAGGTCGCCGCGCATTTCCAGCTGCGGCGTATCGGCGTCATCGCCCGTGCCGATTTCCGGCAACTTGATTTTGTAGTCTTCGGACTGGATGTCGCGGTACAGCACGTCGGCATCCTTGATCACGTTGTTCAGGTCGATGACGCCGATGTGCTTGACCGTCGAATACGGTTTGAGCGCCGAAGAGCGGAAGTAGAAGTTCGGCACGCTGTGGTTGGCGCACAACAGGCACAACATCGCGCCCACCGAAGCGGTGCTTTTCGGGTCGTCAATGCGGCCGTTCTTGTGGAACGGGTACCAGCCGCCGGTGCGATAGTTTTGCAGCGCCAGAATGCGCCCGGGTGGCAGCGGCAGAACCTTGCGAATGAACGCCTGGATGCCTGGCAGACGCGAAGGGCGGCCAGTCAGCAGCAGCACATCGCACGGATAGTGGGCGACCACTTCACAGAGTGCGCCGAGGATCTTGGTGATGTTGATCTGATCGTTGAGGAACGCGGCGTGGAGCTTTTGCAGGTCGAAGCCGATCTGCGATTCGTACAGGTCGAAACCGCTCTGACCCCCGACATCGCGGCGCACGGCGGCGTTAACGTAGTCAAGGACGGTCTGGCTGATCGCGTTGTCGCCCAGCAACTGGCGGTAGCTTTGCGGGCTGACTTCCTGCGGGACTTGCGGGTCGTAATGCTCGTAGGCCTTAAGCAACGCAAGGCCCAGCGGTGCGAACACCTGCAGGTTCAGTTGCTGGCGCAGAATCATGTCCTGGGCGCTGACCGATTCGTCGCCGCACAGCCGCGACATCAGCGAATCCGGGGCTTTCACGCCCGCGTTCTGCAAGGCTTTCTCGAAGCTCGGCAGGATGAAGTCCTGAATCACGTCCAGCAGGATGTCGTCGCCGGCCACTTTGAAGCCATCGCGAAAACGCTGCTCGGGCACGATGTGCACGTTGCTGCCGCTGCCGGTGTTGCCGGCGCGGTCGAGGCGATAGTCGGTGATGACCAGGTCGGTGGTGCCACCGCCGATGTCGATGGTCGCCAGGGTGATGCGTTCGCGGTCGGTCTTGTCTGGCCGGGCGATGGTGTCGAAAAACTCTTCCGGGTGACCGGCGAAGTTCTCGTTGACCTCGGTGTACAGGTACACCAACTGGCCGCAGGAGGCTTCGTCCCATTCCACGCGGATGCTCGGGATCGGCGTGCGCGGGCTGACGGCCTGATCCTGATGCGGATCTTCCTCGCCGGCGTGCCAGCCAAGGCTTTTCCACACCAGGCCGATGGCCTGCTGCATGCGTTCGTTGAGGATGCTGCGCTCGGCCTGGGGCATGCCCGGCGGCACGGTCAGGGTGATGCTGTTGAGCTGGCGCGGTACGCGGGTGTGACCCTGGCGCGAGCGCTGGGCCGGGCTGTTGATCTGCGACAGCGCCTGGGCCAGCACCTCGGCGAGCATGAAGGTCATCAGCGAGCTGCGCGAGTAACGCGGCATGAACACCGGCAGACGATCGTCTTCTTCGAGGCTGTAAAGCGCCTCGCCGGTTTCGTTGATCAGGTGCGAGAACGGCGCGGCGGTGGCGTAGGGCTCGTTGTCGGTCTTGATGTACGAGCAGTTGAAACGCCAGCCGTGGCCGTAGGCGTTTTCATCCCACAGGTAACGTTTCGGGCTGGACAGGCCCGTCGAGCCTTCGGTGCCGCGACGGCGGCTGGCCAGACGGCTGGCCTCGTTGCCGACCCGGGCGATCGTCGCCCACTGGAACGCATCGTGACGGCCGCTCTTGACCGAGCAGTGGTCCTTGCCGAAATACGCCTGGGCAAACTCCACACGGCTTTCAAACGGCAGGTTGTAGGTGTGTTCGGGGGTGATCAGGTCGCGCAGTTCCAGCACGTAATTCTGCTTCAGCCCGGAGCCGGCCTGACCGTGGTTCTCGATCAGGATGCCGCAGGTGCGTGAGTTGCCGACGTCCAGCACCAGGTCCACCGGAATCGGTTTGACCAGGCCATTGCTGTCGTTGGCCACCACTTTCAGCTCAGGGATTTCCACCTTCGGCCTGGCGGTCGACTGCGCTGCCGCAGACGGCGTGCTCAACAGGCTCAGCAGGTTGAGGTAGTGCGCCAGGTGATGGTTGGCGCGGATGTCGATGTCCAGCTCTTCGCGGGAACGATGGGCATTGCCTTCGTTGAACACTTCGAGCAGCCATTCGTTGACCCATGGCTGGGCCAGGAACCAACGGGTTTCGCTGGCCTTGGTCGCCAGTTTGAAGGACACGCCGGAGCTGATGTCTTCTTCGTTCGGCGCCAGGTAGGCGGTGCCGTCACGCTTGGGCATGACGCGGCTGTCGAACGCCATCGTCAGGCGATGGGTGTTGCCGTCGATGTCTGGCGTGGCCAGTTTCACCAGGCGCATCCGCGACCAGTTGGTCGGGCCTTCGTCGAAGCGGTGCGGCGGCATGAAACGGAAAAACGGCGTCGGCAGCCAGACACCGTCCAGCAGCTCGAGGCTGCTTTTCATGTCGACGCTGAACGCCGGCTTGGCCTTCTCGACCTTTTCCGGTTCGGGCTCATAGAAGTAGAAGTCTTTCTCTTCGTTGTACATCAGCCGGCAGATCAGCCCGCTGATCATCGGCGCGAACTCGCCCGCCGGCTCCTTGCGAGGATCCAGGCGCAGGGCGAAATCCATGAACTGGATACCGGTGTCACTGACGAGCGTGACGGTGTCTTCGAATTGGGTGACTTCAGGCAACATGTCGGGTTATTCCAGTCTTATTCGCCCATTTGCCGCATGGACATGGGGAATTGATCTTTTCCGTAACCGCCGGTGCAGTCCGCGACCGTGGTCGCCCCTTTGCGGCAGTTGACCTTGGGCATGTCGTAAGTGCTGCCATCGCCGCACACGGCCTGGCCCTGGCTGTCGATGGCGAGGCTGCCGCCTTTCATGGTAGCGCTCACCGGCCCGCTGCATTTCGTGCCGTCGGCCTGGTGTACGGTGACTTCGCCCTTACCGTCCTTGAGCTGGTATTCCAGGCGCAGCGGCTTGCCGGTCCGGCGATCCTGAATGCCGGCACCGGCGCGGTACTGACCGTCGAGGAACTTGGCGGCACCGTCGGCGGCGTCAGGCGGAATGCTCAAGGCCGGGCCCGGTTTTGTGGTTGCGGCTGCGGCGGCGGATTTTTGTGCGTCGGGTGGTGTGACGGCCGGCACCTCGGTTTTGGCTTCGGCGTCGGGTGGCGCGGTAGGCGCGGTTGGGGATTCGGCGGCCGGGTCTTGCGTGATGCCGGCAGTCGCGGCGTCAGCTTCGTTGCCAGCGAGCGCCGGGGCTTCCGCGCCTTGGGTGCCGGTCACGGCGGTGCCTGTGGTGGAACCAGCGACCGTGCCGGTCACGGGAACGCCATTCAGCGTTGTGACATTGCCGGTCAGTTGTGGCTCTTCCAGCTGATTTTCCACCGGCACGATGCCCTCGGGCAGCAAGTCCACCGCCACCAATGGAATCGGTACGCAACCGCGCAGGCCGAGCAACAGCCACAACAGCAGCAACAGGAGCGGCAGCAGCAACAGCCACCACCAGCGACGCCACCACGGACGAGCTACCACGGGCACGACGGGCGCCACCACCGGTTCTTCAACCACGGGTGGCAGCGTGAAGACGGGCGGAACCTGATAAAGGCAGTGCAGGGGATCGCGATTACCGGTACCGGCGTGCTCGAAACCCCAGAAGGTCAGCACCGGCTTGCCTTGCACCAGGTAGACGAAATTTTCGTCAGGGAAATGAATGACGCGCTTGAGCAGCTTGCCGAACACGGCTTTGTCGCCTTGCTGCTGTTCGGCCGGGTCCGTGCCCAGGAAACGCTGGCTCAACTCATCGAGCGCAGTCTTTAGGGCTTCAAGTTGGCGACGGGCCGGAGCGCGTTCTTCTTCGGTCGCACTGCTCCACGGGATCACATCGCCTTCGATACCGCTGTACCAATCGATCTGGTTGCCGAGTTCATCGCTTTGAGGAATGGCCAGGTGGTCGACCATGTCGGGGTTCTTGCGGCGAATGGCTTCGCGCAATTGCAGGGCAGCCCGATAAACCGGTTGACCTGTTTCGCCCAGGGCTGTGAATGACCCGCTCTTACCGCTGCGTAATAATGCCCCGCGCATTCAAACTCCATATGTTCCGTTGCGCAAAAATGACAGACAAAGGCGTCTGTTCCTGCTCCTGCATTAAGCTGGCGACCTTAATGTCATAATGATGTCGCCGTCAATCAGCAGAGGTCCAAAACCGTATGAGACTAGCGTAAGCGTGCGGAGGTTGCATGGGGGCAATGTGAATTGATTTGGGAAGACTCGGACGTCCGCTTTTTTAAGCTTGCTGAATCGTTTCATCAGCGCTATAAAAAATGCACAACTCCAAGAAAGGCTTCCCCATGACCCCGCTCAAATTAGTCGTTGCCCTTGGCGCGCTGTCCGCCTCCCACGCCATGGCTTGGGACTACGTCCTGCTCGACAGTGACAAGGCTGCCCAGAACTGGCAGATCACCAGCCAGCAACTCGGTGTCAAAACCGACAAACCCTTCTCCGTGACCCTGCGCACCTTGCACGGCGGCCGGCAAGAGGGCGTCAGCATCGTCGACATCGATAACGGCACAATGAAACTCTCGGTGGTGCCCACTCGCGGCATGAACGTGTTGCAAGCATCGGTCGGTGATGTACGCATGGGCTGGGACTCTCCGGTCAAGGACGTGGTCAATCCGTCCTTCATCGAACTCAACGGCCGCGGCGGACTGGGCTGGCTCGAAGGCTTCAACGAACTGGTGGCTCGCTGCGGCTACGAATGGGTCGGCCATCCCGGCATCGACAACGGCGAACTGCTGACCCTGCATGGCCGCGCCGCCAACATCCCGGCCAGCAAAGTCACCCTGCACATCGACGAAAAACCGCCTTACGCCATCAGCCTGCGCGGCGAGCTGAAAGAGCAGGCGTTCAAAAAAGTCGATTTCTCGGTGGTGACTGAGTTGGTCACTGAGCCCGGCAGCGTAGCGTTCGCCCTGAACGACACGTTGACCAACAACGGCGACTACCCGAAGGAATACCAGGCGCTGTACCACAGCAACTTCAGCACGCCATTCCTGGAGCAGGGCGCGCGTTTTGCGGCGCCGGTGAAACAGGTGTCTCCGTTCAACGACAAGGCCAAAGGGGATTTGCCGGATTGGCAGACTTACCGTGCACCGACCAAGGACTACGACGAGACGGTTTACAACGTCGTGCCTTATGGCGATGCCAAGGGCGATACGTTGACTGTGTTGCATAACAAGGCCGGGAGCCTTGGGGTGTCGGTGGGGTTCAATACGCAGCAGTTGCCGGTGTTTTCGTTGTGGAAGAACACGGATACGCAAGGGCAGGGGTATGTGACCGGGTTGGAACCGGGGACGAGTTTTTCTTACAACCGTCGGTATCAGCGGCCGATTGGTTTGGTGCCGATGATTGGCGTTAAAGAGCAGAGGCAGTTTCAAATCCATTACAGCTTGTTGGCAGATAAGGGGGCTGTGGATAAGGCGTTGAAGCGTGTGAGTGAGATTCAAGGTGGGCGGGAGACTGAGGTAAGGCAGGCGCCGCTGGTGGATTTGACCAAAGAGTAAGCGGCCTTTCGAGATGAGCAGTGGAAGTCTGTGTTCACCGCTCATCAAAAGGCTAAAAAGGAAGTCTCATTTCTGACGCTTGTGCCGCATCAAACAGACGCCGGATGAAATCGCAGTCGTTCCAGGTTTGGTTGGTATAAAACCGATGCTCCTTATTTCCGATCTCGTCGATGTAATAGATAACGTACTCCGCATATTTCTCGTCGGCGTTGAAGCTGTAACGCAATGAAAGAGAAAAGTCATTTTCCTTGAGTTTCACAAACGAGTTGTTGTCGTCATAACTCCAGGAGAATTCGCCTCTCTCCGTTCTCGCGGTGAGTGCTTTGATGAAATCGAGAAATCTAGGCGGTAGCATATTGACGCCCTCTGGCCGGGTTAACCTTTTCGAGGTTTTCTTTGATGTTTTCAAGATTGTGGTGAAGAAGGATTCTGATCGGCTTTTCGAGCGGAGCGTTTGCCGTCGCGAAAACCCCTTTTCTGATGGTGATTTCAGTTTCTCCAAGGATATTGTCAATCCTTTCGAACTCCTGACCTGTACCGGGTATTTTGGCAAACAGAATCCTGAAATGCTGATAGCACTTCAGCGCCAATGGATAGTTTTCGGTGTCCACATAACCTGCTGCTTCATTGAGCGTCGCAAGGCATTCACTGACGGCCGAGGCGCCTTCTACAGCTTTTGCGTCCTTGAGTATTCTGTTGGCTTCAGCACTGATGCTGCGTGAGTAACGAACACTGTGCAGAACTTCGGATATTGAAATGATTAGCGCGACGATCGTAATGACTGTGCCAATGTAGGAAAAGTTGTTCAGGGTTGTCGGAGAGCCAACAACAATTTCCTGCTGCAATAGCGCCGCCCATACGATAGCAATGCTTATCAGGCAATAGACGAATCTGATCCAATGACTTCTTAATAACTTCATGTATTACTGACGCTCTCTCTGAATATTATCTGAATGATTTGCTGTGATAGTCATCGATTACGCTGAGGCCGGTCGGTATTGCAGCGCTTCCGCCAAATGCTCGCGTGTAATTGCATTTACCTGTTCAAGATCTGCCAATGTACGGGCTACCTTTAGCAGGCGGTGGGCCGACCGGAGTGACAAGGTCAAACGCTCGCAGGCGGTTTCCAGCCAGGCTTCATCGGTTGTGGATAACTCGCAGTGTCGACGCAGGCCCGGCAAATCAAGGAATGCGTTGGCACAACCTTGGCGTTTGTTTTGACGCTCCCGGGCGGCGGCGACCAGTTCCGCAGCAGTGGCGGTGTCATCACCGGGTTTGAGCGCAGGATTCAACGCCGTGGCTTCCCGCGCGACGGTCAGATGCAGGTCGATGCGATCCAGCAGCGGTCCTGACAGTTTGTTTCGGTAACGCTGGACCATGTCCGGTGTACAGCTGCATTTGCCACTGGGTTCGCCGAGATATCCACAGGGGCAGGGGTTCATCGCGGCCACCAATTGAAAGCGGGCCGGAAACCTCACGCGGTCCTTGGCGCGGGAAATTACGATGTGGCCGGACTCCAGCGGCTCCCTTAAAACCTCCAGCACCTTGCGATCGAACTCCGGCAGTTCGTCGAGGAACAGCACGCCATGGTGGGCTAGGGTGATTTCGCCGGGTTGTGGTTTAGAACCACCGCCCACCAATGCAGGGCCGGAAGCCGAGTGATGGGGCTGGCGGAACGGTCGTTGCGGCCAATGGCTCAAGGGCACGCAACTGGTGACGGATTGAATGGCTGCGACTTCCAGCGCCTCGTTTTCGGCGAGCGGTGGAAGCAAACCCGGCAAACGACTCGCCAACAACGTTTTCCCCGTCCCCGGCGGTCCGCTAAATAGCAGGTTATGAGCCCCAGCCGCCGCAATCAGCAAGGCGCGCTTGGCCGAGATTTGCCCCTGCACTTCATTCAAGTCCGGATAGGGTTTGCTGGCGTAGAGCAAGCCATTGGAAACGTAGGGTTCAACCGGCGTATGTCCATTGAAGTGCGCAACGGCTTCCAGCAGGTGATCCACTGCAAACACCTTCAATCCCGACGCCAGGCAGGCTTCTTCGGCATTCTCCCGCGGCACCATCAGCGACCGCCCGGCCTTGCGTGCGGCCAGCGCAGCCGGCAATACGCCTCTCACGGCACGTACCGCGCCTGACAGTGCCAGTTCTCCCAGGCATTCAATGTCATCCAGTGTCAATGTCGGCACCTGCACGCTGGCGGACAGAATCCCCAAGGCGATCGCCAGATCAAACCGTCCACCATCTTTAGGTAAGTCCGCAGGCGCGAGATTCAGCGTGATGCGCCGCGCCGGAAATTGCAGGCCTGAATTGATGATCGCGCTACGCACCCGGTCCTTGCTTTCCTTCACTGCCGCTTCGGGCAAACCGACCATCGTCAGGGACGGCAAGCCATTGGCCAGATGGACTTCGACGGTGACGGCGGGCGCATCCACGCCAATCTGGGCGCGGCTGTGGACGATGGAGAGGGACATGGTCGTTCCTTGAGCTAAACGAGAGGCCGCTTCCTGCGGGTTTTTTAAGGGTAGACGGGGAGAGGAAATTGGTGGGGCGGTTACGCGAGCAAACTTTCGCGGGATGTTACGGCTAAGAACAAGAGCATCGGCGAGGTACAAAAAAACCGCCACTAGACGGTTTCTATCTCGAAAAAATTCAGCTTCGTCCACCGGCCAACCAACCGCTTGGCTCAAGTTCTTTGCCATACGCGATGGCGACTTCAATAAAGCGTCGTTGATTGGCCGATAAACTTCCAGCCAAGCGACGTGCTTCGGCGTGAAACTCGGCAATTTGTAAGAGCTTCGCCTTTCGCTTTTTCGGGCTCATTAGAACCTCCTGGGATTGGATGTTTGTTTGGCGGAAAGCGTAGAGGAGCGGGTGCGAACTATTAAATCAGGCTGGAGAGCTGCTTTTTGTAGGACCGTGCCTAAAAAGTTGAAGGACGACGGTGAAAGAGCGTGGATGGTCTTGCGATCAGAAGGTTGCTGCTTATGATCTCGCTGAAACAGCCGTAGAAGACGCGAATGAAAAGGAATGGAATGCGCCCGATTCATCCAGGTGAAATTCTCAGCGAAGAGTTTTTGAAGCCGCTGGATATTGCAACCGCGGCTTTGGCTCGATTGCTGAACGAGCCAGAGGCGGAAATAGGCGATGTTGTGAGTCAGCAGGTCGGTGTCAGTGCGGGTCTGGCGAAGAAGCTATCTGGTCACCTGAACACCACGCCCGAGTTCTGGCTGAACCTGCAAGCGACTTACGATTTGCGGGAAGCTGGAATCGAACGTGGTAGGGCTTTAAATACTTAAAGCGATTGCAAGATCCGCGAAGCACGCTTCCACCAAGGCGCATTGACCGTCCGTTGCGCCCGTTCACCCTCCGCAAGCATCTGCGGAACATCCTGCAACCGAATCCACGGCTGGTTATTCCAGTGCAGCAAACTCAGCGACATCTCCGGCCAGTTCAACAGACTCAGGACCGGGCGTTCGCTTGACGTCGGTTGTTGGGCGTCTCTGAGGGCTGGCACTACGTTGTGGGTCAGCCATTCGCGCAGGCCTCGGTATTCGGGGCAGTAGTGGTAGATAAGCAGGGCGTAGACGCCGGATTCGCTGATTAGCAGGGTGTTTTCGAGGGTGCCGTGGATGACGACTCGCGCGGATTGATGTTGATCGGGATCGAGTTTTCGGACGGCGCGTTCGTCGAGGAAAAGGCGAAGCAGACGGCCCAGGTCTCGGGCGCTGAACCAAGGCTGGTTTTCGATCAAAAGCGCGTGGAGGTGGAGTTTGTGGCGGGTGAAGACGTGAGGGACTAGATAAGCGTTATCGCAACTCATTAATACAGCTCCTTTTGCTAAAGAGGCTGCCGTCAATCGTCGCCAAACAATTGGGTGGCAGCTGTACGCGGGTTGGCGAACCGGAGCAAAAGGAACCCGGCAGACCCGAAGGTCTCCCACGCACAGCCGCCATGACTCGAGAGATGGTCGTCGTACGCCTTAAGCTTCCAGGTCGCCAAACCCAGTGCTGAATATTCAGCTGAGAATGAGCTTAGGAGCCTGGGCTTCACGGCGCTATCGGACGGCGGTGGTGATCTTTGTAGGACGTTGCCGAGATGGTGGCGGGGCGGCAGATCAGAAGATTGCAGCCTTTGACAGGTCCTACAGGGTTGGTCTGGCCAGTGTGGGAAGGCTGGTAGACCGAGGTGACTCTAATCGCGAGCAGGCTCGCTCCCACAGGGGGTTGCGTTGTCAGCAGGGTTACTCGGCAGGCGGATTCAGCTTCGCTTCCAGCTCCGCAACCTTCGCTTCGAGGCTTTCCAGCCGTGCCCGGGTCCGCGCCAGCACAACCATCTGGCTATCAAACTCTTCCCGGCTCACCAGGTCCAGCTTGCTGAAGCCGCTCTGCAACAACGCCTTGAACTGGCTTTCGATTTCGCTTTTCGGCAATGGGGTTTCGCCGCTGAAGAGGCGGGAGGCGGTGCCGCTCAGGGCGTCGAGGAAATCTTTGGGTGCGAGCATGGGAAATGTCCTGTCAACAATGGCGGGCAGTGTATCACGCAGTGTCTATAGTCAATTCCGTCAGCAGGGATGCACGCTTTTCGCGCATGTGGACAGACGGCTGCGCACTGTTGTTGTGCGTAACCGTGGGGCCGATTGAGGAAAGGGGCTGTTGGCAGCGGTCAAGGGGTTGAATTCAGTGGGTTTTGGCGAGATGGCAAGCTTTCTGCTTAGTCAGTCGTAACCCATGCACTGATGCAGTCGCTGTGACGAATGCAGTGCGCCAAGCGGAACGGGGAGTTGTTTCGTGAGGAGCGGTTAGCTGGCGTCGGACGGGCAGGTAAGGTCGACGATGCGTTACAAAGCCAGGCACTGCGCTTAGACTTGAGTCGGGTTTGTTTTCCTGGGGCAAGTCCACCAATTCGGGAGAGAGTTTTCATGAAGCTAGTCACTGCCATCATCAAGCCGTTCAAACTGGACGACGTGCGCGAGTCGCTGTCCGAGATCGGCGTGCAGGGCATTACCGTTACTGAAGTCAAAGGCTTCGGTCGGCAGAAGGGTCACACCGAGCTGTATCGCGGCGCGGAATACGTGGTCGATTTCCTGCCTAAGGTAAAGATCGATGTCGCCATTGACGACAAGGATCTGGACCGGGTTATCGAGGCGATAACCAAGGCCGCCAACACCGGCAAGATCGGTGACGGCAAGATCTTCGTGGTCAATCTGGAACAGGCGATTCGCATCCGTACCGGCGAAACCGATACCGACGCGATTTAAACGCCGCCACAAACCCAACGCCCCAGGAGAAAACAATATGACTCTGCGTAAATTCGCAGGGCTAGGAGCCCTGTTGTCCCTCGTAATGCCCAGCCTGGCTATGGCGGCAGACGAAGTGGCGGCCCCAGTCCTCAACTCCGGCGATACCGCCTGGATGATGACCTCGACAGCCCTCGTGCTGTTCATGACCATTCCCGGCCTCGCCCTGTTCTACGGCGGCATGGTTCGCTCCAAAAACATTCTTTCCGTGATGATGCAGTGCTTCGCCATTACCGGTCTGATCAGCATTCTGTGGGTCATTTATGGCTACAGCATCGCGTTCGACACCACCGGCATGGAGCAGGGCGTCGTCAACTTCAACTCGTTCTTCGGTGGCATGGGCAAGGCATTCCTCGCCGGTGTCACGCCGTCGAGCCTGACCGGTCCTGCGGCGCTGTTCCCTGAGGCGGTGTTCATCACCTTCCAGATGACCTTCGCCATCATCACCCCTGCGCTGATCGTCGGTGCCTTCGCCGAGCGGATGAAGTTCTCCGCCATGCTGATCTTCATGGGCGTGTGGTTCACCTTGGTTTACGCACCGATTGCGCACATGGTCTGGTCCGGCAACGGCGGCCTGATGTGGGATTGGGGTGTGCTCGACTTCGCGGGCGGCACCGTGGTGCACATCAACGCCGGTGTGGCCGGTCTGGTTGCGTGCATCGTGCTCGGCAAGCGCAAAGGCTTCCCGACCACCCCGATGGCACCGCACAACCTCGGTTACACCCTGATGGGCGCCGCGATGCTGTGGGTCGGCTGGTTCGGTTTCAACGCCGGTTCCGCCGCTGCGGCCAACGGCACGGCCGGTATGGCAATGCTGGTGACCCAGATCGCAACCGCCGCCGCTGCACTGGGCTGGATGTTCGCCGAGTGGATCACTCACGGCAAACCAAGTGCACTGGGTATCGCTTCGGGTGTTGTGGCCGGTCTGGTCGCCATCACCCCGGCCGCTGGCACCGTGGGCCCGATGGGCGCGCTGGTCATCGGCCTGGCAGCGGGCGTGGTGTGCTTCTTCTGCGCCACCACCCTGAAACGCAAACTCGGTTATGACGATTCCCTGGACGCCTTCGGTGTGCACGGCATCGGCGGTATCCTCGGCGCGATCCTGACCGGTGTGTTCGCCGCACCGTCCCTGGGTGGCTTCGGCACCGTCACCGACATCGCCGCTCAAGTCTGGATTCAGTGCAAAGGCGTGGGCTTCACGGTGATCTACACCGCGATCGTCACCTACATCATTCTCAAGGTACTGGACGCTGTCATGGGTCTGCGTATCACGGAAGAAGAAGAGGCCGTCGGCATCGACCTGGCACTCCACAACGAACGCGGCTACAACTTGTAAGCACGCGCATAAAAAACTTGCCCGGCTTGCCGGGCATTTTTTTGTCTGGCGTTTGTCAGTGAAGAGACTGCTGAAAGGTTTTTTCGTACACGTTTGGTGGCGTTTACGACGGGCGTTTTTCTGCGGCCAATGGCTTACATGATTGAAGGAATATTAGGGCCTTTGTTTTTTCCCAGAGCGCGCTAGAATGCGCCCCGAACGTGCGGAGAACTGTATGTGGCAACAGACTCTGATTACCCTGCGGGCACGGCCCCGGGGCTTTCATCTGGTAACGGACGAGTTACTCGCCGGCCTGCCTGAACTCAAGGCGTGCCGGGTCGGTCTGTTGCATTTGTGGCTGCAGCATACCTCGGCGTCGTTGACCATCAACGAGAACGCCGATCCGGCGGTACGTCGCGACTTCGAACGATTTTTCAATCGTCTGATCCCACAAGGAACAGACGGCTATGAGCATAACGACGAAGGCCTGGACGACCTCCCGGCGCACTTCAAGGCCAGCGTGCTTGGCTGTCAGCTCAGTTTGCCGATTTCGGCAGGCCGACTGGCGCTGGGGACCTGGCAAGGTGTTTATCTGGGCGAGCACCGTGATTTTGGCGGTGCCCGTAAAGTCCTCGCCACCGTGCACGGTGAAGAGGCATGAACCGCTGGTCACCAGCGGTTATTGAATTTTTCCGGCGGCTGTCGACAGACGGTGAAGCTGGGCTATAACTAATCTGCTTTTCGCAAGTCATGAGGTAGAACATGAGCGACGATGATCTGGAAAACGACGACCTCGAAGTAGGCGACGACGACGAAACCGAAGAAGGTCTGGAAGCAGCGGCCGAAGACGTCGCTGAAGACGACGGCGGTGAAACGCCCGTTCCGACCGCCAAAGGCAAAGCCAAGGCTGCGGTATCGGTCGATGAGCTGCCGAGCGTCGAAGCCAAGAACAAGGAACGCGACGCCCTGGCCAAGGCCATGGAAGAGTTTCTGGCACGGGGCGGCAAGGTGCAGGAAGTGGAGGCCAATGTGGTCGCCGATCCGCCCAAGAAGCCTGACAACAAGTACGGCAGCCGGCCTATCTAAGCGTCTGCTATTGGCTTGCTGAAAAGGCCCGCCGTCGCTGCGGGCTTTTTCATGGGCGGTAAAAAGCTCTGGGCCTGCGGCGATCCCCTGTAGGAGTGAGCCTGCTCGCGATTGCGGTGTGTCAGGCAACATAAATGCTGAATGTCACACCGCAATCGCGAGCAGGCTCACTCCTACAAGGGAATATCGGTGATCTCAGGATTGGTGCTGGGAATTCCACCGAGCCAGCAACGCCGGCAACTCGGTCAAACTGCGAATCTCGGCATCCGGTGCCTTCTCGGCTTCCCAGGCCTTGCGCGCCGGGTTAAACCAGATCGCCCGCAACCCCGCCTGCTGCGCCCCGGCAATGTCATCCCCCGGATGATCGCCGATATGCACCGCCGTCTCCGCCGTCGCACCGCCCCGTTGCAATGCCTCATGAAACAGGCGCGCATCGGGCTTGGCGATGCCGATGTCTTCGGCGCACAACGCAAACTTGAAGTAATCGGCCAGCCCCAGCCGGCGCACATCGGCGTTGCCATTGGTGAGCACACCCAGGGCGTAATGCTTGGCCAGGGTTTCCAGCGTCGGCTCGACGTCGGGAAACACTTCGATCTGGTGCCGGGCATGCAGAAACACTTCAAAACTCTTGTCGGCCAGGTCCGAAGCCTCGCCGTGGTCGTATCCGGCCTCTTCCAGCGCATGGAACAACACCCGGCGTCGCAGCGCGCTGATACGGTGTTTGAGGCTCGGTTCGAGGGTCAGGACCCGTTCCCGAATAGCCCACAAATGGTCCACCGGCAGCGCGCCCAGGTTCGGTGCGTGCTCGGTCAGCCATTCACGCAGTATGGCTTCGGCGCTGACGATCACCGGGGCGGTGTCCCACAGGGTGTCGTCGAGGTCGAAGGTGATCAATTGGATGGTCATGAATCATCGCCTTTAATGCGTTTGGCCCGTGGATGGGCGCTGTCGTAGACCGTGGCCAGGTGCTGGAAGTCCAGGTGGGTGTAGATCTGGGTGGTCTTGATGTCCGAGTGGCCGAGCAATTCCTGTACGGCGCGCAGGTCCTGCGAGGATTCCAGCAAATGGCTGGCAAAGGAATGCCGCAACATGTGCGGGTGCAGGTTCTGCCCCAGCTCGCGCTCACCAGCAGCTTTGACCCGCAACTGAATCGCCCGGGGGCCAAGGCGCCGACCTTGCTGGCTGACGAACACCGCATCGTCCGCCGGGTTAGTCATGGCCCGCAACGGCAGCCACAGTTCCAGGGCTTCACGCGCTTTTTTGCCGACCGGCAGCAGGCGAGTCTTGCTGCCCTTGCCGAGTACCTGAACCATGCCGTCGGCCAGATCCAGCTGATCCATATTAAGCCCGGTCAGCTCCGAAAGGCGCAAACCCGAGGAATAGAACAGCTCCAGAATCGCCTGATCCCGACGTGCCAGGAAGTCATCCTCCACCGCGCCTTCAAGCAGTTGCAGCGCGCGGTCGGTATCGAGGGTTTTCGGCAGCCGTCTTTCGCCCTTGGGCGGTGCCAGGCCGTTGGCCGGGTCGTGATCGCAAAGACCTTCGCGGTTCAAATAATGATAGAGCCCACGGACGGCCGACAGCAGTCGCGCCAGGCTGCGCGAAGATTGACCCTGGGAATGCAGGCGCGCGATCAGGCTGCGCAGACGCTGAATGTCCAGCGCGGCCCAGCTGCTGATGTTCTGTTTGACGCACCAGCCCAGCACTTTGTCGAGATCGCGGCGGTAGGCGTGCAGCGTGTGGGGCGACACCTGCCGCTCACTGCGCAGGTGTTCGCAGTAAGCGTCCAGTTGCCGTTCCATGGTCAGCGTACCGAGCGCAGGGAACTGTTGACCCGAGGCAGCACGCGACCCATGACTTCGGCGATGTAGCTCAGGAACAGCGTACCGACCGAGCTTTTGTAGTGTTGCGGGTCGCGACTGGCGATGGCCAGGACGCCGTGGATGCCTTGATGGCTGATGGCGACAACGGCGGTGGAGCCGATCTGTTTGCGCTGTTCTTCGCCGAACAGGAAGTCCAGTTCGTGATCGCGCAGGCTGCCGCTGACGCTTTTGTCTTCCGAGAGCAAGCCGCCAATGGCCGTTTGCGCGTCGGCATGGGTGACCCAGCGGCCCACCGGCATCGGGTTGTCACCCAGCAGGATCAGGCTGACAAAAGGCACCTGGAAGTCCTGGCGCAGACTGTCTTCGACGCTGATCACCACGTCTTCCAAGCTGCTGGCATCCATCAGCGCCAGAATCAGGCGGCGGGTTTTGTCGAAGAGGCGGTCGTTGTCGCGGGCCACGTCCATCAAATGCGAGAGGCGATGACGCAACTCAATGTTGCGGTCGCGCAGGATCTTCATCTGGCGTTCGACCAGCGAGACGGTATCGCCGCGCTGGTGCGGAATGCGCAAGGCCGGGAGCAGTTCTTCGTGCTCGACGAAGAAATCCGGATGAGCCTCCAGGTACGCGGCAATCGCCGCCGCCTCAAGGCTTTCGGAAGGGGATTCGTCGGGCTGTGGGGCGGGAACCTGGGGCTTATCTTTCATGGATTCGACTCTCTCAAAGACGCACTTGTCCTTCATAAACGCGGACTGCCGGGCCGGTCATCATGACCGGATGGCCAGGGCCTGCCCATTCAATGGACAGACGCCCGCCGGGCAGGTCGATCAATAGCGGCGAATCCATCCACCCCTGGCTGATCGCGGCCACTGCGGCAGCGCAGGCGCCGGTGCCGCAGGCCTGGGTTTCCCCGGCGCCACGTTCCCAGACGCGCAACTGCGCACGGTTCCGGTCGATGACCTGGAGAAAACCGACGTTGACCCGCGCCGGGAAGCGCGGGTGGTGTTCGATTTTCGGTCCCAGTTCATGCACCGGTGCGTTGTTGATGTCGCTGACCCGCAACACGGCATGGGGGTTTCCCATGGACACGGCGGCCAGTTCGACGGTCGTACCCTCGACATCGAGCTTATAACTCAAGGCCTGTTCTGGCGCGTCGAATGGAATCTCGGTCGGTACCAGACGCGGTGCGCCCATGTTGACACCAATCTGGCCGTCGCTGCGGATATCCAGTTCGATGATGCCGCTTTTGGTCTCGACGCGAATCTGCCGCTTGGCGGTCAGGCGTTTGTCGAGCACGAAGCGGGCGAAACAGCGCGCACCGTTGCCGCACTGTTCCACTTCGGAACCATCGGAGTTGAAGATCCGGTAGCGGAAGTCCACGTCCGGGTTGCTCGGCGCTTCGACGATCAGCAACTGGTCGAAACCGATGCCGGTGTGCCGATCGCCCCATTGCTTGGCGTGCTTGGGCAGGATGTGCGCGTGCTGGCTGACCAGGTCGAGGACCATGAAGTCGTTGCCCAGGCCGTGCATCTTGGTAAAACGCAGCAGCATGGGATTACTCCGGCAGCAGGCTTTCGCCAGCAAACAACTCGGCTACCGTCTCACGGCGACGCACTTCAAATGCCTGATCACCGTCCACCAACACTTCAGCGGCACGGCCGCGGGTGTTGTAGTTGGAACTCATGACAAACCCATAGGCGCCGGCCGAATGCACGGCCAACAGATCGCCTTCTTCCAGGGCCAGTTCACGATCCTTGGCCAGGAAGTCGCCGGTCTCGCAGATCGGGCCGACGATGTCGTAGGCGCGCGCCGCTGCAGTGCGCGGGCGCACGGCGGTGACATCCATCCAGGCCTGGTACAGCGCCGGACGGATCAGGTCGTTCATGGCCGCGTCGACGATGGCGAAGTCTTTGTGTTCGGTGTGCTTGAGGTACTCGACCTGGGTCAGCAGCACGCCGGCGTTGGCGACGATGAAACGGCCCGGCTCGAACACCAGCGCCAGGTCGCGACCGTCGAGACGCTCGCGCACGGCTTTGATGTAGTCGGCAGCCAATGGCGGCTCTTCATCGCGATAACGCACGCCCAAACCGCCACCGAGATCGATGTGGCGCAGGTAGATCCCGCAATCGCCGAGGCGGTCGACCAGGCCCAGCAGGCGGTCGAGGGCGTCGATGAACGGCGGCAGGGTGGTCAGTTGCGAACCGATGTGGCAATCGACGCCGACCACTTCCAGGTTGGGCAACTGGGCGGCGCGGATGTACACGTCTTCGGCGTCGGCGATGGCGATGCCGAACTTGTTCTCTTTGAGACCGGTGGAAATGTACGGGTGCGTGCCGGCATCGACGTCCGGGTTCACACGTAGCGAGATCGGTGCGCGAACACCCAGCTCGGCGGCGACCACTTGCAGACGCTCCAGCTCATCGGTGGATTCGACGTTGAAGCAATGGACGCCAACTTCCAGGGCGCGACGCATGTCGTCACGGGTCTTGCCGACACCGGAGAAAACGATCTTGTCGGCGCTGCCGCCGGCGGCCAGTACGCGTTCCAGCTCGCCACGGGAGACGATGTCAAAACCGGCGCCAAGACGGGCCAGGACATTCAGTACACCCAGGTTGGAGTTGGCCTTGACCGCAAAGCAGACCAGGTGCGGCATGCCGACCAGCGCATCGGCGTATGCCAGGTACTGGGCTTCGATGTGCGCGCGGGAGTAGACGTAGGTCGGTGTGCCGAAACGTTCGGCGATGGCCGACAGGGCCACACCTTCGGCAAACAGCTCCCCGCCACGGTAATTAAAAGCGTCCATGGCGTTCCCTTATTGGTAGACGTCGTGCTTGTGTGCTTTGGACGGCTGCTTTTGCGAGGACTGAGCCTGCTCGGCGGGATCCTGGGAATCGTCGGGCAGATACAGCGGGCCTTTTTGACCACAGGCCGACACAAGGCAGGCAACCGCGACGAGCGCAGCAAGGGAAGAGATCAGGCGCTTCATGGCGAAATCCTTGAAAATGCATTAATTGCGCCGGAGTATACCGGCCACCCGTCAGCTTGCCTATGCGACGGGGCTCCCGTCCGGCGGGGCTTGGCACGATGCTGGTCAGCCGGGCGCAATCCCTGTGGGAGATTCTATGGTTGAGGGGAAACCCTCAACTGACCTTTGACTGATATTCGCTCTGCCCTTTCAGCAAGGCGAATGCCACCCGCGCAAGCTTGCGAGCCAGCATCACCAGCGCCTCAGTAGTGCTGAAGCCCCGGGCTCTTTGGGCTTCGTAAAACCCTTTCCAGGCTTTCGTACGGCTAGCCGACATCGCTGCATTGTGCAGAAGCCGGCGGGCCTCGGGGTCACCGCGCTTGGTCAAACTGCGGCGACCGTCCTTCTGTCCTGATTTAGACACCCGTAAATCCATGCCCAGGAAGGCGATAAACGCATCCGCGTTTCTAAAATCCCCGCGCTGAAATGCAGTTATCAAGCGAGCCCCAGTCAAAAATCCAATGCCTTCAACTTTCAGGCAACGTTTCAGTTGACCGAGTAAACCGGCTTCTTTGAGCTGATCGTTGATCGTCTTTTCGATCAGCGTTTCAAGCTGCTGCATGGACTTCACTTGTTCTGCAAAAGCCGCTTTCAGCAGCGGCTCATTCGACCAACTCTGCACCAGGCCAACCCTAGCCTGGACCAAGGCAGCCCGGCGGCGGAAGAGGCTCAGGAGCTGGCGGTACAGCGGTGATGGAGGGGTCCAGGGGCGCAACTCCTCGGCTTCGTTCTTCAGGTAACGGGCCAGCAACTTGGCGTCCAGCGCGTCGGTTTTGGCGCGGATTTTCACGCCTTCGCGATAATGTTTGAGTTCATAGCCTCCCACCATGTAAATCGCACATCCGGCCTCATAGGCCAGATCAGCAAAGTCCAGGTGATAGATGTTGGTCGCCTCAATGGCAATAGCCACCGTCCCCGGCAACGTATTCAGCCACTGCTTGATGGATGTTTTAGTGTTGGGAATCTCTTTAAGCAAATCGTTATCAGCCTGATAAATCACCAGTTCATTCTTGGCGACATCCACGCCCACGATCGGTTTTGATAGAGAGACCGGCATTGCCATAGGATTTCCTCCGAGATAAGGTTTGAGCACTTGAAGGGCTCACCCAGAGGCGCAGGCTTGTTCCTATCGTCGGTCTAGCCAGATGCATTCTTTATCGGCGCTTGGGTGAAAGGAGGAGGGGCGAAATCTCCCACAGTCTGTACTGCGTCAACAGTCAGAATCGAGCCTTGTCCCTCCTCCTCCCTTCAAGTCCTACCATACAAGCGAGCCTGCTCGCGAAGGCGTAGTGTCAGTCAACATTGATGTTGAATATGATGGGCCCTTCTCGAGCAGGCTCGCTCCCACAGGTTTCGTGATCACCGTGGGTCGTTATCCTTTGCAATCACCGGGGCTCGCCCGTATCTTGCGGCGCTTGAGCGTGAACAGACACTTTTTGAGGTTGCCGTAATGAGTTTGACCGAAGCCCGTTTCCATGACCTGGTCGATGCCACCCAGCAGACGCTGGAGGATATTTTTGACGATAGTGGCCTGGATATCGATCTGGAGAGCTCGGCCGGTGTGCTCACCGTCAAGTTCGAAAACGGCAGCCAGTTGATCTTCAGCCGCCAGGAACCCCTGCGTCAGCTGTGGCTTGCGGCCGTGTCCGGTGGTTTCCACTTCGATTACGACGAAGAGAGCGAGCGCTGGATGTGCGACAAGAGTGAAGAACAATTGGGCGAGATGCTTGAGCGCATCGTCAAGCAGCAAGCTGACGTCGAGCTCGATTTCGAAGGCCTGTGAGACCGTGACCCAGCCTGCGCCCGTTCGTCCGCCCAAACCGCTCTACAGCAATGTCAGCCCGGCCGTGCCTTCGCCGTGCAGCGGTGTGTGTCGGCTGGACGAACAGAAGGTCTGCCTCGGCTGTTTTCGCCATGTCGAAGACATCCGCGAATGGCGCTCGGCGGATGATGATCGTCGCCGGGTTATTTGCGCCCAGGCAGTCCAGCGCAAAGCCTTGGCATAAGAGCTTTTGTGGCGAGGGAGCTTGCTCCCGCTGGGCTGCGAAGCGGCCCCAAAAAGCTTACGACTGCTGCGCAGCCGAACGGGAGCAAGCTCCCTCGCCACAGGCAAGCCTCTCTCAAAAATGTCAGCGCAGGTGCGTGGTCGCCGCTCACTTGTATATTTATTGAGCTGTGATAGTGTCCAGAAACGCCTCAACCCATCGAGGCTCGTGAAAACCCCGCCTTTTTCTGGCGGGGTTTTGCTTTTTTTGTGCAGAAGAAAGGAGTCTGCCTCAATCATGACCACACCTTCCATCACCCTTACTCGTCTGGACGTGCAACGTCTGGAGCGCCTGATCGACAGCCTGGATGACACGCTGCCGGGCGTCATTGCGCTGCAAACCGAACTGGATCGCGCCGATACCGTGGTCGGTCACGAAGAAGTGCCCGCCGATGTCGTCACCATGAATTCCCGTGTGCATTGCCGCGAAGAAGGCAGTGGCAAGGACTATCACCTGACCCTGGTTTATCCCAAGGACGCCAACGCCGACGAAGGCAAGATTTCCATTCTGGCGCCGGTCGGCAGCGCGCTGCTCGGCCTTAAAGTTGGCCAGCACATCGACTGGCCAGCACCAGGCGGCAAAACCCTCAAACTGACCCTGCTGGAAGTTGAATCCCAGCCGGCCGGGGGCGGTCATTTTCCGGAGTAAACCGCTTAGACCTGCTCGAGCGCCTCATTCAACGCGCGCTCCAGGTCGGCCTTGTAGCGCAAGTACAAATTACTTGAACCCTGACCATCACCGAGCAGGCCCGACAAGTCCAGGTCGGTGATGTAGCAGCGATAGCGCTCGATTTCCCGGCGCTGCTCGACGATCTCCTGGGCGACCACGCTGAACAATAGGTCGCCATACTCCAGCTCTGAAAATTCCCGCTGATTGCAATACAACGTGACCTGCACCTGTCCCGGCGCGGCTTTGCCGATGATCGCCTGCACGTCGTAGAACGGTTTATTGATCGGGGTTTGCGGCGCCGGCCGGGCTTCGACGCGCCGCGCCCGGCCAGGACCTGACGGCAATAGCTGGTAATACAACGTGTCGAGGTTCAGGGGCTGGGCGGCGTTCATCGGCAGCAACGCGTCGCGTCGGTACTGGATTGATTGCAGGAACCGTTGCAGCGGCACCAGCAGGCTTTGTTCGTCGTGATAGGGCAAGCGCTGCTGCCACAGGGCATTGAATTCATCCAGTACGTACAGCTCCGCCTGCTGTTCGGTGATTCGGTAGAACACTTGAATGCATTCGGGCTGGCCCATGGGCAGGATCAGCGCCAGGTCGTGGTCTTCCAGTGCCATCGGGTCCAAGTGCAGCGGGCTGTAGCTCGCCAGTTCTTCGCCCAGGTAATCGAACAGCGCCGGCAGCGTGGCGAGGGTGACGTGATTGACCTGGCCGGGCACCAACTCCAGCACGTGGTAATGCTGCTGGACCTGTAGCAGGTAGCGATGATTGAGCTGGCTCAGCAGCAGGTTCTGCGCCGTATCGAGGACCTCTTCGACCCGCCGAGCAATGAATTGCGCCCGGTTGTGGCAGAAACAACGCACCCTCAAACGGGGTTGTTGCGGACCGTTCGGCAAGTTGTTGAGGTAATCGCGCAGGCAGTCGAGCAGGGCGTGGGGGCCGTCGTAGCGGTTGACCAGCACTTCGTTCCAGCTGTTGAGCGTGACCTGGTCCAGGGTCAGCACCAGGTTTTCCCGGACACCGGCGTAGCTCAGGGAGTCGGTGCGCTCGGTGGTCATCAGGATATTCAGGTCGCGATGGTGCTTGAGCGGATCGACGCCGACGTTTACCAGAATCAGCACTTCACTCGGCACACTGGCGCGCAGCAAGGGCTCTTCGGCAACCGTCGCCAACGGCAGGGCGATGCTTTGTTGCAGGCTGCCGAGCAGGTTGAACAGTTCGAACTCGCTCAAATCGCTGGTGCCTGGGTGCAAGGCGAGGCGGGTGCTGCTGTCGATCACGCCGTTGCGGTGGCACCAGGTCAGCAGCTCCAGCAATTGGCGGCTGCGCTTGATTGGCGCGAAATGTTCCCACTCGTGGGCTGCCAGGCTGCCGTTGTATAAGCCCCACTGGGTTTGCCCGGGTTCTTTCTTGTTGGGCGCCTGCACCAGGGTCAGGGTGTCTTCGGCCAGGTCCGGAGCGATGCCGGGGTTGATGAACTCGACTTTGCCCGCTTTGCGCTCAAAGGCTGCATACAGCCGCCGACCCAGCACGTTGAGGTCGCGTTTGTTGATCAGGCTGGCGGTTTGCTCGTTGCGGGCGAACTGGGTCAGGAAGCGGTAGCTGTAGTTCAGTTCATTGACCAGGGCTCGGCGTTCGGTGCTGACCTGGCGGACTTTCCATTGGCTGCGGCTGTCGAGCAGCGCCAGCTGCCGCTGATCCCAGTGCCATTCGTGAGCCAGGCGCTCAAGCAGCGATCGTTGCCAGCTCTGGGTGCGACTGCTGCCGGTGAGCTTGCGGTTGACCTTCAGGTACAACGCGCGGCGTACCAGCTCCAGGCGCTCCGGCTCGCCCCGCGCGGTGAGGTATTCCTCGATGCGTCGGTAGACCACGATGTAGGGGTCGAGCTCGTCGAGGTCCAGTTGATTGGCGAATACCGCCTGCTTGAAGCGCAGGCTCAAGCAATGGACCTTGGGATGTTCGCTGGCATACACCTCGATCAGCAGAAGTTTGAGCACGGATTTGTAGGGCGACTCGATGCCCTTGAACAACTGCCAGAGCCCGGCGCCGATGAATTCCCCCGGCGGGATATAGGCCAGATGCCCCAAATCCAGCGACTCGTCCGCACGGATGAAGCGCTTGGACAGCAGCGTGTGGGTGTAACGGTCGTAGGCGGCTTCTTCGTAGACCGGCACCAGCCACCAGATTGGCGTGCGGCCGGCCAGCCAAATTGCGGTGCGGTAGAACTCATCCAGCAGCAGGTAGTGCTGGGTCGTGCCGCAGTCTTCCGAACTCAATTGCGTATCGCGCTCGCCGAGCACGAAGCGGGCCGGGTCGATCAGGAAGAAATGCGCCTCGGCGCCCTGGCTGGCGGCCCAGGCCTCAAGCAACTGGCACTTTTTGCGCAGCTCGGCGAGTTCGTTCTCGTTCAAGTCCGGGCTGTGACAGACCCACACGTCCATGTCGCTTTGATCGGCCTGGGCCAGGGTGCCCAGACTGCCCATCAGGAATAGTCCGTGGATCGGTCGCGGTGGATTGCTGCCGTGGCGTGGCTTATAGGAAAACGATCGGGTCAGGCGCTGGGCTTCGGCGAGGGCGTTGGCGTCAGGCTCGAAATTCGACAGCCCGGCCGGCGTGCTGCCTGACACATATCCTGGCAACAGCGGGTGATTCACGTGGAAAAACAGCGGCAGCAGCGTCAGCACCGTTTGTTGGCGGGGCGACAACCCTTCCATGGCACGGGCCATGCGGCCTTCGTTGAGCTTCAGAAAGCGAGCGCGCAGCTGGCTGAGAACCTTGCGGTCGATTCCCTCGTCCAGATCGGGGCGGATTTCATGGGTGCGGGTCATGTCAGCTCAAACCGGCTCGCGAAGCTCGGACGTGGGGTCTGCGGATGGGGGCAGTTTAGCGCCTCGGACACGGGACTTTTAAGCTGAATTTGTATTTTTGACGCCAGATTTCTACCGCGAGGCGACGTCAAGCCACAAAGTGTGCCCGCGGAAATCCCGTAGCAGGGGTTTCCGTGGGCGCTACGGTAATGCTCAGGCTGTTTCCTGGACGTTGAGAATGGTCAGAACGGTTTGCACATTTTGCGCGGCGTCACGACCCAGACTGGTCAGATAACCACCATCTGGCTGGGTGATCAGTTCTTTGTCGAACAGTCTTTGGGCGGCAGCAATGGCTTTCGGGGCAGCGGTCTGATGAATTTTCAAACCTTCCTGGGAACTGTCCAGGTTGAAGAGTGCGAGGATTTCCAGTTCGGCAACCAACTCAGGGGTAAGCGACATAAGGACTCCAGACTTTCTAGGAATTGGACGACAGCGCCCCTAAGGTGAGCCCACTCGTGCGGCATGTCCAGTGCTCGCGACAGGGTTTTTTCGCCTCGGGATGCATTCCCCGCAGGGTGGTGCGCCAGCGGGGTGCGTAGGAGCGAGGCTTGCCCGCGAAGAACGATGACACGGTTTGTCTGGAAAAACTTCAGCGCACCCTTCGCGGGCGAGCCTCGCTCCTACGGAATCGGGGTTACTTCTTTTCCGGCGGCAACTCTGGCAATGCACGCAGGGCGGTTTCATACCATTCGGTGTTGAACGCGCGGTCTTCTTCGAGGATTGCGTCGATTTCTACCGCCAGCACATGGGCCATCAGGTTGAGGATTTCCTCGCGCTCGTAACCCACCAGGGTCAGCTTGTTGAACGTGGCCTTGGCCGCGGGCGGGTTGTCGCTTTCGATCTGGTTTTCGATGGCTTCGATCAGGGTGGTTTCGGTGAATTCTTCTTCGTCGCTATCGATATCAGTTGGCTCGCTCATGGCAGGCTCCTCAAGTTTAAGGCGGCCAGTTTACCTGCATTCAGCGCTGTGATGCTGCTGGCAGGAATCGCTTAGGCGTTCTATAAACAGGCACTGCCAACCCCGCACGGCCTGGAGGCTTTGTGATGCTCAAGCTTTATGGATTTTCCGTCAGTAACTACTACAACATGGTCAAGCTGGCGCTGCTGGAGAAGGGCGTGCCGTTTGAAGAAGTACCGTTTTATGCCGGCACAAGCCCGGACTCGCTGGCCATCAGTCCGCGCGGCAAGGTGCCGGTTTTGCGCACCGAGCAGGGTTTCATCAACGAAACCGCGGTAATCCTCGAGTTCATCGAGCAAAGTCAGAACGGTATATCGCTCCTGCCGAGCGATCCGTTCGAGCGGGCGCAAGTGCTGGCAGTGGCCAAGGAAATCGAGTTGTACATCGAGTTGCCGGCTCGCGCCTGTTATCCCCAGGCATTTTTCGGCATGCAGGTGCCGGACGCGATCAAGGACAAGACCAAGACCGAGCTGCTGGCAGGCTTTGCCGCGTTGGGCAGGCACGGCAAGTTCGCCCCTTATGTGGCGGGGGACAGTCTGAGCATTGCGGATTTGTACTTCCTGTACAGCGTTCCACTGGCCTGTGCGGTGGCGCATAAGCTGTTCGATATCGATCTGCTGGCCGAGATGCCGGCGGCCAGGGCGCTGTTGGAGCGACTGGAGCAGAACCCGAACGTGCAGCGGATTGCGGCGGACAAGGAAGCGGCGATGCCAGCGTTTATGGCGATGGTCGCTTCCAAGAAGTAGGGTTTTGTAGCGTTCTTGAGTCAGTCTTCGCGGGCAAGCCTCGCTCCTACGGGATCGGTGTCGTTCGCGCAATTGCGGGGCGACACAGATCCCGTAGGAGCGAGGCTTGCCCGCGAAGCTTTTAGCGGCTGGCGAGCAATGCCTGACCGCGCGCCACGGCCTTCTTCACCTGCGCCGGCGCAGTCCCGCCGATATGGTCGCGGGCGTTCACCGAGCCTTCCAGGGTCAGCACGGCGAATACGTCCTGATCGATCTGGTCGCTGAACTTGCGCAGCTCCTCCAGGCTCATTTCCGCCAGGTCCTTGCCGCTTTCCACGCCGTACTTCACGGCATGGCCAACGATTTCGTGGCAATCACGGAACGGCAGGCCGCGGCGTACCAGGTAGTCAGCCAGGTCAGTCGCAGTAGAGAAGCCACGCAGCGCCGCTTCGCGCATCATCGCGTGCTTGGGCTTGATCGCCGGGATCATGTCGGCAAAGGCTCGCAGCGAATCGCGCAGCGTATCGGCCGCGTCGAACAGCGGTTCCTTGTCTTCCTGATTGTCTTTGTTGTAGGCCAGTGGCTGGCCCTTCATCAAGGTCAGCAGGCCCATTAGCGCGCCGAAGACACGGCCGGTCTTGCCACGCACCAGCTCTGGCACGTCCGGGTTTTTCTTTTGCGGCATGATCGAGCTGCCGGTGCAGAAACGGTCCGGCAGATCGATGAATTGGAACTGGGCGCTGGTCCACAGCACCAGCTCTTCGGAGAACCGCGATAAGTGCATCATCGCGATGCTCGCGGCCGAGCAGAACTCGATGGCGAAGTCGCGATCAGACACGTTGTCCAGCGAGTTGCCGCCCACGGCATCGAAGCCCAGCAACTGAGCCGTGAACTCGCGGTCGATCGGGTAAGTGGTGCCGGCCAGCGCGGCGCTGCCCAGCGGCATGCGGTTGGTGCGCTTGCGGCAGTCGACCAGGCGCTCATAGTCGCGGCTGAGCATTTCGAACCAGGCCAGCATGTGGTGCCCGAAAGTCACCGGCTGCGCGGTTTGCAGGTGGGTGAAGCCCGGCATGATGCTGCCGGCTTCGCGCTCGGCCTGCTCCAGCAAGCCTTTTTGCAGGCGGGTGATTTCGCTGAGGATCAGGTCGATCTCGTCGCGCAGCCACAGGCGGATGTCGGTGGCGACCTGGTCGTTGCGGCTGCGCCCGGTGTGCAGTTTTTTACCCGTGACGCCGATGCGGTCGGTCAGGCGCGCCTCGATGTTCATGTGCACGTCTTCGAGGTCGATGCGCCAGTCGAACTGACCGGCCTCGATTTCACCCTGGATGGTCTTCAGGCCATCGGTGATGCTGTCGCGCTCGGCGTCTGTCAGCACGCCGACCTTGGCCAGCATGGTGGCGTGGGCGATCGAGCCCATGATGTCGTGGCGATACAGGCGCTGGTCGAAAGTGACGGAGGCGGTGAAGCGGGCGACGAAGGCGTCGACGGGTTCACTGAAGCGGCCGCCCCAGGACTGATTGGTCTTGTCAGTGCTCATGAATTCGCTCGTGTCGGCTGAAGAAAAAATGACGGTGGAAGCTGCCGCGGATAATAACAGGGTTGCCAATCCTGTCGCTGACGCTGGTCGACAGGTTTTTTTCACAAGGCGGGGTCCATACTCAGGACATGCCTTGTGGGAAATTGCGCAACGATATTTTCCGATTGAGCAATATCGTCCCTGCAACCGTCTACAGTTGGACAATAGGAACAGCGCACTTCTCGGCGCTGCGGCTGACTATAAGAAGAGGGGGTGTTCATATTGTGTATCGGCAAACCCTACGGCGATACCTCGCTTATGCGGGCCAGAGCCTCCAATCAATTGGCAGATGAAAATTTAGCCGCCGGTCTCGCGGCACTTTTTGGCCCTCGCGCTAGTCTTAGCGTGGATCGCGGTGACGGACGTCACTTCACCTGTCTACGCTATCCTTGTGCGAGACTCACGCAGGAATCCAGCGCAATATGAATGTCCTGATCGTTGATGACGAACCCCTAGCCCGCGAGCGCCTGAGCCGAATGGTTGGCGAACTCGAGGGATACACTGTCCTGGAGCCCAGTGCCACGAACGGCGAAGAGGCGTTAGCGCTGATCGACAGTCACAAGCCGGATATCGTGTTGCTCGATATCGGCATGCCAGGCCTTGATGGCCTGCAAGTGGCTGCCCGGTTGTGCGAACGCGAAACCCCGCCCGCCGTGGTGTTTTGCACCGGGCCCGATGAATTTGCCGTGGAAGCCCTGCAGGCCAGCGCCGTGGGCTATCTGGTGAAGCCTGTGCGAACCGAACATTTACATGATGCATTGAAAAAAGCCGAGCGGCCCAATCGCGTCCAGCTCGCCGCCCTGACCCGTCCAGCCGCCGAAAGCGGCAGCGGCCCCCGCAGCCACATCAGTGCCCGAACACGTAAAGGCATTGAGCTGATCCCGTTGGGTCAGGTGGTCTACTTCATTGCCGATCACAAATACGTGACCTTGCGCCATGAAGGCGGCGAAGTGCTGCTGGATGAACCGCTCAAGGCCCTGGAAGATGAGTTCGGCGACCGTTTCGTGCGCATTCACCGCAACGCTCTGGTCGCCCGCGAACGCATCGAACGCTTGCAGCGCACGCCGCTGGGGCATTTCCAGCTGTTCCTCAAAGGCCTCAATGGCGATGCCCTGATCGTCAGCCGTCGCCATGTGGCCGGCGTACGAAAAATGATGCAACAGCTTTGATTCGTTGATCAGAAGCGAACTTCACACCCGTTTGTTGGAAGTCCGGGGCCAGGGAGGCCACGTAGTTTCTGATACAAGTCAAAGTGGATTTGGCTGAGCTGTTATTATCCGCCGTATCTATTCAGTACGGATTGATCCATGTCCTCTCGCGAAATCCGCATCGCCACCCGCAAAAGTGCTCTTGCCCTGTGGCAAGCCGAATACGTCAAGACACGTCTGGAACAGGCTCATCCGGGCTTGCTTGTGACGCTGGTGCCCATGGTCAGTCGTGGCGACAAGCTGCTCGACTCGCCCCTGTCGAAAATCGGTGGCAAGGGCCTGTTCGTCAAGGAACTCGAAACCGCGTTGTTGGAAAACGAAGCCGACATCGCCGTGCACTCGATGAAAGACGTGCCGATGGATTTCCCCGAAGGCCTTGGTCTTTTCTGCATCTGCGAGCGTGAAGACCCGCGCGATGCGTTCGTTTCCAATACCTACGCCAGCCTGGATGAGTTGCCGCAAGGCAGCATCGTCGGCACCTCCAGCCTGCGCCGTCAGGCTCAGCTGCTGACTCGCCGCCCGGACCTTGAAATCCGCTTCCTGCGGGGCAACGTCAACACGCGCCTGGCCAAGCTTGATGCCGGCGAATACGACGCCATCATCCTCGCGGCTGCCGGCCTGATTCGTCTCGGCTTCGAAGATCGCATCACCTCGGCAATCAGTGTCGACGACAGCTTGCCGGCTGGTGGCCAAGGCGCGGTCGGCATCGAATGCCGTAGCGCCGACAGCGTAATTCACGCCCTGCTGGCGCCGTTGCATCACCAGGACACCGCCACCCGCGTGACCGCGGAACGTTCTCTCAACAAACATCTGAATGGTGGCTGCCAAGTGCCAATCGCCTGCTACGCCGTGCTTGAAGGCGAGCAGATCTGGTTGCGCGGTCTGGTGGGCGATCCGAGCGGCGGCCTGCTGCTCAACGCCGAGGCTCGTGCGCCAAGGGCCGATGCAGAAGCCTTGGGTGTGCAAGTCGCTGAAGACTTGCTGAGCCAGGGCGCCGCCGACATTCTGAAAGCGGTCTATGGCGAGGCAGGTCACGAGTGACGGGCTGGCGCCTGCTGCTGACGCGCCCCGCAGACGAGTCGGCGGCGCTGGCCAGCGTTTTGTCGCAAGCGGGGATTTTCAGCAGCAGTTTGCCGCTTCTGGAGATCGAGCCGATTGCTGTCTCTGACACAATGCGCGAGGTGATTCAGGGGCTGGATCGTTACTGTGCGGTGATCGTGGTCAGTAAACCGGCCGCGAGAATGGGCGTTGACCTGCTCAATCAGTATTGGCCACAGCCACCGTCCCCACGCTGGTTCAGCGTGGGCGCGGCGACTGCGCAGATCCTGGCGGATCACGGGCTGGACGTGAGTTTCCCCGCCGAGGGCGATGACAGCGAAGCCTTGCTTGAGTTGCCCTCGTTGCGCGAGGCGATTGCCCGACCCGATCCGCGGGTGCTGATCTTGCGCGGGGAGGGCGGGCGCGAGTTGCTGGCTGAGCGTTTGCGCGAGCTTGGTGCTAGTGTCGAGTATCTGGAGTTATACCGTCGTGGACTGCCTCACTACCCGTCGACGGTGCTGCCTGACCGGATCGAAGCGGAACGCTTGAACGGGCTGGTGGTCAGCAGTGGACAGGGTTTTGAGCACCTGCGCCAATTGGCAGGCGATGCCTGGCCTGAAATGGCGCGGTTGCCGTTGTTTGTTCCAAGCCCCAGGGTCGCCGAGCTGGCACGTGCCGCCGGGGCCCAAACAGTTGTGGATTGTCGTGGCGCCAGTGCCACGGCTTTGCTGACGGCGTTACGGGAGCATCCCGAACCCGTTCTCTAATGCAAAGGATGGATACGTGAGCGAAACAGCCTTGCCTAAAGATGACGTGCTGCCGGTGCTTGAAGCGCCGGTTGAAACTCCACCACCTGCCACAGTGCAGCGCCGGGGCAATGGGCTGGCAATCGTCGCGCTGCTGTTGGGCGCCGCCGGTGTTGCCGTGGGCGGTTGGGGTGTCTGGCAGGTGCGTCACCTGCAAGCCAACACTCAGCAGCAGTTGAGCCAGGTCCAGGCGTTGAGCGATCAGGCGCAGAGCCTGAAACTCAATGAACAGCGCTTGAGCGCGCGCCTTGAACAAATGCCTGCAGCCGAAGAACTGGACGCTCGCAGCCGTTTGGTGGTGCAGTTGCAAGGCGATCAGCAACGCTTGAATCAGCGTCTGGAGACGGTCCTCGGTGCGAGTCGCAAGGATTGGCGTCTGGCCGAAGCCGAGCACTTGTTGCGTCTGGCCAGCCTGCGCCTTTCTGCGCTGCAGGACATCAGCAGCGCCCAGGCCCTGGTGCAGGGTGCCGATGAAATTCTGCGTGAACAGAACGATCCCGGTGCCTTCGCAGCTCGCGAGCAAGTGGCCAAAACCCTGGTGGCGTTGCGCAGCACAGAACAGCCGGATCGCACCGGGTTGTTCCTGCGATTGGGCGCACTGCGCGATCAGGTCATCAACCTCACCGAGCTGGCCCCCGAGTACAAGGATCGTGGCGAATCGCTGTTGGGCCTGACGGCCGATGGCGACGGAGCCAGTCGTTGGGCGCAGTGGTGGGATCAGATTTCGCGCTACATCCGCATCGACTTCAATGCTGACAAAAATGTTCGTCCATTGCTGGCAGGGCAGAGCCTCAGTCAGGTGCGTCTGGCGCTGAGCCTGGCGCTGGAGCAGGCGCAATGGGCCGCGCTCAATGGCCAGGCAGCGGTCTACACCCAGGCGCTGGCTGAGGCGCGTGATGTATTGACGGGCAACTTCAACCCGGACAACCCTCAAAGCAAAGTCATGCTTGAGCAGGTGGGCGAGTTGAGCAAGCAGCCGGTCACTGTGGTCACGCCGGACCTGACCGGGACATTGAGTGCGGTTCAGGGGTATCTGGAGCGGCGTAACGTCAACGCCGAAGACTCGATCAAACCGATGGCAAAACCGGCCGCGAACACTGCGCAGGAGGCCACGCCATGAAACGCCTCTATGTGATCGTGTTTCTGGTCATCGCCGCAGCCGCTGCACTGGGCCTGGCGATCGCCGAGCATTCCGGTTACGTGCTGATTGCCTACAAGACCTTCCGTTATGAAGCGAGTCTGTGGGCCACCCTGGCGTTGGTCGCAGTGCTCTGGCTGGTGTTCTGGGGCATCAAGGCGTTGGTTGAGCTGGTGATGACGTCCAGCGGCGTGGTCAATCCGTGGTCGCGGCGTAATCGCAGCCGTCGGGTGCAAGTGGCGATCGAACACGGTCAGCTGGACCTGGCGGAAGGTCGCTGGGCCAGTGCGCAGCGTCATTTGCATCGCGCCGCCGAAGCCGAGCGCCAGCCGCTGCTCTACTACCTTGGCGCCGCACGCGCCGCCAATGAACAAGGTCACTACGAGGAATGCGACAACTTGCTGGAGCGCGCCCTCGAACGCCAGCCCCAGGCGGAGTTGGCGATTGCCTTGAGTCACGCCCAGTTGCAGAACGACCGTGGCGACACCGAAGGCGCCCTGGTGACCCTGCAAGCCATGCACGAGCGTCATCCTCATAACGTCCAGACCTTGCGCCAGTTGCAGCGTCTGCATCAGCAGCGCGGCGACTGGTCGGCAGTGATTCGCCTGCTGCCGGAGCTGCGCAAGGATAAAGTCTTGCCTCCCGCCGAGCTGGCCGATCTGGAGCGACGGGCATGGGGTGAAAACCTTTCCCTGGCGGCGCATAAGGAAGCGGACGGCACGGTGGGTTTGCAATCGCTCAATCGCGCCTGGCAGCAACTCACTTCGGCTCAGCGCCAGGAGCCTCAGTTGGTGCTGGCCTATGCCGAGCAACTGCGGCAACTGGGAGCACAGGTCGAAGCGGAGGAGGTTCTGCGCACAGCGCTGAAGCGCAAGTACGACAGTCATCTGGCGCGTCTCTACGGTCTGGTGCGTGGTAGCGATCCGGCTCGTCAACTGCAAACGGCCGAGGGTTGGCTCAAGGATCATCCGGCCGACCCAAGCCTTCTGCTGACACTCGGCCGCCTGTGCCTGCAAAGCAGTCTGTGGGGCAAGGCGCGGGACTATCTGGAAAGCAGTTTGCGGGTCCAGCGCAACCCGGAAGCCTGTGCGGAACTGGCGCGGTTGCTCGCTCAGCTCGGCGACACAGAGCGCAGCAATCAGCTGTTTCAGGAAGGTCTGGGCCTGCTGGATGAGCGCCTGCTGGCGGCACCACTCCCAGCGCCCGTTTACGCCTGACGTATTCCTTCTGTAGCAGCTGGCGCAGCCTGCGTCCGGCTGCGAAGCAGTTGTAAAGCGAGCACCACGGTTTCATCAGGCCAATCGCGTTTAAATGTATGACGACTGCTCAGCAGCCGGATGCAGGCTGCGCCAGGGGCGGGAGTCGTTCCTGGGCGCGATCCGGCCGCTCGAATTTCGCTGAATGTTTAGCTTTGTAATCCCTGATCGGCTTTGTCCTACACGGGACTTCATCAAGTCCTCCCGACGCTGTCGGGAATTCCCTACACTTCTGGTGAAGTGTCCGTGCCGGCCTGCCTTGAAAGGCTGGCGCGCTTTCCTCTACCGTAACCGCCTGTCTCTACTGTTACGGATAAGCCATGTTTTTGGCCTGCTCACGCTCCTTGTTTTTCATGGCTTTTATTGCAGGTGCCTTGGCCTTGGGCGTTTCCTATTACCTGGAATACGCAATCGGCCTCAAGCCTTGCGGGTTATGCCTTTTGCAGCGAGTCTGCCTGGCGTTGTTCACCGGTGTCTGCCTGACAGCTTCGGTGCATGGCCCCGGCCGCTTCGGGACTTTTCTTTATTGGCTGCTCGGTTTGTCATGCAGTCTCGCCGGTATGGTCGCGGCGTGGCGGCAAGTCTTGTTGCAAAGCGATCCGGCGCATCAGCTATCGACCTGCTCTACCAATCCGCAGGCCTTATACGAGAACGTGCCCTGGCTGTGCAAAGTGACGCGGATGTTCAAAGGGGACGAAGATTGCGCAGAAATCTCCTGGACGCTGTTTGACCTGAGCATCCCGGAGTGGAGTCTGCTGCTCTTCATGGCGGTGACAATTCTGAGTGTTTATCTGCTGCTGCGCGTTGTCTGGCTTGCCTGCAAGCGACCGCTCAGCGGCGTGTCGTCGCACCGGGGGCTGGCGGGTGATTAAACACTTGTATGAACTTTATCTCCTGCGTACCTTGAAGCCATTGTCGCGCGGGCATAATCTGGCCCGCACGTGTCATTGGAATTATGTTGCTCGATGGCGCTCTGCCTGGCCGATTCTTGATGATCAAGACTGCGACAGGTGTAGGGCAGCATGACCCACAAGGGAAGAGAGATCACCATGCTCGAAAGTTGTCAGAATGCTCAGGAACGTTGGGGTGGAGTGCATCTGCTGATCGATCGCTGGTTGCAGGAGCGTCACGAACTGGTTCGAGCCTACGATGCTCTCGGTGCCAAGCCAGAGGCTTTGGGCGAAAACCGAAAGCCGTTGCAGGAATTCTGCGGCGTGCTGGTCGACTACGTGTCTGCCGGGCACTTCGAAATCTACGAACAGCTGACCGGCGAAGCTAAGGCTTTTGGCGATACTCGCGGGCTGGAGCTGGCCGAGACGATTTACCCGCGCATCGACGTCATCACCGAGAAGCTGCTGGCGTTCAACGACCTGTGTGATGCAGGCAAGTGCGTGGCAGAGAAATTCAAGGAGCTGGGCGGGCTGTTGCACGAACGCTTCGAACTGGAAGATTGCCTGATCGAAGTGCTGCACACTGCTCACAAGGAAGAGGACTCGGTTCAGGCCTGAACCTCTCCTGCAAGACTAAAAAACGGTGCGCTATGCGCGCCGTTTTTCGTTCTCGGTTTTCAGCTTGTGGCACCGCGCAATTCGACTTCGAACACCAGCGGCGTAAACGGAGCGATCAGGTCGCCGGCACCGTCCGCGCCATAGGCTTGCGACGACGGAATCACCAGGCGCCATTTCGCACCGACCGGCATGTTTTGCAATGCGCTGCGCCAGCCACTGATTACGCTATCCAGACTGAACCACTGCGGCTTGCTGTTCTGATCGAACACGGTGCCGTCGGGAAGGCGTCCGACATATAAAACTTCGACCTTGCCATCAGGGCCTGCCTTGGCCCCCGTGCCCGGTGCCAACTCGGTCAGCAGAATGCCATCCGCCAATTCACGAACACCCGGTTTGGCTTTTTCCTCGGTGAGAAAGCGCTGCTCTTTTTCCAGCGCGACTTCACTTTGTGGCAGGGCGGGTTGCTCGGCGACCTGGGCTTCGTGCTCGGCCAGAATCTGTTCGATCTGCTCGTCTTTCAATGCCAGTGGCTTGCCTTGATAGGCTTGTTGCAGACCGTCGAGCAATGCCTGGAGTTGCAGATCCGGCACCTCTTGGCGCAAGCGTTCACCCAGGCTCGCACCCAGGCTGTAAGCAAGATCGTGAGCCTCGTTCGGGGTGGTTTTTTCGGCGGCCTGGGCCACGGAAAAAAACACACACAACGATAAAAAAAAGTAGCGCGACATGGGCACACTCCGATCTGAGATGCGGTGGATTATGCCAGTGTGAGCGCGCTCAAAGGTGAACTGGTTTTGCACCCGCGCAGAAGAATTTCAATCTGTTGCAACGCAGCGCTTTCGATACTGTCAACATGCCCTAGCGGCGGTGTCATCAGAGGTCTAGTATGAGCCGCACCCACGTCAGCCAGGAGGTAAACCATGTCGGCCACCAAGAAGCCTGTAAATACCCCGTTGCACTTACTCCAACAACTCTCGGGCAGCCTGCTCGAACATTTGGAAAACGCTTGTTCCCAAGCCTTGGCTGATGCTGAAAAACTGCTCGCCAAACTGGAAAAGCAGCGCGGAAAAGCGCAGGAGAAATTGCACAAATCCCGTACCAAGTTGCAGGACGCCGCAACTGCCGGTAAAGCCAAGGCACAAACCAAAGCGAAGGGTGCGGTGAAAGAACTTGAGGACTTGCTCGATGCCCTCAAGGATCGTCAATCCGAAACGCGCAGCTACATTCTGCAACTCAAGCGCGATGCTCAAGAAAGCCTGAAACTGGCCCAGGGTATCGGTCGTGTACAAGAGGCTGTCGGCAAGGCGTTGTCCCTGCGTTCGGCCAAGCCTGCTGCGGCACCTGCCAAGAAAGCCGCTGCCAAACCGGCGGCTGCCAAAGCACCGGCCAAGCCTGCTGCCAAACCTGTCGCCAAAGCGCCGGTGAAAGCCGCAGCAAAACCGGCGGCGAAAAAACCGGTTGCTGCCAGCGCTGCAAAACCAGCGGCTAAATCGACGGCTGCCAAAACTGCCGCCAAGCCAGCTGCTGCCAAAACGGCCGCCGCTAAACCTGCTGCAAGAACCGCTGCTGCGAAACCGGCTGTGGCGAAAACCGCAGCGGCAAAACCAGCTGCAAAATCGGCTGCTGCGAAGCCTGCTGCAAAACCTGCCGCTGCAAGAACTGCTACCGCCAAGCCAGCCGCAAAACCTGCCGCGGCTAAAACCGTTGCCGCAAAACCGGCTGCAAAAGCTGCGGCGAAACCCGCTGCTAAACCCGCTGCCAAAGCTGCCGCCGCGAAACCCGCTGCCGCCGCCAAGCCAGCTACTGCAGCGAAACCAGCAGCCAAACCAGCTGCAGCAAAACCTGCTGCCGCGAAGCCAGCTGCAAAACCTGCCGCCAAACCGGCCGTGAAAAAGCCTGCCGCTGCTGCCAAGCCAGCTACTGCGCCAGTTACCAAGCCAGCGACTCCAGCTGCATCGGCTTCGCCAGCGGCAGCAGCCACTCCCTCGACCCCATCGACTGCGCCAACGCCAGCCGCACCGTCGAGCACCAGCATCACCCCAGCCAGCGCTTCTTAAGTGCCGGTTGCCGCGACGCGCAGCTGATGCAGCGCGTCGCGGTTCAGGTGGGCGGCGCCTGCCGCCACACCTTCCAGCCAGGCCGTTGAATCGGTCACCTCATACTGCGGCCAACTCTGCGCCACACGTTCCAGTCGCAACAGCAGATGCCGTTCGGCTTCCATCTCCAGTGCTTTCACTTGTTCGCGCAGATCATCCAGTCCGGCATCCTCGCTGGCGGCGGCTTTCCATTGCATTCGCAAGGCGCGCAACGGTTGCACGACATCTGCGTCCCAAGGTCCGGCTATATCGCGAAGCAACTGCAAGCGTTGTTCGTTACAGGTGACGCCCCGTTCTCCCAGCCACAACGCGCATAGCAGCAAGCACACGTTCACACCCGCCGACTGCAACGTCAGGCACGCGTCTTCAATGCCGGGACGCGCGTAGGTGGTAAGGGAAAAGCTCCACAGGTCAGAGGACATAGTGCTACTCGCGCCAGTTGCGAGCGAAGCTGGTAGACTCCGCCGCCATTATGATTCGACTTCAGAACCTGACTTTACAGCGTGGCCCTCAACGTCTGCTAGAAGACGCTGAGCTGACCCTGCACGCCGGCCACAAAGCCGGCCTCATCGGTGCCAACGGCGCCGGCAAATCGAGCCTGTTCGCCTTGATTCGGGGCGAGCTGCACCCGGACTCGGGTGACTGCTTCCTGCCGGCCGACTGGCGCATCGCCCACATGCGTCAGGAAATCGAGACCCTCGAACGCCTGGCGGTCGACTACGTGCTCGATGGTGACCTGCGCCTGCGTGAGGTGCAACGCGACCTCGCCGCTGCCGAAGCATCGCATGACGGCGCCGCTCAGGCCCGTCTGCACGCGGAACTCGACAGTGCCGACGGTTACACCGCCGACGCCCGGGCCCGCAAGCTGCTGGCCGGTCTTGGGTTCACTAACGAGCAAATGGATCGTCCGGTAGGAGATTTCTCTGGTGGCTGGAGGATGCGTCTGAACCTGGCGCAGGCTTTGATGTGCCCCTCGGACCTGTTGCTGCTCGACGAACCGACCAACCACTTGGATCTCGACGCCATCATCTGGCTCGAAGAATGGCTGAAAAGCTATCCCGGCACCTTATTGCTGATTTCCCACGACCGGGATTTCCTCGATGCCGTGGTCGATCACGTGGCCCACGTCGATCAGCGCAAGATCACCTTGTACCGTGGTGGTTATAGCGCCTTCGAACGTGCCCGAGCCGAACGCCTGGCCCAGCAACAGCAGGCCTACGAGAAGCAGCAGGCGCAACGTGCGCACATGGAAAGCTACATCGCCCGCTTCAAGGCCCAGGCCACCAAGGCCCGTCAGGCCCAGAGCCGGATCAAGGCACTGGAGCGAATGGAAGAGCTGTCCGCCGCCCACGTCGATTCGCCGTTCGACTTCGTCTTCCGTGAATCGCAGAAAATCTCCAGCCCGTTGATCGATCTGTCGGACGCTCGCCTGGGTTATGGCGACAAAGCCGTGCTGGAGAAGGTCAAGCTGCAACTGACCCCCGGTGCGCGGATCGGTTTGCTTGGCCCGAACGGTGCCGGTAAGTCGACCCTGATCAAGAACCTCGCCGGTGAACTCTCGCCGTTGGCCGGGCGCCTGACCCGTGGTGAGAACACCGTCGTCGGCTACTTCGCCCAGCATCAGCTCGATTCCCTCGATTCCAAGGCCAGCCCGTTGCTGCACTTGCAGCGTCTGGCACCGACCGAGCGCGAGCAGACTCTGCGCGACTTCCTCGGCGGTTTCGACTTCCGTGGCGCGCGTATCGACGAGCCGGTGCTGAATTTCTCCGGTGGCGAAAAGGCCCGTCTGGCCCTGGCATTGATTGCCTGGGATCGGCCGAACCTGTTGCTGCTCGACGAACCGACCAACCACCTGGACCTCGAAATGCGCCTGGCGCTGACCATGGCCCTGCAGGAATTCAGTGGCGCGGTGCTGGTGGTCTCTCACGATCGTCATCTGCTCAAAAGCACCACCGATAATTTCTATCTGGTGGCCGACGGCAAGGTCGAGGAGTTCGACGGCGATCTGGAAGACTACGCCCGCTGGCTGGTCGACTACCGTCAGCGCAATGCGCCGGTCAGCAACACCCCGGTCAACCCGGACAAGACCGATAAGAAGGCCCAGCGCCAGGCCGCTGCTGCGTTGCGTCAGCAACTGGCACCGCACAAGCGTGAGGCTGACAAGCTCGAAACCGAGTTGGGCAAGCTGCACGAGAAACTGGCGAAGATCGATACCAGCCTCGGCGACAGTGACATTTACGAACCGGCGCGCAAGAACGATTTGCGCGATCTGCTGGCTGAACAGGCCAAGTTGAAGGTGCGTGAAGCCGAACTCGAAGAAGCCTGGATGGAAGCCCTGGAACTGCTCGAAAGCATGCAGGCGGAGCTGGAGGCGCTGTCCTGATGGAAGCCTTCAAGCTGCCGCTGCCGGCGGGGTGGGGCGAGCCGATCTGGTTCGCTGCGCAAATCCTGCTGATTCTGTTGGCGGGTTACTTTGCCCAGCGCTTCGTCGCTAAATGCCTGACGCGCCTGGGCGAGCGCTACCCGTTTCCACCGCAACTGCTGATGCCGCTGCGCGGAGGTTTGCGCTGGCTGATCATGGGCAGTGCGCTGATTTTCGTACTCGAACGCCTCGGAGTCTCGGCCACCGTGCTCTGGACCGCGTTGTCCGGGTTTGTTGCGGTCGCGGCAGTGGCGTTCTTCGCCATGTGGAGCGTGCTGTCCAACCTGCTGTGCGCGATCCTGATCTTCACCGTCGGCCCGTTCCGCATCGGTGACGTCGTCGAGTTGGTGGACACCACCGACAAACCCGGCGTCAAAGGCCGGGTGGTGGCGATCAATCTGCTTTACACCACGCTGATTGAAGCGGAAGAACTGGGTACCGGCAGCGCCATGGTGCAAGTGCCCAACAGTCTGTTCTTCCAGCGTTCGGTTCGGCGCTGGCGCGGGAGTGATGTGTTTCCGTTGAGCGGGATCGAAAAGTAAACCTTCTGTTGCCGGACACACCGCTATCGCGAGCAGGCTCCTCCCACAGGGGAACGTATTTCAACTGTGGGCGTGAGCCGGCTCGCGATGGGACCAAAAGTCATAAAACGTTGGTCGGCAGTCGCTCTATCCTTCAAAAAATCGGTAGTCATCAGCCCAAAGCCGCATTAGCTTAGACGTCTGTCACAAGTCTGAGTCGAGGTGTGCAATGGAGCTTCAAACATGGCTGGCGTTTTTTGCCGCCTGTTGGGTGATCAGTCTGTCTCCCGGTGCCGGCGCCATTGCGTCGATGTCCAGCGGTCTGCAATACGGTTTCTGGCGCGGTTACTGGAACGCCCTGGGCCTGCAATTGGGCCTGGCGGTACAGATCGCGATTGTCGGCGCCGGTGTGGGTGCGATTCTCACGGCATCAGCCACCGCTTTCTATGCGATCAAATGGTTCGGTGTGGCCTACCTCGTTTATCTCGCGGTCAAGCAATGGCGCGCGCTGCCCAGCGACATGAGTGACGACGCGGCCGTGCGTCAGATCGGCAAGCCGCTGGCCCTGGTGTTCCGCGGTTTCCTGGTCAATATCAGCAACCCCAAGGCTCTGGTGTTCATGCTGGCCGTGTTGCCGCAGTTCATTGATCCTCACGCTCCGCTGCTCGCTCAGTACCTGATCATTGGTGTGACCATGGTCTGCGTCGACCTGATCGTCATGGCCGGGTACACCGGGTTGGCGTCGAAGGTGCTGCGTCTGTTGCGCACGCCCAAGCAGCAAAAACGCATGAACCGGACCTTTGCCGGGCTGTTCATCGGTGCGGCGGCGTTTATGGCGACATTGCGCAAAGCTGCGGTTTAAAGCACCAAGGAACACAAAAGGCGACCTCCGAGGTCGCCTTTTTCATGTCCGGAGCCCGTGCAGAAACGCCGGTACTTGCTAACAAAGCTTGAGTGAAAGTCATTGGAAGTGAACAATGTGTTACTTCGTATTTCCAATTGAGATTCATTCATGACTGCCCCGTCCCGTTTCCTGGCCTGGCTGGTGTTGCCGCTGTTTGCCTTGTGCAGTTTCAATCTGCTGGCGGACACCGTGGAAGGCGCGCCGCAAGCTCTGCATTTGCTCGATTACATCGGCGCGGATTATCCGCAGACGGTGCAAGCGGGCAAGGTCATCGACGAGTCCGAATACCGCGAGCAGCTGGAATTCATCAAGGTGCTGCAAGGCTTGATCGTGGCGATGCCGGCCAAGCCGGAAAAAGCCGGGCTGGAGCAGGGCGTCAGCACGCTACGCAGCGCCATCGCTGCCCGTCAGGACGGCGCGGACGTGGCCCGTCAGGCTCGGCAACTCGGCGCGAAACTGGCCGTGGCCTATGAAGTCAGTCAGGCGCCGATCATTACCCCGGATCCGACCCGTGGTGCACCGCTTTACGCCCAGCATTGCTCGGTCTGCCACGGCGATACGGGGGCCGGCGACGGCCCGGCCGGTGTCGGTCTGACGCCGCCGCCGGCCAATCTGCGTGACACGGCGCGCCTGGATCACCTGAGTCTGTACGCGATCTACACAACAGTGGGCCTGGGCGTCGAAGGCACGGACATGCCGGCCTTCGCCGATCAACTGGACGATCGCCAGCGTTGGGACCTGGCAACCTACATCGCCGGTTTCAGCGCCGATCCGGCCGCCGCCACATCCGAAAAGACTTACAACATCGCCGACCTCGCTCGTCAGACGCCAGCCGAAGTGCAGGCCGCCGATGGCCCGCAAGCCGCCGCGACGTTCCGTGCGCAGCGGGCGCAACCGCCGCAGGTCAAGCGCGGCCCGGCGCAGTTGCTCGACTACACCGCCGCCACCCTGGACAAGAGCCTCGCGGCCTACCGTGCCGGTGATCATGATCAAGCCTATGACTTGTCGGTAGCGGCGTATCTTGAAGGCTTCGAACTGGTCGAGAGCTCGCTGGACAACGTCGACGCCAACGTGCGCAAGGACACCGAAAAGTCCCTGATGGCGTACCGTCAATCGTTGCAGGACGGCTTGCCGGTGGCCCAGGCCCAGCAGCGTCTGGACGCGGCCAAGGCCAAGTTGAAGGAGTCCGCCGGGCTGCTGGGTAGCGACGGCTTGAGCTGGTCACTGAGCTACATCTCCGGGTTGCTGATTTTGCTGCGTGAAGGCCTCGAAGCGATTCTGGTGCTGGCGGCGATCCTGGCGTTCCTGCGCAATACCGGCCAGCAATCGGCGGTTCGCAGCGTCAACGTCGGTTGGGGCCTGGCGTTGTTGGCGGGTCTGGCGACCTGGGCACTGGCGGCCTATGTGATTGATGTCAGCGGTTCGCAGCGTGAATTGCTGGAAGGTGCGACGGCGTTGTTTGCCGCCGTCATGGTGCTCTGGCTGGGCGTGTGGATGCACGACCGTCGTCACGCGGCAGCCTGGCAGGATTACATCAAGAGCAGCCTGGTGGGCGGCGGCGGACGCTTCGGTTTTGCGACGCTGGCGTTTTTCTCAGTGTATCGCGAGCTGTTTGAGGTGATTCTGTTCTACGAAACCCTGTGGCTGCAGGCGGGGCCTGCGGGGCATAACGCAGTGTTGGCCGGTGGTGCAACGGCGCTGGTGTTGCTGGTCGGGCTGGCTTGGGTGATCCTGCGTGGCTCGCAGAAACTGCCGCTGTCGTTGTTCTTCAGCATCAACGCCGGTCTGCTGTGCGCGCTGTCGGTGGTGTTCGCAGGGCATGGCGTGAAGGCGTTGCAGGAAGCCGGAATCTTCGGTACCCGGCCGGTGCCGTTCTTTGACTTCGACTGGCTGGGGATTCACGCGGATGCGTATTCGCTGAGTGCCCAATGCGTGGCGATCGTTGCGATTGTGGTGCTGTATGGCCGCAGCTGGATGGCGGAGAAGCGGCGGGTGCAGGTTTCTTAAGAGCATTCGCTGCGCTCATATTCGGGGGCAAGCCTCGCTCCTACAGGTTGTACGCGGCCCCAAATAACGCGCGAATCCTGTAGGAGCGAGGCTTGCCCGCGAAGCTTTTAACGGAGGGAAACACAATGCGCGTATGGATCGATGCCGACGCCTGCCCACGGGCGGCGAAGGATCTGGTGGTGAAGTTCGCCCTCAAGCGCCAGTTCGAAGTAGTGCTGGTGGCGGGGCAGCCACAGATCAAACCTGGCCTGGCTCTGGTGAAGCTGATCGTGGTGCCCAGCGGCCCGGATGCCGCCGATGACTATCTGGTGGAACACGCGGTGCCAGGTGAACTGGTGATTTGCAGCGATGTGCCGCTGGCCGATCGGCTGGTGAAAAACGGCGTTTCAGCGCTGGACCCGCGGGGCAAGGAATTCGATGCGCAGAACATGGGCGATCGGTTGGCAGTGCGTAACCTGTTCACCGATCTGCGTGAACAAGGCCAGATGAGTGGCGGGCCGGCGCCGTTTGGTGAGCGCGAGAAGCAGGCGTTCGCCAATGCGCTTGACCGGATACTCACTCGGCTGACCCGTAAAGCCTGAGCCTTACTCAAATCAAAGGTGGGCGCGAGCAGGCTCACTCCCACAATTTGACCGCGTTAAACGTCGTTTTCGTGGGTCAGTTCGAGGACACGGTCGACCAGTTTGTTGATCCCCGAGGCGGCTTCGCTGATGCTCTGCGCCAGCATATAAGCCGGGGTGCAGACCAGTTTGCGCGCCTTGTCTTCGACGATGTCGCTCACTGCGCAATCCTGGTGAGTGGCGCCCATCTTGTTCATGGCGGCAGCGGTATCGGCGTCGCTGCCAATGGTGCAGGTCACGCCTGGCCCATAGATTTTCGCCGCCAGCGCCGGCGAAATGCACATCAACCCCACCGGTTTGCCCGCTTCGGCAAACGCTTCGGTCAGCGCCAGGACGTCCGGTTGAACGGTGCAACCGGCGCCTTCGATGGCGAAGTTCGACAGGTTCTTGGCCGCGCCAAACCCGCCCGGCACGATCAGCGCGTCGAAGTCTTCTACGCTCGCCTCACGAATGTCCTTGATGTTGCCCCGGGCGATCCGCGCCGATTCCACCAGCACGTTGCGTGACTCGGGCATTTCGTCGCCGGTCAGGTGATTGATCACATGCAATTGCGAGATATTGGGGGCAAAGCACTGCACCTCGGCGCCACGCTGGTCCAGGCGCAGCAAGGTAATCACGCTTTCGTGGATCTCGGCGCCGTCGTACACGCCACAGCCGGAAAGTATCACTGCAATTTTTTTGCTCATGGGTTTTTCTCCAGATTCATGGCGTTAAATGTCCACTAATTTGTCACTCGTTGCCATAGGGTTAATTCGCGGCTACACCTAGCATCTGTCCTCAAGATTCCGATCAGGGCGCGTCAATGGACTTCATTCTGTATGCGGTGCCGTTTTTCTTTGTGCTGATTGCCGTCGAGCTGCTGGCGGACCGTTGGCGCGGGTTGAGCAATTATCGGCTGGCGGACGCGATCAACAGCATCAGCACCGGGGTGTTGTCGACCACTACCGGCCTGTTGACCAAAGGTGTCGGCCTGGTGACCTATGCGTTTGCCCTCAAGCACCTGGCGCTGTTCGAACTGTCGGCCGACAGCGTTTGGGTCTGGGTGTTTGCCTTTGTCCTCTATGACTTCTGCTACTACTGGCTGCACCGTATGGGCCATGAGCGCAACATCCTCTGGGCCGCGCACTCGGTGCATCACCAGAGTGAGGACTACAACCTCTCCACGGCCCTGCGCCAGACCAGTACCGGCTTTCTGCTGAGCTGGATTTTCTACCTGCCGATGGCGGTGCTCGGCGTGCCGTTGCTGGTGTTCATCAGCGTTGCCGCACTCAACTTGCTCTATCAGTTCTGGGTGCATACCAAACACATTCCCAAGCTCGGCTGGTTCGAGTGGTTCTTTGTCACGCCGTCCAATCATCGGGCTCACCATGCACAGAACGCTCTCTACATGGATCGCAACTACGGCGGGGTGTTCATTATTTGGGACCGTCTATTTGGCTCGTTCCAGGAAGAGGACGACAACGAGCCGGTGATTTTCGGCGTGACCACGCCGTTGGCAAGCTGGAATCCGTTGTGGGCGAACGTGCAGTTTTACGCACAGCTTTGGGATGACGCGCGACGGGCTGAAAGCACATGGGACAAGCTGCGGATCTGGTTCATGCGCACCGGCTGGCGGCCGGCGGATGTGGCGGCCAAGTACCCGATGAACAAACCGGACCTGAGTCAGTTCCGCAAATTCGAGGTGCCGCTGGACGGGCGTCAGCAGGTGTATGTGGCGTTGCAGTTCTGCGTTTACATCGCGCTGGGCAGCTATTTGATGAACCTTGAGCCACGTTTGCCGACTGCCGCGCTGGTGTTGGGCTGGGGCGCAGTGGCATTCGGCTTGTTTACGTTGGGCATGGCCCTGGAGAATCGCCCGCAGGCGTTGAAACTGGAGCTGCTGCGCCTGGCATCGAATGTGCCGCTGGTGTGGCTGGCGCCGGTAGTCGGGCTGTGGCCGGCCAGCGCGGTGGGCTGGATCGGCCTGTTCAGCTACAGCTTGCTCAGCGGCATCGGTCTCTACTGTTGCAGGGACCGCTTCACTCGGTTGGCGTCTTAGTCTCGGCGGCCTTGGCCAGCTCGGCTTGCTCGTCGGCGTAGATCTTCTTCGCCAGACGGGCATTCTTGAAACGCCGGCGCAGCCACAGGCCCAGGCCCAGTACCAGCAGGGCACCAAGCACCCACAGCTCGTACTTCTTGACGCTGCCCAGCATGCCCTCAAGCACCGCGCCGAAGTGATACGCCGCTGCGGCCAGTGCGGTCGCCCAGATCGCAGCACCAATCCCGTTGAGCAGCAGATAACGCCCCGGCGGATATCCCGACAGGCCGATCGCCACCGGCATGACCGTGCGCAATCCATAGACGAAGCGGAAACTCAGCACCCAGATGTCCGGGTGTTTGCGGATATGTTCCAGCGCCCGGTCACCCATCAGTTGCCAGCGTGGTTTGCGCGCCAGCAATTTGCGACCGTGTTTTCGCCCGAGGAAATACCACAGCTGATCGCCGGCATAACTGCCACAGAACGCCACGATCGTGACGATCTTGATGTCCATGTATCCGCGGAACGCGAGGAAGCCTGCGAGCACCAGGATGGTTTCGCCTTCGAAGAACGTGCCGAGAAAGAGGGCGAAGTAGCCGAATTCCTGAAGAAATTGTTGGAGCATTGTCTGGATGCTGGCGAAATGAACGCGCAGCCTAACCCTTCGTGAACATTCATGAAAGTGTCCAAATGTGTCTCGACGTGAACATTTCCTACAAGGACAATGGAATGCGACTACCTGCCGCAGGGGTGCACATAACTGTAATACCACGGTCATAATGGCCGCTTATAACTGTCACGCTCGCACGCCAGCGGGCTCAGGAGTCTGCCGTGAGCTTTACCCCCGCCAACCGTTTGTTTCCTGCAACCCGCCTGCGTCGCAATCGCCGTGATGATTTTTCGCGTCGACTGGTCCGTGAAAACGTTCTGACCGTCGACGATCTGATCCTGCCGGTGTTCGTGCTGGACGGTGAAAACCGTCGCGAAGCAGTCGCGTCGATGCCGGGGGTTGAGCGTCTGACCATCGATCTGTTGCTCGAAGAAGCGGCCAAGTGGGTCGAACTGGGGATTCCGGCAGTGGCGTTGTTCCCGGTCACGCCCCCGGAGCTCAAGTCCCTGGACGCCGCCGAAGCCTGGAACCCGAACGGCATCGCCCAACGCGCCACCCGCGCCTTGCGTGCGCAGTTCCCGGAACTGGGTGTGATCACTGACGTCGCTCTGGACCCGTTCACCACCCACGGCCAAGACGGCATTCTCGACGAAGAGGGCTACGTGCAGAACGACATTACCGTCGATGCCCTGGTCAAGCAGGCGCTATCCCACGCCGAGGCCGGCGCACAGGTAGTGGCCCCGTCGGACATGATGGACGGTCGCATCCAGGCCATCCGCGAAGCGCTGGAGCTGGCCGATCACGTCAACGTGCGGATCATGGCTTACTCTGCCAAGTACGCGAGCGCCTATTACGGCCCGTTCCGCGATGCGGTAGGTTCGGCGCTGAACCTGGGCAAGGCCAACAAGGCCTCCTATCAGATGGACCCGGCCAACAGCAACGAAGCCCTGCACGAAGTGGCGGCGGACTTGTCAGAAGGCGCGGACATGGTCATGGTCAAGCCAGGCATGCCGTATCTGGACATCCTTTACCGGGTCAAAGAAGAATTTAAAGTGCCGACCTTTGTTTATCAGGTCAGCGGTGAATACGCCATGCACATGGCGGCCATCCAAAATGGCTGGTTGAGCGAAGGGGTTATCCTCGAATCCCTGACCGCTTTCAAACGTGCAGGAGCTGATGGCATCCTGACTTACTTTGCCGTGCGCGCCGCTCAATTGTTACGAGAGCAGAAATAGCCCTCCCAGGAACATTCCATGAATACCGAAGGACTCACTGAAGTTGCCGTAAAAGAAGCTCAACCCGTGGTCGAGCAAATCGCCGAGACGCCGCCGGAGCTGGAACCCGCTCCACCCGCGGCGGTGGCCGAAACCGCAACAGCGGCGCCAGCGATTGCCATTCCCGGTCTGGATGACAGCAGCCTGTATATCCATCGCGAGCTCTCGCAACTGCAGTTCAACATCCGCGTGCTGGAACAGGCGCTGGATGAGTCCTACCCGTTGCTGGAGCGGCTGAAGTTCCTGCTGATCTTCTCCAGCAACCTGGACGAGTTCTTCGAGATTCGCGTGGCTGGCCTGAAGAAGCAGATCACCTTCGCCCGTGAGCAGGCCGGTGCCGATGGTCTGCAACCGCATCAGGCTCTGGCCCGCATCAGCGAGCTGGTACACGGTCACGTCGACCGTCAGTACGCGATCCTCAATGACATTCTGTTGCCGGAACTGGAAAAACATCAGGTCCGCTTCATCCGTCGGCGTCACTGGACCACCAAGATCAAGACCTGGGTGCGCCGCTATTTCCGCGACGAGATCGCGCCGATCATCACCCCGATCGGCCTCGACCCGACGCACCCGTTCCCGTTGCTGGTGAACAAGAGCCTGAACTTCATCGTCGAGCTCGAAGGCATCGACGCCTTCGGTCGCGATTCCGGTCTGGCGATCATCCCCGCGCCACGCTTGCTGCCGCGCGTGATCAAGTTGCCGGAAGAAGTGGGCGGCTCGGGCGACAACTATGTGTTCCTGTCGTCGATGATCCACGCACACGCCGATGACCTGTTCCAGGGCATGAAGGTCAAGGGCTGCTACCAGTTCCGCCTGACCCGAAACGCTGACCTCGCGGTCGATACCGAAGACGTGGAAGACCTGGCCCGCGCCCTGCGTGGCGAGCTGTTCTCCCGTCGCTACGGTGACGCGGTGCGCCTGGAAGTGGCCGACACGTGCCCGAAACACCTGTCCGACTACTTGCTCAAGCAGTTCAACTTGCACGAGACCGAGCTGTATCAGGTCAACGGTCCGGTCAACCTGACCCGCCTGTTCAGCATCACCGGCCTGGACAGTCAGCGAGCGCTGCAATACACGCCGTTCACCCCGCAGATCCCGAAACTGCTGCAGAACAGCGAGAACATCTTCAGCGTGATCAGCAAGCAGGACATCCTGCTGCTGCACCCGTTCGAGTCCTTTACTCCCGTGGTCGACCTGCTGCGCCAGGCCGCGAAGGACCCGCATGTATTGGCGGTACGCCAGACTTTGTACCGCTCCGGCGCCAACTCGGAAATTGTCGATGCGCTGGTGGATGCCGCGCGTAACGGCAAGGAAGTCACCGCGGTGATCGAGTTGCGTGCGCGCTTCGACGAAGAGTCCAACCTGCAACTGGCCAGCCGTCTGCAAGCGGCCGGTGCGGTGGTGATTTACGGCGTGGTGGGCTTCAAGACCCACGCCAAGATGATGCTGATTCTGCGTCGCGAAGCCGGCGAGATCGTGCGTTACGCCCACTTGGGTACCGGCAACTATCACGCGGCCAACGCCCGTCTGTACACCGACTACAGCTTGCTGACCTCGGACGACGCCTTGTGCGAAGACGTCGGCAAACTGTTCAGCCAGCTCATCGGCATGGGGAAAACCCTGCGCATGAAGAAGCTGCTGCACGCGCCATTCACGTTGAAGAAGGGCATGCTCGACATGATTGCCCGGGAAACCCAGTTCGCCCTCGATGGCAAACCGGCGCACATCATCGCCAAATTCAACTCGCTGACCGATCCGAAGATCATCCGCGCGCTGTACAAGGCCAGTCAGTCCGGGGTGCGTATCGATCTGGTGGTGCGCGGCATGTGCTGCCTGCGTCCGGGTATCGCCGGGGTGTCGCACAACATCCATGTGCGCTCGATCATCGGGCGTTTCCTGGAGCACACCCGGGTGTTCTACTTCCTCAATGGCGGTGAAGAGCAGATGTTCCTGTCCAGCGCCGACTGGATGGAGCGCAACCTCGACAAGCGCGTAGAGACTTGCTTCCCGGTCGAGGGCAAGAAGCTGATCATGAGGGTCAAGAAAGAGCTGGAGCTTTATCTGACCGACAATACCCACAGCTGGAGCCTGCAGGCGGACGGTCGCTACATCCGCAACACGCCGACCGGCAACCAGAACCCGCGCAGCGCGCAGGCGACCTTGCTGGAGCGACTGGGCAGCCCGATTCTCGCCGTTCGCTGACGCAGATTCGGTTGGGCAAAAAAAGGGCGATCCACATGGATCGCCCTTTTTGGTTTCAGCTTCCTACCTGTGGCGAGGGAGCTTGCTCCCGCTGGACTGCGTAGCAGTCCCCTTCTTTTCAGGGATAGACGGGGGCGCTTCGCACCCCAGCGGGAGCAAGCTCCCTCGCCACAGGGAATGTGTTCGCTGCGGTTTTTAGCGCACGTTCAGCGTGAAGCTGACTCGGGTGAGCCATTCCGCTTCGAGAGCGAAGTCGGCCTGGGTCAGTTGGTTTTCGTCCAGCCAGTTTTCAGGGAACAACACATCGAGGCTGTCGCGTTTGGCGTGCAAGACGACCTGCGGCATTTCCTGGGTGCCGCGGATGTGATGGAACAGGATCGCAAAGCGCAGCAGCACGCACAGGCGAATCAGCTTGATCCCGTCCTCGCCGAAATCGGCAAACCGGTCCCGGGGAATGTTGCGTCGGTGACCGCGCACCAACAACGCGAGCATCAGTTGGTCTTCACGGGAGAACCCGGCCAGGTCCGAGTGCTCGATCAGGTAGGCGCCGTGCTTGTGGTATTGATAATGAGCGATGTCCAGGCCCACTTCATGGACCTTGGCCGCCCAGCCGAGCAGTTCGCGCCAGACGCCGTCATCCAGTTCCCAATCCTTGGCCACCTGATCGAAGGCATGCAGGGCTTTGCGCTCGACCCGCGCCGCTTGTTCCAGATCGACGTGATAACGCTCCATCAACGAGCTGAGCGTGCGCTCACGGACGTCTTCATGGTGATGACGGCCCAGCAGGTCATAGAGCACGCCTTCGCGCAGGGCGCCTTCACAGTGGTCCATGCGTTGCAGTTCGAGGGCGTCGAAGATCGCTTCGAGAATCGCCAGGCCGGCGGGGAAAATCGCGCGGCGGTCAGGCTTGATGCCTTCGAAGTCGATTTTCTCGACATCGCCCAGCTTCATCAGTTTGCGCTTGAGCCAGGCCAGGCCTTCGGCGTTGACCTCGCCCGTGCCATGACCGCCCGCCTTCAGCGCCAGGCCAATGGCGCGGATGGTGCCCGAGGAGCCGATGGCTTCATCCCAGGTCAGGCGATGCAGCGCGTGTTCGATGCTCATGATCTCCAGCCGCGCTGCGGTGTACGCCTGGGCGTAGCGGGCCGGGGTGATCTTGCCATCCTTGAAATAACGCTGGGTATAACTGACGCAGCCCATCTGTAGGCTTTCGCGCAGCAGCGGTTCGAAGCGCTGGCCGATAATGAATTCGGTACTGCCGCCGCCAATGTCGGCCACCAGGCGTTTGCCCGGGGTGTCGGCGAGGGTGTGGGACACGCCGAGGTAGATCAGGCGCGCTTCTTCACGGCCGGAGATGACTTCCACCGAGTGGCCGAGGATTTCTTCGGCGCGGCGGATGAATTCACCGCGGTTGCGGGCTTCACGCAGGGCGTTGGTGCCGACGATCCGCACGGCACCGGGCGGCATACCGTTGATCAGTTGGGCAAAACGCTTCAGGCAATCGAGCCCGCGCTGCATGGATTCTTCGTTGAGCTGACGCTCTTCGTCGATGCCGGCGGCCAGCTGAACTTTCTCCCCGAGGCGCTCGAGAATACGGATTTCGCCGTTCTGGGCCTTGGCCACGACCATGTGAAAGCTGTTGGAGCCCAGGTCGATTGCGGCGATCAGGGACAGATTCTTGGCTTGGGATTGCGGCATGGTCATGGGGTCTCGGTCGATAACCTCGACATCCTGCCACGATCAAACGCTGCCGCCAACGCGCAGCGTTCAAAGCCTTGATCCAGAGCACGGACGGCATGAGTTCCTGTGGCGAGGGAGCTTGCTCCCGCTCGACTGCGCAGCAGTCGCAAAACCTGCACATGCGATCCAGTGAAAACGAGGTGATAATTTTTAGGGCCGCTGCGCAGCCCAGCGGGAGCAAGCTCCCTCGCCACAAAAGGGTTAGCCTGCTGCTTCAACTGTGCCGATGAAGTTCGCCAGCTCCGCCGTCTGCGGGTTCGCAAACAGAATCTTCGGATCCCCCACCTCATGCACCTTGCCCTGATGCATGAACACCAACTTATCCCCAACCTCCCGGGCAAAGCGCATTTCATGGGTGACCATGATCAGCGTCATCCCTTCCTTGGCCAGTTGCCGGACCACGCTCAGCACTTCATTGACCAATTCCGGGTCCAGCGCTGACGTGATTTCGTCGCACAGCAAGACTTTGGGAGACATTGCCAACGCCCGGGCAATCGCTACGCGCTGTTGCTGCCCGCCCGACAGCCGGTCCGGGAAGGCATCAAACTTCTCGCCCAGCCCGACCCGCTCCAGCATCTCCCGCGCCAGCTCGACCGCTTTGGCCTTCGGCACTTTCTGCACCACTTGCGGCGCGAGCATCACGTTCTCGCCCACGGTCAGGTGCGGGAACAGGTTGAACTGCTGGAACACCATCCCGACTTTCTGCCGCAAGGTGCGCAAATCGGCGCGAGCGGCATCGAGGTATTCGCCGTCGACCTCAATTACGCCGTCGTTGATCGACTCCAGGCCGTTGAGGGTGCGCAGCAAGGTGGATTTGCCCGAGCCGCTGCGGCCGATGATCGCCACCACCTGGCCTTCCTCGACGCTCAGGTCGATGCCCTTGAGCACATGGTGGTCGCCGTAATATTTATGCAGGGCGGAAATTCTAAGCAGAGGCATGCAGTCTCCTTTCCAGGTAGCGCGCACTGAGGGACAAGGGGTAGCAAAGCAGGAAGTAGCCGAGGGCGACGAGGCCGTAGACCATGAAGGGTTCGAAGGTCGCGTTGGCGAGCATGCCGCCGGTCTTGGTCAGTTCGGTGAAGCCGATGATTGAGGTCACGGCGGTGCCTTTGACCACTTGCACCGAGAAGCCCACGGTGGGTGCCACGGCGATCCGCAGCGCTTGCGGCAGAATCACGTAGCGCAGTTGCTCCAGCGGGTTGAGCGCCAGGCTTGACGAGGCTTCCCACTGACCATTGGGAATCGAATCGACGCAGCCGCGCCAGATCTCCGCCAGATAGGCGCTGGTAAACAGCGTCAGGGCCAGCGCCGCCGCCATCCACGGCGAAATCTCCACACCGGCCAGCGCCACGCCGAAAAACACCAGAAACAGCTGCATCAACAGCGGCGTACCCTGGAACAGCTCGATGTAAGTGCGGGCAATGTTACGCGGCAGAGGCTTTTTCGAGATGCGCATGACCATGATCAGCAAGCCGATCAGCCCGCCGCCGATAAACGCCACCAGCGATAACGCCAGGGTCCACTGCAGGCCGGTGAGCAGGTTGCGCACGATGTCCCAGAAGGTGAAATCGCTCATTGGCTGCTCCTCGATATATAGCGGCGGCCGATCCAGTTCAGCAGTTGGCGGATCAGCAGCGCCATGCACAGGTACAGCAGCGTGGTCAGGGCATAGGTTTCAAAGGCGCGGAAGTTGCGCGACTGAATGAAGTTGGCGGCAAAGCTCAATTCTTCGGTGGCGATTTGCGAACAGACCGCCGAGCCGAGCATGACGATGATGATCTGGCTGCTCAGGGCCGGCCAGACCTTGCCCAGCGCTGGCAGCAGCACCACGTGGCGGAACGCTTCGAATCGACTCATCGCCAAGGCCGCAGCGGCTTCCAGCTGTCCTCGGGGGATCGCCTGGATACCGGCGCGGATGATTTCGGTCGAGTAGGCGCCGAGGTTGATCACCATCGCCAGCACCGCCGCCTGCCATTCGGAAATCTGTACTCCCAGCGACGGCAAGCCGAAGAAAATGAAAAACAGCTGCACCAGAAACGGCGTATTGCGGATCAACTCGACGTAGACCCCGAAGATCGCCGAGAACGGGCGAATGTTCCACGCCCGCACCAGCGCCCCGACGATGCCCAACCCCACACCCAGCACTGCGCCGATGGCCGTCAGTTCAAGGGTGAACAAGGCGCCGCGCAGTAGCAGATCGGTGTTTTGCACCACCGGCAGAAAGTCGAACTGATAGGCCATATCAAATCTCCCGAGCGACGATCAGAGGTCGGCCGGCAATGGCTCTTTCAGCCAGGTCTGGGAGTTTTTCTCCAGTGCGCCGTCGGTTTTGGCGGTGGCGAGGATCTGATTGACCTTGCCCAACAGCGCCGGCTCGTTCTTGTTCACGCCGACATAGACCGGCGAGTCCTTGAGCTTCACTTTCAACGCTGGAATGCGTTTAGGGTTCTTCTCGCTGATCGCGACCATCACCACGTTGCCGCTGGCGATGAGGTCGACTTGCCCGGCGATGTAGGCGGCAATGGTCGAGTTGTTGTCTTCGAAGCGTTTGATGGTCACACCTTCGGGAGCGACTTTGGTCAGCTCGATGTCTTCGATGGCGCCCCGGGTGACGCTGACGGTTTTACCCTTGAGGTCGTCCAGGCCTTTGATGTCGGCATCCGGCGGACCGAACACGGCGAGGTAGAACGGCGCATAGGCGCTGGAGAAGTCGATGACTTTCTCGCGCTCGGGGTTCTTGCCCAGGCTGGAGATCACCAGGTCGACCTTGCCGGTGGTCAGGAATGGAATGCGGTTGGTGCTGTTGACCGGGGTCAGTTCAAGTTTGACCTTGAGTTGCTCGGCCAGCAGTTTGGCGGTGTCGATGTCGAGGCCGCGGGGTTTCATGTCCGGGCCGACCGAGCCGAACGGCGGAAAGTCCTGAGGCACGGCGACCTTGAGGACGCCGCGTTTGACTACATCCTCCAGGCCGTCGGCGTGAGCGGGTGCCTGGCTCAACATCAGGCTGGCAAACAGGGCAGTGAGAAGGGCGCTGTAACGCAGGGTCATGGCGAATCTCCGAATCGACGAGGAATGAATTCTGCGGATCGACAGAGCACGGGCCATGCCAAGAAGCGGATTTGGGGGCCGCAGGCCACGGTTTTACTGGATTCTTTCGGTCTTACTGGTCTGAACAGTGGATGGGCATTTCGCACCCTCATGGCGCATCCGTGAAACGTGCCGAACCCCCATGGGGCACGACTTGCCGAGGGCTGCGAATAGCTTTACAACTAGCCGCTCATTGTCCTGGTTCGTCTGAAAAAACCATGAATTCGATTTCCAGAGCCGTACCTGAAGTGGCGCTGCAAGCCATCCGTAAACTGATCACCGAACAGGGTTTCGCGCCGGGCGATGCCTTGCCTTCGCAGCGAGATCTGGCGGTGCAATTGGGGGTGAGTCGGGCGTCCCTGCGTGAGGCGCTGTCGTCGTTGAGTGCGTTGGGCGTGATCAGCATCCAGCCGGGCAAGGGCGTATTCGTGCAGTCGCCGGTGGATTTGCCGCGCGGCGATGCGGCACTGAGCTGGCCCTTCGCAGCCCAGGCATCGCCGTTGGATATTTTCCAGTTGCGTTATGCCCTGGAAGGTTTTGCCGCCGGTTTGGCCGCGGTGACCCTGAGCACTCACGAGCTCGATACGCTGGAAGACAACGTGGCCGCCATGCGCAACGAATTGAAGGCAGGTGACTTCGAGGCGGCGGCACGACTGGATTTCGATTTTCACCGACGCATCCTGCTGGCCAGCGGTAATCAGGCAATGCTGAGCATCCTCACGGCCAGCGCCGACATCTTTCTGGAGAGCCAGAAGCTACCGTTCATCCGGGCCGAACGCGCCATGGAAACCTGGCAGGAACACCGCAAAATCCTCCGTGCGCTAGCCCGGCGTTCGTCCGGCGCGGCGCAGAAAGCCATGCAGGAACATGTACGCAATGCAGCCCTGCGTACCGGAATTGCCTTCGTCGCTCCCGCCACCCCGTGACTTGAGCTATACCCAAAGTCATGCGCCACCATAGCGAGACTCAATCAACTGCACCTTCCTGAACGAGGGAAGGGCGGCTATGATGGGCCACGTTTTTTTGCTTACAACCTGGAGACTTCCATGAGCAGCGATCTTATCAAACACGTCACCGACGCTAGCTTCGACGTCGACGTCCTCAAGGCCGAAGGCGCTGTACTGGTCGACTACTGGGCTGAATGGTGCGGCCCTTGCAAAATGATCGCTCCTGTCCTGGACGAAATTGCTGAAACCTACAAAGGCAAACTGACCGTTGCCAAGCTGAACATCGACGAGAACCAGGAAACCCCGGCCAAGCATGGCGTGCGTGGTATCCCGACTCTGATGCTGTTCAAGAACGGCAACGTTGAAGCGACCAAGGTCGGCGCACTGTCGAAGTCGCAACTGGCGGCCTTCCTCGACGCCAACATTTAAGCGTTGTTATAAAGCGTCAGGAAAAGGCCCCGCATATTGCGGGGCCTTTTCGTTATTGAGGGCTAGACGCTCCGAAACTCAGGTGGTACATTCGGCCCCGCACTGGTTTCTCCATTGCCCCCTGCTAGCCGTCGCCGACGCACTCCTTTTCGAATAAGTACGCGATCCTGTCGCCTTCTCTGCGGCGCGGCCTCATTAAGCCAAAAGCTTAATTTCCCCCCCTCCATAAATGATTACGTCATTCCTATATGAATCTGACTGAACTCAAGCAAAAGCCGATTACCGAACTGCTCGAATTGGCCGAACAGATGGGCATAGAAAATATGGCCCGTTCGCGCAAGCAGGACGTGATTTTCTCCCTGCTCAAAAAGCACGCGAAAAGCGGCGAGGAAATCTCCGGTGATGGCGTGCTGGAGATTCTCCAGGACGGCTTCGGCTTCCTGCGCTCCGCTGACGCTTCCTATCTCGCCGGCCCAGACGATATCTACGTCTCGCCGAGCCAGATCCGTCGCTTCAACTTGCGCACCGGTGACACCATCGTTGGCAAGATCCGCCCTCCGAAGGAAGGCGAGCGTTATTTCGCGCTGCTCAAGGTCGACACGATCAACTACGATCGTCCCGAGAACGCGAAAAACAAGATTCTCTTCGAGAACCTGACCCCGCTGTTCCCGACCGTGCGCATGAAGATGGAAGCCGGCAACGGTTCCACCGAAGACTTGACCGGTCGTGTCATCGACCTGTGCGCCCCGATCGGCAAAGGCCAGCGCGGTCTGATCGTTGCACCGCCGAAAGCCGGTAAAACGATCATGCTGCAGAACATCGCCGCCAACATCGCTCGTAACAACCCTGAAGTTCACCTGATCGTATTGCTGATCGATGAACGTCCGGAAGAAGTGACCGAAATGCAGCGCACCGTGCGCGGCGAAGTGGTTGCCTCGACGTTCGATGAGCCGCCAACCCGCCACGTGCAGGTTGCAGAAATGGTGATCGAGAAGGCCAAGCGCCTGGTCGAACACAAGAAAGACGTGGTGATCCTGCTCGACTCCATCACCCGTCTGGCTCGTGCCTACAACACCGTGATCCCGAGCTCCGGCAAAGTACTCACCGGTGGTGTCGATGCCCACGCACTGGAGAAACCGAAACGTTTCTTTGGCGCCGCGCGGAACATCGAGGAAGGCGGTTCGCTGACCATCATCGCCACCGCGCTGGTTGAAACCGGCTCGAAGATGGACGAAGTGATCTACGAAGAATTCAAAGGCACCGGCAACATGGAACTGCCTCTGGACCGTCGTATCGCTGAAAAACGCGTGTTCCCGGCCATCAATATCAACCGTTCCGGCACCCGCCGCGAAGAGTTGCTGACGGCCGACGACGAGTTGCAGCGCATGTGGATTCTGCGCAAGCTGCTGCACCCGATGGACGAAATTGCGGCCATCGAGTTCCTGGTCGACAAGCTGAAAACGACCAAGACCAACGACGAGTTCTTCTTGTCGATGAAGCGCAAGTAAGGCGGTTTTTACATCCGCTTAAAATGGCGTCCTTCGGGGCGCCATTTTTTTTGCCAGAAAAATGGGAGGTTTGTGATTAACTCCGGTCAGTTAGAAAACAAAAAAACGATCGTAAAAACAATCAACTGACTGGCCTTACTGTTTATGAGCACGCTTGCTTATCGAAGGGATATCGACGGTTTACGCGCAATCGCCGTGATTGCCGTGGTGCTGTTCCATTTTGGCGTTCCAGGGTTTACCGGCGGGTTCGTCGGCGTGGACATCTTCTTTGTGATTTCCGGCTACCTGATCACCTCGATCATCTGGAACCAGCGTCAGGCCGGGCGTTTCAGCTTTGTCGACTTCTGGGCCCGCCGTGCCCGGCGAATCCTCCCCGCGCTGTTTGCCATGATCATTGCCGTGCTGGCGGTGGGCTGGTTTCTGTTAGCGCCCAAGGACTATGAAGAACTGGGGCGCTCGGTGCGTTACCAGGTGATGTTTGTCTCCAACATCCTGTTCATGCGTCAGGACGGCTACTTTGACGTTGCTTCCGACCTCAAGCCGTTGCTGCATACCTGGTCGCTGGCGGTTGAAGAGCAGTTCTATATCGTTTTCCCGCTGTTGCTGACGCTGTTGTCGAGTCGCCTGAAAGCCTGGCGTCTGGCGCTGTTCGCCGTATTGCTGGTGTCTTTCGGGCTCAGTGTGTGGGCCGTTGCGCATCACCCTGAGAAAGCGTTTTTCCTGTTGCCGATGCGCGCCTGGGAGTTGTTGGCCGGCGCCATGCTGGCCGTGGCGCCCAGAAGCCAATGGCGCCTGACCACCGCCGGGGCTCAAGTGGTCAGCCTGGCCGGGTTCGGGTTGATTCTGCTGGCGATAGTGGGTTACGACAAAAGCACGCCATTTCCCGGTGTCGCGGCGTTGTTGCCGACCCTGGGCGTGGTTGCACTGATCTGGGCCAACGGCCATCGCCAGACCTTGGTGGGTGGGCTGCTGGCCAGTCGCGTGCTGGTCGGTCTCGGGCTGATTTCCTATTCCTGGTACCTGTGGCATTGGCCGGTGTTTGTCTTCGCCAGTTACGCCAGTGTCGAGGAGCCCGGTCCGTTTGATATTGCCGGCTTGATTCTGCTCACCCTGGTGCTGGGCTACTTGTCGTGGAAATTTGTCGAGACGCCGTTCCGTGAACGACGGCTGCTGGCGGGGCGTCGGCAGATGCTGCTGGCGGCGGGCGTCGGTGTACTGGTGCTGGGGTTGGCCGGGCAAACGTTACGCTGGACCCATGGCTTGCCTTCGCGCCTGTCCGATCAAGCGTTGCAGTACGCCAAGGCGAAGGAATGGCGACCGGAACTGATGCGCTGCCTGGCCGACGACAAAACCCCTGACGACAAGCTCTTCTGTCACTACGGGGCGCCGGCGTTGTCGTCACGGTTGCTGGTCTGGGGCGACAGTCACGCCACCGCGCTGATTCCGGTATTCGATGAGGGGGCGCAGAAGCATGGTGTCAGCGTGATTCTCGCCAGCTCCACGGGCTGCCTCCCGGTGGAAGGGCTTGAGCACGATCAACGGTGCGCCCGTTTCAATCGCCGGGTCGAGCAGGAGTTGAAGCCGCAGTCGGTGGGCGATGTGGTGCTTGTCGCGCGCTGGAGCCTGTATCTCTATGGTGATGCGAAAGGCGATCTCGGGCATGCACTGAAAGATGCCCATGGTCGTTACGAAAGGGCCAATGCCGAGCAGCAACTGGCGGAAGGGTTGCAGGCGACCATCCGGCAATTGCGCAATGGCGGGCATCGCGTCTGGCTGATCAAGGAAGCGCCGTTGCAACCCTTCAGCCCGCCTTACCGCCTCAGCCGCCTGGCCATGCTGCATCGTCCGACCGATGACGTCGGTTTAGCAGTGGCTGAGCACTTCAAGCGCCAGGCGTTCATCAGTCAACTGTTCGCGCAGATAGCGGCGGCGAACCCCGGCGTGACCGTGGTTGATCCGGCGCCATTGCTGTGCGATCACGCGGGCCTGTGCCGCGCCGAACTCGACGGTCATTCGCTGTATACCGACGACAATCACCTGTCGGAAGTCGGTGCGCGCTTTATCGCGCCGGTGCTTGAGCCGCTGTTCAAGCGCTTGCAGGCCCGCACGACACTGGGCAATGGCAACGCAAATGCGGCCAAGTAAGCAGCGATAAGCTGCCAGCGGGCGGCAGAGCAGGTAGGATGTACGCCTATTTTAGGGGTGCCATCGTCAATGAAATTCAAGGATCTTCGGGATTTCGTGCAGCAGCTTGAGCAGCGCGGAGAGTTGAAACGCATCCAGATCCCCGTCTCTCCAGTGCTGGAGATGACCGAAGTCTGTGATCGCACGCTTCGGGCAAAAGGCCCGGCGCTGCTGTTCGAAAACCCGACCGGCTACGACATTCCGGTGCTCGGCAACCTGTTCGGCACCCCCGAGCGGGTGGCGATGGGCATGGGCGCCGAGGCGGTCAGCGAGCTGCGCGAGATCGGCAAGCTGCTGGCCTTCCTCAAAGAGCCCGAACCGCCGAAGGGCTTGAAAGACGCCTGGTCCAAGCTGCCGATCTTCCGCAAGATCATTGCGATGGCGCCGAAAGTCGTGAAAGACGCGGTGTGCCAGGAAGTGGTCATCGAAGGCGACGACGTCGATCTGGCGATGCTGCCGGTGCAGACCTGCTGGCCCGGCGACGTCGGCCCGCTGATCACCTGGGGCCTGACCGTCACCAAAGGTCCGAACAAAGACCGCCAGAACCTCGGCATCTACCGTCAGCAAGTGATTGGCCGCAACAAGGTCATCATGCGCTGGCTGAGCCACCGGGGCGGCGCGCTGGATTACCGTGAGTGGTGCGAAAAGCATCCCGGCCAGCCGTTCCCGGTCTCCGTGGCCCTGGGCGCTGACCCGGCGACCATCCTTGGCGCCGTGACGCCGGTACCGGACAGCCTCTCCGAATACGCCTTCGCCGGTCTGCTGCGCGGCAACCGCACCGAACTGGTGAAGTGCCGCGGCAACGACCTGCAAGTGCCGGCCACCGCCGAGATCATCCTTGAAGGCGTGATCCATCCGGGCGAGATGGCCGACGAGGGCCCTTACGGCGATCACACTGGCTACTACAACGAAGTCGACAGCTTTCCGGTGTTCACCGTCGAGCGCATTACCCATCGGATCAAACCGATCTACCACAGCACCTACACCGGCCGTCCGCCGGATGAGCCGGCGATTCTCGGCGTGGCGCTGAACGAAGTGTTCGTGCCGATCCTGCAGAAGCAGTTCCCGGAAATCACCGACTTCTACTTGCCGCCGGAAGGTTGCTCGTACCGCATGGCCATCGTGACCATGAAGAAGTCGTATCCGGGCCACGCCAAGCGGGTAATGCTCGGTGTCTGGTCGTTTTTGCGACAGTTCATGTACACCAAGTTCGTTATCGTCACAGACGACGATATCAATGCGCGAGACTGGAACGACGTGATCTGGGCCATCACCACGCGCATGGACCCCAAGCGCGACACGGTGATGATCGACAACACGCCGATCGACTACCTCGACTTCGCCTCGCCGGTCTCCGGGCTGGGTTCGAAGATGGGGCTCGATGCCACGCATAAATGGCCGGGCGAAACCACTCGCGAGTGGGGCCGGGTGATCGTCAAGGACGACGCCGTGACCCAACGGATCGATGCCATCTGGAATCAGTTAGGAATAGATTGATGCGTGTAACCTTGCAGCCTTCCGGAGCAGTGCTAGAGATTCTGCCCGGCGAGCGTATTCTCGATGGCGCGCGGCGCCTGGGCTATGAATGCCCGCAAAGCTGTCGTAACGGCAATTGCCACGTGTGCGCGGCGTTGCTGGTGGAAGGCCGGGTCGAACAGGACGGCGGTGTGCGTGACCATGGCGAGTTCTACACTTGCATAGCAGAGCCGCTGGAAGACTGCATCGTGCTGTGGGATGGCGTGCTCGCGCTGGGAGAACTGCCTGTGCGCAGCTTTTCGTGTCAGGTCATTGAATGCAGGGACGTCGGCGGCGATACCTTTCGCGTGCATCTGCGGGCGCCAGCCGGCAAGCCACCGCGTTATCACGCGGGTCAGTATTTGATGATCGAACGTGAAAACGGCGAGAAATCCGCCTTCTCCCTGGCCTCGGCACCGCATTCCGGCCGCGACCTGGAAATTCATGTGTTGGCGCGCGAAAGCAGTGCGCTGAGCCTGATCGAACAACTGCAACGCAACCCGATGGTGCGGATCGAGATGCCGTTCGGCGATACCCATCTGGCGGAACTGCCGGACGGTCCGCTGGTGCTGATTGCCGCTGGCACCGGCATGGGCCAGATCCACAGCCTGATCGAACATTGCCGGGCCGCGGGTTTTAAACATCCGGTGCATCTGTATTGGGGTGTGCGTCGGCCTGAAGACTTTTATGAAATCGAACATTGGGATGAGTGGCTGAAACTGCCCAATCTGTTCCTGCATAAAGTCGTCAGCGATCAATGCGGCTGGCAGGGGCGTTGCGGCATGTTGCATGAGGCAGTGTGTGAGGACTTCCCTGATCTGAAAGCGCTGCACGTATATGCCAGCGGCTCACCGGCCATGGTCTACGGCACGCTGGATGCGTTGGTTGAAGCGGGGATGGATGCCCATCAAATGCGTGCCGACGTCTTTGCGTACGCGCCACGATCTTGATCCGCGATCTTGATCCGCGATTTTAATCGTTATAACTCCCCATATAGCCGATCGGTATTTATAGTTTTATATAAATGCCGGTAGGTTATATCCAAGCAAGGCAATTATTTAAGAACTGTGCCATGGCACTTAAATTGCCTGAAAACATATGTGCCTTATTGTTACAGCGGTGCGTTCTATTTAGTAATTCTTTATCTGCGGGGAGCTGAACGCTATTCGCCATGAGCGCCATTGAATCTTCATTTTTGAATCTGGCGTACCCTCCGCGGCTCGATCTGGGGCCGCAGCTTACGCACGAACAATTACTCAGCTCGATGCAGTCGACCATGGCTCGACACAAGGGCGGGCCCGTCTGGTTATTCGCTTATGGTTCGCTGATCTGGCGCCCTGAATGTGCGGCGGTGGAGCGAGTGCGCGGCCGAGTGCATGGCTACCATCGCGGGTTATACCTGTGGTCCCACGAACATCGCGGCACGCCGGAAGTCCCTGGTCTGGTCTTTGGCCTGGATCGCGGCGGTTCTTGCAGCGGCTTCGCTTACCGTTTGCCCGAAGAACAACTGGAAGCCTCGCTTTATGCGCTTTGGCAGCGCGAAATGCCGTTCCCGTCTTATCGGCCACACTGGCTCAACTGCCGTCTCGAAGACGGAAGCCAGGTTCAGGCCTTGGGATTTGTGTTGGAGCGGCACTTGCCCAGCTATGCCGGCAACTTGCCGGATCATGTGCTGAGCCATGTGTTCGAGAACGCTTGCGGGCGTTACGGCACCACTCGCGATTATGTCGAGCAGACCGCCAACGCCCTGCGTAGCCACGCCATGCCAGACCGGAATCTGGAGGCGCGGCTCAAGCGCTGCCAATCAAAAACCGATCAGGCGATCGCTTCTTCGCGGGTCTGACTGGCGATTTGCTTGTGCCCCAGCGTGGGCGCCAGGAACGCCATTGCCAGCAAGCAGGCGGCGACCAACAGGATGAAGCCGCCATCCCAGCCGAAGTAGTCCACGGTGTAGCCCATCAGCGCACTGGCCGCGACTGACCCGCCCAAGTAACCGAACAGACCGGTAAAGCCCGCGGCAGTACCGGCGGCCTTTTTCGGTACCAGTTCCAGCGCTTGCAAGCCCACCAGCATCACCGGGCCGTAGATCAGGAAGCCGATCGCGAACAGCGAGATCATGTCGACCATCGGGTTACCCGGCGGATTCAGCCAGTACACGATCGTCGCAACGGTCACCAATGCCATGAACACCATGCCGGTCAGGCCACGGTTGCCACGGAAAACCTTGTCCGACATCCAGCCGCACAGCAACGTGCCCGGAATGCCTGCCCACTCATAGAGGAAATACGCCCACGAACTCTTGTCGAAGTCGAAGTGCTTGACCTCTTTGAGGTAAGTCGGTGCCCAGTCCAGGATGCCGTAGCGCAGCAGGTAGACGAAGACGTTAGCCAGGGCAATGAACCAGAGCATTTTGTTGCGCAGCACGTATTTGACGAAGATTTCCTTGGCGCTGAATTCTTCTTCGTGGCTGGCGTCGTAGCCTTCCGGGTAATCGTTCTTGTACTTCTCGATCGGCGGCAGGCCTGTCGATTGCGGCGTGTCGCGCATCACAATGAACGCAAACACGGCAACGAGCAGCGCCACTGCAGCCGGGACGTAGAACTTGCTGTGCCAGTCGTTGAACCAGCCCATGCCGAGAATCGCCAGCGGGCCGATCAAGCCACCGCCGACGTTATGCGCGGTGTTCCAGATCGACACCACCTGACCGCGTTCTTTCTGCGACCACCAGTGCACCATGGTGCGGCCACTTGGCGGCCAGCCCATGCCTTGCGCCCAGCCGTTGATGAACAACAGGATGAACATCATGGTCACGCTGGACGTCGCCCACGGTGCGAAACCGAAAACGAACATCACCCCGGCGGAGACCACCAGGCCGAAGGGCAGGAAGTAACGCGGGTTGGAGCGGTCGGACACGATGCCCATCAAAAACTTGGACAGGCCGTAGGCGATGGCAATCGCCGACATGGCCACACCCAGTTGACCCTTCGTATAGCCTTGGGCGATCAGATCGGGGAACGCCAGGGTGAAGTTCTTGCGCAGCAGGTAGTAACCCGCATACCCGATGAAAATCCCGGCGAAGATCTGCCAGCGGAGGCGTTTATAGGTGTCGTCTATTTTTTCTTCAGGCAATGGAGCCTGATGTGCGGCAGGACGAAAGAAAGCAAACATTCAAGAGCTCCAGATTTCTTGTTTTGACTGCGGATGCGAATGTTACAGTTTCGTTACCGAAAATAGCACCGGTTCGCATCGACCAAACAGCGGAAATGTGGGCAGTTGCGTGTTCCTTTATGAACATGTCGCACAGGTATAAGTGAAGGGCGTTTTGGGAATGGTCCTGGGCGGCGGTTGATGAGGCATTTCAAGCGTCCTGAAAAAGCGGCCCGGACAATCCGGCCCGCTTTTTAAGGTTCAGCGAACCTGTACCACCACTTTCCCGACCGCTTTGCGCTGGCCAAGATCATTGATCGCCTGCGCCGCATTGCTCAGCGGATACACCTGCGAAACCAACGGCCTCAGTTTGCCCTCGGCAAACCAGCCAAATAACTGCTGGAAGTTCGCCGCGTTGTCCTGCGGCTGGCGTTGGGCAAACGAGCCCCAGAACACGCCGACTACGGCAGCGCCCTTGAGCAGCGCCAGGTTCACCGGTAGTTCCGGAATGCGTCCGCTGGCGAAGCCGACCACCAGCAAGCGGCCGTTCCAGGCGATGGCGCGGATGGCCTGGTCGAACAGATCGCCGCCGACCGGGTCGTAAATCACGTCGGCACCCTGGCCGTCGGTCAGGCGTTTGATTTCGTCCTTGAGGCTGGTTTCGCTGTAGTTGATCAGTTCATCGGCGCCGGCTGCCTTGGCCACCGCAAGTTTTTCGGCACTGCTGGCGGCGGCGATCACGCGGGCGCCCATGGCTTTGCCGATTTCCACGGCGGCCAGGCCAACACCGCCGGAAGCGCCGAGCACCAGCAGGGTTTCACCCGGTTGCAGGTTGGCCCGTTGCTTGAGTGCGTGCATCGAGGTGCCGTAAGTCATGCTGAACGCGGCGGCGGTGTTGAAGTCCATCGAGGGCGGGATCGGCAGCACGTTGTAGCCCGGCACGGCGACCTGCTCGGCGAAACTGCCCCAGCCGGTCAGGGCCATGACCCGGTCACCGACCTTGAGGTGGCTGACTTTTTCGCCCACTGCACTGACCACACCGGCCGCTTCGCCACCCGGGGAAAACGGGAAGGGCGGCTTGAACTGGTATTTGCCCTCGATGATCAGCGTGTCCGGGAAATTCACCCCGGCGGCATGCACGTCCAGCAGGATTTCATTCTTCTTCGCGACAGGGCTGGCGACGTCTTCCAGCACCAGCGATTCGGCAGGGCCGAAGGCTTTGCACAGCACGGCTTTCATCAGGGCTATTCCTTTGGGAGTGATGGCCGATAAGTGTAGGTGTGTGAGTCGATGGGTCAACGAGCATGCCCGACCCTGATAGTCAGCCATAAGCTTGTGCTTGAGCGGCGGGTCGTTATGCTAGGCCGCAAACCGGATAAGGAGCGAATTGTGAAAGCGTGGATCATGTTGTTGCTGGCCCTGTCTCTGCCTGTGGCAGCGATGGCCGAAGAAGCCAAAGAAGGTGAAGCTCCGAAGGTCAATTACATCACCCTGAGCCCGCCGTTCGTGGGCAACTATGGGCTGGACGGTACGCCGAAGCTCAAGGTCTACAAGGCCGATGTGGCATTGCGCGTGACCGGTGAGGAGGCGACCAAGGCAGTGAAGGCCAACGAGCCGTTGATCCGTAATCAGCTGGTGGCGTTGTTTGCCCAGCAGACGACCGAAGCGATGAGCAACGTTGAAGCCAAGGAGAAGCTGCGTCAGGAAGCCCTGAAGCAGACTCAGCAAGTGATGAACGATGAGACCGGCAAGCCGATGGTTGAGGATTTGTTGTTCAACAACCTCATCATTCAGTAAGTCTCTCGCTGCCCGGGCCGGCCTCTTCACGAGCAATCCCGCTCCCACAGGACCTGAGCAGAACCCTGTGGGCGCCGGCTTGCCCGCGATTCAGGACGCCAGGCTCTTGCGAAACCGCATCAGCGCCACGCTAAAAAACAGCAGGCCAATGGCGCTCAATGCCAGCAAGTCCGGCCACACCACATTGATCCCCGCGTCGCGAAACAGTATCGCGGCGCTGAGGCTGACGAAGTGGGTCGATGGCGAGCCCTGCATGACCCATTGCAGCCATTGCGGCATGCTGTCGAGCGGCGTACTGCCGCCGGAGAGCAGCAACATCGGGATGATCACCGGAATCGCCAGCAGGCCGAATTGCGGTGTCGAGCGGGCGAGGGTCGCAAGGAATATCCCCAGCGCTGTGCTGGCGAACAGATAAACGGCCGTCACCATCAGGAACAGGGTCATGGAACCGGCCAGCGGCACGCCGAGTGCACCTTTGACGATCACCTCCAGCGAGATCCAGGTGCACAGCACCACCACCAGCATGTTGCTCCAGATTTTCGCCAGCATGATTTCAAGCGCCGTGAGCGGCAGCACCAGCAAATGGTCGAGGGTGCCGTGTTCGCGCTCACGCAGCAACGCTGTGCCGGTCAGGATGATGGCGAGGATGGTGATGTTGTTGACGATTTGAATCACCGCCAGGAACCAGCCGCCCTCCAGATTGGTATTGAACAGCGCCCTCGTGGTCAGCAGCACGGGGGCTTTGCTCGCCGCATCGCCCTGCTCACTGTAGGTCTGCAGTTCGCGCTGGAAAATCCGTCCGATGTAGCCCGCCCCCATGAAAGCCTGGCTCATGGCCGTGGCGTCGACGTTGACCTGCACGGCTGGCTGGCGGCCAGCCAACAGATCTGTCTGGAAATTGGCCGGGACATTGATGACGAAGGTGAATCGGCCGCTGTCCAGTACATCGTCCAGTTGTTCATAGGGCAACGACACCGGCGCCTGGAATTCCGGCGGCTGCAGGGCTTGCGCCAATTGTCGTGACAGGTGGCTGTGATCTTCATCGACCATGGCCACGCTGGCGTTGTGCACGCCAATCACCGAGCCCGCGGCCGGCATGTAGATCGCGACGGTGAAGGCATAGAACAGGAACAGCAGCAACACGCTGTCGTGTCGCAGGCTGGTGAGTTCCTTGAGGCCAAGTCGCAGGATGTGCGCAAGCTTGTGCATCAGGCCTCCTGCTTTTTCAGCATGGCCAGGCTAAGGCCGGTAAACCCCAGGAAGAACCCGAACAGTGCCAGGCATTGCGGCCACAACTGCCGGATATCCAGGGCCTTGGTAAACGTGCCAACGGCAATATCGAGGAAGTAACCCGCCGGGAACAGCATCCCCATGACAGCGGCCGCGCCATCGAGTGACGAGCGCGGCACGATCAAGCCGGAAAACTGAATGGTCGGCAGACTGGTAATGATCATGGTGCCGAGAATGGCGGCAATCTGGGTTCGGGTGAACGCCGAAATCAACAGGCCCATGCTGGTGGTCGCCAGCACGTAGAGCAGCCCGCCGAAGGCCAGGGTCAGGCCGCTGCCCTTGAAAGGCACGCCGAACAGCCAGCGATTCATAGCCGTCAGGACGGCGAGGTTGATCAGGCTGATGGCCAGATACGGCGCTTGTTTACCTAGCAGGAACTCCAGTCGCGTCAGCGGTGTGGCGTAGAAGTTGGTGATCGAGCCCAGTTCTTTCTCCCGCACGATGCCCAGCGCCGTCAGCATGGCCGGGATGAACGCCAGGATCAGCGCCATCACCCCGGGACCGATGGCGTTGACGCTGACGACATCCTGGTTGTAGCGGAAGCGGGTTTCCAGTTGGGCTGCCGCTTGCCGGTTCAGTGCGGGGCTGGACTGCTCGGCCAATTGCAACAGGTTGCCCTGGTGTACCGCTTCCACGTAATTGCGGCTGGTTTCGGCGCGAAACGGCATGCCGCCATCGAGCCAGGCCGCGACAGCGGGTTGGCGACCGGCGAACAAGTCCCGGCCGAATCCCGGCGGGATTTCCAGCGCCAGTTTGATTTCCGAGCGCTGTAATCGTCGATGCAATTGCGCCGGATCGCTGATAGGCGGTTGTTCGTCGAAGTAACGGGAGCTGCGGAAAGCCTCCAGATACGCCCGGCTTTGTGGCGTCTGGTCCTGGTCGTAAACCGCGAAGGCGAGTTTTTCCACATCCAGGGAAATGCCGTAGCCGAAAATCACCATCATGAACATCGCCCCGAGCAGGGCAAAGGCCATGCGCACTTTATCGCGCAGCAACTCCTTGCCTTCACGACTCGCCAGCGCCCGCAACCGTCCAAAACTGAAGCGGCTGTCTTGCATCGGGGCGACGGGGGCGAGCGTCGTGTCGATGGGCGTTGGTGGCGCCGCCGTTACGATCGGGCCCTGGGCCTGCTCCAGGCAGGTGACGAACGCCGCCTCCAGTGTCTGGCCCTTGAACTGCAATTGTAGGGCTGCCGGGGTGTCGCAGGCCAGGACCTTGCCGGCGTGCATCAGCGAGATGCGGTCACAGCGCTGGGCTTCGTTCATGAAATGCGTGGAGAGGAAAATCGTCACGCCCTGTTCGCGGGACAATTCGATCAGCAGCCGCCAGAAATCATCCCGTGCGGCCGGGTCGACGCCGGACGTCGGTTCGTCGAGGATCAGCACTTCGGGGCGATGCAGCACTGCCACCGCCAGGGATAAGCGTTGGCGCAGGCCCAGTGGCAGTGCTCCGGACGGCTGATGAGCGACGCTGCCCAGGTTGAAGCGCTGGATCAGCTCATCGATGCGCTGTGCGCTCTCGGCCTTGGGCAAATCGAACAGCCGGGCGTGCAAGTCCAGATTCTGCCGCACGCTGAGTTCGCCATAGAGCGAGAAGCTCTGGGACATGAAGCCGACGCGCTTGCGGGTAGCCAGATCCTTGGCATTCACTGGATTGCCCAGCAGCGTGGCGCGGCCTTCGCTGGCCGGGATCAGCCCGGTGAGGACTTTCATGGTGGTGGTTTTGCCGCAGCCATTGGAGCCCAGAAACCCGAAGATTTCGCCGCGGCCGATGGCGAAGCTGACCTTGTCCACCGCCGTGAAATCGCCGAAGCGCAGGGTCAGGTCATGGGCTTCGATGGCGATGTCGGCCGTGGCGTTGGTTCGGGCAGGGATCACCAGCGGCTGGTTGTCACGGCCGCTGTCGCCCTGGAAGTGAGTAAAGGCCTCATCGAGCTTGCCGCTGGGGGTCGCTGCCCCGAGGTCGCGGGTCAAGCCGGCGGCAATCAGTTTGCCGCCATCGAGCATCAGGCAGTGTTCGAATTGCTCGGCCTCTTCCATGTACGCGGTGGCAACCAACAGCGTCAATTGCGGACGTTGACGCCGGACGTCATCAATCAATTCCCAGAAGCGCCGCCGGGACAGCGGATCGACGCCGGTGGTCGGTTCATCGAGGATCAACAGGTCGGGTTCATGAATCAGCGCACAACAGAGGCCGAGCTTCTGTTTCATGCCGCCCGATAACTTGCCCGCCGGGCGCTCGGCAAACCGCTGCAGGTCAGTGGCCAGCAACAGACTTTGCATGCGCTGATCGCATTCGGCTCCGGACAGGCCGAACAAAGTGGCGAAGAAGTGAATGTTTTCGCTGATCGACAGCTCGGGATACAGGTTGCCGCCCAGGCCTTGAGGCATGAACGCAATTCGCGAATAGAGGCTGATACGGTGGCGCCGGTCCTGGATCGAGCCGCTGAGCACGTCCAGTTGGCCGTCTTGCAGCGTCTTCACGCCGGCAATCAATCCCAGCAGGCTGGATTTCCCGGCGCCGTCCGGACCGATCAAGCCGCACCGGGTGCCGGCGGGCAGGCTGAACGTGATGTCGGTCAGCACCTGCTGTTGGCCGTATCGGTGCTGAAGGCCGGTGGCTTGCAGCGCCAGGCCGGTCATTGAAGATTGGCCGGCCAGCCAATGGGCGCGGTGCGCACGTAGCCGTTACCGGGCATCCCCGGTTTGGCCTGGGGCACGCTGCTGGGTTGGGTCAGGCGCAGCTTGACCCGAAACACCAGTTTCTGACGTTCGTCGCGGGTCTCGACTTCTTTGGGGGTGAATTGCGATTTGGCTGCCACGAAGCTGATTTTCGCCGGCAACGGCTGGCCGGGCAGGGCGTCCAGCAGGATCCGCGCTTCATCACCGACCGCCAGGCGTCCCACTACGGATGTGGCGAGATAGAGGTTCATGTACTGATCGTTCGGATCAATCAGCAACAACACTCGCCCACCGGCACCGAGGACTTCACCGGGTTCGGCCATGCGCAGCTGAATCACCCCGTCAATGGGCGCCCGCAGGCTGCTGTCGTCAATCTCGCTGGTCAGCTGAGCGACTTGTGCCTGCGCCGCGCCAATGGCGGCGCCGACGGCGGACACCTGCGCACGGGCCGCGGTGACGGCCGCGTTGCTCGTTTCGAAGCGAGATTGTTGCTGATCGATGGTCTGGCCACTGGAGAAGCCGCGTTTGAACAATTCCTGAGAACGGCTGAGCTCTTGGTGGGCAAGCCGTTGCTCGCTCTGGCGCAGTTGCACATTGGCCTGTGCGGCATTGAGGTTTTCCCGGGCGCGTATCACTTCGGCTTCGGCCTGGTTGCGCTGGGCTTCGAGGGTCCGGGTGTCCATGCGTGCCAGCAGTTGACCCTTGGTCACCTTGTCGCCTTCATCGACCAGGACTTCGGCCAGCCGGCCGGCTGTTTTGCTGGCGATCTGTACTTCAGTGGCTTCAAGTCGGCCATTACCGACATACAACCCTTCGGGCAGTCGGCTAAGGGTCGACTTCCAATAACCAAAACCCCCAGCGGCCAGTAACACTGCCCCCAGTAAAAAGGCGAAAAAAAGTGAAGAGCGGCGGTGAATCGACATGTCGGCATCCTGCGTCTGTAGCGTCGTAGTCTGACAGGCAAGCGGCGGGGCGACTTGATATCCGTCAACGGGGTGTCACGTCTGACCGATCCAGGTCAGAGCGCCGGGCGGTTCAGCTTGTTTAGCGCAGGCCGAGCACCGCTGTCCATTGCTCGGCGGTAACCGGCATCACCGACAACCTTGAGCCTTTCTGCACCAATGGCATCTCGGCCAACGCCGTCTGCTGCTTCAAGTAATCCAGCTTCAACACCTTGGAAAACGTCTCGACATGCGCAACATCAATCGCGCTCCAGGCGTTTTTCTCTGGCGTGGCCTTTGGATCGTAGTAATGACTTTCCGGCTCCAGCGCCGTTGGGTCCGGATACGCCGCTTGAATAATCTTTCCGATCCCGGCAATCCCGGGCTCCGGGCAGCTGGAGTGATAGAAGAAAAACTCGTCGCCCACCGCCATCGTCCGCAAAAAGTTACGCGCCTGATAGTTGCGAACCCCATCCCAGCGCGCTTTGCCAAGCTTCGCCAGGTCTTTGATCGAGAGTTCATCGGGCTCGGATTTCATCAGCCAATAGGCCATGGTTTTTGCTCCTTGCGAGGTGATTGGGCAAGTTGTCGGGCAATTTTATGACAAACCGACAGTCGGTTGACGCCAGCGTTTGCGTGTCAGTTCACGTTGCCGCAAAATGCCGGCCTTCTAAGCTTGACGCTGCTGCACGGCCTACACCTACAACGGAAACCGCTGCTGTCATCGTGTTGATGTGCCTTTGGGGGGCAATCGATGAAACGCAAACCGGATTTACTATGGATTTTGGTTATTTTGTTCGGCCTCGGCGTCGTGACCACCGGCTATGCCCAAAGCCTGTGGAACAACAAGACTGACGCGCCAATCGAAATCGCACAGCAACAACAGCCGTCGGCCTTCAAGCGCTGAGCCTGTTTTTCGGGCGCCGCTGATTCCAGTGGCGTCTAGCCTGCGAAATACCACGCCTTGTCGGTAACCGTTCCTTGCAACGGCACATCCCAGCTCGCCTGAGCCAATCGTTCTACCTTCTGACATTCATGGGCCAGGCCCAGCAGCGTCGGCTTGCGCCAGTTTTTTCGCCGCGCCAGGTAGGCGAGGCTTCGATCGTAGAAACCGCCGCCCATTCCCAGGCGGCCGCCGACGTCGTCAAATCCCACCAATGGCAACAGCACCAGGTCCAGCGCCCAGACTTTGCGCTGGCGGGCGAGGTTGTGCCGGGGTTCGAGAATACGAAAGCGGTTGGGTTTGAGTTTTTCACCGGGACGAATCCGCTGGAACACCATTTTGGTCCGCGGCCAGGCACTGAGTACCGGTAGATAAGTCGCCTTGCCCCGACGTTGCGCCGCGCGCAGCAACAGGCGCGGGTCGATTTCACCGTCGGTGGGCAGGTAGAGGGAGATGTGTTTGGCCCGGCGAAACAACGGCTGCTGAGCCAATTGCTTGTACAGCCCGCGAGCAGCCTGGCGTTGCTGACTGGGGGTCAGTGCGCGGCGGGCCTTGCGCAGCATGCGTCGAAGTTGCGGGCGGGGCAGCAGCGCAGGTTCGGTCATGGATTCAGGCTTCGACAGGACAGATACGTAAAGCGTACCCGTAAAAAAGCCGATGCCGGTATTTAAACCGGCATCGGACTGGAATCAGGCTCCCCGGATGAACCGCTGCTGACTTAGCCCTTGAACCCGAAAGTTCAAGGTGGAAGATGCAGTAGGCTTTAAGGCTTTCCGTCTAGCGGACATGCACACCAGCCCAACGTGCAGCCTCCAGGGTAGTGCGAATCGGCTCAGGGACGTGGTCAACTGGCAAGCACCCCAGGGAGTGATGCGAGTATACCCCAAGCGGTTTCGTGTTTCAGCCCTTGGTGACGTCCGGATCGGTGGCGAGCACCAGATCGACGCGATCCAGCAGGTCGCGAACCTGCTCGCGAGTCGAGCCACTGGCCTGCACATCCGGGCGTTCTTCCTTGTGCAGAAGATCGTGCGTGATGTTCAGCGCGGCCATCACGGCAATGCGGTCGGCGCCGATGACTTTGCCGCTGCTGCGGATTTCACGCATCTTCCCGTCCAGGTAACGGGCGGCGCTCACCAGGTTGCTGCGCTCTTCCTGGGGGCAGATGATCGAATATTCTTTATCGAGGATCTGCACGGTAACGCTATTGCTTGAACTCATGAGTCTTGCTCCAGGGCCTTGAGGCGCGAAATCATTGATTCGACCTTACGCCGGGCGATTTCGTTCTTTTCAATGAGGTGAGCGCGTTCCTCGCGCCAGGTTTTTTCCTGAGCTAATAGGAGTCCGTTTTGACTCTTAAGTTGCTCGACCCGATTAATTAGCAGTTCGAGTCTGGCCATCAGCGCTTGCAGGTCGGTGTCTTCCATTGTGTCCACTGAATAGTCTGATGGGGGTAACGGGCGGACAGCCTTTAATAGTCTTGGCGAGTCTGTCGATGTAGGATACAAGGCCTTCATTCTAGACATAGCGCCGTCTGGCGCCTAGCTGCCCATGCCCATTCAGAATTCCCCGTACCAAGCCTTCGCCACCCTGCTGACTTCCAGCGGTCATAACGTCTCGCCTGCCGAACTGCACGGCCTGCTGCTCGGCCGCAGCTGCGCCGGTGCAGGTTTCGATGCCGAAGGCTGGCTGGTCGATGCCGCCGAACTGCTCGAAACTGAGCCCCAGGATAATGTCCGCAATGCCTTGATCGGCTTGCAGGAGATGGTCAAGGGCGAGCTCACCGGCGACGACGTCACTGTAGTTCTGCTGCTGCCGACCGATGACGCGCCACTGGCTGACCGTGCCGCGGCACTGGGCCAATGGTGCCAGGGCTTTCTCAGCGGTTTCGGCCTGAACTGCCGCGACAGCAGCATGCTGAGCACCGAAGCCACCGAAGTGTTGCAGGATCTGGCGGCCATTTCCCAGGTGCAAGACGCCCTGGAAGAGTCCGAAGACGGCGAAAGCGACTACATGGAAGTGATGGAATACCTGCGCGTTGCGCCGCTGCTGCTGTTCTCCGAAACCAAAAAAGCGGAAGAGCCGGCTGCGGCCAAGCCGTCGCTGCATTAATTGTTGCCAGGGAACGCCATCTGCCCATGATTCATATCCCGAAATCGGAATACAGCCGTCGCCGCAAGGCCCTGATGGCGCAGATGGAACCCAACAGCATCGCCATCCTGCCCGCCGCCGCAGTAGCCATACGCAACCGCGACGTCGAGCACGTCTACCGGCAGGACAGCGACTTCCAGTACCTCAGCGGCTTCCCCGAGCCTCAGGCCGTCATCGTACTGATGCCCGGTCGCGAACATGGCGAGTACATTCTGTTCTGCCGTGAACGCAACGCCGAGCGAGAACTGTGGGACGGCCTGCGCGCCGGCCAGGAAGGCGCGATCCGCGACTTCGGCGCCGACGATGCGTTTCCAATCACCGACATCGACGACATCCTGCCGGGCCTGATCGAAGGGCGCGACCGGGTGTATTCGGCCATGGGCAGCAACCCGGAATTCGACCGGCACCTGATGGAGTGGATCAACGTGATCCGCTCTAAAGCGCACCTCGGCGCCCAGCCGCCGAACGAATACGTTGCCCTGGATCATCTGCTGCACGACATGCGCCTGTATAAATCGGCGGCAGAAGTGAAGGTGATGCGCGAAGCCGCACGGATTTCCGCCCAGGCGCATATCCGGGCGATGCAGGCCAGTCGGGCCGGGTTGCACGAGTTCAGCCTCGAAGCCGAACTCGATTACGAGTTCCGCAAGGGCGGGGCGAAGATGCCGGCCTACGGTTCGATCGTTGCCGCGGGGCGCAACAGCTGCATCCTGCATTACCAGCAGAATGATGCCGTGCTCAAGGATGGCGACCTGGTGTTGATCGATGCCGGTTGCGAGATCGACTGCTACGCCAGCGACATCACCCGCACCTGGCCGGTCAACGGCAAGTATTCAGCGGAGCAGAAAGCGATTTACGAGTTGGTGCTGGCGTCGCAAGAAGCCGCATTCGCCGAAATCGCCCCGAACAAACACTGGAATCAGGCGCACGAAGCCACGGTCCGGGTGATTACCTCCGGTCTGGTGAAGTTGGGCCTGTTGCAGGGCGACGTCGACGAGTTGATCGCCAGCGAAGCCTATAAAGCGTTTTACATGCATCGTGCCGGCCATTGGTTGGGCATGGATGTGCATGACGTCGGCGAATACAAGGTCGGCGGCGAATGGCGGGTGCTGGAAGTCGGCATGGCGCTCACTGTGGAACCGGGCATCTACATTGCCCCGGACAACCAGAACGTAGCGAAGAAATGGCGCGGCATTGGCGTGCGCATCGAGGACGACGTGGTGGTCACCAAAAACGGTTGTGAAATCCTGACCCAAGGTGTGCCGAAAACGGTCGCCGAGATCGAGGCCTTGATGGCTGCTGCGCGGACACAAGCGGCATGAGTCGAGTCAATCTGGCAATTATCGGTGGCGGCCTGGTGGGCGCCAGCCTAGCATTGGCGTTGCAGGCCGGGGCCAAGGCCCGTGGCTGGAAGATCGTGCTGATCGAGCCATTCGCCCCGGGCGACACCTATCAACCGAGCTATGACGCCCGTTCTTCGGCGCTGTCCTACGGGGCCAAACAGATTTATCAACGGTTGGGCGTGTGGCAGGAAATCTCCCGCCGCGCCGAGCCGATCAAGCAGATTCATGTCTCCGACCGTGGACGTTTTTCCACCGCACGTTTGTCGGCGATGGAAGAGGGCGTGCCGGCGCTGGGTTATGTGGTGGAAAACGCCTGGCTCGGCCAATGCCTCTGGCAGGGCCTGGACAAGGATGTGGTCACTTGGCGTTGCCCGGCGGAAGTCACGCGCATGGAACCGCTGAGCGATGGCTATCGCTTGACCCTCAACGATGAAACCACCCTGGAATGCGACCTTGCGGTGCTCGCTGATGGCGGCCGTTCGGGCCTGCGCGAGCAATTGGGCATCGGCATCAAAAAGCGTCCGTACAACCAGAGCGCACTGATTGCCAACATCACCCCGAGCGAAGCGCATAACGGCGTGGCCTTCGAGCGCTTCACCGATGACGGCCCGATGGCGTTGTTGCCACTGCCGGACAACCGCTGCGCCCTGGTCTGGACCCGTTTGGGCATGGACGCGCAACGACTGGCGGCGCTGGATGAGCGCAGTTTCCTCAGCGAGTTGCAGGGCGTGTTCGGTTATCGCCTTGGCACCCTGAAGCAGGTGGGCGCGCGGCATCTGTACCCATTGACGCTGATCGAAGCCGAAGAGCAAGTGCGTCCGCATCTGGCCATCCTCGGCAACGCTGCCCACAGCCTGCACCCGATTGCCGGCCAGGGCTTCAACCTGTCGTTGCGTGATGCTCAAGCCCTGGCCGATGCGCTGCTGGCGAGCGACACGTCGCCCGGCGACTTCGCGACCTTGCAGGCTTATCGCGAGCGTCAGCGCATGGATCAGAACCTGACTGTGGGGTTCTCCGATCAGGTGACCCGTTTGTTCGGCAGCACCCAGCCACTGGTTTCGCTGGGCCGCAACATCGGCCTGCTCGGTCTCGATCTGCTGCCGCCGGCCAAGCGCTGGTTCGCCCGGCAAGCCATGGGCCTGGGTACGCGTCCCGATGCTTAAGTGGCTGACTGATACGTTCGGTAAAGCGCGGTTGATGCGGTGGTTCATGACCTTCTACCCGCCGTACCTCGGTGCCGGGGTGCGGGTGCAGCACATCAGCGATGACTTCCGGGACATTCAAGTGTCCATGGGACTGAGTTGGTACAACCGCAATTACGTCGGTACCCAGTTTGGCGGCAGCCTGTATTCGATGGTCGATCCGTTCTACATGCTGATGCTGATGGAAAACCTCGGTCGTCAGTTCATTGTCTGGGACAAGGCTGCCGACATCGATTTCATCGCGCCGGGCAAAGGCCCGGTGTTCGCCCGCTTCAGCATCGACGAGACCTTGCTCGACGAGATCCGTCGACAGACAGCGAACGGCGAAAAGTACCTGCCGCAGTTGCAGGTCGATATTCATGACGGTGCTGGCGCCCTGGTGGCGCGGGTGCAGAAAACCCTTTACGTGCGGCTCAAACCGCAAGCGAGACAGGCTTAAAGCATGGAAATGCGCGCAGATCTGCTGATTGTCGGGGCCGGAATGGTCGGCAGCGCCCTGGCGCTGGCGTTGCAAGACAGCGGGCTGGAAGTCCTGTTGCTGGACGGCAGCCCGATGAGCGTCAAACCCTTTGATGCCCAGGCGCCGTTCGAACCGAGGGTGAGTGCCTTGTCGGCGGCCAGCCAGCGCATTCTCGAGCGCTTGGGCGTGTGGGACGGCATCGCCAATCGCCGCAGCAGCCCTTACACCGACATGCAGGTCTGGGATGGCAGCGGCACCGGGCAGATCCGTTTCTCGGCCGCCAGTGTGCATGCCGACGTGCTGGGCCATATCGTCGAGAACCGCGTGGTTCAGGATGCCTTGCTGGATCGTCTGCACGACTGCGACCTCGGGATGCTGGCCAATGCGCGTTTGGAGCAGATGCGCCGCTCCGGCGATGACTGGCTGCTGACCCTGGCCGATGGGCGCACCTTGCGCGCGCCCCTGGTGATAGCGGCGGATGGCGCCAATTCGGCGGTGCGGCGCCTGACCGGCGTGGCCACGCGCGAGTGGGACTATCTGCACCATGCGATCGTCACCAGCGTGCGCAGCTCCAAACCTCATCAAATGACCGCGTGGCAGCGCTTCACCGACAACGGTCCATTGGCGTTTCTGCCGTTGGAGCGGGACGGTCAGCAGGATTGGTGTTCGATCGTCTGGTCGACCACGCCGAGCGAAGCCGAACGCCTGATGGCGCTGGACGACGGCGCTTTCTGTCTCGAATTGGAACGCGCCTTTGAAGGCCGGCTCGGCACGGTGCTCAGCGCCGACCCGCGTTTGTGTGTGCCGCTGCGTCAGCGGCATGCCAAGCGATATGTGGCTGAAGGTTTGGCGTTGATCGGTGATGCGGCGCATACCATTCACCCGCTGGCCGGGCAGGGCGTCAACCTCGGTTTCCTCGACGCCGCTGTGCTGGCCGAAGTGCTGCTGCAAGCGGCAGGGCGCGGCGAGCGATTGGCGGATGTGAAGGTGCTGAGTCGTTACGAGCGTCGGCGCATGCCGCACAACCTGGCGTTGATGGCGGCGATGGAAGGCTTTGAACGCTTGTTCCAGGCGGATCCGTTGCCGGTTCGCTGGTTGCGTAATGCCGGGTTGAAGATGGTTGACCAGATGCCGGAAGCCAAGGCGTTGTTCGTGCGCGAAGCGCTGGGGTTGATCGGGGATTTGCCGGCGCTGGCCAAGGCCTGACATCTTCATTGCGGCAGACGGCCTCATCGCGAGCAGGCTCGCTCCCACAATTGAAATGCATTCCCCTGTGGGAGCGAGCCTGCTCGCGATGGCGTTGGTACATTCACCCCCCCCATGTCGACCATGCAACATTTGGTAACGCCTCCGCGAACTGTTCGATTGAGAAGCTAAATGTGAGTCCTTATCATTTGCCCTCAATTTTCCAATCGAGAGATCGCTCCCATGTTGGCACCGAAGCGTCTACTGACTGCACTCGCCCTGACCCTGATCGGTAGCACCACTGCCCAGGCCGCCGACGAGGTGGTGGTTTACTCCTCGCGTATCGACGAGCTGATCAAGCCGGTCTTCGATGCCTACACCGCGAAAACCGGTGTGCAGGTGAAGTTCATCACCGACAAGGAAGCGCCTTTGATGCAGCGGATCAAGGCCGAGGGCGAGAACGCCACCGCCGACCTGCTGCTGACCGTCGATGCCGGCAACCTCTGGCAGGCGGAGCAGATGGGCATCCTGCAACCCTTCACCTCCAAGGTGATCGACGCCAACATCCCGCTGCAATACCGCTCCTCGGCTCACGCCTGGACTGGCTTGAGCCTGCGGGCCCGGACCATCGCCTACTCCACCGCGCGGGTGAAACCGGGCGAGCTGACCACTTACGAAGCGCTGGCCGATAAAAACTGGGAAGGTCGCCTGTGCCTGCGCACGGCGAAGAAGGTCTACAACCAGTCCTTGACCGCCACCATGATCGAAGTGCACGGCGCCGAAAAAACCGAGAAGATCCTCAAAGGTTGGGTCAACAACCTGTCCACCGATGTGTTCTCCGATGACATCGCGGTGCTGGAAGCGATCAACGCTGGCCAATGCGACGTCGGCATCGTCAACACTTACTACTATGGCCGCCTGCACAAACAGAAGCCTGACCTGGCCGTGAAGCTGTTCTGGCCGAACCAGGGCGATCGCGGCGTACACGTGAACCTGTCGGGCATCGGCCTGACCAAGCATGCACCGCATCCAGAAGCCGCCAAAGCCCTGGTTGAATGGATGACTACCCCTGAAGCGCAGAAGATCTTCGCTGACGTGAACCAGGAATTCCCGGCTAACCCTGCGGTTCAACCGTCTGCGGAAGTGGCGAGCTGGGGCAAGTTTGTGGCGGATACGCTACCGGTGGAAATTGCCGGCAAGCGTCAGGCTGAAGCGATTCGCATGATGGATCGGGCTGGCTGGAACTGACTTCACCGTTATTGTGGCGAGCGGCTACCTGTGGCGAGGGAGCTTGCTCCCGCTGAGCTGCGAAACGGCCCCGTTGGCGTCGACAGGTCAGGATCGAGATGATCTGATAACCTCCTGCGGCTGCTTCGCACCCGAGCGGGAGCAAGCTCCCTCGCCACAAAATGGAGCCGACTTCAGGTTAGAGTCGGCCCATATTTTCTAGAGAATCCCCTTGGCCCACCCCGCCCAACGCCGCTGGTATCCCCTGGTCTTCGCCATCGCCGCGCTGGTCCTGCTGCCCCTGAGCGTCCTGTTCTTCTCCTGGCAAACCATCGATCAGCAAATCTGGTCCCACCTCTGGGACACCCAGATGCCGCGCCTGCTGGGCAATACCCTGACCCTGGTGCTCGGCGTCGGTATCGGCGTCACGCTCCTGGGTGTGAGCCTCGCCTGGCTCACCAGCCTCTGCGAATTTCCCGGCCGGCGTTGGCTGGACTGGGCGCTGATGCTGCCATTTGCCATTCCTGCTTACGTGCTGGCCTTCGTCTTCGTCGGCCTGCTGGATTTCGCCGGCCCCGTGCAAACCTTGCTGCGCGAATGGTTCGGCACCGAGCTGCGATTGCCGAGAGTGCGTTCCACCGGCGGCGTCATCCTTGTTCTGGTGCTGGTGTTCTATCCCTATGTCTACCTGCTGGCGCGCACTGCGTTCCTGGCCCAAGGCAAAGGCCTGATGGAAGCGGCGCGGGTGCTGGGGCAATCACCGTGGCAGGCGTTCTGGCGAGTGGCCTTGCCCATGGCGCGGCCGGCGATTGGTGCCGGTGTGGCCTTGGCATTGATGGAAACCCTGGCGGACTTCGGCGCGGTGTCAGTGTTCAACTTCGACACGTTCACCACGGCCATCTACAAAACCTGGTACGGATTTTTCAGCCTCTCCACCGCCGCGCAACTGGCCAGCCTGTTACTGCTGGTGGTGATGGTCGTGTTGTACGGCGAACGGCGTGCTCGCGGGGCCAACCGCACCAGCAATGAACGACCTCGCATCAAGGCGCTGTACCACCTGCGGGGTTTCAAGGCGTTGGCGGCCATGACTTGGTGTGGCCTGGTGTTCGCCTGTGCCTTCGTCATTCCGATGCTGCAACTGGTGGTGTGGTTCTGGCAGCGTGGACGCTTCGACCTGGATGAGCGTTACGCCGGTCTGATCGTCCACACCTTGTACCTGGGCGGCATGGCCGCGCTGATCACCGTCAGCGTTGCCCTGGTGCTGGCATTTGCCCGGCGCCTGGCACCGACCCGGGCGATCCGCTCCGGTATCAGCCTGGCCAATCTCGGCTACGCCCTGCCGGGTTCGGTGCTGGCGGTGTCGATCATGCTGGCGTTCAGTTATCTGGATCGCGAGCTGGTCATCCCGCTGTCGGGCTGGCTCGGTGGCGCGGGCAAGCCATTGCTGCTGGGCAGTCTGTCGGCGTTGTTGCTGGCCTACCTGGTGCGTTTCATCGCCGTGGCCTACGGACCGCTGGAAAGCAGCCTGGCGCGAATACGGCCATCTTTGCCCGAAGCGGCACGTAGCCTTGGGGTCAGTGGGCCACGACTGTTTTTCAAAGTGTATCTGCCCTTATTGCTGCCCGGCACGTTGAGTGCCGCGTTGCTGGTGTTCGTCGATGTGCTCAAGGAAATGCCCGCGACCCTGCTGATGCGCCCGTTTGGCTGGGACACGCTGGCGGTACGGATCTTTGAAATGACCAGCGAAGGGGAGTGGGCGAGAGCTTCGTTGCCGGCCTTGACTCTGGTTTTGGTCGGGCTGTTACCGGTCATCGGATTGATTCGACGTTCGGCGCATCGAAACGCCTAGGTGTCAGTCCTACACCTTGAGGCTACAATGCGCGGCATTCGGTGCGGTCCGTCCTACGGACCTGGTAGCTGACATCGGCTCAAAGCCTTCTATTTCAAGGCTTTCGCCCGTAAAGCACCGGCCCGCACCTTCGCCACGCCCGGAAGGAGAAACCCATGGGACAGCGCACGCCTCTGTATGACCTTCATCTCGCCCTTGGCGCGAAGATGGTCGATTTTGGCGGTTGGGATATGCCTCTGCATTACGGATCGCAGGTCGAGGAACACCATCAGGTGCGCCGCGATTGCGGGGTTTTCGATGTATCCCACATGACCGTGATTGATGTCACCGGCCCCCAGGCCAAGGCCTGGCTCCAGCATTTGCTGGCCAATGACGTCGAGCGCCTGCACAGCCCTGGCCGTGCCTTGTACAGCACCATGCTCAACGAGCGCGGCGGCATCGTCGACGACATGATCGTCTACCGTCTCGAGGACGGTTATCGGCTGGTGGTCAACGCCTCCACCCGCAATCAGGACCTCGCCTGGATGCAGGCCCATCTCGATGGTTTCGATGTGCAGCTCAACGAGCGCTCCGAACTGGCGATGCTGGCGATTCAAGGCCCCCATGCCCGGCACAAGATTTCCGAACTGGTGACCCAGTCCCGCGGCAACCTGATCCAGATGCTCAAGCCTTTTGAAGGTCAGCCTGACGGCGACTGGTTCATCGCGCGCACCGGATATACCGGTGAAGATGGCCTGGAGATCGTTCTACCCGCCAATCAGGCGCCAGGGTTTTTCAACGACCTGGTGGGCGCGGGCATTTCTCCTATCGGCCTGGGTGCCCGGGATACCTTGCGTGTCGAAGCCGGCATGAACCTGTACGGCCAGGACATTCATCAAGACGTTTCACCGCTGGCCTCGAACATGGCCTGGAGCATTGCCTGGGAACCGGCCACTCGCCAGTTCATTGGTCGCAGCGCCCTGGAAGCCGAGCGGGCGGGTGGTGTGCAGCACAAACTGGTCGGTCTGGTCCTTGAGGAACGTGGGGTTTTGCGCGCTCATCAAGTGGTCCGTATCGCCAATGTTGGCGAAGGAGAGATCACCAGTGGTAGTTTCTCTCCTACGCTTAGCAAGTCGATAGCACTGGCGCGCGTGCCGATGGCAACTGCCGACCGCGCAGAAGTGGAAATCCGTGGCAAGTGGTACCCGGTCCGGGTGGTCAAACCGACCTTCGTCCGCCATGGCAAAACCTTGATCTAACCTTTTTGGCGGGCAACGACCGCTGACAATTCTCTTGAGGACACAGAACATGAGCGATATCCCTGCCGACCTGCGTTTTGCCGAAAGTCACGAATGGGCCCGTCTGGAAACCGATGGCACCGTTACCGTGGGCATCAGCGATCACGCTCAGGAAGCCTTGGGCGATGTGGTGTTCGTTGAGCTGACTGAAGTTGGAAAAGTTTTCGCTGCCGGTGATGTTGCCGGTGTGGTCGAGTCGGTCAAAGCCGCTTCCGATATCTATTCTCCTATCGGTGGTGAAGTGACCGCTGTCAACGACGCTCTGGGTGACTCTCCGGAAAGCCTCAACTCTGACCCATACAGCGCGTGGATCTTCAAACTGAAGCCAAGCGACAAGGCTGAGCTGGACAAGCTGCTCGATGCAGCCGGCTACAAGGCCGCCATCGGCGACTAAGCCTTCAGCGTCATCCCAAAGCCCCGACGTGTCGGGGCTTTTTTTCGCCTGACGGATTTCCCTGTGGGAGCGGGCAAGCCTCGCTCCTGCACGGGTTCGCTGTTGGCAGCGGCTGCTATGCTGGTTTGACCGTGTTGCATCGACGTTGAGCGCCAGCCTAGAGAGAGCCCGTCATGTCCCAGTTGCCGTCCTTGAGCCAGTTACGCGATCCCAATGCCTTCCTTCGCCGCCACCTTGGCCCCGATGCTGCCGAGCAACAGGCGATGCTCGACAGCCTCGGCCTCGGCAGCCGGGTCGAACTGATCGAACAGACGGTACCGCCGGGAATCCGCCTGAACCGCGAGCTCGATTTGCCGCCGGCCCTCGACGAAGAGGCTGCGCTGGCCAAGCTGCGCGGGTACGCCGAGCAAAACCAGGTCTGGACCAGCCTGATCGGCATGGGTTACCACGGCACCCTCACGCCGGCCGTCATTCTGCGCAACGTGTTGGAAAATCCCGGTTGGTACACCGCCTACACCCCTTATCAGCCGGAGATTGCCCAGGGGCGGCTCGAAGCGCTGCTGAATTTCCAGCAATTGACCATCGACCTCACGGGCCTCGAACTGGCCAACGCTTCGCTGCTCGATGAAGCCACGGCGGCGGCGGAAGCCATGGCGTTGGCCAAGCGGGTCGCCAAGTCCCGGAGCAATCTGTTCTTCGTCGATGAGAACTGCCATCCGCAAACCATTTCCGTGGTGCAGACCCGGGCCGAAGGGTTCGGTTTCGAGCTGATCATCGACGCTGTGGATAACTTGAAACAGCACGAGGTGTTTGGCGCGTTGCTGCAATATCCCGACACCCACGGCGAGATCCGCGACCTGCGTCCGTTGATCGATCATCTGCATGCCCAACAGGCGCTGGCCTGTGTCGCGACGGATCTGCTGAGCCTGCTGTTGCTGACCCCGCCTGGGGAGTTGGGCGCCGACGTGGTGTTCGGCTCGTCCCAGCGCTTCGGTGTGCCGATGGGGTACGGCGGGCCGCACGCGGCGTTTTTTGCCAGTCGCGATGAGTACAAACGGGCGATTCCCGGGCGGATCATCGGCGTGTCGAAAGATGCTCGCGGCAATGTCGCGCTGCGCATGGCCCTGCAAACCCGTGAGCAACATATCCGCCGGGAGAAGGCCAACTCGAACATCTGCACCGCTCAGGTGCTGCTGGCCAACATCGCCAGTTTCTATGCGGTCTACCATGGCCCGGAAGGACTCAAACGCATTGCCCAGCGCGTCCATCGGTTGACCTGCATCCTCGCCGCTGGCCTGGAGCGTCACGGCATCACTCGCCTCAACACTCACTTTTTCGACACGCTGACGCTGGAGGTTGGTGGTACTCAGACCGCAATTATCGAAAGCGCCCAGGCAGCACAGATCAACTTGCGCATTCTCGGGCGCGGGCAGTTGGGGCTGAGCCTCGACGAAACCTCTGACGAATCCACGGTAGCGAAACTGTTTGATGTGTTCCTCGGTTCCGATCATGGGCTGAACGTCGACGAACTGGACGCTCAAACCCTTGCTTCCGGTATTCCGGCAGGTCTGCTGCGCACCTCGCCTTATCTGCGTCATCCGGTATTCAGCGCCCATCACAGCGAAACCGAGATGCTGCGTTACCTCAAGCAACTGGAAAACAAAGACCTGGCGCTCAACCAATCAATGATCCCGCTGGGCTCCTGCACCATGAAACTCAATGCCACCAGCGAGATGATCCCCATCACCTGGCCGCAATTCGCCAACCTGCATCCGTTTGTACCGAAAGAGCAGGCGGTGGGTTATTCGCTGATGATCGAGGAACTGGAACGCTGGCTCTGCGCAATCACCGGTTTCGACGCGATTTGCATGCAACCCAACTCCGGCGCTCAAGGCGAGTACGCCGGGCTGCTGGCAATCCGCAAATATCACGAGAGCCGTCATCAGGGGGCGCGAGAGATTTGCCTGATTCCGTCCTCGGCCCACGGCACCAACCCCGCCTCGGCGCAGATGGCCGGGATGCGCGTGGTGATCGTCGAGTGCGACGAGGCCGGCAACGTCGATCTGGATGACCTGAAAGGCAAGGCCGCGTACGCAGGCGACAAACTCGCCTGCCTGATGGCGACGTATCCGTCGACCCATGGCGTGTACGAGGAAGGCATCAGCGAAATCTGTGAAGTTATCCACAGCCACGGCGGCCAGGTGTACATGGACGGCGCCAACCTCAACGCGCAGGTGGGATTGGCGCGGCCTGCGGACATTGGCGCCGACGTCTCCCACATGAACTTGCACAAGACGTTCTGCATTCCCCATGGCGGCGGCGGGCCGGGCATGGGGCCGATAGGCGTGCGCGCGCATTTGGCGCCGTTCGTCGCCAATCACCCGGTGGTGCCGATTGAGGGACCGCTGGCGCAGAACGGTGCGGTCAGCGCAGCGCCCTGGGGCAGCGCGAGCATTTTGCCGATCAGCTGGATGTACATTGCCATGATGGGCCCGCAATTGGCGGATGCCAGCGAGGTGGCGATCCTCGCTGCGAATTACCTGGCGCAACATTTGTCCGGGGCGTTTCCAGTGCTCTTCACCGGGCGCAACGAACGGGTGGCGCACGAATGCATCCTCGATTTGCGGCCATTGAAGGCGCTGACCGGGATCAGTGAAGAGGACGTGGCCAAGCGCCTGATGGATTACGGTTTCCATGCGCCGACCATGTCGTTTCCGGTGCCAGGGACACTGATGGTCGAGCCGACCGAGAGCGAATCAAAGGCCGAACTGGATCGGTTTATCGGGGCGATGCTGAGCATTCGCGCGGAAATCACCGAGGTGCAGAACGGTAACTGGCCCGCCGAAGACAATCCGCTGAAGCGAGCGCCGCACACCCTGGCCGATATCACCGGGGTCTGGGAGCGGCCTTACAGCATCGAGCAAGCGGTGACGCCGGATGCGCACACCAAGGCGCATAAATATTGGCCGGTGGTGAATCGGGTGGACAACGTCTATGGCGACAGGAATCTGTTCTGTGCCTGCGTGCCCGTCGATGATTACCGCTGATCGCCCGGACTACGCAAATCCAATGTAGGAGCGAGCCTGCTCGCGATAGCGGTGCAACAGTCGCTGAAATGTTGACTGATCCACCGCTATTGCGAGCAGGCTCGCTCCTACAGGGTTTTGTGTCGGGCAAAAAAATGCCGCTCACGGGAGCGGCATTTTTATTCAGCTGAACAGCTTATTCCGAAGCGACGGCATTCTTTGCCAGGATCGCGTTCGCCAGTTCCATATCCGTCGCCTGCAGGCCCGGATTGTCGGAGCGTACTTTCTGCATCGCGGCTTCCAGATAAGGACCGCGGATGCCGCCATCACTGGCGACGAAGCTGCCGGCATCGTCCTGCGCTGCAACGATCAGCTTGTGATCCTTGAAGGTCAGGTAGGTCGAACCGGTGGTGGCACCGGACGAAATGACGTTACGCCAAAAGCTATCGGCCATCGCCGAACCGACTGGAAGGGACAACAAAGCGATGGTAGCGATAGCAAGTTTGAGACGCATGATGGGTGACTCCACTGGTTAACTACGGGGTTGGATCGCCATTTCCCCAATCCAGTTCCATGACGGCTCATTCAGATGGTTCGACTCGCTAGATGTTGCCCATTTGACCCACATGGGGTGCAGGCTCAGAGGTTGTTTGGCACCATGGCCGATTATTCTCGATGCATGGATGCTTCCCTTGGCTATTGGCGCAATGCTGTACGTCACTGTGTTGAATGTGGTACTGCTGGCGTTTGTCGGCCTACCCGCACTGTTGATTGCGCTGTGCGTTCCCGCCTGGCGCCGACAGATGTTGCGCCAACCCCGCAGGTTCGGTGCGCTTGGTTTGGTCTGTTTGAGCGTGGTCGGCGCCATGTCAGGCAACTACTGGCTGGATGCTGCCAACGATCGGGCGCGAAAGCCTACACTTGAGCATGACGTACAAGTCGAAGGTCTGCCGCTGCCTGCCGGCACCAGACTGCATCTGAGTACGGTCGACCCGCTGGATCAATACGATCAACCACAAGCCCATGGCCTGCCCAGCCTCATTGCTGCCGAATTTGTCGCACCGCACCGGATCAAGGGTATCAACGTCACGGCGCTGGAAATGTTTGGCCCGCCGTATGTGAAACTGCGGCTGGCCAGCGATCAAGCCGTTGATGGCTGGCCTTGTGCGAATGATACCTGGGTGACTTTCGAGATCGACGAAGAGACTCGCCTGCAACCGGATCGCTGGCGCTTCGAGTCCTGCACACTGGTGGCGAACACCGAGATGGGCGGGTTGACCTGGCCGTCCGGCAGTTACGTTCACCGTTACGGTGAGGAATATGAACTGACGCCGGGGGGGAAACGCGAGCGGGTTGTCCTTCAACGTGTTGCGTTGTCCGGCCCGACCCTGACCCTGAAACTGGATAAACAGCAAAAAGCCGTGGGTTGGGAGGGGCAACTGAATGACAGGATCACCTTTGGCGATTGGCAATACCCGCGTCTGACGAGGGTACGCGAGGACTCGCCGCACACGCTGCTGTTCAGCCCGAACAAATCAAACCCCGCACACAACCTGCGCACAGGCGAAATGCTGAAGGCGGGTCACTCGATCCTGCAGCGGAGCTCGGACGGTGCAGTGCTATGGATCAAGCCCAATACCGGATTGGGCCTGGCCGACTGGTAGCGCAGCTATTTCTGCTCACTCTGCGGCGTCACGCGCAATACTTCCTCGATCGTCGTCAACCCTGCGGCCACTTTCTGCGCCCCCGACAGCCGCAGGCTGCGCATGCCTTCCTTGAACGCCTGGCGCCGTACCGCCAGCAGATCGGTGTCGGGATTGATCAGCGCCTTAACACCATCCGTCAGTTGCATGATTTCGTAGACCCCGGCGCGGCCGCGGTAGCCGGTGTCGCGGCATTCCAGGCAGCCGATGGCGCGCTGGGCGTTGGTGGGCAGTGGCGCTTGCCAGGGTTTGGTCAGGGTTTGCCAGTCTTCTTCACCCAACGTCAGTGGTGCCTTGCAGTGCGAGCACAAAGTTCGCACCAGGCGCTGGGCCATGACGCCGAGCACCGTGGCTTTGATCAGGTAATGCGGCACGCCGAGTTCCAGCAAGCGGCTGATCGCGCTGGGCGCGTCATTGGTGTGCAAGGTCGAGAGCACCAGGTGACCCGTGAGCGCGGCCTGGATCGCCATTTCTGCGGTTTCGAGGTCGCGAATCTCGCCGATCATGATGATGTCCGGATCCTGCCGCATCAGTGCGCGAACACCAGCGGCGAAGGTCAGGTCGATGTTGTGCTGGACCTGCATCTGATTGAAGGCCGGCTCGACCATTTCGATCGGGTCTTCGATGGTGCAGAGGTTGACCTCCGGCGTCGCCAGTTTCTTCAGCGTGGTGTAAAGCGTGGTGGTTTTGCCCGAACCCGTCGGCCCGGTCACCAGAATGATGCCGTTGGGCTGGCGGGTCATGTCCTGCCAGCGGCGCAGGTCTTCGGCGGAGAAGCCCAACTGATCGAAGTCCTTGAGCAGCACCTCCGGGTCGAAGATCCGCATGACCATTTTTTCGCCGAATGCCGTCGGCAAGGTCGACAGCCGCAGCTCGACCTCGCCGCCGTCCGGGGTCTTGGTCTTCACCCGGCCGTCCTGGGGTTTGCGCTTTTCCGCAACGTTCATCCGCCCCAGGCTTTTCAGGCGGCTGACGATGGCCATGGTCACTTGCGGGGGGAATTGATAGACGTTGTGCAGCACGCCGTCGATGCGAAAGCGCACCGTGCCTTGCTCGCGTCGAGGTTCGATGTGGATATCACTGGCGCGCTGCTGGAAGGCGTACTGGAACAGCCAGTCGACGATGTTGACGATGTGCGCGTCGTTGGCGTCCGGTTCCTGATCGCTGGCGCCGAGGTTGAGCAATTGTTCGAAATTGCCCAGGTTGCTGGCCTGCTGATCGTTGTTGGTCGCACCGCTGACCGATTTGGCCAGCCGGAAAAACTCGACGCTGAAGCGCTGGATGTCCACCGGGTTGGCCACTACGCGTTTGATCGGCAGTTTCAGCACATGAGTCAGGTCAGCTTCCCAGCCGTTGACGTAAGGCTGGGCGCTGGCCACGGTCACCGCGTCGCGGTCGATGGACACCGCCAGAATCTTGTGACGCTGGGCGAAGGCGTAGGACATCAGCGGCGTAATCGCCGCCACGTTGATTTTCAGCGGATCGATGCGCAAGTAAGGCTGGCCCGCCTGCTGCGACAGCCACAGGGTCAGGCTTTCCAGGTCGAGGTGTTTACCGGGACGGCTGAGGTCGTCCAGGTGCTGGCTGGCAATGAATTCCAGGGGATGCATCTGGCCATGGGTGGCGTGGCGGCGGCGGGCATTGAGCGCGTGTTCGGCCGAGTCCTGGCTGATAAAGCCCTGGGCGACCAGTTCACGCAGCAAATCATTGAGATCCAGCCAGCGGTCCTGAATGGCAAGTTGAACGGACATGCGGGCTCCTCATGAACAACAGTTCGCAAAGGATAGTCGCGGACCCGCCGACCGTTGGGCCACTACCCGACGAAGCCGTGTCGAGGTTTGTCAGCCCGCCGCCTGAACAGGCGCTTCCCGCAGGGAATCAGCCGCTTGCAGCTCCACCGAACACACGTTGATCAGGTTACGTAATTTTTCCGCAATCACTTCGGCGCGATGCCAGCTCAACCCGTCCATGACGATGTCGATCGACATCAGATCGTCCATCCGCTGCGCGCTGACCTGTTGCGGCGTCAGAAACTGCAAAGCGAACAGGTTGAGCGCCCGGCACAGCAGGTCCGGCTCGGCTTCGGCCAGCAGTTGGTAATGAACGCGGCAGTGCGCGTTGCCGGCGTGCCAGACATCGGCGCGGTTAGGCGAGGTGTTCACAGCTTCCAGGTGCGGCATGGTCGGTCTCCAAATCTATGGAGGAATTTTTACATTCGGTGCCGGGCATTTCTTATCTATGATGGGGCTTATTGGCTATTTTTCGAATTGTTTGATTCGGTAAGCTATCAATTACGGGTTTATTTATGCACAGCGAGCTGGATGGCTACGACCGCAAGATTCTCGCGTTGCTGCAAGAAGACGCTTCGCTCTCCAGCGCGCAGATTGCCGAGCAGGTGGGACTTTCTCAGTCGCCGTGCTGGCGGCGGATTCAGCGGATGAAGGAGGAGGGGATCATTCGCGGGCAGGTGACGTTGCTCGACCGGAAGAAGATCGGGCTTAACACGCAGATCTTTGCCGAGATCAAACTCAACGCGCACGGGCGTTCGAACTTCACTGAGTTTACCGAGGCGATTCGCGGCTTTCCCGAGGTGCTGGAGTGTTATGTGCTGATGGGGTCGGTGGATTTCTTGCTGCGGATTGTCACGGCGGACATTGAGGCGTATGAGCGGTTTTTCTTTGAAAAGCTGTCGATGGTGCCGGGGATTCAGGAAGTGAACTCGATTGTGGCGTTGTCGGAGATCAAGTCGACGACGAGTTTGCCTGTCTAGGGTATGCGGTGAATGTGCTGGCCTCTTCGCGGGCAAGCCTCTCTCCTACAGGTTTGAGTCGGCCGCCGAATTGGGGTCAACGAAAATACTGTAGGAGCGAGGCTTGCCCGCGAAGGCGTCATTACATACGCAGCAGCATTTTCCAGGCACGATTCTGATAAACCGCAATGGCCTGCTGCTTGCGCGCATCCAGCGATTCATCGGTGATCGGCTCGTTCGCCAATTGGGCAAGCTGCTTCAGCTCGCCGTACAGGCGGTCCATTTCCGGAATGTCCAGCACGCCACGGGCATGGTGCAGCCAGGCCTGGATGCGCTCGATGCGCGGCAGTTGCTCGGCCAGGTCTTCCGGCTGTTGCTGATAACGCTGCAATTGCAGGGAGGTCGCTTCTTCACCCAGCAAACGCGGCAACCAGCTACCCAACTGCGCAGCACCCTGGCGATTGCCACGGACGTTGCGATCAGCTGCCCAGGTGCGGGCCAGCAACCAACGCGACGTGTTCAGCGAGAACAAGCCCCAGCGCGGGTCTTCCAGTTCTTCGAGGAATTGCTCCGGCGCGGCTTTGCGCACGTCTTCGTCGTCGATACCGGCTTGCACCAGAGGGCGCCAGTCTTCGAGCAAGGCATCCAGAGCAACGCGCAGATCGTGAGTCGACTGACGCGGTGCGGCCTGGCCCAGGCTGCTCAGCAAGGCACGCAATTCGGCCAGGTTCTCGACCCAGTCCTGCAACAAGCGCCAGTGGCCATTGAAGCGATACTGCTCGGCCAGACGCTGGCTGCTGCTCAGCAAATGCCAGCTCAGCGCGGCGAACGCATCGTCCAGCGGCGTTTCAGCGGTGATTTGCGGTGCCGGCAGGCTCAACGAATAGCTGTTGGCGTCGTACAAGCGATAACCGCGCTCGGCCTTGCTGATGTCACACGGCATCAGGGCCAGGGTCGCGGCCAGTTCGGCGGCCAGTTCAAGCAGGGCAGCCGGCTCGCCTTCGCGCAGTTCCAGTTCCAGCTCGCAGATTTCTTCTTTCTGCTTGCCGACCACCACGTGGCCCAGGTCCAGCGCGGCTTCGATGACCACTTTGGTCTTGCCGCGGCCCCAAGCGATTTCAGCGCGTTCGCGAACGAAATCGGTGGTGAAGATCGGTTTCAGGGTTTTCTTGTCCAGCTCGGCCAATTCTTCTGGCCAGCATTCGCCGTCGAGTTTTTTCACGTCGAGCTTGGCTTTGGGCAGGTTCCAGTCGTATTCGTTACGCTCGGACAGACCGGCGACGCTCTGGCCTCGGGTCTTGAGCGTTTGAATCACTTCTTCGCCGTCCTTGCGCAGGCGCAGGGCAACCTTGGCGCGGGCCAGGTCGCGCTCAGGCGTGTCGAAGTATTGGTTCATCAACTCACGGCGTTCCCAGCCACTTTTGTTGCGTTTTTTCAGGAGCGGGTGCTCGCGCAGGGCCGCGAGGGTTTCGCGGCTGACGCGGAGTTTGATTTCGGTTTCTTTCTGCATGGCCGGAAAATCCAGGATCGGGAGCGCAGCCGGGGGAAATGTGTGGCTGCCAAGGCCGTGCAGTGTACAGGACTCCTTAGTCCTACGTGCCGCGACGGTTTATTCCTGTCGCCAGATGGTTCTATGATGGTCTTCAATTCGCGAGTTGGAGTCAGCGATGCCTTTGCCGTCCATGAAAGATCAGTTCGCTGCGCTGATTGCTGCGCCGACGGTCAGCTGTACCCAGCCCAGCCTTGATCAATCCAACCGTCCGGTCATCGACTTGCTGGCGACGTGGCTCGGTGACCTTGGTTTCGCCTGCGACATCCAGCAGGTCAGCCCCGGCAAGTTCAACTTGCTGGCCAGTTTCGGCTCCGGCCCCGGTGGCCTGGTGCTGGCCGGGCATAGCGATACGGTGCCGTTCGATGGCGCACTGTGGCAGACCGATCCGCTGAAACTGACCGAAGTCGATGGCCGCTGGGTGGGCCTTGGCAGTTGCGACATGAAAGGCTTTTTTGCCCTGGCCATCGAGGCGGTTATTCCGCTGCTCGATCAGCCTTTCAAGCAACCGCTGCTGATCCTCGCCACGTGCGATGAAGAAAGCTCGATGTCCGGCGCTCGTGCCCTGGCCGAAGCCGGCCGTCCGCTGGGGCGTGCGGCGGTGATTGGCGAGCCGACCGGACTGAAGCCGATCCGCATGCACAAAGGCATCATGATGGAGCGCATCGACATCCTCGGGCAGAGCGGCCATTCCTCGGACCCGCGCCTGGGACATAGCGCCCTTGAGGCCATGCACGATGCCATCGGCGAGCTGCGTGGCCTGCGCCTGTTGTGGCAGCGTGAATTCCGCAATCCGCAATTCGGCGTGCCGACACCGACCATGAACTTCGGCTGTATCCATGGCGGCGACAATCCCAACCGCATCTGCGGCCAGTGTTCACTGGAATTCGACTTGCGGCCGTTGCCGGGCATGGACCCCAAAGCCCTGCGCGCGGCCATTCTGCAGCGGCTCAACCCGATTGCCGAACGCCATCAGGTGAAGATCAATTACGCGCCGCTGTTCCCCGAAGTGCCGCCGTTCGAGCAGGCCGAGGACGCCGAATTGGTCCGGGTCGCCGAAAAGCTCACTGGCCATCGCGCCGAAGCAGTGGCGTTCGGCACCGAAGCGCCTTATCTTCAGCGTCTTGGCTGCGAAACGCTGGTACTCGGCCCGGGTGATATCGCCTGTGCGCACCAACCGGGTGAATACCTCGAAATGTCACGTTTGCAGCCTACCGTGCATCTATTACGTCAATTGATTGAACATTACTGCCTGACACCGGCCCAAACGCCAATGTCAGGTGGTTGAACCTGTAGGAGCCGGCTTGCTGGCGATGAACGATGACGCGGTTCTCCTGATGAGCCGCGGCGCCTGCATCGCCAGCAAGCCGGCTCCTACTGGTGTAAATTGCCAGTGTCACAACCCGTATTCATGAGGAGAGCGCGCGTGTCGCCAAGCCTGTTCCGACGATAACCATCAGCCCGCTGTGCGTTTTCAGTTTCGCCCATTTTTTGGCTGCTATTTATTACAGGCCCAGGTTCATGCCCGAATACGTTAATTGGCTTCGTCACGCTTCGCCTTACATCAACGCTCACCGCGATTGCACCTTCGTCGTCATGCTGCCCGGCGACGGTGTTGAGCATCCGAATTTCGGCAACATCGTCCACGACCTGGTGCTGCTGCATAGCCTCGGCGTGCGCCTGGTGCTGGTTCACGGTTCCCGTCCGCAAATCGAAACCCGTCTCGCCGCACGCGGCCTGACCCCGCATTACCACCACGGGATGCGCATCACCGATGCCGCGACCCTGGAGTGTGTGATCGATGCGGTCGGCCAGTTGCGCATCGCCATCGAAGCGCGGCTGTCGATGGACATGGCCTCGTCGCCGATGCAGGGCTCGCGCCTGCGGGTGGCCAGCGGCAACCTGGTGACGGCACGGCCGATCGGCGTGCTGGAAGGCGTCGACTATCACCACACCGGCGAAGTGCGCCGGGTTGACCGCAAGGGCATCAATCGCCTGCTGGACGAGCGCTCCATCGTGCTGCTGTCGCCATTGGGCTACTCGCCGACCGGGGAGATTTTCAACCTCGCCTGCGAAGACGTTGCCACGCGCGCGGCCATCGACCTGGGTGCGGACAAACTGCTGCTGTTTGGTGCTGACCTTGGCTTGATCGATGAAAACGGTCGGCTGGTGCGTGAGCTGCGTCCGCAACAAGTCCCGGCGCATTTGCAGCGCCTGGGCAGCAACTATCAGGCGGAACTGCTGGATGCCGCGGCTGAAGCGTGCCGGGGCGGCGTTGCCCGCAGCCATATCGTCAGCTATGCCGAAAACGGTGCGCTGCTGACCGAGCTGTTCACCCGCGACGGTGGCGGTACGCTAGTGGCCCAGGAGCAATTCGAGATCGTGCGCGAAGCGGCCATCGAAGATGTCGGTGGTTTGCTGGACCTGATCAGCCCGCTGGAAGAGCAAGGGATTCTGGTGCGCCGTTCCCGCGAGGTGCTGGAACGCGAGATTGAGCAGTTCAGCGTGGTTGAGCGCGAAGGCATGATCATCGCTTGTGCGGCGTTGTATCAGATTGCCGATTCGGACGCTGGCGAGTTGGCGTGTCTGGCGGTCAACCCGGAATACCGCCACGGCGGTCGCGGTGATGAGCTGTTAGAGCGCATCGAAACCCGCGCCCGGGCCCAGGGCTTGAAAACCCTGTTCGTGCTGACGACCCGGACCGCTCACTGGTTCCGCGAACGCGGGTTCGTGCCGAGCAGCGTCGAACGCCTGCCGTCGGCGCGAGCGTCGCTGTACAACTATCAGCGTAATTCGAAGATCTTCGAAAAAGCCCTGTAACTGCGGGCTTTTGTGGCGAGGGAGCTTGCTCCCGCTGGAGGCCGAAGGACTCCCAAACCCGGCAACTCGGTCTATCAGACACAACGCGTTTACCGGGTTTGGGGGCGCTCCGCAGCCCAGCGGGAGCAAGCTCCCTCGCCACAGGGTTTGTGTTACTCCTGCACGAACTTCGCGCTGACATACGCCGAATAATCCGGCAGCACCGTCTCGACCCTTCCCTTGCTCCTTCAAGAACTTCGCCGTCTCGCCAATGGCATTGGCCGTGCCGCCGTCCAGCAGCGCCACGCTTGCAGGCGGCAGCGATTTCCGCCGGTTGCCGTTCACCACTTTGACCTTCGAGGCATCCAGGCCCTGAAACGACGCCAGTCGATTTTCCACCCATGGTCTTTTCGTAAACACCGTCCGCTTGGGGGGGGGGGCTGGGGTCGATGCCGGTTCGATAACCGACCGTGAGGGTCGCCGTTTGACCGCTGAGTGAAAAATAATAGCGATACACAAACTGTAACAATTGGTCTGGATAGTGCGCGTTTGGTCGTCATGGCGTGGCCTTTCGGGAGGGGATTGTTTCCGAATGGCGTCAAAGCTGATTGATCTAAAAAATCGCTAAAAAATACCTTTTAGGAATTAATTTTCGAGCCGGCCGCTCTGGCCCGGGACGAGGAATGGAGCGGAGCTTCATTCCTAAAAGGTATTAAAAAGAACAGACCAATTCTTTTTGGGTTTGTGACGAACGCACGACCCTGCAAGGACTAAAAAAAAACGGGGATTAGACCATGGTCGTAGACACACATAGTTACGATTGACTTGTGAGTCACGGTCTGGCGCTAATCGCGCATCTTAGGATCCCGGGCATTCGACTCAGGGCCAGGAATACAAGAATTAGAAACGAGAGGAGCTAAAACAATGAACAAGTCCACCTTGGCCTTGGCCGTGGCCGTAGGGGTTTTGGCGCAGCAAGCAGGCGCCGCGGGTTTTATCGAAGACAGCAAGGCTTCCGTCAGTTCGCGCACAATGTATTTCAACAACGATAACCGTGACGGCGGTGCCGATCAGAAAGAGACCGCAGAAGGCCTCAAATTTGATTATCTGTCCGGTTTCACCCAAGGTACTGTCGGCTTCGGTATCGACGCTCAAGCACTGGTCGGTATCCATCTGGACGGCGGCAAGGGGCATCATCCGTACCCGAGCTCATTCTTCCCAAGCGACTCCGATGGTTCGGCGGCGAGTGAGTGGAGCCGTGCGTCAGCTAACGTAAAGGCACGCTTCTCCAAGACCGAGGCCCACTTGGGCGGCGCGTTGCAACCGAACATGCCGATTCTGGTCGCGAACGACAGCCGTCTGCTGCCACAGACCTTTGAGGGTGGCACGATCTCCTCGAAGGAAATCGACAACGTTACCTTCAACGTTGGTCAGTTGGAGCACGCGGCGGGTCGCGCCTCTTCCAACAGCACCGGTCTGGCCGTGGCTGGTGGTACCGAAGAGAGCAACCAGTTCCGTTATGCCGGTGCCGACTGGAAGGTCACCAAAGACCTGACTCTGCAGTACTACCATGCGAATCTGAAGGACTACTACAAACAGGACTTCCTGGGTCTGGTGCATGTCTGGCCGATTGGTACCAATCAGTCCTTCAAGACGGACCTGCGCTACTTCGATAGCAGTTCCGATGGCAAGAACGGCGATGCTGGCTATCAGTTCAACAACAACGGTGGTTTCGCCAAGACCCCGGGCGAGGTCGACAACAAGACCTGGAGCGCCATGTTCACCTACACCCTGGGTGGCAACGCGTTCCTGCTGGGTCATCAGCGCGTCAACGATGACGGCGGATTCGTCTACCTGAACCAGGGTAGCGTTGTGAATGACAACCGTCGCAGCGAAGAAGCGGGCGGCGCGAGCTTCTACCTGTTCACCGATTCCATGATCAACGGCTTTGTCCGGGCCGGTGAAAACACAACGTTCGGTCAGTACTCCTACGACTTCGCTGCGTTGGGTGTGCCAGGTCTGAAAGCCTCGGCCGCCTACCTGTATGGCGATAACATCAAGGCCAAAAACGGTACGAGCCCTGATCAGTCCGAGTGGGAACGCGACCTGCGTGTGGACTACACCATCCAGCAAGGCGTACTCAAAGGCTTCGGCACAACACTGCGTCATGGCACTTACCGTGGCAGCGATACCGGTATCGCCAGCCAGGACCAGACCCGTCTGATCTTCAACTACACCTACAGCTTCCTGTAACACCCACAAGAAATAGCCTCGCCTCAGGGCGGGGCTTTTTTTCGCGTTTTATTTGATATTCCAAATAGACCTTAAATAGTAATTTATTATTCTTTTTGGATTTTTATCCGGGCGCCTAAAGTGGCAAGCCAAGGAGCCGATACCCTGTGTTCGGCGCGCATAGCTATATTCCGAAATGGCATTAAAAATAATGAAATAAATGTTTTTCGGTTTTACCATGCGCCCCCCAAAAAATCACAGCGGGTAGGCCGCGACCGTAGATGCGCGTTGTCACGTTGACATGCGGTCTGGCGCTAACCGCGCTTTTCAGGATCCAGGGCATCCGACCTAGGACCAGAAGCATAAAAAATTAGAAACGATAGGAGCGAAACAAATGAACAAGTCCACCTTGGCCCTGGCCGTGGCCGTAGGGGTTTTGGCGCAGCAGGCAAGCGCCGCCGGTTTCATCGAAGACAGCAAGGCCACTCTGGGTCTGCGTAACTTCTACATCAACACCGATAACCGTGATGGTTCGGGCGCGAACAAAAACGAAGAGTGGGGCCAAGGCTTCGACCTGCGTTTCATCTCCGGTTACACCCAAGGCACTGTCGGCTTCGGTATCGATGCGATCGGCCTGCTGGGCGTGCGTCTGGATTCGGGCGGCGGCACTAATGGTGCGAGCCCTGCAACCGCCACGAACTATGGTTCTTATGGCGGTACTGTATTTCCAAGCAAGTCCAACGGCGAAGCAGTTGATAACTTCTCCAGCCTGGGCCTGACTGCAAAAGCCAAGATCTCCCAGACCGAACTGAAGCTGGGCACGTTGCAGCCAAAGAACCCGGTTATCGTGACCAACGACGGTCGTCTGCTGCCACAAACCTGGCAGGGTGGTCAGATCACTTCCGGCGAGATCAAGGACCTGACGCTGGTTGGCGGTCAGATCGAAGCCGTGAAGGGACGTAACTCCAGCAACAATGAGCAGCTGAGCATCGGCGGCGCCAACGCTCGTACTGCCAGCGGCCGCGACAGCAACAAGTTCATCTATGCCGGTGGTGATTACAAAATCACCAAAGACCTGACTGCCCAGTACTACTACGGCAATCTGGAAGACTTCTACAAGCAGCACTTCCTGGGTCTGGTACACAACTGGGCTATCGGCCCTGGCGTGTTGAAGTCTGACTTGCGCTACTTCAACAGCTCGGATGACGGCGCAAACGGTCACGACCCGCTGTACTACAGCTCCGGCAACTACAGCAGCACCTCCAATGGCAAAGGCAAGGTCGACAACAATCTGTACAGCGGCTTGTTCCTGTACACCGTTGCCGGTCACACCTTCGGTGGTGGCTATCAGGTCAGCAACGGCAGCAGCGACTTCCCTTGGCTGAACCAGGGCGACGGTTCGTCGAACTACACCATCACCGACATGCAAATCCAGAAGTTCGGCCGTGCCGGCGAGCGCACCTGGCAAGCTCGCTACTCGTTTGACTTCGCCAAAGTCGGCGTGCCTGGCTTGACCGCAGGTATGGTTTATCTGCGTGGCGACGATATCGACACCAATCGCACCTCTACTGCTGCAGCCGGTAATAACAGCACCGAGTGGGAACGCGACCTGACTGTCGGTTACGTCGTACCGGAAGGCCCGTTGAAGAACGTTGGCTTGATGTGGAAAAACGCCACCTGGCGCACCAACATCCCGGGCGTTCGCTCCCAGGACGAAAACCGTCTGATCGTCAGCTACTCGATCCCGCTGTTGTAACAGCGCTCGCGTAACCGCTGAAAAAAAAGCCCCGCCCGGCATCTCGCCGGGCGGGGCTTTTGCGTTTTCAAGGCGGGGTCACCCCCGTAATCCCGCCGTGAAAACTCCCTCTTTGCAGCAACTCAAGGCCTTCTCGAACCTTGTCGGCGATGTTCGTCCTGATGTTCGTGGAGGTCCAGTGAAGAGATATTTAATATTCACTTATGATCTAAATAAATCGATATTTATTCTTTTTAATCTATAAGGAACACAGGCACAGTTGAGCCCGACAAGCACTCATCAGGAGCAGCACCATGAGCCTCAGACTGGGCGATATCGCCCCCGACTTCGAACAGGATTCCAGCGCCGGCACCCTCCGTTTCCACGAATGGCTGGGCGATAGCTGGGGCGTGCTGTTTTCCCATCCGGCGGACTTCACGCCGGTGTGCACCACCGAACTGGGCTTCACTGCCAAGCTCAAGGATGAGTTTTCCAATCGCGGCGTCAAAGCTATCGCCCTGTCCGTGGACCCGGTGGACTCGCATCACAAGTGGATCGAGGACATCAATGAAACCCAGAACACGCTCGTCAATTTCCCGATCCTGGCCGACGCGGACCACAAGGTCTCCGACCTCTATGACCTGATCCACCCGAACGCCAATGACACCCTGACCGTGCGCTCGCTATTCGTGATCGACCCGAACAAAAAGATTCGGCTGACCATCACCTACCCGGCGAGTACCGGGCGCAATTTTCACGAGATCCTTCGGGTGATCGACTCGCTGCAACTTACCGACAACTACAAGGTGGCCACCCCGGCCAACTGGCAGGACGGTGATGAAGTGGTGATCGTGCCGTCGCTCAAGGACGAAGACGAAATCAAGAAGCGCTTTCCCAAGGGCTACCGCGCGGTAAAGCCGTACCTGCGTCTGACGCCGCAGCCCAACAGGTAAGCCATCAGCATTTTCGGTGTGGCTGGTATCGCCATCACGGGCAGGTAAAACGCTATCCGTTGTGGGAGTGAGCCTGCTCGCGATGACGGAATTGCAGGCACCGCAGAAAGATTGACCGTATCCATAAAGCAGGGGATTTCAGGCCGTTTCGACGGCCTTTTTTTCGCCCGCAGGAAGTGGCTTCTTATATATCTAATGTGCATATCCAAATGAATAAATATGATTTATAGATATAACAATCACCTGTTAAGGTCATCTCCATTACAGCGAGATCGCAAACTGCGAATCGCCAACACCGTGCAAGGAATCATTTGAATGCTGGTCGTCTCACTCGGTGGCAGTCCCAGCCAACGTTCCCGCTCCGGGGTGCTGCTGGAGCGCTCCCAACGCTGGTTGCAGGAGCAGGGTGTGGAAGTGGTGAGTTACCAGGTGCGGGACTTCCCGGCCGAAGACTTGCTTCATGCACGCTTCGACAGCCCTAAGGTGATCGACCTGCTGCAACAGATTGAAAATGCCGATGGCCTGTTGATCGCCACTCCGGTCTACAAGGCGTCGTTCTCCGGCGCACTGAAAACCGTGCTGGATTTGCTGCCCGAGCGCGCGTTGGACCACAAAGTGGTTTTGCCCATGGCGACCGGCGGCAGTATCGCCCACATGCTGGCGGTGGATTACGCGCTCAAGCCGGTGCTGTCGGCGTTGAAAGCCCAGGAAATGCTCCATGGGGTTTTCGCGGTAGACAGCCAGATCGCTTACGGCGAAGGCAGCGCCCAGGCGCAGTTGGCGCCAGAGCTGGAACAACGACTGAAGGAATCGCTGGAGCTGTTTTTCAGCGCCATGGCCCGACGGCCCAAGCCGATCGATCCGAAGCTGTTGAATGAACGTTTGTTGAGTGCTCGCTGGAGCATTTAAGTCAGCACTAAAGCCACACCTGAAATTGATGTACTGGCCTTACTCGCCCGCTAACGGGCAAGCAGGTGCAGCCAATACCCAACTGCAAAAAGGAGAGCGCCATGCGCACTGTCATTTTGCGTCGTGGTCTGGTCGCTCTGTTTGCAGCGGCTGTCACCTTCGGCGCCATTACTCAAGCTCAAGCCGAGACGTTGCGAATCGGTTATCAAAAGTACGGCACCCTGGTGCTGCTCAAAGCCAAAGGCACGTTGGAAAAACGCCTCGCCGCCCAAGGCGTGGACGTGCAATGGACTGAATTCCCCGGCGGCCCGCAGTTGCTTGAAGGCCTGAACGTCGGCTCGATCGACTTCGGCGTCACCGGCGAAACCCCACCAGTCTTTGCTCAAGCCGCCGGCGCCGATCTGCTCTACGTCGCCTACGAACCGCCAGCGCCACACAGCGAAGCGATCCTGGTGCCGAAGGATTCACCGATCAAATCGGTGCAGGACCTCAAGGGCAAGAAAGTCGTCCTGAACAAAGGCTCCAACGTCCACTACTTGCTGGTCCGCGCACTGGAAGACGCCGGCCTCAAATACACCGATATCCAGACCGTATTCCTGCCGCCGGCCGATGCCCGCGCTGCGTTCGAGCGTGGCAGCGTCGATGCGTGGGTGATCTGGGACCCGTACCAGGCTGCCGCCGAACAGCAACTGCAAGCGCGCACCCTGCGCGATGGCCAGGGCATCGTCGACAACCACCAGTTCTATCTGGCGACCAAGCCTTACGCACAGAAAAACCCTGAGGTGATCAAGACCCTCGTGGAAGAAGTGCGCGCCGTCGGCGAGTGGTCCAAGGTCAATCCAGTCGAGGTGACCCAACAGGTTTCGCCACTGCTCGGCTTGCCGGCGGACATCACCCTGACCTCGATGAAACGTCAGGGTTACGGCGCGTTGTTCCTCACGCCTGAAGTGGTCGCCGCCCAACAGAAAATCGCCGACAGCTTCTACCAGCTCAAGCTGATCCCGAAACCGTTGAGCATCAAAGACGTGATCTGGACGCCACCGGCAGCCGTTGCCAAAACGCAGTAATTCGATTCCCCAAGGAGACCACTCCATGAGCCTCAATATTTTCTGGTTCCTGCCTACCCACGGCGATGGCCATTACCTTGGCACCGCCGAAGGCGCCCGCGCCGTCGACCACGGTTACCTGCAACAAATCGCCCAGGCGGCGGATCGCCTGGGCTTCGGCGGGGTGTTGATTCCCACCGGTCGCTCCTGCGAAGACTCGTGGCTGGTGGCGGCGTCGCTGATTCCAGTGACTCAGCGTTTGAAATTCCTTGTCGCGCTGCGCCCCGGGATCATTTCCCCGACGGTGGCCGCGCGTCAGGCGGCGACCCTGGATCGCCTGTCCGGCGGCCGTGCGTTGTTCAACCTGGTCACCGGCGGTGATCCGGAAGAATTGGCCGGCGACGGTTTGTTCCTGACTCACGAAGAGCGCTATCAAGCCTCGGTGGAATTCACCCGCATCTGGCGTCGCGTACTGGAAGGCGAAACCGTTGATTACGACGGTCAGCACATCAGCGTGAAAGGCGCCAAGTTGCTCTATCCACCGATCCAGCAACCGCGTCCGCCGCTGTACTTCGGCGGTTCGTCGGAAGCTGCGCAAGACCTCGCGGCCGAGCAGGTGGAAATGGTCCTGACCTGGGGCGAGCCACCGGCCGCCGTTGCCGAGAAGATTGAACAAGTGCGAGCCAAAGCCGCGAAGCTGGGTCGCACCGTGCGTTTCGGCATTCGCTTGCACGTGATCGTCCGAGAAACCAATGCCGAAGCCTGGCAAGCGGCGGATCGGCTGATCTCCCATCTCGACGATGAAACCATCGCCCGAGCCCAGGCTTCTCTGGCCCGGTTCGATTCGGTCGGCCAGCAACGCATGGCCGCGCTGCATGGCGGCAGCCGCGACAACCTGGAAGTCAGCCCCAACCTGTGGGCCGGTGTCGGCCTGGTACGTGGCGGCGCCGGTACGGCGTTGGTGGGCGATGGTCCGACCGTGGCTGCCCGCGTGAAGGAATACGCGGACCTGGGCATCGATACCTTCATCTTCTCCGGTTATCCACACCTGGAAGAGTCGTACCGGGTTGCGGAATTGCTGTTCCCGCACCTCGACATCGAACGTCCGGAACTGCCCCAAGGCGCCAATTACGTCAGCCCGTTCGGTGAGATGGTCGCCAACGACATTCTTCCCAAAGCCGCGTCCCAGAGCTGAGGCGCGCATGAAGAGACTTATCCACAACCTCGCGCCCTGGGCGTTGCCGGTGTTGCTGCTCGCGGTGTGGCAGTTGTCAGTGTCGGCGGGCTGGTTGTCGACACGGATTCTGCCGGCGCCGATCGCGGTCATTGAGGCCGGCGTGAGCCTGGTGCGCAGCGGCGAAATCTGGACGCACCTGGCAATCAGCGGCTGGCGTGCTGCGCTGGGCTTCACCATTGGCGGCGGCATCGGCCTGGCCTTGGGTTTCATCACCGGTCTGTCGAAGTGGGGCGAACGCCTGCTCGACAGTTCGGTGCAGATGATCCGCAACGTGCCGCACTTGGCGCTGATTCCGTTGGTGATCCTGTGGTTCGGCATCGACGAGTCGGCGAAGATTTTCCTGGTGGCGTTGGGCACGTTGTTCCCTATTTACCTCAACACTTATCACGGTATCCGCAACGTCGATCCGGCGTTGGTGGAAATGTCGCGTAGTTATGGCTTGTCCGGTTTCAGCCTGTTTCGCCAGGTGATTCTGCCGGGGGCGCTGCCTTCGATTCTGGTGGGTGTGCGCTTCGCGCTGGGCTTCATGTGGTTGACGCTGATCGTCGCGGAAACCATTTCCGCGAGCGCCGGCATTGGCTACCTGGCGATGAATGCCCGGGAGTTTTTGCAGACCGACGTGGTGGTGCTGGCGATTCTTCTGTACGCCGTGCTCGGCAAACTCGCCGACCTCGCGGCCCGCGGGCTTGAGCGCGTGTGGTTGCGCTGGCACCCAGCCTATCAAGTTGTTAAAGGAGGTGCGGCATGACGGCTCAACAACCTCCACGGTTGCAGCGCGGAATCCCGCTGGTGGTGCGTAAGCTGCAAAAGGCCTTTGGTTCTCGGCAGGTGTTGCGTGAGATCGATTTGCACATTCCAGCCGGTCAGTTCGTTGCCGTGGTGGGTCGTAGCGGTTGCGGCAAAAGTACCTTGCTACGGTTGCTCGCCGGTCTCGACAAACCCACCGGGGGCGAATTGCTCGCCGGCTCCGCGCCGCTGAACGATGCCCGGGAAGACACCCGATTGATGTTCCAGGAAGCGCGTCTGCTGCCGTGGAAAAAGGTCATCGACAACGTCGGCCTCGGGCTCAAGGGCAACTGGCGGCCACAAGCGCTGGAAGCCTTGGAATCGGTCGGCCTGGCGGATCGCGCCAATGAATGGCCCGCCGCATTGTCCGGTGGCCAGAAACAACGGGTGGCCCTGGCCCGCGCGCTGATCCATCAACCGCGCTTGCTGTTGCTCGACGAACCCCTGGGTGCGCTGGACGCCCTGACCCGAATTGAAATGCAGCAGTTGATCGAACGGCTCTGGCAGACGCACGGCTTCACCGTGTTGCTGGTAACCCACGACGTCAGCGAAGCGGTGGCGATTGCCGATCGGGTGATCCTGATCGAAGAGGGCGAAGTCGGCCTCGACCTGCCCGTTGAATTGCCCCGCCCACGCGTGCGCGGATCCCATCGGCTGGCGGCGCTGGAAACCGAAGTGCTCAATCGCGTGCTGGCGCTGCCCGGCCAACCGCCGGAACCGGAAGCTGTTTCACCCTTGCCCACGCAATTGCGTTGGGCGCAATAGACGCAGCGGCGAGTTGCAAGCTTCAAGCTGCAAGAAGAAGCAGGGCGCTTTTACTTGCCACTTGTAGCTTGCCACCTGCTGCTCATTTCGACCTCAGGAGAAATCGTATGACTATCAAAGCCATCAACGTTCGCAACCAGTTCAAAGGCTCGATCAAGGAAATCGTATTGGGCGACGTGCTGTCGGAAATCGACGTACAGACCGCTTCCGGCATCGTCACTTCGGTGATCACCACGCGTTCAGTGAAGGAGCTGGAACTGGTGGTCGGCAGTGAAGTGATCGCGTTTGTGAAATCCACCGAGGTGTCGATCGCCAGGTTGTAAGGGCATGCCGTGCAGACAACCCCGGAGGGTGTGAACCCTTCGGGGTTTTTTATGTGTTTGAATCAGTGAGTTTAGCGGTGCGGCCTTCGCGAGCAGGCTCGCTCCCACAGGGAGTTGTGCAGTACACAGACGCTATGCCCGCTGAAGATCCAATGTGGGAGCGAGCCTGCTCGCGAAGAAGCCATCGCAGGCACCGCAAAAATCAGGCGTAAATGGGGCGCTTCGGCAGGTACGGCGGCAGATAAAGCCCCAGGTATGCATCAAACACCCGCATCCCTTCTTCGGCCATGCGCGGCGTGATCTGCCCATGCTGCTGCACTGAACGGGCGTAGACGCGGTCGCCGAGCTCCATCGCCAGGGCAAACACATCGACATCGGTCGGCAATCTCGGCAATTCGAAGTGATGATCGAAGAGTTTGTGCATCAGGTCGCCGAGTTCGATGTCGTGCTGACGGTCGGCCTGGGTGACTTCGGTGAGTCCGTGCTGGGCGAGGATCAGTTGCCGGGCGGCAGCGTCTTCGTCGTAGATGTCGAGCATGCGCTGCTCGACGATTCGCGACAGGTCGCGCCAGCCGTTGAGGGCTTCGTGGTCGATGGGCGCTTGCAGGCAGGCGCGGAAGGCGGCGTGGACGTCGGCCGTCAAGGCTTCAAGCAGCGCCGGGACGCTGGCGAAGAAATGGTAGACGGAGGAGGGCGGGATCTCCGCGCGCTCGGCGACGCTGTAGATCGACAGACTGGCCACGCCTTCGGCCGCCAGCAGCGTGCGGGCGGCATCGAGTATCGAATCGATCCGGGCCTGGCTGCGGGCGCGGGGTTTGCGAACGGTGGCGGTGCGCGTCATTGGAGTCCTCCTGCGGGGCAGCGGGCATTGTACGCAGAGCGGGCACATGTTCCATATCCCCTGTGGCGAGGGAGCTTGCTCCCGTTGGAGGCCGAAGGACTCCCTGTAACAGCGATACGGTTCTGTCAGACACACCTCATTGACTGTTTTGGGGCCGCTTCGCAACCCAGCGGGAGCAAGCTCCCTCGCCACAGGTTTGATGTTGGCCATAAAAAAACGCCGCAGGCTTCAATAGCCGGCGGCGTTGTTTTTTACTGCAACCGCTTACACGGTATGCAGGTACCAGTTGTACTCAAGGTCGGAGATGGAGTGTTCAAACTCCTCCAGCTCGCTCTCTTTGCACGCGACGAAGATATCGATGTATTTCGGATCGATGTACTTGGCCATGACTTCGCTGTCGTCCAGCTCGCGCAATGCATCGCGCAGGTTGTTCGGCAGGCTTTGCTCGTTCTGCTCGTAGGAGTTGCCTTCCACGGGGGCGCCCGGCTCGATCTTGTTGGTCAGGCCGTGATGCACGCCTGCCAGGACCGAAGCCATCAACAGATACGGGTTGGCGTCGGCACCGGCCACACGGTGTTCGATGCGCACGGCATCGGAGGAACCGGTCGGTACGCGGATCGCCACAGTACGGTTGTCCAAGCCCCAGCACGGCGAGTTCGGCACGTAGAACTGTGCGCCGAAACGACGGTAGGAGTTGACGTTCGGGCAGAGGAAAGCCATCTGCGCCGGTAGGGTCTCGAGCACACCGCCGATCGCGTGACGCAGTGCGGCGTTCTGCTCGGGATCCTCGCTGGCAAAAATGTTTTTGCCATCTTTATCAAGAATCGAGATGTGAACGTGCAGACCGTTACCCGCCTGGCCTGGATAAGGCTTGGCCATGAAGGTGGTGTCCATCTCATGGTCGTAGGCGATGTTCTTGATCAGACGCTTGAGCAGGACCGCATAGTCGCAGGCCTTGATCGGGTCAGCCACGTGGTGCAGGTTCACTTCGAACTGCGCCGGAGCACTTTCCTTGACGATCGCGTCGGCAGGGATGCCTTGCTCTTTTGCACCTTCCAGAATGTCCTGGAGGCAGTCGACGTATTCGTCGAGGTCGTCGATCAGGTAAACCTGGGTCGAATGCGGGCGTTTGCCGGAAATCGGCGAGCGCGGAGGTTGTGGGCGACCGTTCACGTTCTCCTGGTCGATCAGGTAGAACTCAAGTTCGAACGCGGCGCAGATGGTCAAACCCATCTCGTCAAACTTGGTAACAACTTGACGCAAGACTTCACGGGGATCCGCGAAGAAAGGTTCACCTTCGAGTTCGTGCATGGTCATTAACAGTTGCGCAGTAGGGCGCTTCTGCCAGGGTTCATTGCACAGGGTGTCGGGGATTGGATAGCAGATTCGGTCAGCATCACCGATGTCCAGGCCCAGGCCGGTGCTTTCCACCGTCGAGCCATTGATATCCAGAGCAAATAGAGAGGCCGGCAGGTTGATGCCTTTCTCGTAAACCTTGTGGAGACTGGTGCGTTCAATGCGCTTGCCGCGCACCACACCATTCATATCCGCAATCAGAAGGTCAACGTACAGAACCTCAGGATGTTCCTTAAGGAACGCGTTCGCTTCGTTAAGCTGAACGGCACGCGGGGGTACCGACATGATGCAACACCTTTGTTGTTAAAAATATCAATCATTGATCTCTTCGGGTTTCAGTCAACCCGAACGGCATGCCGAAGTCAAGCGAGGCCTTTTTTGCCCTAAAAAAGCGCTCGTAGGGCTTTTTTGAGGCAGTTTGGGGCGTTTTTATGCCTTTGAGCGCTTTAGCGCCCGCGAGCTTGAGCGGGCCGTGTTGTATTTTTTACGGGGGTGTTGTGTAAAAAAATGAACAAGGCTAAGCTCGATTCAAACCCATAACAGCAATAATACCGGGGTGCTTCATGTCTCGCCTGCCGTTAATCGGCGTCGCCATCTGCTCAAGGCAGATCGGTCTGTATGCTTATCACATCAGTGGCGATCGTAGCGTCCACGCCAAGGCAAGCGCTGCCCAAGGCGTGCCGTCGACTCTTACTTCCCCGGCGAACCTGCTGGCACCGTCCGATATTCTGGACGGTCTGCACGACATTCTCTTGACTGCCTCTTTATCCAATATAGTTCCATTTCGTCCTGGCAGCCCGACCAACGCGTCGGCTTCTGCTCATGATTCTGCACGCTCCACTACGCTCTCACTGACCCGCGCCATTACCCGTGTGGGTACTTGTGCGCGGCTATTGCAGTGGCAATCTGTATCACGCGACGCCCGTGCGTCAAACAACGCCTGACTTATAAGAGTCAGGAAACTCAGCCTAAGAGGCATTTATGAGTAACAACCTCGACCAGCTCACCGATTGGTTGAAAGACCACAAGATCACAGAAGTCGAATGCATGATCGCCGACTTGACCGGGATCACCCGGGGCAAGATTTCGCCGACCAACAAGTTCATTGCTGAAAAAGGCATGCGCCTGCCCGAGAGCGTTCTGCTGCAGACCGTGACGGGCGACTATGTCGAAGACGACATCTATTACGAACTGCTCGACCCGGCCGACATCGACATGATCTGCCGCCCCGATCAGAACGCGGTGTTCCTGGTGCCTTGGGCCGTCGAGCCCACCGCGCAGGTGATCCATGACACCTATGACAAGCAGGGCAACCCGATTGAGCTGTCGCCTCGCAACGTACTCAAGAAAGTGCTCAAACTCTATTCCGAGAAGGGCTGGCAGCCGATCGTTGCGCCAGAAATGGAGTTTTACCTGACCAAGCGCAGTGACGATCCGGACTACCCGTTGCAACCGCCTATCGGCCGTTCCGGGCGCCCGGAAATCGGTCGTCAGTCGTTCTCCATTGAAGCCGCGAACGAATTCGATCCGCTGTTCGAGGACGTCTACGACTGGTGCGAATTGCAGGAGCTGGACCTCGACACGCTGATCCACGAGGACGGCACGGCGCAGATGGAAATCAATTTCCGTCACGGCGATGCCCTGTCCCTGGCCGACCAGATCCTGGTGTTCAAACGCACCATGCGCGAAGCCGCGCTCAAGCACGACGTGGCGGCCACCTTCATGGCCAAACCCATGACCGGCGAGCCCGGCAGTGCCATGCACTTGCACCAAAGCATCATCGACCTCGAAACCGGCAAGAACGTCTTCTCTAATGAAGACGGGACCATGAGTCAGCTGTTCCTGCACCACATCGGTGGCTTGCAGAAGCTGATCCCCGAGCTGTTGCCGCTGTTCGCACCCAACGTCAATTCGTTCCGCCGCTTCCTGCCGGACACCTCGGCACCGGTGAACGTGGAGTGGGGCGAAGAGAACCGTACCGTGGGCCTGCGGGTTCCGGATGCCGGGCCGCAAAACCGTCGGGTGGAAAACCGCCTGCCGGGCGCCGACGCCAACCCGTACCTGGCGATTGCCGCGAGCCTGCTCTGCGGTTACATCGGCATGGTCGAAGGCTTGAACCCGAGTGCGCCGGTGGTGGGTCGTGGCTATGAACGCCGCAACCTGCGCCTGCCACTGACCATCGAAGACGCGCTGGAACGCATGGAAAACAGCGCGACTATCGAGAAATACCTGGGCAAGAAATTCATCACTGGCTACGTCGCGGTCAAGCGGGCCGAGCATGAAAACTTCAAGCGCGTGATCAGCTCATGGGAGCGGGAATTCCTGCTCTTCGCCGTCTGATACGCCGGGCGCCGTCGTTGTCGGGCGGCGCTTTCACCTGATTTTTTTTGGAGATTGGTATGACTAGCAACAATCCGCAAACCCGTGAATGGCAAACCCTGAGCAACGATCACCACCTGGCCCCGTTCAGCGACTTCAAGCAGCTGAAAGAGAAAGGCCCGCGGATCATCACCAGCGCCAAAGGCGTTTACCTCTGGGACAGCGAAGGCAACAAGATCCTCGACGGCATGGCCGGTCTGTGGTGCGTTGCGATTGGCTACGGTCGCGATGAACTGGCCGATGCCGCCAGCAAACAGATGCGCGAACTGCCTTACTACAACCTGTTCTTCCAGACGGCCCACCCGCCGGTGCTGGAACTGGCCAAGGCCATCGCCGACATCGCACCGCAAGGCATGAACCACGTGTTCTTCACCGGTTCCGGTTCCGAAGGCAACGACACCATGCTGCGGATGGTCCGCCACTATTGGGCGATCAAGGGCCAGCCGAAGAAGAAAGTCATCATCAGCCGCAAGAATGGCTATCACGGTTCCACCGTGGCCGGCGCGAGCCTGGGCGGCATGACCTACATGCACGAACAAGGCGACTTGCCGATCCCTGGCATCGTCCACATCGCTCAGCCGTACTGGTTCGGCGAAGGCGGCGACATGACACCGGGAGAGTTCGGTGTGTGGGCGGCCAATCAGCTGGAAGAAAAGATTCTGGAACTCGGCGTGGACAACGTCGGTGCCTTTATTGCCGAGCCGATCCAGGGCGCTGGCGGCGTGATCATTCCGCCAGACACCTACTGGCCGCGCATCAAGGAAATCCTCGCCAAGTACGACATCCTGTTCGTGGCGGACGAAGTGATCTGTGGTTTCGGCCGCACCGGTGAGTGGTTTGGTACCGATTTCTACGACCTCAAGCCCGACATGATGACCATCGCCAAGGGCCTGACCTCCGGCTACATTCCGATGGGTGGCCTGATCGTGCGTGACGAAGTGGTCGCCGTGCTCAACGAAGGTGGTGATTTCAACCACGGTTTCACTTATTCCGGACACCCGGTGGCCGCTGCGGTGGCACTGGAAAACATCCGCATCCTGCGCGAAGAAAAAATTATCGAGCGCGTTCATGCCGAAACGGCACCCTATTTGCAAAAGCGTCTACGGGAACTGAACGATCACCCGTTGGTGGGGGAAGTGCGTGGGGTCGGTCTGTTGGGGGCTATCGAACTGGTTCAGGACAAGGCCACTCGCAAGCGTTACGAAGGCAAGGGCGTCGGCATGATCTGCCGCCAGTTCTGCTTCGACAACGGCCTGATCATGCGCGCCGTGGGGGACACCATGATCATTGCTCCGCCGCTGGTGATTACCAAGGCTGAAATCGATGAACTGGTAACCAAGGCACGCAAGTGCCTGGACCTGACCCTGAGTGCGTTGCAGGGCTAAGTGCTAGGCTCTGGGCGGGAGTCATGAAACTTTCGCTCAGAGCAGTTCTAAGGGAGGCCTTTCCTTGAAAGACCGCCTCGGATCTTGCCAGACTAGCCGCGGTTCCAGTTGTCCGGGTTCGGCCGCTGAACAAAGTGGTTCAAAAAAGAAAAAATTTGGAGCATTACGCATGAAGGCATTAGGAAAAAAGCTTGCTGGCAAGACACTTCTCGCCATGTCCCTGATGGGCATAATGGCGGGTGCGGTTCAGGCGGACGACAAGGTGTTGCACGTCTATAACTGGTCCGACTACATCGCGCCGGACACCATCAAGAAGTTCGAGACCGAGTCCGGCATCAAGGTTGTCTACGACGTATTCGACAGTAACGAAACCCTGGAAGCCAAGTTGCTGGCAGGCAAGTCCGGTTACGACATTGTCGTACCGTCGAACAACTTCCTGGCCAAGCAGATCAAGGCCGGCGTTTACCAGAAGCTGGACAAGTCCAAGCTGCCTAACTGGAAAAACCTGAACACTGACCTGCTCAAGGCTGTGTCGGTGAGCGACCCGGGCAACGAACACGCTTTCCCGTACATGTGGGGTTCGATCGGCATTGGCTTCAACGCCGAGAAGGTCAAGGCTGCCCTGGGTGCCGATGCGCCAACCAATTCCTGGGACCTGCTGTTCAAACCTGAAAACGCCGCCAAGTTGAAGTCGTGCGGTATCAGTTTCCTCGATTCGCCAACCGAGATGATTCCGGTGGCGTTGCACTACCTGGGCTATCCAACCGACAGCCAGGACAAAAAACAACTGGCCGAAGCCGAAGCGCTGTTCCTGAAGATTCGTCCTTCGGTGGGCTACTTCCACTCGTCCAAGTACATCTCCGACCTGGCCAACGGCAACATCTGCGTGGCCGTGGGTTACTCGGGTGACATCTACCAGGCCAAGTCCCGCGCGGCTGAAGCCGGTGACAAGGTGAAAGTCAGCTACAACATTCCGAAAGAAGGTGCCGGTAGCTTCTACGACATGGTCGCCATCCCTAAAGATGCCGAAAACGTCGAAGGCGCCTACAAGTTCATGACCTTCCTGCAGAAGCCGGAAATCATGGCTGAAATCACCAACGCCGTGCGCTTCCCGAACGGTAACGCGGCCGCCACCGCCTTGGTTGATAAAGAAATCACCGCCGACCCGGGCATCTACCCGCCGGCAGAAGTGCTGGCCAAGTTGTACGCGATTGCCGACTTGCCGGCCGCGACCCAGCGGATCATGACGCGCAGCTGGACCAAGATCAAATCGGGTAAATAAGCCGTTTTGAGGCAACAACCTGTTGCCGTCGCCTGCGCGGTGACGGCAACAGGTGTAATTAAATGACAGAAAGTTTTGCTGGAACGGTTTTTCGAGGGTAAGTTGCGCGCCGGTTTTGTTGCTGGGCAGCCATGCCTGTCATGTAACGCGGGGCAACTTGGGCCCAACTAATTTTAGAGGACCTCCACTTGCCTATTTTTTCTTTGTTGCGCAATTCCATGCTGGTCGGCGCCGGGCTGACACTCGCTGTCAGTGTCCAGGCCGCTGGCACTGTGCATATTTATAACTGGTCGGACTACATCGGCCCGACGACGCTGGCCGACTTCCAGAAAGAGACCGGCATCAAACCGGGTTATGACGTCTTCGATTCCAACGAAACCCTGGAAGGCAAGTTGCTGGCCGGGCGCACCGGTTACGACGTGGTCGTGCCGTCCAACCACTTCCTGGGCAAACAGATCAAGGCGGGCGCCTTCCAGAAGCTCGACAAGTCGAAGCTGTCTAACTATGCCAACCTCGATCCGGTACTGCTCAAGCGTCTTGAGCAAAATGATCCGGGCAACTTGTACGCCGTGCCTTACCTGTGGGGCACCAACGGCATCGGTTATAACGTCGACAAGATCAAGGCGGTACTGGGCGTCGACAAGATCGACTCCTGGAGCGCGGTATTCGAACCGCAGAACATCAAGAAGCTGCACGCTTGCGGCGTCGCGTTCCTCGATTCCGCCGATGAAATGATGCCCACCGTCCTCAACTACATGGGCCTCAACGCCAACAGCACCAACCCCGAAGATTACAAAAAGGCCGAAGCCAAGTTGCTGGCGGTGCGACCTTACGTGACGTACTTCCACTCCTCCAAATACATCGCGGACCTCGCCAACGGCGACATCTGCATCGCCATCGGTTTCTCCGGTGACATGTTCCAGGCCAAGGCCCGCGCGGAAGAGGCCGGCAAGGGCATGAACATCGCCTACTCGATTCCGAAAGAGGGCGGCGCACTCTGGTTCGACATGCTGGCAATCCCCAAGGATGCGGCCAACGTCAAAGAAGCCCACGCCTTCATCAACTATTTGTTGAAACCCGAGGTGATCGCACAGGTCAGTGATTCTGTTGGCTATGCGAACCCCAACCCTGGCTCGGACAAGTTGATGGAACAGTCCATCCGCACCGACGAGTCGGTCTATCCACCGCAAGCCGTTCTCGACAAGACCTATGTGTCCGTCGAGTTACCACCAAACATTCAACGTTTGATGACCCGCAGCTGGACCAAGGTCAAGTCGGGTAAATAGCGACAAGGCTCAAACTATCCAAGGTTGGCTCACCTTGAGCGAACTGCACTCTTTTTTTCTGGGAGTTTCGTAAATGGCAGTTGCCTCCGGCGCCTATAAGAAAGCCCTCGAGGGCGACCAGACACCTAAACAGGTGCTGGTCAAAATCGACCGGGTCACGAAGAAGTTCGACGAGACGATTGCCGTGGACGATGTGTCCCTGGAAATCAAGAAAGGCGAGATTTTCGCCTTGCTCGGCGGTTCTGGATCGGGCAAATCCACGTTGCTGCGCATGCTCGCAGGCTTCGAACGGCCCACGGAGGGGCGCATTTACCTCGATGGCGTAGACATCACTGACATGCCGCCATACGAGCGGCCGATCAACATGATGTTCCAGTCCTACGCGTTGTTCCCGCACATGACCGTGGCGCAGAACATCGCCTTCGGCCTCAAGCAGGACAAGCTGCCCGCCTCTGAAGTCGATGCCCGTGTCGCAGACATGCTCAAGCTGGTGCAGATGACCCAATACGCCAAACGCAAGCCGCATCAGTTGTCCGGTGGCCAGCGTCAGCGTGTGGCCCTGGCGCGCTCGTTGGCCAAGCGGCCGAAGCTGTTGCTGCTCGACGAGCCGATGGGTGCGCTGGACAAGAAGCTACGTTCGCAGATGCAGCTGGAACTGGTCGAGATCATCGAGCGCGTCGGTGTGACCTGCGTCATGGTGACCCACGATCAGGAAGAGGCCATGACCATGGCCGAGCGCATTGCGATCATGCACCTGGGCTGGATCGCTCAGATCGGCAGCCCGATCGACATCTACGAAACCCCGACCAGCCGCCTGGTCTGCGAGTTCATCGGCAACGTCAACATCTTCGACGGCGAAGTGATCGATGACGCCGAGGGTCATGCGATCATCACCTGCAAGGACCTCGACCGGAAGATCTACGTGGGCCACGGCATCAGCACCTCGGTGCAGGACAAATCCGTGACCTACGCGATCCGTCCGGAAAAACTGCTGGTGACCCCGACCATGCCGACCTGCGAATACAACTGGTCCAGCGGCAAGGTGCACGACATCGCCTACCTCGGCGGTCACTCGGTGTTCTACGTCGAGCTGCCGAGTGGCAAGATCGTCCAGTCGTTCGTCGCCAACGCCGAGCGCCGTGGCCAGCGCCCAACCTGGGGTGACCAGGTTTACGTGTACTGGGAAGACGACAGCGGCGTGGTACTTCGCTCATGAACATGCGCAAATTCAAACGCCGCCTCAATCGAATAATTCCCGGTGGCCGCCAGCTGGTCATCGGGGTTCCGTTCATCTGGCTGTTCCTGTTCTTCATGCTGCCGTTCTTGATCGTCCTGAAGATCAGCTTCGCTGAAGCCGACGTAGCCATTCCTCCGTACACCGAGATCTACAGCTACATCGACCAGAAGGTGCAGTTGCTGCTTAACCTGAGCAACTACGCGATGCTGGCCGGCGACGAGTTGTACATCGCTGCTTACCTTGGCTCGCTGAAGATGGCGCTGATCAGCACCGTCCTCTGCCTGCTGATTGGCTACCCGATGGCCTATGCCATCGCCAGTGCCCGTAAAGAGCTGCAAACGGTGCTGGTGCTGCTGATCATGATGCCGACCTGGACGGCGATCCTGATCCGCGTGTATGCGTGGATGGGCATCCTCAGCAACAACGGCCTGCTCAACGGTTTCCTGATGACCATGGGCTGGATCAACGAACCGCTGCAGATCCTCAACACCAACCTCGCCGTGTACATCGGCATTGTCTATTCGTACCTGCCGTTCATGATCCTGCCGCTTTACGCCAACCTGGTGAAGCACGACAACAGTCTGCTGGAAGCCGCGTCGGACCTGGGTTCGAGCACGTTCAACAGCTTCTGGAAGATCACTATTCCGCTGTCGAAGAACGGCATCGTCGCCGGCTGCATGTTGGTGTTCATTCCGGTGGTGGGCGAGTTTGTGATCCCGGAACTGCTCGGCGGTCCGGAAACTCTGATGATCGGTAAAGTGCTCTGGCAAGAATTCTTCAACAACCGCGACTGGCCGGTGGCGTCTGCCCTGGCGGTGGTGATGCTGGCGATCCTGATTGTGCCGATTATTCTGTTCAACCGCAGTCAGGCCAAGGAAATGGAGGGTAAAGAATGAAGCGCTTCCGTTTCTCGAGTTTCATGCTGATCGCGGGCTTGCTGTTCATCTACGCGCCGATGCTGATCCTGGTGATCTACTCGTTCAACGCCTCGAAACTGGTGACGGTGTGGGGCGGCTGGTCGATCAAGTGGTACGTCGGTTTGATGGACAACACTCAATTGATGGGCTCGGTGGTGCGCTCGCTGGAAATCGCCTGCTACACGGCGGTGGCGGCGGTGGCACTGGGTACGTTGGCGGCATTTGTGCTGACCCGTATCACCCACTTCAAGGGTCGCACGCTGTTCGGCGGCCTGGTCACCGCGCCGCTGGTGATGCCCGAAGTGATCACCGGTCTGTCGCTGTTGCTGCTGTTCGTGGCCATGGCGCAGATGATCGGTTGGCCACAGGAACGCGGCATTGTCACCATCTGGATCGCTCACACCACGTTCTGTGCGGCGTATGTGGCGGTGGTGGTGTCGGCGCGCTTGCGTGAGCTGGACCTGTCCATCGAAGAGGCAGCCATGGACCTCGGTGCGCGGCCATGGAAGGTGTTCTTCTTGATCACCATCCCGATGATCGCGCCATCCCTGGGTGCCGGCGGCATGATGTCGTTCGCCCTGTCCCTGGATGACCTGGTGTTGGCGAGCTTCGTGTCGGGCCCGGGCTCCACGACCCTGCCGATGGAAGTGTTCTCGGCGGTGCGCCTTGGGGTTAAACCCGAGATCAACGCCGTGGCCAGCCTGATTCTGCTGGCGGTTTCGCTGATGACCTTCCTGGTCTGGTTCTTCAGCCGCCGTGCCGAAGAAGCGCGCAAGCGTGCGATCCAGCAGGCGATCGAAGAAAGCGCGGCCGACTCCTGGAAACAACCGGACGTGCGTCGCGCCCAGCAGGCGCCGGAAGCGGCTTGATGGTTGGCCACGATTATGTGGCCAACCCCGATCCAGTGTGGGAGCGAGCCTGCTCGCGATGAGGTCGTGTCAGTTGATAGAGATGTCGACTGACACACCGCATTCGCGAGCAGGCTCGCTTGTATGGTAGGACTTGAAGGGAGGAGGAGGGACAAGGCTCGATTCTGACTGTTGACGCAGTACAGACTGTGGGAGATTTCGCCCCTCCTCCTTTCACCCAAGCGCCGATAAAGAATGCATCTGGCTAGACCGACGATAGGAACAAGCCTGCGCCTCTGGGTGAGCCCTTCAAGTGCTCAAACCTTATCTCGGAGGAAATCCTATGGCAATGCCGGTCTCTCTATCAAAACCGATCGTGGGCGTGGATGTCGCCAAGAATGAACTGGTGATTTATCAGGCTGATAACGATTTGCTTAAAGAGATTCCCAACACTAAAACATCCATCAAGCAGTGGCTGAATACGTTGCCGGGGACGGTGGCTATTGCCATTGAGGCGACCAACATCTATCACCTGGACTTTGCTGATCTGGCCTATGAGGCCGGATGTGCGATTTACATGGTGGGAGGCTATGAACTCAAACATTATCGCGAAGGCGTGAAGATCCGCGCCAAAACCGACGCGCTGGACGCCAAGTTGCTGGCCCGTTACCTGAAGAACGAAGCCGAGGAGTTGCGCCCCTGGACCCCTCCATCACCGCTGTACCGCCAGCTCCTGAGCCTCTTCCGCCGCCGGGCTGCCTTGGTCCAGGCTAGGGTTGGCCTGGTGCAGAGTTGGTCGAATGAGCCGCTGCTGAAAGCGGCTTTTGCAGAACAAGTGAAGTCCATGCAGCAGCTTGAAACGCTGATCGAAAAGACGATCAACGATCAGCTCAAAGAAGCCGGTTTACTCGGTCAACTGAAACGTTGCCTGAAAGTTGAAGGCATTGGATTTTTGACTGGGGCTCGCTTGATAACTGCATTTCAGCGCGGGGATTTTAGAAACGCGGATGCGTTTATCGCCTTCCTGGGCATGGATTTACGGGTGTCTAAATCAGGACAGAAGGACGGTCGCCGCAGTTTGACCAAGCGCGGTGACCCCGAGGCCCGCCGGCTTCTGCACAATGCAGCGATGTCGGCTAGCCGTACGAAAGCCTGGAAAGGGTTTTACGAAGCCCAAAGAGCCCGGGGCTTCAGCACTACTGAGGCGCTGGTGATGCTGGCTCGCAAGCTTGCGCGGGTGGCATTCGCCTTGCTGAAAGGGCAAAGCGAATATCAGTCAAAGGTCAGTTGAGGGTTTCCCCTCAACCATAGAATCTCCCACAGTTGTTTTAGGACATCCAGGGAGACTTGCGGATGATCTCGACGAAGTTCATCGGCTTGAACCCCGGCTCGCTGTCCACCAGCACATCTGCGTTCACCGTGCCGAACGTAGTGTCCGGCTTGTGTTTGAAGCCATTGGCGAACGCGCACAGGATGCATTCCTTGAACCCCTCGCCCCGTGGGTGCGCATGCACCACTTCCTCACGCTGCACGGTGGGAAACGCGGCGTAATCGATACCCAGCACATCCATTTCCACACCGGCCGTGACCAATGCCACGTTAGGCCGCAAGTGTTGCGGTACGCCCGGCGTGGTGTGCAGGGCAATCGAAAGCCACACCTGCTCGATATCGCCATCCGACAACCCATACGGCTTGAGGAACGCTTTGGCGGCGTTGGCGCTATCGACTTCGAAGCGCTCGTTGTCCGTGCGATGACCTTCCACCAGGCCCAGGTCATGGAACATGGCGCCGACGTAGAGCATCTCTGGATCGTAGGCCAACTGCTTGCGCTCACCGCTCAAGGCGCCGAACAGAAACACCCGGCGCGAATGGTGGTAAAGCAAATCGGACTCGGCGTCGCGAATGTATTCGGTGGTGGCCTTGGCCAACGCGCTGTCGGGGATTTTGATACCGGCAATGATGCTGCTCATGGTGCTTTCCTCGTGGGGAACGCCGTGGCGGCGCTGATGGAACAAGTCTGTTCCGGCCTCCAAAACCGGACAATCGATCCATGGCTGCGATCCCGGCCAATGAGCATGCAAATCGCGCCAACCTCGCTTGTTGCGCCCGGGTTGGCTAAGTTTGGTACCGGCGAATACGCTTTTGTGGCGAGGGAGCTTGCTCCCGCTGGGCTGCGAAGCGGCTCCAAAACCTGCAACTCAATTACACCAGGCAAACAGTAGTGACAGGAATGGGAGTGCTGCGCACTCCAGCGCGAGTAAGCTCCCTCGCCACAGGTAAGTGTGACCCGTAGAGGCAGTCCAACCATGAGTAAAACCGTTGCCATCGTAGTGTTCGCTGGCGTCCAGTCGTTGGACGTCACCGGTCCCATGGATGTGTTTTGCGAAGCCAATCGCTTCCTCGAACCGCATGACCATTACCGGCTAGAGGTTATCGGCGTCGAGCACGGGATGATGGCGTGCTCCAACGGTTTGTCGCTCAATGCCCATCGGCATTTCAGCGAAGCGCTGGAGGCTTATGACTTGCTGCTGGTGGCCGGCGGGCCGCAATTGCCGTTCCTGGATTTTGGCCCGGCCTTCGATGGCTGGTTGCGCGATGCCTGTGCGCGGGCGCAACGATTTGGTTCGATCTGCAACGGCGCGTTCATGCTGGCCCGGGCCGGATTGCTCGAAGGACGGACCGTCACCACCCATTGGGATGATGCCGCGGCGTTGGCGACAGCGTGCCCATCGACTCAGGTCGATGCCGATCGCCTCTACGTTCAGGACGGTGAGCTCTTCACCTCGGCCGGCGTCACGGCGGGGATTGATTTGTCGTTGTACCTCTTGGCTCGGGACCACGGACCGGAAGTGGCATTGAGCGTGGCCAAGCGGCTGGTGGTGTTCACCCAACGCTCGGGCGGGCAATCGCAGTTCAGCCCGTTCCTCACGCCCCACGCCGAACCGACGTCGGCGGTGGCACTGGTGCAACTCTACGTCCTGGCCAACCTGACCGGCGACCTGACCATTGCCGATCTGGCGAACGCGGCCAACATGAGCGCCCGCAACTTTTCCCGGGTGTTCGCCAAGGAGGCGAAAATCACCCCGGCGGAATTCGTCGAGCGGGCGAGGGTGGACGCGGCGCGGGTGCTGCTTGAAAGCACCCATTCACCGCTCAAAACGGTGGCGTATCAATGCGGGTTTCGCGATGCCCAGCACATGCGCACGGTGTTCAGTCGCCGATTGGGAGTGACGCCGCAGCAGTTCAGGTTGAATTTTGCGGCAATGGTTTGAGCCATGAACAGGCGTTGTTCTTGCGGGCCTCATCGCCAGCAGGCTGGCTCCCACAATGGATCCGCGTGCACAGGATCACTGTGGGAGCCAGCCTGCTGGCGATGAGGCCAGTCCAGCCAATACAAAACTATTGAGCACTTCGCGCCGGCAACAGCTTCAACGTACTGCGCGTATTGGCCGTGACTTCTTCGTTATTGAAGTGCGCCTCGTAGTAAATCCCTTCGACATACGCCTCGGCCTGGTCTTCGTAATGGCTGTCGAACGGCACGCCGCTCTGGCCGACCGGGTTGATGGTCAGGCTGTGGGACGGGTCGGCAAAGTCCACCAGGCGCCGCGTCGATGGGCCATACGTCACCGGCCACGGCGCCGGGCCGATCTTGGCCGAGAGGTTGTTCGGCACTTCATGGGTGCCGGGCGCCGCGAACGGGCCGACGTTGAAGATTCGGTCCAGCGGCTTCTGCACGCCCAAGGGGTGATCGTGGGTCAGGGTGTGCGCCTTGCCCCACTGCCAGTGCGCGACGTCAGGGCCAAGGGTGGTCTTTAGGTGGGCGATGCTCGCTTGCCAGGCCACTTTCACTGTATCGGCGCGGGTTTCCTTGCCGAGGGTGTTGCGGTTGTCCCACCACGGCGAATCGGCCGTCGCGGCCAGGCGGGGTAGCGCAGCGTCGATCACGCGAGTCGAGAGCAGGGTCTCGAAAAAATCATTCCCCAGCTCATCGTGCATCGTCGCGTCGGCCAGGTTGAACAGGAACTGGTTGAACAGCGTGGCGCTGGTGGAATCCAGCGGGTAATCGCCTTTCCATTGCGCCAGTTGCTCGACCAGTTTCAGTTCGGCGGGATCGCTCACCCCTTCACGCAGTACCGGCAACAGCGGCGCCAACAGACGCGGGCCGTAGGCGGTGGTGGTGCCCAGTTGCAGCTTCTGGTTGGCCTCGTTGTCCCATTTCACGCTCTTGTCTCTGAGCTGATGATTGAGTTGCTGGCCGCGATCGGCGAGGTTGTAGTAACCGGGAATCTCTATGCCAGTCGGCGAAACGGGCTGAAAGTTGGCCGAGACGATGTAGCCGCGCGCCGGATTTTCTTCCTGCGGGTTGGCGCTGAACGGGTAGAAACCCTCCTTGTCCGCCTGATTGGTGCTGCCGTCGAGGATAAAACCGGGCTTCACCCCGGCCGCACGCTTGGGCAGCAGCGCCGAGGCCCACCAACCGATGTCGCCCTTGGCGTTGGCGTAGACAATGTTCAATCCCGGTGCCTGAACCTTGGCCGCTGCGGCGCGGGCCTTGGCCAGGGTGTCGGCGCGGTTGAGCTGGTAGAAACCTTCGAGGATCGGGTTCGGCGTTTCAAGGAACGCCCACCACATGGACACCGGTGTCTTGCCGGCGGCGCTGCCCAGCACATCGTTGATGATCGGGCCGTGGGGCGACTGGCGCAGCCTCAGGGTGACCGGCGCCTGGCCTTTCACCGCGATCTGTTGCTCGGTGTTGACCATGTCGACCCATTTGCCGCGATACCAGACCTGGTTCGGGTTGTCCGGGTTGATTTTCTCGGCGATCAGGTCGAGGTCGTCGTTCTGGAACATCGTCAGGCTCCAGCCGAAGTCCAGGTTGTGGCCGAGAAAGGCAAACGGCACCAGCGCCTGATGATGACCGTAGAGCTCGAAGCCCGGCGCCGACAATTGCGCCTCGTACCATACCGACGGCACCGAGAAGCGAATGTGCGGGTCACCGGCCAGCAGCGGCTTGCCGCTTTTGCTGCGGTTGCCGGCAATCACCCAGGCGTTGCTGCCTTCGAACTGCGGCAGGCCGTTGTCGGCCAAGGCCTGTTCGCTCAGGCGGGCGAGGGCGTTCAGGTCTTTCCAGTCACCGGCAGCGAGGGCGGGGCCGGGTGTGCGCGTCTTGGCCAATACGCCTTTGGGCTGCCAGTCGAGTTCGAAAACACTCAGGTACTCGACGCCCAGTTGGTCGCGCACAAACGTCAGTAAAGGCTCGGTGCGAAACGCGGCGGCAAAACTGTACGCCATGTAACCGGCGACGCTGATGCTGTCTTCGGCGGTGAACGGGCGCTTGTGGATGCCCAGCACGTCGAACTCCATGGGCGCCGCGTGAGTGTCCTGATACTGGTTGATGCCATCCAGATAGGCTTCCAGCGCCTTCCATGCCGGTGACTGACGATCCAGTGCGGCCACATAACTCTCGGCGCGCTCCCGGATACGCAAGCTGCGGAACAGTTTGTCGGTGTCGATCAGTTTCGGTCCGAGGATTTCGGCCAGCTCACCCCGGGCGAGGCGGCGCATGGCTTCCATCTGGAACAACCGATCCTGAGCCTGCACGTAGCCGAGGGTGCGGTAGAGGTCGGTTTCGTTTTCGGCGCGGATATGCGGCACGCCGCGCTCGTCGTAACGCACGGTCACCGAGCCCTGAAGATGCTGCAACTCCACCTGGCCCTGGCGCGTCGGCTGCTTGATGTACACGTACCCGCCGACCCCGATGACGAGCGTGACGATCAGCAATACAAGTACGGTCAGGACGCGTTTCATGGTGACTCCTTGTTCTTCGGGATTGCCGCCCGTGCGGGCTGCAAACATGTAGCACAGACCTTCTGTGCCGGGCATCACGGTCCTGGAAAAGTCAGGATTGCCTTACTTCGCTTCCTCCGGCCAAGGGCAGTAGCAACCGACCGCCAGCGTATGGGTGGCGCCCACCGCACGACCTTCGCTGAGTGCTTGCAGGATGGGCTCGATAAAGCTGTTGTTCGAATTGCAGGTCAGGCCTTCGCTGTACGGGCCGAAGTAGGCCAGTTTGCCGCTGCGGTCCCAGATCGCCACCGCCGGGCTGGCGGGGATCTGTTCGGAACCCGGGAGAACGGTGATGGTTTTCAGGCGGCTCAAGGTGCTGGGCAACTGACCGTGGCTGCCGGGTTTTTGGACCGCGTAAAACTCCACGCCCTGCGGTACGTATTGATCGACCAGTTCAGTCAGGTGTTGCTGGTTGCCGACATTGCACGGGCAGGCCGGGTCCCAGAAGTGCACCAGGCGTATGGCGCCGGGGCCGGCGAGGTCGGCGGGCAGGCGCAGCGGATCACCGGAAAATAACGCGGTGTGTGAACTGAAGGCGCGCAGGTAGCGCCCCTGAAACCAGTCATAGGCCGCCCACAAGACGCCGGCACACACGAGGGCGAGCAGGCTGGCAAGCAGTGTGGTGCGGTAGGCCGGGCGCATGGGTTTCAATCCTCGAAGGTCGGCTAGCTTGCCATGCTTGCCGCGACAGATGAATATCGCAGGCCCATAAAGTCTGTTTAACGCTCTGGAAATAGCTCATGTCTGCCACTTTCGACCCCGATCATTTGCGCGCCAGCCTGCGGCCATTGGCCGAATGGCAGCCGCTTTCGGTGGAGGCGCTGGCCTATCAGCGGTTTTACGGGCTGGATTTTCCGGGGCGAATTTTGAGCCGCGGGTTGGGGCGTTTCGAGGTCGATGGCTACGAAGTGGTCAGCCAGGTCTGGTGGCCTGACCAGGCGAAGGCGACGCTGTTTATGTTCCATGGCTTCTACGACCACACCGGGCTCTACCGGCATGTGATCGAGTGGGCGCTGGATCAGGGCTTCGCAGTGATTGCCTGCGACTTGCCGGGGCATGGCCTGTCCAGTGGCGAGCGGGCGAGCATCAAGGATTTCGCCGAGTATCAGCACACCCTGGAAGGGTTGCTTGCCGAGGCGCAGTCGCTCGACCTCCCACAGCCGTGGCACCTGTGCGGGCAAAGTACTGGCGGGGCGATCGTGATCGATCATGTACTTAACCACGGTGCAGACAGTCCGGCCCAGGGTCAGGTGATTCTGCTGTCACCGCTGGTTCGGCCGCGCGCCTGGGGCTGGTCGCAGCTCAGTTATTACCTGCTCAAGCCTTTCGTGAACGGCATTGCCCGGCGCTTCAGCGAGAATTCCAACGACCCTGAGTTCCTGTCGTTCCTGCAAGCCGATCCGTTGCAAGCGCTGCGACTGCCAACGGCGTGGGTCGGTGCGTTGGCGCGGTGGATCAAGCGAATCGAGGCGGCACCGAACAGTCCACGGCGACCGCTGATTGTGCAGGGGCAGTCGGACATGACGGTGGATTGGGAGCATAACCTTGAGGTGTTGAAGGCCAAGTTTGATCGGCCGCAGGTATTGATGCTGCCGGAGGCGCGGCATCATCTGGCGAATGAGACGGTTGGGTTGCGGCGGGAGTATTTCGGGTTTTTGACCAAGCGGATCAAGGGTCGGAATCTTTAGCGCAAGTGAGGGCCTCATCGCGGGCAAGTCGGTGTATCAGGCGCTAAAGATTACTGACTGAGATTCGCCGGATCCTGCCCCACCGCCAACCCCGCCCGAATGGCTGCCAGCGCTGCCTGGTAATACGCCTTGCCCTCGGTGGACTCGGCAAACGTGGCGAACTCTTCCAGTTCTTCATCCGACAGATCGCGATACACATACAACAGCGTGTTGTTCAGATCAGCACCAATCTGTTCCATCAAACGCTGGCGCTGTCCGTTCAACACCCCTTGCGCCTGACCGCCACCGAGCAACCCCGGGATCATCGAACTCAGGCTGTCAGCCGCGACACCGGCGATCGCCAGGCTGACTTCCGCACCAGCCTCGCGAGCGGGCAGGGCCTGGGCCAGGTGGCCGATGATCAGCAGACGGCTGTCACTGGCCTGAATCTTCGGCAAACCCTTGGCGTTTTTCGCCAGTTGATCGCGACGGGTCGCCAGCAATTCGGCGGCGACGATTTTCTTGCCCAGCGGGGATTGAAAGAAGGTCAGCGCAGGTTGCGGATCGGCGAGGCTTTTGCGCAATTGAGCTTCGGCGCGCTGGTCCACGGCCTGGGAGGCGAAACGTTGATTGCTGTTGTTCACCAAGGCTTGAAACACCGCCGGTGGCAGGCTGTTCTGGTAGCGCTGCTGAGCGGCAGAGAGGGCGTCGTTAAAATGCGCGCGCTGATCTGGCCAACCGGCGACCTTGTACAACTGGTCGTGGCCGTCTGCCCAAGCGGGCAACACACAGAGCATCAGCAATGAAAAAAACAAACGGCGCATAGGGACTCCTGTCAGCAGGCGACTATTCTCCGTGCGGCTTTCGTACTTGTCGAGAATTCGTATCAGTAATCCGACAAATCCTCCGCCGCGCGGCTCTGTCGGATTTGCAGGCACAGGAATACTATGCGCGCCATGCAAATATCCTCTGATCACCCGCTGCTGTTACGTATCGTCGACGACCTGGCCGAGCGCGGCTGGTCGCAGCAGAATATTTTCCTGCCTCTGGGTCTGACCCGGGAACTGGCGGCTGAGTGCCGTAAACGTGCAGCTGAGGGCGAACTGGCCCCGGCGGCCGTGGGGCGAGGGCCGACGTCGGAGATTCGCGAGGGGATCCGCGGCGACCACATCCAGTGGATCGAGCCCGGCCAGGCGTTGGCGTGCGACAGTTACCTGAGCTTGATGGACAGCCTGCGCGAGGCGATGAATCGCGGGTTGTACCTGGGCCTGGAAGATTTCGAAAGCCATTTCGCCCTGTACCCGCCCGGTGCGTTTTACCTCAAGCATGTCGATCGTTTTCGGGATGACGACCGGCGCATGGTTTCGGCGGTGATCTACCTCAATGACGGCTGGCTGCCCGAGCACGGAGGCCAGTTGCGCATGTATTTGGGGGACGGCGTCGAACACGACGTGGTGCCCACTGGCGGATGCCTGGTGGTGTTTCTGTCAGGCGAGGTGCCTCACGAAGTCCTGCCCGCGACCCGGGATCGCCTGTCATTGACGGGCTGGTTCCGGCGCCGCGGTAACGAGCCGTTCTGATCATGCAGAAGATTCTGGTAAGCCGCTGCCTGCTGGGCCATCGCGTGCGTTACGACGGCGGGGCGAGCGGGCCGTTCGATCAGCTTCAACAGTGGCTCGATGAAGGTCGCGTGGTGCCGTTGTGCCCGGAGGTTGCCGGTGGTTTGCCAACACCCAGGGCCGCAGCGGAAATTCCGGGCGGGCAGGGCGGTGAAGTGCTGGATGGCCACGCCTCCGTCATCACTACCGAGGGTGAGGACGTCAGCGCCGAGTTTCTCTCGGGGGCTTATCAGGCGCTGGAGTTGGTGCGAAAGCACGGCATCCGCATCGCCGTGCTCAAGGCCAACAGCCCGTCGTGCGGGAATTTGCTGACGTATGACGGGAGCTTCAGCGGTGTGAAGGTCAGCGGCGAGGGGGTGACGGCGGCGTTGCTCAAACGCCATGGTGTGCAAGTCTTCAGTGAGTTGGAGCTGGCCGAAGCGTCCGCTGCATTGACCGCGCAAGACTAACCACCTTCACACCCTGCAGGCTCACTCCTACAGGGTTGGTCGTCAGTCCGGGATCAGGGTTTGGGCGCCACACTCGCATCCGCCCCAAACCACTTCTGCTCCAGCGCCCCCAGTCGACCATCCGCCTTGATCCGCTTCAACGCAGCTTCCAGGCTGGCGTGAAACGCGGGGTTACCCTTCTGAAACGGAATCGCCAAATCCACAGCCGGGGCGGTTTTCGGCTTTTCTTCCGTCAGCGACTGCACCAACAGGATCGAACGCGGCTCTTCTTTCTGCGCGATCAATTGCGCATTGGTTTGAATGTAAGGCTCGGTGAAGTCGAAACGATCCTTGAGATCCGGGGTCATTGCTATGTGGTTGATGGCGATGTCGTACTTGCCGGTTTCAACGCCGGACAACAGGTCGCTGGAATCGGTCACGACGAAGTCGGCCCGCACGTCCAGTTCTTTGGCCAGCTGTTGGCCCAATTCCACTTCGAAGCCGGTGAGTTTGCCCTCGTCCTTGAAATTGAAGGGGGGTGTATTAGCCTCAAGGGCAATACGCAGTTCGCCCCGATCGTTTACATCGTCAATCAGTTCGGCATGGGCCAAAGGGCTCAAAAGGGGTAGCAGGCAGATCAGGCCAGGCAAAAAGCGCATGGTCACTCCTTTGAATACATTTATCGCGATGCTCTGATTCAGGCTCGCTTTGCTATGGTTGTCGAGGTCCTTCGACAACAAATGGCCGTGAAGTTGTCTCGGCCACGCGGATTTTACGGAAAAACTGGAGAAGAGAATGAAAACGTTTATGTCACGAGCAGCATTGGCTGGGCTGCTGCTGAGTGCTTCGATGCTGGCAACGGCTGCGACTCCGGCGCCCAAGGGTGCAGAAGTGTTTATCGTATCTCCCGCAGACGGCGCCACTGTCCCGGAAACCTTCACCGTCAAATTCGGCGTCAAGGACATCGCCCTGGCACCGGCCGGGGATGTCACCAAGAACACCGGTCACCACCACTTGCTGATCGATGTCGACAAACTGCCGGCCGCCGGCGCACCGATTCCGCTGGATGCTAACCACATGCACTTCGGCAAGGCGCAGACCCAGGCCGAAATCAAACTGGCCCCGGGCAAACACACCTTGCAGCTTGAGCTGGGCGACAGCGGACACATGCCGTTCGATCCGCCCATCGTGTCGAAGAAGATCACCGTCAACGTCAAATGACACGGTAGCGCATGAAAAAGGAGCCCCGAAGGGCTCCTTTTTTTGTCGCTCAAGTCACTGTCAGAACAACACGCGGCAACGAATAGTGCCGTTGATGTGCTGCAGTTTCTCCTGGGCGATTTCCGAGTAATCGGCGTCTACGTCGATGACCACGTAGCCGACTTTCTCGTTGGTCTGCAGGAACTGACCGGAGATGTTGATGCCGTTTTCGGCGAAGACCTTGTTGATCTCGCTCATCACACCCGGAATGTTCTGGTGGATGTGCAGCAGGCGGTGCTTGCCAGGGTGAGCCGGCAGGGCCACTTCCGGGAAGTTCACGGACGACACCGAGGTGCCGTTGTCGCTGTACTTGACCAGTTTTTCTGCCACTTCCAGACCGATGTTGGCCTGCGCCTCGGCGGTGGAACCACCGATGTGCGGGGTCAGGATCACGTTGTCCAGGCCACGCAGCGGGCTTTCGAACTCTTCGTCGTTGGAGCGTGGCTCCACCGGGAACACGTCGATGGCCGCGCCGATCAGGTGCTTGTCCTTGATCGCGTCCGCCAGGGCGTCCAGTTCGACCACGGTGCCGCGTGCGGCGTTGATCAGAATTCCGCCCTTCTTGATGGCGCGGATTTCCTTCTCGCCGATCATCCACTGGGTCGCCGCGGTTTCCGGAACGTGCAGGGTAACGATGTCGGACATGCCCAGCAGCTCGGTCAGGTTACCGACCTGGGTTGCATTGCCCAATGGCAGCTTGGTCACGGTGTCGTAGAAGTACACCTGCATGCCCAGGCCTTCCGCCAGGACCGACAGTTGAGTGCCGATCGAGCCGTAGCCGACGATGCCCAGCTTCTTGCCGCGGATCTCGAAGGAGTTGGCCGCGCTCTTGATCCAGCCGCCACGGTGGCAGGATGCGTTTTTCTCAGGAATGCCGCGCAGCAACAGGATCGCTTCGGCCAGCACCAGCTCGGCAACGGAGCGAGTGTTGGAGTACGGGGCGTTGAACACCGCGATGCCGCGTTCGCGCGCCGCGTTCAGGTCGACCTGGTTGGTGCCGATGCAGAAACACCCTACAGCCACGAGCTTCTTCGCGTGATCGAAGATCTCTTCGGTCAGTTGGGTGCGAGAGCGAATGCCGATGAAGTGCGCATCAGCGATCTTTTCCTTCAGCTGGGCTTCCGGCAGAGAACCAGTGAGGTACTCGATGCTGGTGTAGCCCGCCGACTTGAGGACGTCGACAGCCGATTGGTGGACGCCTTCGAGAAGAAGGAACTTGATCTTGCTCTTATCGAGAGAAGTCTTGCTCATCTGCGTAAACCTGTATCCCGGAGAAAAATGGCAGGAAATAGTCAGGGTGCCCTGTCTTATACGTACTGATCCTTTTTGACGGCGTCTGTTGCCGTCATGCTGCGTTGCCGCTCCTCGCCATAGCGGGCTATGACTCGTCGCGGCGCCTTGCCTGACGACAACAGCCACTCGCCAAAAGAGGATCGTACGTATAAAACAGGGCACATAACGCTGACCCGGACGGCAAGAATGCCGTCACCGCAGAATAGCCGTTGGGCACTACCCTGCGGGGTCGGTATGCTAGCATACGCACCCCGCTAAACACTCATTCCTGCGACGTGAAGCGTTCTCAGGATGACCATGAATTGTTCGAGAGTTCTGTCGATGACCAATCCTGCCCTGATTGATGAGCTGAAGACCCTGGTTGAGCCTGGCAAGGTGTTGACCGACGCCGACTCCCTGAATACTTATGGCAAGGATTGGACCAAGCATTTCGCCCCGGCCCCGACCGCCATCGTGTTCCCCAAGACCATCGAGCAGGTCCAGGCCATTGTCCGTTGGGCCAACACGCACAAGGTGGCGCTGGTGCCGTCCGGCGGTCGTACCGGTCTTTCCGCCGCTGCGGTGGCGGCCAATGGTGAAGTGGTCGTGTCGTTCGACTACATGAACCAGATTCTCGACGTGAACCTGACCGACCGCACGGCGGTGTGCCAGCCAGGCGTGGTCACCGAGCATCTGCAGAACGTGGCTGAAGAAAAAGGCCTGTATTACCCGGTGGATTTTGCGTCGGCGGGTTCGAGCCAGATTGGCGGCAATATCGGCACCAATGCCGGCGGAATCAAGGTGATTCGCTACGGCATGACCCGCAACTGGGTAGCCGGCATGAAAGTCGTCACCGGCAAGGGCGATCTGCTGGAACTGAACCGCGACCTGATCAAGAACGCCACCGGCTACGACCTGCGTCAGCTGTTCATCGGCGCCGAAGGCACCCTCGGGTTTGTCGTCGAAGCGACCATGCGCCTGGACCGTGCGCCGAAAAATCTCACCGCGATGGTCCTCGGCACCGCCGATTTCGACTCGATCATGCCGGTGCTGCACGCGTTCCAGAGCAAACTCGACCTGACCGCCTTCGAGTTCTTCTCCGACAAGGCCCTGGCCAAGGTCATGGCCCGCGGCGACGTGCCGGCGGCGTTTGAAACCGATTGCCCGTTCTACGCGCTGCTGGAATTCGAAGCGACCACCGAAGAAGTGGCCAACCACGCCCTGGAAACCTTTGAGCACTGCGTCGAGCAGGGCTGGGTGCTGGACGGCGTCATGAGCCAGAGCGAAACCCAGCTGCAGAACCTGTGGAAACTACGCGAATACATTTCCGAAACCATTTCCCACTGGACGCCATACAAGAACGACATTTCGGTCACCGTGTCGAAAGTCCCGGCATTCCTGAAGGAAATCGACGCGATTGTCGGCGAACACTACCCGGATTTCGAAATCGTCTGGTTCGGCCACATCGGCGACGGCAACCTGCACTTGAACATTCTCAAGCCGGAAAACCTGAGCAAGGACGAGTTCTTCGCCAAGTGCGCCACCGTCAACAAGTGGGTGTTCGAAACGGTCGAGAAGTACAACGGCTCGATTTCCGCCGAACACGGCGTGGGCATGACCAAGCGTGATTACTTGACCTACAGCCGCTCGCCGGTCGAGATCGAATACATGAAAGCCGTCAAGGCGGTGTTCGACCCGAACGGCATCATGAACCCGGGCAAGATCTTCGCTGTTTGAATCAACGGAACAGGAGTCGGTAATGAGCTATCAGCACCAGTATGTCGACGGTACGCGTATTCACTTCCCGCTGGGGAAAGTGGTGTGCATTGGCCGCAACTACGCCGAACACGCCAAGGAACTGGACAATCCGGTGCCTACCGAGCCGCTGCTGTTCATCAAGCCAGGCAGTTGCGTGGTGCCGCTGGAAGGCGGTTTCAGCATTCCGACCGAGCGCGGTTCGGTGCATTACGAAGCGGAAATCGCGGTGTTGATCGGCAAGCCGTTGTCGACCAAGCCAAGCCGTGAAGAGGTGCTGGATGCGATTTCCGGTTTCGCCCCGGCCCTGGACCTGACGTTGCGCGACAAGCAGGCCGAGCTGAAATCCAAGGGCCTGCCGTGGGAAATCGCCAAGTCCTTCGACGGCGCGGCGGTGATTGCGCCGTTCGTGTCCGGCAGCACCTTTGCCGACCTGACTGACATCGGCATTCGCCTGACCATCAATGGCGAAGTGCGCCAGGATGGCAACAGCAGCGCCATGCTCAACCCGATCGTGCCGATGATCCAGCACATGGCCGGTTGCTTCTCGCTACAGGCCGGGGACGTGATCCTGACCGGCACGCCCGTGGGCGTTGGCCCGCTGAATGTCGGTGATGAACTGGTGATCGAACTGTCCGGCGCGAGCAGTTTCACCAGCAGCGTCCGTTAACCCAAACACCGCAAAACCCTGTAGGCGTGAGCCTGCTCGCGATACCGGCCTGTCATTCGACATCTCTGTTGACTGACACGCCCTCATCGCGAGCAGGCTCGCTCCGACATCGGTTTGTGGTGGCCCGCAGAAGGGCAATCCCGCCATTTCCCGTTTTTTTCACATCTTGTCTGGATAATTCCGCGGATTCCGGCGTCTGAGCCGGTCCCAATTGTGCTATTACCCGTAGCCTGAATTTCTGGAACGCATCCTGAATGGCCACCCGACCGCTGCCCACTGTCAAAACTGCCCGCCGCTCGCGCTTTGTCATGCGTTGGTATTCCTGGCTTTTGCTGGTGGCCGTCGCCGTTTATGGCCTCGCCTTTGCGATGCATTGGGACGATCGCGGTGTGCTCTGGCTGCATGAGCGTTTTGAAAGCCCGGCCGAGCGTCAGGAAAGTATCTGGCTACCGGATTACCGCGCAGTGATCGACGCCAAGCTGCTGCCGGGCATGGAGAAGGACGAAGCGTCGGACCTGGCTTACAACCCGCACACCAAAACCCTGTTTTCGGTCATGGGCAAAAACCCGTTCCTCGTTGAGCTGACCTTGCAAGGCGATGTCCTGCGTAAGATGCCGCTGGTGGGCTGGAGCAACCCTGAAGGCCTGACCATGATGGGCAATGGTCTGCTGGCCATCGTCGATGAGCGTGAGCATATGCTCTCCATCGTCAAGGTCGATGCCGACACGCGTGAACTGAATATCGCCAACTTCCCTAAATACGACCTCGGCCCTTCGAAAGACCAGAACAAGGCCTTCGAAGCCATCGTCTATGACCCGCGCAATCAGCAAATCCTCCTGGGTGAGGAGCGTCCGCCTGCGCTGTTCAGCTGGAAAAGCGACGGCAGCCAGACCCTCAAGGGCGACAAGCAGAAACTCGCCAATGACGAACTCGACATCCGCAACCTGTCGGGACTGGCCATCGACCCGCGTACAGGCCACACCCTGGTGCTGTCCGCCGATTCCCACTTGTTGCTGGAACTGGACGAGAAGGGCGAGCAGGTCAGCTTCATGACCTTGCTGGGCGGCTTCAACGGCTTGAAGAAGACCATTCCGCGCGCCGAAGGCGTGACCATGGACGAGGCGGGCACGCTGTACATGGTGAGTGAGCCGAACCTGTTCTACCGTTTCGAAAAGCAGAAATAGGCGCTCAGAATCCAGGCGTTGTGGTCAAAGGCAACTGGCCATTAAGCTTGAATTCATACAGACGTGATATTTCATCCGCCTGTTTCTGTTTCCGAGCCCGCCTGAATGCGCCGACTTGCCCGTCCCAAACCCCTTATTTTGATCCTGACAGTCATTGCACTGGTCGCGCTGATTGCGGTTGGCCAATACATGCGTCTGTTCGAGCGCGCCTGGTTCAACCTGCACACCCTCTGGCAACCTTTAAGCAGCGAGTCCATCGGCCTGGATCAATACCGGGTGGAGATCGAAGCCCGGGTCATTGACGGGCTGAACGACGACGTGTCGGCGCTGACCTTCGATCCGGTGCGCAAAAGCCTGTTTACCGTCACCAACAAAAACGCCGAGCTGATCGAGCTGTCGCTGGACGGGCGGATCGTCCGACGCATTTCGCTGGTCGGCTTCGGTGATCCGGAGGCGGTGGAGTTCATCAGCGCCGACACATACGTGATCACCGATGAACGCCAGCAGCGGCTGATCAAGATTCATCTGGATAAGGGCACGACGTTCCTCGACGCGGCGGACGCCGAGCAGATGACCCTCGGCGTGCACATGAGCGGCAACAAGGGTTTCGAAGGCCTGGCTTACGATTCGGTGGGCAAGCGCCTGTTCGTCGCCAAGGAGCGCGACCCGATGCTGATCTACGAAGTGCAGGGCTTCCCACATTACAACCCGGAGAAATCCTACGCGGTGCATGTGGTCAACAACCCCAAGCGCGATGCCGGGATGTTCGTGCGAGACCTGTCGAGCCTGCAATACGACGAGCGCAGCGGCCATTTGCTGGCGCTGTCCGACGAGTCGCGGCTGATTCTGGAGCTGGATGTGGACGGGCGACCGCTGAGCACCATGTCGCTGAGCAAGGGGCGACAGGGGTTGCAGAAGACCGTGCCGCAAGCGGAAGGCATCGCCATGGATGACGATGGCACGATGTACCTGGTGAGCGAGCCGAACCTGTTCTACGTCTTCAAAAAACCAGCGCAGAACTAACAAACACCGCAAACCAATTGTAGGAGCGAAGCTTGCTCGCGAAGAGGCCGTCACATTCAACATCTCTGTCGATTGTTACGGCCTCTTCGCGAGCAAGCTTCGCTCCTACTGGGAGTGCGGGGTCAGGCCTTGAGGGTTTTCACGCCTTCGCTAGTGCCCAGCAGCAGCAAATCCGCCGGACGCGCCGCGAACAAACCATTGGTGACCACGCCCACAATGGCGTTGATCTGCGCCTCCAGCTCCACCGGGTTGGTGATCTGCATGTTGAACACGTCGAGGATGATGTTGCCGTTGTCGGTCAACACGCCTTCACGGTAGACCGGGTCGCCGCCGAGCTTCACCAGCTCGCGCGCCACATGGCTGCGGGCCATCGGGATCACTTCGACCGGCAGCGGGAACGCGCCGAGCACCGGCACCAGTTTGCTGGCGTCGGCGATGCAGATGAAGGTCTTGGCCACGGCCGCGACAATTTTCTCGCGAGTCAGGGCCGCGCCGCCGCCCTTGATCAAGTTCAGGTGCTCGTCGCTTTCATCGGCGCCGTCGACATAAAACTCCAGGTCGCTGACGGTGTTCAGCTCATACACCGGAATCCCGTGGCCCTTGAGGCGAGCGGCGGTGGCTTCGGAGCTGGCGACCGCGCCGTCAAACGCGCCTTTGTGCTTGGCCAGGGCGTCGATGAAGCAGTTGGCGGTGGAGCCGGTGCCGACCCCGACAATGCTCTTGTCGTCGAGTTTCGGGAGGATGAAGTCGACGGCGGCCTGAGCCACTGCCTGTTTGAGTTGATCCTGGGTCATGCGGGCTCCGAAGTGCCGAAGGAGGGAACGAAAGGCCAGCATTATAGGCTTCGGGGCAGGGAAGGTCATTGCCCGATTGGCGGGCCACGACCGTTACCTGTAGGAGCGAGGCTTGCCCGCGAAAGCGATCGTACCGCCAACATTTATGTTGGATGTGACGGCCTCTTCGCGGGCAAGCCTCGCTCCCACAGGTTCATGATCCCTTCCATGGACGGTAAAACCACCTGTTTAGTGTGGTCGTCCGGCCGAAAGCCGGGTTAGACTCCTTGGCCCTGCCCAACCCGCTCAGTGATGCTTTCCGATGCTCGAACAGTACGTCAAAAAGATCCTCACCTCGCGCGTTTATGACGTTGCCGTAGAAACCCCGTTGCAGACTGCTCGCCAGCTCTCCGAGCGGCTGGGCAATTCCATTTGGCTCAAGCGTGAAGACTTGCAGCCGGTGTTCTCGTTCAAGATTCGCGGCGCCTACAACAAGTTGACGCAGTTGAGCGATGAAGAGCGCGCTCGCGGTGTGGTCACCGCCTCGGCGGGCAACCACGCGCAGGGCCTGGCCCTGGCGGCAAAAGTGCTGGGCGTGAAAGCCACCATCGTCATGCCCAAGACCACCCCGGAAATCAAGGTCGAAGGCGTGCGCTCCCGTGGCGGCAAAGTCGTGCTGCACGGCGATTCGTTCCCGGAAGCCCTGGCCTACTCGCTCAAACTGGTCGACGAAAAAGGCTACGTCTACATTCACCCTTACGACGATCCCCACACAATTGCCGGGCAGGGCACCGTGGCGATGGAGATTCTGCGCCAGCACCCCGGGCGTCTGGATGCGATCTTCGTTCCGGTGGGCGGCGGCGGGTTGATCGCCGGGATCGCGGCGTATGTGAAATACCTGCGCCCTGAAATCAAAATCATCGGCGTCGAACCGGACGATTCCAACTGCCTGCAAGCGGCCATGGCGGCCGGCGAGCGCGTGGTGCTGCCGACCGTGGGCCTGTTCGCCGATGGTGTCGCGGTGGCGCAGATCGGTCAGCACACCTTCGATATCTGCAAAGACTACGTCGATGAAGTGATCACCGTCAGCACCGACGAAATCTGCGCGGCGATCAAGGACATCTACGACGATACCCGCTCGATCACCGAACCTGCCGGCGCCCTGGGCGTGGCCGGGATCAAGAAGTACGTCGAGCAACGCGGTGTCACCGGGCACACCTTTGTCGCCATCGATTCCGGCGCCAACGTCAACTTCGACCGCTTGCGCCACGTTGCCGAGCGCGCCGAGCTGGGCGAGGGTCGCGAGGCGATCATCGCCGTGACCATCCCCGAGAAACCGGGCAGCTTCAAGGCGTTCTGCGAAGCCATCGGCAAGCGCCAGATCACCGAATTCAACTACCGCTACAACACTGGCAGCGAAGCGCATATCTTCGTCGGCGTGCAGACGCATCCGGAAACCGACCCGCGCAGTGCGCTGATCGCCAGCCTCAGCGAGCAAGGTTTCCCGGTGCTGGACCTGACCGATAACGAACTGGCCAAGTTGCACATACGTCACATGGTCGGTGGCCGCGCGGCCCAGGTCGTCGATGAAGTGGTGCTGCGCTTTGAATTCCCGGAACGTCCGGGTGCGCTGTTCAACTTCCTCAACAAGCTCGGCGGGCGCTGGAACATCTCGATGTTCCACTACCGCAACCACGGCGCGGCGGATGGCCGTGTGGTCGCGGGCTTGCAAGTGCCTCACGACGAACGTCATCTGGTTCCTGCGGCGCTTGAGGAAATCGGTTACCCGTACTGGGATGAAAGCGACAATCCGGCCTATCAGCTGTTTCTCGGCTGAGCGGCTACGCTGATGGGCAGTCTCTAAGGAAGTCGAACAATGGAAACGTTAACCGCCCTGAAAATGGCGCACACCGCGGCGACGGCAATATTGTTGGGCTGTGCGCTGGGCTTGGGGATATGGTTTTGGCAAACGCGGCGTCGTGGTGATGCGACTGCTGCAGCGCGCACGTTGCAACGGCCTCGGGTGTTCGTTTGGCTGTTGATGGGCCTGGCGCTGCTGAGCATGCCATTCACCGGCTGGTGGATGGTGCATCTGGTGGGCTGGCCGTTGGGGCAGACGTGGTTGCTCGCGTCGAGTGTGCTTTACACCCTGGCAGCGTTGGGGTGGTTCTGGTTGTTGGTGCGGCTGAACAAGCTGCGTACTGCGCCGGGCGGCAGCGGCAAGTTCACCTTTGCTCTCGCGCTGTTCAGCTTTGTCTGCTTTATCGCCATCGCGGGGTTGATGGGCGCCAAGCCGGTTTAAGGCTTGAAACCGAGGCGATCCCTTCGCGGGCAAGCCTCGCTCCTACAGGTGATGTGTCGAGTCTGTAGTCGGCTACCACCACAAATCCAGTAGGAGCGAGGCTTGCCCGCGAAAGCAATTTCAGTCGCGCAACGAAATTACCGGCCAGCCACGCTGCTCGGCCTCGGCGCGTAAATTCGGATCAGGATCGACCGCCACCGGATTCGCCACTTGCTCCAGCAACGCAAAATCATTCATCGAGTCGCTGTAGAAATAGCTGTCTTCCAGCGAATGCCCGGTCTCTTCCAGCCAACGATTCAACCGCGTGACCTTGCCTTCGCGGAAGCACGGAACATCGGTGCTGCGCCCGGTATAACGGCCATCAACCATCTCGCATTCCGTGGCGATCAGGGTTTCAACCCCCAGACGCTGGGCAATCGGCCCGGTGACGAAGCGGTTGGTCGCGGTGATGATCACCAATTTGTCGCCAGCCTCGCGGTGCTTGGCCAGCAAATCGATAGCCTTGGGCAGCACAATCGGCTCAATGCAATCGCGCATGTAATCCAGGTGCCATTGATCCAGTGTGGCCATCTCGGTGCGGCCGAGGACTTCCAGGCAAAAGTTCAGATAAGCATCGTTATCCAGCTTGCCGGCCAGGTAATCCTGATAGAACTCGTCGTTGCGTGCCTTGTAGGCGACGGCATCGAGGAAGCCGCGCTCGCACAGGTAATCGCCCCAGGCGTGGTCACTGTCGCCGCCCAAAAGCGTGTTGTCCAAGTCGAATAAAGCCAGCCGCATTGCAGTTACTCGCTGAAAAGTCTGTAGAAAGGCGTCCAGAATACGGACTTTTCACAAGAGTGCACATAAGGTAGGTCGGCTCGTTGCTGCCTTCACAACCTTTGTGGAACAATGCGGCGACATGCGTTTGCGAGGTTGTTGCCGTGATCGACCCCGATGGTTTCCGCCCCAATGTCGGGATCATTCTCACGAATGATGCCGGACAGGTGCTATGGGCTCGCCGTATCAATCAAGATGCCTGGCAGTTTCCACAGGGCGGGATCAACCCCCAGGAGACGCCGGAAGACGCCTTGTACCGCGAGTTGAACGAAGAAGTGGGTCTTGAGCGCGAAGATGTTGAAATTCTCGCCTGCACCCGGGGCTGGTTGCGCTATCGTTTGCCGCAACGTCTGGTCAGAACACACAGCCAACCGCTGTGCATCGGCCAGAAACAGAAATGGTTTCTCCTGCGCCTGATCTCCAACGAGCAGCGGGTGCGGATGGATTTGACCGGTAAACCGGAGTTCGATGGCTGGCGCTGGGTCAGTTATTGGTATCCGTTGGGCCAGGTGGTGACATTCAAGCGCGAGGTGTATCGACGCGCTCTCAAAGAGCTTGCCCCGCGCCTTTTAACGCGCGACTGACGACGGAGTTCGACCCCGAGCCATGCTCAATACGCTGCGCAAGATCGTCCAGGAAGTTAACTCCGCCAAGGATCTCAAGGCGGCGTTGGGGATTATTGTGTTGCGCGTCAAAGAGGCCATGGGCAGCCAGGTCTGCTCGGTCTACCTGCTTGACCCCGAGACCAACCGCTTCGTGCTGATGGCGACCGAGGGCTTGAACAAGCGCTCGATCGGCAAAGTCAGCATGGCACCCAACGAAGGTCTGGTTGGCCTGGTCGGCACGCGTGAAGAACCCCTGAACCTCGAAAACGCCGCGGATCACCCGCGCTACCGCTACTTCGCCGAAACGGGCGAGGAGCGCTACGCCTCCTTCCTCGGGGCGCCGATCATTCACCACCGCCGCGTCGTCGGCGTGTTGGTCATTCAGCAAAAAGAACGCCGCCAGTTCGATGAAGGTGAAGAAGCCTTCCTCGTGACCATGAGCGCGCAGCTCGCCGGCGTTATCGCCCACGCCGAAGCCACCGGTTCGATCCGTGGCCTGGGCCGTCAGGGCAAAGGCATCCAGGAAGCCAAGTTCGTCGGTGTACCGGGTTCGCCGGGTGCGGCGGTCGGGACCGCGGTGGTCATGCTGCCGCCGGCCGACCTGGACGTGGTGCCCGACAAGACCATCTCCGATATCGCCGCCGAACTCGGGCTGTTCAAGACCGCCATCGAAGGCGTTCGCGCCGACATGCGTGCCTTGTCCGCCAAATTGGCCTCGCAGCTGCGCCCCGAAGAGCGGGCCTTGTTCGACGTCTACCTGATGATGCTCGCCGACGAAGCGCTGGGCAACGAAGTGACCACGGTGATCAAGACCGGTCAGTGGGCCCAGGGTGCGTTGCGTCAGGTGGTCACCGAGCACGTCAACCGTTTCGAATTGATGGACGACGCCTACCTGCGTGAGCGCGCCTCGGACGTCAAGGACCTTGGCCGCCGTTTGCTCGCCTACTTGCAGGAAGAGCGTCAGCAGAATCTGGTTTATCCGGAAAAAACCATTCTGGTCAGCGAAGAACTGACGCCGGCCATGCTCGGCGAGGTGCCGGAAGGCACGCTGGTCGGTCTGGTCTCGGTCCTCGGTTCGGGTAACTCCCACGTCGCGATCCTCGCCCGGGCGATGGGCATCCCGACGGTGATGGGCCTGGTCGACCTGCCCTATGCCAAGGTCGACGGCATCGAATTGATCGTCGATGGTAATCGCGGCGAGGTCTACACCAACCCCAGCGACGTGCTGCGCAAGCAGTTCGCCGAAGTGGTGGAAGAAGAGAAACAGCTGGCGCTGGGTCTCGACTCTTTGCGCGACTTGCCGTGCGTGACCCTCGATGGCCACCGCATGCCGCTGTGGGTCAACACCGGTCTGCTGGCGGACGTGGCGCGAGCGCAGAAGCGTGGTGCCGAAGGGGTCGGTCTGTACCGCACCGAAGTGCCGTTCATGATCAACCAGAGGTTCCCGAGCGAAAAGGAGCAGCTGGCGATCTACCGCGAGCAACTCGCCGCGTTCCATCCGCAACCGGTCACCATGCGTAGCCTGGACATCGGCGGCGACAAGTCGCTGTCGTACTTCCCGATCAAGGAAGACAACCCGTTCCTCGGCTGGCGCGGCATTCGCGTTACCCTCGACCACCCGGAAATCTTCCTGGTGCAGACCCGCGCCATGCTCAAGGCCAGTGAAGGCTTGAACAACCTGCGGATTCTGCTGCCGATGATTTCCGGCACCCACGAACTCGAAGAAGCCCTGCACCTGATTCACCGGGCGTGGGGCGAAGTCCGCGACGAAGGCACCGACGTGCCAATGCCGCCGATTGGCGTGATGATCGAGATTCCGGCGGCGGTGTATCAGACCAAGGAACTGGCGCGGCAGGTGGACTTCCTGTCGGTCGGCTCCAACGACCTGACTCAATACCTGCTCGCGGTGGACCGGAACAACCCGCGTGTAGCCGACCTTTACGACTATCTGCACCCGGCGGTGCTGCAAGCGTTGCAGAACGTGGTGCGTGATGCCCACGCCGAAGGCAAGCCTGTGAGCATTTGCGGCGAGATGGCCGGTGACCCGGCAGCGGCGGTGCTGTTGATGGCGATGGGCTTCGACAGCCTGTCGATGAACGCCACCAACCTGCCGAAAGTGAAGTGGATGCTGCGTCAGATCAACCTGAGCAAGGCCCAGGAATTGCTGGCCGAACTGATGACCATCGACAACCCGCAAGTGATCCACAGCTCGCTGCAATTGGCGCTGAAAAACCTTGGGTTGGCGCGGATGGTCAATCCGGCTGTGGTCAAAACCCTCTGAAAGGCTGATGGCCCTGTGGCGAGGGAGCTTGCTCCCGCTGGAGTGCGAAGCGCTCCCAATCGTTTTGCGGCTGCTGCGCAACCGAACGGGAGCAAGCTCCCTCGCCACAGGTGATCGCTAGCCTTCAAATCTTGATCTCCACTTCCCCCAAATGCCCCCCATACGGCCCGAAACTCCGTTCGACCATACGCCGCGTCCCATCCGCCTGAACAATCAACGCCGTACTCGCACGCGTCCCATAAGTCGGACTGGCAATAAACACACTCGACAGCAACGTCTCGGTCGCCAACCCCACCCCGGTATCCGGCAACTCGGCGAAGGGTGCGGTCTGCGGATCTTTCAGCAACGCCAGTAACGCCTCTGGCTGCGGATCCTCCAGCACTTCCTCCAGCGCCGCCCGTGCCTTGAGCAATTTCGGCCACGGCGTATCCAGCCCGGCATTCGACAGCCCATAAATCCCAGGCGCCAGCATCACTGCCTTAGACTCCCGCGCATTGAAGTGCCACAGCTCGTTGGTATTGCCGATCAGCAGATTAAATCCGGCATATTCCAGCGAACGTCCGACAACGTCGCTTAAGTAATCATCAATTGGCATATTGCCCAAGAGAAAACCCGCCACCAGCTCACCTCGGGATTTTCGCGATGGCGACTGATTCGGATCACGAATATTGGTCAGCGCAGCAAAACGCCCATTGGCACCAATACCGAGCCAGGTGCCGCCGGCTTCGAGGTCGAGACCGGCGTAGACATGCGGTGCGTGCGGCCATTGCGCCAGGGGCTGGCTGGGCCGGGCATAGAACTCGTCGCGGTTGGCCGCCACGATCAGCGGCTGGGCGTGACCCGGTCGCCAGGCAAAAACAATCAGGCACATAAGGTGGTCCTTGTGTGTTTTTTGCCCACTCTACGCAGTCGTCGCCTGTCGTTCCATTGCCATCCGCAGTGGAGCCCGAGGCCACGCATCCGTTACCATGCCGCTCCGGTTTTGCCTAAGCATTGAGATCGTCCATGGAATTTCTGCTCTATCTGGCGCTGGGCGCCTGCGCAGGCGTGCTGGCCGGGCTGTTCGGGGTAGGTGGCGGGATCATCATCGTCCCGGTGCTGGTGTTCAGTTTCACCTTGCAGGGCTTCGACGCCTCGATCCTGACCCACCTGGCGGTCGGCACGTCCCTGGCAACGATCATCTTTACGTCGGTCAATGCCGTCCGCGAACATCATCGTCGTGGCGCCGTGCGTTGGCCGATATTCGTGTGGATGACCGTCGGAATTCTGATGGGTGCCGGTTTCGGGGCGCTGACGGCCGAAGCGATCTCCGGCCCGAATCTGCAGAAAATCATCGGTGTGTTTGCGCTGATCATCGCCGCGCAACTGGCGCTGGACGTCAAACCCAAGGCCAGTCGAACGGTGCCCGGCAAACTCGGTCTCACCGTGGCCGGCAGTGTGATTGGCTGGGCCTCGGCGATTTTCGGCATTGGCGGCGGCTCGTTGACCGTGCCGTTCCTGACCTGGCGCAGCGTGCCGATGCAGCAAGCCGTGGCGACGTCGTCGGCTTGCGGCCTGCCCATCGCCTTGGCCAGTGCATCAAGTTTCATGATTCTGGGCTGGCACGATCCCTTGCTGCCGGCCCATAGTCTCGGTTTTATCTATTTGCCGGCGCTGCTGGGGATTGCCCTGACCAGCATGGTGTTCGCCCGCCTCGGTGCGCGACTGGCCCACAGGCTGTCGCCAAAGTTGCTGAAAAGGCTGTTCGCGGCTTTGCTGTTCTGCGTAGGCCTGAGCTTCCTGCTCTAGCTCGCAATGCTGGCTTAATCCTGAGGTGGCAGCGTCGCCCGGGAATTCTGGTTTCAACTTTCAACAAGGAGTCGCAATGCTGCCTTACCCGCAGATCGACCCGGTGGCCCTGGCCATCGGTCCGCTGAAAATCCACTGGTACGGTCTGATGTACCTGATCGGCATCGGCGGCGCCTGGCTGCTGGCATCGCGCCGGCTCAACCGTTTCGACCCGACCTGGACCAAGGAAAAGCTTTCCGACATGGTCTTCTGGATGTCGATGGGCGTTATTGTCGGCGGCCGCCTGGGCTATGTGCTGTTCTACGATCTGAACGCTTATCTGGCCAACCCGACACTGATTTTCGAAGTGTGGAAGGGCGGCATGTCGTTCCATGGCGGCTTCATCGGCGTGATGCTGGCGGCGTTGTGGTTCGGCAAGAAGAACAACAAGTCGTTCTTCCAGCTGATGGATTTCGTCGCGCCGATGGTGCCGATCGGCCTGGGTGCCGGGCGCATCGGTAACTTCATCAACGCCGAGTTGTGGGGTAAGGCGACCGACGTGCCGTGGGCAATGATCTTCCCGACCGATCCGGCGCAACTGGCGCGTCACCCGTCGCAGCTGTACCAGTTCGCGCTCGAAGGCGTGGTTCTGTTTGCCATTCTCTGGCTGTTCTCGCGCAAGCCGCGGCCGACCATGGCGGTGTCCGGGATGTTTGCCCTGTTCTACGGCATCTTCCGTTTCATCGTGGAGTTTGTCCGCGTACCGGACGCGCAACTGGGCTATCTGGCCTGGAACTGGCTGACTATGGGCCAAGTGCTCTGCGTACCGATGATCGTTGGCGGGCTGTTCCTGATCTGGCTGGCGTATCACCGCGCCCCGGCGACTCCAGCGGCTGCCGTATAAATTCGAATCCCGGGGTGACGGCCCCGGGTTCAAGGACACAGGTAATTCATGAAGCAATATCTCGAACTGGTCGCCCACGTCATCAAGAACGGCACCAAGCAAGCCAACCGCACCGGCGTGAACACCATCAGCTTTCCGGGCGCGATGCTGCGTTATGACCTGAAAGAAGGTTTCCCGGCGATCACCACGCGCAAGATGGCCTTCAAATCGGCCATCGGCGAGATGTGTGGTTTCCTGCGTGGCGTGAACAACGCCGCCGAATTCCGCGCGCTGGGCTGCAAGGTCTGGGATCAGAACGCCAACGAAAACGCGCAGTGGCTGGCCAATCCGTTCCGTCAGGGTGAAGACGACCTTGGCGAAATCTACGGCGTGCAATGGCGCAAATGGCCGGCGTACAAGCAGATTCCGGTCAGCAATCAGGCCGCTATCGAACAGACCCTGAGCCAGGGTTATCGTCAGATCGCCGAAGGCGAGGAAGACGGTCAGGCCTATGTCGTTCTGTACAAGGCGATCGACCAGATCCGCCAGTGCGTCGACACCATCATCAAGGACCCAGGCAGCCGCCGCATTCTGTTCCACGGCTGGAACGTCGCCCAGCTCGATGAAATGGCTTTGCCGCCGTGCCATTTTGTGGACAGCGCCAATGTAGTGTCATTTTCACTGCTGGCCTGAGACAGACCGCTCCTCTTTATTTTCGGTATCATCGTATTTTTTTTCAGAAGTCGCGCGTCCCACGCTCGACAGAGTAGAGGCCAACATGAAAGCGTACCTAGATCTCTTGACCGATGTGATCACCAACGGATTGGTCAAAGGTGATCGGACGGGTACGGGCACCAAAGCGGTGTTCGCACGGCAGTTTCGGCACAATCTCGCAGATGGCTTCCCGCTGTTGACGACAAAAAAGCTTCACTTCAAGAGCATTGCCAATGAGCTTATCTGGATGCTCAACGGCGATACGAACGTGAAGTGGCTCAACGAGAATGGGGTGAGCATCTGGGATGAGTGGGCCACAGAGGACGGCGATCTCGGGCCGGTTTACGGTCAGCAATGGGCCGCTTGGCCCACAAAAGATGGCCGCACCATCAACCAGATTGACTACATGGTTGAGACGTTGAAGACGAATCCCAACAGCCGTCGCATCCTCTTCCACGGTTGGAACGTCGAATACCTTCCTGACGAGCGTAAGAGCCCGCAGGAGAACGCTCGGAACGGGCTGCAGGCTCTCCCTCCTTGCCACGTCCTCTACCAGGCCTTCGTTCACGATGGACATCTTTCGATGCAGCTGTACATCAGGAGCTCTGACGTTTTCCTAGGGCTGCCATACAACACGGCTGCCTTAGCTCTCCTGACTCACATGCTTGCCCAGCAATGCGACCTGATCCCCCACGAGATCATCGTGACCACTGGCGACACACACGCCTACTCTAATCACATGGAGCAGATCCAGGAGCAGCTCACTCGCAGTCCAAGGCAGCTTCCTCAACTAAAGATTCTGCGCCGTCCGGATTCGATATACGGCTATCGTTTTGAAGATTTTGAGATCGTGGGCTATGACCCCTATCCCGGTATCAAAGCGCCCGTAGCAGTCTAGAGATAACAGGGGGGACATAACCGCCAATTTTCCACGGCGGGTATTGGGGCTTTCTAGAGCTGTTTTTTTGATCAGATGGGGGAGGAACGCGACCGAGGTGCTGTCAGTACCCCGCTAGCCAGTCCCTCAGCGGTACAGCCGTGTTTGCCTTCGTATCAAGCACCATCCAGAGCTCTTGGGGGTGCCCTTGCAATAATCCCCAGACGACTCGCCGATACAGTCCCAGGTACTCCCAACTGGCCCAGCTGTCATCGTTTGTAGTATCAGAGGCTGGAAAAATCGCGATTTTCGAAAGCCCTTTTGCCCCATCGGCGATGCCCAGTTCCCAAGGTACCCAACGGCTCTCCTTGCTGTTTTTTGTAGTAAGCAGCACGAATCTTTTCGTTTGAGAAATGCGTTGCTTGAGTAAGGCGGCTGTTTCCTCGGATGTGTAAGGTGGCATTTCGGGGTCAATTTCGTCGATGTAGACGAAGGCGCCATGATTCTGGAGCACCTGGATCGCACCCGCGAGAATTTCCTTGTCCTTACTGGAGTGTGAAAGAAACGTGCTCATTACAGCGGTGCTTGCCGTGGATTTAAACAATTGATCGCGAGTATTTTGAGTACTGTTTGCGGAGCTGTTTCGTAGCTCCGCTGTTGTTACGTTACGAGGCATAGCCGTCTTTCCTAAATTGGGCAATCTCAGCCAATACGGGCTACCCGGTCAATGATCTGAAAAACCAGATCCACCAGAGAGCTTCGTCCTTCTGTGGTAGCCATAGCGGTGTTATCTGATAGAGCTTTGAGCTCCTTATCAGTAGGTCGCATAGCTGAGCTGCCCTTAGAGGCAAGTCCCGAGTTTCGCAGCTGGTTGCATATTTTCTCGGCAGCCCCGCCTGTGGCGCCAATGGGCAGAAGGAAGACCCCGGCGGCCTTGGCAAACTCGAATTCGCTTTCAACCCCGTCAGCAGGAACTGGAATGCCATTACTCAACTTGGCGCCGCCAATGAAAACTGCGATGCCGGCTTGGCGCGCTAACTCTTGACGAAGCGCAGCCCATTCCTCGTCCTTGGGGATGCCTGCCTTCAAAGGCTGAGGAAACGGCCTGGCGATGAGTCGACGGTCTAAATCCCAACCTCCTCCGTTGCGGAGGGCGGTGAGAAAGCCAGAAAGCGAGGCGGAACCGACCAATAATCCTGCTCCTGTTACTAAATATCGATTGGACTCTCCAATCCTTCGGCCAACCTCCTCGGCAATTGCATGAATATTCGCCGGCTCACTGCCGCCGTGCTCAAGTGGCCAGCTACCGCTTACCCAGATCCTGCGCGCAGCAACCCGTCTTTCGATTTGCCGAAGAAGGGCCGGTACCTCGTCATAGTCATCAATCTCAACAGCTAGCAGGCCATAGCGCTTGAGGTCTTTTGTCCAAAGCTTGTGCTGAGCGAGTCTGGCTGAAAATTCATCTTTAGTTTTGAAGTCCGATTTCTTTGGCGCTCGGACGATAGCAAAGTGTTCTGGGGGCGAGTCAGTGAAGCTTTCCCTTATTAATGAAAGCACGTGCCGAACATTTGGATCAGTGAAGCTGATGCCGATGAAAAGCATCGACATACTGGTCAGATGCGCTTGGAATAGCGGAAGGTATTGACCCCGCCGGGATCGAAAAAGCTCGTAGTCATCTGTGGATATTACAATGTCGTCGAGACGATCCACGGAGCCGTGCATTTTGTAGAGCAGCGCCGCACCAGGGGTGGTTCTGAGAGCGAGGTCTTTTGGGGCGGAGATGGGATTGAGTGGGCGGCTGATGGCTGCGAAAGCTCTTTCCACCAAACGGTCATAGTTGGTCGTCCAAATATGCCTGACAGGTAGCCGAGCGACGATATCCAAGGTCTCAGGGATTGGCTTATCTGGGCCAATCTCCTTTCTGATGACGTTGCGAACACGAGTGGCACCACCGCTTTCCTGAATGCTCCACTGCGCAAGTGCCGCCAAGTCATGTACGTTTCTTGGGTTGATATCCAACTCATCGGCAATGTCGCTCAGCAGACCCGACCATGAAGGGTAGCCGGCAGCCATGGAGACGCCAGCGCCAATGAAAATGGCTCCGAGCCCATCATTCAGCGCGTCAGGATATTCAGTCAGAAAACGGTTCATGGCCGCATTGGTCATATCACGTCCTTCGTTGTGCGATGCGCAGACCTCAACCGCCCCATTTAAGTTTGGAGCGAGCTTTCAAGGTTTGTAATTGTTGCGAATAGTGATCGCGTTCTCGATCCAGGTCTCAATATTGGCTTGGATGGACGCATAAACCTCTTTGCTATCACTGCCCGCAGGGGTCATGAGCTTCGCATAGCTCGACAGTGCCACAGTGCCATTTCTCAACGTGACTGCATCGAAGGGGTTTGATCCAGCTGCAGAGGTTTTTTGCTGGGTGTCAAGAAGGCGATTGATCCGAATGGCGACGACACCTTTGCCCGCGTTCCAACCCTTGACGATCTCTTCCAATACCCATGGCCGGGCAGCAGTCTCGGAGCCAACCAGGACAACTACGCATGATTTACCGACCAGGCTATCGTCGATCCATTTTTCGATTGCAGCGTTGCCCTTCCGTTTGACCTCTTCCCATTCATTGGCGGTATACAACTTTTGTCCCTCCAAAGCTCCGATATTGCGCACTTGTTGGGTACGCCAGAAGTCATTTGCAAAGTGAAAGCTGAAGAACACATTTCGAGCCATGGAGTAGTTCCTTCTAGACTGCCAGGGAGGTTCATTATTCGAGTTTGTTCGCGGGCTGGCTGTGCCAATACCTCTGAACAGTGGAGCGAGGTACCCCCAACTCCCTCGCCGCCTCGGACTGGTTCCTGCCATCGGCTCGTAGTCGCTGAATCTCTGACACCACATGGTGATTACGAGGTTTTCCGCGAGGGCGCTTAATGATCGCGCCGTCTGCGATTTCGTCTTTCACCAGCTCAATCCCCCCAGCCGAACTGAATGAATCAAGGCAGGCCATCGTCGACTGAATTACTTCCCTGGGCGAAATATCTCGCTGCAGGCAAACGCACAACACCACGAATGCAGGGAGATCGAACTCCAGCGCATCAGCTAGTTCAGCGAGTTTGTCCAGCGTAACGCCGCTTTGAGCGCGCTCAAGCTCGCCAATCGTACGCCGAGCGGTACGCTCTGATAGGCGCGCGTAGCCCCCACCCTGCAGCTGGCGCAGGGCCCTCAGCACCGCAGCGACTTCAATTTTCAGCGACATACATCCCCAAAAAATGAGGATATAGCCACAGCTTTACGTGCCAAATAAACTACGTATATTGTAATTATCGGGCATGTCGCCCTATTATTGATATGGCTGACGCGCCATATGAAGAGTCAGGCTTAGCTCGGCCTTTGAATTCTGTCGACCCGTGTCAGGATCGGAGTGCTGCTAGACCCATTGAAGGCTTAATCGTTTGTGAGAAGAGATGAAAGCACTCGTCCTATCTGACTGCACATTAAATTCGAGCCCTTCAAGCTGCCTGCTTTAGACATCCACCTAGTGCTAATGGCCCGGGGCACATGGATGACACCTCTGAAAAAAATGAGCTCAGCATTGGCACCGCATGTATCACATGTATTGCCAGAAGTTTTTGGGCTGGGATTCGATGACGTCCGAGCAGCTAGTGATCCTCCTCCCACCTTTAGAGATGGCTCGGAATTGATTGATGAAAAGCTGATACATGCCAGATCGTAATGTAGATCGGCTCGACGCAACATGGATCGGATTGGAAGGAAAAAGCGACATGTTTATTTCAGATGAATCCTGTTTGGTAGGTCTACCTGGCTTCCCGGGGCCTGGCCGCACGGCTTGGCGGATGGTCGAGCGAGACTCGGAAGATTTTTGGTATCACGTTCGCTTTCGCATTTGTGAAGGGGCAGGGGCTCGGTTCAAAAAATTTATGCCATCAGACCCTTCGATGCTGACACACCTACTCTCGCAGCGGAGCCCAGAGCACAAGATTGAGGTGGTTCAGGTTGTGACTCCCGCTTGCATTAATGGGGGCTCTTTAGAACAGATGGAAAAGCTGATCAGTGCGATCGTCGGTTACGACGGAAACGGTGAGTGCGTACTTCTTCATAAAGTCGATAGCGGAGCAATCTACAGCAGCTCTCCCGGTGTGACTGACGCAGGCTTGCTCAGCAATATTCGAATGATTTACGACGCCACGACTGCCGCCGGGAAGCATTTCCATTGCGCCAACTCTCAGACCCCGAATCGCTCTGCCACTACAACGGCAGCTGGTTAATCCATGAAGCTACAAATCTATTCAGATCTGCACCTCGGCTTCGCCCGATTCGAACCCGCCTCAAGCAACGCAGACGTAGTCATTCTCGCTGGTGACATTGATATCAAATCGCGTGGAGTCTCATGGGCTAACGACACATTCCAGTGCTCGGTGATTTACGTTTGCGGAAATCATGAGTACTACGGCGGCCACATCGATCACACGCTGCGGAAAATGAAAAAGGCTGCAGCGCCACATGTTCACGTATTCGAAAACGAAGTGCTAATCCTAGATCAAACCCGGTTTTTGGTCACAACGGCGTGGACGGATTACTCGTCCACCGGCGATGTGGTGGACTCAAAACGCGCTGCATGGGAATGCATGAATGACTTCGCTGTGATCCGAGCCGATGAAGGTTATCGGCGTTTGCATCCGGATGACCTAATCGCCAAATCAAAGACCGCCTATGCGTGGCTGACGCAAGAGTTGGAAAAGCCCTTTGACGGACAAACTGTTGTAGTTACCCACCATGCACCTGTGTTGGATTACGTAGGTGACACGCTTCCTAAAAACTTAATTGCAGCCTATGCGAACGATTGGCCCGAGCTTTTGCATAAGGCTGACCTTTGGGTCTACGGGCATACCCACGTCTCAGCGGATTTCCTTAAGAATGGGTGTCGTGTGGTTTCTAATCCGCGCGGCTATCCGAGTCAACAAACCGGTTTCAATCCGGATTTTCTGATCGAGATTTGACGAGTAGTCGTTCCCCAACGAACCTCAGCGAACTGAATTTCGCTGCGTACGAATTCGAGAAAATTACATGGTCACGTTAGAAGAAATCTCGCAGTTGCTTTACGGCGCAGGCGAGGAGATGCCTGGTTGGCAGGGCACCCAAGACGCGCTAATTGCATTGGCCGCAAACGCCTTCCCTGGCAAAGCCTTCTGTGTTGTGAAGCAGTGGATCCTGATCGACCTTACGGTTAACCCTGCTGAGAAAGAAAAGCTCTCCAGGCTCGGTCTACTCCCCGCGACACTTTTCGCTCACGAAATCGTTTTGGACAGCAAAGGACGCTTCCAGCCTCAAATGTGGGTTCGCAGCAATTTCGGTATCTCTTCCAGCCCTTACATGTTTGAAACCAAAAAAACTGTCTATCTCCTGCTTGGGGCAGGACTGAGAAAAGAGGCTAGCATTGCTGCTGCTTTTTCGATGAAAGCAGGGTAAGCCCAATGCTCGCAGACAATTTTATACGGAGCCGTTTTGAGCTTGAGGCGAATGCCTGAAGTAATTGAGCTGGAATTCCATAGTAAGTATTTGAGTGGCTTTCAATTGCGTCGCTTGGTGCAAGCAAGCCGTCCCAAATACACAGTGCCAATCACCGCTTTCATCAGCGATGCACTGATCATGGAGTGAGATCGGTCGTCGTTATCGCAGTTGAGTGGCTGCGTTTGTGCAATGCTGGCAGGCTAGGATCGTTTTTTGCTACCGCGCACACCCCACTGGACTATCCAGGCTCGGCTAAGTTAACTGACTCGGCCTGCCTGTATATTCCTGATCAGCTGAAGTTGAAAGCCGTATTCTTCGCGCTGTTCCTCCGTGAACCCAGCGCGGAAGGGCGCGAGTGATGCCATCTCGCGGTGAGCGGCCTCGAAATCTCTGCAGTAGGCCAGGATCACGGCATAGAAGCTTCTAGAACTGGTGAGCTCGCCCAACAGGTTAGCTTCCAAGATTAGGGGAATGACGTTATCCCTAACCATCGTTCGTGCAGCCTCGAAATCACGCATATCCAGCATATCCTGCGCAGCATCTAGGCCTGTCTTCACCGCCGAGCCGTGTGCTCCTACACAGCCGAAGAATTTGAAGGCAAAGAGGCGATACGCTATTGGATTTACTCGGCGCTGTTTTAGAAGGATCGACTTAACTTCATAGGCGCCTGCAAGGTGGTTTACGACCTCCGAATCAGCAGACGAGTCACGAAAGAAGGCAGAGACGTCGGACATTGCACGGCCCAAGATCCACTGCTCGCTGATATTCAGAACGTCTAGATATTCTTTGATGGCCTTATCAACGAGCCTTTCGGCTGCCCGATATTCACCTGCTCGCCAGAGCGCAACTCCAGCGTTGTAATGGAAGGGTGGGATGCGCTCCGGAGAAAGCCCAGGCAATCCGTTTACAACATCGATTGCCCTGTAGACGCCGGGTGCGTCTCCCTGCATTCCCAGCCAATCCATGTTCTTGAGGTGATAAGAGATAACTGCACGTTCGGAGAGCGCGCTGTCATTCACTAATTGAGCCATCAACGCGAGCTGTTCTGGCTTGTTTCGTGGATCTGCTGATTGGTGCAGGAGGAAAAAGAGAGAGTCGACTGCCCAGTATCTTGTTTCGGGATCGAGATCTACAGCAGTGGAAGCGGCTTCCAAGAAGTCGATGAGCATCGCACCGAGGCCGGTCTCCTTAAACATCTCTTGGCCGGCTAGATCAATGAGTAACTCTCGCTCCTCCAAGTCCAGCAAGGTACGGATAAGAAGCCTCAGCCTGTGATGGTTACGCGCCTGCTGCAAGGAGGCTAGCAGCATGTCTTTGAGTATCGTTTTCGTCGCGCGCAGTCGCTCTTTTTCTACAGCGTACAACTCGCCCACCCCAACCAGTCGCATGGCATCGTGGAGTTTGATCTCGCGGTTGCCTTGAACTTCCAGAACTCCAAGTACACGAAGCGTACGGATTGCTGTGTTTACTGCAGCAGATGGCGCCTTGGCGTAGCACTCCATCAAATTCTGTAACTCGCTTTGCGTGATAGCGACATCGACCATGCTCAGAAGGGTGACGATCTGCTGGCTCGCTTGTGTAAGCCCCTCATACACCTTCGTGAGGATGAGTTCCTGTGCGGTCGTCTCCAGCGTGGCCTGCCGCTCCAGCGCTGTGCAAAGCAAGGACAGATCACCTGCGTAATCCTGGGCTGCGAGTCGGGCGGCGCTTTGAAGGTACAGTGGCATTCCGGCTGTAATGGTGCGCACTCTTTCCATGGTCGCGACGTCACCCCATGCCCCCAAACGAGAGGATTCCGCCGCAACGGAATCCAGACTCCATCCCTTAAGCACCTCTCGACGTAGTCCTGATAGTTGCTCGAGTTCCTGAATCGACCCTGTTGGCTGACACAGAAGAATGAAGCGCATGTGCGGGGTGCAACTGAATACCGCTTGTAGATCAGTTGCGGGCATTTCGTGAGCATTGTCGATGACGATTAGCGGATGTATACCTCGAGCTTCCAAGTGGCGATCAAGGGCGGTCATCGAGTCGATGCCTGAGGCGCTAGGTGCGAAGATCTCCCCTATTTCATGAGGGTTTTCGACCAGACCACCGGCAATCTCCCTAACCAGTGATCGTGCGAAAGCAGGGCCTGCGGTTTCACGGGCATCGAAGTAAATACAAGGTTCAGGACTGTGCGTTGCAGCTTGCGCGCACCACGAAGTCTTCCCTGCTCCAGAGAAGCCGCAAACGATGCGAACACGCTCTCCGTTGAAGAGCTCAGGTTCGTCAATCTGAGGGAGGTAGTGTGCCTGCAGGGCCGGAAGCCGTTGCAACTGCGTCAGTAACTGTTCGAAGAGAGCGGGTAGCGCTTCTGAGTGAAAGGTGTAACCACCAAGATCCTGGCGACCAGTGGCAGCGGCTTGTACCTTCCCCTCTAGTTTCCAGACCAGTGACTCTGGCACCAAGGAGCCGTGGGGGACTGCTTCTGCCAATCTCACACAGTCGGCTACGGCACCGCTCAAGTCAGCCCAGCAATCCGGTAGGCAAGCGAGCTCTGCCGGCATCGCCATATATGGATGGATGAATTGGATATCGTTCTCCAGCTCCTTGCGCTCGATGCTAGCGCTAAGCTTCGGCCCTGGGGGTTGGTTGGATGCGACCACAAAAAGAGGCCGGCCATGCCGTATTCCCTGTGCGTGCTGTTCGCGAAGCTGTTGGAACCGCTCAAAGGCGGTGCCCAGGTCACTCGGTATAAGTGGATCGCTGCGGGTTTTGACCTGGACGTAGATGCGGACGTCTGCAAGAACGATTTCAACGTCCTCATCACGCTCAATCACCACCTTCAGGACATCTGAACCATTGGCTTTTAGCAGGCAACCAACGGCAAACAGATGCTGATACAGGAAGCCCCCATGAACAGCAGCAATCCGCTTTTCCTGGGCTTCATCGAGTGTTGGGTAATCGACTGACATTACTTGGGCTCTCAGCTATCCATGGCATTAGTGTGCGTGGGCCTAACTCGCCTTGCGAATGCTAGACCAGCACTGTTGGAAAATGAATCAGGCGATGCTTGCGCGTCGGGAAATGCAGGGCGGAATCTATGCTGCCGCATCAGCCGGTGCCTAGCTAGCTCGGTAGCATGGATTTCTTAACATGAGCGCTCTCCCGTATGGGGCAGTCATTATGAGTATGGTGATCGCGGCGACCATGTACAGCAGACCACCGCTAGAACTCACTACAAAATTAGCGACCCCGGTTGAGGTGCATCTCAACGCCGGGCTCGCCCGAGGGCTTGGCATCCCCTTCGCTCGCTTGGCATTTGTCGTGTAGCAAACCCGGGCCTTTTTTGACAAAGACATGGCCCCTTTGGACTTCCACCCTCACGCCTGCGGGCTCAGCTTGCCTTATCCCGCAGGGCCTCATCTACTCCGTCATTTTCGCGTCGGTTAGGGAGTCGGAGCCTAGCGTCTGTCGAGCGTTCCAGATTGGGGGATGCATAAGATAGGTGATAAGCCGAGGTTAACTAGCGTGTGACCCCCCTTGGGACGGTGTCATGCTGGTAGGTTGCACTGCTGTCCGGCGCATCTAAGGAGGCCTTTTGCGATTATTCAAAATTATGGCTCAGCAATAATTATTGCTGAGCCATAATTCTTACACGACAGCAGATCAGTTGCCGTTATTGGGCCGATAGCTGTCTCGAGAAGATGCAATGCCTCAAGCGGACGCTTGATACGCAAGCTCTGGAGATGGACATTTTGGCTGAGCGCATCTGCTAGCCTCCCCCGATCCTCGTGCTAGAAACCGACGTCATGCCCTTTGGCGCCTGTGAAGCTCTATGCTTCGGGTCAGCAAAGGCTGAGCGGTAGCGCAAACTAGCTAGGATCTGCTGATAGGAAAACATTACGAATCTAACAAGTACGTTTAAACTATAATTAGAAACATTGAAGTCCAGTCGATGCCAGCAATAAAATATATCAAGCGATGTAAAGCTGTTTTAGTTTAAATATCCATATAATACGTCAGTAACCAAAAGCAAATTTCAACCTGGCAACATCTGAATGCAAAACTTGGCTAAAAACGATAATTCTTGTATTATCTTGATGAAAATCATATTGGGCATGGGGGAAATATGGACGACGTCAAAGTTAGCACGGTCAGCTTTACCGGGTATAAAGCGTTTAAGTCCCCGCAGTCGATAGGCATCAAACCATTAACTATATTATTTGGATATAATAACTCCGGTAAAAGTGCGGCCATAAGACTGATGCCAATGTTGGCGGCGAGTTTTTCCGAAAACAAACGTCAGACACTGATAAAAAGCTATCTTGATTATACCGCGCCCTGCCTGAGAGGTGCCGCTTTCAATAATCTTGCGCACGCAGCAGGCAACAAAATGTCTTTTGGACTTGAGTGGGAGGATGGCGAGTCGATTAATTTTGACCTCACACAAGTAGGCGAAGACGAAGAAAGTATTTCTGCTATAACAATACAAGAGCGGAGCGCTGCCGAACTGGAATTATTCGATTATCAAATAAGCGATGATTTTGAACCAGCAGAATTACGGTATCAGTTAAAAGAAAAAAAACATGAGACGGTGTTGCTGGACAACTTTACTATCCGAAGCGATGACAGCGAAAATCCTATTGTTCACAAATCAATAGATAGGAAGCTAAAAGATTTCTCTAGGTCTGTTTTCTGGTTGAATTCTATTAGGACTCAACCTCCTAGAGAGTTTGCAGTTAATCCTAGTGTCCTAGCAGGCATAAAATACGATGGTTCGGGCACGGCTGAAACCATTTGGAAAATGTCTCGAGTAAAAAGTCCCGCACTTGATGATATAAACGAATGGCTCGTAGAAACCTGCGGCAGAGCGATTGATATAAATCTCCTCTCACAGAGCTCAAACAACGATAAAACCGTTTGTAAACTCGAGACGATTTCCGTAAATGATACCGCGAGCAGCTCTTCCATTCGAATTCCAATTCTTGACTCTGGCGAAGGTATTTCTCAAGCGTTACCAGTTGTTACTTTATGCGCTCAAGCAGCCACTGGCGAGCTTGGAATAAACCCTATCATAATGCTAGAACAGCCGGAATTGCACCTCCATCCGCGAGCGGTTGTAACACTGGCAAACTTTCTTGTTAAATGTATCAAAAAAAATAAGCGTGCTAGCTTCATCATTGAAACGCATTCCGAAAGCCTGCTTTTAGCGATTCAAACCGCATTGGCAGCAGGTGATCTTTCACTAGATGATTTATGTACATACTGGGTTTCAAAAGGTGCTTCCGAGGAAGGGAGCTTTTTAAGCAAAGTAGAATTTGATGAAAGCGGCTATATCTTGAGAAACTTCCCCGAAGAAGTGTTCCAGGAAATATACGAGCAGGCGAAGACGTTAATGGATGTTCGAGATAATAATAAAGGAGAGTAAGGTGTTCTTCAATATTTCATCCGCTTTGCTTAACGAAGACAACGAAGTTTTATTATTACTTTTCATTCACCGATATGAAGATGGCAGGATATTCATAGAGTTTGATGATCTGCAAGTTGCTGAAAATTGGATTGCATCACTATCCAAACCACACAAAGACCGATGGTCAATGCTTCTGAGGCACTCCATCCAGCTCAGTGCAAGATTCAATATAAAGAAAACATACCCATCAGAACTTATTGTACATGTTACTGATATCGAAGAAAGCAGTTGGGACGGAACCGTAGAAGTATCTCTTAATGATGCCTTCTCTCTAATTGATCAAAGCATCAAGCTAGCCCTAGAAAACTCGAGAAATGACCTGCTTTTCCTTAAAACACTGCTTCCGGAAAAATATCGAGACAGAATTGATGTGTTGAGCAGTAAAGGACACATAGAAGTTCTCGGCGGGGGTAATGGGGAACTTAAAAAAATACTTGAGTTGAGAGGGGGTGAAAAAGGATTTCGCTTGCTAAGCTGGACAATGTTTGACAGTGACGCGCCTCAACCTGGTGTAGTGGTAAAAGCCACTCAAGAGATAATTGATGTTTGCGAGCAGAAAGCACTGACATATCACTGCTTAAAAAAACGAGCAATTGAAAACTATATTAGTGAAGATATATATAGACTGACTCATCGAGGGCCTTTGAATGAACGAGCAAAGGCAGTTTACTCAATGAATGAAGACCAAATTTCTCATCTCAATATGAAAGACGGTCTTTCCGTCGCTGACAAAGCTTCCGAGCTTTATAATGATTTACCTCCGGAAACTCTTGCTGAACTGACGCAAGGGTTTGGAAAGCGCTTCGCGACTAAAACGTTTTCTTGTATTGGAGCACACGAAGAAATCTATAAAGTCCATCAGAAAAATTCGACACTTGATGAGTTTGGCTCTAAACTAAATCATCTCGCAAGCCTACTGGGGAGGCCGGTATGAGTTTTAAATTCACAATGGAACCGAGAGTTTCGTTTCTGTCCGCTCTCCTAAAAGATATTTATGAGGGGGTTCTTAAAATCCCTAGATTCCAGCGGAGTTTAGTTTGGAAAAGACAACAGCAGCGAGAACTGTTGTGCAGTATTTATGAAGGCCTTCCGATTGGCGCGCTCCTAGTTTGGAATACTAGACTCGATAACATAAATACATATGATCATATTGGGCCATTCCTTGTTGAGAAAGCTCCATCGTCTTCCTCAAATATTTATCTAATGGACGGCTTGCAGAGGCTATCTACCCTCTACTGCATGCTCCTTCATCCCGTTGACAAAATCAGCAACAAATATATAAGCGAAAACAGTGTTAGCGATTTTTTAATGTACTGCGATTTATCCGCAGATAACGTAGAGAACATGTTTCTATTTCGCGACGAACTCAGTGCGGATGAGCTCGTTAGAAAAAATTACATGTATATGCCATTGGATTTAGTATTCAAAAGCAAAGAACTGTTACGCTTTCAGCGCTTAATTCCTGCTCACATGGAGGGGCTGGTGGATAGGTGTGACGCTGTAGTGAGCGCCTTCAAGGATTATAAAATCCCTGTCATCCCGCTAGAGTCCGATGATCAGGCTTTAGTTACTAAAAGCTTTGAGCGAATCAACAGTCGCGGAACAGTTATGTCTGAAGCTCATATGTTAAATGCTTTGAGCTACACTGATAAATTTGATTTGTTGGGAAGCCTTGAACTTTATAATGAAAAATATTTTGATGAGGCGTCGAAGTGGAAGGAGATAGACACTGAATTTGTATTAATGCTTTTAAAGTTAAAACTAGGCTACGAAATATACTCGAAAGAAACTGATAAACTAGCAAAGCATATAAATGACGGTTCCGTTTCGGAAATATTTGAAGCTATTGAGCGGCTCGCGGAGTTCGCAAATAATCATTTAAATATCGACTCCCCCGCAGCCTTCCCATATCGTCTCCAGATGCTTGGAATCGCTCGAGCTTTTCTCGACAACCCAAATTGTTCTCCAGATATGCTCGTGAGCTGGTTTTATCTTTCAGCTTACACGAACGCTTTTGGCACTACAGCCAGAAACTCTCAACGAGCACTTACCGACTTAAATGGTTACCTTCAAACCGGAAAATTGGGGTGGTCGCTAAATCAAGGGCCTGCCCTGCTCCCTCTCGAAGGCATTAAAGTAAATCTTAATGCTGGCCGAATAAAAACTTGGGTGCTGGCTTTGGCTGCAAAGCTTGAGTCGTATAACATTAAATCTTATAAGGGCAGTGAGAAAAGGCTCATACCTATTCGGCCTAAAGAATTTATAAAGAATGAACGCCGCCCAGGATTTTATTTTTTACTGGGAGATACGCCTGCCAGAAATTTTGATATCCGCCTTATGAGCGAAAATGAATCGTTAGCCCATTTTGTGACGCCAGAACTCTACGAGTTGTATCTAAGTGGACAATACTTTGAATTCGCAAGGCGCAGAGAAGCATTGATGTTTAATTGGGAAATGGAAAATATGATTGAGCCGTCAGCTAATTTCGCAAATTTTGTGATAGAATCCGGCACCAAAATTCACTGAGACGATATCTTTGACCAACTTAACCTTCCCTGCCCAAGAGCCGTGCCTTCAATGGGCAGAGTTTTTTGCAGGCGGAGGTATGGCCAGAGCGGGGCTCGGTAATAGATGGAAGTGCGTGCTTGCCAATGACTTTGACTCTATAAAAGTTAAATGTTATGCAGAAAACTGGGGAATCGATGATCTTATTCCTGGAGATATTAGATCAGTTACTCCTAATATCGTCCCTGACAATTTAGATCTTGCATGGGCCAGCACCCCTTGCCAAAATTTCAGCTCAGCGGGTATGGGGGAGGGACTGCTAGGTGCATCATCTTCTGTATTCACGGCCTGGTGGGAAATTATTCAAAAAAAATACATTTCCGGCACTCATCCAAAAATCATTGTATTAGAGAATGTGAAAGGACTTTTGAAGTCCCGAAATGGGCAGGATTTTAAGACTGTCGCCGAAAGTTTTGGGTTTGGGGGATATAATTTTGGTGTCGTGGTAGTTGATGCCATTCACTTTCTGCCGCAGAGTCGGCCACGAATTTTTCTGGTGGCAGTTCGAGACGATATTGAAATACCGGCCCACCTACTATCTCCTGATCCTGCTGAAATTTGGCACCCCGATGATTTAATTAGCGCATTAGACAATCTTCCAAAAGCGTTACGGCAACGCCATGTTTGGTGGCGCTTACCTCCCCCTCCGCTCGTAGCTTTGACTCTATCTGATGTTTTAGAGCGTGATGCTTCTGTTTGGCATACACCTGAGCAGACTCAGAAGCTCATGGCCGCCATGTCACTCATTAACATTGGTAAAATCAGAAAAGTATCCAGTCCGGATTCCTTAGTGGTAGGAACTTTATTTAGGCGGATGCGCCCGCATGAAGGACAAATGAGATCCTTTACAGAAGTAAGACTTGATGGAGTTGCAGGGTGCTTGCGAGCTTCAGATGGCGGGTCTTCAAGGCAAATGCTGATTTTTATTGAGGGTGAAACGATAAAAACAAGGCATATGACCGCTAGAGAATCCGCTCGATTGATGGGTTTGCCGGACGATTATTCGCTCCCAGCCGCAAAGACTCATGCCGCTAAGGTAATAGGAGATGGCGTCGCCGTACCTGTAGTGCAGTTCCTAGCTGATTCACTGCTCTCACCGCTGGCGCTAGCGGGGAAGTATTCTTCGTTAAAATTGAGTTAGATAAACGTAGGTGCTGCATCGCTCTTTCCTTATAAAATGTAGGAGCTCGCATTTGCGGACAGATGCAATGTGCCAATCTGACACATCCATCTTACTAATTCTTAAAAGAAATTCCGTCAGCAATATCTGAAGTCCCTATCGATTTTTTCTTCGATCAAATTCAAAAACATTATGCTTCGTCAGCATCATCTGGCATCGATAAATGTTGATATACTTTAAGCATTAATCGATGGAGAGTTACGATGTCTAAACTTGCAGAGTTCCGCCAACTAGAAAAGCACCTCGCTGAGCAGCTCAAGGCTCTCGAAGCGCTGAAAGGCGATGCCGGCCTGAAAAAAGAAATAGAATTTGAAACGAAGTTGCGCGCTTTGCTCGCTGAGTACGGATACAGCTTGCCTAACGTGATCAACTTGCTTGATCCGCAAGCGCGCCGCCGCGCTCCAGCCGTCGAGTCCAAGGCCGGCACCCGTAAGCCACGTCAAGTGAAGGTCTATAAAAATCCTCACACCGGCGAAGTCGTCGAAACCAAAGGCGGCAATCACAAGACTCTGAAGGAGTGGAAAGCAGAAAATGGCGCCGCGACCGTGGAGTCTTGGCTGACCAAGTGATTTTGGTTTGAGTACAAAAGGCCCCTCGTGGGCCTTTTCTGTTACTGCGTTTCCAGTTCCATAGGTCTGGGCATAATTCGTGGCCCGTCCCAATAAGCTTGTAGTGATCAATGCGCAACAGAGATAGCATCTGGCGGAAGTAGGCTGTGGTGATGCATTGGGTCGGACAGCCAGGCCGCTTGGCGTTGGAGTTTGTCCGTGCAGCACACCCTGCATATGACGCGATTGAGAGCGCAATAGAAGACGTACGCCGAGCATTGCCTAACGGACGCCTAATAGAGGTAGCTCTCGCTTCATCACTGACTGCAGGCAGTCATTCGTCAGTGCGTCCACGAGGCGCATTGCCGCTGTCTCGTTTCTCCTGGCTGTCACGTTGTTTGGTATCCTCTTTGAAGCAAATAACGCTTCGTACAGGGAGATTCTTGATGAAGGACAACAGCACATTCCGTGAGGCTGAGCCTGGTTGGGCTAATGCATGTGTGGGTAACAACGGAAACCCTAGTTACGTTGAATACTCGCGAGGATTCTCGCAGGCTGCAAATCTTCTGATCGAGCTAGTGCTGAACGACAGTGGTATGAACCTTAGCGTTGACGACCTCATTTATCCGGTGTGTTTCAATATGAGGCATTCCGTAGAGTTGAGGCTCAAGGGGGCGATTAAAGAGCTCAGTCTAATTGCCGAGCTCAAGAATATCCGCATTGAATTCGATGATGCTGGTTCACACGACATTGGTTCGATTTGGGAATATTTTAAGTCTATCTCCGAGCGGCTAGATGATAGATTTGCGCGGATCAATTCGGTTATCGATCCGACAGTACTTGATATAGCAAGCGTTGACGCCACAGGGCAGACCTTTCGCTACCCGATAAGTAACACTAGCCAAAAACATTTGACTGAAGTGGCATCAATAAACTTTCGTGTTTTGTTCAAAAAATTTGCAGAGCTTGAAGAAAATCTGGACAAGCTTCATCAACTTACTCAGTTTCTTTGTGAGGAGTATCAACAAGGTACATTTACGGGAAAGCTTAGTCGGCCACAAATATATAGTGTGGCCAAGAGACTACCGCCAAAATCGACGTGGGCTGGCGGAGCATTGGAACCGGTTAAACACGCTATTCGCTCGGAATATGGAATCACGAGCAATGATTTCGGAAAAGTGCTTGGGAAAATCAAGTCTCATTACTACCTTTCGAGCTTGATAGATGATCCACTACCATTGCTAGGTATATCTGAGGAAACGATTTTAGAGTTTTTTGATCACTGGGTTCGTCGCCATCCGATTTTCCGAGAAAGGCACAAAATAGAGATCGTGAATTTTTCCGTACTACATAAAAAGAGCCTGGTTGAAGACATTATTTTTTCTGAGAAAGTTTGGGGGGAAATCTACAATCAAATGCGAGCTTCATTAACACCTGGCGTCGTGGCAGGACTGAGATCGTTGTTCTACTTCGCGCGCGAAAATATTTTCGTTGAACGCTATCAGCTGATTTATGAATATGAATTAAGAGCCTCGGCTGCAGCTTCCGATTTAGAAGATGAGCTTAAGCATATTTTTAACAAAACTAATGGCTTGAAAAATGTTTTGATATCTTTATTTGCTTTAGGCCGCGTAGACTTTGCCGAGGCTTTAATAAGCAAGTATCAGCTAAGTTACCATTTTATCGATAGTGCAAGATCTCGAACGCTGTTCGCATACCCGGATTGCTCGGGGTATTAAGTCTGTGACGAAAAATACGTCTTGGACTTATTGTAATATATATATAGCGAGATCACGCTTTCCTAAATAATTTTTTCATAAGCGCTTCGAAATTGTTAAGGTCAGTTTGTATCTCATCTGCTAATGATTTATTTCGCCGCGCTACAACCTTTGTTGTTCGCCTAAGAGACGCGGATAGCTGCATTCCTTCAGTGTAGAGGTTGTTTTGTTCTATAAGCTCATCGGCTTCAGCAAAAATGAATAAGTCATTGATGGCTAGATTTATATAGCTCCATAAAGATCGAATAGACTTATGGCCGGTCTTAGTGGCTATGCGCTTCAAAATGCTTTGAAACAGAACATCGTCGCTGAAATCATATCTATCTTGCGTTATCGAAAACTCCTTCAAATACAGTTGGATCTCCTTCGTTATAAAGCGATGACGGAACATAGACATGCAGACCTTCTGGTTGGCATGCCCCGCTCTGGTTACTAGGCGCTGAAACTCTTTTGTTAACGCTAGTCGGGTTAATTGTTGGCCATTGTTAGTCAGTAAAAAAACGTTTGATCCACTTACAACACGCCCATGCTTTTTCAGATTGGCTAAAAAGGCGCTTCGTGCCCTTAGGTATCGTGCTACGCGACTTCCTTCACTCATCGAAAGATAAAACGTGCGTAAAATAGGTTTGGAGTTTCGTGTCTTTTTTGTGGGAAGGAGAATGGCTCCAGAAGAAAGATGGTCACGATTTTCGTCAACCGGAATCTCTGTCAGTTCAGCAGGTCTTAAACCAGATCTTTTAAAGATCCACAAACAAAAAGTTCTTCGCTCGTACAAATAATCGGTAATGTAATTTTTGATGGGCTGTTCTGTTTTGTATCCATTTGATGTTGTGGGATCTATTGGAATACTATTCTCAAGACTGGTAATTACCTCATTGGATATAGGTGACTTTTCTCGTATTTGACTATTTTTTGGTGGCATGGCCATGTGATGAATGTACCGGGCACGAGTATATGAGCTCTGTTTCCAGGTTATTGTTATTTTTGCATTAACTTCCGCAGTGCCGATCAAGATTCTATCGCTAAAGTAAATTTTAGAGTTCTGAAACCACATTAAAAAACGCAATGAAAGTTTGAGAATCTGCCGTATTTGATTATTGCTTGCTCTTTTTCTTTTGCCAGCTAGGATTGTGGGGGTTTTCATTTGACGGACGAAGTCAAAAATATCCTGATCGTTGAGTTCGTGAAAGTTCTTTTTATTATTGTGGCAGAATTTAATTAAGTGCGTAAGCTGTGAGGCATATGTTGTGATTGAATCGCCTGTTAAGTTCAAAGCTTGCTCGGTCAGCCAGTAGTTAACGATCGCGCAAGGCCGACCGTCTGGCCAAATAGTTAAAGCTAATTTGGCAAGCTCGTTAGTTTGAACGCTTAACTCTCCCGCTACATTGGAAATTCGAATGTATGACGGTAATAAGACTGAGTCGTAGGTCGTGAAAAGCTGCCCTCTCATAAGCTTACCGCCTTTCATTGAGCCAAACGATATTGGGGTCGATATTTGGGTTTGGAACTGTCGAAACAATTGAATCAAATTTGGCTCGGCTGTTTTGGATTACTTGGTTTATCGCGAGTTTTGACTTTTCGTCAATCCTTCGATTGCCAGGTCTGATTAGCGAATTGATCTGCGTTAATAATTCAAAATAGGCTAGGCTGCATAATTGCGCGTGCAGTAGACAAGATTTTGCCTGTTCTTTAAAGTTGTCATTATTACTAATTTTTGGATTGCTTTTTTTAACTTTCTCTAGGCTAATATTCCAAGCTGATTCGCGCAGCGATTTGATCTCATACCAAGCAGAAGGATAGCTATTCTCCTGAGGGTTATATAAAATAGCCTGAGAGGCATTCTTTAGCGAGTTATATGATGTTGGCTTGTATGTTGCTGTTTCTAAAGTGCAAAACTCTCTTAGGTTAATTAGCTTCGAACACTCAAGTTTTGTTGGTTTATAATCTCCTGCTATTATTCTGCGCAGCCATGTAATACGAGATTTTGCATTATCGAGTGTGCGCATTTTCATGTTAGAGCTCCTTGTATCGTATAGCTATTTCTAAGTCGCTCACAGTCCCGTGTTCAGTTTCAATTTTTATAGTGTAAGGTCGGACTGAATATATGCCGGAATCTTTCAGGTCAATAAGAAAATCAAAATAATCTTTGCCACGAATGCCTTCTATCTTTGAAACGCCAAAATGATTTTTTACTCGGTTGTACAATTGCACAAGCCCTGATTCAGCGTCGGGGATATTTCCATCTTCCAATCTCAGTAGTTTCTGGTCGACATATTCGGCTTCAATACGCGAAATTTCGGTGCCTGGGCAGTTCGCCTCAAGATACGCGTAACTGTGTTCCGCATTCGTATGGCTTGCCATCCACCGAACAGTATCTAAAACATGATACTTTCCTTGCCAAAACAGAGTGATAAGAAAGAATTTTCGCATTTCATGGATGCGTACATACCAGCGCCGTCCATACTCGTCAATATCCGTACCGGCGATGTCGCAAAGTGTATCAATACAATAATTAATTCTCCCGGATAGGTCTTTATAACCAGGTTGTGAGAACGATTTGTTTTCAGGGAAATAAAATAATTTTTCGGCCATCTTGCTAGTATCGCTATATAGAAAACATGCTTCTTTTTGAAGCCGCTGGAGCAAGGTTATTGCCCTCGCAGTTATGTAAGGAATCGGTTTTGCTGCATCGAGGTTAAAGTCTTCGAAACCACTTTTACCTACTTTGTGCTCAAGCCAATAGCTGATTTTTTCGTTACCCAGCGCAATCAAGCAATCATTTCTGAGATCAGCGATCTCGTCATCTCTGGACGGCTTAAGCATCGCAATAAGTACAGCGCAGGAACCTATCAATGCTCGCATTGCAGTTCGGACACCGTGGGTCGAATTAAGATCTAAGTCAAAACCCGATCTTAAAAACTCTTCATTAATAGATTTGTTAAGTGGCTCAGGCACCAGTGTATTAGGATTTCTCACCTGAATTTCGCTCGCTTTAGAAGCAATTTGTATGGAGAGTAATTGCAAAGTCTTGATCCCGTCTAAACCTTTGCGCTCTAGTAGAAGTTTTTGCTTTATAGTATCGAGGATCAATGTAACCAAACCGTCTCCATAACATGTAACCCATTTACTAGATTCTCGGAGGACTTTCAGACCTGTAGAAAGTGATATGAGTTTGGTATGGGAGGATGATTCACAGTTTTTTTTGTTCGCGTTTACGAGCGATTCGATATCGAATTCGTCTTTTACTGGAATTTGATCGGGTAGTTTTTTATTGCCAGACAAGAATTGAGTTAAGTATTCTGAATTTTTAACAAGCGAAGCAATGGATGCCCGTTTACTCAATGCTTCATTGACCGTTAGGGTATTTTGGCTTTGGTGCTTGGAGCCTTTTCTGGCGGAAGACAATATTCCTTTGAGCGTTTGTCGTCCTTCAAACTGCTGTAGAAACAATCGCATTTTCGTAGTATTGAATGCGGTAGGATGCGTGCCAAGGCTTTGAGCTAGGTAGCTTCTGGAGATTCTGGATTTCTCCCCACGTCCAGAAATCAAACCCCTGTTTTTCAGTGCAGTATGAATGCGATGCGCAATATCGCTCGTGATATCAAATGGAGCCAATATTAAGCCACTGTACTCGTCATCCATATCACACTGATTTAACAGCGCTGACAACGCTCTTGGTATGTAGTCGAGGGCCTCGCTCCAGCCATCGATGCTTAAAGCTCTGAATAACGTCGACAGTCCGTCTTGATCGAGATCCATAAATCCATTTTGTTTAGGGCGATAAATGTGTTGGTGTAAAATCAACCAGCTGGCTAAGTTTTTTATCCAACCTACACCACCTACTAAATTGTCCGGCGTACAACTGTGGCCAAGCAGGCCGGATTTCATAACAAAAGCCCAGCGTTGAATTGTATTGAGCAAGATTTTGTTTTCTTGATCCAGTAAATTACTGCGGTCTGGAAGTGTGCTTTCGAAATTAACTTTTTTTACGTTTGACCAGTTGCCGTTTGTAAATTCTTCTTTTCCGGCATTCGACAGCAACCAAACTGCAGAACCTTCACCACCCTCAAGTAACCAACTAGCTTTTAAAGGCCCTCTAAAAACGTCAAGCTTATCTTGTGCCTGCGCTAGCAAACGGAATATGTATTCGTCTTCACAGCCAGTTTTCATAACTAACCTAAGCTACTGTTATTTGCTTAATGGAGGCCAAAGCGATCGACTTGTTTAATAAAGCTTTTTTGTTCAAAGCCTGGAAATCGAGGTGGGAGTCGCCTTGAATATTCGAGCGAACAATATCACACTTGTAATCTGTGCCGACTGGCTGTTCAGCTGTCGCTTGAAGTAACACTGCAAGATCAACCAGAGCGCACCTTAATATATCATCCATTGAGAACTGTTCTTCTGATGCCCAATCTGCATAGGTATAAAGGGCAGTAAGGGATTGCTCACTAAGGTTTAATGACAGGGCATTTCTGCAATGGCTTTCGACACTATTGTCGGGTTGATATAGCCTTTTAAGTTCGGAAGACAAATCACTTTGGTTATTCTCTGATGAGAGGGCACTTAAAACAAACTGTTCCAGATCTAGCAGTGTATGAAAGTCCGAAGCCTCAAGCAGCCAAGGTGCTCCTGCACATGCTATAAGAATCAAAGTCTGTTGAAATATTCTAGCATTTCGTTCGTTCCTTTTTCGAATAAGCCATTGCGGAAGGTAGGACTTCATTACAATTCGCTCAGTATTACCAAGAGCCTTTGCCATGCGCCTTACAGAACCCGTTTCTAACCAAACTATGATTCCCCGAGTACTTCGTATAGCAGAAAGATTAAAGTTTTCCTTGGCTACCTTCTTACGCTCAAAATTTTCCTTGGAATAGTCATACCATGGTAGTCCCGAGCCGCCCTTCATCTGCAGGGATATGTTGTTTGGCGGCCCAAATCCGTTCCTAGTCGCTACGAGGAATAAATAATTTGCTGCACCTGGATTGCTGGGAGTTAAGTAGTCCCTAATTAGTTTTGTGCAGTCGATAATGTCGAGAACTACTTGCGTGGATATCTCAGGGGTGAGGACTTGAAATCGCTTTACTGCTCTGTCTTTGGAGAGGCTAAGAATGACTTCTTCTGAATTCTCAAGGAGCGTAATATATTTCTTGCCGTCTTTGTCTTCATATTGGGCTGAACCGATGGTGTCTGGATTTATTGAGCAATCTTCATCAATTAGAATGGCTGAAGCAACGGCACAATCTCGGGCGCTGAACATTCCCAGCAGCCTTGAAATTACTTCAGGAAAAGGCATTTTAGGGTGGGTCAATTTATCTAACATTTCCCTAGCAGTGCGCTGAATCATATCAATGTAGTAGCCGTTAAGATGTTTCCTGAAGTAACGCGCATTTTGTATTTCTGTAATTGAAATGGCTTTGATTTCGCCTCGTAAAAAAAGCCGCTGGAAGCATGCTAGAAACCAAGCGAGAGTCAATTCAGGGGTACTAAATTTTATAAGAGGCGTCTTGGTGTGCGAGGCTGACTTAGGTTCGTTAATCTTTCCGATCTCTTCATCTAGTAATGAAGAAGGTATTAGCTCAACAAGTGACCTTCCTAAGGTATGACATTGTTTCATCTTGCGCCAATAGTCTTGGGCTTCTCGCTGAACGGAATTTGCAGTGCTAAGAAGTTCTTTTTTGATATCGTCGAAGTAGATTTTCTCTGACTTTGCGTAAGAAAAGTCTATTAAATACTTTTGTTCAATATTGTTCACTCGTCCGCTTTGATATTTTCTCTTCCCGGTCAATACTTGGCTTTCGCTACTAGCGCTGCGGCTTCGTTCCGTTTTAATCCTGGAATCTGGAATCACCGTGTTTCGCGGAACAATGCCTAATAGCTTAAGATTCTCGATATATGCTTTGCCGACAGTCCAATTATTTAAGCGCGTTTTAGTTGACGCCTTAGTGTGGCTGTCATCAGTTAGGTAATATCGAAAGAAATTTAGAAAAAATATATCCCAGTTCTCTATGTTGGCTAGTTCTACTTGGTTGATTCTAATATATCTAAAGTGGCTTTTCACAAATGGTAAGATGCAGGAGTGTAATTTTTTTCCGAAGCAAGTATTCAACAATGCTTTGGCAAAAACTTCCGCTTCACAGTGTTTAATTATTTCAGGATAGCGGATGGGCAGGCATTGATACCCTTGTCGCAGCCTTTCGTTTGGTATAGTTAACAATATTTTCCTGTCTTCTTCTTTAACTTTAACTTCCATGGTTGTCACCGTAGAATATTTATATTTATCCTAAGGAGTGAAGTAAGCGAGCGTCAATAATTATTTCTTACTGCGGTTGATGAAACTCATAACCTGTTGAGCTGCAACGTAATATTTAGGGTTGCTTTGCTGTCAATATATAAGTATCGTTAGAGTATATGCTCTAAAATGCGCGTAATGTTTACATGCTTTGATGGTTTGCATTATGGAAAAGCAACTTTCTCATGTGGAAGGTGTAATTGGCATGAGTGCTGTGTGGTTTTAGATTTCGTTAAGCTATCTAAGAATAGAATTCGTAACTATTGAATTTATGAGTAGCTAATCAGCTGCCCAAGTGGCTGGTGCCGTTTGGATGGGTAGCGATTACACCTGATCTCTCGGTGTCAAATTCTCGGTGTGAAAAACTTGAGAGGCGATATGTATATCACTCTAATTTTAATGGGCTTTGTAATTTTGACACCGAATACCCTGTCCACAAAAGTGCCACCTGCTGTACCAGTTCCACCCGAATGTCGAGACCAGGGAAATCTCCCTGACGCTCTACATCCGCTCCAACGACCTGGGCCTGGGCACGCCGTTCAACCTCACCGAAGGCGCCGCGTTGCTGAGCCTGATCGGCCGACTGACCGGCTACACACCGCGCTGGTTCACCTATTTCATCGGTGATGCCCACGTTTACGAAAACCATTTGGACATGCTCAACGAACAGCTCAAGCGCGAGCCGTTCCCGATGCCGAAACTGGTGATCAGTGACCGTGTGCCGGAGTTTGCCGAGACCGGCTTGTATCAGCCGGAGTGGCTGGAGTTGATCGAGCCGAGCGATTTCTCGCTTGAGGGGTATCAGCATCACGCGCCGATGACGGCACCGATGGCCGTCTGATTGTTTGACGGGCAGGGCTGTTTATTAGAAACGGTTCTACCTGACTGTCATTTCTGCCAGTAGGCGAATAAATGAGAGGGTGTTTGACTGATCACGAGGCCATCAGGCCGTGGTCAGCAACACCCTCTTTTTATTTCAGGAGCCTTGTCATGAATAACACTGCGGCCGGTGGAACGGACGGCTTTTCGGAGCGACATTTCGGCACAAGCCCTCTAAGGAGCGGATTGACAGGAGCGCCGTTCATTGGCTGTGAAAGCCAGTCGGGGCTCTTTCATTTCATTCCGGGCCTCGATCCATGGGGATGCGTGGTGCCCATGGAGGTTTTCACCGGCGCACCGATCTTCGTCGATTCACTTCGAGTGGTCGTGGCGGTAAACGATAGAGAATTTCAGATCGGCGATCAGGTTCGAGTGCAATGGGCGGCGTTTGGCGGTTCGGGGGGCAATTATCAGTCGCAGCCGCAGTCCGTACAGAGTTTTATGCCGTTGCATTTTGTTGTGCCCGACGACACGGCAAGGCAGTTTGAAGGAGACCGGGTCGAGGCCATTTTTGTCATCGAAAGAGGCGGGGGCGCTATACCTTCTGCATCATTGCTCATGACCTTCGCCCCGGCACTGATTCAAACCGGCCCGGTTTCTATTGAGGGCGTCTCTGAGGGCGTTCTGGAGATTGACCCACATCCCGATGGCGTCGTTCTGACCATTCCGCGGATTGAAAACCTGCGAACAAACAACGCCATTGAAATGCTCTGGGTAAGTAGCGCGAATGGCGGGCAGGGCGGAGCCTGGAGAGACTATCAGCGCAAGTTGACGGTCAATCCCGATTCACCCCTCAAGTTTCGGATTGAGCCCTCTGTCTATCAAAAGCATCGCGGTGAGACCGTTCACCTGCGCTGCAGCCTTTTTCTGGGCTCGGGCATGGTCCCGGGCATCGGTTACGGCATGGGGCATCGAGGCATATTGGAATTCAAGTTGATCTAGTCGCTGATGTGGCGATGGGGCTAATGCCCATGACTCCTGCCGACATGGGAATGCTCAACTTCCGTCGCCACCACCCCGCCACTCACTTCCAGCCGCTGCAAAATCCCGCACTGATCAATGTCCGGGCCCTCGCCACAGCGTTGGCGCAGGTCGAGCAGTTGCGTCTGTAACGCCATCAATCCGTCGATCCGCGCTTTCACGTGATGAATGTGCTCGTCGATCAACGCGTTCACGCTTTCGCACTGATCCTGCGGACTGTCGCGCAGGGCCAGCAGGCTGCGGATCTCTTCCAGGGTCATGTCGAGCGTGCGGCAGTTGCGGATGAAGGTCAGGCGTTCGGCGTGGGCCTGAGTGTAGACGCGGTAGTTGCCGTCGCTGCGGGCGGGCTCCGGCAGCAGGTTTTCGCGCTCGTAGTAGCGGATGGTTTCGACGGCGCAGTCGGTGAGTTTCGCCAGTTCTCCAATCTTCATGACAGCAATCTCCAAAAGGGTGCTTGACCCTATAGTGGCTACAGGGTCTTTACTTGGCAACAGGCACCTTCATGGACGCAACCAATGAGCGATTCCCTTCACACCCACAAACCCGAGGCTGATCACGATCACGATCACGATCACGATCACGATCACAGCCACAAGCTGCAGCCTGTGCAGAAGCATGACCATGGCGGGCACGGCGACTCCTGCTGTTCCTCCAAGGCGGCAGCGCCTTCGCTGATCAAGTTGAGCGACACGCCGACCGACGGCGCGCGGCTGAGCAGCTTCCGCATCGACGCCATGGACTGCCCGACCGAGCAGACGCTGATCCAGAACAAACTGGGCAAGCTTGCGGGGGTGCAGCAACTGGAATTCAACCTGATCAATCGGGTCCTGGGCGTGACCCATGACCTGCCGAGCACTGCGCCGATCATCGAGGCGATCAAGTCGCTGGGCATGGTGGCTGAACCGATGGAACAGGGCGCCGAAGCGCCAGCGCCGATCGCCGAGAAAAAGCACTGGTGGCCTCTGGCACTGTCCGGCGTGGGTGCGCTGGCGGCAGAAGTGATCCACTTCACTAGTGCCGCGCCGGACTGGGTGGTGGCGATCATCGCGCTGATTTCGATCCTCAGTGGCGGCCTCACCACTTACAAGAAGGGCTGGATCGCGCTCAAGAACCTCAACCTGAACATCAACGCGTTGATGAGCATCGCAGTCACCGGCGCGATCCTGATCGGGCAATGGCCGGAAGCGGCGATGGTGATGTTCCTGTTCACCGTGGCCGAGTTGATCGAGGCCAAGTCGCTGGACCGGGCGCGTAACGCCATTGGCGGCTTGATGCAGATGACCCCGGAACAGGCGACGGTGCAGCAAGCCGACGGCAGCTGGGTCACGCAAGAGGTCAAAACCATCGAGCTCGGTGCGCGAGTGCGGGTGCGTCCCGGCGAGCGGATTGGCCTGGACGGCGAAGTCGTGTCGGGCAGTTCGACCATCGATCAGGCGCCGATCACCGGCGAAAGTCTGCCGATCGAGAAGACGGTGGGCGATAAGGTCTTCGCCGGCACCATCAACCAAGCAGGCTCGCTGGAGTATTCGGTCACTGCAGCGGCGAACAATTCCACACTGGCGCGGATCATCCACGCCGTGGAACAGGCCCAGGGCGCACGGGCGCCGACCCAGCGCTTCGTCGATCAGTTCTCGAAAATCTATACCCCGGCGGTGTTCCTGCTGGCCTTGGCCGTGGCGGTGATTCCGCCGCTGTTCATGGGCGCCGTCTGGTTCGAATGGATCTACCGCGCGTTGGTCTTGCTGGTGGTCGCTTGCCCATGCGCGTTGGTGATTTCCACTCCGGTGACCATCGTCAGCGGCCTCGCCGCGGCGGCACGCAAAGGCATCCTGGTGAAGGGCGGCGTTTATCTGGAAGGTGGCCACAAACTCGATTACCTGGCCCTGGACAAGACCGGCACCCTGACCCACGGCAAACCGGTGCAGACCGATTATGTGTCGCTTGATCCCACCGCAGACGCCACTGCCCCGGCGATTGCCGCAGCGCTGGCCGGTCGCTCGGACCACCCGGTGTCGTTGGCCATCGCCAATGCGGCGGTGGATAAACAATTCGCGCCGCTCGTTGTGGATAACTTCGAAGCCCTGGGCGGTCGCGGTGTACGCGGGGAAATCAACGGTCAGCTCTACCACTTGGGTAACCATCGCCTGGTGGAGGACTTGGGCCTGTGTTCGCCTGCGCTGGAAGAGAAGCTGTTTGCCCTGGAAAAACAGGGCAAATCGGTGGTGCTGTTGCTCGACAAGTCCGGCCCGTTGGCGCTGTTTGCCGTGGCCGACACGGTGAAAGAGTCCAGCCGCGAAGCGATCCAGCAGTTGCACGATCTGGGCATCAAAACCCTGATGCTGACCGGCGACAATGTCCACACCGCCCAGGCGATTGCCGCGCAAGTCGGCATCGACGAGGCCAAGGGCGATCTGCTGCCCAACGACAAGCTGCAAGCCATCGAGGCACTTTATGCACAGGGCCATCGTGTTGGCATGGTCGGCGACGGCATCAACGATGCGCCGGCGCTGGCCCGCGCCCAGATTGGTTTCGCAATGGCCGCCGCCGGCACCGATACCGCCATCGAGACCGCCGATGTCGCCCTGATGGACGACGATCTGCGCAAGATCCCTGCGTTCATCCGCCTGTCGCGTCGAACCTCGACCATTCTCAAACAGAACATCGCCCTCGCTTTGGTCATCAAGGTGATCTTTCTTGGGGTAACCTTCGCCGGGATCGCCACCATGTGGATGGCGGTGTTCGCCGACATGGGTGTCAGCCTGTTGGTGGTGTTCAACGGTTTGCGCCTGCTGCGCAAGTAAGCGATGAGGGACGGGTGTGCTGAGTGCCGAGCTGAAGGCGTTTTACATGGTTGCCCGCCTGGGCAGCATTACCCTGGCGGCGAAAAAGCTCGGCCTGAGCCAACCCACGGTGACCACGCAGATCCGCCATCTGGAAAGCCAGTATTCGGTTGAGCTGTTCTACCGTGGCGGCCGCCGCCTCAGCGTCAGCGATGAAGGCGCGCGGCTGTTGCCGATGGTCAAGGCGCTGTTGCAGCAGGAAGCCGACATCGAGTTTTTCCTGCGCAACAGTGGCCAGGTCCAGGGCACATTGCGCATTGCTGCTACTGCGCCGTATTACATCCTCGACCTGGTGAAGACTTTCCGCGAGCGCTTGCCGCAAGTGGAAGTGTCGGTGGAAATCGGCAACTCCCAGCAGGTGCTGGAAGCGCTGGAGGATTACCGGGTGGATGTCGCGGCGTCGTCACAATTGCTCGATGACGCGCGACTGATTCGGCGGGTGCTCGGCAGCGATCCGCTGGTGTTGGCGGTGCATCGCAACCATCCGCTGGCGGCGCACGATCATGTGCCGCTCAGCGCGTTGGCCGGGCATACCTTGTTGATGCGCGAATCAGGCTCGACCACTCGACGCCTGACCGAAGAATTGCTCGCCAGCGCCGGGGTGAGTTTCGGGCCGTTGCTGGAAATTGGCAGCCGTGAATCGATTCGCGAGGCGGTGCTGCGCAACATCGGCATCAGCATCATTGCCCGACAGGAAGTGCCGCATGACCCGCAATTGCGCGTGCTGACGATTGAGAATGCGCCGCAGATTCCGGAGTATCTGTACTGCCTCAAGGAGCGCAAAGGCGCGCGGTTGCCGGCGGCGTTCCTGGGTTTGGCGCAGGAAATGGCCCCCGCGTGAGATTTGTGTTGAATGTGAGGGCGCCTTCGCGGGCAAGCCTCGCTCCTACAGGTGATCGCATTCCCCTGTAGGAGCGAGGCGGGCCCGCGAAGGCGTCCGTCAGTGCACCAACGTATCCAACCCAAATTCTTGAATACCACTATCAGCCGATTTTGCCTCACTGCCACATGACGGACGCATTACAAACCTAGGATGGGCTTCATCTGCTTGATGAGGCCTGTCCATGAACCACTCGATCGCAACTGCCCTGACCAACCCCGGCGCCCCGATGAAAGTGCGCGGTGTGCAGAAACGCTTTGGCGCCTTCACCGCGCTGGACAATGTTTCCCTCGACGTGGCGGCCGGTGAACTGGTGTGCCTGCTGGGCCCGTCCGGCTGTGGCAAAACCACGTTGCTGCGTTGCATCGCCGGCCTGGAGAAACAGGACAGCGGCGAGTTGTACCTCGGCGATCGCGACGTTTCCCACCTGGCACCCCAGGCCCGGGACTACGGCATTCTCTTTCAGTCCTACGCGCTGTTCCCCAACCTCACCGTCGAAGCGAACATTGCCTACGGCCTCGCCGGCAGTGGTCGTGATGAAGTGCGCAAACGTGTCGGTCAGATGCTGGAACTGGTCGGCCTGACCGGCAGCGAGAAAAAGTACCCCGGCCAGTTGTCCGGCGGCCAACAGCAACGTGTCGCGCTGGCTCGGGCATTGGCGCCGGCGCCATCGTTGTTGCTGCTGGACGAACCGATGTCGGCCCTCGACGCCCGGGTTCGCGAGCATTTGTGCACAGAACTGCGCCAACTGCAGCGCAACCTCGGCGTCACCACCCTGATGGTCACGCACAATCAGGACGAGGCCATGCTGATGGCCGACCGCATCGCCGTGATGAACAACGGCAAGGTCGAGCAGTACGCCACGCCGCAGGACATCTACGACCGCCCGGCCACGCCGTTTGTGGCGGAGTTTGTCGGCCAGGGCAACTGGCTGCCATTCAGCCGCAGCAGTGACAGCCACGCCCAGGTCGGCGGGATGAGCATGCGCCTGGCGGATGGCAGCGCTAAAACCACGTCGGGCCGTCTTTTTTGCCGACCGGAAGCGATCAACGTCAACCCGCCGGTGCATGAAGAAAACCTGTTCCCGGCCAAGGTTCGCGAGATCACCTTTCTCGGTAACCGCTGCCGCATGAGCTTCGAACTCGATCAACTGCCCGGCCACGCATTGCTGGCCGAACTGGCACCGGAAGCCATGCCGCGCCTCGGTGCGCAGCAGATCATGGTCGCCTTGCCCCCGCGCAGCCTGCAGGTGTTTGCCTGATGAGCGCGAACATCGCGCTGCCGATACCGCACAAGCAGGTTCGGCAGACCTCCCGTGCCGAGATCGGCGACCGGGTGTTCGTGGTCGGCGGCAAACTCCTTTTATTGGTGTTGCTCGGCCTCGCGGTGTTGATGCCGTTGTTGGCGATCTTCTGGCGCGGTTTCAGTTCCGAGGCCGGGCAGGGCGGTGGCCTGGTGGCTGCGCGCGAATTGGTGACCAGTGCGAACTTCCACTGGTTGCTCGGCAATAGCCTGAAAGTTTCCCTCAGCGTGGCGGCGATCGTCGTACCGCTGGCCTACCTGTTTGCCTACGCATTGCAACGCACGTTGATTCCCGGCAAAGGCATCTGGCGCGCAATTTCGTTGTTGCCGCTGATGGCGCCGTCGATGCTGCCGGGGATTGCGCTGGTTTATCTGTTCGGCAATCAGGGCATGTTGCGCGGCTTGCTCTCGGACAATATCTACGGTTTCTGGGGCATTGTTCTGGGCGAGGTCATTTACACCTTCCCACACGCGCTGATGATTCTTCTGTCGGCGCTTTCCCTGGCGGATGCGCGACTTTTCGATGCCGCCTCCAGCATGGGCGCCAGTCCGGCGAAAGCCTTTCGCAGCATCACCTGGCCAGCGACCCGTCAGGCCGTGTTCGCGGCGTTCTGCCTGGTGTTCACCTTGACCATCACTGACTTCGGCGTGCCCGTAGTGGTCGGTGGCGACTATCAAGTGCTGGCGCTGGAAGCCTACAAGGCCGTGGTCGGCCAGCAGCAATTCGGTCGCGGCGCGTTGATCGGCATGGTCCTGCTGCTGCCGGCACTCTTCAGTTTTGCAGTCGATGCCTGGTTGCGTCGACGTCACGGCGACGCCATGAGCGGCCGCGCCCAAGTCTTCAAACCCGCGCCGTCGAAGCGGCGGGACGGTTGTTATCTGGCCATCGTGCTGCTGATCTGCGCGGTGTTGCTACTGGTGTTCGGCATGGCGGTGTTCTCCTCGCTGGTGAAGTTCTGGCCGTACAACCTGTCGCTGTCGCTCAACCATTACCAGTTCAGCGACACCGCGGGCGGCGGCTGGCTGGCCTACGGCAACAGCGTAAAAATGGCTTTGTGCACGGCGTTGATCGGCAGCGTGCTGATCTTCACCGGCGCCTACCTGATGGAGAAAACCAAAGGCCAGCGCGGACTGAACCTGACCTTGCGCATGCTCAGTTTCGTGCCGATGGCGGTGCCGGGTCTGGTGCTAGGCCTGGGTTACGTTTTCTTCTTCAACCTCAGCGGCAACCCGCTGCATGTGCTCTACGGGACCATGACGCTGCTGGTGGTCTGCACCATTGCTCACTATTTGACCACCGCACAAATGACCGCGACCACGGCGCTACGTCAACTCGACGCCGAGTTCGAGGCCGCCGCGTTGTCACTCAAGGCGCCGCTGTATCGGCACTACCTGCGAGTCACCGTGCCGATCTGCCTGCCGGCGCTGCTGGACATCGTGCGCTACCTGTTCGTCTCGGCCATGACCACCGTTTCAGCCGCGATCTTCCTCTACAGCCCCGACACCATCCTCGCAGCGGTGGCGGTGCTGAACATGGACGACGCCGGCAACGTCGGCGGCGCGGCGGCGATGTCGACCCTGATTCTGTTCACTTCGGCAGGCGTGTCCCTGCTGCTGGCCTGGGCCTCGCGCGGCTTGCTGCGCCGTTCCCAGGCCTGGCGGCAGACCGCTCCTGGTAAATAAATCTGTCCCCATAAAAGACCAACCCTCAACTCAAACAGGAAAAGATCATGTTCAAGCCTATGGCCCTGGCCGCTGCTGTCCTCACCGCTTTCAGCCTGAACGCCTTCGCGGCGCCAACCGAGTTGACGGTGTACACCGCCCTCGAAGCCGAGCAACTGAAGACTTACAAAGAAGCCTTCGAAAAGGCTAACCCGGACGTCGAGATCAAGTGGGTGCGCGACTCCACGGGGATTATCACTGCCAAACTGCTGGCCGAAAAAGCCCGCCCGCAGGCTGATGCGGTCTGGGGCCTGGCGGCGTCGAGCCTGGCCATCCTCGATCAGCAGGGCATGCTGCAAAGCTACGCGCCGAAGGACCTGGGCAAGATCGGCGGCAACTACCGCGATGCCGCCAACCCGCCCGCGTGGGTCGGGATGGACGTCTGGGCGGCGACCATTTGCTTCAACACCGTCGAAGCCGAAAAGCAGGGTTTGACCAAGCCGGTCAGCTGGCAGGACCTGACCAAGCCTGAGTACAAAGGCAAGATCGTGATGCCCAACCCGGCCTCGTCCGGCACCGGTTTCCTCGACGTCAGCGCCTGGCTGCAAACCTTCGGCGAGAAGCAGGGCTGGCAGTACATGGACGACCTGCACCAGAACATCGGCCAGTACGTTCACTCCGGTTCCAAGCCTTGTAAGCTGGCGGCTTCGGGTGAATTCCCGATCGGCATTTCCTTTGAATACCCGGCGGTTCAGCTGAAGCGTCAGGGCGCACCGCTGGACATCATCCTGCCGAAGGAAGGCCTGGGCTGGGAGATCGAAGCGACCGCTGTGATCAAGGGCACACCACACGAAGAGGCGGCGAAGAAACTGGCTGACTTCTCGGCCAGCCCGGCGGCGATGGAGCTTTATAAAGAGAACTTCGCGGTGCTCGCGCAACCGGGGATTGCCAAGCCGCAGACCGAATTGCCGGCGGATTATGAGCAGCGTTTGATCAAGAACGACTTTGCCTGGGCGTCGAAGAATCGCGACGAAATCCTGAGCGAGTGGCGCAAGCGGTATGACGGCAAGTCCGAGAAAGTGGCTGCCAAGTAAGATCTCTATCGGCTGAAGGGCCTCTTCGCGGGCAAGCCTCGCTCCTACAGGGTTGGTGTCGTTTGTGATAACGCGCAACCCTGCAGGAGCGAGGCTTGCCCGCGAAGGCGGCTTCAAATTCAGGACATCACTTGATGACACACCACAACGACATGCTGATCGTCGGCGCCGGCATTCTCGGTTTGTCCCACGCCTACGCCGCCGCCAGACGCGGTCTGAAGGTCACGGTTTTCGAACGCAGCGAAACCCCCTTGGGCGCCTCGGTCCGCAACTTCGGCCAGGCCCTCGTCACCGGCCAACCCCCGGGCCCGATGCTCGAACTGGCCAGGGCCAGCCGCGAGATCTGGGGCCAATGGGCACAACTGACCGGGTTGCAACTCAAGCGCAACGGCTCGTATTTGTTCGCTCGCAGCGAAGCCGAAGAACACCTGCTCGAAGCCTTCTGCACCGGCCGCGCCGTGGAATACGGTTACCGCGTCGACCTGCTGCGCGGTGCTGCCTTGCGCGATCTCTACGGCGGTCAGTTCCGCCATCACCGCGCGGCGTTGCACGGCCTGGACGATCAGCAACTGTATTCCCGTGAAGCGATTCCGGCGTTGATCGACTACTTGCGTCGCGAGCTCGGCGTCGCGTTTCACTTCTCTACCCTGGTGCGCGATATCGAGCCGGGTCGCCTGCGCAGCACGGCTGGCACGTTCAGCGCCGATCAGATTATCGTCTGCTCCGGCCACGATTATCAGACCTTGCTGGCCGAGCCGATCGCCGCGCTCAACCCGCAAATCTGCCGCCTGCAAATGCTCCGCGCCCGGCCGCAGATCAACCTCAACCTGCAACACGCATTGCTCACCGGTTTAAGTTGCGTGCATTACGGCGCCTTCGCCGATCTGCCGGAAGCGGCAGCGGTGCAGGCGCAGATTCTGCGCGAGGAGCCACACTTGCATGAAAACGGCATCCACCTGCTGATCAGCCCGACGCCTTACGGTGAGTTGATCATCGGCGACTCCCACCATTACGGCCGCGATCCATCGCCGTTCAATGCCGAGCAGGTCGATGACTGGATGATCGGACTCGCTGAACAAACCCTGGGGTGCAAGGTGCAGGTGGTCGAGCGCTGGCAGGGCGTCTATGGTTCACGGGGGCCGGGGCCGTTCTCGTTTCTGCTCCCGATGCCGGGTGTGAGCGTGGCGCTGATGCACACCGGTGTCGGCATGAGCGTCGGCCCGGCGCTGGCCGAACGTAACGTCGCCACCTTATTGGGAGAGCATTGATGGACAGCAATGAGCAAGTGATCGCCGAGGTGTTTGGGCTGTACGAACGCTTTGGCGACAGCGATTACATCGGCGAGCCGGTGTCGCAGATCGAACACATGTCCCAGGCCGCCGAACTGGCCATGGCCGAGGGCTTTGATGACGAAGTGGTGCTGGCCGCGTTCTTCCATGACATCGGGCATATCTGTGGCGAGAGCGCCGAGAACATGGGTGGTTTTGGTGTGGTCAGCCACGAACGTCTGGGCGCCGATTACTTGCGTCGGGCCGGTTTCAGCGAGCGCCTGGCGCGGCTGGTGGAATACCACGTTCAGGCCAAGCGTTATCTGACGCTTAAAGAGCCCGGGTACTACGAGCGATTGAGCGAAGCCAGCCGCCGGACCCTGGAATACCAGGGTGGGGTGATGACCGCGGAAGAGGCTGAAGCCTTCGAGAAGGATCCGTTATGCAAGGCCAGTTTGCGGATGCGCCAGTGGGATGAACAGGCCAAGGACATGGGCGTGCCGGTGATGGATCTGGGGGTGTTGAAGGATAAGGCGTTGCGGCTGTTGGCTGCGTAATAGCTCGAAACCGGGTCGCTGCCATCGCGAGCAGGCTCGCTTCCACAGGGGAACGCATTCCAATGTGGGAGCGAGCCTGCTCGCGAAGGGGCCAGCCCGGACACCCCAATTACCAAGGTTTACAACTGCTGCGCCAACACCTCAACCTGCTCTTGCCGCTCCGCCTGACTCAACTTCGCCTGCGGATTCAGCGACGACCACTGCGGATGTGCCCGGGCCTTGTTCAGGGCTTCGGGCAGTTTGCCTTCGCGCCAGGTTTTGTCCTGTGGCGTGGCCACCTGGATGCTGTCCATCGCCGCATGACCACGGGCATTCAGCGCTTGCAGCAATTGGCGCTGACGCAAGGCCAACAGCCTCAACACGCTGTCGTCGACCGTCAATTCTCGCTGACCTCTGATCTTGCCCATTAACCGGCTGCCATAACTGCGGGCGGTTTGCAGGGCGCCGCCGGCAATGGCGCCGGCCAGTGCCGCCGCGCCGAGGGTCAGGCCGCCCACCAGTAAATCAACCCCGGCACCGGCCGCCGCGCCGGCCGCGATGCCACCGCCGACCCGCACGCCCAATTGCTTGAGGGTTTCCGGGTTGAACAAATCATCGCCCCAGCGGCCATCGAGCAGCGGCAGCTCACTGGCCGCAGCGTCCTGTGGGCGGAAGGCATAGAGTTTGAGCAAACCTTCAACGCAGCGCTGTTCCCGTTGGCGAACGGCTTTGCGCAGTTCGCTGATCGCCTGTTGTTCCTGCTCCGCGTCGCTGACCACGCTACGCCGGCACGCGGCGCAATCGATCAGCAACTCGGCAATCAATCGCGCCGCACTCTGTTGGCGAGCCAGGCGTTGAGCCTGTTGATCGGCGATCAGGCGCTCCAATTGTTCGCGGGAGTTTTCCAGCAGCAAGGCGAGGCTTTCATAGAGTCGACGTTCGCCATCTTCGGGCGGTGCAACGCTGTCGAAACGCACCAGGGCATGCAGGCCCAAGCGTGCCAGGGCTTCACGCCAATCCGGCTCGCGATGGTTGGCGCTGCTGACGAAATTCAGCACCGGCAGCAGCGGTTTGCCGCAACTGGCCAACACTTCCAGTTCGTCGCGGTACTTGGCCAGGACCGGCTCCCGGGCGTCGATCACATAGAGGCCGGCGTCCGAGGCGAGCAATTGGCGCAGTACTTTGGCTTCCTGTTCAAAGCGCTGCCGGGCTTCGCTGCCGTCGAGGAATCGGGCCAACCGTGCCGGGCCGTCGAGGCGTTCGCCGGGACGTTCCAGGCGCTCGAGGTAGTCGAGCAGGGCGATGGCGTCTTCGAGGCCGGGCGTGTCGTAGAGATCGAGCAACGGCTCGCCGTCCACCGACAACCGCGCGCCTTCGACATGGCGGGTGGTGCTGGGGCGATGGGACACGTCACCGAAACCGACGTCCCGGGTGAGCGTGCGCAGCAACGAGGTTTTGCCGACGTTGGTGTGGCCGACCACGGCCAGCTTCAAGGGCGCTTTCCAGGCATTAGTCATGGCCGGTCTCCAGCCAGTTCACGGGCGCGCAATCGGCGAACGGCAGGTCCAGCTGTTGCAGCGCTACGTGCCAGTCGCCGAGACGTTCGGCATCCAGTGCTTCGCCGGGCGGCGCTTGCAGCAGCCAGACACGGGTGGCAGCGGCATTGCGCGCCAGTTCGGCGATCAGGGCCAGGCTGCCACGGTCGGGCGAACGTCGCGGATCGCAGGCAATCGCCAGGCGTGCCGGAGGGAAACGACTCAACTGTTCGAGCAGTTTGTTGCGCGATTCGCGACTGTCGAGGATGCCGGCGTTGTTCACGGTTTTCGGCAGTTGCGGCGGCCACGGGCGTTGATCGTCCAGCTCGATGGCCACCAGCAACGCGCCGTCGCTTTGCTGCTCACTGACGCCGCTTTCGACACGATGCAGTTGCGCAGGCGCGGCATCACTGATGCCGAGGCGTTCGCTGGTGGGCATCAGCCGTTCGCGCAATTGGGCGTAACCGGGCAGGTTCAAATCCAGGCGCAAAGCGGCTTGGCCGGAGGTCCAGCGCCAGCGGCAGAACAGCATCAGCAACAAACGCGGCAACACCCCGTAGACCAGCAACACGCCCACCAGCCAAGCGGCCCAGGCCTGACGAGCGCTTTCGATGTTCAGCGCGGCATCGCCACTGGCGCGGATCATCTCCACGCTGGGCACGCTGAAACCGAGCAAGGCCGGCAGGGCGCCGAGAGCCTGGGTCATGGCGACGAAGGTGTCACCGCGCAGAATGGTGGTTTCCCAGACAAAGCCGTAGCGCCGGGTCGCCATCAGCATCAGCACGATAACCAGCGCACTGAGCAACGCCAGCAACCACAAGCCGTTGACCAGCACGCCGATCGCCCAGCGATTGAGTTTGCGTCGCTGCAATAACAGCAGCAGGGCGGGTGCCAGTTGCGCGGCTTTGGCATCACGAGCGAGTTTTTCGCTGAGCCACAGCCATAAGCGTCCAAGGCTGGCGCCGTGCTCACCGGCAAACACCAGGCCCAACGCCCAGCTCAGCAGCAGAATCAGATTGAGCCCAAGCAGACTGCCCAGGGCCCAGAACACATTTACCGGGGTCTGGCCATCACCCAGTGCGGCAAACGCCAGGCCAGCACCGCTGACGATGGCCAGCACCGCCATGACGATCAGCGCCAGTCGCGCGCCTTGCAGCCAATGCTTGAGGGCGTCGGACAAACCGTCGCGCTCGGCCAGCCACACGGCACGGCGCTGAATTCGCGTCGGCAAGTCGCCGCCGGCGCTGCGGGCCAGCCGGTTGGCTTCCAGATCCTCCAGGGGGCCGGCGTGTTCTTCACGCAGGCGCACCGTCTCGGTCAGCCAGAGGTTTTGCAGTGGAGTCAGTTCAGTCACGCGGCATCCCGTCGCTCAAATGAGCTGTGAGCATAACCGCTGTGGCGCTTATCGGGGTACGGGAGGCTCTGGTATCCTCGCCGGCATGACTAAATCACTCCCCCTCAGCCTGATCGCAGCCCTCGGTGAAAACCGTGTGATCGGCGTCGACAACAGCATGCCCTGGCACTTGCCGGGGGACTTCAAATACTTCAAGGCCACCACCCTCGGCAAACCGATCATCATGGGTCGCAAGACCTGGGATTCCCTCGGCCGGCCGCTGCCGGGCCGATTGAACATCGTGGTCAGCCGTCAGGCGGATCTGGTGTTGGAAGGCGCGGAGGTTTATCCGTCGCTGGAGGCGGCCGTGGCTCGCGCGCAGGAATGGGCGAACGAGCAGGGCGTCGATGAAGTGATGCTGATTGGCGGCGCGCAATTGTATGCGCAGGGGATGGCGCAGGCGGATCGGTTGTATCTGACCCGAGTAGCGTTGAGCCCGGAAGGGGATGCGTGGTTTCCGGAGTTTGATTTGGGGCAGTGGACATTGGTCTCCAACACCCAGAATCCGGCTGAAGGCGACAAACCAGCGTACGACTTTGAAGTTTGGGAGAAAGTCTAAAAGCTTCGCGGGCAAGCCTCGCTCCTACAGGATTTGTGTCGATCGCGAAAATTGCGTACGACACAAATTCTGGTAGGAGCGAGGCTTGCCCGCGAAGAGGCCAGCTCAGACGCTAAAAAACTTAAGCGTGCGCCAACTCCGCATGCTCATCGGCATCCAGCAGTGCTTTATCCGTCTGCTGCATGATCTGGCTGGTAATCGCCCCGGCCGTGATCGAACCACTCACGTTCAACGCCGTGCGGCCCATATCGATCAGCGGCTCAACCGAAATCAGCAACGCCACCAATGACACCGGCAAACCCATCGCCGGCAGCACGATCAGCGCGGCAAACGTCGCACCGCCGCCCACGCCCGCCACACCGGCTGAACTCAAGGTCACAATCGCCACCAGTGTTGCGATCCACAGCGGGTCCAGCGGGTTGATGCCGACAGTCGGCGCCACCATCACCGCCAACATCGCCGGGTACAGACCGGCACAGCCATTCTGGCCAATGGTCGCGCCGAACGACGCGGCGAAACTGGCGATGGATTGCGGGATGCCCAGGCGGCTGGTCTGCGCTTCGATGCTCAGTGGAATCGTCGCGGCGCTGGAGCGGCTAGTGAACGCGAACGTCAGCACCGGCCAGATCTTGCGGAAGAACCGCAGCGGGTTGATCCCGGCCGCCGACACCAACAGGCCATGGACCACAAACATCAGGCCCAGGCCGATGTAGGAAACCACCACGAAACTGCCGAGCTTGATGATGTCTTGCAGGTTGGAACCGGCGACCACTTTGGTCATCAGCGCCAATACGCCGTAGGGGGTCAGCTTCATCACCAGACGCACCAGACGCATCACCCAGGCTTGCAGGGTGTCGATGGCGTTGATCACTTTCTGACCTTTCTCGACGTCATCCTTGAGCAGTTGCAGCGCCGCGACACCGAGGAACGCGGCGAAGATCACCACGCTGATGATCGACGTCGGCTTGGCGCGAGCGAGGTCGGCGAACGGGTTTTGCGGAATGAACGACAGCAGCAGCTGCGGCACATTCAGGTCGGCAACCTTGCCGGCATAGTCGGTCTGGATGGTTTGTAGGCGAGCCATTTCCTGGGTGCCGGCGACCAGGCCTTCGGCGGTCAGGCCGAACAGGTTGGTCAAGCCGATACCGATCAGCGCCGCAATGGCCGTGGTGAACAGCAGCGTGCCGATGGTCAGGAAGCTGATCTTGCCCAGCGACGAGGCGTTGTGCAGACGGGCCACGGCGCTGAGGATCGAGGCGAACACCAGCGGGATGACGATCATTTGCAGCAACTGCACGTACCCGTTGCCCACCAGATCGAACCAGCCGATCGAGGCTTTCAGCACCGGGTTGCCGGCACCGTAAATCGTGTGCAACGCGACACCGAAGACCACGCCCAATACCAACGCGAGCAGGACTTTTTTCGCCAGGCTCCAGGTCGTGTGGCGGGTTTGCGCGAGGCCAAACAGTAACGCGAGGAACACCAGCAGATTGAGGATCAGCGGCAGATTCATGAGAACTCCGAAAGTGACTTGTGCCAGCCACCTTCCGGGGCAGCTGCGAACCGGCAAGCCTAACAGCTTGATTTGCAAAGAATTAATATCAAAAAAGTCTGATAACTGTCGTTTTTGGAATAAGCCGGTGTCGCTGTCGGGGATGCACTTGACGCGAAAGGGACGTGTGCGGTCGCTAGTGGACGAGAGTTGTCACACTTATTTGTTAGCGTCGATATCTTTGGATCAGGGAGAAACCGCCGATGAAGCTCGCACCAAAATTTCTCGCAGCAGTACTCTGTCTTGGCCTCGCCGGCCAGGTCTTCGCCACGGATTTGAAGCACTGGCCAGCCGATCAGGCCAAGGCGCTGGACGCGATGATTGCAGCCAACGCGAACAAAGGTAACTACGCGGTGTTCGACATGGACAACACCAGTTACCGCTACGATCTCGAAGAGTCGTTGCTGCCGTACATGGAAAGCAAAGGCCTGATCACCCGCGAGAAACTCGACCCCTCCCTGAAACTGATCCCGTTCAAGGACACCGCCGACCATAAGGAAAGCCTGTTCAGCTACTACTATCGCCTCTGCGAACTCGACGACATGGTGTGCTATCCATGGGTCGCGCAAGTGTTCTCCGGTTTCACCCTCCAGGAACTCAAAGGCTACGTCGATGAGCTGATGGCCTTGGACAAGCCAGTGCCGGCGACCTATTACGAAGGCGATGTGGTCAAGAACCTCGACGTCAACCCGCCGAAAATCTTCACCGGTCAGAAAGAGCTCTACAACAAGCTGATGGAGAACGGCATCGAGGTCTACGTGATGACCGCCGCCTCGGAAGAGCTGGTGCGCATGGTCGCTTCCGATCCGAAGTACGGCTACAACGTCAAACCGCAAAACGTCATTGGCGTGAGCCTGCTGCTCAAGGACCCGAAGTCCGGCGAATTGACCACGGCGCGTAAGCAAATCACTGCGGGCAAGTATGACGAGAAGGCCAACCTTGGCCTCGAACTGACCCCGTACCTGTGGACCCCGGCGACCTGGATGGCGGGTAAGCAAGCGGCGATCCTGACCTACATCGATGAATGGAAAAAACCGGTGCTCGTCGGCGGCGACACCCCGACCAGCGACGGCTTCATGCTGTTCCACAGCGTCGACGTGGCCAAGGGCGGCATTCACTTGTGGATCAACCGCAAGGACAAATACATGACCCAGATTAACGGCATGATGGCCAAGCACGCGGCAGCACAGGCCAAGGAAGGGTTGCCGGTGACGGCGGACAAGAACTGGGTGATCGTGAAACCGGAGGAAATCCAGTAAGCACCAAAAATCCAATGTGGGAGTGAGCCTGCTCGCGATAGCGCAGTGTCAGACGACATCGATGGTGACAGACATACCGCTATCGCGAGCAGGCTCACTCCTACAGTTGATCTCCAGTGTTTGGGGGATCGTGGTCAAAAAAATGCCCCGCACTTGGCGGGGCATTTTTTGTTCGACGGTTAAGCCTTACAGCCCGTCGAGCATTGCCTTGTTACGCACGGCACCCTTGTCGGCGCTGGTCGCCAGCAGGGCGTAGGCCTTCAGTGCAGTGGTCACCTTGCGTGGACGTTTTTCCACAGGCTTCCAGCCTTTCTGATCCTGCTCGGCACGACGGCCGGCCATTTCTTCGTCGCTGATCAACAGATTGATCGAGCGGTTCGGAATGTCGATCAGCACCTTGTCACCGTCCTGCACCAGACCAATCGCGCCGCCTGCAGCGGCTTCCGGCGAAGCATGGCCGATGGACAGGCCCGAGGTGCCGCCGGAGAAGCGGCCGTCGGTGAGCAGGGCGCAGGCTTTGCCCAGGCCTTTGGATTTCAGGTACGACGTCGGATAGAGCATTTCCTGCATGCCCGGGCCGCCTTTCGGACCTTCGTAACGGATGATCACGATGTCGCCGGCCTTCACTTCGTCGGCGAGGATGCCGCGAACGGCGCTGTCCTGGCTTTCGAAGATCTTCGCGTTGCCTTCGAACACGTGGATCGATTCGTCGACGCCAGCGGTTTTCACCACACAGCCGTCCAGTGCGATGTTGCCGTAGAGAACGGCCAGGCCGCCTTCTTTCGAGTAGGCATGCTCAACACTGCGGATGCAGCCGTTTTCACGGTCGTCGTCCAGGGTTTCCCAACGGGTCGACTGGCTGAATGCGGTTTGCGTCGGGATGCCCGCAGGACCGGCTTTGAAGAAGTGATGCACGGCTTCATCGTCGGTCTGGGTGATGTCCCACTTGGCGATGCCTTCGGCCAGGGTCTTGCTGTGCACGGTCGGCAGGTCGGTGTGCAGCAGGCCGCCACGGGCCAGCGAGCCGAGGATGCTGAAGATCCCGCCAGCGCGGTGCACGTCTTCCATATGGTATTTCTGGATATTCGGAGCGACTTTGCACAGTTGCGGCACGAATCGGGACAGGCGGTCGATGTCGCGCAGGTCGAACTCCATCTCGGCTTCCTGGGCGGCGGCCAGCAAGTGCAGGATGGTGTTGGTAGAGCCGCCCATGGCGATGTCCAAGGTCATGGCGTTTTCGAACGCCTTGAAGTTGGCGATGTTGCGCGGCAGTACCGACTCATCGTTCTCGCCGTAGTAACGCTTGCACAGCTCGACGATGGTACGGCCGGCCTGCAGGAACAGCTGTTCGCGATCACTGTGGGTCGCCAGGGTCGAACCGTTGCCCGGCAATGCCAGGCCCAGGGCTTCGACCAGGCAGTTCATCGAGTTGGCGGTGAACATGCCGGAGCACGAGCCGCAGGTCGGGCAGGCGCTGCGCTCGTACTCGGCGACTTTCTCGTCAGAAGCGCTGGAGTCGGCGGCGATCACCATGGCGTCGACGAGGTCGAGACCGTGGCTGGCCAGTTTGGTCTTGCCGGCTTCCATCGGGCCGCCGGAAACGAAGATCACCGGGATGTTCAGGCGCAGGGCGGCCATCAGCATGCCAGGGGTGATCTTGTCGCAGTTGGAGATGCAGACGATGGCGTCGGCGCAGTGGGCGTTGACCATGTATTCGACGGAGTCGGCGATGATCTCGCGGCTCGGCAGCGAATAGAGCATGCCGTCGTGGCCCATGGCGATGCCGTCATCCACGGCGATGGTGTTGAATTCTTTTGCCACACCGCCAGCGCGTTCGATTTCGCGGGCGACCAGCTGGCCCAGGTCCTTGAGGTGGACGTGGCCCGGTACGAACTGGGTGAACGAGTTGGCAATGGCGATGATCGGCTTTTTGAAGTCGTCATCTTTCATCCCCGTGGCGCGCCACAGTGCGCGGGCGCCGGCCATGTTGCGGCCGTGGGTGGATGTTTTCGAGCGGTAATCAGGCATGAAGCACTCCGGGCGGCTAATCAGGTATCAAAAGGGAAGTGAGCTTCTATTGACGTCTGGAACACCCAGAAATGGCCGTGTGTCCGGAAGTTGCCGATAACTTTGCGGGATCGCCGCGCGCTTCAGCTTGAGCTCATAAACCCGCCGGGGGATGACTGGCGATGAATGTCGCGATTCTACACGGCTGGCGTCAGGAGGGAATGCCGGGAAGCGTTGATCCGGCGCTGACACAACGTGCGGGATGACGACTGGCAGGTTTCAGCCCGCCTTCAGCGCCAGATGCCGTCGTGTAATCAAGACATTCAGGCCAAGGCCCGTAGCACTCAAGCTCAGGAAGCACAGGGCTAGTGCCGTGGTCAGGTCTTCGGAGGCAAGGTTGATCACTACGCTGATCACACCGCCGCACATGAAAATCAGCACGCCGCCTACCGAGGTCGAGGTTCCGGCATTCCGGGGGTAGAGACTCATGGCTTTGGAGTTGGCGATGGGCCGGGCAATGGTGGTGCCTGCCGTACAAATCAACATGGGTATCAGCACCGCTGCCGCAGAGAGCCCGAACTGTTCCGCCAACCACAGCATGACCAGCCCTGACAAAGCGATCAGCCCCAGGCCAATGACTATTTGTGTGTTGGCCTGCAGGTACCGATGCAGCGCGCTGGCGACAATCCCGCCAAACACATAAGCCACGCCATACAGCAGCAACGCCCAGGCAAATGCGTAAGGCGACAGCGCCAGCCGCTCCATGAAAATGATCGGTGAAATGACGATGAACGAGAAATGGCAGGCGAAAGCCAAGGCTGAAATCAACCAATACCCCATGAAGCGCAAATCCGAACACAGCCGCCAATAGGCGCTGAAAAAACGTTCAGGTGCCGTGGTATGAAGGTGAGGGTTTTCCCTGAGCAGAAAGAAGGCTTTAAGCCAGACAATGACGGCCAGGCTGATAAACACATAAAAGCTGCCCTGCCAGCCTAGCTGCAATTGCAACCAGGTCCCCAGCAGCGGCGAAATCGAAATGAATACCCCGCCGCCGGTCACCATCCAGATTCTGATTCGCTCCTGTTCCTTGCCGACGAACAGATCCTGAACCAACGCCTGTGACAGGACGAATGACCCGCAACCAACGGCCTGGATCACCCGGAAGAACAAAAACCAGCTGTATTCGCTGGACACCACACACCCTGTCGCTCCGACCACCGCAATTGCGATACCGGCCAGCAGGAGTTTCTTGCGTCCCCACAAATCCGACAATGGGCCGACCAGCACCACGGACAACGCCAGGCCAATGGCGAACACGCTCACCGACAGGGCGATGTCGGACGGTGAGGTCCGAAAGTAGTCAGAAAGATCGGGAAAGGAGGGGAGCACCACATCCAGGGGAAAGACGCCGAGCAGCGTCATGGTCATCAACAGAATGACCATGGCACGTTGTTCGCCCCGGGCTACCTGTTTTCCGTCATTCATCGAACAGCCCTGCCCTGGAGAAAAGTTGGCGATTGGCAGGCAGATCGAAGAACCCGGCTTTTTTCATTGCGTTGAGCGTGGCACCAGCACTCGATCGGACGCGCAGGCGCTGTGCTTGCGAGCCGGTCAGATCCCCAAGGATCTGCGCGACAGACGCTTCACTCAGGCCGGCGCTGCGCAGGCTTTCCCCAAGCCAGCGTTCATCTATCTCAAAGAAAATCAGCAGGATTTCCGCGAGCGACCTGGCGGTGAACGTGCGTTGGCCGCAGTTCAATTGCACCCACAGATGGTGGAATACTTCGCAAAAGTAGCGACTGTGACGCGCTTCGTCGGCCAGGTGATCCCTGAGCATTTCCTGAACGCTGCTCACCAGCGTGTCACGGCAAACGTCGAGCAGTTCCTTGGCGATAATCGTTTCCGAGACGAAGCCGACGAGAAACCACGCCAGTGCCTTGTGCTTGTCCGGTGTGCGATCGAGCAGGGCGTTCAGCCGGGCTATCCGGTGGGGCACGACCGGGCGATCTGTCATGTCGTAAATATCGGCAATCTGCTCGGCGAGGCTGTTGGAAAACAGTGCGTGATAAGCCTCATCCGTATAGAGCTGCAGCGCGGCGGTTTTCATCCGTGGGGGGATGGATACCCCCAGTTCGTTGTGGACGATGGTTTCCACGGAACGGTTGACGATGCGGTGTTCCAGCAGGGTGGTGTAGTCGAGGAAATACACCAGATGGTTGGCGGACAGGCGATGAGTGATTGCTCTGCCTGCTGCTTTGATTGCCGGATGATTCAGGTAGGGCAGAAATTCCGGCGCAAACCAGTGGCGGGTTTCCAGTTGCCGTTTCAGGTCCGGCGGCAATTGGTAGGTGTGTTCGCTGATCCGCACCGAGGCTCGGGTGTTCCAGTCTCCAAGGGTGAAGCGATGGGCCCATGAGGCAGGGGCTGACGCGGGGTCGATGAGGGGCTCGGTCATTGTTCCGCCCCCCGACTGCTCAGCAGGGCTTTCAATTCCTTGCACATCACTTGCCCGTCGCTCTGGCCGCAGCCGACAAAGAACAGCGGTTGCTCTGCGCTGTTCTCAAGTCCCAGCAGCGCTTCGACCTGGTCGTCCGTCAATGCACCGGTCAGCCAGGTGTTCAATCCCAGCGCGGTGGCCGCCAGTTGAAAGGTCTGGGAAATATGACCGGCCTCGACGTAGGCCATTCGGTAGGCCCGCGAGTGTTCATATTTCCACCACAGCTTGTCGAATCGGCTGGTGATGAACAGGCCTGCGGGCAGGTTATTGATGAAGTGTTGTCCGCACATCAGTTGCCCTAAAGGCTGGGGAGGCAGCGGATTAACCAGACTCAGCGCGTGCCCGGTGGGGTGATAGGCGTAGACACCGGGTGGCAGGCCGCTGACGTTTTGCACCAGCAGAAAGCCTTCGCAGGCATTCAGTCCGCCTCCGGACGGGCTGCTGCGCCGGGCGCCGAGACCTTCGACGATGCTTTCGTCGACGTCGTTTTCGCGCTCATGCAGATAGCCGAGGGACAGGTACAGCAATGTACTGACGGCTTCGAGGGAAACGGCTTCACCCGTGAAGGTGCGGCAGGTTTTCCGATTGACCAGGGCGTTTGCCAGGGAACCTTCCGGCAGGCAGGAAGGTTTTGGCAGGGTAATCAGCTCGCATCCCAGGCGTTCCGAGCGCCTGGCTTTCGGCGAGGGCGTGCTCAGGACGTCGCTGCAATGATCAAGGTATTGTTTTGACCATTCATTGATATTTTGCGGAACGTGTTCGCACGGAATGTTCTTGGTGCCGATATGAAATATCTTCGACAGTTCGTCCCAGCCCCAATCTGTAGTATCTGTTATTGCAGTTGTCAGTATTCCAGCGTCAAGTAGCTGGGTGTCAATTGTATTGCGTTCGTTGAACTTTTCGGGGTTGTCGATAAGTTCTGCCAGTCGGGTTGAATACTTCAGGTTCAGTTCAAACTGTTTGTGATTCTTGTAATCCCAGACTATTTGACCGGGCGTGCGTGGAAGTATGAATAAATGAGGACTGATCTGCATGATGGGCGGTTCGCTCTGGGCAATGCCATAGAAAACGCTGGGTAGCCGGCACTCCCCAGCGTCTCATTTACTTAGCGGGCTTTAGGGGCGACCAGGAAAGCCAGGTTGGCGATGCTGTTAGCTTCCAGAGTAATTGCTTTCATTTGGAACTCCTTGTAATTGAAAGTAAGTGTCACTTCGTGGTGACGCTCTCAATCATAGAGTGTAATGAGCGCTTATCAAGGCGATATTGGGTAGGAAACTTCCAGTAATTTCGTCGGATCGATCTTGGGCATGAACAAGTTTTGTCAGTTGAATGCTGAATAGTGAAAGGCGCAGGGAAACGTCCTGCAAGTCCGTAGGATCGCAAGTGTAGGAAGTTTGAACGGAATTCAATAACAGATAATAAAACGGGGAGCCCTCTGGCTCCCCGTCAAACCGGTGTCATCAGCTGTTTGGCAGCAACCGGCAGGTGATGCTCTTGATGTAGCGGGTTTCGGCGATGGCCGGGTGGACCGGGTGGTCCGGGCCCTGACCGCCGCGCTCAAGCATCTGGATGTTGCGGTCCAGGTGGCGGGCGCTGGTCAGCAGGATGTTCTGCAGATCGTCTTCCGGCAGGTGCATCGAGCACGACGCGCTGACCAGGATGCCGTCCTTGCTGAGCAGGCGCATGGCTTGCTCGTTCAGGCGGCGGTAGGCGCCTTCACCGTTCTTCATGTCTTTCTTGCGCTTGATGAAGGCGGGTGGATCGGCAACGATCACGTCGAAGCGTTCTTCGCTGGCTTTCAGCTCTTTCAAGGCTTCGAACACGTCGCCTTCGATGCAGGTCATTTTTTCGGCGAAACCGTTCAGCGCGGCGTTGCGCTCGACGCCGTCGAGGGCGAAGGCCGACGCGTCGACGCAGAACACTTCACTGGCGCCGAACGCGGCCGCTTGCACACCCCAGCCGCCGATGTAGCTGTACAGGTCCAGCACGCGTTTGCCTTTGGCATAAGGAGCCAGGCGTGCGCGGTTCATGCGGTGGTCGTAGAACCAGCCGGTTTTCTGGCCCTGGATGACCGGTGCTTCGAACTTCACGCCGTTTTCTTCCAGCGCGACCCACTCCGGCACCAGGCCGAACACGGTTTCGACATAACGGTTGAGGCCTTCGGCGTCACGGGCAGCGGAGTCATTCTTGAACAGAATGCCGCTTGGCTTGAGCACTTGGGTCAGCGCCGCGATCACGTCTTCTTTATGGGCTTCCATGGTCGCCGAAGCGATCTGCACCACCAGGATGTCGCCGAAGCGGTCGACCACCAGGCCTGGCAGCAAATCGGAGTCGCCGTAGACCAGGCGATAGAACGGCTTGTCGAACAGGCGATCACGCAGGGACAAGGCAACGTTCAGGCGATGGACCAGTAGCGACTTGTCCAGCGGCAACTTGATGTCGCGCGACAGCAGACGGGCGCAGATCAGGTTGTTCGGGCTCATGGCCACGATGCCCAGCGTCTTGCCGCCGGCGGCTTCGAGGATCGCCTGGTCGCCGGCTTGAAAACCGTGCAAAGGGGTCGCCGCTACATCGATTTCGTTGCTATAGACCCACAAGTGGCCGTTTCGCAGGCGACGGTCGGCGTTGGCTTTGAGGCGCAGGCTAGGCAGGGACATGACGTCGCTCCGGAAAAAAGAGCGGGAGTATAGCGTGTTGAGGCTTGCGGCGGGCCGGGCGGGCGATGAAACGCTGATGGACTCCTCGCGGGCAAGCCTCGCTCCTGCTGGATCGTGTGAATCTGCAGGCGCGAGGCTGCCCGCGAAAGCTATTTCGATGGCTATGCAGAAATGAAACATTTCGCCAATGTGTCGGCCGGTGTGTCGGATCCAACTTTATAAAGGTTAGAATCGCCCCCTGGCCCAGAGTGTGTACTTATGTCCCAAGAGCTGACTTCCGAACAGATTCAACAGTCCCTGCAAGGCATCAGTGTGCCTGCCCAGCCGCAAATCATGGTGGATTTGCAGATGGAGCAGTACATGCCCGACCCGGACCTGGAAGTGATCGCGAAGCTGATCTCCCAGGACCCAGGGCTCTCTGGTGCCTTGCTGAAGATCGTCAACTCGCCGTATTACGGCTTGAGCAACAAGATCGCCTCGATCCAGCGTGCGGTGAACCTGCTGGGCAGCCGTTCGATCATCAACCTGATCAACGCGCAGTCGATCAAGGGCGAGATGAACGACGACACCATCGTCACCCTGAACCGGTTCTGGGATACGGCTCAGGACGTGGCGATGACCTGCCTGACGCTGGCCAAGCGCATCGGCGCCCAGGCCGGTGACGAAGCGTACGCGTTGGGTCTGTTCCACGACTGCGGCGTGCCGCTGATGCTGCAACGGTTCCCCAACTACATGACCGTTCTGGAAGAGGCCTACGCCAACGCCAGTGCCGAATGCCGGGTGGTCGACACCGAGAACCGGGTGTTCAACACCAACCACGCGGTGGTCGGTTACTACACGGCCAAGTCCTGGCGCCTGCCGGAGCATGTGACCGCCGCTATCGCCAATCACCACAACGCCTTGGCGATCTTCAGCGACGAATCTTCGCGCAACGCTCAGCTCAAGAACCTGCTGGCGATCCTGAAGATGGCCGAGCACATTTGTGCGTCATACCGGGTGTTGGGTAATCAGACCGAAGATCATGAGTGGAACAGCATCGGTCATCTGGTGCTCGATTATGTCGGCCTCTCGGACTACGACTTCGAGACCCTCAAGCAAACGATTCGTGACCTCGGCGCCCACCGCTGAACATCGGCTGCCGCATTTATTCGAGCGCCCTGATTCGAGAACACCATGCCTGAACTGCCGGAAGTCGAAACCACCCGCCGCGGGATTGCGCCGCACCTGGAAGGCCAGCGCGTCAGCCGGGTGATCGTGCGTGACCGCCGATTGCGCTGGCCGATTCCTGAAGACCTCGATGTGCGCCTGTCCGGCCAGCGCATCGTGCTGGTGGAACGCCGCGCCAAGTACCTGCTGATCAATGCTGAAGTGGGCACGCTGATCAGTCACTTGGGTATGTCGGGCAACCTGCGATTGGTTGAAGTCGGTATGCCGGCGGCGAAGCATGAGCATGTGGACATCGAACTCGAGTCCGGCCTGGCCCTGCGCTATACCGACCCGCGCCGGTTTGGCGCGATGCTCTGGAGTCTCGATCCGCTCAACCACGAACTGTTGATTCGCCTGGGGCCGGAGCCGTTGACCGACCTGTTTGATGGCGATCGCTTGTTTCAGCAGTCCCGCGGACGATCCATGGCGGTCAAGCCGTTCATCATGGATAACGCGGTGGTGGTCGGCGTCGGCAACATCTACGCGACCGAAGCCCTGTTCGCCGCCGGCATCGACCCGCGTCGCGAGGCCAAGAGCATTTCCCGGGCGCGCTATTTGAAGCTGGCGATCGAGATCAAACGCATTCTGGCCGCGGCCATTGAGCGGGGCGGTACGACGCTGCGGGACTTTATCGGCGGCGACGGTCAGCCGGGGTATTTCCAGCAGGAATTGTTTGTCTACGGCCGGGGCAGTGAGCCCTGCAAAGTCTGTGGCACTGAACTGCGCGAAGTGAAACTGGGGCAGCGCGCCAGCGTCTTTTGCCCACGCTGCCAGAGCTGATACGTACGACGGTCTATAGTCAGTGTTCTCACTGCCTAGCCGAAGGACCGCGCCATGAATTCGTTTCGAACCCTTGTTGTTGCGCTGCTGCTGAGCGTCGGTGCGCCCGCGCTGGCGGCCAGCAGCGGCAGCGGTGATCCGCGTTACACCATCCAGAATCCCCCGGCCTACGCCATGCTCGGTGACTTGCTGATCGCCAGACCGTTGCTGGTGGTGGCGACGGTGATCGGTGCCGGGGCGTTTGTGGTGTCGTTGCCGTTCACGGCCTTGGGCGGCGGCATCGGCGATGCGGGACAGGCGCTGGTGGTTGATCCGGCGAAAGCCGCATTTGTGCGGTGCCTGGGGTGTATCGGGGAGGGGTTTGAGCAGCGGGAGTGAATCAGTTACATGTTCGGTGTACCTGATGGCTTCATCGCGAGCAGGCTCACTCCCACAGTTGATTTGTGTTGTGAATCAAATGATGTGAGCACCACAAATCAACTGTGGGAGCGAGCCTGCTCGCGATGAGGCCGGCACAGGCACTACAAAAATGCCTGCCTCAAGCCTTGCCGGTAAGCTGGCGATACTTCGCCATCAACTGCTCTTCAGTCTCCGGATGCGCTTCATCCAGCGGAATGCAATCCACCGGGCACACTTGCTGGCACTGAGGTTCGTCGTAGTGGCCGACGCACTGCGTGCACAGGTTCGGGTCGATCACGTAGATCTCTTCGCCTTGGGAAATAGCGGCGTTCGGGCACTCGGGTTCGCAGACGTCGCAGTTGATGCAATCGTCGGTGATGATCAGGGACATGCTAACTCCAGCCAGGGCGGACGGCCCGGGCGCAATAAACCAATGCGCGCAATTGTGCCGCATTGGCGCCCGCAGTGCACGCGGGCGCCGCTTGAGCGGTCGTTACTTCTTGAAGCGTTCGGTGAGGGCATCCGCCACCGCAGGGTGGACGAACTTGGTGATATCGCCGCCCAACGCTGCGATTTCACGGACCAGCGTCGAGGAAATGAACGAATAACGCTCGGACGGTGTGAGAAACAGACTTTCCACATCCGGCGCCAGTTGGCGGTTCATGTTGGCCAGCTGGAATTCGTATTCGAAGTCCGACACCGCGCGCAAACCACGCAGGAACACATTGGCGTTCTTCTCTTTGGCGAAATGCGCCAACAGCGTCGAGAAGCCGACGACTTCAACGTTGGGCAGATGTTTAGTGACCTCGCGGGCCAGCTCCACACGTTGTTCCAGGGGAAACAACGGGTTTTTCTTCGGGCTGGCAGCGACGGCGATGATCACATGATCGAACAGGCGCGCGGCGCGTTCGACCAAGTCGCCATGGCCCTTGGTAATAGGGTCGAAGGTACCTGGGTACAACACTCGGTTCATCGCGTCGTCCTGGCGGGAGTCCGTTGGGGAGTCGGATGGTATCGCAGCCTTCCCGGTCGGCCAAGTCGCCTGTTGGGTAAGAAAGCACTATAGACGATTGGAATATTCTCCGTTTTCATGGGTTTTTCAAACGTTCAGCCAGAGAAGTCGCCAGTTGCGCCGTCAATCCGTAGACCGACAATTGCGGGTTTGCGCCAATGCTGGTGGGGAACAGCGAGCCATCGTGGATCGACAGATTGCTGATCTGGTGATGCCGGCCAAGGCTGTCGGTCACGGCGTTTTTCGGGTCTTCACCCATGGCACAACCGCCCATCACATGAGCGCTGCCCAGGCGGGTGCGATACAACTCAAGGCTCAAACCGTCGATCAACGTGCGCGCTTCGGCCAGGGTTTTCACGTAGCGCGCGTCGGCGTGCATCGGCATGACCGCGTTGGCGCCGCCGGCGAACTGGATCTCGGCCATGCTGTGAAAGGCCCGGCGCAAGCCGTCCCAGGCGTAGGGTGAAACTTGATAGTCGAGCACCGGCGTGTTGTCGCCGCGCAATTCGACACTGCCGCCGGGGCTGTCCGGGTGGAAACCATCGCGCAACAGCGCCAGCATCGCGTGGGTGTGGGGCAGATTTTCCATATGCCCGGCGTTTTCCTTGCCAAAACCGCCGAGCAGGGTGGAGGCCAGCGCTGGGTGCAGTGGCGGCACCTCCAGTTTGTAGGACATCTTGCCGGTGGTGCCGTCCTGCCATTGGAAGTGGTCGGAATAGATCGACTGCGGCGCACCGTAGAACGGGTTGATCACCTCATCGAACAGCCCGGCGGACATGTTCACCAGGTGCAGGAATGTGCGTTTGCCCAACCGCTGGTGCGGATCGGGCGCCTCCGAGCGCAGGAGCAGCGCCGGGCTGTTGATCCCGCCGCCCGCCAGCACGTAATGCCGCGCCTTGACCGTGATCGTGCGTCCGGTAGGTGCGACGCAACGGTCGTCCATCGCCACACATTGCAGGTCCGTGACCTTGCCGTCCTTGATCGAGAGCGTTTCGGCGCGGGCCAGATACAGCAGCTCGCCGCCTTTTTCCAGGGTCGCGGGGATGGTCGTGACCATCATCGACTGCTTGGCGTTGGTCGGGCAGCCCATGCCGCAATAGCCAAGGTTCCAGCACCCGCGCACGTTGCGCGGGATCACATGCCAGGTGTAGCCGAGCTGCTCACAGCCTTTGCGGATCACGTCGTTGTTGGCGTTGGGCGGCACCATCCAGGGCGCAACGCCCAGGCGCTGTTCCATTTTCTCGAACCAAGGCGCCATCTCGGCCGGGCTGTGGCCTTTGACGTTGTGTTCCCTGGCCCAATGCTCAAGCGTCGGGTCGGGCGTGCGAAAGCTCGATGTCCAGTTGATCAGCGTGGTGCCGCCCACCGCGCGGCCCTGGAGGATGGTGATCGCGCCGTCCTTGCTCATGCGGCCGATGCCTTCCTGATAGAGGCTGGTGTAGGCCTGGTCTTCGAGCATCTTGAAGTCGCTGCTGGTCTTGAGCGGGCCTTCTTCGATCAGCAACACCTTGTAGCCGGCGGCGCTGAGAATTTCCGCGGTGGTCCCGCCGCCCGCGCCGCTGCCGATGATCGCCACGTCCGCGTCCAGGGTCAGGTCCTGGGTCAGTTGCGAGCCGTTGTAGGTTTTCCAGCCACGGGCCATGCCTTCGCGGAACGGGTCGGGTACGGGCATCTTCGGGTTCTCTAGTTGTTATGGTTTTGGATGCAGTGGTGTTCATGAGGATGCCTTCGCGGGCAAGCCTCGCTCCTACAGAACCGCGTAAGCCGTTGTAGGAGCGAGGCTTGCCCGCGAAGGGGTCGACCCAGTCTTAAACGGCAGGCGGCCCCGGATACCCGCAATGTACCCACGATTCCGCGCGGCTGTACCACGCCATCATCACCAGTTGCAGCAACGAGCTGTGCCCCATGCGCAACAGGTTCAACGAGCTGTTTTCCCAGCGATCGAGAAAGTGCCGGATCTCATCGGCACTGGCGTTTTCCCAGCTGCCCCAGATCCCGGTCAGCGGCCCGCGGGTCACCGCCATCCCCAGCACGTCGAACAATTGCCGAGTGAGCTTGAGCATTTCCGGCGACAGGTGATTCAGGCCGTTATCCAGGGTTTTCAGGGTGCCATCGACGGCGGCCGGCATTTTTTCGGCGGCCACGGCGCCTTCGAGCATTACCGGGACCAATGCCCGCAGAAACAACAGATCGCCGCTGCGCAGGGTCGCGAAACCGCTGGCCGGAATGCTCGATGAGCAGCCGCTGAGGCTCGCGCCCAATCCGGCCGTCGCCAGGAAAGCACTCGCGCCGAGGCTGAATTTAAGCAGGCCGCGCCGCGACAGCGCGGGTGTATCTGACAGGCTTGGGCTCATTATTGTTATTACCCGAGGGTGCGATTGTTAGCGGATAAACAGCTTCTGAATCAGTTTCTGAATGGATTTTCCATAGGGCGGGTAAATCAGTTTCGCCGCGTTGAAGCGCTGCTTGATCAGTACGCCTTTGGCCTTGCTGAAGGTCAGGAAACCTTCGTGGCCGTGGTAATGGCCCATGCCCGAAGCGCCGATACCACCGAACGGCATATCGTCCTGCGCCACGTGCAGCAAGGTGTCGTTGAGGCAAACACCGCCGGAATGGGTTTCGTGGAGTACACGATTTTGTTCGCGCTTGTCGTAGCCGAAGTAATACAGCGCCAGCGGACGAGGTCGTTGATTGATGTAGGCAAACGCCTGATCAAGCGTCTTGTACGGCACGATCGGCAGCAGCGGGCCGAAGATTTCATCCTGCATCACGGTCATGTCGTCGCTGACGTTGAGCAGCACGCTATGACCCATGCGCCGGCCCTGGCCCTGATCAAACAGCGGAATCAGCAGCGCGCCCTTGCTGGTGGCGTCGCTGACGTAGTTATTGAGTCGCGCCAGTTGCCGGTCATTGATGATTGCCGTGTAGTCCGGGTTGTCGGCCAGTGTCGGATAAAACCCGCGAACCGCGTGGCGATAGGCTTCGACGAAAGCGCCGATACGATCTTCCGGCACCAGCACGTAGTCCGGGGCCACGCAGGTTTGCCCGGCATTGAGCGTCTTGCCGAATGCGATGCGTTCGGCGGCGTCCTTGAGCGGCACGTCGAGGGACACAATGGCCGGGGACTTGCCACCCAGCTCAAGGGTCACCGGCGTCAGGTTCTCGGCTGCCGCGCGCATCACGTGCTTGCCGATGCTGGTGGCGCCGGTAAACAGCAGGTGATCGAAACGCAGTCGGGAAAACGCGACACCGATATCGGCTTCGCCCAGCACCACGCAGACCAGGTCTTGCGGGAAGATCCGGCCCAGCAGTTCCTTGAGCAGCAAGCCGGTGGCGGGGGTCGACTCACTGAGTTTGAGCATCACCCGATTGCCCGCCGACAACGCACCCACCAGCGGCCCGATAGCCAGATAAAGCGGGTAGTTCCACGGCACGATCACGCCGATCACGCCCAGCGGCTGGTAAACCACTTTCGCCGAAGCCGGCTGAAACGCGATACCGACCTTGCGCCGCGAGTGCTTCATCCAGCCTTTGAGGTGCTGACTGGCGTAGTGAATGCCGTGCAGGCTCGGCATCAGTTCGGCGAGCAGGGTTTCATCGGCGCTGCGGTGGCTGAAATCCTGGCTGATCGCATCGATCAAGGACTGGCGTTCGTTGCTCAGCAGATCACGCAGGGCTTTGAGCCATTGCTGGCGCTGGGCGGCCGGTGGCATCGGGTTGGCCGCATACGCCGCACGCTGCGCATCGAACAGGGCCTGGAGCTCGTCCAGCGGCTGTTGCAGGTTCTGCAGATAAGCGATGTCGGCGGTCATGATCGGCTCCGGTTTTTGTTGTAATGACGCACTTTTTAGAGTCTAAGCTCTATAAAGTCAAATGGCATCCTGGCGCAGCATTGTTTTATCCACTCGCCGATAGGTCGTAAGATGCCTGCCAACGCACTCTGAATTAAAGCTCAAGCCATGGCCCCTCGGATCAAAACCAGCGAGCGCATCGTGCAGAACAGCCTGGAGCTGTTTAATCAACAGGGCGAGCGCAGCATCAGCACCAACCACATTGCTGCCCACATGGAGATTTCTCCGGGCAACCTGTACTACCACTTCCCCAACAAGCAGGCGATCATCGCCGTGCTGTTCAGTGAGTACGAAAGCCTGGTGGACAGCTTCCTGCGCCCGCCCCAGGGTCGAGCGTCCACGGTGGAAGACAAACGCTTCTACCTTCAGGAACTGCTGGCGGCGATGTGGCGCTACCGGTTTTTGCATCGCGATCTTGAGCATTTGCTCGACAGCGATCCCGAACTGGCTGCCCGTTATCGGCGTTTCTCCCAGCGCTGCCTGATCCATGGCACCCACATCTACGCTGCCTTCGTCGACGCCGGCATCCTGAAAATGGACAAAGTCCAGATCGAATCCCTGACGCTCAATGCCTGGATTATCCTGACGTCCTGGGTGCGTTTTCTGTGCACCACGCGGGAAAACTCCAATCACCTGAGTGAGCAGGCGATTAAACGTGGGGTGTATCAGGTGCTGGTGCTTGAGGCCGGTTTCGTCACGGAACAGTCTCGCGACGCAGTCAACGCGCTGTACGAAGAGTTTTACGTGCCACTGGCCCAGGCGCTGGAAGAAGTGCAGTAGGATTCAAGACCGACTTAATCACAGGAGCCCGTTATGCCCATTGCGCAACTGATCAGCCCGCAAGCGTTGGACCTGAAAAAGGATGCACCTGGGCTGGTGATTCTGGATTGTCGTTTTGCCCTCGAAGACCCGGATTACGGCCAGCGTAGTTATGCCGAAGGGCATATCGCCGGGTCGAGTTTTGCCGATCTTGAGCGTGATTTGAGCGGGACAGTGGTCAAGGGTGTGACCGGGCGCCATCCGTTGCCTGAGCCTGAAGAGTTGATCGAGCGTCTGCAAGCCTGGGGCATCAACGCCGACAGCGAAGTGGTTTTGTACGATGACGGCCCCGGTGCCTACGCGGCGCGGGCCTGGTGGTTGCTGGTCTGGCTGGGCAAGCGTGACGGCGTGTTTATTCTCGATGGCGGGCTCAAGGCCTGGCACGCCGCCGGGTTGCCGCTGAGCCTGGATGCGTGCGACACCCCGCGCGGCACCTTTGCCGGGACGCCGGACGACGCGCTGATCTTGAGTGCCGAACAGCTTCAAAAACGTCTCGGCCAACCCGCGCTGACCTTGCTCGATGCTCGCGCCTTGCCGCGTTTCAAGGGCGAAGTCGAACCGATCGACCCGGTTGCCGGGCACATCACCGGTGCGCAATGCGCAGCCTTCACCGAGAACCTGGGCAGTGACGGACGTTTCCTGCCGGCCGATCAGCTCAAGCAGCGCTTTGCCGCGAAACTCGGCGATCGTGCGCCGACCGATCTGGTGGCGTATTGCGGATCCGGCGTGACGGCATGCCATAACCTGTTCGCGCTGTGCCTGGCGGGTTATCCGTTGGGCTCGTTGTATGCCGGGTCGTGGAGCGAGTGGATCAACGATCCTGCGCACGGCATCGCCATCGGCGAATAAACGCTACACCCCTGTAGGAGTGAGCCTGCTCGCGATGGCGGCGGGTCAGTCAACATCATTGCTGACTGACCCGCCGCCATCGCGAGCAGGCTCGCTCCCACTTTTGGACCTGTGTCGAGCTCAACTTCCTGATAATTGCCGGGCGCTGCGATACGCCCCCGGCCCAACCCCGTAAACCTGCTTGAACTGCCGACTCAGATGACTCTGGTCGGCAAACCCCAATTGCATCGCGACTTCCAGCGGCAAACATCCGTTCTGTAACAGCGCCCTTGCCTGCGCGATGCGTTGCTGCATCAGCCAGGTATGCGGCGGCATGCCCGTGGCGCGGCGAAAGACCCGGGCGAAGTGGAACGGTGAAAGGTTGACCAGTGCCGCCAGTTCTTCCAGCGAAGGCGGCGCCGCCAATTGTGCATGCAGCACATCCTTGGCCAGCGTCACCGCCCGGTGCTCCTTGCCGGGTTTGCCGGCGATCGGCACGGAGGCGTGACGTTGTAGTAGCAACAGCATCATCTCGCGCCAGACCATTTGCTGTTGCAAGGCGGTGGACGGACTTTCCAGCAAGCGATGCAGTTGGCAGAAACCCTTCACCAGGTCCGGGTCGCGATACAACGTCGCGCCAAACCCCGGCAGGTTGTTGGTCGGCAGCTCCAGTTCGTCCAGCAGCGAGAGAATCTGCCCGCTGTCCGGATAAAACGCCCGGTACAACCAGCCATCCTCCGTCCCTTTGTGGCCGGTGTGCAGTTCATCAGGATTGATCAACACCAGCGTGCCGCTGCCGGCCAGGTGCTCGGCGCCGCGATAGCGGTAGCGCTGGGCGCCGGCCATGATCATGCCGATCACATAACCGTCATGCACGTGGGGCGCGAAGCGATGTTCGATGTAGCGCGCGGACAATAACTCGACGCCGGCCAATGGCGCCGTTTGCCAGAATCGGATCGACTCGCCTTGGTCGGCATCCATGGCTTACCCGCGACCCACGGCGCTCAGCCACTGCGGAATGCGGCGCTCCAGGTAATAACCTGGCTGGCGGAACGAGCCATCGACAAAACCGACATGCCCACCCTTGGCTTGCAACTCGAATTGAGTGGAGGCGGACAGCTCCATCGCCTGCGGCAGGCTATGGGGGAACACGAAGGGGTCGTCGGCCGCCTGAATGATCAGGGTCGGTGTGCGAATTTCTCCAAGGAAATACCGGCTCGAAGCGCGGCGATAGTAATCCTCGGCATCGACGAAACCGTTCAGCGGCGCCGTGACCCGGCCGTCGAAATCCCAGAAGGTGCGCATGTTCTCCAGCGAGCCCAGTGCCGCCAACGCCGCCAGTCCATCCTCGCGCCCGTCATGTTGAAACTGGCGCTGCTTGTTTTTGATGTAGGCCACCATCTCGCGCATGAAATGCGCCTGATAGACCTTCGAGAAACCTTGCCCGATGCGATCAGCGCATTGATCGAGACGAAACGGCACCGACACTGCCACCGCGCCTGACACGCCGCTGTCACTGCCAGTCTCGCCCAAATGCTTGAGCAAGACATTGCCGCCCAGGGAATAGCCGACTGCATACAGCGGTGCGAGAGGGCGCTTGGCCCGCAGGTGCCTGATGGCTTCGGCCAGGTCTTCACTGGCGCCGGAATGGTAGCTGCGTGGCAACAGATTCGGCTCGCCGGAGCAACCGCGCCAGTTCAACGCGACGCTGGCCCAACCCTGGGCAGCGAACGCCTTTTGCACACCGGCCACGTAGGGCGAATTCGAAGAGCCGGTCAGCCCGTGCAGCACCAGCACCAGCGGCGCATCGGCAGTGTGCGGGCCGTGCCAGTCCATATCGAGAAAGTCGCCATCCTCAAGCCACAAGCGTTCGCGCTCGCGTTCGATGTGCGTGGTTTTGCGCCACAGCGGTCCCCACAAGGTTTGCAGGTGCGGGTTGCCGAGGCCGAAGGCGGGGGTGAAGCGTTCTGACGGAAAGGACACGATTGCTCTCGATGCAGCGGTGCGCAACCGGTGCGCACCTTTTTCAGGCCGGTCGGTTAACCGGCGATCTCTGCCATACGTTGCCACAACGCGTAATACACCTGCCCGGATTTCTGCTTTCCGATGCGGTGCAGGTTTCCTGACAGTTTGAGCGATTACCTAGAAGGTTTGCCAGTAGGCTCCGGCAATGGCTTTTGCGGGACGGTCGGTCCTGTGCTGATGATGACTAATTTGTCCATGCTCAGGTGTTTGTTCAATGCGCTTTTGACGTGCTCTACGGTTAGGCGCTGGGACTGCTGCATGAAGTCGTCCAAGTGATTCAACGGCAGGTTATAAAAGCCGATGGACGCCAGTTTCGAGACGATTTGTGCGTTGCTGGCAGTGGACTGCGGGAAGCTGCCAGCCAACTCGCGCTTGGCATCATCAAGTTCTTTTTCGGTCGGGCCGGTTTTAAGGTAGTCGGCGAGCACGTCCTGTACCAGTTTCAGAGTGCCTTCGCTCATTTCGGAGCGGGTCTGCAACTTGATCATGAACGGACCGCGCGCCTGCATCGGGGTGAAGGTCGAAACCACGCCGTAAGTCAGGCCACGTTTCTCGCGCACTTCGCTCATCAGTCGAGTGCCAAAGCCGCCGCCAAGGATCTGATTGCCCATGGACAGTGCCGCGTAGTCTGGATTGTCACGGTCGATGCCCAGTTGCGCGAGCATCAGAATGGTCTGTTTCGATGGGAATTCGATGTGGCTGATGCTGGCGTTGGGTTCGATCGGTTGCGGGATTTTCGCCAGGGCCGGGCCTTGGGGCAGGGTAGCGGATACCTGCGCGGCAATGGCTTCAGCTTCGGCACGGGACAAGTCGCCCACCAACGCGATCACCACGTTGCCGGCCGCGTAGGCTTTTTCGTGGAACGCGCGCAGCTGTGTCGGGGTGACGGACTGAATGGCTTGCGCCATGCCATCGCTGGCGTGCGCGTAAGGATGATCGCCATACAGACGGTTCATCAACTCAAGGCTCGCCAGTTTGCTCGGGTCATGCTGCTTATCTACGAAAGCGGCGAGGGTCTGATTGCGAAGGCGTGCATACGAATCGCCAGGGAAGGTCGGCTTGCCTGCGACTTCGGCGAAGAGTGTCAATGCCGGATCGCGTTTATCCTTGGCGCTGAGGCAGCGCAGGGAGACCTGCGCCGTATCCAGACCAGTGCTGGGGGCATACTGTGCGCCCAGGCTTTCGAAATCTTGGGCAATAGCGTTGGCATCCCTGCCGGCAACACCTTCGTTGAGCATCAAGTTTGTCAGCATGGCCAGACCCGGAGTGCCTCCATCCTGGCTGCTGCCGGCTGCGAAGGTCAGGCGCATGTCGAACATCGGTAACCCTCGGGCTTCGGCGAACAACACTTTGGCGCCTTCGGCAGTATTCCAAGCCTGAATATCAAGCGTGCGGGGACTTGGCGCCTGACCGTCGAGCTCAGCCAGCGATTGCAGCCCTTGGTCGGAGTTTTCCTTGTCTGGTACTTTGCCGGCGCCGGACTCATCCCCATCCTCTTTATTCACCTCCATTGGCAGTACATGGGCGACGCTGAGCCGCTCGCGGGTGAAATACAGCTTGGCGGCTTTCTGGATGTCTTCTGGCGTTACGCTTTCCAGTTCGGCCAGTTCGGTGTCCATCAGTTTCCACGACAGGCCGAAGGTTTCCAGTCGACCGATAGCGGTGGCCTGGCGGGTGATTGAGTCGCGCTCGTAAACCAGCCCGGCGATGACCTGCGCGCGTACGCGTCCCAGTTCTTCAGTGGACGGCGCAGTGATTTTCAGCTGTTCGAGCAGCCTCCACAAACCGGCTTCGGCCTGGGCGATGGTTTTGTTTTTACGGCTGTTGGGTGTTGCCGACAGGAGGAACAGGCTGTCACCCCGGGTGTAAGCGCTATAACTCGACGAACCGTCGGACACCAGCTCTTCAACGCGTTGCAGTTGCATTGGGATGCGTGAGCTGTGGCCGTTGCCGAGCAGGGCCGAAATCATACGCAAGGCATTCACTGAGCGTTTGTCTTCGGCGGTGGCGATGCTTGGCACGTTGAAGGCCAGCATCAAGCTGGGCAGTGGGGTCTTCACGTGCAGAGTGATTTGGCGTTGGCCGGGCTTGGCCAGTTCCAGCGGTCTTTTCGCGGCCGGCACATCACGTCTGGCGATCGCGCCGAAGTAGCGCTGGGCCTGGGCTTTGACTTCGTGCGGGGTCACGTCGCCGACCACCACCAGCGTGGCGTTGTTCGGCGCATACCAGGATTGATACCAGTGGCGCAGCTCTTCGATCTTCATCCGGTCGAGGTCCGCCATCCAGCCGATGGTCGGCGTGTGATAACCGCTGGACGGGTAGGCCATCGCTTTGAAGCGTTCGTAGGCATTGTCCATTGGTTTGTCATCAGTGGTCAGGCGACGTTCTTCTTTAATGACTTCAATCTCCCGGACGAACTCGTCGACCGGCAGGAGCAGATTGGCCATGCGGTCCGCTTCCAGTTCGAAGGCCACGCTCAGACGATCTCGAGCCAGCGTCTGGTAGTACGCGGTGGAGTCGCTGCTGGTGAAGGCGTTGAATTGGATACCGAGCTCGCGCAGGAGCGGCAAGATTTTGCCTGGGCCGACTTTTTTGCTGCCCATGAACATCATGTGTTCCAGAGCGTGGGACAAGCCGGTCTGACCCGGAGGTTCGTAGCTGGCGCCGACCTTGTACCAGACCTGGGAAGCTACCACCGGTGCCCGATGATCCTCGCGCACGATGACCTTGAGGCCATTGTCGAGTGTGAACTCGGTAGTTGAACTGGAAGTTGTCTCGTTAGCTGATGCTTTCATTCCGTTAACAGTCCTTTGCGTCCATGCGAGTTGTTTCGCAGGTTCACAGTGAACGAAAGGAAAAGAACTAAGCAAACTGGTTATGTTGCTGTTTGAAAAAACGGGAGGGCACCCTGGACAGGCGGTTCACCTGTCCAGGTTACTCTTTTAAGAAGATATTTCAGTGCTTCGCTGCCACAACGAATAGTAGACGCGCCCGGATTTCTGCTCACGGTGCAGGCGCCAGTTGGCCGGCAGGCCGAGCGTCGAGGGTGCTGTTTCGCTTTCGGTGTACACCCACGCATCGTCCGCCAGCCATTGGCGCTCTTCCAACAGCGTGCAAACGGTCGGCAACAGGTTCTGATTGAACGGAGGGTCGAGGAACACCACGTCGTAGGCGGTCGCGGTCTGGGTCTCCAGATAGCGCAAGGCATCGGCCGTCTGAATCTGGCCGGTGGTGCAGCGCAGGGTGCCCAGATGTTCCTTGATGCTTGAGACCGCGATGTTGCTGGCGTCCAGTGCCTGGCCCATCGCCGCGCCACGGGACAGCGCCTCAAGGAACAACGCGCCGCTGCCGGCGAATGGATCAAGTACCTTGGCGCCCGCGATGTAAGGCGCGAGCCAGTTGAACAGGGTTTCACGCACCCGGTCCGGGGTTGGGCGCAGGCCCGGGGCGTCGGGGAAGCTCAGCTTCCGGCTGCCCCATTCGCCGCCGATGATGCGCAATTGGTTCACGCCGTTGTGGACGTTGTGAACAGGTTTCTTAGGACGAGTGGCCATCAATGCTCCGGAACCCCGAGCGGCTGCTCGGCAGGTTTATCAGTTGGGGCCGGTAACGGCTTTTGCGGCACGGTCGGGCCAGCGCTGACGATGACCATTTTGTCCGTGCTCAAGTGTTTGTTCAGTGCAGCTTTGACCTGTTCGACAGTCAGGCTCTGCGACTCACGCATGAAGTCATTCAGATAACTCAGCGGCAGGTTGTAGAAACCCATGGCGCCGAGCTGGCCGACGATGTCGGCGTTGCTGGCCGTGGACAGCGGGAAGCTGCCGGCCAGTTCACGCTTGGCGTCGTCGAGTTCTTTCTGGGTCGGGCCGGTTTTAAGGTAGTCGGCGAGCACGTCCTGCACCAGTTTCAACGTGCCTTCACTCATCTCGGCGCGGGTTTGCAAGTTGATCATGAACGGGCCGCGTGCCTGCATCGGGGTGAAGCCCGAATAGACGCCGTAGGCCAGGCCACGTTTCTCGCGCACTTCACTCATCAATCGGGTGCCGAAACCACCGCCGCCGAGGATCTGGTTGCCCAGAGACAGTGCTGCGTAGTCCGGATCGTCACGGTCGATGCCCAGTTGCGCAAGCATCAGGTTGGTCTGCTTGGACGGGAACTCGATGTGGCCGATGCTGGCTTTCGGTTCTTCAGGCTGCGCAATTTTTGCCAGTGCCGGGCCTTTCGGCAACGCGCTGGAGACTTGCGCGGCAATCGCCTCGGCTTCGGCGCGGGACAAATCACCCACCAGCGCAATCACCACGTTGCCGGCTGCGTAGGCTTTCTCGTGGAACGCCTTGACTTGCGCCACGGTAATCGCCGGGACGGTTGTCGCCGTGCCGTCGCTGGAATGCGCGTAGGGGTGATCGCCGTACAAGCGGTTCATCAGCTCCAGGCTCGCCAGTTTGCCCGGGTTCTGCTTCTGGTATTCGAAACCGGCAAGCATCTGGTTCTTGATGCGCGCAAAGGAGTCGGCAGGGAAGGTTGGTTTGCCGACGACGTCGGAGAACAGTTTCAGCGCCGGTTCGCGCTTGTCTGCGGCGCTGAGGCTGCGCAGGGAAGCCAGTGCCATGTCTTTAAAGGCGCCGTTGCCAAAGTCTGCGCCCAGGCCCTCGAAGCCTTGAGCGATGGCGCCGACATCTTTTCCGGCCACACCTTCGTTGAGCATCGCGTTGGTCAGCAGTGCCAGACCGGGCGCGTTGCCGTCCTGGCTGCTGCCGGCGGCGAAAATCAGGCGCAGGTCGAACATCGGCAGCTCGCGGGCTTCGACGAACATCACCTTGGCGCCTTCGGCGGTGTTCCAGGTCTGTACGTCGAGCGAACGGTGGCTCGGCGCCTTGCCGTCGAGTTCACTCAGCGATTGCAGCTTCTGGCTGGACTTGGCCTTGTCGAGGGCTTCGCTGGCCGTGGAGTCTTCGCTTTTCGACAAATAGAACGCAGCAGAGCCGATCAGGGCGACAGCGATCAGTCCGATCAGGACCAGACGGGATTTTTTACGCTCACTCATGAGTCGTCTCCAGTGGCAGTACATGGGCGACGCTGAGACGTTCGCGGGTGAAATACAGCTTGGCGGCTTTCTGGATGTCTTGCGGTGTCACGCTTTCCAGGTCGGCGAGTTCGGTGTCCATGAGTTTCCAGGACAGGCCGACGGTTTCCAATTGGCCGATGGAGGTGGCCTGACTGGTGATCGAATCACGCTCGTAGACCAGGCCGGCGATGACCTGGGCGCGGACGCGTTCCAGTTCTTCGGCGGACGGCGCAGTGGTTTTCAGCTGATCGAGCAGCTTCCACAGGCCCGCTTCGACCTGGTCCATGGTTTTCTTTTTCTGGGTGTTCGGCGTGGCCGACAGGGTAAACAGACTGTCGCCGCGAGTGTAAGCGTCGTAACTCGACGAACCACCGGACACCAGCTCTTCGCCGCGCTCCAGTTGCGTCGGGATGCGTCCGCTGTAGCCGCCGTCGAGCAGGGCCGAGATCAGGCGCAAGGCATTCACCGAGCGCTTGTCTTCGGCGGTGGCGATGCTCGGCACGTTGAAGCCCAGCATCAGGCTCGGCAACTGGGTCTGTACGTGAAGGGTGATCTGGCGTTCGCCAGGCTCGGCCAGTTCCAGCGGGATTTTCGCCGCTGGCACATCGCGTTTGGCGATCGGGCCGAAATAGCGCTGGGCCAGGGTTTTGACTTCGTCCGGGGTCACGTCGCCGACCACCACCAGCGTGGCGTTGTTCGGCACGTACCAGGATTGGTACCAGTGGCGCAGCTCTTCGACTTTCATGCGGTCCAGATCAGCCATCCAGCCGATGGTCGGCGTGTGGTAACCGCTGGCCGGGAAAGCCATGGCCTTGAAGCGTTCGTAGGCCTTGGACATCGGTTTATCGTCGGTGCGCAGGCGACGTTCTTCCTTGATGACTTCGATCTCGCGGGCGAACTCGTCGGCCGGCAGGCGCAGGGTGGCCATGCGGTCGGCTTCCAGCTCGAAGGCCACGCCCAGGCGGTCGCGGGCCAGCACTTGGTAATACGCGGTGAAGTCATCGCTGGTGAACGCGTTCTCTTCGGCACCGAGGTCGCGCAGGATCAGCGACGCTTCGCCGGGGCCGACTTTCTCGCTGCCCTTGAACATCATGTGCTCGAGGGCGTGGGACAAACCGGTCTGGCCCGGCGTCTCGTAACTCGAGCCGACCTTGTACCAGACTTGGGAAACCACCACTGGCGCACGATGGTCTTCGCGCACAACGACCTTCAGGCCGTTATCCAGAGTGAATTCGTGGGTGGGTTGTGGATCGGCAGCCAGGGCCGAGAGGGGCAGACAAACTGTGCTGAGCAGCAGGCCTGCAGCGCGGCGGGCTAAAGCATTCATTCGTTTTTAAACCTGTTGAGCTGCCCGCTTGGCTTAGCGTCGGCGGGCGAGAGGGTGCTAGGATACTGGTCCGTTTTACTGGCGGCCACGTCTATCAGGCCTTTGATCGGCCGGACGGTTGCATGGGTTACCTGCGGAACCTTGGTTTTGTCAGCTAAACTCTGCGTTTTCGCAGAAGATGCCGTACCAGTCCTTCGTATTAGTCAACCTTTGAGGTGCTGTTTGCACCTCGACAAAATGTTGCGCGTGAACAAGCTGGGTCAATCGCAGTCTGTTCTGCATCGAATATTTATTTGCCGGGGCGCCCTTTGGCGCGTCGCTACCGTGAGATAGCCGTCCTCCATGTTTGGTTCCAACGACGACAAGAAGACCCCAGCTGCGGCTGGCGAGAAGAAAAGCCTGTTCGGATGGCTGCGCAAAAAGCCGCAGGAACCCGTCGTCGAACAGCCACAGCCAATTCCTGAGCCAACACCCGCGCCGGTAATAGAAGAAGCGCCGGCGCCGGTTGTCTTGCCGATGGCCGAGCCGCTGCTGCAGCCGGTCGCCGAGGCTGAACCCGAAGTCATTGCCGAGCATCCGCTGGCACCCGCTCCAGAGCCGTGGCTGACGTTGCCAGTGGCGGAAGAGCCGGTGGCCTTGGTCGAAGATGAGCTGGCGCCGCATGTGACGCCGACGATTCCTGCACCGACCGCGTTTGCCCCCGAGCCCGTTCAGGTGCCGGTGGTTGAGCCGGTTGTCGCGCCGGTTATCGTGACTGAGCCTGAGCCGGTTGTTCCAGAGTCTGTGATTCCTGCGTTCGTCGCTCCTGTGGTTGAAGCACCTGCGCCTGCTCCTGTTATTGCTCCGGTAGTCGCCGCGCCCGCAGTTCCCGCCGAAGTCCCGGCCGAGCCGCCGCGTAGCGAAGAAACCAAAGCCGGTTTCTTCGCCCGCCTCAAGCAAGGCCTGTCCAAGACCAGCGCCAGCATTGGCGAAGGCATGGCCAGCCTGTTCCTGGGCAAGAAAATCATCGATGACGAACTGCTCGAAGACATCGAAACCCGTCTGCTGACCGCCGACGTCGGGGTCGAGGCGACCTCGGTCATCATCCAGCGCCTGACCCAAAAGGTTGCGCGCAAGGAGCTGGCCGATGCCGACGCGCTGTACAAATCCCTGCAGGCTGAACTCGCCGCGATGCTCAAGCCTGTCGAGCAGCCGCTGAAAATCACCTCGCAGAACAAGCCTTTCGTGATTCTGGTGGTCGGCGTCAACGGTGCCGGCAAAACCACCACCATTGGCAAACTGGCGAAGAAGCTGCAACTCGAAGGCAAGAAAGTCATGCTCGCGGCCGGTGACACCTTCCGCGCCGCCGCCGTTGAGCAATTGCAGGTCTGGGGCGAGCGCAACAAGATCCCGGTCATCGCCCAGCACACCGGTGCCGACTCCGCTTCGGTTATCTTCGACGCCGTACAGGCCGCCAAGGCCCGTGGCATTGATGTGCTGATCGCCGACACCGCCGGTCGCCTGCACACCAAAGACAATTTGATGGAAGAGCTGAAAAAGGTTCGCCGGGTTATCAGCAAACTCGACGCCGACGCGCCGCACGAAGTGCTCCTGGTGCTCGACGCCGGTACTGGCCAGAACGCAATCAGCCAAGCCAAGCAATTCAACCAGACCGTCGAACTGACCGGCCTGGCGCTGACCAAGCTCGACGGCACCGCCAAGGGCGGGGTGATTTTCGCCCTGGCCAAGCAATTTGGTTTGCCGATTCGCTACATCGGCGTCGGTGAAGGCATCGATGACTTGCGTACTTTTGAAGCAGAACCCTTTGTCCAGGCACTGTTTGCCGAGCGGGAGCGTTCATGATTCGTTTCGAACAGGTCGGTAAACGCTACCCGAACGGTCACGTCGGCTTGCATGAGCTGAGCTTTCGAGTCCGTCGGGGCGAATTCTTGTTTGTAACCGGCCATTCCGGCGCCGGTAAAAGCACCTTGTTGCGGCTGCTGCTGGCGATGGAGCGTCCGACCACCGGCAAATTGCTGCTGGCCGGCCAGGACCTCGCCACCATCAGCAATGCGCAGATTCCGTACTTGCGCCGGCAGATTGGCGTGGTGTTCCAGAACCACCAACTGCTGTTTGATCGCACGGTGTTCAACAACGTCGCTCTGCCGTTACAGATTCTTGGGCTGTCCAAGGCCGAGATCGTCAAACGTGTGGATTCGGCGCTTGAGCGTGTCGCGCTGTCGGATAAAACCGATCTGTACCCCGGCGACCTGTCCACCGGGCAGCAACAGCGCGTCGGCATCGCTCGCGCCATCGTCCACCGTCCGGCCTTGCTGCTGGCGGACGAACCCACCGGTAACCTCGATCCGCGTCTGGCGGCCGAGATCATGGGCGTGTTCGAAGACATCAACCGCCTGGGCACCAGCGTGCTGATCGCCAGTCACGACCTGGCCTTGATCGCCCGCATGCGTCATCGGATGCTGACCCTGCAACGCGGCCGATTGATCGGCGACGGGGAGGCGGGCGTATGAGTGCGACACGCAGCCCCAAGGTTTCCGAGCGCGTGGCGCCGAAAGCCGCCGATCCGCAACCGCAGAAGAAAAAGCGCAACGATGACGACGGCCCGGATTTCGCCACGTTGTTTCGTGCCTGGGTTGAAAGCCATCGCGCCAGTCTGCTGGACAGCTTGCGTCGGTTGGGTAAACAGCCAATCGGGAGCTTTTTCACCTGCATGGTGATGGCGGTCGCCCTGAGCTTGCCGATGGGCCTGTCACTTTTGCTGAGTAACGTCGAGCGTCTCGGCGGTTCCTGGCAGCGAGCGGCGCAGATTTCCCTGTACCTGCAACTCGAGGCCAGCCCGGCTGAAGGCGAGTCGTTGCGCGAGCAGATCAAAGGCATGCCTGGCGTAGCCGATGCTGAATATATCGGCCGAGATCAGGCGCTGGAGGAGTTTCAGCAGCAGTCCGGACTGGGCGAGGCGCTTAAGGAACTGCCGGAAAACCCGCTGCCAGGCGTGGTGCTGGTGACCCCGAACGAAGTCGACAAGCCCGCGCTTGAAGCATTACGACAAAAACTTTCCGAGCTGCCCAAGGTACAACAGGCTCAACTTGATCTAGTCTGGGTCGAGCGTCTGGCAGCGATCCTCAAGCTGGGTGACCGTTTTGTCTTCGGTCTGACAGTGCTTCTGGTTTCTGCATTACTTTTGGTGATAGGCAATACCATTCGTCTTCATATTGAAAACCGCCGCACAGAGATAGAAGTGATTAAACTCGTCGGCGGCACGGACAGCTATGTGCGCAGGCCCTTTCTGTACATGGGGGCGCTTTATGGCTTCGGTGCGGGGATTCTTTCCTGGGGTGTATTGGCGTTTGGCCTTGATTGGCTGAACGACGCAGTTGTCGGGCTGGCCGGTTTGTATGGCAGTGATTTCGCGCTGGCCGGAGTGCCAGTTGCCGACGGTCTGTCTCTCTTGCTTGGCGCGGTGCTGTTGGGGTATATCGGTGCATGGATTGCAGTCGCACGCCACCTGAGGGAGCTTGCGCCTAAGTAGTATCATTTTGCTCGTATTGACCTTTCAGCGTTTATGGGAACTTGTCTTTCGGTTTCCGGTCAATTTTCGCAGTGCTGAACTGCACGAGTTATGTAAGTCGGAGGTTTTTTCGTATGACCAATTCTTTGCAACCTGCATATGCTCTGGTCCCGGGTGCGAACCTGGAGGCCTATGTGCACACCGTGAACAGCATTCCATTGCTGACTCCGGAGCAGGAGCGTGAACTGGCCGAGAGTCTCTATTATGAGCAGGATTTGGGGGCGGCTCGGCAGATGGTGCTCGCCCACCTGCGTTTTGTTGTACATATCGCCCGTAGCTATTCCGGCTACGGCCTGGCTCAGGCTGACCTGATCCAGGAAGGTAACGTCGGTCTGATGAAGGCGGTGAAGCGCTTCAACCCGGAAATGGGTGTGCGTCTGGTTTCGTTCGCAGTGCACTGGATCAAGGCGGAAATTCACGAGTTCATTCTGCGCAACTGGCGCATTGTGAAAGTCGCGACCACCAAGGCCCAGCGCAAGCTGTTCTTCAACCTGCGCAGCCAGAAGAAACGTCTGGCGTGGCTGAACAACGAGGAAGTCCACCGTGTGGCGGAAAGCCTCGGCGTAGAGCCGCGGGAAGTGCGCGAGATGGAAAGTCGCCTGACAGGCCATGACATGGCCTTCGACCCGGCCGCGGAAGCGGACGACGACAGCGCTTTCCAGTCGCCGGCCAACTACCTGGAAGACCACCGGTACGACCCGGCGCGTCAACTGGAAGATGCCGACTGGAGCGACAACTCCAACCACAACCTGCACGAAGCGCTCGAAGTGCTGGACGACCGCAGCCGTGACATCCTCTACCAGCGCTGGCTGGCGGAAGAAAAAGCTACGCTGCACGACCTGGCGCAGAAGTACAACGTGTCGGCCGAGCGTATTCGTCAGCTTGAAAAGAGCGCGATGAACAAGCTCAAGTTGTCGATCGCCGCCTGACCTGCGAAGCGGCAATAAAAAACGCCCCGATCAGTGATGATCGGGGCGTTTTTGTGTGTGCCTACTAGTGACAAGCCGCCTCCTGTAGGAGCGAGCCTTGCCCGCGAAGGCGGTGTATCAGTCGATGAAGGGGTTGGCTGACATACCGCCTTCGCGGGCAAGCCTCGCTCCTACGGGTGATTTGCGTCGTCTCGGACTCGTTATTGGGACCAAGGTGCCCGGCGTGAATCATTAATGCCAACCAGATAGCTATCGCCACCCAACTGGCTCATCTGCTGCCGAATCCACCCGGCCCGACGCGCAACATAGTTGGTCGGATGACTTGCACTCCACACCCGCGGGTTTGGCAGCACCGCCGCGAGCAAGCTCGATTGCTGGCGACTAAGACCTTTAGCGCTCACACCAAAGTGATGCCGGGCCGCCGCTTCCGCGCCAAACACCCCGTCATCCCACTCGACGCTGTTCAGGTACACCTCAAGAATCCGCTGCTTGGGCCAGAGCACCTCGATCAACCCGGTGAACCACGCCTCCAGGCCTTTACGCAGCCAACTGCGGCCGGACCACAAAAACAGATTCTTCGAGACTTGCTGGCTCAGAGTGCTGGCACCGCGAATCGAACCACCGAGCTCGTTATGGGCCAGGGCTTTCTGGATCGCACCAAAGTCAAAACCCCAGTGCTCCGGGAATTTCTGATCCTCGCCCGCGATCACCGCGACTTTCAGGTCGTCAGAGATTTCATCCCAGGGCTTCCAGGTGCGCTGCAAGTCAATGGGCTCGCCGTCGAACCAGGATTCGACCTTGCGCTCGACCATCAATGCCGTTCCCGGTGGCGGGACCACGCGAAAGATCAGTACCAGCAGCACGCTGCCGGCCGCGAACCAGAGCACGGCCTTGGTAAATCGTCTTAAAAATAAACGCAGCATAGAGATGACTTGGCCGAACCCGTTGAGCGGGCCATTATACAGACCCTGTGGATCGAGTCTGACTGGAGTTCTTCATGCTGCGTGGCTTTCTGATGCTGGCCGCTTTCTTCGGCTTCACCGGCGTTGCCCTTGGCGCGTTCGCCGCCCACGGCCTGAAAAACCGTCTGACTCCCGAGTACCTGGCGATTTTCCATACCGGCGTCACCTACCAACTGGTGCACACCCTGGCGTTGCTGGGTGTGGCGCTGCTGGCCACGCAGATTCCGGGACGCTTGATCACTTGGGCCGGCGCCTCGTTTGCCATCGGCATCCTGCTGTTTTCCGGCAGCCTGTACTTGCTGACCCTGACCGGCGTCAGCAAGCTGGGGATCGTCACCCCCTTCGGCGGCCTGGCATTCCTGGTCGGCTGGTTCTGCCTGGGGCTTGCCGCCTGGCGGTTGAGCTGACCGGGCAGTCCATTTCATGACGAATGGCTTGGGTCGCCAAGACTGATCGGGCTAGAATGCCAGCCCCTAAAAATGATGGCGGCATTCGGTATGCGCATTCAGTTGAACGGCGAATCCCTTGAACTGCCCGACGGTGAAACCGTTGCGGCCCTGCTGACCCGTCTGGAACTGACCGGACGCCGGGTGGCGGTCGAACTCAATCTGGATATCGTCCCGCGCAGCCAGCATGCAGAAACCACGCTCAACGATGGCGATTCCGTCGAAGTGGTCCACGCCATCGGCGGCGGCTAGTCGCCCGGCCCGCAAGGGCACAGAATTCTGCAAGAACCTCACCCCTACAGAGGATTTCCCATGAGCATCGTTCGTAGCGACAAGCCCTTCGTCCTGGCCGGTCGTACTTACCAGTCGCGTTTGCTGGTAGGCACCGGCAAGTACCGCGACATGGAAGAAACCCGCCTGGCCATCGAAGCTTCGGGTGCCGAGATCGTCACCTTCGCCGTGCGCCGTACCAATCTGGGCCAGATCGAAGGCGAGCCGAACCTGCTCGAAGTGCTGTCGCCGGATCGCTACACCTTCCTGCCGAACACCGCGGGCTGCTACGACGCCATTGAAGCCGTGCGCACCTGCCGCCTAGCCCGTGAGCTGCTCGATGGGCACAATCTGGTGAAGCTGGAAGTGCTGGCCGACCAGAAAACCCTGTTCCCCAACGTGATCGAAACCCTCAAGGCCGCCGAAACACTGGTCAAGGAAGGCTTCGACGTGATGGTCTATACCAGCGATGACCCGATCATCGCCCGTCAATTGGCGGAAATCGGCTGCATCGCGGTCATGCCGCTCGCCGGTCTGATCGGTTCGGGCCTGGGGATCTGCAACCCGTACAACCTGCAGATCATCCTCGAAGAAGCCAAGATTCCCGTGCTGGTGGATGCCGGTGTCGGTACCGCTTCCGACGCCACCATCGCCATGGAACTGGGTTGCGAAGCCGTGCTGATGAACTCGGCCATCGCCCACGCCCAGCAGCCGATCATGATGGCTGAAGCCATGAAACACGCCATCGTCGCGGGCCGCCTGGCCTACCTCGCCGGTCGCATGCCGAAAAAACTCTATGCCAGCGCCTCCTCGCCGCTGGATGGTCTGATCAAGTAAGAGCCATTGATGACTGAATCAAACGACACGCCAATCCAGACGGAAGAAGGCGACGAGCGCCAACACCGCCGCATCAAGAGTTTCGTGATGCGCGCCGGGCGCATGACCGAAGGCCAGCAACGCGGTCTGGACCAGGGCACGCCGCTGTTCGTGCTGCCATTGGCCGACGCGCCGGTAGACTTCGACCAAGTGTTCGGTCGTTCGGCGCCGCGCTCGCTGGAAATCGGTTTCGGCATGGGCCATTCGCTGCTGGAAATGGCCGCGGCCTCGCCGGAACAGGATTTCATTGGCGTGGAAGTGCACCGTCCGGGTGTCGGCGCGCTGCTCAATGGCGTTCTGACGCAGGGCCTGACCAACCTGCGGGTCTACGATTGCGATGCAATCGAAGTGCTCAACCGTTGCGTGGCCGACAACAGCCTCGATCGCCTGATGCTGTTTTTCCCGGATCCATGGCACAAGAGTCGTCACCACAAGCGTCGTATCGTTCAGGCGTCGTTCGCTGAGCTGGTGCGCAGCAAGCTGAAAGTCGGCGGCATCCTGCACATGGCCACCGACTGGGAACCGTACGCCGAGTACATGCTGGAAGTGATGAACGTTGCGCCGGGTTATCGAAACCTGGCCGAAGACGGCAAATGCGTCCCGCGCCCGACCGAACGCCCGATCACCAAGTTCGAACGCCGCGGCGAGCGACTTGGGCATGGAGTTTGGGACCTGAAGTTCGAAAAACAGTCCTGAGCCGTAACGCTGTAAAAAATGTGGGAGCGGGCTTGCCAGCGATGGCGGTCTGACAGTCAACGAAGATGTTGAATGTTATGACGCCATCGCGAGCAGGCTCGCTCCCACAGTTGTTTTGGGTGTAGTCAAAGGTCAGCGGCGGTCGGCGACTACACCGATCAGTACCAGCACCACCAACAACACCGGCGCCAGGCTGTAGTTGTTGAACTGGCTCAGGCCTTTGATGATCCACGGGGTGGCATAGATCAACGCGACGCCGCTGCCGACCATGCACACCAATGCCATCAGCGGGACGCGCAAGGCGCCGGCGATGCTGCCCAGGCGTTGGTCGACCCAGCCTTTGATATCGGCGCCAAACAACACCAGCAGACAGCCCACCAGCGCCAGAGAGATTTCCGACAGGTTGCTGCGGCTCCAGCGGGAGACGGTGGCGAGCAGGTCGAGTATCAAATCCATTCGTTTTCCCCTAAGGCTGAAATCAGCTCAGAAATGTTTGCAGCAAGTCATTGAGAAACAGCTGTCCGCGATCAGTCGCCGCCAGACGTGACGGTTCGACCCGCAACAGGCCGCTTTGTTCGGCTTCCCGCCGGCCTTCGGCGAGGCTTTCCAGCGGCAGTCCGGTGCGCTCCGGATACAGGCGCGATTCCACGCCTTCAGTCAGGCGCAGGGCGTTCATCAGGAAGTCGAACGGCAGCTCGTCGTTGGTCAGCGCTTTCTCTCCGGCCTTGAAGCTTTTCGCCGGGTTCAGGTAATCCTTCGGCAGGCGCGTTTTCCAGGTGCGCACGATGCGCCCGTCCGGATGGCTGAGCTTGCCGTGGGCACCGGCACCGATGCCGATGAAGTCGCCGAAACTCCAGTAGTTGAGGTTATGCCGCGCCGGGCGACCAGGCTGAGCATAAGCCGAGACTTCGTATTGCGCGTAACCGTGTTCGGCAAGCAGCGCCTGACCGGCTTCCTGAATGTCCCACAGCGTGTCGTCTTCCGGCAGCGTCGGCGGCTGGTTCCAGAACACCGTGTTCGGCTCCAGCGTCAGTTGATACCAGGACAAATGCGTCGGCTTCAGGGCGATGGCCTGGCGCAGGTCGTTCAACGCATCGTCCAGCGACTGATCCGGCAAGCCGTGCATCAAGTCCAGGTTGAAGTTATCGAACCCGGCCTGACGCGCCATGCCGGCAGCACGCACCGCTTCGTCGCCGTTGTGAATTCGCCCCAGGGCCTTGAGCTTCTCTTCCTGAAAACTCTGGATGCCGATCGACAGGCGATTGATGCCCAGCGCGCGGTAGGCGACGAATTTCTCTTGCTCGAACGTTCCCGGATTGGCTTCCAGGGTGATTTCGATGTCGCTGGCAAACGGGATGCGTTGCTCGACACCTTTGAGCAAACGACCCAGGGCTTCGGCGCTGAACAGGCTCGGCGTGCCGCCACCGAAGAAAATCGAGCTCAGCTCACGACCGTAAACCGCATGCAGGTCCTGATCGAGGTCGGCCAGCAACGCGTCGACGTACTCTTCTTCCGGCAGCACCGGGCTGGCAGTGTGGGAGTTGAAGTCGCAATAAGGGCATTTGCGCACACACCACGGAATGTGGATGTACAACGCAAGGGGCGGCAGCACGGGGAGCGCGGCCCGAGGCGAGGGGGCGGCACCGCCGAAAATCAGCGGTGACGCGGATGAGTCGTGGGTCATATCAGGCCTAGACGCTGGCGCAGCAGATCCATTGCACGGGCGCGGTGGCTGATGAGGTTCTTCTCGCTCGGGCTCAGTTCGGCGCTGGAGCAATCGCGCGACGGCACCCAGAACAGCGGGTCGTAGCCAAACCCGTGTTCACCGCTGGCCGCCGTCAAGATGCGCCCGTGCCACAGGCCTTCGCAGAGGATCGGCAGCGGATCGTCGGCATGTCGCACCAGCGCCAGCACGCAGACGAACTGTGCGCCGCGCTCAGATTCCGGCACATCCTTCAACGCATCGAGCAGTTTGGCGTTGTTCGCCGCATCACCCTGGCCATCCGCGTAACGAGCCGAATAGATACCCGGCGCACCGCCAAGGAAATCCACCGCTAGCCCGGAATCGTCGGCCAGCGCCGGCAAACCGGAGATGCGCGCGGCGTTGCGGGCCTTGAGGATGGCATTCTCGACGAACGACAGGCCGGTTTCTTCAGGCTCGACGCTGCTGAACTCGCCGATCGAGCGCAGTTGCACCGACTCGCCGAGCATGGCCTGGAGTTCCTTGAGTTTGCCGGCGTTATGGCTGGCCAGTACGAGTTGCGTGAAGTTCATCATTCGCCGGGGAAAAGCTCTTGGTTGAAATTGATGGTGTTGATTTTATCGCCGTTCTGCACCTTGATCTCGAAGGTGCGGACTTCCTGCTGATCCACCGGGAACTGGGCGATGTAGTAGATCGCGCCCTGTTCGGTGATCTGTTTGAATTTCAGCGGCACACTTTGGCTGGTCAGGTCTTTGACCGTCCCGCTGACCTGAGCCATCTGGGGTTTGCCTTCCTTGATTACCGAAACGTTGATCACGCCTTGATTCTTGCTGCGGGTGAGCTCCGCGGCTTTAGCGATATCAGGGGTCAGAAAGGTCGAGTTGAAGGTGTTGTAATGCACCGTCACATCACCAAACTTCTCCTGACGATCACCTTTGATGACGTCGGCGGCCATGGCCGTGACGCTCAGGCAGGCAGTAAGTACAAACAGCGCTAGACGACCCATGATCGTTCTCCTTGGAATGTCGTGGTTCAGACCGCGATTTTGTGATCCTGCAACCCTGGGCTGCTGACGCGGTAAATACCGATTTCACCTAATAGATTAGGCCATAGCTTACTGGCCCACCCGTGGCGGTGTTGTTGATCCACGGCCAGCCGATCAATGACCTTGGCTTCACGTTCGCGACACAACGCTTCAAAGTCTTCGAAGGTGCAGAAGTGGATGTTCGGCGTGTTGTACCAGGTGTATGGCAGAAACTCCGACACCGGCATCCGGCCCTTGCTCGCCAGGTACCAGCGGCAGCGCCAGTGACCGAAGTTGGGGAAGGTGATGATGCACTGGCGGCCGACCCGCAGCATTTCGTCGAGGATCCTGTCCGGGTAATGCACGGCTTGCAGCGCCTGGGTCATGACCACGACGTCGAAGCTGTTGCTGGCGAAGTTGCCGAGGCCCTTGTCCAGGTCCTGCTCGATCACGTTGATGCCCTTGGCCACGCATTCGGCGATGTTGTCCGGATCGTTTTCCAGGCCATAGCCCGTCACTTGTTTGTTATCGCGCAGCCAGGTCAGCAGTTCGCCGTCGCCGCAACCGAGGTCGAGCACGCGGCTGCCAGCGGGGATCCATTCCTGGATGATTTCCAGATCAGCTCTCATGGCTTTCTCACAACGTAATGCGGTTCATGTAATTGCTGAAGGCCTGCAAGTAACGCGGGATCGGAATCAGGAAGGCGTCGTGGCCTTGCGGAGCGTCGATCTCGAGGTAGCAAACGTCCTTCTTGGCCGCCATTAGCGCATTCACCAGTTCCCGCGAGCGGGCAGGGGAGAAGCGCCAGTCGGTGGTGAAAGACATCACGCAGAACTTGGCCTGGGCATTGGCGAAGGTTTTCGCCAGGTCATCGTCGAAGTTGGCTGCCGGGTCGAAGTAGTCCAGCGCCTTGGTCATCAGCAGGTACGTGTTGGCGTCGAAACGCCCGGAGAACTCTTCGCCCTGATAACGCAGGTAGCTTTCAACCTGGAATTCGACGCTGTGGAAGTCGTAGTTGAGCTTTTCGCTCTTGAGGCCACGACCGAATTTCTCACCCATCGAGTCATCCGACAGGTAGGTGATGTGCCCGACCATCCGCGCCAGCATCAAACCGCGCTTGGGGATCACGCCCGCCTCTTGGAACGAGCCGCCGTGGAAATCGGGGTCGGTGAGGATCGCCTGGCGCGCCACTTCGTTGAAGGCGATGTTCTGCGCCGACAACTTGGGGGCCGAGGCGATGGCCAGACAATGACGAATGCGCTCCGGGTAGGTGATGCTCCACTGCATCGCCTGCATGCCGCCGAGGCTGCCGCCGATTACGGCGGCCCATTGGCGAATGCCGAGCAGGTCGGCCAGGCGCGCCTGGCTATGCACCCAGTCTTCCACGGTCAGGACCGGGAAGTCAGCGCCAAACGGCTTGCCGGTCTCCGGATTGATGCTGCTGGGGCCGGTGGAGCCGTTGCAGCCGCCGAGGTTGTTCAGGCTGACCACGAAGAATTTGTTGGTGTCGATCGGCTTGCCGGGGCCGATGCAACTGTCCCACCAACCGGGTTTGCGGTCGTCGGGGCTGTGGAAGCCGGCAGCGTGATGGTGACCTGACAAGGCGTGGCAGATCAGCACGGCGTTGCTCGCCGTGGCGTTCAGCGTGCCGTAGGTTTCGTAAATGAGGTCATAAGCTGGGAGCGAACGGCCACAGGCCAAGGCCAGGGGTTCACTGAAGTGCGCCACTTGCGGCGTCACCAGACCGACAGAATCGGCGGGAAAGGCAGTTGGCATCGACCCTGCTCTCGTTGAAATGAGGCGTAAGTCTAAAGACCGGTGGGGTCAGCGGCAAGCAAAGGGCGGGCCTGATTTCATTCAGCTGGACCGAGATGCGGCATTCGCGGGCAAGCCTCGCTCCTACAGGGATTGCGTCATCTTGTAGGCGCGAGGCTTGCCCGCGAAGAACGATGACGCGGTTAACCTGGCGGACGCAGCAGATCCGGCAAATCCGGCAGCTTCTTCGGCGAACAGATCCGCACCCGCTTCTGCCGGTTCAACTCCCCGCTGATCAAACTGACCTGACTCTTGGACACCCCAAACGCCTTGGCCAGAAACGCCATCAGATACGCGTTGGCCTTGCCTTCGACCGGCGGTGCGGTCAGGCGAATCTTCAGCCGATCCCCGTGCAGCCCGCAGAAGTCATCGCTGCGGGCTGCCGGTTGCAGGTGACATTCCAGAATCAGATCATCACCGTCCCAGCGAAAGTAGCTCATCAGATCAGGCCGAGCAGCCCCATCGGCATCAGGGCGAAGTTCGCAAGGCGCGGGATCAGCCAGCTTTGCAGCAACTGGATCACGATAAACGCGAAGATCGGCGAGATGTCGAGGCCACCCAGGTTCGGAATGATCCGACGAAACGGGGCGAGTACCGGTTCAGTGATCTGCGCGACCAGTTCTGCACCTGGGTTGTGGCTGCCTGGGGCGACCCAGGACAGAATCACGCTGATGATCATCGCCCAGAAAATAATGTTCAAGAACAGAGAGAAGAGGGCGATCAGGGCCCATGGCACCAGGAACAGCCAGTCGACCATGAAGCCTTTGAGCAGCAGGATCACCGCGATCAGCAGCATTTGAATGATCAGCGCCAATACCAGTGACGACATGTCCAGCCCGAACATGCTCGGGATGACCCGGCGCAGCGGCTTGAGCAGCGGTTGCGTGGCCTTGACGATGAACTGGCAGAGCGGGTTGTAGAAGTTCGCCCGGACCAATTGCAGGATGAAGCGCATCAGTACGATCAGCAGGTACAGGCTGCCCAGGGTTTTAATTATGAAAATGGCAGCGTCATTGAGTCCAAGCATCATTAATTCCTTTGTAAGAGCTGATTAGCGGCCAAGTTGCTCAGCCATCTCGGCCGAACGGTGCGCAGCGGCGCCGAGTGCTTTTTCGACCAGCGCTTCAAAGCCGCCGGCCTGGAACGATTTGATTGCCGCTTCCGTGGTGCCCGCAGGGGACGTCACGCGACGGCGTAATTCAGCAGCGTCGACATCACTGGCAACCGCCATGTGTGCGGCACCCAACGCGGTTTGTACCGTCAATTGTGCGGCGATGTCCGCTGGCAGGCCGAGTTTCACGCCAGCGGCGGTCATGGCTTCGATCAGCAGGAAGAAGTACGCCGGACCCGAGCCGGAAACGGCGGTGACCGCGTCCAGTTGCTGCTCTTCGTTCAGCCACAGGGCAATGCCGACGGCCGACAACAGCTCTTCGGCTTGCTGACGTTGCTCAGCGTTTACTTCGGCCGTGGCAAACAAACCGCTTACGCCCTGACGCAGCAGCGCCGGGGTGTTGGGCATGCAGCGCACGATCGGCTGGGCGCCGAGCCAGTTGTTCATGCTGGCGCAGGTGATGCCGGCCGCAATCGAAACCACCAGTTGATTCGATTTCAGGCTTGGGCGAATTGCTTCGCACACGGCTTTCATGGCCTGCGGCTTGACCGCCAGCACCACAACGTCAGCGTCTTGAATGGCATCGGCATTGTCGGCGAATACTTCAACGCCATGTTCAGCCTGCACCTTGGCGCGGGTTTCGGCGCCCGGATCGCTGGCGCGGATCTGTGCGGCGTCCAGGCCTTTGGCGCGAAGACCGCCGATGAGGCTGGCGGCCATGTTTCCGGCACCGATAAAGGCAATACGAGTCTTGCTCATGTCAGGTCCTTATCAAGAGAGGCGTCAGCCATTGTCATGGTTGACCGTAGTCGCGGGCGCCAAACAGGGCCGTACCGATGCGGACCCAAGTGGCACCCTGGGCGATGGCCGACTCGAGGTCGTGGCTCATGCCCATGGAAAGTGTGTCTAGCGGCAGATTCAGGCTGGCTTGCAGGCTTTGCACGGCAGCAAAAGCGGCATCCTGGGCGGCGCGATCTTCAGTCGGCTCAGGGATCGCCATCAGCCCTCGCAACTTGATGCGCGGCAATTCGCTGATGGACTTGGCCAGGGCCGGCAGGTCGGCCGGGGTGCAGCCGGATTTGCTGGCTTCACCGCTGACATTGACCTGTATACAGATGTTCAAGGGCGGCAGATCGGCAGGGCGTTGTTCGGACAGGCGTTGTGCGATTTTCAAGCGATCCACGGAATGCACCCAGGCGAAGTGCTCGGCGATAGCGCGAGTCTTGTTCGATTGAATGGGGCCGATGAAGTGCCAGATCAAGGGCAGGTCGGCCAATTCGAGCTGTTTGCCCAAGGCTTCCTGCAAGTAATTCTCGCCAAAATCGCTCACGCCTGCGGCATACGCCTCGCGCATGGCCTCGGCAGGCTTGGTCTTGCTCACCGCCAGCAGTTGAACGCTGTGCTCGTCGCGGTGGGCGGCAAGGGCGGCGGCGCGGATGCGCGAACTAACCTGAAGAATGTTGTCTGCTATCGTGGACATCAAGAGGCGCCGGCGGTTTGAAGGTTGGCGGCATTCTACTGGAATTGAGGAGCGCTATGGATATCACTGAGCTGCTGGCCTTCAGCGCTAAACAGGGCGCGTCCGACCTGCACCTGTCTGCCGGCCTGCCACCGATGATTCGCGTCGACGGCGACGTGCGGCGCATCAACCTGCCGGCCCTGGACCACAAACAGGTGCATGAGCTGATCTACGACATCATGAACGACACCCAGCGGGTGGACTTCGAGAAACACCTGGAGACTGATTTTTCCTTCGAAGTGCCCGGCGTGGCGCGTTTCCGGGTCAACGCCTTCAACCAGAACCGGGGTGCGGGTGCGGTGTTCCGGACCATCCCGTCGAAAGTCCTGAGCATGGACGACCTCGGCATGGGCGAGGTGTTTCGCAAGATCACCGAGGCCCCGCGGGGCCTGGTGCTGGTGACCGGCCCCACCGGTTCCGGCAAGTCCACCACCCTGGCGGCGATGATCGATTACCTGAACAACCATCGCCATCACCACATCCTCACCATCGAAGACCCCATCGAATTCGTCCACGAATCGCGTAAATGCCTGATCAACCAGCGCGAAGTCCACCGTGATACCCGCAGCTTCGCCACGGCCCTGCGCTCGGCGCTGCGGGAAGACCCGGACGTGATTCTGGTGGGGGAGATGCGTGATCTGGAGACCATCCGCCTGGCATTGACCGCCGCCGAGACCGGTCACCTGGTGTTCGGCACGCTGCACACCACGTCAGCGGCGAAGACCATCGACCGGGTGGTGGACGTGTTTCCGGGGGACGAGAAGTCGATGGTGCGGTCGATGCTGTCCGAGTCGTTACTGGCGGTGGTGTCGCAGACCCTGATCAAGAAGATCGGCGGTGGGCGCATTGCGGCGCACGAAATCATGCTCGGCACGTCGGCGATCCGTAACCTGATCCGCGAAGACAAGGTGGCGCAGATGTACTCGTCGATTCAGACCGGGGGCAGCCTGGGGATGCAGACGCTGGACATGTGCTTAAAGGACTTGGTGACCAAGGGCTTGATCAGCCGGGAGCATGCCCGGGAGAAGGCGCGGACGCCGGATAACTTCTGAGGAGGCCAGAAACGCCTTCGCGGGCAAGCCTCGCTCCTACAGGTCAGGCATGTGCCGCAAAAAATGGCACGTGACCTGTAGGAGCCAGGCTTGCCCGCGAAGAGGGCGTCATGACCGAAGCAAGTGCCGGGTCTGACCCCGGGACTTCAGATCAGCGCTGAACAACCTGAAGTGTGTTCTTCTCTTTCGGCAGAACCCGCTTGGCAACCACGTAGTGGCTTTCCCAGTACGGTTTCTTCAAGGTGTCGATGGTCACCGACTTGCCACGGCGCGGTGCGTGGATAAAACGGTCGTTACCCAGGTAGATGGCAACGTGATTGACCCGACGGCTCTTGATGTTGAAGAAAATCAGGTCGCCCGGCTTCAGATCCTTGCGATCGACTTTCTCGCCATGACCACTGGCCATGGCATTGGACGTGCGTGGCAGGTCGAACGTGGCGTCGTTGAACGCGTATTTCACCAGGCCGCTGCAATCGAACCCTTTACTTGGGCTGCTGCCGCCCCAACGGTAAGGTGTACCGAGGACGTTGACGGCGCGACTCAGCACATTGCTGCTTTCCTTGGTCGCCATCGGCGGAACAAGGCTGCTTTTACTAGCCAGCTGTGGAGCACGTTTTTCGGTTTTCTTGTTTTTGCTCGAAGGAGCAGAAACATGGGATTTTTGGGTGTAACCATTAACGTTTGGAAGACGTTGCTCACGATTGGTGGCGTGGGCGGCCAGTGGCATCAAAAGGCAAATGGTTAGCCATGTCTTGAAAAATGGACGCATTAGGCAAGGCTCATATGGGTTAGCGCGCAACTTTATAACAGCTTTTTTTGCCCTTCCGAGGCCGTTGGTCGATTCAACTTGTGGTCAACGGAACCAAATAAGCGGCAAATGGACGCAATTGTCGGACAGAAGTCAGGTGGTATAAGGCTTTGACGCAACCGAAGGTAGCATGTGCCATACGTCGGCAACCTGTAAAAAAGTCACAAAGAATTCAAGAATATTTATCTATCGTGTGAATCGAGGTCCTTCATGAACACCTATCAACAGGCTGGCCAGCAGCAAGATACACACAGCAAAGTGATCGGCTACCTGCTGTGGATTTTTGGTTTTACCGGGGCTCACCGCTTCTATTACGGCAAGCCGGTGACCGGGACGATCTGGTTTTTCACCTTCGGTTTGCTGGGTATTGGCTGGCTGATCGACATCTTCCTGATCCCGGCCATGGACCGTGAAGCGGACCTGCGTTTTACCGCTGGGCCCATCGAGTACAACGTGGCGTGGATTCTGCTGACGTTTCTCGGTGTCTTCGGCGTACACCGGATGTATCAGGGGAAGTGGCTCAGCGGTTTGCTGTACCTGGTGACGGGCGGGTTGTTCTTTCTGGGGGTGCTGTATGACTTCTGGACACTGAATGACCAGGTGTCCGTGCGTAACGCGCAGAATCGCGGCACTTTCCAGTAAGCCATCGCCAGCAGGCTAGCTCCCACAGGGGATTTGTGTTGTTCACAGATCCTGCGTGGGAGCTAGCCCTGCTAGCGATTGGGACAGCTCAGCTCAAGACTGGTGGCTGATCCGTCCATCCACCAGGGTGTAGCGCACGACGCCTGGCAGGCTATGCCCAATGAACGGGCAGTTCTCACCCTTGGACAGCCAGGTCTCACCGGCCACGGTCGAAGCCGCCGGATCAAACAGCACGATGTCCGCCGGCCCGCCTACGGCTAACTTGCCCGCCGGCAAGCGCAACGCCTCGGCAGGCCCGGTGCTGAGGCGCGCCAACAACGTTGGCAGATCCAGCAACCCATCCTCCACCAGCGTCATCGCCAGCGGCAGCAGCAGTTCAACGCTGCTGATGCCCGGCTCGGTCGCGCCAAACGGTGCCAGTTTGGCATCCCGTTCGTGGGGCTGGTGATGGCTGGAGATGGCCGAAACCACGCCCGACTTCACCGCTGCACGCAAGCCATCGCGGTCGGCGCGGGTGCGCAGCGGCGGCTGGACGTGATAGAGGCTGCTGAAGTCGATCAGCGCTTCGTCGGTCAGTATCAGTTGATACAACGCCACATCGGCGGTCACCGGCAGGCCACGGGCCTGGGCCTGAGCGATCAGCGCCACGCCGCGAGCGCTGGTGAGCTGGCTGAAGTGCGCACGCACGCCGCTTTGCTCGACCAGCAGCAGGTCCCGGGCCAGGGCCACGGTCTCGGCGGTTTCCGGAATGCCCGGCAAGCCGAGGAAACTGGCGGTCGGGCCTTCGTGGGCCAAACCACCTTCGGCCAGATCATGATCCTGAGAGTTGAAAATCACCGTCAGGTCGAAGGTCGCCGCGTATTCCAGCGCCCGGCACAACGTGCGGGTGTTGCGGAAGCTCTCCAGACCGTTGCCGAAGGCCACGCAGCCGGCATCGCGCAAGGCGACCAGTTCGGCCAGCTGTTCGCCGTCCAGGCCTTTGCTCAGGGCGCCGATCGGGAAGACTTTGGTGTTGCCGGCCTCGCGGGCGCGGTCTAGGATCAGTTCGGCCACGGCCGAAGTATCGAGCACCGGTTTGGTTTTCGGCGGGCAGCACAGGCTGGTCACGCCACCGGCCGCGGCGGCGCGGGTTTCGCTGATGATCGAGCCTTTGCGGCTGTAGCCCGGCTCGCGCAGGGCGACGTTCAGGTCAACCAGGCCAGGGGCGGCCACCAGGCCTTTGGCGTCAATGGTGTCGACGGGCACAAAACCGGCGGGCGCGGCGCCCAAGGCAACGACCTTGCAGGCTTCAATATGGATATCGGTAACTTGATCCAGGCCTGTGGCCGGATCGATGACACGTGCGCCGAGAATGCTGAGCTTCACTGGGCGTTCTCCTGCTCGAATTGACGTTGCGCAGTCTGCCCGCTCATGGCCATGGACAACACGGCCATACGAATCGCGATGCCGTAGGTGACCTGGTTGAGGATCACCGAGTGCGGACCGTCGGCCACCGCCGACTCAATCTCCACCCCACGGTTGATCGGCCCCGGGTGCATGACGATGCAGTCCGGCTTGGCCCCGGCCAGGCGCGCGGTGGTCAGGCCGAACAGGCGGTAGAACTCGCCCTCGCTCGGTAGCAGGCCGCCGGTCATGCGTTCGCGTTGCAGGCGCAGCATGATCACCACATCGACGTCTTTCAGGCCTTCGGTCATGTCGGTGTACACCTTCACGCCGTATTGCTCGATGCCGATCGGCAGCAGGGTTTTCGGCGCGATCACACGGATGTCCGGGCAGCCGAGGGTTTTCAGCGCCAGCATGTTCGAGCGCGCCACCCGCGAGTGCAGGATGTCGCCGACGATGGCCACGGAGAGGTTTTCAAAGCCGCCCTTGTGCCGGCGGATCGTCAGCATGTCGAGCATGCCCTGGGTCGGGTGCGCATGACGGCCGTCGCCGCCGTTGATGATCGCCACTTGCGGGCAGACATGTTCGGCAATGAAGTGCGCCGCACCGGAATCACCGTGACGCACGACGAACATGTCGGCGGCCATGGCTTCCAGGTTGCGCAGGGTGTCGAGCAGGGTTTCGCCCTTGCTCGCCGACGAGGTCGACACGTTCAGCGTGATGACGTCGGCCGATAGCCGTTGGGCCGCCAGCTCGAAGGTGGTGCGGGTGCGGGTGGAGTTCTCGAAGAACACGTTGCACACGGTCTTGCCGCGCAGCAACGGGACTTTCTTCACCGCCCGGGCGCCGACTTCGAGGAACGAGTCGGCGGTGTCGAGGATTTCCGTCAGCAACTCGCGGCGCAAACCGTCGAGCGAGAGGAAGTGGCGCAGCTGGCCCTGATCATTGAGCTGCAGCGGGCGCTTGGTTTCTAGAGGCGTCATCGCGAGGGGGACTCTCAATAGGGCGGATTAAAGGGCGAGGTCTTGCAGTTCGAGCTTGAGCTCCGGGCCGGACAGCTTCACCCGCTCGTGGGCCGCAAGCGTCAGCGTCGCACCGACCACGTTCGGGCGGATCGGCAACTCGCCGGCGTCCAGGTCCAGCAGGCACACCAGCGTCACGCTGGCCGGGCGGCCGTAGTCGAACAGTTCATTCATGGCGGCGCGGATGGTTCGACCGCTCATCAACACGTCGTCGATCAGCACCAGGTGCTGGCCTTCGATTTCGAACGGCAGGGCGGACGGGCGCACTTGCGGGTGCAGGCCGTTCTGGCTGAAATCGTCGCGGTAGAAGGACACGTCCAGGGTGCCGAGGGGCGCATCACTGCCCAGTTCATCGAGCAACGCCTGGGCGACCCAGACGCCGCCGGTACGAATGCCGATGTAACGCGGTTCGCTAATGCCACGGTGTTCCAGATGTGCCTTGAGACGGATCGCCATCTGGCTGATCAGTTCGGCGGGATTGGGCAGGCTCATGGTTGCTCCTTCTTGGGCCCGAGCCGGTGCGTGCGGGGTTTGGCTCGGGTTGTAGCTAAGAGAGACGCTGTGACGGCGCTTCAGGATTCGAACAGTGCGGTATTTTCGTCGAGCCAGCCTTGCAACAGCAGGGCGGCGGCGATGGCGTCGACCGGGTTGTCGCGGTAACTGCCTTTTTGCCCGCCGCGATCACGCCGCTCGCCTTTGGCTTCGAAGGTGGTCAGGCGTTCGTCGTGCGTATAGAAGGGCAGGTTGTAGCGGCCATTGAGGCGGCGGGCGAATTTCTCCGCGCGCAGGCACATGTCGCTCGGCGTGCCGTCCATGTTCAGGGGCAGGCCGACGACCACGGCGTCAGGCTTCCACTCTTTAATGAGGGCTTCGACCTGGTTCCAGTCGGGAATACCGTTTTGCGCCTTCAAGGTGCACAGCTCGCGGGCCTGACCGGTAATCACCTGGCCGACCGCAACGCCGATCTGTTTGGTGCCGTAGTCAAAACCCAGAATCAGTCGCAGGGCCATCAGGCGTGGCCCGCCTGGCTGGTCAGCAGGCTGAGATTGACCCCGAGGTGCTTGGCCGCTGCATCCAGGCGCAGTTCGCTGCTGGTGTTGAACAGGATGTCGGCGTCAAACGGACAGGTCAGCCAGGCGTTCTGCGCCAGTTCGGCTTCAAGCTGTCCGGCTTCCCAGCCAGCGTAACCGAGGGCAATGACGCTTTTGGCCGGGCCGACGCCGTCAGCGATGGCGAACAGCACGTCCTGGGAGGTGGACAAGGAAAGATCGCCTTCCAGATCAACGGTCGCCTGGAAGGTCTTGCCCGAAGGGTGCAGGACAAAACCACGGTCGGTCTGCACCGGGCCGCCGATGAAGATCGGCACATGCTGGCAGAGCACCGGCGGTTCGATGTCGGGGCGCAATTGCTCGAGGATATCGGCCAGATTCAGGTCTTGCGGGCGGTTGACCACCAGCCCCATGGCACCATTGGCCGTGTGCTCGACGATGTAGGTCAAGGTGTGCGCAAAGTTCGGGTCGGCCATGTGAGGCATGGCGATCAGGAAGTGATGCTTGAGGTAGCTGGGGCTGACGTTCTTCATGAGCGCTAGTGTGGCGTTGGAGGGGCGAACTGACAAGCTGGGGATGCACAGGAAATGCCTGGGCGGGTGTCTTTTGATCCGGGTTTTGCTTGAGGGCCTCTTCGCGTGCAAGCCTCGCTCCTACAGGTTCGGTATGTACCGCAAAAGTGGCGCATGACCTGTAGACGCGAGGCTTGCACGCGAAGGCGCCGGCTCAATCACTACAAATCAATTGATCAATTACTGGACAACCGGTCCCCACGGGCGAATTTCCACGTGCGGATGATCTCCAGCCGATCAATGTCCGACAAATCCCCGGTAAACGGTGAAAACGGTGCCGCCAGCCGCACAATCCGCTGCGCCGCCTGATCCAGCAGCGGTTGCCCGGAGGATTCCAGCACCAGCACTTCATACAGCGAGCCATCGCGGTTGATCGAAACCATCAGGCGCAAATTGCCGTAGATCTGCTTGCGCCGCGCTTCGTCGGGGTAATTCAGGTTGCCGATGCGCTCGACCTTCTTGCGCCATTCGTCCTTATACCAGGCGCCCTTGTCTTTCATGGTCGAAGCAGCGCTCAGGCGGTGGATGCGCGGGCGCTTGGCGTACAGCTGTTGTTCGTTGGCCAGTTCCGCTTCCAGGCTGGCGATGTCGCTGGACAGCTGTTCAGTGTCGAACGTCGGCGCCGCCACCGCAGGCTTGGTTATCGGCTTGATCTCTTCGTTCTTGGCCGGGGCTTTTTTCGGCTTCGGCGCGACCGTGGTCACGGCAGCCTTGGGCGCGGCTTCCGGCACTGGCGGCTTGGCGGCCGGCGGTGGCGTGACTTTCTGCACCTTGTTGTCCTGGAAGGGCGCGACCTCGGTGGTCTTGGGAATCGCCTTTTTATCCAGGGTGCCGCTGCCTTCCTGATTCTCCTGGGCAAGGAAATCAGCTTTCGCAGGCTTCTTTTCGCTTTTGAAGGTGGCGAGGGTGATTTCCAGGGTTTTGCTGATCTGCTTGGGTTCGACCATCGTGAACCCGACGCCCAACAGCAAGGCCAGGTGAATCAGCGCCGCTAGAAACAGGGTAAATCCGAGGCGATCGGCCGGGCGCACGCCACGATGGGCGAGTTCAGGGGGCAGATCGGACGGAAGTGTCATGACAAAAAAACCAACATCGCGTTTTTACGGGCTCGGCATGATAACGCAATGTTGGTTTTTAGCTTCAAGCTACAAGTATCAAGCGACAAGCTGTAGGGCGTCAGTTTCAAGCTTGCAGCTTGCGGCTTGAAGCTTGCAGCTGCTTCTCTATGGCATCCATCAGCATGCCGCCGATGTCGGTGCCAAACGCATTATCAATCTCGCGAATGCAGGTCGGGCTGGTGACGTTGATTTCGGTGAGGTGCTCACCAATCACGTCCAGACCCACGAACAGCAGGCCTTTCTCACGCAGGGTCGGGCCGACCTGAGCAGCGATCCAGCGATCCTTGTCGGTCAACGGGCGGGCTTCGCCACGACCGCCGGCCGCCAGGTTGCCACGGGTTTCACCGGCGGCCGGGATCCGTGCCAGGCAGTAATCCACGGGTTCGCCGTCGATCATCAGGATGCGTTTGTCGCCATCGATGATTGCCGGCAAGTAACCCTGGATCATGATCTGCTGCTTGCCATGCAAGGTCAGGGTTTCGAGGATCACCGACAGGTTCGGGTGGCCGACGGTGTGACGGAAGATCGACGAGCCGCCCATGCCGTCCAGCGGCTTGAGGATCACATCGCCGTGGTGATCGGCGAACTCGCGCAGCACGTCCGGGCGACGGCTGACGATGGTCGGCGGCGTGCACTGCGGGAACAGCGTGGCGAACAGCTTTTCGTTGCAATCGCGCAGGCTTTGCGGCTTGTTGACCACCAGCACGCCAGCGCGCTCGGCTTGCTCCAGCAGGTACGTGGAGTAGACGAACTCCATGTCGAATGGCGGATCCTTGCGCATCAGGATCACGTCAAGATCGCTCAGCAGCGCGTCGGTCTCGGCTTCCAGTTCGAACCATTTTTCCGGGTTGGCGAAGACTTTCAGCGGACGCATCCGCGCTCGGGCTTCACCTTCGGCCTGGTACAAATCGCTCTGTTCCATATAGAACAGTTCCCAGCCGCGCTTCTGTGCGGCCAGCAGCATGGCCAGCGAGCTATCCTTTTTATAGGAGATGCTGGCAATAGGGTCCATGACAATCCCGACGCGAACGCTCATGGGTTTTTCCTCGAATTGGGGTGGTCCGGATGGACACGAAAAAGTGGCGTCAGATTGGCGCCCAGTGTGTTCCCGGTCAAGGAAAAACCACCGTGTCAGTCGCCCGATAGATTGGTGTTGGAGACTGTGCTAAAAAGGCTGCCATGTCGTGCTGGCCCTTGAACATCAAGGGTTTCGAGCCACCGAAGGTCCGTAAACGGACAATTTGATTCGCAAAGGCGACGGTAGAGCATTTATGGAACAGCATTCCAGCGCCTTGAAGGTCATGGTGATCGACGATTCGAAGACGATTCGTCGTACCGCCGAAACGCTGTTGAAAAACGTGGGTTGTGAAGTCATCACGGCCATCGATGGTTTCGATGCCCTGGCCAAGATTGCCGATAACCATCCCGGCATCATCTTTGTCGACATCATGATGCCGCGCCTGGATGGCTATCAGACCTGCGCGTTGATCAAGAACCACAGTGCGTTCAAGTCCACGCCAGTGATTATGCTGTCGTCCAAGGACGGGCTGTTCGACAAGGCCAAGGGGCGCATCGTCGGCTCCGACCAGTTTTTGACCAAGCCTTTCAGCAAGGAAGAACTGCTGAACGCGATCCAGGCCCATGTACCGGGCTTCGCCGCCGTTTTGCCGCAGTAGGACACGCACAGTGACGCTCGGCCAGCGGGCCCGGCGTTGACAAGAATGGGGAAGACCATGGCACGTATTCTGATCGTCGATGATTCGCCGACCGAAATGTACAAACTGACCGGCATGCTGGAAAAGCACGGTCATGAAGTGTTGAAAGCCGAAAACGGCGCCGACGGCGTGGCCCTGGCCCGTCAGGAAAAACCCGACGCGGTGCTCATGGACATCGTCATGCCCGGCCTCAACGGTTTCCAGGCGACCCGCCAGTTGACCAAAGACCCGGACACCGGGCACATCCCGGTGATCATCATCACCACCAAGGATCAGGAAACCGACAAAGTCTGGGGCACACGCCAGGGCGCCAAGGATTACCTGACCAAACCGGTCGACGAAGAGACCCTGATCAAAACCCTGAACAACGTGCTGGCCGGTTGATCGTCCGGCCATGACCGAGTCGCTGACGGCTTTCGAACTGCTGCTGCAGATTGACCAGCGCTGTCGTCTGCTGGCGGCGGATCTGCCATCCCAGCCAACCCGACAGGACCGCTGGAGCGGCATCGGCTTTCGCTTGGGCGAAAACTGGTACGTCGCGCCCATGGGCGAAGTCAGCGAGGTCCTGCACGAACCGCGTTTCACCCAATTGCCGGGCGTCAAACCCTGGGTCAAGGGTGTGGCCAACTTGCGCGGACGATTGCTGCCGATCATGGATTTGTGCAGCTTCTTCGGACATGAGCAGTCGACCCTGCGCAAACAGCGGCGGGTGTTGGTGGTGGAACACGGTGAAGTGTTTGCCGGGTTGATGGTCGACGAAGTCTTCGGCTTGCAGCACTTTGCCCAGGACAGTCTGGAACCGGTGTCGATGGCCGATCTGCACGGGCCGATTGCCGCGTTCGTCCAGGGCCGGTTTCAGCGTGAGCAGACGTGGCAAATATTCAGCCCGTTTACGCTGGCGCAGTCGCAAAGCTTTATGCATGTAGCGCTGTAATCAAGGCGACGCCCCAATCCTGCAGGAGCGAGGCTTGCCCGCGAAGAACGAAAACGCGGTGTTCCCGTAAGACCGTAGCGCCTGCTTCGCGGGCAAGCCTCGCTCTTGCAAGGGCGTCGTTGAATCAGGCAGTACAGGCGAGGACCGATGATAAAAACAAAAACAGGCAAGCCAGAAGGATCGCGCAGCCGCTCGCAGATCATCGTGCTGTTCATCGCGCTGATCATCTTCATCATGCTGCTGTTTGCCAACTTCGCTTACCTCAACACGCAAGCCACGTATGACAAACAGTACATCGGCCACGCCGGCGAACTGCGCGTGCTGTCCCAACGCATCGCCAAAAACGCCACCGAAGCCGCTGCCGGCAAGGCGGCGGCGTTCAAGCTGCTGAGCGATGCACGCAACGACTTCGCCCAGCGCTGGGGTTACTTGAAGAAGGGCGACCCGGCCACCGGCCTGCCGCCAGCGCCGTCCGCCGTGCGCCCGGAAATGCGCGCCGTTCAGCTGGACTGGGAACGGCTGCTGAAAAACACCGACGCCATCCTCTCCAGCGAGCAGACCGTACTCTCGCTGCATCAGGTCGCCGCGACGCTGGCCGAAACCGTGCCGCAGTTGCAGGTCGAATACGAAAAAGTCGTCGAAATCCTCTTGCAGCGCGGCGCGCCAGCCGCTCAGGTGGCCATGGCCCAGCGTCAGTCGCTGCTGGCCGAACGCATCCTGGGCGCGGTGAACACCGTGCTGTCCGGCGATGAAAATTCACAACAGGCCGCCGACGCGTTCGGTCGCGACGCTGCCCGATTCGGCCAGGTACTCAATGGCATGCTCCAGGGCAATACGTCGCTGCGGGTCAGCCAGGTCGAAGACCGCGATGCGCGTGCCCGCTTGACCGAGATTTCCGAGCTGTTCGAGTTTGTCTCCGGTTCTGTGGATGAAATCCTCGAAACCTCGCCGGAGCTGTTCAAGGTTCGCGAATCGGCGACCAACATCTTCACCTTGTCGCAGACCCTGCTCGACGAAGCCTCGCACCTGGCCAGCGGGTTCGAAAACCTTGCCGGCGGGCGCGACACCGACACCATTGGCGGCTACGTGCTGGGCCTGTTGGCGCTGATGTCGATCATCCTTATCGGCCTGGTGATGGTGCGCGAAACCAACCGCCAGCTGCGCGAAACCGCCGAGAAGAACGAGCGCAACCAGACCGCGATCATGCGCCTGCTCGACGAGATCGAAGACCTCGCCGACGGCGACCTCACCGTGACGGCCTCGGTGACCGAAGACTTCACCGGCACCATCGCCGACTCGATCAACTATTCCGTCGATCAACTGCGCGACCTGGTGGCGACCATCAACCTCACCGCCGGCCAGGTCGCCGCCGCCGTGCAGGAAACCCAGGCCACCGCCATGCACCTGGCCCAGGCGTCGGAACATCAGGCGCAACAGATCAGCGAAGCCTCCACCGCGATCAACGACATGGCCCAGTCCATCGACCAGGTCTCCGCCAACGCTGCCGAGTCCTCGGCGGTGGCGGAACGTTCGGTGGAAATCGCCAACAAGGGCAACGAGGTGGTGCACAACACCATCCACGGCATGGACAACATTCGCGAGCAGATCCAGGACACTGCCAAGCGCATCAAGCGTCTGGGCGAGTCCTCTCAGGAAATCGGCGACATTGTCAGCCTGATCGATGACATTGCCGATCAGACCAACATCCTTGCGCTCAACGCGGCGATCCAGGCCTCGATGGCCGGTGATGCCGGGCGCGGTTTTGCAGTGGTAGCCGACGAAGTGCAGCGTCTGGCCGAGCGTTCGTCCGCCGCTACCCGGCAGATCGAAACCCTGGTGCGAGCGATCCAGACCGACACCAACGAAGCCGTGATTTCCATGGAACAGACCACCACCGAAGTGGTGCGCGGCGCGCGTCTGGCGCAGGATGCCGGTGTGGCCCTGGAAGAAATCGAAGGCGTGTCGAAGACCCTGGCGGCGTTGATCCAGAGTATTTCCAACGCTGCGCAGCAGCAGACGTCTTCAGCCGGTCAGATTTCCCTGACCATGAACGTGATCCAGCAGATCACCACGCAGACTTCGTCGGGCTCGACCGCCACCGCCGAGAGCATTGGCAACCTGGCGAAAATGGCCAGTCAGCTGCGGCGCTCGGTGTCCGGTTTTACCTTGCCGGCGGCCAAGGCGCAGGCGGCGGATAAAGTGTGAAGCGCCCGTAGGCGTTCGGGTTTTTTTGAGTAGAGCAGTGATTTGGAGTGGTTATGGGTGATCGGCACGACTATGTGGCCCTCGAGTGGGTCAAAGGCGAGATTGCCGAAACGCTGAAAGTGGCTCATCAAGCGATCGAAACCCTGCTTGATGATCCCCAGGCGACGCACGCCCTGAGCGATTGCCTGGCGTGCATCCATCAGGTCCACGGCAGTTTGCAGATGGTCGAATTCTACGGCGCGGCCTTGCTCGCCGAAGAAATGGAACACCTGGCCACCGCCTTGCAGCAAGACCGCATCAACCATCGCGACGAGGCGCTTCATCTGCTGTTGCAAGCCCTCGGGCAACTGCCGATCTACCTCGACCGGGTGCAAGGCGCGCGCCGTGACCTGCCCTTGGTGGTGCTGCCGCTGATCAACGATTTACGCAGTGCCCGGGGCGAAAGCCTGTTGTCGGAAACCAGCCTGTTCAGCCCGCAATTGCTCGACCTGCCGGTGTTGGACGAAGAATCGCTGGCCCTGCTGGAACCGGCGGATTTTGCCAATGTGCTGCGCAAGTTGCGGCAGATGCTGCAAATGGCGTTGGTCGGGTTGCTGCGCGAGCAGGATGACGAGACTAACCTTGGCTATCTGACCAAGGTTTTTTCACGCTTGGAAGGACTGTGCGGCAACGCGCCTTTGAGCCCGTTGTGGCAAGTCGCCTCGGCGCTGGTCGAAGGCATGCGCGGCGGCTCGATTGCCAACAGCCCGGCGCTGCGCAGCCTGTTCAAGGACGCCGACAAAGAACTCAAGCGCTTGCTCGAACAGGGCATACGCGGCATCAATCAGCCGGCACCGCCGGAGTTGCTCAAGAGTTTGCTGTTCTACATTGCCAAGGCCGAACATCCCACCGGGCAGATGCTGACCATGAAAGATCGTTACTCACTGGACGACGCGCTGCCTGACAGCGCAATGGTCGACGAAGAACGCGCCCGCCTGGCCGGACCGGACCGTGACGCCATGCGCTCGGTGCTGGCCGCGCTGTGTGAAGAGCTGGTGCGGGTCAAGGAACGCCTGGACCTGTTTGTGCGCAGCGACCGCCAGCACACCTCGGACCTCGAAACCCTGCTGGCGCCGTTGCGGCAAATCGCCGACACCCTGGCGGTGTTGGGTTTCGGCCAGCCGCGCAAAGTCATCATCGATCAACTGGCGGTGGTGCTGAGCCTCGCCCAGGGCCAGCGTGAACCCAACGACGCCATTCTCATGGACGTTGCCGGGGCCTTGCTCTACGTCGAAGCGACGCTGGCCGGCATGGTCGGCACCGTAGAGCCGGAGAGCCAGGAAGAAAGCCACTTGCCGACCACCGATCTGACGCAGATCCATCAGATCGTGATCAAGGAAGCCCGCATCTGCCTGCAACAGGCCAAGGACATGATCGTCGACTACATCGACGCCGACTGGGATCGCCAGCATTTGCAGGCCTTGCCGGCGTTGCTGACCCAGGTACGCGGTGCGCTGTCGATGATTCCGTTGGGTCGTGCGGCGAGCCTGATCGAAGCCTGCAACCACTTCATTCGCGAGCATCTGCTGCTGGACCCGGGCCAGCCCGGCTGGCAGGAACTGGACAGCCTGGCCGACGTCATCACCAGCATCGAGTATTACCTGGAGCGTCTCAGCGACGACCCCGAGGCACCCGGTGAACAACTGCTCGACGTGGCGGAAAAGAGCCTGGCGTCCCTTGGGTTTTTCCCCAGTGAACAACAGGTGCCGATGCTTGAGGATGTGCTGAGCCCGAGTGAAGCCCAGGTGATGCAGGACCTGCAAGAACTCGATGACCCCGATACCGTGCAGTCGCTGGCCGATGTCCTGGCCAGCCCGGTGTCTTCGGTCAATCCGCCGGCGCTGACCATTCCGGGCAGCCTGCTGCCACCGCCCGCCGGCGAAGAACCGGTGGACGAAGAGCTGCGGGAAGTCTTCCTCGAAGAAACCGATGAAGTCCTGGAAATCCTCCGGGAGTACTTGCCGCGCTGGACGGCCAACCCGGACGATAACGCCGCGTTGAGTGAATTGCGCCGGGCTTTCCACACCTTGAAAGGCAGTGGCCGGATGGTCCGTGCGCTGGTGCTGGGCGAGCTGGCGTGGGCGGTGGAAAACCTGCTCAACCGCGTGCTGGAGCGTAGCGTTGCGCCTGGGGCGGCAGTGCAACAATTGCTCCTCGATACACTGGAGCTGCTGCCGCAACTGGTGGCCGAGTTTGCCGCCAATGCCCAGCGCCAGAACAACCAGGTCGACCAACTGGCCGCTCGCGCCCATGCCCTCGCCAAGGGCGATACGCCCGCCAGCGATGAGGACACCCAGGACGTCGCTGCCCTCGATCCGCTGTTGCTGGAGATCTTCCGCAAGGAAGCCGAGACCCATCTCGCCAGCCTCAACCGTTTCCTCGATCAAGCCGCCGAGCACGTGCCGCTGCAAGCCAGTGACGAGTTGCAGCGGGCGTTGCATACCTTGAAGGGCAGCGCCTCGATGGCCGGCGTATTGCCGATCGCCGAGCTGGCGACGCCGCTGGATCAACTGGCCCGCGAATACAAAGCGCACCTGATCGCCCTCGACCTCGACGAAGTCGAACTGCTGCTGGAAGCCGAAGGTCTGTTCCGTCTCGGGCTGCGGCAACTCAAGACTGATCCGCTGGCCGAAATACCGGATGCCGATTTACTGATCGAGCGCACCAAGGCGCTGCTCGCTGAGCGTCTGGATGCGCTGTTGAAAGCGCCGAACACCGCGCTGCGAATCAAGCGTGATCCGCAACTGATCAACAACTTCCTGGCCCAGGGCATGGACATCCTGCTGGACGCCGAAAGCCTGTTGCAGCGCTGGCAGCAGCACCCCGGCGAGCGCCAGGAACTCAGCGCGTTGCTGGACGAATTGACCACCTTGGGCGAAGGCGCGCACCTCGCCGATCTGCATCCGGTGGATGAATTGTGCGAAGCGTTGCTCGACCTGTACGGCGCGGTGGAAGAGAGCAGCCTGGCAGTCAGCGACCGGTTTTTCCACGAGGCGCAAAGTGCCCACGAAGCGCTGATCAATATGCTCGACGAACTGGCCGCCGGCCAGGAAGTCAGCCCGCAACCGGAACGCATCCGGGCCTTGCGCGGCCTGCTCGATGAAAGCCTTGATCCATCGTCCATGGGCCTGATCCGCAGCGATGGCAGCCGCACCCTGAGCATCCGCGAACTGGGCAGCGCCACCGCAGAACTGGAACAGACCGCGACTCAGGTCGAGCTGGACGATGAGATCGTTTCGATCTTTCTCGAAGAAGCGGTGGATATTCTCGAGAGTGCTGGCCAGGCCTTGCAGCGCTGGCTGAACGACCCGGATAACGCCGCGCCGCTGTCGTCCTTGCAGCGGGACTTGCATACTCTCAAGGGCGGCGCGCGGATGGCCGAGGTCGAGCCGGTCGGCGACCTGGCCCATGAATTGGAAAGTCTTTACGAAGGCCTGGTGGACCACCGTTACAGCTACAGCGAAACCCTTGCGCAGTTGCTGCAACAGAGCCATGACCGGCTCGCGGTGTTGCTCGAACAGCTGAAAAACCAGCACACCCTGGGTGCCCCGAGCGAGCTGATCGAGGCGATTCGCGAGTTCCGTCAAGGCAATGCCAACACCGCCGAAGTGGCGGAACCTGCGCCGGCCAATGACTCGCCGGGGCATGACCCCGAGCTGCTGGAGATCTTCCTTGAGGAAGGTTTCGACATCATCGAAAACTCCGGCGCGGCGCTGGTGCGCTGGCAAGCCGAACCGTCGAACCGTCAGGAAGTGGAAACCCTGCTGCGCGACCTGCACACGCTCAAGGGTGGTGCGCGGATGGTGGAAATTGCCCCCATCGGCGACCTCGCCCATGAGCTGGAATTTCTCTACGAAGGTCTGTCCGCTGGCGTGCTGCAACCGACCCCGGCGCTGTTCGCCCTGCTGCAAAGCAGTCATGACCGACTGGCGCAAATGCTCGACGCCGCCCGCGCCGGCCAGCCCTTGCCGCCGGCTGATCGGTTGATCGACGCGATCAAGAACTTCAGCCATCCCGCTGTTCTTGATACGCCGGTGATCGTGCCCGCCACGCCGAAACCCGACGCCCCGGTGGCGCAAGCCGAAGTGGGCGTCGACATGGTCAAGGTCTCGGCAGAACTGCTCGACGATCTGGTCAACCTGGCCGGTGAAACCTCGATCTTCCGTGGCCGTATCGAGCAACAGGTCAACGATGCGCGGGTGGCCCTGAGCGAGATGGAAACCACCATCGAGCGGATGCGCGATCAGTTGCGACGGCTCGACACCGAAACCCAGGGACGGATTCTCAGCCGCCAGCAAGTCGAAGCGGAACGTCTGGGCTACGAGGAGTTTGATCCGCTGGAAATGGACCGTCACTCGCAGTTGCAGCAGTTGTCGCGGGCGCTGTTCGAATCCGCCTCCGACCTGCTCGACCTCAAGGAAACCCTCGATCGACGCAATCAGGATGCGGAAAACCTGCTGCAACAGCAGGGCCGCATCAACACCGAATTGCAGGAAGGCCTGATGCGCACGCGCATGGTGCCGTTCGAGCGCATGCTGCCGCGCTTGAGGCGCATCGTCCGCCAGGTCTCCAGTGAACTGGGCAAAGACGTCGAGTTCGTGGTCGGCAACGCCGAAGGCGAGATGGATCGCAACGTGCTTGAGCGCATGGCGGCGCCGCTGGAACACATGCTGCGCAACGCCGTGGACCACGGCCTGGAATCGGCCGAGGTGCGTATTGCGGCCGGCAAACCGGCCCAGGGACGAATCACTCTCGACCTGTCCCGCGAGGGCGGCGACATGATTTTCGACATCCGCGACGACGGCGCGGGCGTGCCGCTGGACGCGGTGCGGCGCAAGGCGATCAAGCGCGGCTTGTTGGCCCCGGACGCCGAGGTCAGCGACCGCGATGTGCTGCAATTCATCCTGCAACCGGGGTTCTCCACCGCTGAGAAAATCACTCAGATTTCCGGGCGTGGCGTGGGCATGGACGTGGTTCACGAAGAAGTCCGGCAGCTCGGTGGCACCATGGTCATCGACTCGACACCGGGGCAGGGCGTGCACTTTCGGATTCGCCTCCCGTTCACCGTGTCGGTCAACCGCGCGCTGATGGTGCAGTGTCTGGAGGATCAATACGCGATCCCGTTGAACACCATCGACGGCATCGTTCGCGTGCTGCCCAACGAGCTCGAAGGGCATTACCGGCTCGATCCGCCGACTTATGAATACGCCGGGCAAACCTATGAGTTGTGCTACCTCGGCGAGCTGCTGAAAACCAGCACCCGCCCGAAACTGTTGGGCCAGAGCCTGCCGCTGCCGGTCTTGTTGGTGCAATGCAACGAGCGGCACATCGCCGTGCAGGTGGATTCCACGGCTGGCACGCGGGAGATCGTGGTCAAAAGCCTCGGCCCGCAATTTGCGTCGGTGCAGGGGTTATCCGGGGCGACGATTCTGGGCGATGGCCGGGTGGTGCTGATTCTCGATTTGCTGGCGCCGATCCGCGCCATGCAGGCCCGAGTGCCGCAACAGTCGGCGACACAGGACGTTGAGGTCGAGCCGCATAACCGCTGCTGGTGTTGGTGGTCGACGATTCGGTCACCGTGCGCAAGGTCACCAGCCGCCTGCTCGAACGTCACGGCATGAACGTGCTGACTGCCAAGGATGGGGTCGACGCCATGCTGCTGCTCGAAGAACATATGCCCGACGTTATGCTGCTCGACATCGAGATGCCGCGCATGGACGGCTTCGAAGTGGCGGCCCAGGTGCGCAGCGACGAACGTTTGCAGCATTTACCGATCATCATGATCACCTCCCGCACCGGCCAGAAACACCGCGACCGCGCCATGGCCATCGGCGTCAACGACTACCTCGGCAAGCCGTACCAGGAATCGGTGCTGCTCGACAGCATCGCGTTGTGGAGCAAAACCCATGCTTGAGCATCGCACCAGCAATCTCACCGGCCTGCTGCTGCCCCTGGCTGACCGCAACCTGATTCTGCCCAACGTGGCGGTGGCGGAGTTGATTGACTATCAACCGGGGGCGTTCGATCTGGACACACCGCCGTGGTACCTGGGGTTGGTGACGTGGCGGGACCGGCAGATTCCGTTGCTGAGTTTCGAGTCGGCGTGCGGCAATAAAACCGTCATCGGCGAGCGCGCGCGCATCGTGATTCTCAATGCACTGGGTGGGCGGCCAGAGTTGAAGTTCATTGCGCTGTTGGTTCAGGGGATTCCGCGGTCGTACAAACTGGACAGTCAGTTGAGTTACGTCGATGTGCCGTTGTGTCCGCTGGAGCAGGCGGCGGTGCAGGTGGGGGAGCAAGTGGCCAAGGTGCCTGATTTGCTGGCGCTGGAGGAGTTGTTGGTGAGTGCCGGGCTAGTCTGACGGGCCCCTTCGCGGGCAAGCCTCGCTCCTACAAGGACTGCGCCAAACCTGTAGGAGCGAGGCTTGCCCGCGAAGGCGGCCTTCACCTTACCGAATACTTCACGGCAAACCCCGGCCCGAGCCTTCCACATCGTCCGCCAGATCGGCAGCAATGGCGCTGATGGACAGCAAGTCTTCGGAAGCATTGGCCAGCAAGGCTTCGGTGTCGATGTCGGGGCATACAGTGAAGAGCCGGGACTTATTACGGCGCCTCGACGTTTTTTCGTGAGCAGGGGGAAAGTAATAGGAGAAGACGCGGTCGGCAGCTTCTTTAAGTTTCTCGGCTTCAAGGGACGCTTGGGAATCGATGTCAGAGTTATCTGCTGGGTTGGTCGTTACCTTGGACATAATGAGTTTCCGATTACAGATTGGCGAGCGGCTTCCGGCATTGCTGTAGGCTGCGACGCCAGGCCACGTAGCCGCTAACCCTTCCTTCGGACAAACTTTTAAACACAAACCCACCGCTAGGCTGGCGAAGGTTGAAGATTCCCAAAAAGGGACTGATCGGTCCTTTTTTGGGACTGATGATCGTTCTCACGCTCCGCGTGGGAATGCAGCCCGGGACGCTCCGCGTCCCATTCGGGAGCTGGAACGCGGAGCGTCCCTTGAGGCATTCCCACGCAGAGCGTGGGATCGATCGGGTCGGTGTGGATCGTTACGGTGATCGTAACGATCCGTCTCTGTGCTTGATTGATGCTCCCCACCCAACCCTCCTAAGGTGACTCCCACGACAGCGAACCCGTGGAGTGGTCATGACAACAACAATATCCCCCGACTCGCGATGGACGCGGCGGCGCAGCGAAAAGCAGCGGCGTCTCGAATTGGTGCGGGGTCTGGCCGACGGTGTGGTCCTGCCCACCGACAACATCGTCGCGGCACTGGAAGCTCTGATCCTGCCCGGCGACCGCGTGGTGCTGGAAGGCAATAACCAGAAGCAGGCGGATTTCCTGTCTCGCTCCCTGGCCAAGGCCGATCCCGCCAAGCTGCATGATTTGCACATGATCATGCCCAGCGTCGGCCGCTCCGAGCACCTGGACCTGTTCGAGCGCGGCATCGCCCGCAAGCTCGACTTCTCCTTCGCCGGCACCCAGAGCCTGCGCATCAGCCAGTTACTGGAAGACGGCCTGCTGGAAATCGGTGCGATCCATACCTACATCGAGCTCTATGCGCGGCTGGTGGTCGACCTGATTCCCAACGTCGTGCTCTCGGCCGGTTTCATGGCCGACCGCGCTGGCAACATCTACACCGGCCCGAGCACCGAAGACACCCCCGCCTTGATCGAGCCGGCCGCCTTCAGCGACGGCATTGTCATCGTCCAGGTCAACCAACTGGTGGACGATGTCAGCGACCTGCCACGCGTCGACATTCCCGCATCCTGGGTCGATTTCGTGGTGGTGGCGGACAAGCCGTTCTACATCGAACCGCTGTTCACCCGCGACCCACGGCACATCAAGCCTGTGCACGTGCTGATGGCGATGATGGCGATCCGTGGGATCTACGAAAAACACAACGTTCAGTCGCTGAACCACGGCATCGGTTTCAACACCGCCGCTATCGAATTGATCCTGCCGACCTACGGCGAATCCCTAGGCCTGAAGGGCAAGATCTGCCGCAACTGGACGCTCAATCCGCACCCGACGCTGATCCCGGCGATTGAAAGCGGCTGGGTCGAAAGCGTGCATTGCTTCGGCACAGAACTGGGCATGGAAAACTACATCGCCGCTCGGCCGGACGTGTTCTTCACCGGGCGCGACGGCTCTCTGCGATCCAACCGGATGTTCTGCCAACTCGCCGGGCAATACGCGGTGGACCTGTTCATCGGCGCAACCCTGCAAGTCGATGGCGACGGCCATTCTTCCACCGTGACCCGTGGGCGCCTGGCCGGTTTCGGCGGCGCGCCGAACATGGGCCACGACCCGCGCGGTCGCCGTCATAGCACGCCGGCCTGGCTCGACATGCGCCATGACGACGCGCCCGAAGCCTTGCTCGAGCGCGGCAAAAAACTCGTGGTGCAAATGGTCGAGACCTTCCAGGAGGGCGGCAAACCGACCTTCGTCGAAACCCTCGATGCAATAGAAGTGGCGAAGAAAAGCGGCATGCCGCTGGCGCCGATCATGGTCTACGGCGACGACGTCACCCACTTGCTGACCGAAGAAGGCATCGCCTATTTGTACAAGGCCCGTTCGCTGGAAGAACGTCAGGCGATGATCGCCGCCGTCGCCGGAGTGACCGCCATTGGCCTGCGCCACAACCCGAAAGACACCGCACGCATGCGCCGCGAAGGCTTGATCGCCTTGCCGGAAGACCTCGGCATCCGCCGTACCGACGCCACCCGCGAATTGCTCGCGGCCAAGAGCGTGGCTGATCTGGTCGAGTGGTCCGGTGGCCTCTACAACCCGCCCGCCAAGTTCAGGAGCTGGTAATGCACGCATTCAACCTGCAACCGAAAACGCTTTCCCTGGCTGAACGGCTGGCGGACCTGGCGGTGGACGCATTGATCGACGAAGCGGACCTGTCGCCGAAACCGGCGTTGGTCGACCGTCGTGGCAATGGCGCTCATACCGATTTGCACCTCGGGCTGATGCACGCCTCGGCGCTGTCGCTGTGGCCTGCATTCAAGGAAATGGCGCAAGCGGCCATTGAATCTGGCGAAGTCGGTGTGCCGCTGCGTGAAGCCGTTGGACGGATCGGTCGGGAAGGGGAGCAAGCGATGCTCGCCACGACGGCTGGCGTGAACACCCATCGCGGGGCGATCTGGGCCTTGGGTCTTTTGGTCACGGCCTGCGCGCTTGAGCCTGAATCCAGTGCCGCAGGCCCGATTGCTTTGCGTGCTGCCCGACTCGCGTTAATCGACGACCGTTACGCACCACGTCCACTCAGCCATGGCGCCCAGGTTGCCCAACGCTACGGCGCTCGCGGTGCCCGTGAAGAAGCCCAACTCGGCTTTCCTTCGGTTCTGCAACGCGCACTGCCACAACTCAAACGCAGCCGCGCCTTGGGCCATGGCGAGCAGAACGCCCGGCTCGACGGCTTGCTCGCAATCATGACGAACCTGGCCGACACCTGCGTGCTCTACCGCGCCGGCGAACACGGCCTGCAAACCATGCAGCTTGGTGCCCAAGCGGTACTCGATGCGGGCGGCAGCGCCAGCCTCGCCGGTCGCCGCCGTCTGCACGAATTGGACGAACAATTAATCGCATTGAATGCGTCGCCCGGCGGTGCCGCGGATTTGCTCGCCGCCTGCCTGTTTATCGACCGCATCGAGTCGGGAGCTTTCTGATGGAAACCTTATCCTTTGAATTCCCCGCCGGGCAGCCGCCACGGGGCCGCACGCTGGTGGGCTGTGTCGGTTCGGGCGATCTGGAAGTGCTGATCGAACCGGGTCAGGCTGGCAAATTGACGATCAAGGTGCAGACCTCGGTCAATGGCGCCGAACAACGCTGGCAGCACCTGTTTGCACGGATGTTCGACGGCCAGACACCACCAGCGATGGCCATTGATATCCACGATTTCGGCGCGACCCCCGGCGTGGTGCGCTTGCGTCTGGAACAAGGCTTTGAGGAGATCGATCATGACTGACAGTAAAGAACTCCTACACAAGCACAGCTTCGTCGAACTCGGCGCCCGGCAAAGGGCGAAAGCCTTGCTCGACCCTGGCACCTTCCGCGAATTGCTCGACCCGTTTCAACGCGTCATGTCGCCGTGGCTGTCGCGCCAGGGCGTGGTGCCGCAAGCCGATGACGGCGTGGTGATCGCCAAGGGCAGCATCGGTGGATTGCCGGTGGTGATCGCCGCCATCGAAGGTGCATTTCAGGGCGGCAGCCTCGGTGAGGTCGGCGGGGCGAAGATTGCCGGTGCGCTGGAACTCGCCGCCGAAGACAACCGCAATGGCATTCCCACTCGCGCCGTGTTGCTGCTGGAAACCGGCGGCGTGCGTTTGCAGGAAGCCAATCTTGGGCTGGCGGCGATTGCCGATATTCATGCGGCGATTGTCGACCTGCGCCAATACCAGCCGGTTATCGGTGTAGTCGCCGGCAGCGTGGGTTGCTTTGGCGGGATGTCGATTGCCGCCGGGTTGTGCAGCTATTTGCTGGTGACTCAGGAAGCGCGGCTTGGCCTCAACGGTCCGCAAGTGATCGAACAGGAAGCCGGGCTTGAGGAATACGACTCCCGCGACCGTCCTTTCATCTGGAGCCTGACCGGTGGCGAGCAGCGTTTTGCCAGTGGTTTGGTAGACCGTTATGTGGCCGACGATGTGGCGCAGATCCAGCAGCAGGTCGGTGAGTTACTCAAGCAAGGTTTGCCGGCACAACAACGCAGCCGTCAGGCCGATCTGTTCCTGCAGCGGCTGGCCCGTCTGGACGCCGAACCGCAAATCGAGCCGTCAGTGGTTCGCGATCTGTATCAAGGAGAGCACTCATGAGTTCGTATTCCCTGAGAGGTTTGAACTGGTTCAACGCCTTGAGTGCGGGCGCGAAACAGGTCGAAGGTTTGCCCGCTTCGTTGAAGGTCGCCGACGGTGTATTGGGTGATCAGTCTGTACGGTTTATCGCGGTGGTGGCTGATCCCGACAACCGTTTCGTCCGCGCCCGCAATGGCGAGGTCGGTCTGCTGGAAGGTTGGGGCCTGGCCAAGGCGGTGGATGACGTCATCGCCGAAGACACGGATAAACCGCACAAACGCGCCTTGGTCGCCATCGTCGATGTGCCGAGCCAGGCTTACGGTCGGCGCGAAGAAGCGCTCGGCATTCATCAGGCCCTGGCGGGTGCGGCAGACAGTTATGCCCGCGCCCGGTTGGCCGGTCATGCGGTGATTGGCTTGCTGGTGGGCAAGGCGATGTCCGGGGCGTTTCTGGCCCATGGGTATCAGGCCAATCGCTTGATTGCCTTGCGTGATCCGGGCGTGATGGTCCATGCGATGGGCAAGGCATCGGCAGCGCGGGTGACGTTGCGCAGCGTCGAAGAACTCGAAGCCCTGGCTTCCAGCGTGCCGCCGATGGCTTATGACATCGACAGCTATGCGAGTCTGGGATTGCTTTGGGAAACCTTGTCGGTAGAGCAGATCGAGCAGCCGACAGCGGCGGATCTGGCGCGGGTGACTGAATGCCTGAACCTTGCCATTGGCGATGTCGCCACCAGCGGACGTGACTTGGGCAGCCGCTTGGGCGCGACCAACCGTGCGGCATCAAGCACCGTTCGCCAATTGCTGAGAGCGCAGTGGTGAATACGTTTCTGGCCCACGACCTGCTTTGGGGGATGACCCCGGAGCAGCTGCCGGTGGACGCGCCTGCATGGGCGATCGAGTCGGTCAGCGCAGGTCAGCCGGTGGTGGTTCGGCGTGCGTTGAGTGCGCCGGATTACATCGCGGTCGGGTTGCGTGGGCGGTTGCGTGAGCAGCGCTTTGCAACGGTGATGTCGATCGCTGCGATTGCTCGTCGCGTCAGACCGGAAGACCTTTGTCATGCCTTGATCGAGCGGGATTTGCCAGCAGTACGCGCCCTCAATTATTTGCGGCCGATGCTCGATGACTTCGGTTGGGCGTGGGGCGTCAGCGGCAGCGCCGGGTTTGAATTGGCCAGCGGTGTTCAAGCGTTGCACGAAGGCAGTGATCTCGACTTGATCCTGCGCACCCCGCAACCGTTGGATCGATTGAAAGCGCAGGCGCTGGTGAAGATTCTGGACACGGCTGCGTGCCAGGTAGACATGCAGTTGCAGACGCCTTTCGGTGCCGTCGCCCTGCGCGAATGGGCTGGTGCTGCCCGCCGGGTTTTGCTGAAAAACGCCCGTGAAGCCTGCCTGGTGATTGATCCTTGGGAGCAAGCAGCGTGAGCAGTTTGCTGGTGTTCCCAGGCCAGGGCGCGCAGCAACCGGGCATGCTCCACCGTTTGCCTCTCGAAACGGTGAATGAGGCCAGTGAAGTGCTGGGCGAAGACGTGTTGCGGCTGGATTGCGCCGAGGCGTTGAAATCGACAAGGGCCGTTCAGCTTTGCCTGTTGATTGCCGGCGTCGCGGCTTCACGCCAGTTATCAATGGCAGCGGATTACGTGGCGGGATTGTCCATCGGCGCCTACCCGGCAGCGGTGGCGGCGGGCGCCTTGAGCTTCAGCGATGCGCTGCATCTGGTCAGCCTGCGTGGTGAGCTGATGCAGCAGGCTTATCCTCAGGGCTACGGCATGACCGCGATCATCGGTCTGGATCTGGCGACAGTGGAAGGGTTGCTGGCGCAGGTTCACCGCGTCGATATGCCGGTTTACCTGGCCAATATCAATGCCGATAACCAAGTGGTCATTGCCGGCAGCGATGCGGCGATGAAAGCTGTCGCCGAACTGGCCCGAGGTCGCGGGGCAGGTCTGGCAAAACGATTGGCCGTCAGCGTGCCTTCCCATTGCCCGCTGCTGGAAGCTCCGGCGAAAACCCTGGCCGAAGCCTTCGCCAACGTACAACTGAAAACACCGACATTGAGTTACCTGAGCGGCAGCCGCGCCCGGCCCGTCATCAACACCGAAGCCTTGCGCGATGACCTGGCTTTCAACATGTGCCGCGTGGTGGATTGGCGCGGCACGGTGCAAAGCGCTTATGAGCGTGGCGTACGTCTACAGATCGAACTGCCGCCCGGTGCGGTGCTGACCGGGCTGGCGCGCCGGGTGTTCGAGCAGGGCACCGTCATTGCCTTCGACGGTGCTCGCCTCGATACCTTGCAGGCGCTGTTGCGTGAGGAGGGAAGCCGCCAACCCTAGACCACCGACTCAAGCCTTCGAACAACAAAAACAACATTCGACGATGCACTTTGAGGACAACAACAATGATTATTTATGGTGTGGCGTTTCTCGCCTTTTGTACCCTGGTGGGTATTTTTGTCGGTGAACTGCTCGGCAAGCTGATTGGCGTACCGGCCAACGTTGGCGGTGTAGGTATTGCGATGCTGCTGTTGATCGGCCTCGGCAGTTACCTGAATAAAAGTGGTTGGTTCAAAGGCAAGACAGAGCAGGGCGTGGAGTTCTGGAGCGCAATTTATATCCCGATCGTCGTCGCCATGGCGGCGCAACAAAACGTCTATGGCGCACTCAAGGGTGGGCCGATGGCGATTCTGGCGGGGACGGCAGCGGTGGTTATCGCCTTTGCCTTGGTGCCGGTGCTGGTACGCATCGGCAACAAGGAACCCGCCTCTGTCATTCCTCCGAAGACGGTAGGGTGATCGCCATGTACGAATCGATGATGAAGGTAATTACCGGTTACAGCCTGATCAGTGGCTTTCTGATTGTCGGCGTGACCATGTGGGTGTCCTACTGGATTTCCAATACGTTCACTAAAGGCCGCTTGCACGGCTCGGCCATCGCCATTTTGCTCGGCCTGTTGTTGTCGTATGTCGGTGGTGCGTTGACCGGTGGCCAGAAAGGCGTGGTGGACATCCCGTTGCTGTCCGGGATCGGCCTGCTGGGCGGTGCCATGTTGCGCGATTTCGCCATTGTGGCCACGGCGTTCGGCGTCAGTGTCGATGAGCTCAAACGTGCCGGTTTTGTCGGAGTACTGGCGTTGTTCGTCGGCGTCGGGACGTCGTTCATCGCGGGTGTCGCCGTGGCCATGGCCTTCGGATACACCGATGCGGTCAGCCTGACCACCATTGGTGCCGGGGCTGTGACGTATATCGTCGGTCCGGTGACCGGGGCTGCCATCGGTGCCAGTTCCGAGGTCATGGCGCTGTCGATTGCCGCAGGGTTGATCAAAGCCATTCTGGTGATGGTCATGACGCCGTTCGTGGCGCCGATGATTGGTCTGAACAACCCACGCAGTGCGGTGATCTTCGGGGGCTTGATGGGGACATCCAGCGGTGTGGCGGGCGGTTTGGCGGCCACGGATCCGAAACTGGTGCCTTATGGTTGCCTGACCGCCGCGTTCTACACGGCATTGGGCTGTTTACTCGGGCCTTCGTTGCTGTTTCTGATCATGCGCGGATTAATGGGCTGATGCGCTAGAGGGTAAGCCACGCGCCCACAGGATCTGCGCAATGCCTGTAGGAGCGAGGCTTGCCCGCGAAGGGCGCGACAGGGTCTCAGGCCTGGCGATTGGCATACATCCGACACTCTGCTAACAACGCCAGCAGATTCGGATCGCGCTCTTTGGCTTTCAAAAACACCACGCCAATGTGCTGCTGCAACCGATACTTTTCCTGCAACGGAATCAGCTTCACACGGTTCTCATACACCGCCGCAATCCGCCCCGGCAGCAACGCATAACCCACCCCCGAGCTGACCATGCTCAGCAGGGTGAAGATGTCGTTGACCTGCATCGCCACCTTCGGCTCGAACCCCGCCTGCTTGAACACCCGGTTGCCGTCCTGATGCGTGGCAAACCCCTGAGTGAGTGTGATGAAAGTTTCGTCGCGCACTTCGGCCAGGTCGACTTCCGCCCGTTGGGCAAACTTCGAATCCGCTGGCGTGGCCAGGAAGATGTCATCGGAGAACAGTGGAATCTGCTCGCAGTCCGGGTCGTTGACGCTGTCGTCCAGGGACACCAGGATCGCGTCGACTTCCATGTTCTTGAGCTTGTACAGCAGGTCGAAATTCGAGCCGAGGATCAAATCGATGTTGAGCTCGCTGCGACGGATTTTCAGGCCCATGATCAGCTGCGGCACCGTCTTCACCGTCAGCGAATACAACGAACCGAGCTTGAAGCGTTCGGCGGAGAACCCGGCCGCTTCGCGGGTCAGGCGCACGGTTTCGACCACGTCCTGAATCAGCTTCTGGGCGCGCTCTTCCAGCACATAAGCGCTTTCCAGCGGTGTCAGGTTGCGGCCTTCATGCTTGAACAACGGGCAGCGCAAGGCGCTTTCCAGCGAGTGAATGGCGCGGTGCACGCTGACGTTGCTGGTCTGCAACTCGGCGGCGGCCCGGGCCAGGTTGCCGGTGCGCATGAAGGCGAGGAACACCTCGAGTTTTTTCAGGGTCAACTCTTCGTCGATCAGCATGGGCGTGACTCTTGGTCGAATGGCTCGATTGTGCACGTATGCGCGGATTTGTGATCTGAAACATTGCGCTTTTAAGCTCAAGGGCTGAGCCTTGCGCCATGTTGTAACGAATGTTGAGGTGGGCGACACATGTATCACGGGGAACGATTGAACGCCTGGACGCATTTGGTCGGTGCGGTGGCAGCGATGGTCGGGGTGGTGTGGATGCTGGTGATTGCCAGCATGGACGGCAGCCCGTGGAAGATTGTCAGCGTGGCGATTTACGGATTTACCTTGATGGTGCTTTACAGCGCATCGACCGTTTACCACAGCGTGCGCGGGCGCAAGAAAGCGATCATGCAGAAGGTCGATCACTTTTCGATCTACCTGCTGATTGCCGGCAGTTACACACCATTCTGTCTTGTGACGCTACGCGGGCCGTGGGGCTGGACCTTGTTCGGAATTGTCTGGGGATTGGCGCTGATCGGCATCTTGCAAGAGATCAAACCGCGTTCGGAAGCGCGGATTCTGTCGATCGTGATCTACGCGGTGATGGGCTGGATCGTGCTGGTGGCGGTCAAGCCGCTACTGGCGGCGCTGGGCAGCACAGGTTTTGCCTGGCTGGCGTCGGGCGGCGTGTTGTACACCGTGGGCATTGTCTTTTTTGCGCTGGACAGTCGTTTGCGTCATGCCCACGGGATCTGGCATCTGTTCGTGATCGCCGGGAGTCTGCTGCACTTCGTGGCGATTATGTTTTATGTCTTGTAGATCGCACCGCAGCTATATGAAAAACCTGTGGGAGCGAGCCTGCTCGCGAAAGCGCCAGGTCAGTCGACATCATCGCTGACTGATCCACCGCATTCGCGAGCAGGCATGCTCCCTCAGGAACACAGGCGATCCAGTTGCGCCTGCGCCCGTCGGCTGAACACCTGCAACAAATCGCTCAAGGTATGGGGCGGCGGTTCGTCGGCGCGGGTGACCGCATACAACGTGATCGGTAACGCTGGCGCCAGAGGTCGAATCGCCGTGGTGGCGGGGGATGCGCCAAGCGCAGTAAACGGGTCGATCACCGCCAGCCCGGCACCGGATTCAACCATCGCCCGCGCCAGCGAATAGGTCTGCACGGCGATGCGAACCCGTGGTGGCGGCTCGACCGCCTCAAGGTAGCTGTCGAGCCTGGCCGCCAGCGGATCGGCGCTGGACAGGCCGATCAGCGGCGCGCCGGCCAGTTCGATCAAGGGTAATGGCTGGCCCAAGGCGTCGTCGGTCCAATAGCCCAACGGCGCCAGCGCCACCAACACCCCGCAGGCCAGGGGCTGCGCCTTCAGGCCCGGATGATCCGGCGGTTGCAAGGTCAGCGCGACATCCACTTCGCGCATCAATAAATTCTGCATCAACTCACGGCTGTGGGCGCTGGACAGCTCGCAGACAATGTCCGGGTAGCGTTGCGTCCACTCGTTGATGGCCGGCGGCAGCAGCGACAAGGCCAGCGCCGGGATCGCGCCGATCCTTACGCTGTGACCCGGCTCGCGACGCAGGCTCTGGGCCAGACGTCGCACGCCTTGCAGGCTTTCGGTGACTTTGTCGACTTCGCGCTCAAGCTCCAGCGCTTCGGGCGTGGCCTGCAATTTACCGCGCACCCGCAGAAATAACGGGAAGCCCAGTTGCTGCTCGGCGTGTTGCAGCACTTTGCTCACCGCCGGCTGCGACACGTGCAGCAACTGCGCGGCGCCACTGACCGAACCGGTCTGGCGGATGGCCTGGAAAATCTCGATGTGTCGCAGTCGCATGGCAAGTCCATAACCTTTGTTTATGGGTCAGGCATCTTTATGCATTGTTCAAGGTCTGTCACCTGGTCCTAACCTGAAGCCTGTTTCAACAACGGTTAAGGACAGACATGGCTCAGCGGGTTTGCATCATCGGTGGCGGCGTCATCGGCCTGACGACGGCTTACGCACTGGTTCGCGACGGCATCGACGTGACGCTGATCGAGGCCCGGGATTCGCTGGGTAGCGAGACCAGTTTCGCCAACGGCGGCCAGTTGTCCTACCGTTATGTCGCGCCACTGGCCGATGCCGGCGTGCCGTTGCAGGCGCTTGGCTGGATGCTGCGCGGTGACTCTCCGCTGAAGTTGCGTCCGCGCCTGGACCCGGCGCAATGGCGCTGGATGGGGTCCTTCCTGGCGGCGTGCCGTCGTTCTGTGAATCAGCGCAACGGCGCGCACCTGCTGCGTCTGGCGCTGCTGAGCCAGTCCACGCTGCAAGGCTGGCGGGACGAAGACCGTCTCGACGGCTTCGCTTGGCGGCGCAACGGCAAACTGGTGACGTTTCGTGAAGCCGCGAGTTTTGAGCATGCGCGCCATGGCCTGGCCGATCCGCAACAGCAGCACGTGCTGTCGCGTGCCGAATGCGCACAGTTGGAGCCTGCGCTTGCCGAGGCGCCGTTTGTGGGCGCGATTTATACGCCTGATGAAGAAGTCGCCGATTGCCATGCTTTCTGCCAGCAACTGCTGGCTCGGCTCCAGGCGTCGGGGCGTTGCGAGTTTTTGCTGGGACGCAAGGTCACCGGCATTCGCCACGCGGATGGCGCGGTGCAGGCTGTAGAAATGGGTTCGCACGTGCTGCCGGTCGAGCAACTGGTGATCGCCGCCGGTCATCGCAGTCCGGCGCTGGCGCTGCCCGGCATGCACCTGCCGCTGTATCCGCTCAAGGGCTACAGCCTGACCTTGCCCGTGCGCACCGAACATCGCGCGCCGGAGCTGAGCATCACCGATTACAACCGCAAGATCGTTTATGCCCGCATCGGTGATCAACTGCGCGTGGCGGCGATGGTCGACATCGTCGGTTTCGACCCGGCGCTCGACCCCAAACGTCTGGCGCTGATCAAGCGCCAGGCGCAGGAAACCTTACCCAATGCCGGCGATTACACCGCCGCCATCGAATGGGCCGGCATGCGCCCGGCCACCCCCAGCGGCGTGCCGTTGATCGGGGCCACGGCGTACCGCAACCTGTGGCTCAACCTGGGCCATGGCGCCCTGGGTTTTACCCTGGCTTGCGGCAGCGCCCGGTTGCTCAGCGAGTTGATCGCCCGGCGCGCACCCTCGATTGAAATGCAGGGCCTCGCCCCCCGCGTCGCCTGACTTGAAAAGGAAAAACCGATGAGCATCAACCGTATCAACAGCAACAGCCGGCTCTCTGGCGCGGTGACCTTTGGCGATCTGGTGTTTCTCTCGGGACAGGTTCCGGGTGACAGCCTCGACGTCACCGGCCAAACCGCCGAGGTGCTGGCGAAGATCGATGCGTTGCTGGCCGAAGCCGACAGCGACAAGGATCATCTGCTCAACGCGACCATTTACCTGAACGACATTGGCCGCGACTTTGCCGCCATGAATGAGGTCTGGTCGCAGTGGCTGTCACCGGGCAAAGCGCCAACCCGCACTACTTTGCAGGCGCAACTGGCCCGTCCCGAGGTCCTGGTGGAAATCACCGTGATCGCAGCGCGCCGCTAATCGCTCAACCCACAACGGAGAATAACAATGCAAAAAATCACGTTGATCGGCTGCACCCTCGGTCTGCTGCTCGCCAGTCAGGTCCAGGCCAACGAAACGCCACTGACCGGTACGCTGAACAAGGTTGCCAATGCCAAGAGCATCACGCTGGGCTATCGCGACGCGTCGGTGCCGTTCTCCTACGTGGGTGATCACACGGGGCAGCCGATGGGCTATTCGGTGGACCTGGCGAGCAAGATTGTCGAGCGCATCAAGCAAAAGCTTGAACTGCCGGATCTGCAGGTGAAGTACAACCTGGTGACCTCGCAAACGCGCATTCCGCTAGTGCAGAACGGCACGGTCGACCTTGAGTGCGGCTCCACCGGCGTGACCGCCGAGCGCATGCAGCAAGTGGCGTTTTCCTACGGGTTTATCTACGTGAAGGGTCAGTTGCTCACGGCGAAGGACAGCGGCATCAAGAGTTTCGCTGACCTGCGCGGCAAGAACGTCGTGACCACCGCGGGCACAACGAATGAACGGTTTCTGAAGAGTTACAACGTCGATCACAAGATCGATATGTTCGTGATCAGCGCCAAGGACCATGGCGAGGCTTTCCAGATGCTGCAGTCGGGTCGGGCGGCGGCGTTCTATATGGACGACGCGCTGCTCTATGGTGAACGAGCGAAGGCCCGCGATCCGCATAAGTGGGTGGTGGTGGGTGAGGAGCAGTCGCGGGAAATCTACAGTTGCATGGTGCGCAAGGATGATCCGCAGTTCCTGGCACTGGTCAACTCCACACTGGCTGACCTGTACAGCTCGGGCGAAATCAACGGCATCTACAATCGCTGGTTCCAACAGCCGATCCCGCCCAAAGGCTTGAACCTGGAATTCCCGATGACCAGCGAGCTGAAAGCCATCATCGCCAAACCGGTGAGTGATCCGGTGCAGTAGTTGCGGACAGATCGTTCCCACGCTCTGCGTGGGAATGCCTCTAGGGACGCTCTGCGTCCAGTGACGCGGAGCGTCACGGGCTGCATTCCCACGCGGAGCGTGGGAACGATCAGAACCTAGAAGTCGCCCCACAGTTGTTGCGCCACCGCTAACGCCACGACGGGTGCGGTTTCGGTGCGCAATACGCGAGGACCGAGGCGGGCGGCGTGAAAACCGCCAGCCTTGGCCTGCTCGACTTCAGCATCGGACAACCCGCCCTCAGGCCCGATCAGAAACGCCAAGGTTGTCGGTTTGGCATGACTCACCAACGGCTCAGCCACCGGATGCAGCACCAGTTTCAACTCGGCCTCGGTCTGCTTCAACCAGTCCGCCAGCAACAGCGGCGGATGAATCACTGGCACCCGTGAACGCCCGCATTGCTCGCACGCGCTGATCGCCACCTGGCGCCAGTGCATCAGGCGTTTGTCGGCGCGTTCATCCTTCAGGCGGACTTCACAGCGGTCGCTGAAGATCGGGGTGATTTCGGTGACGCCCAGTTCAGTGGCTTTCTGAATCGCCCAATCCATGCGCTCGCCTCGGGACAAGCCCTGGCCGAGGTGGATCTGCAAGGGCGACTCGATTTGCCCGGCGAAGCTTTCATCGATCTGCACGACGACGCGCTTCTTGCCGACCTCCACCAGCGTGGCCCGAAACTCATGGCCTGAGCCGTCGAACAATTGCAGCGCATCACCCTCGGCCATCCGCAGCACGCGGCTGATGTAATGGGCCTGGGCCTCGGGCAATTCGTGTTCGCCGGTGCTCAAGGGGGCGTCGATAAAGAAGCGGGACAGTCTCATCTTGGATCTCTGTAAAAGTCGAATATAGCAGCGTGCTCAATCAGCTTTTGTGGCGAGGGAGCTTGCTCCCGCTGGGTTGCGAAGCAGCCCCAAACCCGGCGACCGCGATTTGTCAGTTAAAACGCGCAAGCCGGAGTACGACCGCTTCGCAGCCGAGCGTGAGCAAGCTCCCTCGCCACAGGGTTTTTCGGTGACTCAGCCCGGATCGCGGAAGCCGGGGTGGAAGTCCTTCGGCACCGACACGCTGATGCCTTCACGGGTCGCGATGTCGATCCCTTCACTGGCCACTTCGGCCAGAAAATCGATCTGCTCCGGTGTAATCACATACGGCGGCAGGAAATACACCACGCTGCCCAACGGTCGAAGTAAAGCACCGCGCTCCAGCGCGTGCTGGAACACCTTCAAACCGCGACGCTCTTGCCACGGATAAGCTTCTTTTGTTGCCTTGTCCTTGACCATCTCGATGGCCAGCACCATGCCGGTCTGGCGCACTTCCGAAACGTTCGGGTGATCGGCCAGGTGCGCGGTCGCGCTGGCCATGCGCTGCGCCAATGCCTTGTTGTTCTCGATGACGTTGTCTTCTTCGAAGATATCCAGCGTCGCCAAAGCCGCCGCGCACGCCAGCGGGTTGCCGGTGTAGCTGTGCGAATGCAGGAAGGCGCGCAGGGTCGGGTAGTCGTCGTAGAACGCGCTGTAGACATCGTCGGTGGTGACGCAGGCCGCCAGCGGCAGGTAGCCGCCGGTCAGGGCCTTGGACAGGCAGAGGAAGTCCGGGCGGATGCCGGCCTGTTCACAGGCGAACATCGTCCCGGTGCGGCCGAAGCCGACGGCGATTTCGTCGTGGATCAGGTGTACGCCATAGCGATCACAGGCTTCGCGCAGCAGTTTGAGGTACACCGGGTGATACATGCGCATGCCGCCGGCACCCTGGATCAACGGCTCGACAATCACTGCCGCGACGGTGTCGTGGTTCTCGGCCAACGTCTGTTCCATGGCCGCGAACATGTTCCGCGAGTGTTCTTCCCAGCTCATGCCCTCGGGGCGCAAGTAGCAATCGGGGCTCGGCACCTTGATGGTGTCCAGCAGCAACGCCTTGTAGGTCTCGGTGAACAGCGGCACATCGCCCACCGACATCGCCGCCATGGTTTCGCCGTGGTAGCTGTTGGTCAGGGTGACAAAGCGCTTCTTGTTCGGCTGGCCGCGGTTGAGCCAGTAGTGAAAGCTCATTTTCAGCGCGACTTCGATGCAGGACGAACCGTTATCGGCGTAGAAGCACCGCGTCAGGCCTTCCGGCGTCATCTTCACCAGACGCTCCGACAGCTCGATCACCGGCTGATGGCTGAAACCGGCCAGAATCACGTGCTCCAGCTGATCGACCTGATCCTTGATGCGCTGGTTGATGCGCGGGTTGGCGTGGCCAAACACGTTGACCCACCAGGAGCTAACGGCGTCGAGGTAGCGTTTGCCTTCGAAGTCTTCCAGCCATACGCCTTCACCGCGCTTGATCGGGATCAGTGGCAGCTGTTCGTGGTCTTTCATCTGGGTGCAGGGATGCCACAACACCGCAAGATCGCGTTGCATCCACTGATTATTCAGGCCCATGTTCAGTCTCCTCGAGGCGGCTCGCTGGTTTCGCGGGCAAACAATCGCGCAAGCCTATGCAATGCATCGCACGGGGACAACCCATTGTGTCGATTGAGCTACTTTGTATAGGTCGATAGACGTCGCTGGCGGCCTTTTGATGGCTGACGTATTCTTCGCGGTTCTTTGAGTCGTCTGACTCGTAAAACCGCTATTTCCTCGTGTATTTCCGGAGTTCGCTGAATGTCTGCTGGTTGGCTGCGCGCCTGTGCGCTGGTGATGTTGGGGCTGTTCAGCGTGTCTGCGCTGGCCAAGGATAAAACGGCGATCGTGATCGGCGGCGGGCTCTCGGGCCTTACTGCCGCTTATGAACTACAGAACAAAGGCTGGCAGGTGACCTTGCTGGAAGCCAAGCCGAGCCTGGGCGGTCGCTCCGGTATGGCCACCAGTGAGTGGATCGGCAACGACAAGACCCAACCGGTGCTGAACAAATACGTATCGACCTTCAAGCTGAGCACCACGCCAGCCCCTGAATTCGTGCGGACCCCGAGCTACCTGATCGATGGCGTGTATTACACCGCCGCCGACCTGGCCACCAAGGAACCGGCCACCGCCGAAGCCCTCAAGCGCTACGAAAAGACCTTGGACGATCTGGCGCGTTCGATCGAAGATCCACAGAACCCGGCGGCCAACAGTACGCTGCACGCTCTGGATCAGATCAACGTTTCCAACTGGCTCGACCGTCTGAGCTTGCCAGCCACGGCACGCCAGTTGGTGAACCAGCAGATTCGTACCCGTTACGACGAACCTTCGCGCCTGTCGCTGCTGTATTTCGCACAGCAGAGCCGTGTTTACCGTGGCGTCTCCGACCGTGATCTGCGCGCTTCGCGCCTGCTCGGCGGCAGCCCGGTACTGGCCCAGGCCTTCGTCAAACAGCTGAAAACCATCAAGACCAGCTCTCCGGTGTCGTCCATCAACCAGGACAAGGACGGTGTGACCGTCAAAGTCGGCAGCGTTGGCTATCAGGCTGACTACGTGGTGGTGGCCGTGCCGTTGCGCGCCCTGAACAAGATTCAGATGATCCCGGCGCTGGACGCCCAGCACCTGGGTGCCATCAAGGGCACCAACTACGGCTGGCGTGACCAGATCATGCTGAAGTTCAAGACGCCAGTGTGGGAAAGCAAGGCGCGCATGTCCGGCGAGATCTACAGCAACACCGGCCTGGGCATGTTGTGGGTCGAGCCGGCGCTGAAGGGTGGCGCCAACGTGGTGATCAACCTGTCCGGCGACAACGCACGGGTGATGCAGGCGTTCGGCGACAAGCAGATGGTCGACCAGGTGCTGATTCGTCTGCACGCGTTTTATCCACAGGCGCGCGGTTCGTTCACCGGTTATGAAATCCGCCGCTACAGCACCGACCCGTCGATGGGCGGCGCTTACCTGGCCTTCGGCCCGGGCCAGATCAGTAAATACTGGCGTCTGTGGGAACGCCCGCTGCAACGCGTAGCGTTCGCTGGCGAACACACCGACACCTTGTACCCAGGCACGCTGGAAGGCGCATTGCGCACCGGTCAACGTGCAGCCAGTCAGGTTGAAGACCTGGCGGCGGGCAAGTCGTTTGAGCCTGCGAAGGTTGTGCCGGCAGCGACCGCTGTAGCGGCCGGCGCGGTGGCGGCGAAGAAAGGCAACTTCTTCACCAACCTGTTCGGTGGTTCGTCCGATGACGACAAGAAGCCGGAACCGGTCAAGGCACCAGAGCCAGTGGCGCCGACACCTGCTCCAACGCCGGCACCGACTCCAGCACCTGCACCGGTTGAAGCGCCGAAGCCTGTGGTCCCGGTGAAAGCCGAGCCGGCCAAGAAAGCCCCGGTGAAAAAGCCTGCTGCCAAGACCGAAGCCAAAAAAGCGCCGGCCAAAGCCCCGGCGAAGAAGGCTGAAACCGCGAAGAAACCAGCGGCAAAAACTTCTACGACCCCGGCGACGGAAACCAAAGCGCAGTAAGCTTTTGGCACTCAAAGAAACGCGGCAGACATGCCGCGTTTTTTTATGCCTGAAAGAAACCAATCACAAGAATCGAATAAATCTTGTGGCGCAGGTGTTCCATGGCTGGACTTCATTTTTTATTACACATTGGTCTTTAATCTTTCCTTAACGACTCTATTTCAGACTCTTGATCGTATTTCTCGATATTTCAAAGCGAAATTTTCCGCTTTAATTCGATAGATAACTCGATAGTCTTGGTCGCAGTTCTCACAGGATTTGGGCAATGCAGCTACGTAATTCTTCTTCCCGCTACGGTTGGGTCAGCGTCTTCATGCACTGGGGCGTGGCGCTGGCGGTCTTCGGTTTGTTCGCGCTGGGCTTGTGGATGGTCGGTCTCGACTACTACAGCACCTGGCGCAAAGACGCGCCGGAATTGCACAAGAGCATTGGCCTGGTGTTGTTGGCTGTCATGGTCCTGCGGGTGTTGTGGCGCTTTATCAGCCCGCCACCGCCGACACTGGAGACATATAGCCGCATGACGCGTCTCGGCGCCAAGTTCGGTCATTCGTTCCTGTACTTCAGCCTGTTTGCTGTGATGATTGCCGGATACCTGATTTCCACCGCAGACGGTGTCGGGATTTCGGTGTTTGGCCTGTTTGAAATTCCTGCGCTGGTTTCCGGACTACCGGACCAGGCAGACACCGCCGGTGTGATTCATCTGTATCTGGCGTGGGCGCTGGTAATTTTTTCCGGTCTCCACGCGTTGGCAGCATTGAAGCACCACTTTATCGATCGTGATGCGACCCTCAATCGAATGCTGGGCCGCAAAGCCTGAAGTTCAACCTCGACTCCAAAGGAATAGAAAGCATGTTGAAAAAAACACTCGCTGCTGTGGCAATCGGTTCGGCTCTGCTGTCCGCTAACGTGATGGCGGCTGACTACGTCGTCGACAAAGAAGGCCAGCACGCCTTCGTTGACTTCAAGATCAGCCACTTGGGATACAGCTACATCACCGGTACCTTCAAGGACATCGACGGCAAGTTCAGCTTCGATGCGGCCAAGCCGGAAGCGAGCAAGATCGAGTTCAACGTCAACACCGCCAGTGTGTTCACCAACCATGCCGAGCGCGACAAGCACATCGCCAGCAAAGACTTCCTGGACGGGTCCAAAGCCAAGTTCGTCTCCACCAGCGTTAAATCCACCGGCAAAAACGCCGCTGGTAAAGACACTGCCGACGTGACCGGCGACCTGACCATCCTTGGCGTGACCAAGCCAGTCGTGGTCAAGGCTACCTTCCTGGGCGAAGGCAAGGATCCATGGGGCGGCTACCGTGCCGGCTTCGAAGGCACCACCAGCATCAAGCGTTCCGACTTCGGCAAGCAGAAAGACCTGGGCCCAGCGTCCGATGCCGTCGAGTTGTACGTTTCGTTTGAAGGTGTGAAGGCGAAGTAATTTTCGCCCCTGACACGAAAACGCCCCCGATCTCGCGATCGGGGGCGTTTTTTATGGCCGAACATAATCTGCGTCGCACCCAAAATCCTGTAGGAGCGAGGCTTGCCCGCGAAAGCGCCAGCGGCCTCTCCACAGAAATCCGGTTGACCCCTTCGCGGGCAAGCCTCGCTCCTACAGGGGGTTGCGTCAGGCCAAAAAAATGCCCCGGGTCGTGAGAGCCGGGGCATTTTTTATGGCAGTGTTAAATCAGCGATTGCGGGTCAGCAACGCTGGCTTCTCACCGCGTGGACGGCCTGGCAGTTGATCAAGTTGCTCTGGAGTCGGGAAACGATCGGTTTTCGACTCCTTGTGAATGATCTTCGGTGCCGGGCCGCGCGGGTTTTGCACGGCCGGTTCCGAACGCGGCTGGTCGTCGGTGCGAGCCGGACGACGGTTGCGGGACTCTTCACGACGGGCCTGGCCGTCACGTGGAGCGCCGTTACGTGGGCCACTGCGCTTGGCCGGCGGCGTGCCGGTGGTGGCGCCGTCGCTGCTGCGCGGACCGTTTTGGCGACCCTGAGGCTTGCCGCCGGTGCGTGGAGCACCTGCGCCGGCTGCCGCGCCTGGTGCCGGAGCACCCGGACGGCGGCCACGGCCCTGAGCCGGTTTGGCTTGAGGCACGTAGTCAACGCGGTTACCGAAGTTATCCACATCGTCGTCCAGGAACTCATCCGGAGCACGATCAACGGCAGCACGAGGAGCCGGACGCTGTTGCTCGCGAGCCGGGGTGCCTTCGCGTGGCTTGTGTTCACGGGCCGGGCGATCGCCACGGCCAGTGGCGGGCGCTTTTTCTTTGCCGCCCTTGTCCTTGCCCTTGTCTTTACGACCGCCGCCACCGCCGGTGCCGTTCGGGCCGTCGCCGCGCGGGCCACGTGGGTTACGTGGGTTACGCACATCCGGACGCTCGCGAACTTCCGGTTTCTCGGCTTCTACAGCGCTGGAGTCGAAGCCCATCAGGTTGCCATCGGCAATCTTCTGCTTGGTCATGCGCTCGATGCTTTTCAGCAGCTTTTCTTCGTCCGGGGCGACCAGCGAGATCGCCTCGCCCGAACGACCGGCGCGGCCGGTACGGCCGATACGGTGAACGTAATCTTCGTCGACGTTCGGCAGCTCGAAGTTGACCACGTGTGGCAACTGGTCGATGTCGAGGCCGCGAGCGGCGATGTCGGTGGCGACCAGAATGCGCACTTCACCGGCCTTGAAGTCGGCCAGGGCTTTGGTGCGGGCGTTCTGGCTCTTGTTGCCGTGGATCGCGACGGCGCTGAGGCCGTGTTTGTCCAGGTACTCGGCCAGACGGTTGGCGCCGTGCTTGGTGCGGGTGAACACCAGGACCTGTTCCCAGGCGCCAGCGGTGATCAGGTGCGCCAACAGCGAACGCTTGTGGTTGGCTGGCAGGCGGAAGACGCGTTGCTCGATGCGCTCGACCGTGGTGTTCGGCGGTGTGACTTCGATGCGTTCCGGGTTGTGCAGCAGCTTGCCGGCAAGGTCGGTGATGTCTTTGGAGAAGGTCGCCGAGAACAGCAGGTTCTGACGTTTGCTCGGCAGGCGAGCCAGGACCTTCTTCACGTCATGGACAAAGCCCATGTCGAGCATGCGGTCGGCTTCGTCCAGCACGAGGATTTCCACGTGGGACAGATCGACGCTGCCTTGGCCGGCGAGGTCGAGCAGGCGGCCAGGGCAGGCCACCAGCACGTCGACACCACGGGACATGGCCTGAACCTGCGGGTTCATGCCGACGCCGCCGAAGATGCAGGCGCTGACGAACTTCAGGTCACGGGCATACACCTTGAAGCTCTCGTGTACTTGAGCCGCGAGTTCGCGGGTAGGGGTCAGGACCAGTACGCGCGGTTGGCGCGGGCCGTGACGCTGGGATTTGTCCGGGTGACCGTTGGGGAACAACCGCTCCAGAATCGGAAGGGCGAAGCCGCCGGTTTTACCAGTACCTGTCTGAGCCGCGACCATCAGGTCGCGACCTTGCAACACGGCGGGGATAGCCCGCTGTTGCACCGGAGTAGGCTCGGTATAGCCCGCTGCCTCGATGGCGCGGACTAAAGCCTCGGAGAGACCGAGGGAAGCAAAGGACATGAGTAATCCTGTTTTAGTTAGGGCTTGGCCCAATGGGAGTCTTGCCTGGCGCGAATGGCGTTTAAGAGGAACGCAATCCCGTCCGGTCCTGCTGGGCCTTGAAAGCTCGTCTGGAGCGCTCGCGCGGGCTGAAAAGCTGCGCTGTAGCGGATCGAGATGCCTTGAACAAGTCCGAGCGTCCGGGCGTGAGCCTGGCGGGAAGGCCGGAGTATAACAGAGCAATCACTGCGCGCCGCTTTCCTGCTGCTCAACGGTTTTTTCGGTGGTGGTGGCGGCGGCTTGCACCCCCGGGCCTGCGCCATAACGGGCGCTGAGCTCAGCGTAGGCGGGCTCGCGCTTGAAGCGCTTGAGTTCGGCACCGAAACGCTGCACCAGCAAATCCATGCCGGCGTTACGGCGTACCGCCAAAAACTGGCTCTGGCGGCTGATGACGGTGGGGTTTTCGGTGATCTTGTCGCGGATGCCCAATTCGTCGAGCAAGTGCTGCCCGACCCGGCGATCAGTGATCAGCAGGTCGATCCGCCCGCGCACCAGTTTGCCGAAGTTGGCTTCATGGGTTGGCGCCGGCTCCCGGGTGAACAGAGTCGACTCGCTGAAATCCTTGCTATAGAGGTAGCCCGGCGAGGTGCCGACGGTCAGGCCTTTCAGGTCGTCGAGGGTGCGGAACGGATGGGGCCGCTCATTAGCGTAGAACATCACGAACTCGACTTCCGACAGCGGTTCGCTGGGGTAGAGCAAGGTAGCGTCGCGTTCATCGCTGTGAAAAATGTCCAGCGCTCCATCCGCCTGGCCCGTTTCAAGCATCGACAGGCAGCGTTTCCATGGCAGGAACTGCCAGTCCACTTCGATCCCCAGGCGTTTGAACACGATCGCCGTGGTTTCGTAATCCAGGCCCAGGGATTTGCCGTTTTCCTCATAGACATAAGGCGCCCACGGCTCGGTGACAATGCGCAGCTTCTCGCCCCGGGCGGCAAAGCTCAGGCAAGAGAATAGAAACACGGTGAGTAACTGTGCGATCAGAGGCATGGCTTGAGATTACGACGAGAAGTCATAAAGAGCCAGAAATCGGATCCAGAAGCTCTGGCCCGAGGCGCAATCCATAAAAAAGGCCCTGGATTGCGCCAGAGCCTTCATTGGAGTGCTGCACTGTTTCAGCGCGGCAGCTTCAGGTTGTTCCACACCGCCAGGCTCGCTTCAGCCTGGTTCAGTGTGTAGAAGTGCAGCCCCGGTGCGCCACCTTGCAGCAGGCGTTCGCACATTTCGGTGATGACTTGCTCACCAAAGCCTTGAATGCTCTGGGTGTCGTCGCCGTAGGCTTCCAGCTGTTTGCGGATCCAGCGCGGGATTTCCGCACCGCAAGCGTCGGAGAAACGCGCGAGCTTGCTGTAGTTGGTGATCGGCATGATCCCCGGCACGATCGGGATGTTCACGCCCATCGCCCGTACACGCTCGACGAAGTAGAAGTAGCTGTCGGCGTTGAAGAAGTACTGGGTGATCGCACTGTCGGCGCCAGCGTTAGCCTTGCGCACGAAGTTGTTCAGATCGTCTTCGAAATTGCGCGCTTGCGGATGCATCTCCGGGTAGGCGGCGACTTCGATGTGGAAGTGATCGCCGGTTTCTTCACGAATGAACTCAACCAGGTCGTTGGCGTGGCGCATTTCGCCGCTGGCCATGCCCATGCCGGATGGCAGGTCACCGCGCAGGGCAACGATACGCTTGATGCCGGCTGCCTTGTATTGAGCCAGCAGGCCGCGCAGGTCGTCCTTGCTGTCGCCAACGCAAGACAGATGCGGCGCAGCCGGGACTTTGACTTCGCTTTCGAGCTGCAACACGGTGTTGAGCGTGCGATCACGGGTCGAACCGCCAGCGCCATAAGTGCAGGAGAAGAAATCGGGGTTGTACGTGGCCAGCTGACGGGCAGTGGCGAGTAGCTTTTCATGCCCAGCGTCGGTCTTCGTAGGGAAGAACTCGAAGCTGTAGCGACGGTCTTGGGACATGGAGGGAACCTCCAGCTACAAGCTGCAAGCTGCGAGCTGCAAGAGAAGCGGAGGTGCGCTGATCTCTTGTGCCTGGAGCCTGCTGCCTGAAACTGTTTTGGAATAGGGGCAGAGCTCTCGAGCTTCGCGCGGCAAGTTCGGCTTTTGACCTTGCTTGCCGCTTGAAGCTTAAAGCTCGCAGCTGCTTTGTCTTAGTAGCGGTAAGCGTGCGGCTTGAACGGACCTTCGACGGTCACGCCGATGTAGTCGGCCTGGGTCTTGGTCAGTTGAGTCACAACGCCGCCGAAACCGCGGACCATTTCCAGGGCCACTTCTTCGTCGAGTTTCTTCGGCAGTACTTCAACGGTCAGGCGCTCGGCTTTCTGGGCTGGCGACAGGTCGGCGTACTTCTGGCCGAACAGGAAGATCTGCGCCAGAACCTGGTTGGCGAACGAACCGTCCATGATGCGGCTTGGGTGACCGGTAGCGTTACCCAGGTTAACCAGACGGCCTTCGGCCAGCAGGATCAGGTAGTCGTCGTTCTGGGCATCGAATGCGCCAGGGCCGGTACGGTGAATTTTGTGAACCTGCGGCTTCACTTCTTCCCATGCCCAGTTCTTGCGCATGAAAGCGGTGTCGATTTCGTTGTCGAAGTGGCCGATGTTGCAGACAACAGCGCGCTTCTTCAGGGCTTTGAGCATGTTTGCATCGCAAACATTGACGTTGCCGGTGGTGGTCACGATCAGGTCGATCTTGCCCAGCAGGGCTTTGTCGATGCTGGCTTCAGTACCGTTGTTGATACCGTCGATGAACGGCGAAACCAGCTCGTAGCCGTCCATGCAGGCTTGCATGGCGCAGATCGGGTCGACTTCGGAGACCTTGACGATCATGCCTTCCTGACGCAGGGACTGAGCGGAGCCCTTGCCCACGTCACCGTAACCGATGACCAGCGCTTGCTTGCCGGACAGCAGGTGGTCAGTACCACGCTTGATCGCATCGTTCAGGCTGTGACGGCAGCCGTACTTGTTGTCGTTCTTGCTCTTGGTTACCGAGTCGTTGACGTTGATGGCCGGGATTTTCAGCTCGCCCTTGGCCAGCATGTCCAGCAGGCGGTGAACGCCAGTGGTGGTTTCTTCGGTGACGCCGTGGACGCGGTCCAGGATCGCCGGGTATTTCTTGTGCAGCAGCTCGGTCAGGTCGCCGCCGTCGTCGAGGATCATGTTGGCATCCCAAGGCGCGCCATCTTTGAGGATGGTTTGCTCCAGGCACCACTCGTACTCTTCTTCGGTTTCGCCTTTCCAGGCATAAACCGCGATACCGGCAGCTGCGATAGCGGCAGCGGCCTGGTCTTGAGTCGAGAAAATGTTGCAGGACGACCAACGCACTTCGGCACCCAGGGCAACCAGGGTTTCGATCAGCACGGCAGTCTGAATGGTCATGTGGATGCAGCCAAGGATCTTGGCGCCTTTGAGTGGCTGCTCACCGGCGTACTTGCGGCGCAGACCCATCAGGGCTGGCATTTCGGATTCGGCGATGATGGTTTCGCGACGGCCCCAGGCAGCCAGGGACATGTCGGCCACTTTGTAATCGTTAAAATCTGCAGGCGTGATAACAGCGCTCATGATGAGCCTCCATTCGTAATGTATGCGAATGGGCGCCGTTGTGCGTTTAGTGTCCGGCCGATCATGGCCAGTCAACGCCCCATCCGAGCCTGACAGGTCGAACCTGCTGCAGCGCCCCTCGGACAGGTGGCGGGAAAACGGTAGTAGCCGTTTTAAATCGGTGGCGATTATAGCTTCCTTTGTCCGGCTAGTGGCAAGTGACAAGCTACAAGCGGCAAGCAACAGCGAATCTGCATTTACTTGCAGCTTGGCGCTTAAAACTTGAAGCTGGGGGCAGAACTCTATCGCTCAAACGCCTCAAACCTGGAGCCCCCTATGAATTTCCACACCCGCAAATGGGTAAAACCCGAAGACCTCAACCCCAACGGCACACTGTTCGGCGGTAGCCTGTTGCGCTGGCTCGACGAAGAAGCGGCGATCTACGCCATCGTCCAGCTGGGCAATCAGCGAGTGGTCACCAAGTACATTTCCGAGATCAACTTCGTCAGCGCCTCGCGCCAGGGCGACATCATCGAACTGGGCATCACTGCCACCGAGTTCGGTCGTACCTCGATAACCCTGAAATGCGAAGTACGCAACAAGATCACCCGCAAAAGCATCCTGACGGTGGATAAGATTGTCTTCGTCAACCTGGGTGAAGACGGCTTGCCCGCGCCGCACGGCCAGACCGAGATCAAGTACGTCAAAGACCAGTTCAAGGACGACGTCGCCAGCGAGTAATGCGAGCCCCCGTAGGAGCGAAGCTTGCTCGCGAAGGCGTCATTTGTGTCACCAGCAATACCGAGGTGAACCCTTCGCTGGAAAGCCTCGCTCCTACAGAGCCAGTTTCGTTGGACGGTCAGTGAACAGCTCCGGGCCGCGCGTGTCGTACCTACATGACACATCACCTGTTCCGGAGCGCTATGGACATCAAGCAAGACGGCAAGACCCCAAACCTGTCGCCGGAAGAACAGCACGACGTCGACAAAAATCAGCCACCGCGGGCCGCGGTGCTGCATGAAATCATCCGCACCCAGGGCGATCAGGAGCTCGAACGCAGCGTCGCCGCCTTGTGGTGGTCGGCACTCGCCGCCGGCCTGACCATGGGCCTGTCGCTGATGGCCATGGGACTGCTCAATTCTCGACTGCCGGACGGTGAAGGCTTCAAGGTGATCGCCAGTTTCGGCTATTGCGCTGGCTTTCTTGCGGTAATCCTCGCCCGTCAGCAGTTGTTCACCGAGAACACCCTGACGGCCGTGCTGCCGATCATGACCAAACCCACACTGAACAATTTCGGGCGATTGCTACGCCTGTGGTCGGTGGTGCTGGTCGGCAACCTCTGCGGCACGCTGCTCGTGGCCTACGTGATGCTCAATCTGCCGATTTTCGACAGCAAGACCGACCTGGCCTTCCTCGATATCGGGCGCAAGATCATGGAAAACGACGCCAGCCAGATGTTCGCCAAAGGCATCGTGTCGGGCTGGATGATTGCCACCATGGTCTGGATGATCCCGTCCATGGAGAGCGCCAAGATGTGGATCATCATCCTCATCACTTACCTGATGGCGCTGGGGGATTTCACCCACATCGTGGTCGGTTCGGCCGAGGTCTCGTACCTGGTGTTTGCCGGCGAATTGCCGTGGAAGGATTTCTGGCTGGTGTTCGCCGGGCCGACGCTGGCGGGGAACATCATCGGCGGCAGCTTCATCTTCGCGCTGATCAGCCACGCGCAGATCCGCAGCGAGAGCGGTCCGCCGAAGAAGACGGCGGATCAGGCGTCAGAGCCTGATCCGCAGAAGAGCAAAAAGTAATCAGTGATGCTCGGCCTGTGCCGCTGGCGCAGGCTCATCCCGGGTCACGTGCTTGACCAGTTTGCCGATGCTCAAACCCTGCAGCAGGATCGACGACAGCACCACGATGTAGGTGATGCTCAGCAGCAAGTCGCGCTCCGGGCCCAGCGGCAGGGCCAGGGCCAGGGCCACCGAAACACCGCCGCGCAAACCACCCCAGGTCAGAATCCGGATTGTCCCGCGCGGCACGGTGCGCCAGCGCCGCAGCAGCACGATGGCCGGCGCGACCGTCAGCAGGCGCGAAAGCAGAATCGCCAGTGCCAGCAAACTCGCCGCCAGCACGTGCAGCCAATTGAACGGTAGCAGCAACAGCTCCATGCCGATCAGAGCGAACAGCAGGGCGTTGAGCATGTCATCGAGCAATTCCCAGAAGCCGTCCAGGTACTTGCGCGTCATGTCGTTCATCGCCAGGTTGCGGCCCAGGTTACCGATGATCAGACCCGCGACGACCATCGCGATGGGGGCGGACACATGCAGCTCCGACGCCATGGCCGAGCCGCCGATCACCAGCGCCAGGGTCAGCATGACCTCGATCTGATGCTGCTCGATGCTCTTGATCATCAGGTACACCAGATAACCGATCAGCCCACCGAACAGCACGCCGCCAATCGCCTCATGGGCGAACAGCATCGCTGTGGCGCCGACGGTCGGGGTCTCGCCGAGTTGCGCAATGCCCAGCAACACGGTGAACACCACCACGGCCGTGCCGTCGTTGAACAGCGACTCGCCGACGATGGTGGTTTTCAGAGGCTTGGACGCATTGGCAGTCCGTAGCACGCCGAGGACCGCGATCGGGTCGGTGGGGGAAATCAGCGCACCGAACAGCAGGCAATAAAGGAAGCTCACGTGCCAGCCGAACAGGGCAAAAATGTAATAGGCGAGGCTGCCGATCACCGCCGTGGCGATCAATACGCCGAAGGTCGCCAGCAGCCCGATAGGCCAGCGGTAGCTGCGCAGGTCATTGAGGTTGACGTGCAGGGCGCCGGCGAACAGCAGGAAGGAAAGCATCCAGTTCATCAGCAGATCGCCAAAGTCGATCTGGCTGATCAGTTGCTGAATGCGCTCTTCGAGGCCGGGGTAGCCGAGCAAGCTCAGGCCTTGCAGCAGCAGGGAAAACATCAGCGCGGTGACCATGACCCCGATGGTCGGAGGCAGGCCGATGAAGCGGAAATTCACGTAGGTGAGGAGTGTGGTCAGGCAGATAAAGGCAGCGACAAGTTCGAGCATCCGGGGGGTTAAGGCAGTTGCACCGAGTCAGTTTCTTCGCGAGCAGGCTCGCTCCCACATGGAATTCGGTCGTACACAGAATCTGTGTGCACTGGAGATCCACTGTGGGAGCGAGCCTGCTCGCGATAGCGGTGTCAGCAGCGACGCAATGATTCAGCCGGACACATTGACCGCAGTCGCACCGCGGCGTTGCAGATAGATGTAGAACAGCGCGGTCAGCACCGTCAGGCCACTGACCAGCGCACCGGTCCACGGCAGATCCGCCAGATCCGCACCGCTGGCAACCACCAGCCCGCCGATCCACGCACCTGCTGCGTTGCCAAGATTGAAGGCGCTCTGGTTCAGCGTCGAGCCAAGGTTCGGCGCTTCATGCGCCTGATCGATGATCAGCAGTTGCAGAATCGGGCACAGGGCAAACGCGAAAATCCCCCACAGCACCAGTGTGATCGCCGCCGGAATCACCGAGTGACTGGTCTGGCTAAAGGCAGCCAATACCACCGCCACGGCCAGCGCCATGCCCACCAATGAAGGCAGCAATCGGCTGTCCGCCAGGCGACCACCCAGCATGCTGCCCGCCGTCAGGCCGACGCCAAACAACAACAGCATAATCGTCACGCCATGGGGGCTGACACCGGTGATGTCCTGCAGAATCGGCGCGATGTAGGTGAACACGCTGAACAGACTGGTCGACGCCAGCACGCTCATGCCCAATGCCAACAACACATTGACCTTGCCCAGTACTTTGAACTCGCTGGCGAGGTTGGCTTTGTCCATCGCGATGTCCTTCGGCAGCCAGAGCCACTGCGCGAGCGCTGCAATCACCCCGATCACCGAGACCGCCCAGAACGTCGAACGCCAACCGGCGTATTGCCCGAGCGCGGTGCCCAACGGCACGCCGAGCACATTGGCCAGCGTCAGGCCGGTGAACATCATGGCAATGGCCTGCGCCCTTTTGTTCGGTGCAACCAGGCCCGCCGCGACTACCGAGCCAATGCCGAAGAACGCACCGTGGCACAGCGCGGTGACCACTCGCGCGGCCATCAACGTGGCATAGTTCGGTGCCAATGCGCACAGCACGTTGCCGAGGATGAACATCAGCGTCATGCCCAGCAGCGTGGCTTTGCGCGGCATGTTGGCGGTGCCGATCGCAAGAATCGGCGCGCCGAACACCACGCCCAAGGCGTAGCCGGTGATCAGCAGACCGGCGTGGGGAATGCTCACGGCGAGGTCGCGGGCGACGTCGGGCAGCAAACCCATGATGACGAATTCAGTGGTGCCGATGCCGAACGCGGCAACAGCGAGGGCGAGCAAGGCGAGTGGCATGCGCAAGGTCTCTGTCGGTAGTCTTGACGCTTTGATCAGGCATACGCATGCCGATGACCGTTCTCGATGAGCGCGGGCAGGGGCAGAAATTATTGGAATTAGTCTGTGCGCAACTGAGTGCGGCGTGGTCGCTTGCAGTATAAACAGCTGCTGACATATGGCGAATCAATTATCCACGCGTGTCCTGTAGGAGCCAGGCTTGCCGGCGAAGGCGTCCTTGAGATTGCCTTCGCCGGCAAGCCTGGCTCCGACAGGGGCGCGGCGGTCAATAAAAGGAGCGTGCCGTGCTTGCGACGGCTTTGGTGTTGGTGGCGGCGCTGTTGCACGCGGCGTGGAATACCCTGATCAAATTCAGCGCCGAACGGCTGCTGGTGGTGGCCTGCATGGATAGCGTCGCGATGCTGTTTGTCGCCCTGATGCTGCCGTTCGTGGCGCTACCACCGATTGAAATCTGGCCATGGATTCTGGCGTCGGCGGCGTTCGAACTGCTCTATCGCTATCTGCTGATCCAGGCGTATCGGGTCGGCGACCTCGGGTTGGTCTATCCGTTGATGCGTGGGCTGTCGCCGCTGGTGGTGCTGGCACTGACGCTGATCTTCGCTGGCGAAGTGCTGACGAATCAGCAGATCTTCGGAATCCTGTTGATTCCGTTTGGCATGCTGTGCCTGCTCTGGCAGGGCGGTGGTGGTGCGCGTCTGCCGTGGTCGATGTTGCCGGTGGTGGCGCTGATCGGCCTGTGCATCGGCTGCTACACCTTCATCGATGGCCAGGCGTTACGGCGCTGGTCGCACCCTCTGGACTATCTGGTCTGGGTCACGTTGCTCAGCGCTTGGCCGTTCCCGTTGCTGGCGCTGGTAAGCAAGCGCACGGCGTTCATGCTGTTTTGGCGTGAACAGTGGCGGCTGGGGCTGGCGGTCGGGTTCTGCGTGTTGTTCAGCTACGCTTTGGTGCTGTGGGCAATGCAGCTGGGGTCGATTGCCGAAGCGGCGGCGTTGCGCGAGATCAGCGTGATTCTGGTGGTGCTGTTCGGCATGCGTTACCTGAAAGAACCTTTCGGCAGGCCAAGGCTCTTAGCCTGTGGGCTCGTACTGATCGGTATTTTGGTCATGAAGTTCTAACGGGCACTCAACATTCCAAAACTGAAGAAAGGACTGCTTTATGACGGTTGCTCTGTGGTGCGTTTTGATCGCGATTTTCCTGCCCTATCTCTGCACGGTCATCGCCAAGGTCAGTGGCAGGTTCAGGCTGCAAGACAACCATGACCCCCGGGACTTTCTCGAGTCGCTCAATGGTCTGGGCAGGCGCGCGCATGCGGCGCAACTGAACAGCTTTGAAGTGACCCCGGCGTTTGCGATCGCGGTGATTGTTGCGCATCTGGTGGGCACGGCGCAGTTGGTGACGGTCAACGTGCTGGCGGTGCTGTTTATCACCAGTCGGCTGCTGTACATCATTTGCTACCTGGCGGACTGGGCGATATTGCGGTCGCTGGTGTGGTTTGTGGGGATGGGGTTGATTGCCAGTTTCTTTGTGGTGTCGGTCTGAAAGTATTGCGGTGATTTGTCTGGCCTCATCGCGAGCAGGCTCGCTTCCACAGTTGATCTTCAGTGAACACAAATGCTGTGTACAACCGAGATCTACTGTGGGAACGAGCCTGCTCGCGATGACTATCTAACTGCAAATACAAGGCTTACGGGTTGGCCTTCGCCGCATCGGCAACCTGCGGCACTTGCGGCAACGCCGCGCCTTTAGGCCAGAGCATCCAGATCTGCCCTTGCTGTTTCATGTCCCCGGCCAATTGCCCGGCCGCCTCGCCAGTGCCCCAGAACAGATCCGCACGCACTTCGCCGGCAATCGCGCCGCCAGTGTCTTGCGCCGCCACGGGCCGTATCAGTGCAGTACCGTCCGGTTTTGTCGTGGATAACCACAACAGGCTGCCCAGCGGAATGACTTTGCGGTCCACTGCCGCGCTGTAACCGGCCGTCAGCGGAACGTTCAGCGAGCCGCGTGGCCCTTCGTTGCTGTCCGGGTTGCGAGTGAAGAACACGTAACTGGGGTTGCTGCCCAGCAGTTCCGGAATGCGCGACGGATTGGCTTTTGCCCACGTGCTGATGGCGCCCATGGTCACGTCTTCCTTCTTCAGCTCGCCTTGCTCCACCAGCCAGCGCCCGATGGGGCGATAGGGATGGCCGTTCTGGTCAGCATAGGCAATGCGCAGTTGGCGGCCGTCGTCGAGCTGGATGCGACCCGAACCCTGGATTTGCAGGAATTGCAGGTTCATCGGGTCGGTCAGCCACGCAACCACTGGCGCTTTTACTCCATTGGTCTCAATCGTTGCCGCATCGTCATAAGGCTTGAGCACGCGACCTTCGAGGCGTCCGCGCAGGCGTTTGCCTTTGAGTTCCGGGTAGATGCTGTCCAGCGAGACAATGATCATGTCCTCGGGCACGCCGTACACCGGAATGTTCGCCACTTCGGTCTGGGTCAGGCTGCCCGGGTAGACCGGCTCGTAATAGCCGGTGATCAAACCGTTGGGATTGTCATTGGCGGCGCGCAGGCCGTAGACGTCGAGGTTCTGCTTGAGGAAGCCGCGAATGTCGCTGGCGGTCTGCGGCACATTGGCGGAAGCCGCGCAGGTCGATCCCCAGACCGGGTCGGCCTTGAGTCGGGTGCAGGCGCTACGCCACGAGCCGAAGCCGGCGACCAGGTCGGTGTCGGACACCGCCGGCAATGCTTCCCAGCTGGTACTGGAGTAGGTCGCCAGGGCGTGGGTTTTAGGGGTGTCTTTATCGCCGCCGGTGCAGCCGGCGAGCACGGCCACCATTGGAAGAGTCCACACGAGGTGGTGACGCCATGCCTTGAAACGGCTGTTCATGGAGTAATTCCTTTGTCGGTTGCCTGAGTGCTCCATGCGCTCAAACAACCCGTATTGATAATAGGGCTATTGGTCTTTGCCGATGACACGAGGATACTGGCCGCCGTTTCCCGTGACCTGAAGCCACCATGACTCTTAAAAGACTTTCTGTTGTATTGCTGGCCTGCCTGACCTTGTCTGCCTGCGGTGGCGTTGATCCGAATTCGCCGCTGGGACAACGCAAGGCGATCTTCAAACAGATGCTCAAGACCGGTGAAGACCTGGGCGGTATGTTGCGTGGTCGTATCCCGTTCGACGGTCCGAAATTTGCCGAAGGCGCCGTGAAACTCGACACCTTGTCCCGTGAGCCTTGGAAACATTTCCCGCAAGTGCGTGAAGAAGATCACAGCAGCGCCAAGGACAATGTGTGGCAGCAGCAGGCACGCTTCCAGGACATGGCCCGCACCCTTGAAGCCGCCACCGGTGAATTGGTGATTGCCAGCAAGGTTCAGCCTTACAAGGCCAGTAACCTGGGCCCGGCGGTGCAGAAAGTCGAAGATGCCTGTAGTGCCTGCCATAAAGAGTTTCGGGATCATTGATTGGCAATGCATTCCTGTGGCGAGGGGGGGCGTTCCGACAAGCCCCTCGTCACAAAAGCTCCCTCGCTCAATTCGGGGGTTACTTGTCCAACTCGTCGAGCGCGTTCTGCAATTCCTTTCGGGACTCGGCAAGTTTGTCTTTGCGCTTGTTGATCTTGTCCGGATCGCCTTTCTTCATGGCCTTGTCCAGATCGGCCTGGCGCTGGCTGACTTCATGCTTGGCGTCGAGCACCTTGTTTTCCCGTTCTTTCTTCAGCGAGGCGTCGGTGCAATGGGTGGTGACTTCGCTCAGGGCTGTTTCGAGGCCAGCCTGCTGTTCAGCATTGCCGTGGGATTTGGCCAGTTCGATCTGATTGATGATCCCCTGTTTCTTGGCGGCGCAGCCGGTCAGCCCCGGGGCTTCTTCGGCGGCCATCAGGGGAGCGGCCATCACGCTGCAAAGGGTCAGCAAGGCGAGTGGTGAAAGAAATTTCATAAAAGCTCCAAGTGCGAAGACAATCGGGTCGATGTGGCGATGGGCGTTTGAGCCCGTCGGCCCCTTTGGGTTCCCGGGCTGCCGGGGGCTCGGCGTTTAAAAGCCGTCAATCCCGGCCATACGTAATGTTTGACTCAGTGCCAGGACGTGCGGGTCGCGGAAAAAGGCGCTCAATTGCGCTGCGCGTCCCGGGCCGATACCTGCTTCTGCCTGCCATTGTTCGGTGCTTCTATTCGCCAGTTCCTGCCATGAATCGGCAAGCCGTGCCTGGCCGGTCGGCGGCAACCCCAAGGCTTTGAGCCAGCGAGCGAAAGGGCGTTGCCGGGCGCTGTTGAAGCTGTTTAGAAGACGAGCCGCGCTGCGTTCGCCGAAGCCATCAATGTTAGCAAGCTCTTGAGCATCGAGGGTCAACCAATCCAACAGGCTGTCGAGGCGGCCTGTTTCGAAAAGTTTCTCCCAGGTGCCAGGGCCGAGATGGGGCAAAGCCAGTCCTTGCTTGCCGCTGAGCCAGGTCAGGCGCGCGAGGAATTGGCTCTCGCAGCCTGATGTCGGTTGCCAGCAACTCAAATGGTGAAAGTCTGCTGCCGATGGCACGTTTAATTCAGTGCGTTCGGTACTGCGCAGCACGACGCCATCGAGCCTTGGAATGGTCAGTCCCGCCAGGCTGATGGACACCTGATCCCCAGGGCGGACATCCAGCTCTTCCCAGCGTCGCAGGGAGCTGACGCTTACCCGTTTGATCTGTCGGTCATCCAGCTTCACCGGCGTCAGGTCCAGCACCGGAGTAATCCGCCCCGTGCGACCAATCTTGAAGTGGACCTTGCGCACTTCGGCCAGTGCCTGGGCGAACGGATACTTCCAGGCAACGCTCCAGAAGGAGGGGCGCGCCTGCCAGCGTTCTGCCGGTGGTCGCTGGCTCTGACGCAAAACGACGCCGTCACTGGCGAAGGGCAGTGGCGTGCGATACCAGTGATCGCGCCATCGTTCAGCGTCGGCGAACACCTTGATCGGCTGACTGTAGGGCGCCGTGCCCGGAAAACCCATTTCATCGAGAGCCGCCACGCGCGCCGGCAGGCTTGCCGGGCCTTGCGGCCAATCCCAGACAAACAACCCGATACCACCTGCCTGCTCGGCGGTCAGCTCTTTGCGGGCCATCAACCCGGCCACCGTGGAGCGGGCGTTGAGGCTGCCTGCCTTGGCTTGCACATGGTCGGTCAGGCGCCAGTAGAGTTCGCCTTGCACCAGCACATCCAATGGTTGCGGCAGATGCCGGGGAATGGCCGCAATCTGTCGGGCCGAGGCGGTCCAGTCCTGGCCATTGACGCCGTCACCGCGGCTGATCGCCTGATGCAGCGAGCCGTTGCGATAGATCAGCGTCACGGCCACGCCGTCGACCTTGGGTTGTATCCAGATGTCATTGCGCTCGCGTAGCCAATGCTCGACTGCTCCGCCATCACGCAGTTTTTCCAGGCCGGTGTGAGCGATGGGGTGGGCCATCTTGCCGCCCGCCGTGCGCAAGGGGTCGGGCGCCAGACTCAAATCAAAGCACTCACGCCATTCGCTCAATCGCGCGCGGGATTGATCATAGATTTCATCGGCGACCAGCGAGCGTCCGTGGCGGTGATAGTTGTCGTCCCAGAAATCGATCTGTTTTTGCAGGGCAGTGATTTCGTCCAGGGCGCGGGCGGGTGACCAGTCGGGGCAGTCGGCAGCGTTCGAACTCAGGCAAAGCAGGGTCAGGAACAAAGCGGAAAACAGGCGCAGAAGCATCGTGAGCGTCCTTGCTCAGGGGGGATGCTTGAAGGTTAGTCAGTATTTTTTTTAGGAAGGAGTGGGTGTTTTGCCTGGTGTTTCCGGGCTGGATCTTCAGTGAGGGCAAAGCTGGCGCATGACAGGACTAATGTGGGAGCGAGCCTGCTCGCGATGGGGGCGATCCGGTGTAAAGCGAAACCAATAAAAAGCCCCGCACGGCGAACCGTGCGGGGCTTTTGGTACCGCCAGGAAAGTCTTACAGGCCGGCTGCAGTACGCAGGTCGTCGGCGCGGTCGGTCTTTTCCCAGGTGAACGTGGTGAAGGTGTCTTCGCCCACAGTCTTGGTTGCCGGGGTGCGACCGAAGTGGCCGTACGCAGCGGTTTCCTGGTACATCGGGTGCAGCAGGTCGAGCATGGTGGTGATCGCGTATGGACGCAGGTCGAAGATTTCGCGGACCAGTTTGACGATCTTGTCGTCGCTGATCTTGCCGGTGCCGAAGGTGTTCAACGAGATCGAAGTCGGCTGGGCAACACCGATCGCGTAGGAAACCTGAATCTCGCAACGCTCGGCCAGGCCGGCCGCAACGATGTTCTTGGCCACGTAACGACCGGCGTAGGCTGCCGAACGGTCAACCTTCGATGGATCCTTGCCGGAGAACGCGCCGCCGCCGTGACGGGCCATGCCGCCGTAGCTGTCGACGATGATCTTGCGACCGGTCAGGCCGCAGTCACCCACCGGGCCACCGATGATGAACTGGCCAGTCGGGTTGATGTGGAACTGGGTGTCTTTGGTCAGCAGTTCGGCAGGCAACACGTGCTTGACGATCAGCTCCATCACGCCTTCGCGCAGGTCTTTGTACGACACTTCAGGGTTGTGCTGGGTCGACAGTACAACGGCGTCGATACCGACGACCTTGCCGCCTTCGTAACGGCAAGTCACTTGCGACTTGGCGTCCGGGCGCAGCCAAGGCAGCAGGCCGGATTTACGGGCTTCGGCCTGGCGCTGCACAAGCTGGTGCGAGAAAGTGATCGGTGCTGGCATCAGCACGTCGGTTTCGTTGCTGGCGTAGCCGAACATCAGGCCCTGGTCGCCAGCGCCCTGATCTTCAGGCTTGGCACGGTCGACACCCTGGTTAATGTCAGGGGACTGCTTGCCGATGATGTTCATCACGCCGCAAGTGGCACCGTCGAAGCCGACATCGGAGCTGTTGTAGCCGATGTCCAGAATGACGTTACGCACGATCTCTTCCAGGTCGACCCAGGCCGACGTGGTGACTTCACCTGCGATGATTGCCACGCCGGTTTTAACCAGGGTTTCGCACGCTACGCGGGCGAACTTGTCTTCAGCAATGATGGCGTCCAGCACCGCATCGGAAATCTGGTCGGCGATTTTGTCCGGGTGCCCTTCGGACACGGACTCGGAGGTGAAGAGGGAGTATTCGCTCATCTCGATTTTTTCCTGAATTTACCGATGGTGAGTGTCGCCAGCCGGTCGCTGAAAATGGCGGACCTGGATCTGGAAACCATTACGTAAGCCTACATAGAGGCTTTCCCCGGGAACGAGTCCCGCAGCGGTGGCCCAACGGGCCAAATCGTCCTGTTCAAACCCCAACCACAGATCACCGCAGGCCTCCCTGGCCCAACTCTGGTTGTGGCTACATAACTCTGTCACGAGCAGGCTACCGCCCGGTTGCAGCAAGTCGGCCATGTGCTTGAGTGCTTCGGCCGGCGCGGCGAAATGGTGCAGCACCATGTTCAGTACAACGCAATCGGCCTTGAGGCTCACGCCATTCAATGCATCGGCCAGTTGCAGGCTGACGTTAGCCAGCGTTTCACGTTCGCAGACCTGGCGCGCCAGTTCGAGCATCGCCGGGCTGTTGTCCAGCGCCGTGACCTCGGTGAAGCGGCGCGCCAGTTCCGGCAGAAACTCACCGTCGCCGGGGCCGACTTCAATGGCCGTCGCGCCGTCTCTGAAACTCAGCTTGTCAAGCAGCGCCACCACGCTTTCGCGGTATTGCGGCAGGCCGGCGATCAAGTCTTGCTGGGCACGAAACTTCTCCGCCACCCGTGAGAAAAAGTCCTGGCTGGCCGCCGCTCGTTGTCCATGGACCTGAGCGATCCGCGACTGCACATCGGCCGGCAACGTCAGGTTGTCCACTTCTTCGAGCAAGGCGGCGTGCAGCTTGCCGCCCAGCAGGTCGGTGTGGGGCAGGGCGCGACGGTAGAAAATCGCGTTGCCTTCACGGCGGGTCGCCACCAGGTCGGCCTGGGCCAGGACCTTGAGGTGGTGGCTCATGCCGGACTGACCGATACCGAAGATCTGCGCCAGTTCCAGTACGCCAAACGAATCGTTGGCCAGCGCACGCAATACATTCAGCCGCAGAGGATCACCGCCGGCCTTGCACAGGGCCGCCAGCTCATCGCAATCGTCATGTTGAATGGAAGGCACGCGTAAATTCATAAGGCCAGCAGTCTAGTGACGCTCAGAAATCACCGCAAGGGCAATATCAAAAAGTTTTGATATTGGTCGATAGATGGCACTTCCAGACGTTAGGTTCAGTCAACAAACGAACTGCAGAAAGGTTTCATCAGTCGAAACCGCTGTTAACAATTGGAAAAACGCCTCCAGATGACTATCTGTCATTGCCCCGAGGCGGGTGGGTGAGGGAAAATGCTCGCCTTTTTTCCGTTTCGTTTTATTCACTCTCGATACAGAACCCGCAGGAGAACAGCGATGCCCAGCCGTCGTGAGCGTGCCAACGCCATTCGTGCCCTCAGCATGGATGCCGTGCAAAAAGCCAACAGCGGCCATCCCGGTGCCCCGATGGGTATGGCGGATATCGCCGAAGTACTTTGGCGTGACTACCTGAAGCACAACCCGAGCAATCCATCGTTCGCCGACCGTGACCGCTTCGTGCTGTCCAACGGTCACGGCTCGATGTTGATCTACTCGCTGCTGCACCTGACCGGCTACGACCTGTCGATCGATGACCTGAAAAATTTCCGCCAACTGCACAGCCGCACCCCGGGTCACCCGGAATTCGGCTACACCCCGGGCGTTGAAACCACCACCGGTCCTCTGGGCCAAGGCTTGGCCAACGCCGTCGGTTTCGCCCTGGCTGAAAAAGTCCTGGCGGCGCAGTTCAACCGTCCTGGCCACAATGTTGTCGATCACCACACCTACGTGTTCCTGGGTGATGGCTGCATGATGGAAGGCATTTCCCACGAAGTTGGCTCCCTGGCCGGTACATTGGGCCTGGGCAAGCTGATCGCTTTCTACGACGACAACGGCATCTCCATCGATGGCGAAGTCGAAGGCTGGTTCACCGACGACACGCCTAAGCGTTTCGAAGCCTACAACTGGCAGGTGATCCGCAACGTCGACGGTCATGACCCGGAAGAGATCAAGACCGCGATCGAAACCGCGCGTAAAAGCGATCAGCCAACCCTGATCTGCTGCAAGACCACCATCGGTTTCGGTTCGCCGAACAAGCAAGGTAAAGAAGACTGCCACGGCGCCCCATTGGGTGACGCGGAAATCGCCTTGACCCGTGCCGCGCTGAAATGGAACCACGGCCCGTTCGAAATCCCGGCTGACATCTATGCCGAGTGGGACGCCAAGGAAGCTGGCCGCGCGGCCGAAGCCGAGTGGGATCAGCGTTTCGCTGCCTACTCTGCGGCTTTCCCTGAGCTGGCCAACGAACTGGTCCGTCGCCTGGGCGGCGATCTGCCAGAAGACTTCGCGGAAAAAGCCTCGGCTTACATCGCTGAAGTTGCGGCCAAGGGCGAGACCATCGCCAGCCGTAAAGCCAGCCAGAACGCACTGAATGCCTACGGCCCGCTGTTGCCTGAACTGCTCGGCGGCTCCGCTGACCTGGCCGGTTCCAACCTGACCCTGTGGAAAGGTTGCAAAGGTGTTTCGGCTGAAGACGCCAGCGGCAATTACATGTACTACGGCGTTCGCGAATTCGGCATGAGCGCGATCATGAACGGCGTGGCCCTGCACGGCGGTCTGGTGCCTTACGGCGCCACCTTCCTGATGTTCATGGAATACGCCCGCAACGCCGTGCGCATGGCTTCGCTGATGAAGAAGCGCGTGGTGTTCGTCTACACCCACGACTCCATCGGTCTGGGCGAAGACGGCCCGACTCACCAGCCGATCGAGCAACTGACCAGCCTGCGCAGCACACCGAACCTCGACACCTGGCGTCCAGCCGATGCCGTTGAATCGGCCGTTTGCTGGAAACAGGCCATCGAGCGCAAGGACGGCCCTTCGGCGCTGATCTTCTCGCGTCAGAACCTGCAGCATCAGGAACGCAGCGCGCTGCAGATCGCGGATATCGCCCGTGGCGGTTACGTGTTGAAGGACTGTGCAGGCGAGCCTGAGCTGATCCTGATCTCCACCGGTTCGGAAGTCGGTCTGGCGGTTCAGGCCTACGACAAGCTGACCGAGCAAGGTCGCAAGGTGCGTGTTGTTTCGATGCCGTGCACCAGCGTGTTCGATGCCCAGGACGCCGGCTACAAGCAAGCGGTTCTGCCGTTGCAAGTCAGCGCCCGTATCGCCATCGAAGCCGCGCACGCGGACTACTGGTACAAGTACGTGGGCCTGGAAGGCCGCGTGATCGGCATGACCACCTACGGCGAGTCGGCGCCTGCGCCTGCCTTGTTCGAAGAGTTCGGCTTTACCCTGGAAAACATCCTGGGTCAGGCTGAAGAGCTGCTGGAAGACTGATCCAGAAGTAGCGTTATCGGGGCTGAAGTCTTCGCGGGCAAGCCTCGCTCCTACAAGGGATCGCGTTGTTTTCAAGACAACCGAAGACCTGTAGGAGCGAGGCTTGCCCGCGGAGGCGGCAGTCCAGGCAACCTCATTCCCAAGCGTCATCGAGAACCCCATGCCTCAACCGCGTCCTTACAAAGTTGCACTCAACGGCTACGGCCGGATTGGTCGTTGCGTCTTGCGTGCGTTGTTTGAGCGAGGCTCGGCGGCCGGGTTTGAAATTGTTGCGATCAACGATCTGGCTGACATGGCCAGCATCGAATACCTGACACGCTTCGACTCCACTCACGGGCGCTTTCCCGGCGAAGTGCGAGTAGAGGGCGATTGTCTGCATATTAATGGTGACTGCGTGAAAGTCCTGCGCAGTGCCACCCCCGAAGGCATCGATTGGGCGTCCCTGGGCGTCGATCTGGTGCTGGAGTGCTCCGGCGCTTACCACACGCGTGCCGATGGCCAGCGTTTCCTCGACGCCGGCGCACCCCGCGTGCTGTTTTCCCAGCCGATGGCCAGTGAGGCGGATGTCGACGCCACCATCGTCTACGGCGTAAACCAGGATTGCCTGACCGGCGATGAGCTGCTGGTGTCCAACGCGTCCTGCACCACCAACTGCGGCGTTCCGCTGTTGCGTCTGCTGGATCAGGCCATTGGTCTGGAATACGTGTCGATCACCACCATTCACTCGGCAATGAACGATCAGCCGGTCATCGACGCCTATCATCACGAAGACCTGCGCCGCACGCGTTCGGCGTTCCAGTCGGTGATTCCGGTGTCCACTGGTCTGGCACGTGGCATCGAACGCCTGCTGCCGGAACTTGCCGGGCGAATTCAGGCCAAAGCCGTGCGGGTGCCGACGGTTAACGTGTCTTGCCTCGACATAACGATGCAGACCGTCAGCGACACCGACGCCACCGAGGTCAACCGGATTCTGCGCGAGGCTGCCACCAGCGGCCCGCTCAAAGGCCTTCTGGCCTACACCGAGCTTCCCCATGCAAGCTGTGATTTCAACCATGACCCACATTCGGCCATCGTCGATGCCAGTCAGACCCGAGTTTCCGGCCCACGGCTGGTGAACATCCTGGCCTGGTTCGACAACGAATGGGGTTTTGCCAACCGAATGCTGGACGTTGCAGAACACTATCTGCAAACAGCTATTTCCAAAAAACAGTAACCCAGGAATTGCGACCCATGACCGTGTTGAAGATGACCGACCTCGATCTGCAAGGTAAGCGCGTACTGATCCGCGAAGACCTCAACGTCCCAGTCAAGGACGGTGTTGTCACCAGCGATGCGCGAATCCTGGCTTCGCTGCCGACCATCAAGCTGGCCCTGGAAAAAGGCGCGGCCGTGATGGTCTGCTCGCACCTGGGTCGTCCGACCGAAGGCGAATTCTCAGCCGAGAACAGCCTCAAGCCAGTCGCTGACTACCTGACCAAGGCCTTGGGCCGCGAAGTGCCGCTGGTCGCCGATTACCTGGGCGGCGTTGACGTGAAAGCGGGCGACATCGTGCTGTTCGAAAACGTGCGCTTCAACAAAGGCGAGAAAAAGAACGCTGACGAACTGGCCCAGCAATACGCCGCCCTGTGCGATGTGTTCGTGATGGACGCCTTCGGCACCGCTCACCGCGCCGAGGGTTCGACCCATGGCGTGGCCAAGTTCGCCAAAGTCGCCGCCGCTGGCCCGCTGCTGGCAGCTGAGCTGGACGCACTGGGCAAAGCCCTTGGCGCCCCGGCCCAGCCGATGGCTGCTATCGTTGCCGGTTCCAAGGTCTCGACCAAACTCGACGTCCTGAACAGCCTGAGCCAGATCTGCAACCAGCTGATTGTCGGCGGCGGTATCGCCAACACCTTCCTGGCCGCTGCCGGTCACCCGGTCGGCAAGTCGCTGTACGAGCCGGACCTGCTGGACACCGCTCGCGCCATCGCCGCCAAGGTCAGCGTGCCGCTGCCGGTCGATGTCGTGGTGGCCAAGGAATTCGCTGAAAGCGCGACCGCCACCGTCAAGCTGATTGCTGACGTAGCCGCCGACGACATGATCCTGGACATCGGCCCGCAGACCGCGGCGAATTTCGCCGAGCTGCTGAAGTCGTCCAAGACCATCCTGTGGAACGGTCCGGTGGGCGTGTTCGAATTTGACCAGTTCGGTAACGGCACCAAAGTGCTGGCCCAGGCCATCGCGGAAAGCTCGGCGTTCTCCATCGCTGGCGGCGGCGACACCCTGGCTGCCATCGATAAATATGGCGTTGCCGACCAGATCTCCTACATTTCTACCGGCGGCGGCGCGTTCCTCGAGTTCGTGGAAGGCAAGGTCTTGCCTGCCGTTGAAGTCCTGGAAAGCCGGGCCAAGGGCTGAGGTCATTCATTTGGCCACGCAAAGGAGTGTTCTCATGGTCAAGCCATTAGCGCTGTTGATCGCCGCGGGTATGCTGGTGGCTTGCGGGAGTAACCCGAAAGCCAAGCCGGAACCTGCGCCGCAGTCAGTGGAAAAAGGCTGCTACCAGGCCGACTGGCAAGCGGAAACCAATCCTGTGATCAACAAGCGTTCCGGGCCTGATGGCCTGGAGAAATACGAGACCCAGACCCCGGCCAAGGAACATGGTTGCCCTTGACGGGTCAGACACTTTACTCAGGGCTGGCGGCGTGCGCCGTCAGTCGAGGAACATGGATGAAAGGTTTTATCGCCGTTACGGCGTTGGCATTGCTGGCCGGTTGCTCGAATTTCAACCTGTTCAAGCCTGCCGAATCGACGGACAACTGGACCACCTGGACCTGCGACAGCCAGGCCAAAGTGCTCTGGCGCTACACCGACGACAGCCGCAAGGAAGTCGACGTGCGCCTCGGCGGGGCCGATCAGGTCTACCGCTTGAAGCTTGAACCGGGCGCCGAAGGTTCGCTGTACAGCAACGACATGCTGGCGTTTCACGTAAAAGGTGAGGAAGGCCTGGTGTACTGGGTCGCCACCAATGATTTGATTGGCCGCGGTTGTAAAGCGCAGTAATTGAAGGCCTGTGAGAAACCTGTAGGAGCGAAGCTTGCTCGCGAAGACGTCATCACATTCAACACATGGGGTGCCAGTTAAACCGCTTTCGCGAGCAAGCTTCGCTCCTACGGGAATTCGATGGCTTGTAGAGATTCAGGCAACACCGAATTCGCAGCCCGGGCCAACCCCCGATCTGCAATAACTTGAATAGCCGCCGCCGCTCCGGCAGGCTGGCACGATTAACGACCCAAACCGGGAGAAACACACACAATGGCACTTATCAGCATGCGCCAGATGCTGGACCACGCAGCCGAGTTCGGCTACGGCGTTCCAGCCTTCAACGTCAACAACCTTGAGCAGATGCGCGCCATCATGGAAGCCGCTGACAAGACTGACTCCCCGGTGATCGTCCAGGCCTCGGCCGGTGCTCGCAAATACGCCGGCGCACCGTTCCTGCGTCACCTGATCCTGGCCGCCATCGAAGAATTCCCGCACATCCCGGTGTGCATGCACCAGGACCACGGCACCAGCCCTGACGTTTGCCAGCGCTCCATCCAGCTGGGCTTCAGCTCGGTAATGATGGACGGTTCCCTGGGCGAAGACGGCAAGACCCCGACCGACTACGACTACAACGTCCGTGTCACCCAACAAACCGTGGCCATGGCTCACGCCTGCGGCGTCTCGGTAGAAGGCGAGCTGGGCTGCCTGGGTTCGCTGGAAACCGGCATGGCCGGTGAAGAAGACGGTATCGGCGCCGAAGGCGTTCTGGATCACAGCCAGATGCTGACCGACCCGGAAGAAGCCGCTGACTTCGTCAAGCGCACCCAGGTCGACGCCCTGGCCATCGCCATCGGCACCAGCCACGGCGCGTACAAATTCACCAAGCCACCTACCGGCGACGTGCTGGCCATCGACCGCATCAAGGAAATCCACAAGCGCATCCCGAACACCCACCTGGTCATGCACGGTTCTTCTTCGGTTCCGCAAGAGTGGCTGGCGATCATCAACCAGTACGGCGGCGACATCAAAGAAACCTACGGCGTGCCGGTTGAAGAGATTGTTGAAGGCATCAAGTACGGTGTGCGTAAGGTCAACATTGATACTGACTTGCGTCTGGCTTCGACGGGTGCGATGCGTCGTTTGATGGCTACCAATCCTAGCGAGTTTGATCCGCGTAAGTTCTTTGGCGCGACTGTGACTGCGATGCGCGACGTTTGTATCGCTCGTTACGAAGCATTCGGTACCGCTGGCAACGCTTCGAAGATCAAGCCGATCTCGTTGGAAGCGATGTACCAGCGGTATTTGAAGGGTGAGTTGAACGCTAAGGTTAACTAGGTCTGAAAATGTTAATAAAAAACCCGCAGCGATGCGGGTTTTTTTTAGCGCTTAAACGAGTAATGCGATTAGCCGGCGAAAGTTATAGGTGAACTCCAGGCTGAATATGAGTTGGGGTCTGACGGAGTTACGTAGCTCCGAGCTTGAATTGTATACCATACGCCCGGTGTGACGGTTAAGTCGACAGCCCATTGTCCGTTTGGGTTGGTAACGCCTCTTCCGAGTACAGTGCCAACATTAGCAATAGCAATCTCAACGCTGTAGTTGGGGTCTGCGCTGCCGAAAAATCGAGGACTTGAGCCAAGCCCCGAAGCACCGTTAGCGCTTGCGAATACTGGTGTCTGTGGCATGTTTAACATCTCCGTATGTTTTAATTGAAGTTTCTAAACTAAAAGAAAACAAAGAAAAAGGGACGGATTTATTTATGTGCCCTGTTCTTGTCTTTGTGTTGCGTAAATAAGTTTAGTTTTGTGAGTAGGCGCAGTCACCTGTAATAAATGACAGTCTTTAATATCTTTTTGCTATAGGGGTGTCGGTTTTTTGTGGATGAGTGACGGATAAAAAGGGGCGGTCTAATAGTCGTCCCCCTTTTTTTGTCCCCTTTGTTATGCCCGTGTCCCGTCCTGAATAAGGTTTATACCTTCTGATCTATTTTTAGGAGGGCGTAATGGAAGCAGGAAAAGGCGTAGTCAGCGAGACTACACGTTGATTTTAAATTGTCGGTCGTCGACAAGTTCGAAAAAGGCGAGCTGAGTTATAAAGAGGCTCAGGAGTGCTACGGGATTCAAGGCAAAACGACTGTTCTGATGTGGTTACGCAAGCATGGTCTGCAAGATTGGAGCCCAGGCACATACATTGTACTCGCAGCTAACGTCGGGTTCGCCAGTCAAAGTGATTGATTCCTTGGGTGTTTGAACACGTATTCGTTATTTTCTGTGTACTAAGAAGTTAATTGCGAGGAGGGGGGATGGAAACGATAAAACCCGCCATACCCATAAAAGAAAGGGCGGGTTTCACGTTACTTATGGCTATTGCGGTGAATTGAGATTATCCAATCCCCGGTTAACTGACGATTCTCCAGGGGGATGATCTGGAAGCCCCAACATCATGTACCGGCCAAGTCCAGGTCCGTAAAATGTCATTCGCCGGTATCGGGCGAATCGCGATGCTGCTTGGCTTCTATGACATGGTTAGTGTTTTTTCATCAAGATCTTACAAACCCAGCCACCAGAGTCCCCTTAGCGCCAGTGGTTTCCGTAAATGAAACTTTGTCTCCCACTTCAGCGTAATTTGCGGATGTAACACTAGCGTCTTTACACGTGCCTTCAATGGTAACGATGTAGGTGTATTCTTTGGGAGGGACATAGCCGCGGCCTGAGTAAGGCTCGGAAGGAGGCTCAGTCCTGGACTTAACGACCCCGTGGAATGTTGTTGTCACGATTTCCGTTGCCATTTTTTCTCTCCATGCTATTACACGTCGGTAAATTTGGTAATGCAAAGTTATGAAACTCCTTTCCCAAATGCACCGCTACTGTCAAACCTGACAGGTAGCCCCCTTTAATTGAGCAAAAACGCTACCGCTTGTCGTTTTTTCGTCGCAATGTTTACGTGAGTATGGGGGAGCTGCAGGAATAAGAAACTGCCTTTCCGGTAGAGGAAAAGTGAGGCTGTGTTGAAGGGCACTTACTAAACATGTTTAGCGTGCCCATTTTTCCTGACATCCGCCCTTGCTGACCGACGTGATTTGGTCAGCAAGGGGTAGGCTTGAGGTCTTCGTTTTTGAACGAGCCCCATGAAAGACAGGACACCGTTTCCCCTTACGATAAGGGATGGGCAAACGGTTATGTTTATGACTAATAGCAACGACAAGAGTGGGGAGCTTTTGGGCCAGGAGCGGCGGCGCCGCTGGAGTCCAGAGCAAAAGCTGGCCATGGTTCGCGAGAGCCTTGAGCCAGGACAAAGTGTGTCGGTCGTCGCTCGGCGCAACGGCATCAATGCCAATCAGTTGTTCTTGTGGCGCAAGCTGTATCAGGACGGCAGCCTGTCGGCGGTCAGTGCTGGCGAAGCCGTGGTGCCTGCCTCGGAGCTGAGCGATGCGCTCAAGCAGATCCGTGAACTGCAACGGATGCTGGGCAAGAAAACGATGGAAGCCGAAATCCTCAAAGAGGCCGTGGAGATCGCCCGGTCGCGAAAATGGATTGCGCACTCACCCTTGTTGCCGGGGGACGACCAGTGAAGCTGGTCAGCGAATGTCTCGGTGTGGCGCGCTCGCAATTAACGGTTCGAATCAAGCAATCGGTATCGCCCAAAGTGCGGCGAAGCAGGCCTGTGAACGATGTAGAGCTGGTCGCTGAAATCCAGCAAGAGGTCAGCGAACTGCCCAGCTATGGATACCGTCGCGTCTGGGGACTGCTGCGTCGTGCACGTGAAAAGCGGTCGCTGCCGGCGGTCAACGTGAAACGGGTTTACCGGGTGATGCGTGACCACAACCTTTTGCTTGAACGCCGGATCAAACAGCCCGGCGTGCCGCGTCGGCACGAAGGCCGTATTGCGGTGCAAACCAGCGATACGCGTTGGTGCTCGGACGGCTTTGAGTTCCGTTGCGAGGACGGCGCCAAACTGAGCGTGACCTTCGCCCTCGATTGCTGTGATCGCGAAGCCATCGGCTGGGTCGCGAGCCCGACCGGGTACAGCGGCGATGATATCCGCGACTTGATGCTGGAAAGCGTGGAGAAGCGCTTTGGTGATCAACTGCCCGCTACGCCGGTGCAATGGCTAAGCGACAACGGCTCGGCGTACACCGCCGAACAGACACGCCTGTTTGCTCGGAAAACTTAAAGGGGACAGATTTATTTAATAATCGTCCCCGGCGTTCTTCTGTTCGAGTCGTTTTGCAGGTCTGCCTTGCACTCGATGTGAGATTCAACCGAAAAGGGGACAAGGGGACGGATTTATTTAATCGCCCCCTAATGCTTCTATTCGAGTCGCTTCGCAGGCCTGCCTCGCGCTCGATGAGATATTCGCAATCCAGTGATTTTTTCAATCTCATCTGTGAATCGAGGATTACCCGTCAATTGTCCACGCTGAAGGGCACCTCTAATCAGCTGTAACTCCGCAGATGGGATCGCCTGTTCCATAAATGAGGTATAGCGAGCAAGGCGTTCATTTTTAGTTTTACCGAGTTCGGTGAAATAGAGATCTTCATCCAGCCAATGATTTTCAGCCGATTCGTTGAGGCGTAGGTGCAAGCTCGACCAAGGGTAATCCTGTGCATGCTGAACCATTTGCGCTCGCACCGGATTTAGCTCGATGTATCGACTACAAGCCAGCAAATAGGTGTCGGTCTGAACCACGCTGGATTTGTATCGGCTCTCCCACAAGGTTCCGGAGCGTCCTTCCAGCTTGTTGCGATAGCGCGTCATGCGGCCTGCCAGGCCTCTCATCAATTGTCCGAGACTCGCAACGGAGTTACCTGGTGCGAGTAGTAGATGGACATGATTGGTCATCAAGCAGAAGGCATAGACTTTAACGTCGTATAGCGTTTTGAGCTCTCGCAGATCTTCGAGGTAGCGCTGGAAGTCGCCTGGCTCGGCGAACACGACCTGCCTGTTGTGGCCTCGTTGCACGACATGATGCGGATAATTGGGTAAAACAACTCGTCCCATTCTGGGCATATAGCCTCCTACGTCCTTGTAGTGATGGGTGAAGCATAGCAGCAGATAATCGATTAAATAAATCTGTCCCCTTTGTTTGCTTCGAGTTGTCGCTTGCTTTTTAGTTAACTCCGTTATCGCAAAAATGTATAAAAAACTGTCATTTATTACAGGTGATTTAATGCTGGCTGCCGCCTATTGTTTAATGCGTAACCGAGAGAAAAGGAAGGGAAGTGTTAAATAAATCTGTCCCCTTTCTTGGTTTCTTTTTACTATTATTGAAGGAGAGCAGGGTCATGGAAAATAGTAAATTTGGCGGGAGTAATACTCAACTTTCTATTTCGGCTCGATTGAGTTCGCTGAATGGCGGGGAGCGGATTGATGTGACTCTGGATGATGGCGCCACAGTGTCAGGTCTTTTTGTTTCGTCTGAAGATAATAAGCTGAAGTTGACGTTGGTTGGCACTGATCATGATAAAGAGATTTTAGTAAAAACTATAAAGGACCTGCGTGTTCCGCAGATAACAGCAAGAGCGAGATGAAAGTCAGGGCGCGCTGCGGGCCGGCTGTAGTATTTCGGTTCGCCATGATTTTTATCTTGATTTAAGTAAAAACCCGCAGTGATGCGGGTTTTTATTGCCTGATTTTTACTGCTGCTTAGGTGTATCAAATCCGCGCTGTTCAATGACTCCAAAAACGTCGGCGACGTCCTGAACCATGATCCGGGCAATGTTGGTGACGGTGTTGATGTCGTGCTCCGCATAGTCCGGCAGGCTGGTGCACGCCATCAGATTCAAATATTTGAGGACGACGTTGAGGCGTTCGCTGACGCAGTTGTGGAGTTCGCGTAATGGGGCGTCGTTGTCGATGAGCAGGACGGGGTAGTCGGTGGCGATTTGGGACATGGGGGTGAAGCGGCGGGGCGGTTGTTCATTGTCATAAGTAAAGCTCCTCGAATCTAAAAGAAGAGCTACTGCCTTTCGCTGCGAAACGAATTAGGTGGTAGCTGTGTGCGGGTTCGCAGACCGAGGATACGAGGAACCCGGCAGACCCGAAGGTCTCCCACACACAGCCACCATAACAAAGGAGGTCGAGCGTTTACGTGCCCCTTTTTTCGAGGCGCTAGGTTACTACACGTATCGTCAGGGCTGCGAAACCCTATCGCTAACGATGTCAGCGACAGGCCAACTTTAGAAGACAGCGATTCGGGTAGCCGCAACCGGGCTGTAGGACGTGTATGCGGTCATTGTGGCAAGGGCACTCGTTCCCATTCGGCGACGTGGGCGCCGTGAATCGGTGGCGTGGTGTGTCTGTGGGAATCAGGTGGCAGGATTTGGGGCTACTTCGTAGCCCAGCGGGAGCAAGCTCCCTCGCCACAGTCAGAGGCGTCCTACGCGTTTTTCGGACGATGTAGCAGCTGTCGAGATTGAGAGGACTTCATCCTCGAACGCAGCCTCGCGTTGCTCGACAACTGCTACAGGGGCAGAGGTGTTCTTACTTATCGTGATCAATATCCAACTTGCTGAACGTCACTTTCCCACCTTCGCTGGTGTACCCGGTGTGGTCTTGCACATAGACCCCGGCCTTGAAATACAGCGGCTTGTCGCGCCAGGTCTTGCTGATGTCGGTGTCCCACTGATACCCCGCCGCACTGATGCCCAGCGCGCCGCCCGGGCTCAGGTGGATGAGGTAGGAGAACTCCCGGTCAAGTTTCACCCCGGTGGCGATGGTGATGATCCGGCCTTCGTCGTCATCCGGGCGCATGCGCACCTTGGCGACGATGTTGCCCGATTGCGTGCTGGTCTTGTACTGATACTCGAGCTTCACCATGGGTTTCTGGCTTTCATAGGCGTGGATCTGGCCGATGACGATTTTGCCCGTGCTCGGTACCTGGTTGACTGCGAGGGTGGCGCGCAGGGAGTTGTCGGCGTCCGGGTAGAGCCAGTTTTTCAGGGTGCCGTTGCTGTAGGTTTCGCGCAGTTCGGTGCGGGGGTATTTTGCATTTGCAGTTTTGGAGCCGGTGACCGGGGACCAGAAAAACAGGGTGCCGGTGTCGGAGTGGAAGTATTGATCCTTGAAGCCGTTCACCAGTTTGGGGGTGTCAACGGTGTACGGCGGACTGCCGACAGGAACGCTAAGGTTCCAGGTTGCGAGATCGATCATAGTCAAAAGCTTCCACGATTTTTTTGCTGCACGCCCGTGCCAGAAGCTCTGGCGCGCGCCTTGGGGGCCATCCTTATAAGCGTAGAAGTTCAATTTGTTAATGCGAAAATGACAGATGGATGGCGTCAAAATCCTGTCAAAAGGCCATCTTCCCCGGTTTCAGGGGGCTGTAGAAGCGACCGTTAGTCGGCAAATGTACGTGATGGTTAAATGATGGCGCACTGGCAGCTTCTGCTTTTGCGGATCCCGGTCTAGAGTGAAGGCTCAGTATTTGGCCGGTTTTCACGAGAGACTGGCCTGACGCCCCGAAATAAGAGAAGCAGCATGGAATGCGCGCACCCCACGCCAGCTGAAGGCAGCTCGATCCTTTTAATCGTCGATGATTACCCTGAAAACCTGATCAGCTTGCGCGCGTTGCTCCAGCGCCAGGATTGGCAGGTCATTACCGCAGCTTCCGGTTTCGAAGCGCTCAGTCTGTTGCTCGAACACGATGTCGACCTGGTGCTGCTGGATGTGCAGATGCCGGGCATGGATGGTTTTGAAGTGGCGCGCCTGATGCGCGGCAGTCAGCGAACCCGTCTCACACCGATTATTTTCCTGACCGCTAACGAACAGTCCCAGGACGCCGTGATCAAGGGCTATGCCAGTGGTGCGGTGGATTACCTGTTCAAGCCGTTCGACCCGCAAATTCTCAAGCCCAAAGTTCAGGCGTTGCTCGAGCATCAACGCAATCGCCGTGCCTTGCAGCGCCTGAGCCACGATCTGGAGGTCGCTCGCGCGTTTAATGCCTCGGTGCTGGACAACGCCGCCGAAGGCATCCTGGTGGTGGGTGAAGACGGTGTGATCCGCTTTGCCAACCCGGCGATGTCCCGGTTGCTCAATGCCACGGTGCAAGACCTGCAAGGCAAAGAGTTTCTGGATTTCCTGCAAAAGCCGCACATCCCGGTCTGGGCGGACTCTGACTTTTATACCGGTTACCGGCGCGGCGAGACCCTGCGCCTGCACGACGCGTTGCTGCGAACGGCGCCCGGCCAGCAAGTGCCGGTGGCCCTGTCTTGTGCGCCATTGCCTAGCGAACAACATGCGATGGTGGTGACGGTGCTGGATATGTCGGTGGTGCGCCATCTGCATCAGCAACTGGAATTCCAGGCGGTGACGGATCCGCTGACCGGGCTGCTCAATCGTCGCGGTTTCTACCAAACTGTGGAGAATCTGCTGTTGCGGGGTGAACGGTCCGACAGCGCCTGGGTGCTGCTGTACCTGGACCTCGACGGCTTCAAGCGCGTCAACGATTCCCTCGGCCACGATGCCGGCGACCGGGTGCTGCGCTGGGTGTCGGAGCAATTGAAAGCCTGTCTGCGGCCCTTTGACATTCTGGCGCGCATGGGCGGCGATGAGTTCACGGCGCTGCTGGATCTGGAGTTCCCGGAGCAAGCGGCGAAGATCGCCGAGAAACTTATTGAGCGGGTGTCGATCTGTCAGCAGATTGATGGTCTGGATATCGCCTTGGGCGCCAGCATCGGCATCGCCACGTACCCGGATTGCGGTTCGAACCTCGACGGCTTGCTGCGTGCGTCGGACATTGCCATGTACGAAGCCAAACGGGCCGGCCGTCAGCAATACCGTTTCTACGATCACGACATGAATGGCCGGGCGCGCTCGCGGCTGATGCTCGAAGATAGCGTGCGCACCGCCATTGAGAACCGTGATTTCAACCTCGTGTATCAGCCGCAGGTGGCGATAGACAGCGGGCAGATTCGTGGTTTCGAAGCGCTGCTGCGTTGGCAGCACCCGAGCGTCGGTGACGTGCCGCCGGGGCTGTTTTTGCCGTTGCTGGAAGAGGCGCGGCTGATCAGTCGTCTGGGCAGCTGGATTTACCATCGCGGGGCCGGCCAGCGCAAAGCGTGGGAAACCTTGTTTGCCGAAGACCTGGTGCTGGGCGTCAGTTTGAGCAGCACCCAGTTCGGCATGCCCAACCTGGTCACTGAATTGCGCCAGGTGCTGGAGCGTCACGGCTTGCAGCCGCGTTATCTGGAAGTCGAAGTGACGGAAGAAGCGTTGATGCAAAACCCCGAAGAAACCCGCAAGACCCTGCGCTTGCTGCGCAATCTTGGAGTGCGGGTGGCGCTGGATGACTTCGGCTCCGGACCGTGCTCACTGGCGCATCTGCGCGATCTGGAACTGGACACGCTCAAGTTTGACCGGCATTTGATCGCCCGATTGCCGGCGTCAGAACGGGACGCGGCGCTGGTGCGCAATGTGATCGACCTGTGCAAGCAATACGGGATGCTGGTGATTGCCGAAGGGGTGGAAACCATCGCGCAATATGAATGGCTGCAAGCCAACGGCTGCCAGTACGTGCAAGGTTTTCTGGTGGGGCGGCCGATGATGGCCGAGGATGCCGGCGACTTTGTGACGCCGTTTGACTGGAGCGCGCTGATCCGCTGAATTCGCTACACTGGCGACCTTTTCGTGATTCGTGTTGCCGACCCTGATGACCGCGTTGAAATACCTCCAGGCCTATCCCGCTGCGTTGCAGGACCAGGTGCGCCAGCTGATCACCGAAGGTCGGCTGGGCGACTACCTGAGCAAGCGCTACCCGGAAAAACACGCGGTGCAGAGCGACAAGGCGCTGTACACCTTTGCGCTGGACCTCAAGCAGGAATACCTGCGCAACGCGCCGGCCATCGACAAGGTGCTGTTCGACAACCGCCTCGACCTGACCCATCGCGCCCTTGGCCTGCACACGACAATCTCGCGGGTGCAGGGCGGCAAGCTCAAGTCCAAGAAGGAAATCCGGGTGGCCTCGTTGTTCAAGGAAGCACCCTCCGAGTTTCTGAAAATGATCGTCGTGCATGAGCTGGCGCACTTTAAAGAGTCGGATCACAACAAGGCGTTCTACAAGCTCTGCGAACACATGTTGCCGGGGTATCACCAGGTGGAATTTGATCTGCGGGTGTACCTGACGTGGCGGGATATGCAGTAAAGGGAGTGTTTGAATGGATGTAAGCAAGACCAAGAGCAGCTTTTATCGCCGGTTGTACGTGGCCTACCTGATCGACAGCGGGTTGGCCAGCAGCGTCCCGGCGCTGACCGAAGCAACCGGCATGCCCCGGCGCACGGCGCAGGACACAATTGCCGCATTGGCGGACCTGGACATCATTTGCGAGTTCGAGCAGGAAGAGGGCGCGCGCAACCATGCGGGGCGCTATCGGATTCGCGAGTGGGGGGCGATTGATCGGGGGTGGATCGAGCGGAATCTGCGGCAGATTAAAGCGGTGCTGGAATACCCGTGATTTGTGGCGTTGCCAATGACGCCTTCGCGGGCAAGCCTCGCTCCTGCAGGTGCGGTGAAATCCCTGTAGGAGCGGGGCTTGCCCGCGAAGAGCCACTCAGGGGCGACGCATCCCGATATGCGGAATGTCATCCTCCAGAAACTCCTCACCCGACACCACAAACCCGTACCGCCCGTAATACCCCTGCAAATGCGCCTGGGCCGAAAGATAGATCGGCACCTCGGGCCAGCGTTTCGCGGCCTGCTTCAACGCCTGGGCCATCAACTCGTGCCCCAGCCCGGTGCCACGGGCGCCAGGCGCAATAATCACCCGCCCGATCACTACGTCGCCGCCCTGCGTTTCCGGGTCGAGCAAGCGCAGATAGGCCACCAGCCGATCCCCGTCCCACGCCATCAAATGGCAGGTGTCCCCTTCCAGATCCTGGCCATCGACATCCTGATAAGCGCATTTCTGTTCGACGACGAACACTTCTGCGCGCAACTGGAGAATGGCGTACAGCTGCTCTTTCCCCAGATCGCTGTGGTGTTTGCAGACCCAATCGATTGTCATCTTCACTTTCCTTGAGCAACGTCCTTCGGATACTAAGCGTCCCGGCGATATATGTCTTTATGACGGAGCAATCTGTGACGAAGGCCAAAATGCCATCATTCATTTCTCGCGGCACTGTCTTCTTTGTGTAATCTGCGATTGAGCGCAGTGCAGTGGCTTCAATGAGCTAATGTTGAGTACTTGGGTGCTGATACATGTGTCTTGGAGTTTTGGCAGAAAAATGCGTCGGGCAGCCCGCCCGCTAAGGATTTTCTAGCATGCCGCGATTGCATCGAGCGTTTGCTTTGATCGTGCTGCTGTTGCTGACACAGAGCGCGGCAGCGGAGAAGCTGCGTCTGGTCGCCGACGCCTGGCCACCGTTTACCGACGCCACGCTGGTCAACGGTGGCTTGGCCACTGACATTGTCAGCACTGCGCTGGCACGGGCCGGTTACGCCAGTGATTTCGAGCAGGTGCCCTGGGCGCGAGCGTTGCTCGGCGTCGGTGAAGGCCGTTACGACGTGCTGGTCAACGCCTGGTACACCGACGAGCGCACCAAGCTGGGCCAGTTTTCCGGCGAATACCTGCTCAACCGCGTGCGTTTTCTCAAGCGTAAAGACGCGCCCATCGAATACAACAACTTGCAGCAATTGCACACTTACCCGATTGCAGTGGTGCGCGGTTATGCCTATTCACCGGAATTCGATGAGGACGTGTCGTTGCAGAAAGTCCCCGTGCATAACTTCGCCATGGCCGTGCGCATGGTCGCGGCAGACCGGGTCAAGTTGACGCTGGAAGACGAATACGTCGCCCGTTATTACCTGGCTCGGGAATCATCCAAGGTGCGTAATGCCGTGGAGTTCCTGCCCAAGGCATTGAGCGAGAACAGCTTGCACATATTGGTCAGCCTGAAAAATCCGCAGCATGAACAGATCGTCGCCGGTTTCGATCGCGAGATTGCGGAGATGAAGGCTGATGGCAGTTATGAGCGGTTGATGAAGCAGCATGGGATGTAAGCCTCGGTGTGGCTGATGGCCCTATCGCGAGCAGGCTCGCTCCCACAGGATTTGCACCGAATCTGTGGGAGCGAGCCTGCTCGCAATGGGGCTCGCCCAGTCACTACAGATCTCAGGCTTCACTGGTGTCCTTGATCAGATGCGCCGCCAACGTCCGCAACGGCCCCAACTGCCGGCAGATCAACGCCAACTGCGTCTGTACCAGCCGCTGCCCTTCATCGATCTCATCCGGCATTTGCTCCAACTCATTGGCCAGCGCCTCTTCGGCATCGCTCTGAATCGCAATTGGCTGTTTGCTCGCCAACCCTTGGGCGATCTCGTCGATGCTGGCCGCCAGGCTCACGCCCGCGCCGTCGATCAAATGCTCGCGAACATCCGTCGGTAACTGGGTTTCACGGTGCGCACCCAATCCCGACAAGTAGCTGAGCAACGTGTGCGACAGCACCAGGAAGCGAAACCCGACATCCGCTTCCTTACGGAAATGCCCTGGCTCCATGAGCATGTTGGCCAGCGTCGTCGACAATGCCGCATCAGCGTTGTGCGCATTGCGCCGGGCCAGGCGATAGGCCAGGTCGTCGCTTTTGCCGGCGGCGTATTGCTGCATGATCTGGCGCAGGTAAATGCTGTTGCAGGTCAGGGTATTGGCCAGCACTTTGTTCAGGCGTCGGCCCTGCCAGTCCGGCAGGAACAGGAACACCGCAAGCCCGGCGATCAAGCTGCCGAGCAAGGTGTCGAACAGCCGCGGCAGGAACAGCCCGTAACCATCACCGACCTGATTGAAGCAGAACAGCACCATCAAGGTAATCGCGGCGGTCGCCAACGTGTAGCGCGTGGTTCGGTTGATAAAGAACACCACTCCGGCTGCGATCGCGAAGCACGACTGGACCAGCGGATTGGGGAACAGATCGAACAGCGCCCAGGCCACCGTCAGGCCAATCGCGGTGCCGATGATCCGTTGGCCCAGTTTGCGTCGAGTGGCGCCGTAGTTTGGCTGGCAGACAAACAGCGTGGTGAGGATGATCCAGTAACCTTGCGAGGGGTGAATCAAGTGCACCATGCCGTAGCCGATGCTCAAGGCCAGGGGCAGGCGCAGTGCATGGCGGAACAGCAGCGAGGTCGGCGTCAGCTGCGTGCGCAAGCGAATCCATACATCCTTGAGGTTGCGCGGCGAGCGGTCGAGCAGGCTGCTGTCGGTGGCGTCGGCCAGGGCGTCGGGGTTGCTGGCGTCGCTGAGCAAACGGTCGAGGGTGCCGAGGTTGGCGGCCAATGCCCGCAAAGAGCGCAACAGACCGCGCCAGGCCGGGTTGCTCTGGATGCGCAAGTGTTCGATGGAGGCGTGCAGGTCGCTCAACGCTTCGGCGAAGCTGGCGTCATAGATGAACGGCTGGCGCATCTGGATCGATTCCGCCAGCGCCCGGCAGGCTTTGCCTTGCTGGCGTAGCAGACGCTGGCAACGGAACAGCACGTCGCTGTGAAAGAACGCCTCGGCCAGCGCGTTGTAAGGGTAGTGCGAAGAACTGGCGCGCTCGTGGATGTCCTGAGCGAGGAAGTACAGCTTGAGGTAGCGGCTGACTTTCGAACCCGGTCGTCCATTGCCGACCCGGTGCAGGATAATTTCCTTGGCAGCGTTGAGTGCCGCGACAACTCGACCGTTTTGCTGCGCCAGTTCCAGTCGGCGTGCTTCCACGTCCATCTGCCGAATCGGCTCGAACAGCGACGATTTCAGCTTCAAGTAAAAACCCAGTTCACGGAACAACCGAGCCAGGCTCTGCTGCACCGGCTGGTTGGAAAACATCGCCTGCCACAGCACCGAGAGCAAGCCGTACCAGGCGGCGCCGGCCACCAGCAGCACCGGTTCGTGCCAGAAATCGGTGACCGCGCCGCCGCGCTGATCCACGCCGATCATGGTGTAGACCGACAGAATCAACGTCGCCGAGGCAATCGCGCCATAGCGTTCGCCGAGGGCGCCGAGCATGGTCAGGCCGAAACTGGCGAGGGCCAGGGCGATGACAAAAACGATGGGGTAGGGGAACAGCAATTCGACGGAGAGGGCGGCGACGCTGAAGCACACCAGCGTCACGGCCAGCGCGTTGAGGCGGCCCTGCCAACTGTCGTCGGTCTCGGCCAGGGCGCTGGCGATGATCCCCAGGAACAAAGGGATCAGCAGCCCCATTTCATCCTGATACCAACAGACGGCCATGCTGCCGGTCAGGGCGATGAACACCCGCACGCTGTAGCTGAATTTATCCAGCGCCCAGAGACGGCGCAGCGACTGACGAAATGAGGTCGATGACATGAAGTGCGAAGGCCTTCCGAGGCAATGCCGCTAAATTGAGCCAGTAATGACGTCGACGCAATGGCGCCGATCACATCTGACAGCAAAATCTGTTCCTTGATTGTTCAGTGTTGTCTGTTCGGACGCCTTCGCGATCCGACTTGCCCGCGAAAAACGATGACGCGGTGTATCAGACGTACTGCGCGGCGGCATAACCCGAGGCCCAGGCCCATTGGAAGTTGAAGCCGCCCAGGTGTCCGGTGACGTCGAGCACTTCACCGATGAAATACAGGCCAGGGCTTTTCAGCGATTCCATGGTCTTGGATGACACTTCATGAGTGTCGACACCGCCCAAAGTCACTTCCGCAGTGCGATAGCCCTCGGTGCCGGCAGGAACCACTTTCCAGCTCGCCAGTTTTTCGGCGATGTCGGCGATTTCCGCGTGGGTGTATTGCTTCATCGGTTTGGAGACGAACCAGTTGTCCGCCAGCAAGTTGGCCATCTTCTTGGTGAAGATTTCACCGAGCAGGGTTTTCAACTCGCTGTTCGGGCGTTCGGCTTGCTGCTGTTGCAGCCAGCTCGGCACGTCGTGGTCCGGCATCAAGTTGATCTCGACCGTGTCGCCGGATTCCCAGAACGAGGAAATCTGCAAAATCGCCGGGCCACTGAGGCCGCGATGGGTGAACAGGATGTTCTCGCGAAAGCTCTGGTCGTTGCAGCTCACCAGGCAATCCACCGATGTACCGGACAGCTCGGTGCACAGTTCCTTGAGCTGATCGGTGATGGTGAACGGCACCAGGCCGGCACGGGTCGGTAGCAGGTCGTGACCGAACTGCTTGGCGACCTGATAACCGAAACCGGTGGCGCCCAGGGTCGGAATCGACAGACCACCCGTGGCGATGACCAGGGATTCACAGGTCAGTTGACCGAGCGTCGTGTCGAGCAAGTAACCGCTTTCGAGCTTCTCGATGGTCTGGATCGAGGTGTCCAGGTGCAGGCTGACGCCGACCTGATCGCATTCGGTGAGCAGCATCTCAAGGATGTCGCTGGATTTGTTATCGCAGAACAGTTGGCCGAGTTTCTTCTCGTGATACGGCACGCCGTGCTTGGCGACCATGCCGATGAAATCCCACTGGGTGTAGCGCGCCAGTGCGGATTTGCAGAAGTGTTCGTTTTGCGAGAGGAAATTGCCCGGTTCGGTGTACATGTTGGTGAAATTGCAGCGGCCACCGCCCGACATCAGGATTTTCTTGCCGGCCTTGTTCGCATGGTCGAGCAACATCACCTTGCGCCCACGTCCGGCGGCGGTCAGCGCACACATCAACCCTGCGGCGCCAGCGCCAATGATCACGACTTCGGTAGAGCGCAAAACGGTGTCCTCACACAGGAGCTTATATTGATCGTTCCCACGCTCTGCGTGGGAATGCCGCCATGGACGCTCTGCGTCCGCTCTGTGACGCGGAGCGTCACGGGATGAATTCCCACGCGGAGCGTGGGAACGATCAGGCAGGGGGAGTTGCGGCGTTCTTAGAGGATACGAACGCGCAACGAACGGCCTTTGATCTTGCCGTCGTTCAGGCGCTGCAAGGCTTGCTTGGCGATCCCGCGTTCAACAGCCACATATGCCTGGAAGTCGAAAATCGCGATCTTGCCGACCTGAGCGCCCGGAATACCGGCATCGCCCGTCAGTGCACCCAGAATGTCGCCCGGACGCACTTTGTCTTTACGGCCTGCGCCGATGACCAGTGTGCTCATCACCGGAAGCAGCGGTGCGCCGCCCTGGGATTTGAGGTTGTCCAGCTGATCCCAGCTCAACGGCGACTTCTGCAGGAGCTCGATGGCCTGGGCGCGGTGCGCTTCGGACGGCGCGACCAGGCTGATCGCAATGCCTTTCTCGCCAGCACGACCGGTACGGCCGACACGGTGAATGTGGATTTCCGAGTCACGGGCCAGCTCGACGTTGATCACCATGTCCAGCGCATCGATGTCCAGGCCGCGCGCGGCAACGTCGGTGGCGACCAGTACCGAAGTACTGCGGTTGGCGAACATGGCCAGCACCTGGTCACGGTCACGCTGTTCCAGATCGCCGTGCAGGCCGACGGCGGAAATGCCTTTGGAGGTCAGGTGATCGACGGTTTCCTGAACCTGCTGCTTGGTGAAGCAGAAGGCGACGCAGGACGCCGGACGGTGATGCGCGAGGACTTTGACCACCGCGTCCATGCGCTCTTCCGGGGAGATTTCGTAGAAGCGCTGCTCAATCTGCGTGTCGTCGTGGAACGCTTCGGCCTTCACGATCTGCGGGTTACGCATGAATTTCGCCGCCAATTGCTTGATGCCCGTCGGATAGGTGGCGGAGAACAGCAGGGTCTGGCGACGTTCAGGGCTCTGGGCGATGATTTCTTCGATGGAATCGTAGAAACCCATGTCGAGCATGCGGTCGGCTTCATCGAGGATCAGCGTGTTCAGGCCATGGAGAATCAGCGAACCCTTGCGCAGGTGCTGCTGAATCCGACCAGGAGTGCCGACGATGATGTGCGCACCGTGCTCCAGCGAGCCGATCTGCGGGCCGAAAGCCACGCCGCCGCATAGGGTCAGGACCTTGATGTTGTCTTCGGCGCGGGCCAGGCGACGGATTTCCTTGGCGACCTGGTCGGCCAACTCGCGAGTCGGGCAGATGACCAGCGCCTGGCAACCGAAGAAGCGCGGATTGATCGGGTTCAGCAGGCCGACACCGAAGGCGGCGGTCTTGCCGCTACCGGTCTTGGCCTGGGCGATCAGGTCCATCCCCTTGAGGATCACCGGCAAGCTTTGCGCCTGGATCGGCGTCATCTCGGCATAACCCAAAGAGTCGAGGTTAGCCAGCATGGCGGCGGATAGCGGCAAAGTATTAAAAGCGGTGGCAATGGTGGTCACGGGACTGGCCTGCAAAACAAAATGTCGCGCAGTGTATCAGTCCCATGGCCATTCGCCCGTAGTTTCCAGACGAGAAGTCGCCGAGCGCAGGCACTTATCGTCTGGAAACTAAGGCTCTATGTGTTCTTCCGGGCTTCTGACGCGCCGTCCGTCTTCCTTTGAGAGCTGGGAGAAGATCGTCGCGGCCAGCATCGCCATGATTCCGACCGTCACAAACGTCAGCTGGAACGCACCCAGCACCGTGTCCACGCCATCGTTGCCGATCTCTGCCGTAAAGCCGCCGAGCAACGCGCCGGCACAGGCAACGCCAAGGCTCAGGGACAATTGCGCGACCACCGACAGCAGGCTGTTGCCGCTGCTGGCGCTGGCGTCGTCGAGGTCGATCAGGGTCACGGTGTTCATCGCGGTGAACTGCAAGGAGTTGATCGCGCCGAGAATTGCCAGCATCCCCAGCAGCAGCCAGTACGGCGTCTGCTCGCTGACCAGGCCCATGCTCGCCAGCATCAGCCCCAGCGCCAGGGTGTTGCCGGTGAGCACGATGCGATAGCCCAGGCGCTCAATCAGCGGACGCGCCACCGATTTGGCGACCATCGCCGCAGCGGCCAACGGCAACATGCTCATCCCGGCTTGTGACGGCGAATAACCCAGCGCCACTTGCAGCAGCAGCGGCACGAGGAACGGCAGGGCGCCGCTGCCCAGGCGGGCGAACAGGTTGCCGAGGATGCCCACGGCAAACGTCCGGGTCTTGAACAGCGACGGCGCGAACAGCGGATTATCGATGCGCCCGGCGCGCAGCCAATACGCCGCCAGACACGCCATGCCGCCGAACAGTAGCAACATCACCCGCAAGTGCGGCAGGTGCAGTTCACCGAGGCCTTCCATGGCGATGGTGATCAGAATCATCGCCGCGCCGAACAGCAAAAAGCCCAGGCTGTCGAAACGCGTGCGTTCAGTGCCGCGCAGGTCGGGAATGAACTTCCACACGGCGTAGCAGCCGATGGCGCCCACCGGCAGGTTGATCAGGAAGATCCAGTGCCAGGTCAGGTATTCGACCATCCAGCCGCCCATGGTCGGGCCGATCAACGGGCCGAGCAGGCCGGGGATGGTGATGAAGCCCATGATCCGCACCAGCTCCGAGCGCGGATAGGCGCGCAGCACCACCAGTCGCCCGACCGGTAGCATCAACGCACCGCCCAGGCCTTGTATCACTCGGGCACCGATCAGCATGCTCAGGGTGCTCGACAAGGCGCAGAGCAATGAGCCGAGGCTGAACAGCAGGATTGCGCCGAAGAAGATTTTCTTGGTGCCGAAGCGGTCGGCGATCCAGCCTGAGGCGGGGATCAGCAGCGCGACGGTGAGCATGTAGGCAATGATCACGCCCTGCATGCGCAGCGGATCTTCGGCCAGATCCCGGGCCATGGCGGGCAGGGCGGTGTTGAGGATGGTCCCGTCGAGGGACTGCATGAAGAAGGCGATGGCGACGACCCACGGCACCCAGCGGGCGGTGACAGCGTCGAGAGGCGGGCGGTTGGGCATGGGACCTCGTGTGAGTCGGAGTTAATGATCGTTCCCACGCTCCGCGTGGGAATGCAGTCCGGGACGGTCCGCGTCCCTGCCGAAGCGGACGCGGAGCGTCCATTGAGGCATTCCCACGCAGAGCGTGGGCACGATCGGTGTCAGAGGGTCAAGGTCAGCTTGCTGATCAGCGCCCCCGGCAACAACGCCGAGGCTGTGGCCCGCTGGCTGTAGGTGCTGGCCGACAACATAAGCTCACGCTCCTCGGTCAACGCTTCCAGTTGGGAACCAAGCAGGCTGTAAGCACTGTCATCAAAGCGCATGGTGCTCACCGGCGCCTGAATCTCGCCGTTCTCGACCCAGAACGTCGCGAATCGCGTCATGCCGGTCAGGCGTGCCGCCGGTTGGTCCGAGTAGTTCAGGTACCAGAGGTTGCTGATGTACAGACCGGTGCCCAGTTGCTTGAGAATCTCTGCATCGGGCAGCGTACCGGCGGCCATGTTCACAGCACTCGGCATTTCACCGCCGCTGGCGCCATTGGCGGTCAGGCCGTATTCGGCGGCACTGCGTGAACTGACCATCTGCGCGCCCGCCTTGCCTTCGACGATCAAGCCAAGATCGCTGCGCGGATAACCTTCGCCCGAGAACGCCGGGCTCAACGAACCGCTGACCTTTTCATCAACCGACACCAATGGGCTGAACGCACTGTCGCCCGCATACAGCTTCTGCAACGGGCTGCTTTTGGTGGCAATCGACTGTGCCGAGAAACCGCCCCAGCCCAGCATGTCCATTATTTCTCCCAAGGCTGCCGGTGCCAGATAGGCGCGGTACTGACCGGGCGCCAGGGTGCGTTGCGGTCTGCCGAGGAATGCCAACTGCTCACGCGCCTGCGCAAAGCGCTTGGCAAAACCTTCGCTGTTCCAGTCGTGCCCGGCGTAACTGGCTTTCACCGCTTGGCCGTTTTCATGGACCAGACTGAAATCAAAGTTGAAGCTGTTGGCCTGATGCCAGCCAAGCGCCCCCGAAGAACTGGCGAAACCACGACTGATCGGGCCGGCGGCGTAGAAGCCGACCAGATCCAGCCCCTCGGCGGCCTGGGTGATTTCGGCCACGACCTGCTCGGTGTCCGGCAGCGGATGCTCCTGCACGTTCTTGCTCTGCCAACTGTTGTGGTTGAGCAGCAGGTAGGGATCCTGCGGCAGCAGCGGCAAGGTTTCGCGCAACTGTTGCAGACCTTCGGCCAGGCGCTGAAGGTCGACTTCCTGATCGCCGGCCAGCGTGATGTTGAGGTCAGCATGCCGACCCTCGTTGATCAGCTTGAAACCGACGCTCGCCTGCTGCACCTGGCCGGCCTGACGCACCTTGGCGTGGTTGAAGCGCACGAAGGCCGAGGATTCGGCGGCGTAACTTAGAGTGAACTGTTCCGGCTCGCGAATCGCATCACGCAGCCAATTGACCAAGGCCTTGAACGCATCGGCCTGACTTTTTGAAGTACTCATCAGGCATCCCCCCCAAACACATCAACGTTGCTGAACACACAGGCCGGCGAGGCATGGCCGACGCGGATCACCTGGTTCGGTTCGCCCTTGCCGCAGTTCGGCGTGCCCAGGACCTTGACGGAGTTGGCATCGCCAACGGCGCTGAGGTTTTTCCAGAACTGCGCGGAAATCGCCCGGTAGTTCGGGTTCTTGACTACGCCTTTGAGTTCGCCGTTTTCGATCAGTTGGCCCCATTCACAGCCGAACTGGAATTTGTTGCGGGCATCGTCGATGGACCAGGACCGGTTGGTGCTCATCAAGATGCCGTGCTCGATGTTGCCGATCATCTGCTCCAGCGGTTGATCGCCTGCCTCGATGTTCAGGTTGGCCATGCGATCGATCGGCGGACGGTTCCAGCTGCAGGCGCGGCTGTTGGCCACGCCATCCATGCCCGCGCGAAACTGCGACAGCGCGCCGCCCAATGGGCGCAGCAGCAAGCCTTCTTTAATCAGGAATTGTTTGCTGGCAGCAGTGCCGTCGTCGTCATGGCCATAGCTGGCGAGCTGTTCGGGAATCTCCGGGTCGAAGGTCACGTTCAGCAGTTTCGAGCCGTACTGCAGGCTGCCGAAGTCGTCTGCCTTGACGAAACTGGTGCCGGCGTAATTGCGCTCGTCACCGAGGATGCGGTCCAGTTCCAATGGGTGGCCAATCGATTCGTGGATTTGCAGCATCATCTGGTCCGGCATCAGCAGCAGGTCACGCGGGCCTTTCGGGGTGTTCGGCGCCAGCAGCAATTGCAGCGCCTGATCGGCGATTTTCGGACCGGCGCCGACCAGGCCGCAGCGGCTGATCACATCAAAACCGCCCTGTTGACCGAAGTTCTCGCGGCCCAGGGTTCGGGTCTGGCTGTCGTTGCCGTCGTAGGCCGTGACTTCCAGGCTCGGGTAGACGAACCGCTGGGCCTGGCGCAGTTCGGCACCGGCGTTGCTGAGGTAGATCTGTTCGACATGGGTGATGCCGATGCTCACTTCCCAGTTCACCAGTCGCTCGTCCTTGGGCACGGATGCGGATTCGGCGCCGAGCAGTTGGTAACAATCGCTCAGGGAAGGGAAGGGCTGGTCGAGGTTCGGCGAAAAGTAGTCGGCGCGGTCGCTGGAGACCACCTGTGCGCTCAGGTCGAGCAGGGCGTGGGGCTTGAGTCGGCGCGCTTGTTGCTCGGCCTTCTCCAGTGCGGCTTGCAGGCCTTGTTGCGACAGGTCGTTGGTCGCGGCGTAGGCTTCGACGCCGTTGACACGCACGGTCAGCATCGCGCCTTCGTCACGGCTCAGGCTCGGAGGTTCGGCGACATTCTTGCGCACCGACAGGTACTGGCCGGACTCGCGTACATAACGCAGCGAAAAGAATTCAGCGCCCGTGCGCAAGGCAGCGAAGCGCTGCTTGAGCTGGGGGTGGAAATCGAACATTCGGGAACCTCCTTGGTCTGGAGTGGCGGTGCAGCGGTGTTGCGAAGGGGGGTGAAACGTTTGCGTGGCGCTAGATTAGGCCTGGGCGGGGGGTAGGATCAAGGGTGGAGCGGTGTAGGAAGGGATTACCGGTATGTGTCAGTTAGAGATGTGTTGCTTGGTCGGGCGCCTTCGCGGGCAAGCCTCGCTCCTACAAGTAATCGCGTTCCCTTGTAGGAGCGAGCGGTGCGACGATTCGACTTGCCCGCGAAGGGCGCACCTCGGTATTAAGTCTTACTGAGCGGTAAGGCTCACTTCCCGCAACGGCTTGCCACGCACCGGCGCATCGCCGGCCACGTAGTAATCGGCTTTGCTGCGTGGCAACGGCTGGCGACCACGGATCTTGTCGGCGATTTTCTCGGCGATCATGATCGTTGGTGCGTTCAGGTTGCCGGTGGTGATGATCGGCATGATCGAGGCATCGACCACACGCAGGGCTTGCAGACCATGCACTCGACCTTCGCCATCGACCACGGCCATCTCGTCGGTGCCCATCTTGCACGAGCAGGAAGGATGGAACGCGGTTTCGGCGTGTTCGCGGATGAACTTGTCGAGCTGCTCATCGGTTTGCACGTCGATGCCCGGGCTGATTTCGCGACCACGGAAAGCGTCCAGTGCGGGCTGTTGCATGATTTCACGGGTCAGGCGAATGCCGTCGCGGAATTCCTGCCAGTCCTGCTCGGTGGCCATGTAGTTGAACAGGATGCTCGGGTACTCGCGCGGATCCTTGGACTTGGCCTGGATGCGACCACGACTCGGCGAACGCATGGAACCCATGTGCGCCTGGAAACCGTGCTCTTTCACACCGTTGCTGCCGTTGTAGTTAATCGCGACCGGCAGGAAGTGGTACTGGATGTTCGGCCAATCGAATTCTTCGCGGGTACGGATGAAACCGCCCGCTTCGAACTGGTTGCTGGCGCCGATGCCGGTGCCGTTGAACAGCCATTCGGCGCCGATGGCCGGCTGGTTGTACCAGAGCAGCGACGGGTACAGCGAGACCGGTTGGGTGCAGGCGTATTGCAGGTACAACTCGAGGTGATCCTGCAGGTTTTCGCCGACGCCGGGCAGGTCATGGACCACCGGGATGTCGAGCTTGTTCAGCAGTTCAGCCGGGCCGACGCCGGAGCGTTGCAGAATCTGCGGCGACGCGATGGCGCCGGAGCACAGCAGCACTTCTTTGCGGGCACGGGCTTCAACGCGCTCTTCAGCGGCACCGATCAAGTAACGCACGCCAACGGCACGCTTGCCTTCGAACAGGATCTTGTCGGTCAGGGCGTGGGTGACGATGGTCAGGGTCGAACGCTTCTTGGCGATGTCCAGGTAACCGCGAGCGGTGCTGGCGCGGCGGCCGTTCGGCGTCACGGTGCGGTCCATCGGGCCGAAGCCTTCTTGCTGGTAACCGTTGAGATCTTCGGTGCGCGGGTAACCGGCCTGTACGCCTGCTTCAACCATCGCGTGGAACAGCGGGTTGTTGCCGGCTTTCGGCGTGGTCACGCTGACCGGACCGTCGCCACCGTGGTAGTCGTTCGGGCCGATGTCGCGGGTTTCAGCCTTGCGGAAGTACGGCAGGCAGTTCAGGTAGTCCCAGTCTTCAAGACCTGGAAGCTTGGCCCAGTTGTCGTAGTCCATCGCGTTGCCGCGGATGTAGCACATGCCGTTGATCAGCGAGGAACCGCCGAGGCCCTTGCCGCGACCGCATTCCATCTTGCGACCGTCCATGTGTGGCTCTGGATCGGTTTCGTAGGCCCAGTTGTAGCGACGGCCTTGCAGCGGGAACGCCAGGGCGGCCGGCATTTGCGTGCGGAAGTCCAGACGGTAGTCCGGGCCGCCTGCTTCGAGCAGCAGGACGGTGACGCCTTCGTCTTCAGTCAGACGGGTCGCCAGGGTGTTACCGGCCGAGCCGGCACCGATGATGATGTAATCGAATTCTTGGGACATAGGCCCTCCGGGAGTTTCAAGCTTCAAGCTTCAAGCTGCAAGAGAGCAGCGAGCGGTGTTGAGATGGAGCGGCAAACCAAACTGCTTTTACTTGCAGTTTGAAGCTTGCCGCTTGTCGCTGGATCAGCTAATCAAAATACCGAAACGTACTCACCCAGTTCGACTTGCACGGACTTGATGCGCGTGAAGTTATTGAGAGAGCTGATCCCGTTTTCACGACCAACACCGGACTGCTTGTAGCCGCCGACCGGCATCTTCGCGTCGGACTCGCCCCAGGCGTTGATCCAGCAGATACCGGCTTCCAGTTGATGAATCACGCGGTGAGCGCGGTTCAGATCCTTGGTGACGATGCCGGCGGCCAGGCCGAAGTCGGTGTCGTTGGCACGACGGATCACTTCTTCTTCGGTGTCGTAGGTCAGGATCGCCATCACCGGGCCGAAGATTTCTTCGCGAACGATGGTCATCTCGTCGGTGCAGTCGGTGAACACGGTCGGGGCCACGAACGCGCCTTTGGCGAAGTCGCCTTCGGTCAGACGATTGCCGCCGCACAGCACGCGAGCACCTTCTTCCTTACCTTTGGCGATGTAACCCAGCACGCTTTCCATGTGGGCGAAGCTGACCAGCGGGCCGAAGTTGGTGTCCTCGTCTTCCGGGTTGCCGATGCGGATGCGCGCAACGCGCTCAGCGATCTTGGCTTCGAAAGCGGCTTTCAGGTGAGTCGGCACGAACACGCGAGTGCCGTTGGTGCAGACCTGACCGGAACTGTAGAAGTTGGCCATCATCGCGGTGTCGGCGGCGCGATCGAGGTCGGCGTCGTCGAAGATGATCAGCGGGGATTTGCCGCCCAGTTCCATGGTCACGTCTTTCAGCGACGAAGCGGAAGCGCTGGCCATGACCTTCTTACCGGTGTCGGTGCCGCCGGTGAAGGAGATTTTTTCGATGCGTGGGTGCTCGGTCAACCAGGTGCCGACTTCACGGCCGCTGCCGGTCAACACGTTGAACACGCCGGCTGGCAGGCCTGCCTCGGTGTAGATCTCGGCCAGTTTCAGCGTGGTCAGGGAAGTGACTTCGCTTGGCTTGAAGATCATCGCGTTACCGGCCGCCAGGGCTGGCGCGGATTTCCACAGGGCGATCTGGATCGGGTAGTTCCACGCGCCGATACCGGCGACGACACCCAGCGGCTCGCGACGGGTGTAGACGAACGACGTGGTACGCAGCGGGATCTGCTCGCCTTCGATGGCGGGCACCAGGCCTGCGTAGTACTCCAGCACGTCAGCACCGGTGACGATGTCGACATACTTGGTTTCGGAGAACGACTTGCCGGTGTCCAGGGTTTCCAGGGCGGCCAGCTCATCGTTGCGCTCGCGCAGGATGTCAACGGCACGACGCAGGATGCGCGAACGCTCCATGGCGGTCATTGCGGCCCAGATTTTCTGGCCCTTTTCGGCGCTGACGACGGCGCGCTCAACGTCTTCCTTTGTCGCACGCTGTACGGTTGCGAGGACTTCACCGTTAGCCGGGTTGATGGCTTCGAAGGTGGCGTCGCTGCTGGCGTCGGAGTAACCGCCATCGATGTAAAGTTTTTGCAGTTCGAAACGGGCCATAGTGTCCTCGCAAGTGCATAAGTGGTTGGCGTAGGCCACTGGAGTGAAGCCATAGGGTTGTGGCAACACCGATCAGCAGCAGTTCAGGGGTTGAGCGATTTATGTGTGCTCTAACTCACCTGCTTGGCCAGTTGAAAGTCCATGTATTCGTAAGCGATCCGGTGCGCCTGCTCGGTGTCGAAAGCATCTCCCGACAGCGCGCCGCGCAACCACAAACCGTCAATGAGGGCTGCCAGGCCCCGGGCTGCACTGCGCGCGTCATCGAGCGGCAATACACGGCGGAACTGGCAGCACAGGTTGGAATACAGGCGGTGATCGTTGATCCGCTGCAACCTGTGCAAAGACGGGTGGTGCATGCTGGTGGCCCAGAAGGCCAGCCAGGTTTTCATTGCCGGGCCATTGACCTGGCTGGCGTCGAAGTTGCCTTCGATGATCACCTGGAGGTGCGCCCGCGGGCTGCTGTCCTCCAGCGCCTGACGGCGCGCGGTGACGTTCTCGCTCAGGACACTCATCAGATACTGCGCCGTGGCAGCAATCAGGCCGTTCTTGTCCTGAAAATAGTGACTGATGATGCCATTCGAGACACCGGCCAAACGGGCGATCAGCGCAATGCTGGCGTCCCCCATTCCGACCTGATCAACCGCCTGCAATGTGGCTTCGATCAATTGCTGGCGGCGGATGGGTTGCATACCGACCTTGGGCATCTTGCACATCTCCTTAGGCCTTCCGGCGGACGTAAAACGTCTATCGGATTGAGGGCCAGTCTATTTTGTTTTGATTGAACGTTCAATCAACAAAGAATAAGATCTGCGACAATTCGTCGCTGCTTACAGATTTTTCCTACGTGTAAATGACGATAAACCGACATCCAAAACGGCTCGAAACCCCTACGCACTGGCGTTCCGGGCTTCGGGCTTTTTTCGGGGTGTCTTTATATCACCCGTCGGTCGGCTGCCAACTAACCGATTGGTCGGGTACCGCGTTGCCTTGTGTTCTTCTCTCGCACTGCCTGGAGCATCTGTGCCATGAGTTCTGCCTCTCTAATAAAGACCCCGCCCGAGAAGGTGACGGTCAACGGTTGGGTGTTCTACACCTCTACCGCGCTGATTCTGTTGTTGACCGCCATTCTGATCATCGCCCCGCAAGAGGCCGGCAGATTGCTCGGCATCGCCCAGGCCTGGTTGTCCCGCAGCTTCGGCTGGTACTACATGGTGGTGATCGCCGCCTACCTGGTATTTGTCGTCGGCCTGGCGTTTTCGTCCTACGGCAAGCTCAAGCTGGGCAGCAAGGACGACACCCCGGACTTCAGCTACGGCGCGTGGGCGGGGATGCTGTTCTCGTCGGGTATCGGCATTTCGCTGCTGTACTTCGGTGCTTCCGAGCCGCTGGACCATTACTTCAACCCGCCGGAAGGCGTGGCTGCCAGCAACATGGCCGCCCGTCAGGCTGTGCAGCTGACATTCCTGCATTGGGGCCTGCATGGCTGGGCGATCTACGCCTTGGTCGGCCTGGCCGTGGCGTACTTTGCCTACCGTCATAACCAGCCGCTGGCGTTGCGTTCGGCGTTGTATCCGCTGGTGGGCGAGCGTTGGGTCAAAGGCGCGGCCGGCCATGCGGTGGATGGTTTCGGCATGTTCGTAACCCTGCTGGGGCTGGTGACGAACCTGGGGATTGGTTCGCTGCAAGTGTCGTCGGGCCTTGAAAACCTGTTCGGCATGGAACACAGCAACACCAACCTGCTGATCGTGATCATCGTGATGAGCACCGTGGCGACCATCGCGGCTGTGTCGGGTGTGGAAAACGGCATTCGCCGTCTGTCGAACCTGAACATCGTACTGTTCAGCGGTCTGCTGATTTTCGTGCTGCTGTTCGGCCCGACCTTGCACCTGTTGAACGGCTTCGTGCAGAACGTCGGCGACTACCTGAACGGCGTGGTCCTGAAGACTTTCGACCTCTACGTCTACGAAGGCGACAGTGAGAAGTCCGACCGCTGGCTGGGCTTGTGGACCCTGTTCTACTGGGCCTGGTGGATTTCCTGGGCCCCATTCGTCGGCATGTTCATCGCGCGTATTTCCCGTGGTCGCACGGTGCGTGAACTGGTGGCCGGCGTGCTGCTGATCCCGCTGGGGTTCACCCTGGCGTGGCTGTCGATCTTCGGTAACTCGGCCCTGGACCTGGTGATGAACCATGGGGCGGTGGAGCTCGGAAAGACGGCGCTCGAACAGCCGTCGATGGCGATCTACCAATTGCTTGAGCATTACCCGGCATCGAAGATTGTGATCGGCGTGTCGATCTTCGTCGGTTTCGTGCTGTTCCTGACCCCGGCGGATTCTGGCGCGGTGATGATGGCCAACCTTTCCTGCAAGGGCGGCAACGTCGATGAAGATGCGCCGCACTGGTTGCGGATCTTCTGGTCGGCGGTGATCACCCTGGTGACCATCGGCCTGCTGTTCGCCGGTAACTTCGAAGCGATGCAAACCATGGTGGTGTTGGCCGGTCTGCCGTTCTCGGTGGTGCTGGTGTTCTTCATGTTTGGCCTGCACAAGGCGATGCGCCAGGACGTGCAGATCGAACAGGAGCAAGCGGAGCTCGCAGCACGCGGTCGCCGTGGTTTCAGCGAGCGTTTGACGCAGCTGGACCTGCAACCGAATCAGTCGATCGTTCAGCGTTTCATGGACAAGCAAGTCAGCCCGGCGCTGGAAGATGCGGCCGTGCAATTGCGTACCCAGGGTCTGGACGTGCAAACGTTGCTGGGCAAGTCCAAGCGCTGCATGGGTGTGCGCATCGAGATGGAAGAGGGCAACCCTTTTGTCTACGAAGTGAGCCTGGATGGCTATCTGGCGGCGGCGAGTGAAACGGTGTCGGCCGAAAGCGCTGACGAACCGCGTGCGCGCTATTACCGCGCCGAGGTTTACCTGCACAACGGCAGCCAGGATTACGACTTGATGGGCTTCACTCAGGATCAGATCACCCGTGACGTGCTCGATCAGTTCGAAAGCCATCGGCAGCTCCTTGGCCGTGTCTATAGCTGAAACTTGAGGTCATGCGGTGCAAGTTGCTGCACCGCAGATCCATTGTGGCGAGGGAGCTTGCTCCCGCTCGACTGCGTAGCAGTCGCATTTAACGATAACGCGGTCTTTCTGAATGACCGTGGTGTCTGGTTTTGGGGTTGCTACGCAACCCCGCGGGAGCAAGCTCCCTCGCCACAGTTATCAGCATTCCAAGCCAAATATCTGCACTAACAAAAACGCCGCGATCCTCTCGCGGCGTTTTTGTGTCTGTTGCCTTAACCCAGGTTCTTGCCGAGCAGTGCGTGATACAGCTCGCTGTCGCCCAGAATCCCGACCACTTTGTTGTTGTCGTGCAGCACCAGTTTGTTGCCGGTCTGATAACGAATCTGCAGCGCATCGCGCATGCCGATGTTCGAGTCCACCAGCGTTGGCCGACGACCCAGGCCTTCAACCGCTTGCCCTGGAATCCAGTTCTGCAGATCCAGGCTCGCGCCGTTCTGGCGGGCGCCTTTGATGGTGTTGCCTTCGGCCAGGTCCAGCCATGAATCGCCGCCCGGATCGAGGCACACCGAACCGTTGATGCGTTTGCAGTTGTCCAGGGTGCGCATCAGGCTGCGACCGCACAGCACGTTCAGCGGGTTGGTGTGCGCGACGAAGGTCCGCACGTAGTCGTCCGCCGGGTTGAGCACGATCTCTTCCGGCACGCTGTACTGGATGATTCGGCCGTCTTTCATGATTGCGATACGGCTGCCGAGCTTCAGGGCTTCATCGAGGTCGTGGCTCACGAACACAATGGTTTTGCTCAGCTTGCTTTGCAGTTCCAGCAATTCGTCCTGCAGGCCTTGGCGGATCAGCGGGTCGAGCGCCGAGAACGGTTCGTCCATCAGCAGAATGTCCGCATCCATCGCCAGCGCACGGGCCAGGCCCACGCGTTGCTGCATACCGCCGGAGAGTTCGTCAGGCTTCTTGTTGCGCCACTGGGTCAGGCCCACCAGCTCAAGCTTGTCGTCCACCAGTTTGCGGCGTTCTTTCTCCGGGCGACCCTGCATTTCCAGACCGAAACTGATGTTCTCGCGCACCGTCAGCCACGGCATCAGGGCGAATTTCTGGAACACCATCGCGATGCGTTTGGTGCGCATCATTTTCAGTTCTGCCGGGGTACAGGAAGCGATATCGATCTGCTTGCCTTCGTGCTCGACGAACAACTTGCCACGGCTCACGGTGTTGAGGCCGTTGATGCAACGCAGCAGGCTGGATTTGCCGGAGCCCGACAGGCCCATCAGCACGCAGATTTCGCCTTTTTCCACGTCCAGGCTGGCTTTTTCAACGCCGACGATCTGCCCGGTTTTTTTCAGGATCTGGTCGCGGGTCATGCCTTGGTCGAGGAGCTTGAGCGCCTCGCGTGGATCTTTGGAGAAGATTACGTCGACGTCTTCGAAGCGAATAATGCTCATGCGTCACCCCCTGCTTTAGCGTCGGGTTGTTTGCAGATACGGTCGAGCATGATCGCCAGCAGTACGATCGCCAGGCCGGCTTCGAAGCCCAGGGCGATATCAGCAGTGTTCAGTGCGTTGACCACAGGTTTGCCCAAGCCGTCGGCGCCCACCAGAGCCGCAATCACCACCATCGACAATGACAGCATGATGCACTGGGTGATACCGGCCGCGATGCTTGGCATGGCGTAAGGCAGTTCGATGCGTGCGAGTAACTGGCGGCGCGAGCAGCCGAAGGCTTTGCCGGCGTCCATCAGTTCTGCGGGAACATCACGGATGCCCAGGTAGGTCAGGCGGATAGGCGCGGCAATCGCGAACACTACCGTGGAGATCAGACCCGGGACCACGCCCAGCCCGAAGAGGGTCAGGGTAGGAATGAGGTACACAAACGTCGGTACGGTCTGCATCAGATCGAGCACCGGCCGCATCAGTGTGTAGAACATCGGTTTGTGCGCGGCGACGATACCCAACGGTACGCCGATGACCACGCAGACCAGGGTCGCGAAGAGCACCTGGGCGAGGGTTTCCATGGTTTCCTGCCAGTACCCCAGGTTGAGGATCAGCAGAAAGGAGGCAATGACGAAAACGGTCAGCCCCCACTTTCGTTGAACGAAGTGAGCCAGTAGTGCAATGAGGCCGATCAATGCCAGCGGGTTGAACCAGGTCAGCGCGAAAGTCACGCCGTGGATCATCGTTTCCAGTGACACGGCGATGGCGTCGAAGGTGTTGGCGCCGTGTTGCGTCAACCATTCAACGAAGCCCGCGATGTACTGGCCTAGAGGTATTTTCTGATCAATCAGCATGGTAGTGAACGTCCGCATGCAAGGAAATAAACAGCCCGGGCGAGCGAACCCGCCCGGCGTAAGCGATGCTTCCTAAATCAAGGCTGCGCGAGCTTGGCTTTCACGGCTTCCAGGCCAGGTTTACCGTCAATGGTGGTTACGCCAGCGAGCCAGGTATCGAGCACCTGTGGATTCTTTTTCAGCCAGGCCTTGGCGGCCGCGTCAGGCTTCATTTTGTCGTCCAGGACGTTGCCCATCAGCGTGCTTTCCATGTCGAGGGTGAACACCAGGTTTTTCAGCAACTGACCGACGTTGCTGCATTCCTGCGCGTAGCCCTTGCGGGTGTTGGTGAAGATGGTCGCCTGACCGAAGTTCGGGCCGAAGAAGTCGTCGCCGCCGGTCAGGTACTTCATCTTGAAACGCGTGTTCATCGGGTGCGGTTCCCAGCCCAGGAACACCACGGCGGTGTTGCGGCGCTGGGCGCGATCGACTTGCGAGAGCATGCCTGCCTCGCTGGACTCGACCACCTTGAAGCCGGCGTCTTTCAGGCCGAAGGCGTTCTTGTCGATCATGCTCTGAATCAGGCGGTTGCCGTCGTTGCCCGGTTCGATGCCGTAGATCTTGCCGTCGAGTTCTTTCTTGAACTTGGCGATGTCGGCAAAATCTTTCAGACCCTTGTTATACAACTCTTCGGGCACGGCGAGGGTGTATTTTGCGTTCTCGAGGTTGGCGCGCAGGGTCTCCACGGTACCGGCATCACGGTAAGCCTTGATGTCGTTTTCCATGGTCGGCATCCAGTTGCCCAGGAACACGTCCATGTTCTTGCCGTCGGCCAGGGACTTGTAGGTCACCGGAACGGAAATCATCGTGGTTTTGGTCTTGTAGCCCAGGGCATCGAGAACGACGCTGGTAGTGGCGGTGGTGACGGTAATGTCAGTCCAGCCGACATCGGAGAAGTTTACGGTGCTGCACTGAGCGGGTTCTGCAGCTTGAGCCAGTAACGGCAGACTCAGCATGGCGGCCAACAACAACGACGGGGAACCTTTCATGGATGGACTCCTTGGTGTTTTTTTTGGCAGTGTTCCGACTGGACCACCGCACTTATAGGTTGCGGTTGGATGGCGTTTTGGAGACAGCTCTACCACGGCGCCTTGCAATCGAGTCGATACGATCATGTACCAGTGAAAATCTGACGCCTACAGGGTGCGTCGTAACCAGTACAGGGATGGTCGCATCCAGTGTCGGTGACGTCGTTTACAGCTTTTTTCAGCCTCCTTTGCCTCCCTGATCCGCAAAAAAACGGCGAAAACGCAGCGTAAAACGCCTGCGGCGTTAGTGAGCATGAGTGCGTCGGTGTGAGACGTCGAACGACACGGAAAAAGCCTGATGATGCGGCCAATCTCGGCGGATTGCAGCTTGAGCGTAGCAGCTCCGTCACTGGGCGCTTTTGCGTCTGGAGTTGGCACATCCAGGAGTTCGGCAGTAATGGCTATCAGTGTTTTCGACCTGTTCAAAATCGGTATCGGCCCTTCCAGTTCGCACACCGTGGGACCTATGCGGGCCGCCGCGCTGTTCGTGCAAGGTTTGCGTGAGCAGGGTCTTTTGGAACAAGTGCGGCGCGTTGAAGTTCAGCTTTATGGTTCGTTATCGGCCACCGGCATCGGTCACGGCAGCGACAACGCTGTGATCATGGGCCTGATGGGCGAGTGGCCGGACGCGATTGATCCGTCGCAAATCGGCATCCGTATTGAAACCTTGCGCGAGACCCACACGCTGTTGCTCGACGGTCGCTTGTCGGTGCCGTTTATCTGGGCCCGCGACATGCGCCTGATCGACGAAAACCTGCCGTTCCACCCCAACGCCATGACCCTGATCGTCGAAGGCGAACACGGTGAGTTGCATCGCGACACCTACTATTCCATCGGCGGTGGTTTTGTCGTGGATGAAGCGCAGGCTTCCAGCGGCGTGGTCGATCTGGATCGCACCGTGTTGCCCTACGATTTCTCCAGCGCTGTCGAACTGCTCAGCCTGTGCCAGAAGCACAACCTGCGCGTCGCCGAATTGATGATGGCTAACGAGAAGGTCTGGCGCAGCGAGGAAGAGATTCGCAGCGGTCTGATGAAGCTCTGGCGCGCCATGCAGGATTGCGTCGATCAGGGCCTCAAGCACGAGGGCATCTTGCCTGGCGGCCTGAATGTGCGCCGTCGTGCGGCCAAGTTGCATCGCAGCCTGCAAGAGCTGGGCAAACCCAACGTCATCGGCTCGACCTTGAGCGCCATGGAATGGGTCAATCTGTTCGCCTTGGCGGTCAACGAAGAGAACGCTGCCGGTGGGCGCATGGTGACGGCACCGACTAACGGTGCGGCGGGAATCATTCCGGCGGTGTTGCACTACTTTATGAAGTTCAGCGAGGCGGTGACGGACGCCAACGTGGTCGACTATTTCCTCAGTGCTGCGGCGGTGGGAATTCTGTGCAAGAAGAACGCTTCGATATCCGGGGCCGAGGTCGGTTGTCAGGGCGAAGTCGGTTCAGCCTGCGCGATGGCTGCGGCCGGGTTGGCGGAGATCCTTGGCGCGACCCCGGAGCAGTTGTGCAACGCGGCGGAAATCGGCCTGGAACACAACCTCGGCCTGACCTGCGACCCGGTGGGCGGGCTGGTTCAAGTGCCGTGCATCGAGCGCAATGCGATTGCCGCGGTGAAAGCCATCAACGCGGCGCAGATGGCGCTGCGCGGGGATGGTCAGCACTTTATCTCGCTGGATCGGGTGATCCGCACCATGCGTGATACCGGCGCCGATATGCATGACAAATACAAAGAGACTTCGCGGGGAGGGTTGGCGGTGAGCGCGGTTGAGTGCTGATAACGCTTAACTCTCTGGTGAAATGAATATCTGTGGCGAGGGAGCTTGCTCCCGCTCGGCTGCGCAGCAGCCGAATAGCCTGCGACCGGGTATATCTGAAAGTTCGCGTTTGCAGTTTTCAGGGCCGCTTCGCGCCCCAGCGGGAGCAAGCTTCCTCGCCACAGAAAAGTCATCTGCGAGAGAAGACCAGTCAAAACTGCGCGCTAAGTGAACACCAGAATTAAAACGCGCCACGTTTTGGCGCGTCGCTTACGGATAAGCGGCTTCACCCAGGACAGGGATCCAACCTGGCCATTACCGCCTGTCACCTGTGCTTGTGGTGACACTCTCCAATAAGTCGCCGTAGCCCTGTTCCCACAAGTGCTACCGATTTGCTCATGCCCAACGGGGCAGAGCGCCACCCGCCGATAATGGCACTTATAACCCCCACTCGCGGCAAGGCTTATTTAGACACACCGCGATGTCGTTTTCAGGAGTTATTGAATGACCATTCAACTTTAGGCATGGCAATTGCTCTGTCATTACAAAGCCCGTCTCCCACGCGAGAACGATGGCAATAACAAGAGCCTCCGCCTGAGGCCATCACCCGCTTTGTGTGAGGAGATACCGCGATGACGACGTTCAACTCCGGGGCTCAACCCCAGAACCGTGCGCCTCAATCCATCGGCTTTCTGCTGCTGGACAATTTCACGCTTATTTCTCTGGCCTCCGCAGTAGAACCCCTGCGCATGGCCAACCAATTGTCCGGCCGCGAGCTGTATCGCTGGACCACGCTCACCGTCGACGGTGGTCAGGTCTGGGCCAGTGACGGTCTGCAGATCACCCCCGACTGCTCCATGCACAAAGCGCCCCCACTGGACACCATCATTGTCTGCGGCGGCATCGGCATCCAGCGCACCGTTACCCGCGAGCACGTGTCGTGGCTGCAAAGCCAGGCGCGTCAGTCCCGCCGTCTCGGTGCGGTCTGCACCGGCAGCTGGGCCCTGGCGTGCGCCGGCCTGCTGGACGGTTTTGATTGCAGCGTGCACTGGGAATGCCTGGCCGCGATGCAGGAAGCTTTCCCCCGTGTAGCCATGAGCACACGCCTTTTCACCCTCGACCGTAACCGTTTCACCAGCTCCGGCGGCACAGCGCCGCTGGACATGATGCTGCACCTGATCAGCCGCGATCACGGTCGTGAACTGTCGGCCGCGATCTCGGAAATGTTCGTCTACGAGCGCATCCGCAACGAGCAGGATCACCAGCGCGTGCCGCTCAAGCACATGCTCGGCACCAACCAGCCGAAGTTGCAGGAAATCGTCGCGCTGATGGAAGCTAACCTGGAAGAGCCGATCGACCTCGACGAACTGGCGGTGTATGTCGCTGTTTCCCGTCGTCAGCTGGAGCGCCTGTTCCAGAAATACCTGCACTGCTCGCCGTCGCGTTACTACCTCAAACTGCGCCTGATCCGTGCCCGGCAGCTGCTCAAGCAAACGCCGATGTCGATCATCGAAGTGGCGTCGGTCTGCGGCTTCGTGTCCACGCCGCACTTCTCCAAGTGCTACCGCGAATACTTCGGCATTCCGCCGCGTGACGAACGCGTAGGTTCCAACACCACGCAACAGGTGGCGATGATGCCGTTGCCGCAAGCACTGGTGCTGTCACCGCTGTCCGGGCCGTTGTCGGCGCTGAGTCAGGCGCGTAATGAGTCGACGTTTGCCAGCGTAAGGCTCTAATGCTCTGATCGTTCCCACGCGCTGCGTGGGAATGCCTCAATGGACGCTCTGCGTCCGCTTCGGCAGGGACGCGGAGCTTCCCGGGCTACATTCCCACGCAGCGCGTGGGAACGATCATGGTGAGGCGCTACTCAGGCGCTACGGCTCTGCTGATACTCCGCCAGCGCCGGCAGCAATTGCTTGTCGATCGCCTGGCGCACGGCCGGCAGAATGGTCGCGCTGCTGGTGTACATCTGCTTGACCATGGTTCGCAGTTCCGTTGCCCGTTCGTTGTTCAAACCCCGTACCGCGCACTCGCAGGCCTGCTCGGCGTTAGCGCCAGGGGGCACTGCAAATCCTAACGCCTTGAGCTGGCCCAACAGGTCTTCCTGGTCAATCAAATCGGCGTACATCATGACGCAATCCTTCTTCAGGGAACGGTGTCGTGATTCGATTCTCATCGGGGCAAGAGGTGGCGGCAAGGACGTTTTGTCGCAATGGCCGCGATACCTATGAACAGGTCGTTTTCGGCTAACTTGCGAAAGGGGAGAGTGGGCACACTGGATTCAGCTGGCAACACGAAGGTTTGGTCACCCTCGCGCGAAGGCTCCTCAACAGTACCCTCCTCAGCTCCGATCCTGTCACGGCTTGATCGGGGTTTTTTTTGCCTGTGAATCAGGGCGGGATGGGGTGTCCGGGCTGACGACATCGCGAGCAGGCTCACTCCCACGGGGATATGCGATCCCCTGTAGGAGCGAGGCTTGCCCGCGAAGAACGATGACGCGGTCTAGCGTTGCAACACAAGGATCCGCGACAACAATTCATCCCGATCAACATAGCACCCTTGAAAATGACGGGCGCCACTGGCGGGATCAAACGCATTGCGGGCATGAAGGGTGCGGCGGTTGTCGAAGCACCACAGCTCACCGGGATTGAGCCGCGTCATGACCCGGAATCGCGCTTCGCGGGTCATTGCAATAAACCGCCGATAAGCGCGGTACAGCTTGGGCATGTCCTCGACCGAGGCATCAAACGGTCCGCGTAGAAAGTTCGCCATGCGGATTTCCGACACCTGCCCAAAGGCATCCAGCGCGATGATCGGCGCGAGACGGCGGTAGTCGCTGTGGCGATCTTTGTTGCGGAACTCCACCGGGATTTCGCAGAGGCTTTTAAACGACTCGGGATCTTCCTCGCGCAACGCTTGGGCAATGGCAAAGCCGTCGACAAAAATACTCTCGCCACCGTCCGCGTCATTCACCAGGCAATGCAGAAATTGCAGCCCCGGTTGCAACTCTCGGGTCGGCAAATCGCTGTGCAGCGGCAGGTTGAAGGCGGTGTAGGCGTTGCTATCGGCATCGGCCTTGGATTGCACGTTGAACAGCACGCCGAAATTGCTCTCGCGGATGAAGGAAATCCGCTGGGCGATCAGTTTAAGTGAGCCGGGTTCGGTGGGTACGCCGCGCACTTGAGTCAGGCCGATATCGCGCACCGCCAGCAGCCATTGCAGCAAGGCGTCGTTGTCGTTCATCAGCGCCTGGTATTCGAACGCCGGCAGCTGCAAGTCGCTTTTCCACAGCCTGGATTTTGGTTTGCCGGCACGGCGTTCGGCACGGGACTCGTCGTCATAGGCGTGAGCCCGCAGCCAGCCCGGGTCGAAGCGGCTTAGGTGGCCGTCCTGCCATTCGACGCTGAGGCAACCTTCGGCGTCGACGTTTGCCGCTGTCGGCACCAGGTCCTCTGCGACGTCGACGATTTCCAGCACTTGCTCGCGGGTCACGGTGTAGACGCACTGCGGGCACGGGCAGTTATCTCGAAGCCATTGATGATGAAAGGGGCTGACCCGGCCGTCAGCCCACTGCACTTGAATTCGATCCGCCAGGGTTTGCACGGCGGACAACGCGCTGATCAACGGGTAGGTACGGAAGTCGGCAAAAGCGGCGGTGTTCAATGGCGATCTCCTTGTTATTTTTTAGGGGGTAATGCGATCACTCGGCCAATGTAGGCGGGGGTTGGCAGGTCGGTTTGCTCGGCGACGATGGCTTGCAGCTTGCTCAAGGTGTCTTCGCTGAACGGTGCGGAGCGAGGTCCGGCGAGGTCCACGTGCAGCAGTATTTGTTCGTTGCCCGCCAGTTCCTTGTCGTCGCCGACCAGATGCAGGCTGTGATAGAGGTGCAGGCGTTTGCTGTCGTGGCCGATGATTTGGGTACGCACTTCGACGTCAGCGTCGAGCTTCACTTCATGCAGGTAATTGAGGTGCAGTTCGAGGGTGAACAGCGAATTGCCGCTGGCTTCGCGGTTGTTGCTGTCCATGCCCAGGCGATCCATCAGGGCGTCGGTGGCGTAGCTGAAAATCAGCAGGTAGAAGGCATCGCGCAGGTGGCCGTTGTAGTCGACCCAGTCGGGGATGATTTTGGTTTGGTAGGTGGTGAGTGCGGGCATGTCGTCACATCCGAAATGGTTGAGGCCTGTAGGAGCGAGGCTTGCCCGCGAAGAGGCCGGTACATTCGACGGATCTCTTGCGGCAGGGAAATTGCCTTCGCGGGCAAGCCTCGCTCCTACAGGGGGGGTGTTTAGTCAGCGAACGCCATCCCATGCTTCTCTTTGGTGGTCTTCACCGCTTCCAGCACCGCCAGCAAGCAATCATCACGATAGCGCTCCAGCGCGGAAATGCTGTGCGTGCCCAACTGATCGCTGGTGCCATCCACCACATCATCAATCAACTTGTTGGTCAGCTCCGGTGCCGGCAGATACGTCCACGGTAACTGCAACGCCGGCCCAAATTGCGCCATGAAGTGCCTCATACCGGCATCGCCACCCGCCAGGGTATACGTCAAGAACGTGCCCATGAATGACCAGCGCAGACCCGCGCCAAAGCGAATCGCATCATCGATTTCTCCGGTGGTCGCCACACCGTCGTTGACCAGGTGCAGCGCCTCCCGCCACAGCGCTTCGAGCAAACGGTCGGCGATGAACCCCGGCACTTCCTTGCGCACATGCAGCGGACGCATGCCCAGGGATTCGTAGACTTTCATCGCCGCTTGAACGGCTTCCGGTGCGGTGTTTTTGCCGCCGACCACTTCCACCAGCGGCAGCAGGTAAACCGGGTTGAAGGGGTGCCCGACCACGCAGCGTTCCGGGTGCGTCGAACTCTCGTAGAACTCGCTCGGCAACAGACCGGAAGTACTGGAACCGATCAAGGCATTGGGCTTGGCCGCCGCGCTGATTTTACTGTGCAGTTCCAGTTTCAGATCGAGGCGCTCAGGGGCGCTTTCCTGAATGAAGTCGGCGTCGCGAACGCATTCCTCAATGGTTGCGACAAAGCGCAGCCGATCCTGTGAAGCACCCGGTGCCAAGCCTTGTTTCTCCAGCGCACCCCAGGCATTGGCGACGCGCTTGCGCAACGCGGCTTCGGCGCCAGGCGCCGGGTCCCAGGCGACAACGTCGAGGCCGTGGGCGAGGGCGCGGGATACCCAACCGCTGCCGATGACACCGCTGCCCAGGGCTGCGAAGGTTTTGATTTCGGTGATAAAGCTCATGGCGTCGTCCTAAAAGAATTCGGTGATCTCTGTAGGAGCGAGGCTTGCCCGCTAAGAGGCCGGTACATCCGACGGATCTCTTCCGGCAGGAATGCCGCCTTCGCGGGCAAGCCTCGCTCCTACAGGTTATGTGCGTGGAGGATTAGCCGCGCTTGGTCAGGCCCATTTTTGCCCGGCCTTCCGCCGGAGTCAGGACGCGGGCACCGAGGCGGCTGAGGATTTCCGAGGCGCGTTCGACCAGTTGGCCGTTGGTCGCCAGCACACCCTTGTCCAGCCAGATGTTGTCTTCCAGGCCAACCCGCACGTTGCCGCCGAGCAGCACCGCTTGCGCCGCCATCGGCATTTGCATGCGACCGATGCCGAAGCCGGCCCACACCGCGTTCGCGGGCAGGTTGTCGACCATGGCTTTCATAGTGGTGGTGTCGGCCGGCGCGCCCCACGGAATGCCCAGGCACAGCTGGAACAGCGGATCGTCGAGCAGGCCTTCCTTGATCAACTGCTTGGCGAACCACAGGTGACCGGTGTCGAAAATTTCCAGCTCGGCCTTCACGCCCAGCTCTTGAATGCGTTTGGCGCCTGCGCGCAGTTGCGCCGGGGTGGACACGTAAATGGTGTCACCGTCGCCGAAGTTCAGGGTGCCGCAGTCGAGGGTGCAGATTTCCGGCAACAGTGCTTCAACGTGGGCCAGACGGGTCAACGGACCCACCAGGTCGGTGTTCGGACCGAACTCCATCGGGTTCTCGCCCGCGCCGATTTCCAGGTCGCCGCCCATGCCGGCGGTGAGGTTGACGATGATGTCGACGTCCGCCTCGCGGATGCGCTCCATCACTTCGCGGTACAAGGCCACGTCACGGCTGAATTTGCCGGTTTCGGGGTTGCGCACGTGGCAGTGAACGACCGTGGCACCGGCCTTGGCGGCTTCCACGGCGGCAGCGGCGATTTGTTTCGGGGTGACCGGCACGTGTGGGCTCTTGCTGGTCGTGTCGCCAGCACCGGTGAGTGCGCAGGTGATGATGACGTCGTGGTTCATGAGGCGGGTTCCTTGCAGGCGTGATGATTCCGTTCGCAGCCCCGTAGGGCTGCGATCCGGTGGTTCAATCGGGGTTTATTTGCTGGTCAGTTTCAAATTGTCAGCGGCCGGTTTGCCATCGAAGGTGGTGACGCCTTCGAGCCAGCGTTGCTTGTCTTGCGGGTGATCTTTCAGCCATTGTTTGGCCGATTCGAAAGCGTCTTTGTGATCCAGCAGCGGCTGCATCATCCGGCTCTCGTCTTCGGCGGTGTAGGTCAGGTTGCTCAGCAATTTGCCGATGTTCGGGCACTGTTGCGCATAGTTCGGCGAAGTGACGGTCCAGACCGTGGCCATGCCTTCGTTCGGGCCGAGAGCGTCTTCGCTGCCGGTGAGGTAAGTCATCTGCACGTTGACGTTCATCGGGTGCGGCGCCCAGCCGAAGAACACCACAGCTTCTTTGCGGCGCACGGCGCGATCCACCGCCGCGAGCATGCCGGCTTCGCTGGACTCGACGAGCTGGAATTTGCCGAGGCCAAACTGGTTCTTGGCGATCATTGCCTTGATCTGGGTGTTAGCGCCCGAGCCAGGCTCGATGCCGTAGATCTTGCCGCCCAGTTCTTTTTCGAACTTGGCGATGTCGGCGAAGGTTTTCAGACCCTTGTCGGCGAGGTAAGTCGGAACGGCGAGGGTGGCGCGGGCGTCTTTCAGGCTAGGCGCTTCAAGCACCTTGACCTGATTGGCGTCGACGAACGGCGTGATGGTCTGGGTCATCAACGGGTTCCAGTAACCCAGGAACAGGTCCAGGCGCTGGTCGCGGATCCCGGCGAAGATGATTTGCTGGGAAGCGCTGGTTTGTTTGGTGTTGTAGCCGAGGCCATCGAGCAGGACCTGGGTCATGGCACTGGTGGCGATCACGTCGGTCCAGTTCACGACGCCCATGCGCACGTTCTGGCATGAAGCAGGTTCGGCCGCCATGACGCTGGCGCTCAAGAAGGCGGTACCGCTGAGTGCAAGAACACAGCTGCTGATCAGTCGTTTCATGTCGGGGTTCCTCGGCAGACGTTATTGTGGGTTCCGGCATCTTTGTGCGCCGGTGATGCCAAGTTACGCAGCTAAGGCCCCGTGAAAGCGCACTGCGGCGACCAGCTCTTGCACTGCAGCGACCTGCGCTCTTGAAAGCCTGTTGCAAGTGGCGTATCAACGTCCACACGCTACCCGCCCTCTCGTTACCTGCCAGTCGAGTGCGCTCCATGTCCCAGGACTTCTACTTCATGTTGATGCCGGGTTTCTCGGCCATCGGTTTTATCTCGGCCATCGAGCCGCTGCGGGTCGCCAATCGCTTTCGCGGCGAGTTGTATCGCTGGCACGTGCTGAGCGCTGACGGCGGGGCGGTATTGGCCAGCAATGGCATGTCGGTCAACGCCGACGCGGCGCTGGAGCCGCTAAAGAAAGGTGCAACCCTGTTGGTGGTCGCCGGCTTCGAACCGCTGAAATTCGCCACGCCCGCGCTGGAGCACTGGCTGCGCCGCTTGGACAACGAGGGCGTGACTCTCGGCGCCATCGACACCGGCAGCTTCGTCCTCGCCGAAGCCGGCCTGCTCGACGGCCATCGCCTGACCCTGCACTGGGAAGCCATCGACGCGTTCAAGGAGTCTTATCCACAGCTCAGCGTCACCCAGGAGCTGTTCGAGATCGATCGCCGCCGTATCACCTCAGCCGGCGGTACAGCCTCCATCGACCTGATGCTCGACCTGATCGCCCAGGCCCACGGCCCGGACCTGGCGATCCAGGTCAGCGAACAATTCGTGCTCGGGCGCATCCGCCCGCGCAAAGACCACCAGCGCATGGAAGTCGCCACGCGCTATGGCATCAGCAACAAGAAGTTGGTGCATGTGATTGGGGAGATGGAGCAGCACAGCGAACCACCGCTGAGTACGCTTGAGTTAGCCGAATCGATCAAGGTGACGCGGCGCCAGTTGGAGCGCCTGTTTCGGTTGCACCTGAACGACACGCCGAGCAATTTCTACCTGCGCTTGCGGCTGGAGAAGGCCCGGCAGTTGCTGCGACAGACGGACATGAGTGTGCTGGAGGTGAGCATTGCGTGCGGTTTTGAATCGCCGTCGTATTTCACCCGCAGCTATCGGGCGAAGTTTGCGCGGTGCCCGCGCGAGGATCGCCGACGGCTTGGGGATGGGCGAGAGCTGGTCTGAGCACAGATTCCAACAACACCAAAAAAACCTGTGGGAGCGAGGCTGCTCGCGAATGCAATCTGTCAGCCGCCATTGATGTCGACTGACCCACCGCTTTCGCGAGCAGGCTCGCTCCCACAGTTATGATTTGTTGTGGATCTTATTTCTTCATTAAGGCCGAGCAGGCTGCTTTGTAGGCTTCATGCTGATACTTGTTCAGCGTCGCTGGCAGTTCCACGTTGTGCTTCTTGCTCTGCGCATTGATCGTTTGCGGCGACAGCAGCGTCACCTCGCAATTTTCCAGCAGCTGAAACACACCCTCGATCTTGAACGTGGTCGGTCCACCGGCGAACTCGCCTTTCTTGCTGCGCTTCTTGATCGCGATCCGGTCGATGGAGTTCTCGCGTACAAACGACGCCACCTGAGCGGCGAAGACTTTGACGTTCGCGGCTTCGTCGTCATCGTCGAGGGCGATTTTCTTGGTGGGCAGGGCTACGTGACTCAGCGTCTGACCGTCCAGGGACGCGACGGCAATGATCGCTTCGCTGCCTTTGATTTCGATGCCGCAGATTTTCATTTCGATCCCTTTCACAAATGGTTGTGTGCAGCCTACAGCTCAAGTTGATTAGCCGTGATGCCAAACGCCGCGGCAATTTTCTCGCGGGTGGCCTTGCGAGGCTTCGCTACAGTCTCTTGCTGGGCAAAAGCAGGTTGAGAAATGCCCATGCGTTTGGCCACCTCATCCTGTGTAAGGTTAAGGTGCTCACGCCAGGCCCTGACCGGTAACGCGCCATCAACGATAAGGCTGACTACTTCGTGAGGGATCAAATCATTCTCCATATTTATGTTTTCACTCCTGCCCAATCGACTCCAAAAACTCCGACCGCTCATCACTCATCCGCGCCACGCAATCGTTCTGCGCAATGGTGAACGCCTTGCTGCCACTGGTCGCCGGAAACGCTTCCACCGCGCAATCCGCATCCCGGGTTTTCAGCCACTGCTGCTGCGCGGCCTTGAGCTTGGCGGTGATGTCGCTCAGTTGCGCCGGGTTCTTGCCGTAGGCCGTTTGCATGCGCTCGGTCAGGCTTTGGTAGTTGTCCTTGAGCAGGTCTTCGGCCGTGGTTCTGCTGTAGGCGGAGCATTCCAGGGTCTGGACGTCGTTTTCGACCTTGTCGCAGGGGTTGTCGTCGGCCTCTTCAGCTGCGTGTACGCCGGTCGCTATCAGTGCCAAAGCCAGGAAGATCGTTCTCATTGCGACGCAGCCCCTATTTTTCAGTGCCTATTCAGTAATGCAGCGGATTCTGGCCCAAGCAGCGGCCCTTGAACAGGTGGGCGATTGCGTCGATCAACGACCCTTTGTCGCGGATTGACGCTTTCGGCAAACCCCCTGTCGTTTTTGCACCCGGCTGCCCCGGTCCTCAGGCATATGCTGGCCCCAAAGCGCCGGCACACGATTCGGCGCATGAATCGCTAATAGGGGACAGCCTGATGAGCCCAGCCGAATTGCACGCCGACAGCATCGTTATCGACGGGCTGATTATTGCCAAGTGGAACCGTGAGCTGTTCGAAGACATGCGCAAGGGCGGTCTGACCGCGGCTAACTGCACCGTGTCGGTGTGGGAGGGCTTCCAGGCCACCGTCAACAACATCGCCGCCAGCCAGAAGCTGATCCGCGAGAACAGCGACCTGGTGATTCCGGTTCGCACTACCGCCGACATCCGTAAAGCGAAGGAGCAGGGCAAGACCGGCATCCTCTTTGGCTTCCAGAATGCTCACGCGTTTGAAGACCAGATCGGCTACGTCGAGGTCTTCAAGCAGCTCGGCGTCGGTATCGTGCAGATGTGCTACAACACCCAGAACCTGGTGGGGACTGGCTGCTACGAGCGCGATGGCGGCCTGTCGGGTTTCGGTCGTGAAATCGTTGCCGAGATGAACCGCGTCGGGGTCATGTGCGACCTGTCCCACGTCGGCTCCAAGACGTCTGAAGAAGTCATTCTCGAATCGAAGAAACCGGTGTGCTACTCCCACTGCCTGCCGTCGGGCCTGAAAGTCCATCCGCGCAACAAGTCCGATGAAGAACTGAAGTTCATCGCCGATCACGGCGGTTTTGTCGGCGTGACCATGTTCGCGCCGTTCCTGGCCAAGGGCATCGATTCGACCATCGACGACTACGCCGAGGCCATCGAATACACCATGAACATCGTTGGTGAAGACGCCATCGGTATCGGCACCGACTTCACCCAGGGCCATGGCCAGGACTTCTTCGAGTACCTGACCCATGACAAGGGCTACGCCCGCCGCCTGACCAGCTTCGGCAAGATCATCAACCCGTTGGGCATCCGCACCGTCGGCGAGTTCCCGAACCTGACCGAAACCCTGCTCAAGCGCGGCCACTCCGAGCGTGTGGTGCGCAAGATCATGGGCGAGAACTGGGTCAACGTCTTGAAAGACGTTTGGGGCGAATAAGCCGCCGCATCTGAAGAATTCTTTCCCCCGGCCGTCCGCGCCGGGGGCAACACCCAAAATTTTCTGGAGTTAAGTTTCCATGGCCAAGATCGCCCCGCAATTGCCAATCGAAGTCGACAGCGAAACCGGTGTCTGGACTTCCGACGCCCTGCCGATGCTGTATGTGCCGCGTCACTTCTTCGTCAACAACCACATGGGCATCGAGGAAGTGCTGGGCGCCGACGCCTACGCCGAAATCCTCTACAAGGCCGGCTACAAATCCGCCTGGCACTGGTGTGAAAAAGAAGCTGAGTGCCACGGCCTGGAAGGCGTCGCGGTGTTCGAGCACTACATGAAGCGCCTGTCGCAACGCGGCTGGGGCCTGTTCAAGATCCAGGACATCGACCTCGATAAGGGCACCGCCAGCGTCAAGCTCGAACACTCGGCGTTCGTCTACGTGTACGGCAAGGTCGGGCGCAAGGTCGACTACATGTTCACCGGTTGGTTTGCCGGGGCCATGGACCAGATTCTGCAAGCCCGTGGCAGCAAGATCCGCACTGTCGCCGAACAGGTTTACGGTGGCTCCGAAGAAGGCCACGACGACGGTTTGTTCACCGTCAAGCCGTTGTAAGTCGAGGAACCCGCCATGGCTTTCGAAGCAATGTTCCAGCCGATCCAGATCGGCAAACTGACCATCCGCAACCGCGTGCTCAGTACCGCGCACGCCGAGGTCTACGCGACCGACGGCGGCATGACCACCGACCGGTACGTCAAGTATTACGAAGAGAAAGCCAAGGGCGGGATCGGCCTGGCGATTTGCGGCGGTTCCTCCAGCGTGGCCATCGACAGCCCGCAAGGCTGGTGGAAGTCGGTCAACCTGGCCGACGACCGGATCATTCCGCACTTCCAGAACCTGGCCGATGCCATGCACAAGCATGGCGCCAAGATCATGATCCAGATTACCCACATGGGCCGTCGTTCCCGCTGGGATGGCGAGCATTGGCCAACTCTGCTGTCGCCGTCGGGCATCCGCGAGCCGGTGCACCGTGCGACTTGCAAAACCATCGAGCCGGAAGAAATCTGGCGGGTGATCGGCAACTATGCCAGCGCTGCGGCACGGGCCAAGGCCGGTGGCCTGGATGGCGTCGAGCTGTCCGCCGTGCACCAGCACATGATCGACCAGTTCTGGAGCCCGCGGGTCAACAAGCGTACCGACGAATGGGGCGGCAGCTTCGAGAACCGCATGCGTTTCGGCCTGGAAGTGATCAAGGCTGTGCGGGCTGAAGTCGGCCCGGATTTCTGCGTCGGCATCCGTCTGTGCGGTGATGAGTTCCACCCGGACGGCTTGTCCCACGAGGACATGAAGCAGATCGCCAAGTACTACGACGACACCGGCATGATCGACTTCATCGGCGTAGTGGGTTCGGGTTGCGACACCCACAACACCCTGGCCAACGTTATCCCCAACATGAGTTATCCACCGGAGCCGTTCCTGCATTTGGCGGCCGGTATCAAGGAAGTGGTCAAGGCCCCGGTCCTGCACGCGCAGAACATCAAGGACCCGAACCAGGCGACCCGTATTCTGGAAGGCGGCTACGTGGACATGGTCGGCATGACCCGCGCCCACATCGCCGACCCGCACCTGATCGCGAAGATCAAAATGGGTCAGGTTGACCAGATCAAGCAATGCGTCGGCGCCAACTACTGCATCGACCGTCAGTATCAGGGCCTGGACGTGTTGTGCATCCAGAACGCCGCGACTTCCCGTGAATACATGGGCGTGCCGCACATCATCGAGAAATCGACCGGTGTGAAGCGCAAGGTTGTGGTGGTCGGTGCCGGTCCTGCCGGGATGGAAGCGGCGCGTGTGTCGGCCGAACGTGGCCACGACGTGACCCTGTTCGAGAAGAAAGAATTCATTGGCGGGCAGATCACTACCGCTTCGAAAGCCCCGCAACGGGACCAGATTGCCGGTATCACTCGCTGGTTCCAGCTGGAATTGGCGCGTCTGAAAGTCGACCTGCGCCTGGGTGTGGCGGCCGATGCGGCCACCATTCTCGACCTGCGTCCGGATGTGGTGGTGCTCGCCGTTGGCGGTCATCCGTTCCTGGAACAAAACGAACACTGGGGCGCGGCTGAAGGCCTGGTGGTCAGCAGCTGGGACATCCTCGACGGCAAGGTCGCGCCGGGCAAGAACGTGCTGGTCTACGACACCATTTGCGAATTCACCGGCATGTCGACCGCCGACTTCCTCGCTGACAAAGGCAGCCAGGTCGAGATCGTTACTGACGACATCAAGCCGGGCGTGGCGATTGGCGGTACGTCATTCCCGACGTACTACCGCAGCATGTACCCCAAAGAAGTGATCATGACCGGCGACATGATGCTGGAGAAGGTCTACCGCGAGGGCGACAAGCTGGTGGCGGTGCTGGAAAACGAATACACCGGCGCCAAAGAGGAGCGGGTGGTGGACCAGGTTGTCGTTGAAAACGGCGTGCGTCCGGACGAAGAAATCTACTACGCCATGAAGGAAGGCTCGCGCAACAAAGGCCAGATGGACATCGAAGCCCTGTTCGCGATCAAGCCGCAACCTTCGCTGAGCCAGGCGGGCGACGGCTACTTGCTGTTCCGCATCGGCGACTGCGTGGCGCAGCGCAATACACACGCCGCGATCTACGACGCGCTGCGGTTGTGCAAGGATTTCTAAGAGCTTGTGGATAACCCTTGTAGGAGCGAGGCTTGCCCGCGAAGGCGTCCTGACATTCAACAGTGATGTCGGCTGATCCATCGCCTTCGCGGGCAAGCCTCGCTCCTACAAGGAATCGGGCAAGGCATCCAGGTAGTTTGGCCTGCAAGACCCTGCGGTCTTTGGGAGCTCCACCATGTTGAACACCCTTCTTCCAATCCTGTTGTTCGCTGCCCTGGGCCTTGCCGTCCTCGGCGCGTTGCGGCGGGTGGCTATGTGGCGCCGGGGCCGTGCCTCCAAGGTCGACCTGATCGGCGGCCTGTTCGCCATGCCCAAGCGCTACATGGTCGATTTGCACCACGTCGTGGCGCGGGACAAATACATCGCCAACACCCACGTGGCCACCGCCGGTGGTGCGGTGGCGTCCATCGTGCTGGCGATTCTGGTGCACGGTTTCGGCCTGCATAACCGCATCCTCGGTTACGCGCTGCTGTTGATGACGGTGGTGATGTTCGTCGGTGCGATCTTTGTCTACCTGCGTCGTCGCAACCCACCGGCGCGCCTGTCCAAAGGGCCATGGATGCGCCTGCCGAAAAGCCTGTTGGCGTTCTCGGCGAGCTTCTTCCTGTTGACCCTGCCGGTGGCCGGCATCCTCCCGGAAAACTTCGGCGGTTGGGTGGTGGCAGCGATCCTCGGCCTCGGTGTTTTGTGGGGTGTGAGTGAACTGTTCTTCGGCATGACCTGGGGCGGGCCGATGAAGCATGCCTTTGCCGGGGCCCTGCACCTGGCTTGGCACCGTCGCGCCGAACGCTTTGGCGGCGGCCGTTCCACCGGTTTGAAACCGCTGGACCTGAACGACCCGAGCGCACCGTTGGGCGTGGAAAAACCCAAGGATTTCACCTGGAACCAACTGCTCGGCTTCGACGCCTGCGTGCAGTGCGGTAAATGCGAAGCCGCGTGCCCCGCATTCGCCGCCGGCCAGCCGCTGAACCCGAAAAAACTGATACAGGACATGGTCGTCGGCCTGGCCGGTGGCACCGACGCCAAGTTCGCTGGCAGCCCGTATCCGGGCAAGGCCATCGGCGAGCACGCCGGCAACCCGCATCAACCGATCGTCAACGGTTTGGTGGACGCCGAGACCCTGTGGTCCTGCACCACGTGCCGGGCTTGTGTCGAGGAATGTCCGATGATGATCGAGCACGTCGACGCCATCGTCGACATGCGCCGCCATCTGACCCTGGAAAAAGGCGCCACTCCGAACAAGGGCGCCGAAGTCCTGGAAAACCTGATCGCCACCGATAACCCGGGCGGTTTCGCGCCGGGCGGGCGGATGAACTGGGCGGCGGATTTGAACCTCAACCTGATGAGCGAGAAGAAATCCGTCGACGTGCTGTTCTGGGTTGGCGACGGCGCCTTCGACATGCGCAACCAGCGCACCCTGCGCGCTTTCGTCAAAGTGTTGAAAGCAGCCAAGGTCGACTTCGCGGTGCTGGGGCTCGAAGAGCGCGACAGCGGTGACGTGGCCCGACGCCTGGGCGACGAAGCGACGTTCCAGTTGTTGGCCAAACGCAACATCCAGACCCTGGCCAAGTACAGCTTCAACCGCATCGTCACCTGCGACCCACACAGCTTCCACGTGCTGAAAAACGAATACGGCGCCTTCGACGGCAACTACCTGGTGCAGCACCACAGCACCTACATGGCCGAAATCATCGGCGCTGGCGCCTTGAACCTTGGCCAGCACAAAGGCAGCAGCGTGACGTATCACGACCCGTGCTACCTCGGCCGCTACAACGGCGAATACGAGGCGCCGCGTGAAGTGCTGCGCGCCCTCGGCATTGAAGTCAAAGAGATGCAACGCTCCGGTTTCCGCTCGCGCTGCTGCGGCGGCGGTGGCGGGGCGCCGATCACCGACATTCCGGGCAAGCAACGGATCCCTGACATGCGCATGGACGACATCCGCGAAACCGGCGCCGAACTGGTGGCCGTGGGTTGCCCGCAATGCACCGCGATGCTCGAAGGCGTGGTCGAACCGCGTCCGCTGATCAAGGACATCGCCGAATTGGTGGCGGACGCGTTGCTCGAAGACGCGGCGCCGAGCAAGCCGACCAAACCGGCCCAACGTGAACCTGCGGAGGCCCACTGATGAGCGACATTATCCGCCGCGACCCCCGCGCCGAATGGATTGCCCGTAACCGCCTGCACCCGCTGCACGCGGCCATGCAACCGGCGCAACACAGCTGGATGGGCCCTAACGGCGTCATCCGCAAGAACCTGCACGGCATCGGTTTTATCGGTCCCAACGGCATCAAGCGCATTGACCGCAGCGGCGCTCAGCAGGGCGGCGCGACCAAACGCTCGGCGGCTGTGGAAGTGCAATTGCCACTGCATCAAGTGCCTGCACCTGCGTTTTACATCAGCGTGGTGCCGGACATGGTCGGCGGCCGCTTGAGCAGCCACGACCGCGACTTGCTCGGTCTGGCTCATCAACTGGCCGGCAAGGAAGGCGCGGTGTTGGCCGTGGTTTTCGGCGAACACAAAGAAAACGCTTTCACTACCGCAGGCGTCGATCGCTTGCTGGTATTGGACGGCGATGAATTCAGCGGTTATGCACCGGAGCAACGCGTCCAGGGCCTGCGGGCTGTGGATAACCAGTTCAGTCCGCGTCACTGGCTGCTGCCGGACAGCCGCAGCGGTGGCGGTGAACTCGGTCGGCGCTTTGCCGCCGCACTGGGCGAACGCCCGGCCACGCGGGTCTGGCAGGTCAAGGATCAGGAATGCATCGGCCGCGCCGGTGCCGGTTTACAGGACCTTGCGCGTCCGGTCGCACGCTTGATTCTGGCCGCTGTCGAGTGCGCAGAACCGGTCAGCGAAACCCGTCACGAAGCGTTGCCCGTGGAGTTATCCACAGCCGTCGCACGCAGCTTGTCGCGCATTGAAGATTTGGGCGCGGTGGCGGTGGATCCGGCGGCGATTCCGATGGCCGAAGCCGAATTCATCTTCTCCGGCGGCAACGGAGTCAAGGACTGGGGACTTTTCCACAGGACCGCTGAAGCCCTTGGCGCCACCGAAGGCGCGTCGCGGGTGGCGGTGGACGATGGCTTCATGGCGCGCGATCGCCAAGTCGGCGCGTCCGGTACCTGGGTCACCGCGCGGGTTTACGTGGCGGTGGGGATTTCCGGGGCGATCCAGCACCTGCAAGGCATTGGTGCCTGCGACAAGGTGGTGGCAATCAACCTCGACCCTGGCTGCGACATGATCAAACGAGCCGACCTGTCGGTGATCGGTGAGAGCGCCGAGATTCTTCAAGCCTTGATCGCGGCGGTAGAGGCTTACCGCAACGAAGCCAAGCGCGATGCGGCTTAAGGAAAGGAAAGGGTTATGAGCACGAAAATCATCAGCCTGGTGTCCATCGGCGCCCACCCGACCTCCGGCCGGCCACGTCGCGCGGAGCAGGATGCGCGGGCGGTGGAACTGGGTCTGCAACTGGCTGGGGATAACTTGCACGTGCTGCATGCCGGCGATGTCGCAGAGCCGGCGTTGCGCGCTTATCTGGGCATGGGCCTGGAACAACTGCATGTGCTCGAACAACCGCAAGGCGCCGATGCACTGCCGGCATTGACCGCTTACCTGCGCGACGCCGGGGCGCAAGTGGTGCTGACCGGCAGTCAGGCGGAAACCGGCGAAGGCTCGGGCATGCTCCCGTTCCTGCTGGCGGAAAGCCTCGGCTGGCCGCTGGTGGTGGGGCTGGCTCAAGTGGAATCCATCGACGGTAATTCAGCGCTGGTGCTGCAAGCCTTGCCTCGCGGTCAACGCCGTCGGTTGAAAGTGCGGCTGCCGTTTCTCGCAACTGTGGATAACGCTGCACCGAAACCTCGGCAGAGCGCCTACGGCCCGGCGCGGCGCGGTGTGCTGCAGGCCGATGAAGTCGAAGTGATCGACGATGAATTGTTGGCCGTCGCCACGCTGCAACCGGCCAAGCCACGCCCAAAACGTTTGAAGGTGATCAAGGCCAAGAGCGGCGCGGACCGGATGAAAGCTGCGACGGCCAAGGCCAGTGGCGGCGGTGGGCAAGTGCTCAAAGGCGTGACCGCGCAGGCCGGGGCTGAGGCGATTCTCAAGTTGCTGATCGAAGAAGGCGTCGTCCGCTAACCGAAAATCAGCACAGAACCCATGTGGGAGCGAGCCTGCTCGCGAAAGCGGTGGGTCTTTCAACATCCTTGCGACTGATCAACCGCTTTCGCGAGCAGGCTCACTCCCACAGGGTGTCCGTGTCACCGACATGTATGGGGAAACAATGGCAGTAGAATTTCGTTCGGCAGTGCGCGCCGATGCGCGTGAGATTGCGCGTCTGTTTCAAATCACATCGGAGGGGGCTGCCGATTACATTTGGAGCCAACTCGCCCGGCCCGGTCAGGATCTGCTGGACGTCGGCGCCATTCGTTACGCCCGCGACGACGTGGATTTCTCCTGGCAGAACTGCCTTATCGCAGAGTCGGAGGGCCAGGTCATCGGCATGCTGCACAGTTACGTGATGCGTCACGATCCGCTGGCAGAGCCGACGACCGATCCGGTCCTGGCGCCCTACGCGAAGATGGAAATCCCCGACACCCTCTACATCTCCAGCCTGGCGTTGCATGAAGGCTGGCGCAACCTGGGCCTGGGCAAGCAATTCCTTGCCTACGCCTACGACCGTGCCAACCGGCTCGGGCTCAACGGCTTGAGCCTGATCGACTACGCCGCCAACACTGGCGCGCGTCGGTTCTATGAGCGTCATGGCTTCCGCATCGTCGACACCTGCCAGATCACGCCCCATCCAATGATTCGGGTCACGGGGGAGGCCTACCTGATGTACCGGCCATGAACATTAACCCGATGTTGCGCCAGATTCAGGTTGGCGTTTCCATCCCATAGGAAACCCATGGTTACCCACAATCCCTGTTAGCGCTTCTGTGGATAACATGTTCGCCCTTCGCTACACACCATACAAAACAAGCCCTGCAAACCTTCGTACAAAAAACAACCAGGCTAACTAGCGGTTTTTACAGGCTTTTTCCAGAGGATAAGTTTGTCCGCTAGCCAATACTTGCCCCCAATCTCTGTTAGCGCATCTGTGGATAAGATGTTCGCTGTCCGCTATAGGCCTTATAAAACGGGCTTGTCAGGTAGATGGTTAAAAAACGATCAAATCAGCGGTTTTGCGCGACTAATCACCCGCAAAGCCCGATATATTGCGGTTTTCAGAGGTTTTCCACAGATCGGCGGAAGTTGCCCCCAAAGTCTGTTGGCGCTTCTGTGGATAAGGTGTTCGCCATCCGCCGCAAGCCACGTATAACGTGCCCTGCAAGCTTTAGATCAAAAAACAACCAATCGCTGTGGAAAACCGGGCTTCTGGATAAGTCACGGTTTTTCTTCGGTTTCTGTGGAGAAAGTTTCCCGCCTATCCACACTTGTCCCCATTAGCTGTGGGTGGAGGTGTGGATAACTTGTTCGCCAAACCCTGAAAGCCACGTCCCGTATAGGCTTGAATGGAATAGATCAGATTTCATACAGTTCTAAGCCGCTGGCTTGACTTCGATCGGTCGCCTGTCTTCACTCACAGGTCACAAGGACCGCCGTCATTTATCCACATCTGGTTCAGGGAGAACGCGTGATGGATAGCCAGCCCGCCCCCATTTTCTTCGCAACGTGCGTGCCCCTCCCGGCGGTCTTGTTGCGCAAACGCATTCACCGCCACGCCGCCAATCAGCGCGCTCGCCTATAGCGCCCGACCTTTCGTAGTGACACCCGCGTGCTGCCGTTGAGTTCACTCAGTGGCCAGGTACTCGTTCGCCCATCGATTGCAGGCAACCGCAGAGTTGCCCTATCTGCCTGATAGAGGAAAGTCCCATGACACGGATCGCAACGCCCATCAGCGACATCAAGGAACATTACGACGTAATCGTCATCGGCTCGGGTTACGGCGGCGGGATCGCGGCGTCGCGCCTGTCCCGCGCCGGCAAGCGGGTCTGCCTGCTGGAACGGGGCCGGGAGATACAACCCGGCGAATACCCGAACACGATGCTGGCAGCCACCGAGGAATTGCAGGTGCACGACCCGGACGGCCACATCGGTTCGCGCACCGGGTTGTTCGATCTGCACGTCAACGCCCAGCAGAACGTGGTGGTCGGTTGCGGCCTGGGCGGTACGTCGCTGATCAACGCCAACGTCGCCCTCGAACCGGAGCCCGGTGTCTTCGACGATCCGCGCTGGCCATTGGCGGTGCGCGAACATCGCGACACCTTGCTCAAGGACGGTTACGCCCGGGCGCGGGAAATGCTCAAGCCCAATCCGTATCCCAGCACTTCACCGGTGTTGCCGAAACTCGAAGCCAACAAGAAGTCGGCGGACTACCTCAAGCAAGGCGCGCATTTTTACCGGCCGCCGATCAACGTGACCTTCGACAAACTGCCGAACAACCTCAACCATGTCGGCGTTGAGCAACTGCCTTGCAACCATTGCGGCGACTGCGTCTCGGGCTGTAACAACAAGGCCAAGAACACCACGCTGATGAATTATCTGCCGGACGCCTGGAACCATGGCGCGGAGATTTTCTGCCAGGCGCAAGTGCGGCATCTGGAACGCGACGGCGATGGCTGGATCGTGCACTTCCAGTACCTGGACAGTGGCCGCGAGAAGTTCTCGGCGCCGACGCTGTTCGTCAAAGCCGACATCGTCGTGGTGTCTGCCGGCACCCTTGGCTCCACCGAAATCCTCCTGCGCTCCCGGGATAAAGGCCTGTCGATGTCCGGCCAGCTCGGCGAGAACATGAGCGGCAACGGCGACATCCTCGGCTTCGGTCACAATTGCGCACAACCGATCAATGGCATCGGTTTCGGCGCGCATCCGGCGAAGGAATTGCAGCCGGTCGGCCCGTGCATCACCTCGGTCATCGACATGCGCACCGAAGGCGACTGGCGTAGCCGCATGGTCATCGAAGAAGGATCGATCCCCGGTGCCCTCGGTCGGCCGATGGTGCCGAGCATGGCCGGGTTCGCCGAGCTGATCGGTCAGCCCACCGACGACAGTTTTACCGGCAAGTTGAAGTACAAGGAACGCGAAGCCGAAAGCTTCCTCCGTGGCCCGTATTACGGCGCGCTGCACAACATGCAGACGTACCTGATCATGAGCCACGACGACGGCAAGGGCCGGATGGTGCTGGACAGCAAGGATCAGCTGCGCATCGACTGGCCGGGCGTTGGCGAGCAGGAAAACGTCAAGATCGGCAATGAACGGCTGCACTTGAGCACCAAGGCGCTGGGCGGCATCTGGGTCGAGAACCCGATCTGGACCAAATTGCTCAAGCACAGCATCGTCTCGGTACACCCCCTGGGCGGTTGCGTCATGGGCGAGGACGCGGGGCAGGGCGTGGTCAACCACAAGGGCCAGGTGTTCAGCGGCGCCAGCGGGACTGACGTGTATGCCGGTTTGTACGTGACCGACGGCGCGGTAATTCCGACGTCCCTGGCGGTCAATCCGTTGCTGACGATTTCCGCGGTGAGCGAACGCAACATGGGCCTGCTGGCCGCCGATCGCGGCTGGCAGATCGACTACACGCTGCCTTCGGCCCCACGCAAACAAGTGGCGCCGCCAACGCTCGGCGTGCAATTCACCGAAACCATGAAAGGCTACTTTTCCCGGGCCTTCACCGCAGCCCAAAGTACTGACCTGAAGGTCTACGAAGCGGCGGCCAAACGCGGCGAGGCAGATAACTCGCCCATCGATTTCACCCTGACCATCACCGCCAACGACCTCAATCGCATGATCAAGGAGCCGGAGCACGCCGCGACGCTGGTCGGTACGGTCAACGCCCCGAGCCTGTCGCCGCAGCCGCTGACCGCCAGCAACGGCGTGTTCAACCTGTTCGAGCAGTATCAGCAGCAGGTCGGCGTACGCCACATGAAGTACGACATGAAACTGACCGCCGAGGACGGCAGCGACTTTTACTTCAGCGCCTTCAAGACCGTGCCCGAGGACAACGGCGTGCTGAACATCTGGCACGACACCAGCACCCTCTACGTGACGCTGTATCGCGGGCCGGACAAGACCGGCGAGGTGATCGGCAGCGGGGTGATGCACATCCATCCGACCGACTTTGCCAAGCAAATGACCACCATGAAGGTGCTCAACGCCCGCAACGAACGCGAACGCATCGAAGGCCTGGCGCGGTTCGGCAAGTTCTTCGCCGGGATTCTCTGGGAGAGCTATGGCGGCGTGTTCGCCGGCGACATCTACTTCAATCCCGACGCACCGCCACGGCTCAAACGACCCCTGGATGCGCCGTCGCCGGTGGTGCATTTCTTCCAGACCGAAGACAACGTCGAATTGCGCGTGACCCGTTATCAGGGCGGCAGCAAAGGGCCGGTGATGCTGGTTCATGGGTTGGGCGTGGGCTCGAATATTTTCTCCACCGACACCATCCAGACCAACCTGCTGGAGTTTTTGTGCAAGCACGAGTACGACGTCTGGCTCCTGGATTTGCGGGTGAGCATCCTGCTGCCGGCGAGCAAGAAGGAATGGAACGGCGACCAGATCGCCCAGTACGACTTCAAGGCGGCCATCGCGCAGATCCGCCAGGCAACCGAGGCGGCGGACGTGCAGTGCGTGGTGCATTGCTACGGCGCGACGACCTTCTTCATGTCGTTGCTGGCCGGTCTGCAGGGCGTGCGCTCGGTGGTCTGCTCGCAGATCGCGGCGGATACGGTGGTCGCCACGGCAACCGGGCTCAAGGCCGGTTTGCACCTGCCGGGCATGCTCGACGCCATCGGCATCAAATCCCTCACGGCGTATGCCGACAACAAGGAGAACTGGTTCAACAAGCTCTACGACAAGGCGCTCAACGGCTACGCCCGGATCGAGGCCCAAGGCTACTGCACCAACCCGGTGTGCCATCGCATCACCTTCATGTACGCGTCGTTGTATCGCCACGACACCCTCAACGAAACCCTGCACGACAACCTGCACGAATTGTTTGGCGAGTCGAACATGCACACCTTCGAGCACCTGGCGCTGATCGTGCGCAAAGGCCATCTGGTGGACTTCAAGGGTGACGACGTCTACATGCCGCACTTTGACCGGCTGAGCATGCCGATCTGCTTTATCAGCGGCGCGGACAACCAGTGCTACCTGCCGGAAAGCACGCTCAAGACTTATGACCGCGTGTGCAAGGTCCATGGGCCGGAGCGTTACAGCCGGCATGTGGTGCCGGGGTACGGCCATATCGATTGCATGTTCGGCAAGGACGCGGTGGTCGATGTGTACCCGATCATCCTGCAACACCTGGAGAAAACCGCCCTCGGCTAATACCGCCAGTGGCTGGAGATTTTTCGCACAACCTGTGGGAGCGAGCCTGCTCGCGAAAGCGGCGGCACAGTCAACATTGACGTTGCCTGATACACCGCTTTCGCGAGCAGGCTCGCTCCCACAGTGGACGGTGTTCAGGATTAGAAGGAAATGGATGATATGGACAGTTACATCCGCTGGTTCCAACGCTTCATCTGGCTAGGCATCGTGATGAACATGGTCTTCGCGATCCCGGCGCTTTTCGCTCCGGCGCTGCTGACCTCGATGCTCGGCATGCCACCGCAACTCTCCGATCCATGGCTTGAAAACGCCGGCATGCTGCTGGTGGGTATCAGCGTGTTCTACATGCCGTCGGGCTTCAACGCACTGCGATTTGTGGTGCATTCCTGGTTATGTGTGTTGTCGCGACTGATCGCCGTGGCGTTCTGGATCTACCTGATCAACACCAGCAGCCAGGCATCAGTGTTCGTGCCGATGCTGATGGGCGATCTGAGCATGTTCCTGATCCTCGGCATCCTGCTGTACCTGGGCAGCACGCCGGCCAATCGTCCGTTGGCGTTGCTCTGTGACGGCTGGCGGGAATGGCGTGCCGGCTGGGCGCTGCGCTGGCAGCGGCACAGTTTCAAGGTCGGCACGCTGATCGTGGTCCTGGTGCTGGGATTTATCGGTTACGAGACTTGGTACCAGATGCTGCGGGTGGTGCCCGCCGAGAAGTACGCCTCCGACGAAGACCACTACAAGTACGCCGCCATCGGCCTCGGCATCGAAGCACGCATCCCGTATTACCTGTTCGCCGTGCTGCCGCAGATGTGCCCCGAGAAACTGCCCAGACCCGGCGGCTATGAAGTCTTCGGTTTCCTCTTTGAGAACGGCAAGGACCTGCCCATCGGCATGGCCAAGCGGCAAATTGGCTACCCGACCGTGGAGCCGAACTGCGCCCTGTGTCACACCGGTTCCTACCGGGCGAATGCCAGCGATGTCGCCATCCCGGTGGCCACCGCCCCGGCCAACACCCTTCAACTGCAAGCCTTTCAGTGGTTCGCCTACGATTGCGCCAGCGATCCGACATTCACCACCGACGCGGTGATGACTGCGATCAACGGCAAGTTCCAACTCGGGTTTTTCGAGCGCTTGTACAACCGCTACCTGATCATTCCGATGGCCAAGAGCGCGTTGCTCAAACAGAAACAGGCCTACGCCTGGCAGAAGCTGCGCCCGCAACAGGGACCGGGGCGCACCGACACCTTTAACCCGACGAAAATGGTGGTGTTCGGCTTCCCGGATGACTCGACCATCGGCACCGTCGACCTGCCGCAAGTGTGGAACCAGAAACCCCGGGAGTCGCTGTACCTGCACTGGGACGGCAACAACAACGACATCCACGAGCGCAACTACGCAGCGGCAATGGCCGTGGGCGCGACGCCGGAATCGGTGCTGCCGGAAAGCTTCAACCGCGTGACCAACTGGCTGCTGGGCACCAAGCCACCCGCCTGGCCGTTCGCGCTGGACCAGGCCAAGGTCGCCCAGGGCAAACCGCTCTGGGATCAGAACTGCGCCGGTTGTCACGACTTCGGTCGCACCGACACCGGCCAGGTCACCACCCACATCGACGAACTGGGCACCGATCCCCATCGCCTGAACTCGTTCACTACGGGGTTGGTGGAGGCCTTCCACACCTTCAAGAAACCGCCATTCGACTTCAACGCCTATCGCAAGACCCAGAGCTACAGCAACACGCCGACCGATGGTGTCTGGCTGCGGGCGCCCTACCTGCATAACGGTTCGGTGCCCACGCTGTGGGATTTGCTGCAGACGCCGGAACAGCGGCCGTCGGTGTTCTACACCGGCTCCGATGTGTACGACCAGGAAAAGGTCGGCTTCGTCACGAGCGGGGCGCAGGCCAAGGCCTCGGCGGACTTCAAATACGACACGCGCCTGGAGGGCAACCACAACAGCGGCCACCTGTACGGCACGCAACTGTCGGACATCGATAAACGGGCGCTCATCGAGTTCATGAAAACCCTGTGATCCCACTACGGATGGAGGAATGCCAACATGTCATTAGTTACTCATTGGGAACATGAATACGACAAGGTCAAAGTTCGCGTGCATGGGCTGTTCACGCGATTGGAAATGTCCTGGAAAAAGCTCATCAGCGAGCTTGAGCCCGAGGAGTTCCAGGCCATCGTCGCCCTGTTGCAGCGTGGCCACGATCAGGCGCAATACGTGCTCAAACACGGCGATCTGCCGGTCGATCAGCCGAGCGTGCCGTGGGAGTTGTCCCACGGTTTGTCGATCCTGCACATCGGCAACGCCACGCCTTTACCGCAATCGGTCGACCAGTTGCAGACCCGGGTGCTCAAGGACGGCAGTCTGCTGGGCTGTCGCAAGTGGGAACTGCTGGATCTGTTGTGGAGCGAAGCGCTGCTCAAGTGGATCGAAAACCTGCGCCATCACGCGCCGTTCGCCACTAACCCGGCATTGATGAAGATGGACAGTGACGTGGTGCTGGCGATCGCTGGCGACTGGGGCACCGGTCCGTTCGACAGCCACGCCCCGGCAGTGGCGGTGGCCAACCAGATGCAACTGGCTCAGGCCGATTTCACTATTCACCTGGGGGATGTGTATTACGCCGGTACCCATTCCCAGGAAGACGTCGACATGGTCGGCTGGCCCATGGGCAAGCACGGCTCGTTCACCCTCAATTCCAATCACGAGATGTACAGCGGCGCCCACGGTTATTTCAAGGAACTGGCCAAGCGTTTTCCGGCGCAGCAGGGCACCAGTTATTTCGCGTTGTACAACGACGATTGGCTGGTGGTCGGGCTCGACACGGCCTATGCGTCAGACGCTATCAATCTGTACATGGACGGCACGCTGAACAAGGAGCAGATCGCCTGGATGAAAGAGCTGCCCCAGCGCAAGAAGATCATGGTGCTCAGTCACCATCAGGGGTTCGATATTTCCGGGCACAACAAGACGGCGTTGTATCAGCCGGTCTGTGATGCGTTGGGTCGGGAGCCTGATTACTGGTATTGGGGGCATTTGCACAATGGCATTTGCTATGCGGCCCAGGGTGGACTGCATGCGCGTTGCGCCGGGCATGGGGCGATTCCGTATGGTAATGCCAGCGAGCTGGACGGGCATACACGGGTGTTGTGGTCGGAAACCGAGAATGCGCGGGATGAGGCGTACCCGGATCGGGTGTTGAATGGGTATGTGAAGGTGCGGTTGGTGGGGGAGCACATCGAAGAGACGTTTATCGGGGAGGATGGCAGCGTGCGGTGGTCTTCAAGTTGATCGGGTGAATGTGAGGCCGTCATCGCGAGCAGGCTCGCTCCCACATTCGATCTTCAGCGCACCAAAGATCCCCTGTGGGAGCGAGCCTGCTCGCGATGCTTTTGCTGTTAGCCCTGAACCGGAACGCCCTTGAGGTAAGGCGCAGGCTCGGCCCCGAGGTTGCTCAACAGACGCTCGCTGTACCAGTCCACAAAGTTCACCACACCAAACTCATAGGTCTTGGAGTAAGGCCCAGGCTGGTACGCCGTGGAGTTGATCCCGCGCTGGTTCTCTTCGGCCAGACGGCGATCCTGGTCGTTGGTGGCGTCCCAGACCTGGCGCATGCGCTCCACGTCGTAGTCCACGCCTTCAATCGCGTCCTTGTGGACGATCCACTTGGTGGTGACCATGGTTTCCTGAGCGCTGATCGGCCACACGGTGAAGACGATGATGTGATCGCCCATGCAGTGGTTCCACGAGTGCGGCAGGTGCAGGATGCGCATCGAGCCCAGGTCCGGGTTCTTGATGCGGCCCATGAGTTTGGCGCAGCCCTGTTTGCCGTCCAGGGTCATCGACACGGTGCCCTTGAGCAGCGGCATGCGCACGATGCGGTTACGCAGGCCGAAACTGGCGTGGGCGTAAGGGATCTTCTCGGCTTCCCAGGCCGCGGCGGAGGCCGCGACGTGGTCCTTGAAGGCCTGGTCGGCACGCGGGTCGGTGACGTCGTCCCATTCCAGCAGGGTTTTCAGCAGTTCCGGGTGCGACGCGTTGCAGTGGTAGCACTCGCGGTTGTTTTCCAGCACCAGCTTCCAGTTGGCCTTTTCCATCAAGGTGGTGGTAATCGCCACCTTGGTGTTTTCCATGTCATACGGTTCCATGTAATGGTTCAGCGTCGACAGGAAGTCATCAATGGCTGGCGGGTTTTCCGACAGGCTGATGAAGATGTAGCCGCCGGCGGTCTTCACGTTCACCGGTTTGAGGCCGTACTGCTTCATGTCGAAGTCGGCGCCCATTTCGGTGCCGGCGAACAGCAGGCGACCGTCCAGTTCGTAAGTCCACTGGTGGTAATGGCAGACCAGTTTGGCAACCTTGCCCTTTTCACTGGTGCACAGACGCGAGCCGCGGTGACGACAGACGTTGTGGAATGCATGGATCACGCCTTCGGCGCCGCGAATCACGATGATCGGATTCTTGCCGACTTGCAGGGTCAGGTAGTTGCCCTTGGTCGGGATCTCGCAAGCCATGCCGGCGATCAACCACTCTTTCTGGAAGATTTCCTGCATGTCGATATCAAACAGCCGCTCGTCAGAGTAAAACGGCTGCGGCAGCGAGAAAGTGCGCTCGCGCTCTTGCAGCATCTGCGCGGTGGCCTTGCGTGCGGGTTCCAGCGGATCGCCCAAGCTGATTTTTGCGGTGACGTCCATCGATTTGATCCTCAAGGCCATTCTGTGTGGCCGGCGAAAGTGGCTATGTGGCCTGTGTAACGGGGTTGGGCGGGCAGGTCCGGCGCATGAAGTTCTGATCCTGCGTTGCCGCTCCTCCCCATAGCGCGCTATGAGTCGTCGCGGCGCCTTGGCTCAGAATTTCATGCATCCGGACCTGCTCCACCCAACCCCGTTACACCGGCCACCGGTTTGCTACGCAAGGTGTAAAGCAAAGTGTAAAGATTGTGTCTTGGTATGGAGCGAGTGTGGGGCCGGCGCTGGGCAGAACCTTATCCATGGGCGACATGGCCCAATCTGTTCCCGACGCGCAACCCCCGGTAGTTGGGGGCTGGTCGCGATAAGTATGTGAATGTCGCAGATAGGTAAATGGGTGGCTCGCGCTATACGCAGAATCGCCAACATAAGGCCGACCATCGGCGGTGGAGAACAGCATGTCCAACAGCTTCCTGAATCCGGTAACCACCCAGACCTGGGCCAACGGTCGACACATCGTCCGTTGCGTCAAAGTCATCCAGGAAACCTGGGATGTGCGCACCTTCTGCTTTATGGCTGACCAGCCGATCCTGTTCTTCTTCAAGCCGGGGCAGTTCGTCACCCTGGAGCTGGAAATCGAAGGCGTGCCGATCATGCGCTCCTACACCATTTCCAGCTCGCCATCGGTGCCGTACAGCTTTTCGGTGACGATCAAGCGCGTACCGGGCGGCAAAGTCTCGAACTGGTTGCACGACACGCTGCATGAAGGTCAGGAGCTGGCGGTGCACGGGCCGGTCGGGCTGTTCAACGCCATGGACTTCACCGCGCCGAAGGTGTTGTACCTCAGCGGCGGCGTCGGCATCACGCCGGTCATGTCGATGGCGCGCTGGTTCTACGACACCAACGGCAACGTCGACATGGTGTTTATCCACAGCGCCCGCTCGCCCAAAGACATCATTTATCACCGCGAGCTGGAACACATGGCGTCGCGGATCGATAACTTCAGCCTTCACCTGATCTGCGAGAAGCATGGTCTGGGTGAGCCGTGGGCGGGTTATCGCGGTTACCTGAACCACAAGATGCTCGAACTGATGGCCCCGGACTTCATGGAGCGCGAAGTGTTCTGCTGCGGCCCGACGCCGTACATGAACGCGGTCAAGCGCATGCTCGAGACCGCCGGTTTCGACATGTCGCGTTACCACGAGGAATCCTTCGGTGCCACGCCGCCGGAAGCCCGTGCCGATGCGGTGGAACAGGCCGAAATTGCTGCCGACGCGCCGGAAGTCGATCTGGCGGACCTGCATCAAGTCGAATTTATCTCCTCCGGCAAGAGCATTCGCGTGGCCCCGGGTGAAACCGTGCATGCGGCGGCGGCCAAGCTGGGCTTGCTGATTCCGAAGGCCTGCGGCATGGGCATTTGCGGCACGTGCAAAGTGCTGAAGCTGGGTGGCGAGGTCGAAATGGACCACAACGGCGGGATTACCGAGGAAGACGAAGCCGAAGGCTACATCCTGTCGTGCTGCAGCGTGCCGAAGGGCGACGTGCGCATCGAATTCTGATTCGCGCCGCGCAACCTGTAGGAGCGAGCCTGCTCGCGATAGCGGTGGTGAATGTGCCGGCGCTATCGCGAGCAGGCTCGCTCCTACAGGTGTTGGTATTTCAGTCGACAAACAAATCTGGCATCAGCGTGTCGTTGGTGCCGGGCTCGAAACGGTAATGATCGAATTCGGTCACGCCGTGCTCCCGCAGAATGTCCTCATCAATCAGCAACCGCCCGGTAATGCTGCGACTGCTGCTGTCCAGAATTGCGTAAGCAGCATCGGCCATGATCGCCGGCGTTCGTGCGTGTTTGAAGGATTCCCTCGAGCCAAGCTGAAACTCGATGGCCGCCGTCGCAATCATCGTCTGCGGCCACAACGAATTGACACTGATGCCATAACTGGCAAATTCCTCACTCATGCCCAGGGTCAGCATGCTCATGCCGTATTTGGTCACCGTGTAGGGGCTGTATTGGGCGAACCATTTCGTCGCCAGGTTCAACGGTGGCGACAGGTTAAGAATGTGACCCTTGGTTTTTTTCAGATAGGGCAGCGCAGCCTGGCTGCACAGCAACACGGCGCGGGTGTTGATCTGGTGCATCAGGTCGAAGCGCTTGAGCTCGATGTGTTGAACGCCGGTCAGCTTGATCGCCCCGGCATTGTTGATCAGCGCATCAATGGCGCCGAAATGTTCGTGGGCCTGGGCCAGCGCCTCGCGTACCGCGAGTTCATCGCGAACATCCACCTGCAAGGCCAGCGCCTTGCCGCCCGCGTCTTCAACTTCCTTGGCCACGCTGAAAATCGTGCCGGGCAGTTTGGGGTGGGGGTCGGCGCTTTTGGCGGCAATCACAATGTTGGCCCCATCCCGCGCAGCTCGCAGCGCGATCTCACGACCAATCCCACGGCTGGCACCGGTAATGAACAGGGTTTTGCCTTGTAAGGACATGCGTACGCTCCTGATTATTATTGTCTGAGCGGATAGAAGCGGCTCGCCAATCAATGTAGACCAAGAGTTTCAGGGTGAGTGATCAGGGGAGGGGGAAAGGGGTTTTGTGGCGAGGGAGCTTGCTCCCGCTGGGCTGCGAAGCGGCCCCGAATACTGAGAATGCGGTCTGTCTGGCAGACCGCATTGGCTGGTTCTACGACGGCTGCGCCGCCGAGCGGGAGCAAGCTCCCTCGCCACAGGGGATCGGGTTGCTGTTTGAAGGAATCAGTGGGACATGACTTCGCGAATATCCGCCGCCAATTCACGTACGCGTTCTTCTTCGGTATCCCACGAGCACATGAAGCGTGCGCCGCCGTTGCCGATGAAGGTGTAGAAACGCCAGCCCTTGGCCGTCAGGGCAGCGATGGCCGGCTCCGACAGTTGCAGGAACACGCCGTTGGCCTGTACCGGGAACATCAGTTCCACGCCGGGAATATCGCTGACCAGTTCTGCAAGAAGCTGCGCGCAATGGTTGGCGTGGCGGGCGTATTTGAGCCAGGCGTCGTTTTCCAGAATCCCGACCCACGGTGCCGACAGGAAACGCATTTTCGAGGCCAGTTGCCCCGCCTGTTTGCAGCGGTAGTCGAAGTCTTCGGCCAGTTTGTGGTTGAAGAACAGAATCGCTTCACCCACCGCCATGCCGTTTTTCGTGCCGCCGAAGCACAACACATCGACGCCGGCTTTCCAGGTCAGGTCGGCCGGGGAGCAGCCGAGGAATGCGCAGGCGTTGGAGAAGCGCGCGCCATCCATGTGCAGGTTCAGGCCCAGCTCTTTGCAGGTGGCGCTGATGGCGCGGATTTCTTCCGGGGTGTAGACGCTGCCGACTTCGGTGGCCTGGGTCAGGGTCACGACGCGGGGTTTCGGGTAGTGGATGTCCTGGCGCTTGAGGGCGACTTCGCGGATCGATTCCGGGGTCAGCTTGCCGTTTTCAGTACGGGCAATGAGCAACTTGGAACCGTTGGAGAAGAATTCCGGCGCGCCGCACTCGTCGGTTTCGACGTGGGCGGTTTCCGAGCAGATCACGCTGTGGTAACTCTGGCACAGCGACGACAGGGCCAGCGAGTTGGCCGCGGTGCCGTTGAAGGCGAAAAACACTTCGCAGTCGGTTTCGAACAGTTTGCGGAAATCATCGGACGCGCGTGCGGTCCATTCATCGTCGCCGTAAGCGCGTTGGTGGCCGTGGTTGGCCTGTTCCATGGCAGCCCAGGCTTCAGGGCAGATACCGGAATAGTTGTCGCTGGCGAATTGTTGGCTCTTATCGGTCATGGCCCTGCTTTCCGTGGTCGAGACGCTTATGGTGAAGCGCCTCGTGGTCAATGATGGTGCGCACTTTACCGAAGATCATCCGGCGAGCACACGGGATGCGTCTGACAGAACACTACAAAGACGACGGGCAATTATGCACATGACGCAAAGGGATGGGGCACTGGATCTGCTCAAGTGGCTGGCGCTATTGAGCATGGTGCTCGATCACCTGCGATATGTCGGTTACTCCGTCGATCTGCTGTATGTGCCGGGACGGCTGGCGTTTCCGTGGTTCTGCCTGGCGATGGCGGCCAACCTTGCGCGCACTGGTGCCACGACGACCGACGGCCAGTGGCGTTACCTGGGCTGGTTGCTGTTGTTCAGCGCCCTGAGCGAAATTCCCTACCGGATGTACATTCCCGATCCCGACACCTTGAACGTGTTGCCTACGCTGGCGCTGGGATTGCTGGTGGCCCGTGGCTGGCAGGATCAACGCCTGCAATCACGACTGCTCGCGGTGGTCGCGCTGGCGCTGGCGGCGCTGTTCCCGCAGTGGCTGATGTTTGGATTCTTCGGGGTGCTGCTGCCGCTGGCGACGTTGCTGGTGATCCGCCGGCCCTGGTATTTCAGCCTGTTGCCGGGGTTGGTGTGCCTGGCGGCGAATCAATGGGAGGTGCTGTTTTACTCCGCGCGGATCGGCAACCGAGCAGCCTTCCTCGGCATTGCCGCTTGTCTGATTGCGCCATTGCTCGGGTTGTTCCTGTTGCGACATATCCGGCATTTCCAGCCGCCGCCAATGCGGCGTTGGGCGTATGCCTTGTATCCGCTGCATTTTCTGCTGTTGCTCGCAATGCGCCAGGCAATCGCCTGACCCCTGTAGGAGTGAGCCTGCTCGCGATGAGGCCGTCACCGCCAGCATTGATGTTTCCTGACCCACCGCTATCGCGAGCAGGCTCACTCCTACAGGGGTTCCTTGGTGATTTGAGGAGTGTGTTCGGCATGCCATTTCCCGCTATGTCGTAAACGCACCTTTGCGTGGCGTCCGTAGGCATTTGGCCTGTCTGCGCCGGTCATACCATCGCATCAAAGGGCACTGTCGAAACACCGGTGCCTTACCGAGACGAATGGCGCATAGATGCCGCTGGGAGAGACGCGATGTTCAGCAAGCAAGACCAGATCCAGGGTTACGACGATGCACTGCTGGCGGCGATGAATGCCGAGGAGCAACGCCAGGAAGATCACATCGAGCTGATCGCGTCAGAGAACTACACCAGCAAACGCGTCATGGAAGCGCAAGGCAGCGGCCTGACCAACAAATACGCCGAAGGCTATCCGGGCAAGCGCTACTACGGTGGCTGCGAGCACGTCGATAAAGTTGAAGCGCTGGCCATCGAACGCGCCAAGCAACTGTTCGGTGCCGACTACGCCAACGTCCAGCCGCACTCCGGCTCTTCGGCCAACAGTGCTGTGTATCTGGCCCTGATCCAGCCGGGCGACACCATCCTCGGGATGAGCCTGGCCCACGGTGGTCATCTGACCCACGGCGCCAAAGTGTCGTCCTCGGGCAAGCTGTACAACGCCGTGCAGTACGGCATCGACACCAAAACCGGGCTGATCGATTACGACGAAGTCGAGCGCCTGGCGGTCGAATGCAAACCGAAGATGATCGTTGCCGGCTTCTCGGCTTACTCCAAGACCCTCGACTTCCCACGTTTCCGTCAGATCGCCGACAAGGTCGGTGCGCTACTGTTCGTCGACATGGCCCACGTGGCCGGTCTGGTCGCCGCTGGCCTGTATCCGAATCCGCTGCCGTACGCCGACGTGGTCACCACCACCACCCACAAAACCCTGCGCGGTCCGCGTGGCGGCCTGATCCTGTGCAAGTCCAACGAAGAAATCGAGAAAAAGCTCAACGCTGCGGTATTCCCCGGCGCACAGGGCGGCCCGCTGATGCACGTCATCGCCGGTAAAGCCGTGTGCTTCAAGGAAGCGCTGGAGCCTGGTTTCAAGGTTTACCAGCAACAAGTGATCGACAACGCCCAGGCCATGGCCGGCGTGTTTATCAAACGCGGCTACGATGTAGTGTCCGGCGGCACCGATAACCACCTGTTCCTGGTCAGCCTGATCCGTCAGGGCCTCACCGGCAAAGAGGCGGATGCAGCACTCGGTCGCGCCCACATCACCGTCAACAAGAACGCTGTCCCGAACGATCCACAGTCGCCGTTCGTGACCTCCGGCCTGCGCATCGGCACCCCGGCGGTGACCACGCGCGGCTTCAAGGTGACCCAGTGCGTGGAACTGGCCGGCTGGATCTGCGACATCCTCGACAAACTCGGCGACGCCGACGTGGAAGCGAATGTTGCCCAGCAAGTGTCGGCCCTGTGCGCGGACTTCCCGGTTTATCGCTGAGCGCGGTTTTGGAGTAAATGACTATGCAACGCTACTCGGGCTTCGGCCTCTTCAAACACTCCCTCAGCCATCACGAAAACTGGCAGAAAATGTGGCGCACGCCGACCCCTAAAAAGGTCTATGACGTGGTCATCGTCGGCGGTGGCGGGCATGGTCTCGCCACGGCTTACTACCTGGCCAAAGAGCACGGCATCACCAACGTGGCCGTGGTCGAGAAAGGCTGGCTGGGCGGCGGTAACACCGCGCGCAACACCACCATCGTTCGCTCCAACTACCTGTGGGACGAGTCGGCGCACCTGTACGAACACGCGATGAAATTGTGGGAAGGCCTGTCCCAGGATCTGAACTACAACGTCATGTTCTCCCAGCGCGGCGTTTACAACCTGTGCCACACCCTGCAAGACATCCGTGATTCCGAGCGTCGGGTCAGCGCCAACCGCCTCAACGGCGTCGACGGCGAACTGCTCGATGCCAAGCAAGTGGCCGACGAGATCCCGTACCTCGACTGCTCGAAGAACACCCGCTACCCGGTAATGGGCGCGACCGTCCAGCGTCGCGGCGGCGTGGCTCGTCACGATGCCGTGGCGTGGGGCTTTGCCCGTGCCGCTGACGCACTGGGCGTGGACCTGATCCAGCAGACCGAAGTGATCGGCTTCCGCAAGGAAAACGGCGTGTGCATCGGCGTTGAAACCAACAAAGGCTTCATCGGCGCCAAGCGCGTCGGCGTGGTGACCGCCGGTAACTCCGGGCACATGGCCAAGCTGGCCGGTTTCCGCCTGCCGATCGAATCCCATCCGCTGCAAGCGCTGGTGTCCGAGCCGATCAAACCGATTATCGACAGCGTGATCATGTCCAACGCCGTACACGGTTACATCAGCCAGTCCGACAAGGGCGACCTGGTGATCGGCGCCGGTATCGACGGCTACAACGGCTACGGCCAGCGTGGTTCGTACCCGGTGATCGAGCACACCATCCAGGCCATCGTCGAGATGTTCCCGGTGTTGTCCCGCGTGCGCATGAACCGGCAGTGGGGCGGCATCGTCGACACCACACCGGATGCCTGCCCGATCATCTCGAAAACCCCGGTCCCGAACATGTTCTTCAACTGCGGTTGGGGCACCGGCGGCTTCAAGGCCACACCTGGCTCGGGCAACGTGTTTGCCGCGAGTCTGGCCAAGGGTGAAATGCACCCATTGGCCGCACCTTTCTCCATCGACCGTTTCCACAACGGTGCGTTGATCGATGAACACGGCGCTGCTGCGGTTGCCCACTAACAGGAGAAATCCCCATGTTGCATATCTTCTGTCCTCACTGCGGCGAGTTGCGCTCCGAAGAGGAATTCCACGCATCCGGCCAGGCGCACATTCCGCGCCCACTGGATCCGAACACCTGCACCGACGAGGAGTGGGGCGACTACATGTTCTTCCGCGATAACCCTCGCGGTCTGCACCACGAGTTGTGGGATCACGTCGCCGGTTGCCGTCAGTATTTCAACGCGACCCGCGACACCGTGACCTACGAGATTCTCGAGACCTACAAGATCGGCGCCAAGCCGCAGTTCACCGACAAGACCGACAGCCCGAAAGCGGCCGCCACGGCTCTGGGAGAGAAGGTATGAGCCAGATCAATCGCCTGTCCAACGGCGGACGGATCGACCGCAACAAAGTGCTGAGCTTCACCTTCAACGGTCAGGTCTATAAAGGCTTTGAAGGTGATTCGCTGGCCGCTGCCCTGCTGGCCAACGGTGTCGACATCATCGGTCGCAGCTTCAAGTACTCCCGTCCGCGGGGCATCTTCGCTGCCGGCGCCGAAGAGCCGAATGCCGTGCTGCAGATCGGCGCGACCGAAGCCACGCAGATCCCGAACGTACGTGCCACGCAACAAGCGCTGTATCAAGGCCTGGTCGCCACCAGCACCAACGGCTGGCCAAGCGTGAACAACGACATGATGGGGATTCTCGGCAAGGTCGGCGGCAAGCTGATGCCGCCGGGCTTCTACTACAAAACCTTCATGTATCCGCAATCGTTCTGGATGACTTACGAGAAGTACATCCGTAAGGCCGCCGGCCTTGGCCGCTCGCCGACCGAGAACGATCCGGACACCTACGACTACATGAACCAGCACTGCGACGTGCTGATCGTCGGCGGTGGCCCCGCAGGTCTGGCCGCTGCACTGGCGGCTGCGCGCAGCGGTGCTCGTGTCATCCTCGCCGATGAACAGGAAGAGTTCGGCGGCAGCCTGCTCGACTCCCGCGAAAGCCTCGACGGCAAGCCAGCGGCCGAGTGGGTCGCCAGCGTCATCGCCGAACTGAAAGACACCCCGGACGTGCTGCTGTTGCCGCGCGCCACGGTCAACGGTTACCACGACCATAACTTCCTGACCATTCACGAGCGCCTGACCGATCACCTCGGCGACCGTGCTCCGATTGGCCAGGTGCGTCAGCGCATCCACCGGGTTCGCGCTAAACGTGTGGTGCTGGCAACCGGCGCTCACGAGCGTCCACTGGTCTACGGCAACAACGACGTGCCGGGCAACATGCTGGCCGGCGCTGTCTCGACTTACGTTCGCCGTTACGGCGTGGCACCGGGCAAGAAACTGGTGCTGTCGACCAACAACGATCACGCCTACCGCGTTGCCCTGGATTGGCTCGATGCCAGCCTGCAAGTGGTGGCCATCGCCGACGCCCGCAGCAATCCGCGCGGTGCATTGGTTGAAGAAGCGCGCGCCAAAGGCATTCGCATCCTGACCGGCAGCGCCGTGATCGAGGCCCGTGGCAGCAAGCACGTGACCGCCGCTCGCGTCGCCGCGATCGATGTCAAAGCACACGCCGTGACCAGCCCTGGCGAGTGGCTTGATTGCGATTTGATTGCCAGCTCCGGTGGTTACAGTCCGGTGGTTCACTTGGCTTCGCACTTGGGTGGCAAACCGATCTGGCGTGAAGACATCCTCGGTTTCGTACCGGGCGAAGCACCGCAGAAACGCGTGTGCGTCGGTGGCATCAACGGCGTCTATGGCCTCGGCGATTCGTTGGCCGATGGTTTTGAAGGCGGCGCTCGCGCAGCCAGCGAAGCCGGTTTCAGTGTGGTCGAAGGCACGTTGCCGAAAGCCCTGAGCCGTCTCGAAGAGCCCACCCTGGCGCTGTTCCAGGTGCCGCACGAAAAAGGCACCTCACGCGGACCGAAGCAATTCGTCGACCTGCAAAACGACGTCACCGCCGCCGCCATCGAACTGGCGACCCGCGAAGGCTTCGAGTCGGTCGAGCACGTCAAACGCTACACCGCACTGGGCTTCGGCACTGACCAGGGCAAGCTCGGCAACGTCAACGGCCTGGCCATCGCCGCCCGTTCGCTGAACGTGACCATCCCGCAGATGGGCACCACCATGTTCCGCCCGAACTACACGCCGGTAACCTTCGGCGCCGTGGCCGGTCGTCACTGTGGGCACATCTTCGAACCGGTGCGTCACACCGCGCTGCATCACTGGCACGTGAAAAACGGCGCCGAGTTTGAAGACGTCGGTCAATGGAAGCGTCCTTGGTACTTCCCGAAAAACGGTGAAGACATTCACGCTGCGGTGAAGCGCGAATGCAAAGCCGTGCGCGACAGCGTCGGCCTGCTGGACGCTTCGACCCTGGGCAAGATCGACATCCAGGGCCCGGACACCCGCGAGTTCCTGAACCGCATCTACACCAACGCCTGGACCAAGCTCGACGTGGGCAAGGCCCGTTACGGCCTGATGTGCAAAGAAGACGGCATGGTGTTCGACGACGGCGTGACCGCATGCCTGGCCGATAACCACTTCGTGATGACCACCACCACCGGCGGCGCTGCTCGCGTGCTGCAATGGCTGGAAATCTACCACCAGACCGAATGGCCAGACCTGAAGGTGTACTTCACGTCCGTGACGGATCACTGGGCAACCATGACCCTGTCCGGGCCGAACAGCCGCAAGCTGCTCAGCGAAGTGACCGACGCCGACCTGAGCAACGAAGCCTTCCCGTTCATGACCTGGAAAGAAGCGTTGGTCGGCGGTGTGCCGGCGCGGATTTTCCGGATTTCGTTTACCGGTGAGCTGTCGTACGAAGTCAACGTGCAAGCCGACTATGCGATGGGCGTGCTCGAGAAAATCGTCGAGGCTGGCAAGCAGTACAACCTGACCCCGTATGGCACCGAAACCATGCACATCCTGCGGGCCGAGAAAGGCTTCATCATCGTGGGTCAGGACACCGACGGCTCGATGACCCCGGACGACCTGAACATGGGCTGGTGCGTCGGTCGCACCAAACCGTTCTCGTGGATTGGCCAGCGTGGCATGAACCGCGAAGACTGCGTGCGTGATCAACGCAAACAGCTGGTGGGCCTGAAACCGATCGACCCGACCAAATGGCTGCCGGAAGGTGCGCAACTGGTGTTCAACACCAAGCAAACCATCCCGATGACGATGGTCGGTCACGTCACTTCCAGCTACCTGCACAACTCCCTGGGCTATTCGTTTGCCATGGGCGTGGTGAAGGGCGGTTTGAAGCGCATCGGTGAGCGCGTGTTCGCACCACTGGCCGATGGCAGCGTGATCGAGGCGGAAATCGTTTCTTCGGTGTTCTTCGATCCAAAGGGTGATCGCCAGAACATCTAATGGCTTCGGGTCCTGTGGGGTGCCTGCTACCGCCTTCGCGAGCAGGCTCGCTCCCACAGGAGATCGCGGTCAAATGTGGGAGCTAGCCTGCTGGCGATGACGGCAGTGCAGCCACCACAGGAACCAACAGAATTCAGGAAAGGTGCTTTATGACCGCAGCCAATGTGTACCAACAACGCCCAACCACCGGGGCCAAGGCCGAGTCGTCGCTGCATCATGCCGACCTCGCCAGCCTGGTGGGCAAGGGCCGTAAAAGCGCCGGCGTGATCGTGCGTGAGAAAAAACTCCTCGGCCACCTGACCATTCGTGGTGATGGCCACGATGCGGCGTTCGCCGCTGGCGTGCACAAAGCCCTCGGGATCGAACTGCCGGCCGCGCTGACCGTCGTCGTCAAAGGCGAAACCAGCCTGCAATGGATGGGGCCGGATGAATGGCTGCTGATCGTGCCGACCGGTGAAGAATTCGCCGCCGAGCAAAAACTGCGTGAAGCGCTGGGCGACCTGCACATCGCGATCACCAACGTCAGCGGTGGCCAGCAGATCCTCGAACTGAGCGGCCCGAACGTGCGCCAGGTGCTGATGAAATCCACCAGCTACGACGTGCACCCCAACAGTTTCCCGGTGGGCAAGGCTGTCGGCACCGTGTTTGCCAAGTCGCAACTGGTGATCCGCCACACCGCCGAAGACACCTGGGAACTGCTGATCCGTCGCAGCTTCTCGGATTACTGGTGGTTGTGGTTGCAGGATGCGGCGGCGGAATACGGCCTGAGCGTCCAGGCTTAATGATCGTTCCCCTGTGGCGAGGGAGCTTGCTCCCGCTCGGCTGCGCAGCAGTCGTAAAACCTGAGCCCGCATTCCTCCTGAGTGAATGCGGTCGCTGATTTTGGGGTCGCTTCGCAACCCAGCGGGAGCAAGCTCCCTCGCCACAGAGTTATCTCTGATCACAGTTGTAGCAGCAGGAGTCACCGCACTATGAGCCGCGCCCCAGACACATGGATTCTGACCGCCGACTGCCCAAGCGTCCTCGGCACCGTGGACGCGGTGACCCGCTTTCTGTTCGAGCAGGGCTGCTACGTCACCGAGCACCATTCCTTCGATGATCGGCTCTCGGGCCGTTTCTTCATTCGCGTGGAATTCCGCCAGCCCGATGGCTTCGACGAGCAAGCCTTCCGCGCCGGACTGGAAGAGCGTGGCAAAGCCTTCGGCATGGTCTTCGAGCTGACACCGCCGAACTACCGGCCAAAAGTGGTGATCATGGTCTCCAAGGCCGATCACTGCCTCAACGATTTGCTCTACCGCCAACGTATTGGCCAATTGTCGATGGACGTGGCCGCCGTGGTGTCCAACCACCCGGACCTCAAACCGTTGGCCGACTGGCATCAGATTCCGTATTACCACTTCCCGCTGGACCCGAACGACAAGCCGTCGCAAGAGCGTCAGGTGTGGCAGGTGATCGAAGAGTCCGGCGCTGAACTGGTGATCCTTGCCCGCTACATGCAAGTCCTGTCGCCAGAGTTGTGCCGCAAACTCGACGGCAAGGCGATCAACATCCATCACTCGTTGCTGCCGGGTTTCAAGGGCGCCAAGCCTTATCACCAAGCCTACAACAAGGGCGTGAAACTGGTCGGCGCCACGGCGCACTACATCAACAACGACCTGGACGAAGGCCCGATCATCGCCCAGGGCGTGGAGGCGGTGGACCACAGTCATTACCCGGAAGACTTGATCGCCAAAGGTCGGGATATCGAAGGGCTGACCCTGGCGCGGGCCGTCGGGTATCACATTGAACGACGAGTGTTTCTCAACGCCAATCGCACGGTCGTTCTCTAGTTCGCTTTCGCGAGCAGGCTCGCTCCCACAGGTTTTGTGTTGGTCACAGACGTGTGTACACCCCCGATTAAATGTGGGAGCGAGCCTGCTCGCGAAGAGGCCCTATCAGGCAACACAAGACACACAGGCAACAACCAGAGCAATCAACGCGCCGCCGCTTCATGGCGACGCGACCGCTACATAAAAACAACAGCGAGGTGAAAGCATGTCTGGCAATCGTGGTGTGGTGTATCTCGGCAATGGCAAGGTCGAGGTGCAAAAAATCGACTATCCGAAAATGCAGGACCCGCGCGGCAGGAAGATTAACCACGCCGTCATCCTGCGTGTGGTTTCCACCAACATCTGTGGTTCCGACCAGCACATGGTGCGCGGCCGTACCACTGCTCAGACCGGCCTGGTGCTGGGCCATGAAATCACTGGCGAAGTAATCGAGAAGGGCAGCGACGTCGAAAACCTGCAGATCGGCGATCTGGTCTCCGTGCCGTTCAACGTGGCTTGCGGGCGCTGCCGTTCCTGCAAGGAAATGCATACCGGTGTTTGCCTGAGCGTTAACCCGGCGCGTCCGGGCGGTGCTTACGGTTATGTCGACATGGGCGACTGGACCGGCGGCCAGGCTGAATACGCGATGGTGCCGTATGCCGACTTCAACCTGCTGAAACTGCCTGATCGTGATCGCGCGATGGAAAAAATCCGCGACCTGACCTGCCTCTCCGACATCCTGCCGACCGGTTACCACGGCGCAGTCACCGCCGGCGTTGGCCCAGGCAGCACCGTGTACATCGCTGGCGCCGGCCCTGTCGGTCTGGCCGCTGCCGCGTCCGCCCGCCTGCTGGGCGCGGCGGTGGTGATTGTTGGTGACGTCAACACCGTCCGCCTGGCACACGCCAAGGCCCAGGGTTTCGAAATCGCCGACCTGTCCCTGGACACCCCGCTGCACGAACAAATCGCTGCACTGCTGGGCGAACCAGAAGTGGATTGCGCCGTCGACGCCGTAGGCTTCGAAGCACGCGGCCACGGCCATGACGGCGTGAAACACGAGGCCCCGGCCACCGTGCTCAACTCGCTGATGGGCGTGGTACGGGTTGCCGGCAAAATCGGTATCCCGGGCCTGTACGTGACCGAAGATCCAGGTGCCGTCGATGCTGCCGCAAAAATGGGCAGCCTCAGCATCCGCTTCGGCCTGGGCTGGGCCAAATCCCACAGCTTCCACACCGGCCAGACGCCCGTGATGAAGTACAACCGCCAGCTGATGCAGGCGATCATGTGGGACCGCATTCACATTGCCGACATCGTTGGCGTGGAAGTCATCAGCCTTGATGACGCGCCACGCGGTTATGGCGAGTTCGATGCGGGCGTGCCGAAGAAGTTTGTGATTGATCCGCATAAGTTGTTCAGTGCGGCGTAAGCGTTACGCAAGACGGGAGAAGGGCGACAGAGATGTCGCCCTTTTTTATGGCTGTCCGGTGACACCTAATTGCTCAAAGAGAATGAGCAGTCATTGTTGGGTTTAGAATAACAGCGATTCGATTCGTCCCAATTCGCAGGCGCCGCGGCTTTCCAGTTGACTACATTGTCTAGAAACAAGGCCAGATTTTGGTAGCGGCAACTCAACTGACTGACTTTCACTGGCCCGTTTTCGGTTTCGTCTTCAGTGATATACGCCGCATCTTCAAAAACCAGAGTCTTAACATCGACCGGTTGTCCCGGATCTTCTCCTTTCCAGATATGGCCGGATTTGTCCTTGGCTTCAAAGCCACTTTTTGTTTTGTAAATAGATGAGGGTTCAGGGCAAGTATCTGCGTAAGTATAGTTACTCACGGTCAGGATTGCTAAAACGCTGCAATAATTTTTGTTCGCATGGAGTTTTTCCTGTCTTTATTAGTTATCCGTAATAGGCAGTCGCATTGATACCTATTGCCAGCGAATTACCGTAACCAAAAAAACAACAGTTTCAGTTGGTATGCACAAGAGAAGCTGGACCTATTGTCAAAGATCAAAAAGGTCTAATGAGGCTTTTTGTCGCTTACAACTATGATGTTTTCTGCGTGCCATTGTCCGTTATCGCCTTGGGCTAGGTCATACGTCACCTTATCGCTGACCTTTGGATGACAGTCCCCAGGGTTGATGCAAAAGATAATTGGCTGAATTTCCAGATCTATGATTTCCAGACTTTTCGATGGCGACGAAGTAGATTCGTGTATGACCGAGGTATTGCACTTTTCAGTTTTTCGCCTCATCGCTGCATCTCCGATAAGAGTGGCCCGCGCTAACCAGCAGGCAGCGCAGGTCTGATAGAGTTTTCAATAATCTACGGGATTTTTACCATCGGGCCATACATGCGCAGCCTCCATTCCTTTCTGCCCCTTTTCTGCAACAAAACTGACGGTTTGCCCCTCCTTCAGACTTTTAAAATCGCTTGATTCTATTGCTTTAAAGTGCACGAAAAGATCATCTCCTCCACCTTGAGGAGTGATGAATCCAAAGCCCTTTTCCCCATTGAACCATTTGACCGTACCTTCCTGTCTGTTCGACATATTCAATGCTTCCTACGTATTCAAAAACGAAGAGGTGCGAGCCGCCATGTAGCGGTTTATACCCCGGTACCGTTGTCACAAATTAAGCTTAAGTTGCGCTGTGGAATGGTCGCAACTGTCAGATCTGACAGGTTTTTATAATGGCTTGATGTATTGAATAACCTTTTTATATCTGTGGCAAAAACTAGTATTTTTTATAGTTAGTCAATTTGCGATGTTTTCAGCACAAAAAATGGCAACGTTGGTATGGAACAATGCGACCAAAACCCCGGTCAAATCGGCAGTTTTCCCGCCCACACACGGGCGGCTCTCACGGCGCAAGAGGATGTCTGGATGAAGATTTCACGCGGTTTAGCACTGGCTTCGCTGATGACCCTCGCGGCCAGCCCGGTCTTCGCCGGTTTCAGCCTGGACGATGTGACCAAAGCGGCCTCGAGCATGCAGGGCGGAAACGCAGCCACGGCCGCCGCACCGACGCAGGAAACCGCCGGGCTGCTCGGCGCGCTGACTTCGCAGTTGAACGTTAAACCCGAGCAAGCCGTCGGTGGCACCGCAGCGATGCTGGGGCTGGCGAAGAATCAGTTGAGCTCGACCGATTACTCGGAACTGGCCAAAAGCGTTCCGGGCATCGACAAGTTGTCCGGCGGCGGTGAGCTGGGTGCGCTGGCCGGCCTGCTTGGGTCTTCTGGCAAGGCGGCCGGTCTGGACAATGCCTTGGGTGCCGTGAAGAACACCAACGATCTGAACAACGCTTTCAGCGCGTTGGGCATGGACAGCGGCATGATCGGCCAGTTTGCCCCGGTGCTGTTGCAATACCTCGGTCAGCAGGGCGTTGGTGGCTCGTTGCTGGAAAGCCTGGGCGGGATCTGGGGCGCCGGCACCGGCAGTTGATTCAACGGCGCTCGGCGCGCAACGCGTCGATGCGTTGATCCTTCTCGATCCAGAGCTGGTTGACCCAGTTCTGGACCGTTTCGCGAAACACCGGATCGTTTTCGTAATCGCCTTGCCACAGCGCCGGGTCGAGTTCTCGGGTCTTGATGTCGATGATGACCCTCGGCACGTTGCCGCTGAGCAAATCCCAAAACCCCGGAATCTGCTGCTGCGGATACACCACCGTCACATCAAGCACGGCATCCAGCTGTTCGCCCATTGCCGCCAGGACAAACGCCACGCCGCCGGCCTTGGGCTTGAGCAGGTGAGTGAAGGGTGACTGCTGCTGAGTGCTTTTCGCTGCGGTGTATCGGGTGCCTTCCAGGTAATTGACCACGGTCACCGGCTGACGCTTGTACAACTCGCACGCCGCTTTGGTGATCTCCAGATCCTTGCCGGCCAACTCAGGGTGCTTCGCCAGGAATGCCTTGGTGTAGCGCTTCATGAACGGATAATCCAGGGCCCACCACGCCAGCCCCAGGAATGGCACCCAGATCAGCTCCTTCTTGAGGAAGAACTTGAAGAACGGCGTGCGGCGGTTCAGGGCCTGGATCAACGCCGGGATATCGACCCAGGATTGATGGTTGCTGATCACCAGGTATGAGGTATCGACGCGCAGACCCTCGCCACCACGAATGTCCCACTGGGTCGGGATGCACCACTTGAAGATCAGCTTGTCGATCTCGGCCCAGGTTTCGGCGATCCACATCACCGCCCATGAGGCGTAGTCGCGATAGCGACCAGGCAAGACCAGTTTGAGCAGGGCAAACACCATCAGCGGCCCGATCAGGACCAGGGTGTTGAGCAACAGCAGCAGGGTAACGAAACAGCCGGTGAGCAGGCGGCGCATAAGTAACTCTTGAAAGCGTTTGGGCGCGTCATGATATTCAGCTTCGGGCCGCAGGCCAAATCGGCGGTGACGAATGTTTCACCTTTACATCGTTATGCTTGCCGCCTGATGAGATCACCTGTGGCGAGGGAGCTTGCTCCCGCCGGGCTGCGAAGCGGCCCCAAAAGCTAATGTGAAGCGGCGTGTCAGGAACACCGAGTTGAATGGATTTACGGCGGCTTCGCCGCCCAACGGGAGCAAGCTCCCTCGCCACAAAGGTAGGTGGCCGTCCAACTATCTTTATTGTTTGCGGTCTAGAATTTGGCCACTGCGCCCCCATTCCCAAAGGATGCCCATTACGTGAAATCCCTCCTTGCACTGCTTTCTCTCGTGGCCCTGCCGGTCCTGGCCGCCGAGCCGACGCTGTACGGGCGTTACGAATACATTGCGCTGCCGGAAATCGGCGGCGAAGTCCTCAAGGCCAAAATGGACACCGGCGCCCTGACGGCCTCGCTGTCGGCCAAGGACATCGAAACCTTCACCCGCGACGGCGACGAGTGGGTCCGTTTCCGCCTCGCCACCAAAGATGCGAGCAACAAGGTCTACGAGCACAAAGTTGCGCGGATCAGCAAGATCAAGACCCGCTCCGAAGAGGATGACGATGACAAGGAAGCCGTCGAGCCGACCAAGCGCCCGGTAGTCGATCTGGAACTGTGCCTGGGCAACGTCAAGCGCACTGTCGAGGTCAACCTTACCGATCGCAGCAGCTTCAACTATCCGCTGTTGATCGGTGCCAAGGCCTTGCGTGAATTCGGTGCGGCGGTGAACCCGGCGCGGCGTTTCACTGCCGACAAACCCGACTGCTGATTGACGGAACGAGAGGCTTGGGGCACCGTTCGCCCACTTAACTGCCGGGCTCGGACGCCATGCCTCATATCCTGATTGTCGAAGACGAAGCGGCGATTGCCGACACCCTGATATTCGCGTTGCAGGGCGAGGGGTTCACCACGACCTGGTTGAGCCTCGGCGCGGCGGCGCTGGAGCATCAGCGCCAGACCCCGGCCGACCTGATCATTCTCGACATCGGCCTGCCAGACATCAGCGGCTTCGAGACCTGCAAGCAACTGCGGCGTTTCAGCGAAGTGCCGGTAATCTTCCTCAGCGCCCGTGACGCAGAAATCGACCGCGTCGTGGGCCTGGAAATCGGCGCCGACGACTACGTGGTCAAGCCGTTCAGCCCCCGGGAAGTCGCGGCGCGGGTCCGGGCGATTCTCAAGCGCATGGCGCCGCGACCGGTGGCCGAAGTCTCATCGGCGTTGTTTCGGGTCGACTGCGAACGCGTGCAGATCAGCTATCGCAATCAACCATTGAATCTCACCCGGCACGAATTCCGTCTGCTGCAATGCCTGCTGGAACAACCCGAACGCGTCTTCAGTCGCGAGCAATTGCTCGATGCGCTGGGCGTGGCCGCCGATGCCGGTTACGAGCGCAGCATCGACAGCCATATCAAAAGCGTGCGCGCCAAATTGCGTCTGGTGAAGGCTGACGCCGAACCGATCCAGACCCATCGCGGCCTCGGTTACAGCTACAGCCCGGGGCACAGCTGATGCCGTTGGGGATCCGGATTTTCCTGGTCTACGTGCTGTTTATCGGCCTGACCGGTTACTTCGTGCTCAACACCGTGATGGAAGAAATCCGCCCAGGGGTGCGCCAGTCCACGGAAGAAACCCTGGTCGACACCGCCAACCTGATGGCCGAGATCCTGCGCGACGATTTCAAGGCCGGCACCCTCAACCAGAACCGCTGGCCCGAGCTGCTCAGGGCCTATGGCGAACGGCAGCCGAAGGCAAGCATCTGGGGCTTGCCGAAGAACCAGGTCAACCACCGGATTTACGTCACCGACGCCAAAGGCCTCGTGGTGCTGGACTCCAGTGGCGCAGCGGTGGGGCAGGACTATTCACGATGGAACGACGTCTACCTGACGTTGCGCGGTGAATACGGCGCACGTTCCACCCGCAGCGATCCGAACGATGCGACCTCTTCGGTGATGCACGTCGGCGCGCCAATTCGCGACAACGGCCAGATCATCGGCGTGGTCACCGTGGCCAAGCCCAACAGTTCGTTGCAGCCTTACGTTGATCGCACCGAACGTCGATTGCTGGTCTACGGCGCGGGGTTGATCGGCCTGGGCCTGGTGTTCGGCGCGCTGTTGTCATGGTGGCTGAGTGCGGCGCTACGGCGGTTGACCGCCTATGCTCAGGCTGTCAGCGAAGGCCGGCGCGTCGAGGTGCCGCATTACCGTGGCGGGGAACTGGAGCAACTGGCGACAGCGGTGGAACAGATGCGAACCCAGCTGGAAGGCAAAGCCTACGTCGAGCGTTATGTGCACACCCTGACCCATGAATTGAAAAGCCCATTGGCGGCGATTCGCGGTGCAGCGGAGCTGCTGCAAGGTGAAATGCCGTTGGCTCAGCAGCAGCGTTTCGTCAGCAACATCGACAGTGAAAGTGTGCGGATGCAGCAGTTGATTGAGCGGTTGCTGAACCTGGCCCAGGTCGAACAGCGTCAAGGGCTGGAAGAGCGGGTGGCGGTGCCGTTGGCGGGTTTGGTGGATGAGTTGCTCAACGCCCAGGCCGCGCGGATCGAAGGAAAAAAGTTGCGCGTGGAACAGAGGATCGCGCCGGATATGACCCTGCATGGCGAGCCGTTTCTGTTGCGGCAGGCGCTGGGGAATCTGCTGGAGAATGCTTTGGATTTCACCCCGCCTCAGGGGCTGCTGCGGTTCAGCGCCGAGAGGGTCGGCGAGCAGATCGAGTTCAGGTTGTTCAACCAGGCCGAGGCGATTCCCGACTATGCGTTGCCGCGTTTGAGCGAACGTTTCTACTCGCTGCCGCGCCCGGACAGTGGGTGCAAGAGCACCGGGTTGGGGCTTAACTTTGTGGAGGAAGTGGTGAAGCTGCATGGTGGGGCATTGAGCATCGGCAATGTCGAGGGTGGTGTTGAAGTCAGGTTGCGCCTGGCTTAGGACCGAGTTGCGGCCCATCGCGAGCAGGCTCACTCCTGCTGGGGGACCGCAGATCAACTGTGGGAGCGAGCCTGCTCGCGATGGGGCCGGCCCAGACTCCACACAATCTCCATATTCCCCTCATAAATCCCCCACACACCGATTCCAGACTCTCCCCATCCAAACAGGGAGAGTCCCATGAACCGCAGCCTGACCCTAAAACTGGGGGCAATCGCCCTTCTGATTCTGCTATTGCTGATTCCGTTGCTGATGATCAACGGCGTCATCCAGGACCGCCAGCAATTGCGCGACGGTGTGCTTGAAGACATTGCCCGCAGCTCCAGCTACAGCCAGCAACTGAACGGGCCGCTGATGGTGGTGCCGTATCGCAAAGTGGTGCGCACCTGGAAGCTCAACGAAAAAACCAACCAGCGTTATCAGGAAGTCGGTGAGGAGCGCGGTCGTCTGTATTTCCTCCCGGAACGCTTCGAACTCGATGGCCAGGTGCAGACCGAACTGCGCTCCCGAGGCATTTACGAGGCGCGCCTGTTCCACGCCGACAACCGCATCAGCGGGCATTTCTCGGTCCCGGCACAACTGGGCATCAAGGAAGATTTTGCCGATTATCAGTTCGACCAGCCGTTTCTGGCCGTCGGTATCAGCGACATTCGCGGCATCGAAAACGCCCTGAAACTCGAACTCAATGACCAGCGGCTGGACTTTGTTCCGGGGACCCAGGTGGGCTGGTTAGGCGAAGGTGTACACGTGACATTGCCAGCGCTGGATGCCAGGCAAGCCACGGAATTGACCTTCGGTTTCGACCTGCGGCTGCAAGGCACCGGTCAGTTGCAGATCCTTCCCGTGGGCAAGACCAGCAAGGTGTCGCTGAGCGCCAACTGGCCGCACCCAAGCTTTATCGGCAACTACCTGCCGGCCCAGCGTGAAGTCACCGATCAGGGGTTTACCGCCAACTGGCAGACCTCGTTTTTCTCCACCAACCTGCAGGAAGCGCTGAGCAGTTGCGTATCCGGCGGTGGCTGCGAGGCGTACAGCGGCCGCAGCTTTGGCGTGAGTTTCATTGATCCGGTGGACCAATACCTCAAGAGCGATCGGGCGATCAAATACGCACTGCTGTTCATCGTGCTGACCTTCGCCGGATTCTTCCTCTTCGAAGTGCTGAAAAGCCTGGCGGTGCACCCGGTGCAATACGCATTGGTGGGGGTTGCGCTGGCATTCTTCTACCTGTTGCTGCTGTCGCTGTCGGAGCACATCGGTTTTGCCCTGGCTTATCTGTTGTCGGCCGGCGGCTGCGTGTTGCTGATCGGGTTCTATGTCTGCCATGTGTTGCGAAGCGCGCGTCACGGCTTGAGCTTTTCGGCGGGGTTGGCGGCGTTGTATGGCTTGCTCTACGGCTTGTTGAGTGCCGAGGACTACGCGTTGTTGATGGGCTCGTTGCTGCTGTTCGGCTTGCTCGGCGTGTTCATGGTGCTGACCCGCAAGCTGGATTGGTACGGGATCGGGCAGAAGCCGGCCAAGCCGTTGGCGTTTGATCTGGGGGCGGTGGAATGAGCCGGTCGTTGGGGTTGCGCGAGGATCAGCGGGTGAGGGAAGAGTTGGTGGCGCGGATATTCGGTTTGTTTCCTGTTGACCCGGTGTGGTGCCATCGTGAGCGGGCTCGGTCCCACATGGGATCTGCAGTGAACACAAGGTTCGTGCACACCACCGATCAACTGTGGGAGCGAGCCTGCTCGCGATGAGGCCGGAACCGTCAGCGAAGATTCAAACCTTCGGCATCGTCGCCACCATCGACGGCCGCTGACTCACCTCAAAATACCAGGCCGCCAATTGCGGATTCGCCTCGCGCCATTGCAGATCCGGATGGCGCAGGTCGAGGTAACCCAGCGCACACGCCACGCTGATCGCCGCCACATCGAAATGGCTGGTCAGCTCGGCAATCGCGTCCTTCTCCAACAGCGCCAGCGCGCGACGAATCTTGTCGCGCTGGCCATCGAGCCATTCGTCCCACTGTTTTTCGGGGGCGCGCAGGGCCACTTCGTACCGAACCACCACCGACGCGTCCATGATCCCGTCGGCCAGCGAGGCCAGGGTCAAACGGCGCCAGCGGGCCGAACCGTCGCGGGGGATCAGCGGGTTGCCGACGTGTTGATGATCGAGGTAATCGAGGATCACCCGGCTGTCATGGATGACGTTGCCGTCGGCCAGGCGCAGGGCCGGGATCTTGCCCAGCGGGTTGTCTTCGTTGAGCGCCTGATCCGGGCTTACCGGTGTGAGCACGCAGTCTTGCAACGCCACGCGGTCGGTCTGACCGGTTTCGTGCAGCAGCACCATGACTTTGCGGACGAAGGGCGATAACGAATTGTGGAACAGGGTCATGCTGGGGGCGGACATGGCAGCGTCTCGGAGTTGGGCAATGCTGGGCAGCATAGCGCGTTCAAGAGATTGCTCAAGATCGTGGGGGCGAGCTTGCTCGCGAAGAGGTCGTTTACATTCAGCACCCCTGTTGAATGTCAGGCCGCCATCGCGAGCAGGCTCGCTCCCACAAGGATCAGCGGCGTTGCAGCAGGCCGCGCAGGGCCAGGACGGCAGGGACGCCCAGGCCAAGCCAGCTCAAGGCATCCCACACGCCGTCGCCCAGCAACGCGGCGAACAACCCCGCGGCACTGAGCAGCGCGATCACGGTGGGCGTGGCGAAGACCTTCCAGAAGTTCGACTGTCGTGGCCTCATGCTTGAGCCTCCGCTTGCTCGAGCGCAGGTTTTGCCGCCTTGCGCCGCACTACCCACAGATAAACCCCGCTGCCCAGCACGACGATGGTCAGCCCATCCAGAGTCGCCCAGAGGATTTTCATCGGCATGCCACCGTAATCTCCAAAGTGCAGGGGTTGCGACATGCCCATGGCGTCCATGTACCACGGTCGTTCCGCCACCGCCGTGACTTGCAGGGTGCTGGCGTCAATCAACACCGGGGTCAGCAGGTGCGAAGTCAGGTGGGTGCTGCCTTTCATGAACACGGCGTAATGGTGTTCGCTGGAAAACCGCGTGCCGGGGAAGGCGATGAAATCGGGTTGCATGCCCGGCGCGACTTCCTTGGCGATGTCGAGTAAACGGGTCGCGGGTGCCAATTGCGTCAGCGGTGGCGCGTCGCGGTAGGGTGCGATCATCGTGCTCAGTGCGTCGTTGCGCCAGGCGGCGATCAGCAGGTCGGCGCAGGCACTGATCACGCCGGTCACCCCGACCACCAGTGCCCAGGTCAGGGTGACCACGCCGATCAGGTTATGCAGGTCGAGCCAGCGCAGGCGAGTGGATTTGTCCTGGCGCACGCTGGCGAATTTCAAGCGGCGCATGAACGGCAGGTACAGCACCGTCCCGGAAATGATGGCCACGACAAACATCAGCCCCATGAACGCCAGCAACAACTTGCCCGGCAGACCGGCGAACATGTCCACGTGCAGGCGCAGCATCACCATCATGAAACCGCCGTTGGCCGACGGCATCTCCAGCGCTTCGCCGGTGCGGGCGTCGAGCATGAAGGTGTGCGACGAATTGGGCTCGGTACCGGCGGTGGCCGCCATGATGGCGATCGCGGCGTTGGGCTCTTCTTCGTCGAAGCCGAAATACTGCATGACTTCGCCGGGGCGATGTTTTTCCGCCGCCTGCACCAACTGCTGCAAATTCAGCTGCGGGGTGTCCGCCGGCATTTGCTTCAACTCGGCGGCATCGCCCAGCAGGTGGTCGATCTCGTGGTGGAAGATCAACGGCAGGCCGGTCAGCGCCAGCATCAGCAGGAACACGGTGCAGATCAGGCTGGTCCAGGTGTGGATGAACGACCAGCGGCGAATTGTTTTACTTTTCATTTGATGGCCTTCAGAAATACCAAAGCCGTCCCCGAAGGACGGCTTGGTCTTGGAGCGTTCAGCTCAGGCATTTACCACTTGTAAGTTGCACTGGCGACGACACTGCGCTGGTCGCCGTAGTAGCAGTAGAAACTGTCACAGGTAGAGATGTAGTCCTTGTCCAGCAGGTTGGTGGCGTTCAGTGCCAGGGACGCGCCTTTCAGGCTGTTGTCCAGGCGGCCGAGGTCGTAATGGACCGCCGCGTCGAACACGGTGTAGGCGTCGGCCTTGCCCAGCCAGGTGTTGCCCTGATCGCCGTAGGTGTTGCCGGTGTAGCGAGCGCCGGCGCCAATGCCGAAGCCATCCAGCACGCCGGTGTGCCAGGTGTAATCGGCCCACAGCGAAGCTTGTTGGTTGGGCATCAGTTGCAGTCGGTTGCCCTTGTAGTCGCCTTTCTGCACTTCGGATTTGGCCAAGGTGTAGGCCGCGATGATTTTCAGGTTTTCGGTCACGTCGGACACCGCTTCCAGCTCCAGGCCCCTGACCTTCACTTCGCCAGTCTGGCTGGTGATCGGTGTGGCGCCGACGGTGGTGGTGACCGAGACGTTTTTCTGGGTCAGGTCATACACCGCTGCGCTGAGCAGGGTGTTGCTGCCCGGTGGCTGGTACTTGATGCCCAATTCCCACTGCTTGCCTTCGGTCGGCTTGAACGATTCGGTGGCCGAGGCTGATGCGCCAGTGGTGGGCTGGAAGGATTCGGCGTACGACAAGTACGGCACGAAGCCCGAATCAAACACATAGCTGATTGCCGCGTTGCCGCTGAAGTTCTTGTCACGCTGGGTGTTGGTGGCGTCGCCCTTGTTGAAGAACTCGGTGCTGGTGTGGACCCAATCCTCGCGTCCGCCGACGGTCAGGCGCCATTGGTCGAGGGCCATTTGATCCTGCACGTACAGGCCGGTCTGATAGGTCTTCTGGTTGTAGTCGTAGAACGCGGTGGAGCGCGGTGGACGAACGATGGGCTGGCCATAGATCGGGTTGTTGACGTTGGTGGTCAGCCCGTCGCCGAAAATCGAGGTGTAGTTGGTGTTGCTGCGCTGGTGGTCGAGACCCAGCAGCAGGGTGTGACGGACATCGCCGGTGGCGAAGTCAGCCTGGAAATTGTTATCCACGGCGAACTGGCTGATGTCTTCATCGACGATGGTGCTGGTGCGCCCGACGTTGCCTTCGTTATCCACCTGGGTGAACGGATACGAGCCGACAGTGAGCCCCTGGAACGACAGATCGGATTTGGTGTAACGCAGGTTCTGCTTGAACTGCCAGACGTCGTTCAAGCGATGTTCGAACGCATAGCCCAGAGCGTAGTAGGTGCGGTCGTAGTATTCCCAGTCCGGGTCGCCGAGATTCTTATGATGGGAAACCTTGCCGAACGGCATGTCGATCTTGGTGCCCTGCACCGGCAGGAACTGGCTCGTGATGCCGGTATCGTCGCGGGTGAATTGCGTGAGCAGGGTGAAGCGGGTGTCTTCGTCGATGTTCCAGGTCAGGCTTGGCGCGATGTTGTAGCGCTTGTTGTCGACGTGGTCGATCTGCGTGCCGCTGTCGCGCACCACGCCGCTCAGGCTATAGAGGAACTGGCCTTCGTCGTCAATTTTGCCGGTGCTGGCGAAGTTGATCTGGCGCTGGTTGTCGCTGCCGTATTGCAGCTGGATCTCGTGGCTGTCTTCAGCGCTTGGACGGCGGCTGACCATGTCCAGCAAGCCACCCGGCGGGGTCTGGCCGTACACCGACGACGCCGGGCCGCGCAGCAGGGCGAGGCGATCGAGGTTCCAGGTTTCCTGTTTCGGGTTGGCGTAGGTGCCTTTCGGCAGCGGCAGGCCATCGAGGAACTGGGTCGGCTCAAAGCCCCGGACCCGCAGCCAGTCGGCACGGGTGTCGCTGCCGTAGCTGCTGGCGACGATGCCGGGCATGTAGCGCACGGCGTCATCGAGGTTCTGCACATTGCGATCTTCCATTTGCTGGCGAGTGGCGACCGATATCGAGCGCGGCGCTTCGACCAGCGCGGTGTCGGTCTTGCTGCCGGCGGCGGTGCGCGTGGCGACGTAGCCTTCCACCGGGCCCCAGGCGCTTTCAGTGTTTTGAACACCGATGACGGCGGTTTCCGGCAGGGCCAGCGTCCCCTCGGGGATGGCGGCCAGGCTGTAGGTGCCGGCGTTGCTTTGTTCCAGTTGCAGACCGGTGCCGCGCAAGGCTTCACGCAGGGCGCTGGCGGCGTCGTACTGGCCCTTGACCGGCGCTGAGGTCTTGCCCGCGGCCAGCGAAGGGTTCAACGATAGCGCGAGGCCCGCCTGGCTGGCGATCTGGTTCAGCGTGCTGGCCAATGGCGCGGCCGGCAGGTTGTAGGCGCGAACGCTGGACGCCTGTTCAGCGGCAATCAGCTGACTGCTGGCCAGCGGGGCGCAAAGGGCAATGGCGATGGCCAGCAAGCTGGGGCGCAACAAGGTGTCTAGCGAACGGGACATACAGCGGCTCCTGAATGGAAATATTTCTCAATTGCCTAGGTGCCGAATGAGAATCCCAAAGTGATAGGGCTGGATGAAAATAATTTCGATTCAGTAAGTGAGGGGGCTGAGTCTAGATGTGTGCTGTTGTGGACGGCCTCTTCGCGGGCAAGCCTCGCTCCTACGGGTTTTGTGTCGACCTGTGGAGCGATGACATCCTGTAGGAGCGAGGCTTGCCCGCGAAGGCGGCCGATCAGACGCAACACCCCTCAGGGCTTCGCATCGGCCTTCGCCACCGTCACCCACCACGGCGTGTGCTGTTCGATCTGCACGGGCAAGGTCGGCAGCAGCGCGCTCAGCGCCTTGTCGGTGTCGTGCAGGGGGAAGCTACCGGTGATCCGCAGGTCAGCCACCTCCGGCGCAACGCCCAAATGCCCCCGTCGATATCGACCGAGTTCGTGCACCAGGTCTTCCAGTCGTGTGTTGTCCACCACCAGCATGCCGCGGGTCCAGGCATCGGCGCCGAGGTTCAGCGCGACGATTGGGCCCAGGCCATTGCTGCGCATCAGCACTTGCTGGCCTTCACGCAGGATCTGCTCTTCAGGGCTCGACTGCGGATGGGCGGCCACCGCGGACTGCAACACGCTCAGTCGCGTGCCGTCGTCCTCGCGCTTGACCAGGAACCGCGTACCCAGCGCGCGCAGGCTGCCTTCACGGGTTTCGACGATAAACGGCCGCGCGTCGCCATGACCGGTTTCGACGAGAATTTCCCCTTCCTGAAGGATGATCAGCCGCTGCTTCTCGTCAAAACGCACGTCCACCGCGCTGTGGGTGTTGAGGTTGATCAGCGTGCCGTCGCTCAGGCGCAGGATGCGCTGTTCGCCGGTGGCGGTGCGCTGGTCGGCCAGCCAATAGTCGATGGGCAAATGACGATCACCGACGAACAGCGCCAAGCCGATTACTGCGACGACGCTGGCCAGGCCACTGCCGAGCTTGCGCACCCGCCGGCGAAGGCTTTCGCGCGATTGCAATAACGCCGTGCGCGCCGGGCCGCTGGCGACGCTGAAACGCTGGTCGAGCATGCCCAGCTGGCGCCAGGCCCGCGCGTGTTCCTCGTGGGCGGCGTGCCATTTGGCGAACTCTTCGCGCTCCACCGGGCTGCCGGAATCCAGGGACAATTGCCAGGCAATCGCGGCGTCCAGCACTTGGGCTGATACCGGTTTGGAACTGGCCGGGCTCATACCGGCTCACCGTACAGCGCGATGTAGCACTGACGAATGCCTTGGGCCAGGTATTGGCGAACCCGAGGCACTGACACGCCCAGACGCTCGGCGATTTGCGCATGGCCGAGGCCGTCGAGGCGGTTATAGAGAAACGCCGCCCGGGCCTTGCTGGAAAGCTTGCCAAGCAGGCGGTCGATGTTTTTCAGGTCTTCGAGGATCAGCTGCTGTTCTTCCACCGACGGTTGTTCGCCTTCGGGGATCAGCATCAATTCGGTGAGGTAGGCCTGTTCCAGCGCTGCGCGACGGAAATAATCGAACAGCAAGCCCTTGGCGATCGCCACCAGAAACGCCCGCGGTTCACGAGGCTCCTTCAGCTCATCACGGCCGAGCAGGCGCATGAAGGTGTCCTGACTCAGGTCTTCGGCTCGTTGTGGGCAGGCCACATTGCGTCGCAGCCAAGCCAATAGCCATCCGCGATGGTCGCGATACAACGCACCAACGAGCTCACTTTGGGGGCTTTGGACTGACGACACGCAGCATCACCGATTGGGAAGTGTTAACTAACGAGAATTGTTCGCGATTGTGGCAGAGGCGGGGGAGGTAAGCAATTGGCCACTGGTCAGGTGGTTTTTGATGGGGAGTCTTCAGGTGGACCGCGTTATCGTTCTTCGCGGGCAAGCCTCGCTCCTACAGGATGTCGTCGTTCCACAGATCGACACAAAACCTGTAGGAGCGAGGCTTGCCCGCGAAGGCGTCAGAACAGGCGCCGCAGATTTAGAAGGACGGCGCCCGCTGCCGGCGTTTCCACTGACTCACCCGCTGCTGCAAATCCAACGGGCTATGAATCTGCTGCTGCCGCGCCCGGCTGAACAGAATCAACGCCAGCTCCGCGGTGGCCAACGCATCGGCGCTGGCGTTGTGCCGTTCGAAGACTTCCAGCTTGAACCAGTCGATCCAGTCATCGAGCCCGGCATCGCGAATGTGCGCCTGAGGACACAGCAACGGTGCGATGTCCGCCACATCCAGAAACGTATTCTGCAATTTGTAGCCCAGATGCTCTTTCAGCGAACGCCCCAGCATGTGTTGATCGAACGGCGCATGAAACGCCAGCACCGGGCTGTCTCTGACGAACTCCATAAATTCGACCAGTGCCTGAGCCGGATCGCTGCCAGCGGCAATCGCGCTAGGCCCCAGACCATGAATCAATACGCTGGGCCCTACCTTCATATCGGCGCATTGCAGCGTGCGTTCGAACTGCTGGCTGAAATCGATCGCTCCGTCTTCGATCACCACCGCGCCGATGGACAATACCCGGTCCTTGTTCAGGTTCAGGCCAGTGGTTTCCAGGTCGAGCACCACCCAACGCTGCTCGCGCAGGCTGCATTCGCTCAGATCGGCCGCCGAGGGTAAGCGTTGCAGACGTTGCTGGAGTTCAGCGGTCAGGCTTGGGCCTGCCGGTCGCAGCCATGAAAACAGGCTCATAGCTGATACCGCAGGGCCAGGCTGCTTTGCAGGCGTTGAGCCTGGCGCAGGGACTCACGCAGGATCCGTCGGTCCAGATGATTGAGGCTGTCCGGATCGACCCGGTTGGAGTAGGGCAGGTTCTCCCGAGTCTGTAGCTGATGTTGCTGCATGCGGGTTTGCTGGATGAAGTGGTAGGCCTCTTCATACGCAGCGCCGTCGAGCCGTTCGATGACCTCTTTGGCCACCAGTTCGCGAAAGCGCTCCAGGGTATTGTTGGACTCGATGCCATGGGCCAGGGCCAGCAATCGGGCGCCATCGACGAAAGGCGTCAGCCCCTGGACCTTCAGATCCAGCGTGGCTTTCTCGCCATTCTTGCGCGCCAGCACGAACTCACGGAAACGTCCGACCGGAGGGCGGTTGCGCAAGGCGTTCTCGGCCATCATCCGCTGGAACAACCGGTTGTCATTCACCTGATCGAGAATCCCACGACGCAGCTGCTCGCAACCTTGTTCGTCGCCCCAGACCACCCGCAGGTCGAAATAAATGCTCGAACCCAGCAGGTTCTCCGGCGTCGCCTCACGAATAAACGCCGCAAAACGCCGCGCCCATTCGGCCCGGGACAAACACAGTTCGGGGTTGCCGGCCATGATGTTGCCCTTGCACAGCGTGAAGCCGCAGAGTGCCAGGCTCTGGTTGATCTGCTGGGCAATCGGCAGCAATTTGCCGCGAATTTCGGCGGCATGCGCCGCGTCCCGGGCTTCGAACAGAATGCCGTTGTCCTGATCGGTGTGCAGCGTCTGTTCGCGGCGACCTTCGCTGCCGAAGCACAGCCAACTGAATGGAATCCCAGGGTCGCCTTTTTCGGCGAGGGTCAGTTCGATCACCCGGCACACGGTGTGATCGTTGAGCAAGGTGATGATGTGGGTGATCTGGGTCGAGGAGGCACCGTGCGCCAGCATGCGTTCGACCAGTTGGCCGATCTCGCCGCGCAGCGCCACCAGGTTTTCCACTTTCTGGGCGCTGCGAATAGTCCGCGCCAAATGGACGAGGTCCACCCGTTGCAGGGAAAACAGGTCGCGCTCGGACACCACGCCGCACAGACGATGGTCTTTCACCAGGCAGACGTGGGCGATGTGCCGTTCGGTCATGGCGATCGCCGCATCGAAGGCGCTGTGGTCCGGTGACAGGAAAAACGGCGCCTGGGTCATGTGGCGTTCGATCGCTTCGTTGAAGTCATCAGTGCCGTCGGCCACCACATGGCGCAGGTCGCGCAGGGTAAAAATGCCCAGCGGGGCTTTGCGCTCGTCGACAATCACGATGCTGCCGACCTGTTGCTCATGCATCAGGGTCACGGCTTCACGCAATGGCGTGGCGGGGCTGCAAGTCACCGGGTGGCGCATGGCCAATTCGCCCAGTCGCGTGTTCAGCGAATATTGAGTACCTAGGGTTTCCACGGCTTTTTGCTGGACTTGCTGATTGACCTGATCCAGCAGGCTGCTGACACCGCGCAGGGCGAAGTCGCGAAACGTGGTGGAAAGGGCGAACAACTTGATGAACGCCAGCTTGTTGAGCTGAAGGCAAAAGGTGTCTTCGGCCGCCAAGTGTTCGGTGCGGGTCGCCCGTTCGCCCAGCAGCGCGGCGAGGGGGAAACACTCGCCGGTGGTGATTTCGAAGGTGGTTTCGGTGCCGCCCTTGGCCGTATGCGGGCGCTCACCCACAACCCGTCCTTGTTTGACGATATAGAAATACTCAACCGGCCCGTCGGCCGGTTTGATGATGCTTTCGCCGGGCGCATAAAAACGCAGCTGACATTGTTCAACCAGATACGCCAGGTGCGCGTGTTCCATTTGATTGAAGGGCGGGAATCGCTGAAGGAATTGCAAAGTGCCCTGGATGTTCTGCAACACCGCGGTTTTCCCTGCCTGTGTAAAGGCGTCCTCTCTACTCATAACCATTACCGCAGTCTTTTTTGAATTGTTGTCGGATGACTACCCCCATGGTCGGCTCGTACATGCAGGGTGCCCATTGGACGTAAGTCTAGGTCGGGGCGTGCAGGCTTCGGAAGTTAGGAAATGTCTGACGCAAATGCAGGAAAAACCTCCTACATTGGCTATAGGAAAAGTTTCCGACGAAGTGCACATTGAAGGTCTACTTAGCGATGTCTGACGAAAGTGCTAGGGGATTGAATTGAAAACGTAGAGAAAGCCATGTCCGACCACGATATTTTGAGTGACGCCGAGCGCGAGGCGCTGAGTGCCGTCATGCTCGAACCCGATTTACCGGCGCAGCGGGTGCTGATCGTTGACGACGATAAAGACTCGCGTGAGCTGTTGTCGGAGATTCTTGCGTTGGACGGTATTCGTTGCATGACCGCCGCCAGTGGCGAAACCGCACTCAAAATGCTGGACGAGAAACCCTCGATCGGCCTGGTGATTACCGATCTGCGCATGGGACACATCAATGGCCTGGACCTGATCCGCCAGGTTCGCCAGTCGGAAAGGGCGGCCATGCCGATCATCATCGTTTCCGGCGACGCCGATGTACAAGACGCGATTGCTGCAATGCACTTGAGCGTGGTCGACTTCCTGCTCAAACCTGTCAATACCGGCAAGCTGTTGGCGCTGGTCAAGCATGAGTTGGGAATGGATGCACCGGAATCTGAAATAAAAAGGCCCTGATCTTTCGATCAGGGCCTTTTTTTTGTCCGGCGTCAGTGCTCAGTTACAGGCCATTGGCAGCCTTGAACTCGCGGCGACGACGGTGCAGGACCGGCTCGGTGTAGCCGTTTGGCTGCTTCGTGCCTTCAACCACCAGTTCGACCGCCGCCTGGAAGGCGATGTTGCTGTCGAAGTTCGGTGCCAGCGGACGATACAGCGCGTCGTTGGCGTTCTGGCGGTCAACCACCGGCGCCATGCGCTTGAGGCTTTCCATGACCTGGTCATGTGTGACGATGCCATGACGCAGCCAGTTGGCGATGTGCTGGCTGGAAATCCGCAGCGTCGCACGGTCTTCCATCAGGCCGATGTCGTTGATGTCCGGCACCTTCGAGCAACCCACGCCCTGATCGATCCAGCGCACCACGTAACCGAGAATGCCCTGGGCGTTGTTGTCCAGTTCGTTCTTGATCTGTTCCGCAGTCCACTGCGGGTTCACCGCCAGCGGGATGGTCAGGATGTCGTCAACCGACGCGCGGGCACGTTTGGCCAGTTCGGCCTGACGGGCGAACACGTCGACCTTGTGGTAATGCAGCGCGTGCAACGCAGCGGCAGTCGGCGATGGAACCCAGGCGGTGTTGGCGCCGGCCAGCGGGTGAGCGATTTTCTGTTCGAGCATCGCCGCCATCAGGTCGGGCATCGCCCACATGCCTTTACCGATCTGGGCGCGACCTTGCAGGCCGGTGCTCAAACCGATATCGACGTTCCAGTTTTCGTAGGCGCCGATCCACTTCTCGGCCTTCATGTCCGCCTTGCGCACCATCGGGCCGGCTTCCATGGAGGTGTGGATTTCATCGCCCGTGCGGTCGAGGAAACCGGTGTTGATGAACACCACGCGCTCGCTCGCAGCTTTGATGCAGGCCTTGAGGTTGACCGTTGTGCGGCGCTCCTCGTCCATGATCCCGACTTTCAGCGTGTTGCGCGGCAGACCGAGGACTTCTTCGATGCGACCGAACAGCTCGTTGGTGAACGCGGCTTCTTCCGGGCCGTGCATTTTCGGCTTCACGATATAGACCGAACCGGTGCGGCTGTTCTTGCGCGAGTTGTTGCCGTTGAGGCTGTGGATCGCTGCCAGACTGGTGATCAAGCCGTCGAGAATGCCTTCCGGCACTTCGTTGCCATCTTTGTCGAGGATCGCATCGATGGTCATCAGGTGACCGACGTTGCGCACGAACAACAGCGAACGACCATGCAGGCTCAGTTCCTTACCGTCGACACCGGTGTAGGTGCGATCAGCGTTCATGGTGCGGGTAAAGGTCTGACCGCCTTTGGAGACTTCTTCCGACAGGTCGCCCTTCATCAGGCCGAGCCAGTTGCGGTAGATCACCACTTTGTCATCGGCATCGACAGCGGCGACGGAGTCTTCGCAGTCCATGATGGTGGTCAGCGCAGCTTCCATCAGGATGTCTTTGATACCGGCAGCGTCGGTCTGGCCGACCGGGGTGCTGGCATCGACCTGGATTTCGAAGTGCAGGCCATTGTTTTTCAGCAGGATTGCAGTCGGTGCGGCTGTATCGCCGTGGAAACCGATCAGCTGTGCATCGTTGCGCAGGCCGGTGTTGCTGCCGCCTTTGAGGGCGACGACCAGTTTGCCGTCAACGATCTTGTAGCCGGTGGAATCGACGTGAGTGCCGGCCGCCAAGGGCGCGGCTTCGTCGAGGAAGGCGCGGGCGAAGGCGATGACCTTGTCGCCGCGAACCTTGTTGTAGCCTTTGCCTTTTTCCGCGCCGTCAGCTTCGCTGATGGCATCGGTGCCGTAGAGCGCGTCATACAGCGAACCCCAACGGGCGTTCGAGGCATTGAGCGCGAAACGGGCATTCATCACCGGAACCACAAGCTGTGGACCGGCCATGCGGGCGATTTCGTCATCGACGTTTTGGGTCGTTGCCTGGAAATCAGCCGCTTCTGGCAGCAGATAACCGATGTCTTGCAAGAAGGCTTTATAGGCCACAGCGTCGTGTGGTTGACCGGCACGGGATTGGTGCCAGCCATCGATACGAGCCTGGAAATCATCGCGTTTGGCGAGTAGGGCTTTGTTCTTCGGCGCCAGGTCATGGATGACCTTGTCGGCACCGGCCCAGAACTTATCGGCGGTGAGGCCGGTACCGGGAATGGCTTCGTTGTTCACGAAGTCGAACAGGACTTTGGCGACCTGCAGGCCACCGACTTGAACGTGTTCAGTCATTGCTTGCCTCACTCTGCTCAGCTATTTCGCTTTTCAGCTCTTCAAATTAACAATGAAGCCTCTGGCTATTTAAACCACAAACCCCTTCCACCAGTACATGCCATTTCGGGCGGCTGGGATGGAACCGATCAACGGCTTTGAGGCCTTGCTGACAGGGCTATCAGGGCTGCGAGTGTGCCTGTGGCAGACATCGATCCAACGTTATGTAGTGCGCGCTGCGGCATACTACATGATGAATTGCGCTTGTGAAAATTAGACTAATTACGTCGTTCTGCGACCCCATGACGCATTGCGGTCACGTCGGGGTACGGGATGTTCTCAAAAAACTATTGGATTGTTCCAGTTAAATATAAAAACTTGTACACGATTTATTGTTCGCGATGTTCTTCGCGGCGCTCCTTTCGCGGGCAAGCCTCGCTCCTACAGGGGGCGGCTCCTTCTAGGAGCGAGGCTTGCCCGCGAAGGCGTCCGCCGATTCAACGCCGTAACAACCCTTGCCTATACTTCTTTTTCTATAACAAAAGAGGGCTGCGCCATGGACCACCTCGTACTCACTGTTTTCGCTCCGGACAAGCCAGGGCAGGTCGAGCGCATTGCCCAATGCATTGCCGAGCATGGCGGCAACTGGCTGGAGAGCCGCATGTCGCGCATGGCCGGGCAGTTCGCCGGGATTCTTCGGGTGGGCGTGCCGGCCGAGGCTTACGATGAGCTGGTCGATGCCCTGAAGGCGTTGTCCGCCCACGGTATTCGCGTGCTGATCGCCGAAAGCGGCATTGAGCAATCCTGCACCTGGAAACCGATTGCCATGGAGTTGGTGGGCAATGACCGCCCGGGGATTGTCCGTGACATCACTCGCCTGCTGAGTGAGCAAGGGGTGAGCCTGGAGCGTCTGGTGACCGAAGTGCGTCCGGCACCGATGAGCAGCGAGCCGTTGTTTCACGCCGAAGCGATCCTGGCGGTGCCGCTGACCTTATCGCTGGATGTCTTGCAGTCGCGCCTGGAAACCCTGGCCGACGATCTGATGGTGGAATTGGTGCTGCGCAGTGAACCCTGACCGGGTTATCCAAGTTAAACGTGCACCTGCCTGTGGATAACCTGTAGAGACAGCCCGCCAGCCCACGCCGGCCGGGCTTCTTCTAGATCTGATCAAAAAACCATCAGTTTCAACAAGTTGCGCACAAACGGCGGGGATCACGCTGTGGATAACCTTGGGAAGGATCACTGCAGGCCACGAAGGACGTGGCTCGCAGAGGTTTGTGTGTTTTTTGATCAGCTGCGGCGGCGAAGACTGATCACCGCATCGACGCTGTAAACCGCCAGACCTGCCCAGATAAAGATAAACGCGACCAGCGTGCTGGAAGACAAATGCTCGCCAAACAACAGCACGGCTTGCAACAGCACCAGCGTCGGCGCCAGGTACTGGAGGAAACCCAGCGTCGTGTAGGGCAGATGCCGTGCGGCGGCGTTGAAACACACCAGCGGCACCAGCGTTACTGGCCCGGCTGCGACCAGCCACCAGGCTTCGGATGTGGTCCAGAACTCGGGCTGAGCGCTTGTGGCCGTCTGATTGAACAGCAGCCAGGCAATGGCAATCGGCACCAGCATCCAGGTTTCCACCACCAGGCCGGGCAGCGCCTTGACGGGCGCTTGCTTGCGGATCAAACCGTAGAAGCCGAACGTCAGCGCCAACACCAGCGACACCCACGGCAAGCTGCCGACTTGCCACACCTGCTGCGCCACGCCGATGGCCGCCAGCCCCACCGCGATCCACTGCATGCGCCGCAGCCGCTCACCGAGGATCAACATCCCCAGCAGCACGTTTACCAGAGGGTTGATGTAGTAACCGAGACTGGCCTCAAGCATGCGCCCGTTGTTCACCGACCAGACGTAGGTCAGCCAGTTGGCCGCAATCAGCGTGCCGCTCAGGGCCAGGACCGCCAGGCGTTTCGGGTTATCCCGCAGTTCCTGCCACCATCCCGGGTGTTTCCAGACCATCAGCAACAACCCGCCGAACAGCGCCGACCACAGCACACGGTGAATGATGATCTCCACGGCCGGCACGCTGGCGATGGCTTTGAAATAGATCGGGAACAGGCCCCAGATGATGTAGGCACTCAGGCCCAGGATGTACCCGCGACGCGGGTTGGCAGCTTGCATGCAGAATCCTTGCTTAGGCAGCTAACAAAGAGGGGATTGTATAGATGTGTTGTATTTTTTGTAGGAGCGAGGCTTGCCCGCGAAGAACGATAACGCGGTATCTCAGGCAGACCGCGTTATCGTTCTTCGCGGGCAAGCCTCGCTCCTACTGGGGATCTGGTTGTCAGAAGAGCTTCAACGGTTCTTCGTTGAGAGCAGATAATTGCTCGCGCAACGCCAACACCTGATCACCCCAATACCGTTCACTGCCAAACCACGGAAAGCTGTGCGGGAACGCCGGGTCGTCCCAGCGGCGGGCGAGCCAGGCGCTGTAGTGCATCAGGCGCAAGGCGCGCAGCGGTTCGATCAGCGCGAGTTCCCGTGGGTCGAAGTCGTGGAATTCGTTGTAGCCGTCCATCAGTTCCGACAGTTGAACGAGACATTCCTGGCGATCCCCCGCCAGCATCATCCAGATGTCCTGCACCGCCGGGCCCATGCGACAGTCGTCGAGGTCGACGATGTGGAACATTTCGTCGCGGCACATCATGTTGCCGGGGTGGCAATCGCCGTGCATGCGGATGTTCTTGTGCGGGGTGGCCTTGTAGACCTCCTCCACGCGCTTGAGCAGGTCGCGGGCCACGGACTCGTAGGCCGGCAGCAGGCTCTTGGGGACGAAATTGCCTTCGAGCAGGGTGGTCAGCGAATCGTGACCAAAGTTCTTCACGCCCAGCGCTTCACGGTGTTCGAACGGCTTGGTGGCGCCGACGGCGTGCAGCCTGCCGAGCAACTGACCCAGTCGATACAGCTGATCAAGATTGCCCGGCTCCGGCGCACGGCCACCACGGCGGGGGAACAGGGTGAAACGAAACCCGGCGTGTTCATGCAGGCTGACGCCGTTGTGAATCATCGGCGCCACTACCGGCACGTCGCACTCGGCGAGTTCGAAAGTGAACTGGTGTTCTTCGAGAATCGCTTCGTTGGTCCAGCGTTGTGGGCGGTAGAACTTGGCGATCAGCGGCTCGGAGTCTTCGATGCCGACTTGATAGACGCGGTTCTCGTAGCTGTTGAGCGCCAGGATGCGTGCGTCGCTGAGAAAGCCGATGCTTTCGACGGCATCGAGCACGAGGTCTGGGGTGAGGGTTGCAAACGGGTGGGCCATGCTGACTCCTGCGCGCAGCAGGCTGCCGCGTCCGGCCAAGCATGGTAGCGCAGACGGGGCGTCTTTAGTGTTAAGGCTTGAGATGAGTGGTGTTGCCATCGCTAGCAGGCTAGCTCCCACAGGGGATTTGCGGTGTGTCGCAGATCCCGTGTGGGAGCTAGCCTGCTAGCGATGGGGCCCGATCAGGCGCCGACGATCCCGCCATCTTCACGCGTGATAGCCATCACCGAAGACCGCGGCTTGCCATTCGGCAGATGCTCCGGGAACGTCGAGCCCCCGTTCTCTCCAGGGTGCTGGATCCCGACAAACAGCGTCTTCTGATCCGGCGAGAAGCTGATCCCCGTGACCTCGCAACCAACCGGCCCGACCATGAACCGACGAATCTCCCCGGTCACCGGATCGGCACACAGCATCTGGTTGTTGCCCATGCCGGCGAAGTCGCCTGCATTACTCGAATCGCCATCGGTGAGAATCCACAACCGCCCGGCCTTGTCGAAGCCCAGGCCATCCGGGCTGTTGAACATGTTCTGTGGCGTGATGTTCGACGAACCGCCCTTCGGCGTGCCAGCGTGGACGCCCGGGTTGCCGGCGACCACAAACAGGTCCCAGGCAAAGCTTTTGGAACCGTGATCGTCACGATCAGTGCGCCAGCGCAGAATCTGCCCGTAGACGTTCTTCTCGCGCGGGTTCGGCCCGCCCACCGGTTGGCCGTCCTCGCCACGCTTGGCGTTGTTGGTCAACGTGCAATAGACCTGGCCATCCTTGGGGCTGACGACGATCCATTCCGGACGGTCCATGCGCGTGGCCTTCACCACGCTGGCCGCGAGGCGCGCGTGAATCAGCACTTCGGCCTGATCGGCAAAACCGCTGCTGGCGTCGATCCCGTTTTTACCGTGGGTCAGTTCGATCCATTCGCCCTGGCCTTTCGGATGATCGGCGTTGCTGTCGCCCGCATCGAAGCGCGCCACGTACAAGGTGCCGTGGTCCAGCAGGTCGCGGTTGGCCTTGGGGTTCTTGTGGTTGATTTTGTCGCGGCTGACGAACTTGTAGATGAACTCGCCGCGTTCGTCGTCGCCCATGTACACCACGGCGTGACCGTCATGGGTTTCAGCCAGCGCAGCGTTTTCATGTTTGAAGCGGCCCAGCGCAGTTCGTTTGACCGGCGTCGATTGCGGATCGAACGGGTCGATTTCCACGACCCAGCCGTGACGGTTGAGCTCGTTCGGATTTTTCGCCAGGTCGAACCGCTCATCGTGTTGATGCCAGTTGATCTCTTTGCTGGCCGCCACTGCGCCATAACGCTTCTGCGCGGCATCGAACTTCTGCTCGGCATTGCTGCTGCCGAAGCAATCGGTGAAGTTCTCTTCGCAGGTCAGGTATGTGCCCCACGGCGTCATGCCGTTGGCGCAGTTCTGGAAGGTGCCGAGGACATGCTTGCCCTGCGGGTCGGCGCTGGTTTTCACCAGTGCGTGGCCGGCAGCCGGGCCGCTGAGGCTGATCGGTGCGTTGCCGTGAATGCGTCGGTTGTAGCGCGAGCCCTGGACGAACGCCCATTGGCCGTTCTTGCGTTGCACTTCGATCACCGACACGCCTTCGCAGGCCAGTGCCTTGCGCACCTCTTCGGCCGATTGCGGCATGCCGCCGTGCGGGTAGAGGTAGCGATAGTTGGTGTATTCGTTGTTGATTGCCATCAGCGCCCGGTCTTTTTCCCCGGGAAATTCGAACAGGCTCATGCCGTCGTTGTTGTCACCGAACTGGACTTCCTGTTGCTCGGCGGTGCCGTTACCGCTCGGGTCAAATGCCGGACCGTTTTTTTGCAATGCCTGGCCCCAGCTGATCAGTACCGAGGACTTGTAGCCCGGCGGCAGGGTGATTGCGTCGCTGGTGGCGGCGGGGATGCTGTCAAAACCCAACAATTTGCTGGAGCCTGCGCTGACACTCGCGGCCAATACGCTGCGGCTCAGCAGGTTGCCACCGAGGAACATGGCCGCACCGCAGAGGGCGCCGGCGCTGATGAAACCGCGACGGCTGAGGCCGACCATTTTCTCGAGGTCGGTGGACTGGTTTTCTTCTAATAGGCTCACATCAGGCTCCCTGCTGGTTTTGCAGCCACCTTAAAGAGCAATGATGAAACTTTTGTTTCAGAGCGGTGTGCCGAGCAAGACGTTGGACGGCGCGAACTGCACCCGCACCGGTTTGTCGGTGGCAAGCCCCTGGCTCCTCAGGTGCTGCGGCTCGGCCAGCGCGCAGAGTGTCTGGCCATTGGGCAGGCCGATGCGCACTTCGCTGGGGCCGTCTGGGGCGTCGAGTATTTCTTCGATGATGCCATTCAGAAAGTTGCTACCCGGTGTCGCTTGTTGATCGATGCCCAGTAACTCCAGCCAACCGGCCTTGATCAGGGCCACGACTTCGGTGCCGGTCTCCAGCTCCAGGCGCAGGGTGCTGTCGTGCGTGATCTGCGCATCGAGGGTCAAGCCTTCGGCCAGTTCAAGACGGACCCAATCGTTGTGCCCCTGGTTGTCGATCGCCACGACCTTGCCGTGCAATTGATTGCGCGCGCTGGTTCTGAGCATCAGCCGACCGAGCAGGTCCAGGTCGCTGGCATCTTCGGCGGCTTCCAACACCTGGGCCTGCAAGGCTTGCAGTTTTTGATAAAGGCGCAGCACTCGCTGGCCTTCACTTGAAAGTTTGGCGCCACCACCGCCCTTGCCGCCGACGCTGCGCTCCACGAGCGGTTTTTGCGCTAGGTTGTTCAGCTCATCGATAGCGTCCCACGCCGCCTTGTAACTCAGTCCCGCGCTTTTCGCGGCGCGGGTGATCGAGCCCTGTTCGGCAATATGTTGCAGCAACGCGATGCGCTGCGGGCGACGGACAATGTGCTGGGACAACAAGGTGGGCAAGGACATGGTAAGGCGCTTTGGGCTGTGGCGATGGGGAGGACGTTGGCGGCTGGAAGCCTGGGAGTCAAGTCAGCCCACGTCCTTGTGGGAGCGAGCTTGCTCGCGATGAGGCCATCACAGTCACCGTTGATGTGTCTGATACACCGCCATCGCGAGCAGGCTCTCTCCCACAGGTTTTGTGCATGGCGTTACGTCAGGCTGCGTCGCCGGGTTTGGGCGTGCGGGCCAGGCAATAAACATCTACCCGAGCCGCGCCCGCGTCCATCAACAGGCGAGCCAGGGCCTGAGCCGTGGCGCCGGTGGTCAGCACGTCGTCCACAATTGCCAGGTGCCGCCCTTTGACCGGCGCATCGTCCGTCAGGGCAAACGCATTGCGCAGGTTCTTTTTGCGAGCGTCGGCATTCAGGTCCTGTTGCGCGCTGGTGTCCTGAATCCTCAGCAGCAGTTGTTCATCGCAAGGGATGTCGAGGCTACTACTGAGCCAGTGGGCGAGCATCGCGGCCTGGTTGAAACCCCGTTGACGCAGGCGTTTTGCAGCCAGCGGAACGGGGACCAGAACGTCGGGCCGATCAAGGTCCTCATCGAAGCGATGTTGCAGGAACTGCGCTAGAAGTTCGCCGAGCAGGCGGCCAAACGGCCACTTGGCGCTGTGCTTGAAGCGCGTGATCAATGTGTCCACCGGAAAGCTGTACGTCCAGGGCGCGGCGACCCGCTCGAAAGCCGGCGGCAGCTTTAAACATGGGCCACACGTCAGGCCTGACGCAGGCAACGGCAGCGCGCAGGTCTGGCAGTGATCGCCCAGCCAGGGCAGGTCGGTTTCACAGGCCATGCAGATCGGCCTGACGTCCTCGGTGGCTTCACTGCAGAGCAAACAGTGTTGGTTATTATTTGACCAGATGTAAACCGGTCCTACGTATCGTGGTTGACAGTGCATCACTCTTCCTTAAATATGCCGAACATCCGTGTCGCGTCTGTGGGTATTCCCTTCCCCAGTCGCTTGCCAAGCATAAACAAGGAAACGCCCATGAGCGCCAGCACCTCTGCCACCCTGCGTCATGACTGGTCTTTGGCCGAAGTCAAAGCACTTTTCGTTCAGCCATTCAACGACCTGTTGTTCCAGGCGCAAACGGTGCACCGCGCGCATTTCGACGCCAACCGCGTCCAGGTTTCCACCCTGCTGTCGATCAAGACCGGCGCCTGCCCGGAAGATTGCAAATATTGTCCGCAGTCCGGTCACTACAACACCGGCCTGGAAAAAGAAAAGCTGATGGAAGTGCAGAAGGTCCTCGAAGAGGCCGCTCGCGCCAAGGCCATCGGTTCGACCCGTTTCTGCATGGGCGCGGCGTGGAAACACCCGTCGGCCAAAGACATGCCTTACGTGCTGGAAATGGTCAAAGGCGTGAAAGCCATGGGCCTGGAAACCTGCATGACCCTGGGGCGCCTGGATCAGGACCAGACCGTTGCGCTGGCCGACGCCGGCCTCGATTACTACAACCACAACCTCGACACCTCGCCGGAGTTCTACGGCAGCATCATCACCACCCGCACTTACAGCGAGCGCCTGCAAACCCTGGCTTACGTGCGTGAATCGGGGATGAAGATCTGCTCCGGCGGCATCCTCGGCATGGGCGAGTCCCTCGATGACCGCGCCAATCTGCTGATCCAGCTGGCCAACCTGCCCGAGCATCCAGAGTCGGTGCCAATCAACATGCTGGTGAAAGTCGCCGGTACGCCGCTGGAAAACGCCGAGGACATCGACCCGTTCGACTTCATCCGCATGCTCGCCGTCGCGCGCATCCTGATGCCGCAATCCCACGTGCGCCTGTCCGCTGGCCGCGAAGCGATGAACGAGCAGATGCAGGCCCTGGCGTTCTTCGCCGGTGCCAACTCGATTTTCTACGGCGAAAAACTGCTGACCACCGCCAACCCGCAGGCCGACAAGGACATGCAACTGTTCTCGCGCCTGGGGATCCTGCCGGAAGCGCGCGAAGAGCACGCGGACGAAGTGCATCAGGCCGCGATCGAACAAGCGTTGGTTGAGCAGAAGAGCAGCGAGCAGTTCTATAACGCGGCTGTTTGACGCTCCACTGATCCTTCTGAAGGAATGCAAAACCCTGTAGGAGCGAGCCAGCTCGCGAAGAGGCATTCACATTCAACATACATGTTGGTTGTTCGATGGCTTTCGCGAGCAGGCTCGCTCCCACAGGTACTGCGATCGTTACTGAATTCTGATCCACGAGGCCTGCATGTCTTTCGATCTCGCCGCACGCCTTGCTGCCCGTCGTGCCGAAAACCTCTACCGCCAGCGTCCCCTGCTCGAAAGCCCTCAAGGCCCGGAAGTGGTGGTCGACGGTCAGCCATTGCTGGCGTTCTGCAACAACGATTACCTGGGCCTGGCCAATCATCCGCAAGTGATCGAAGCCTGGCGCGCCGGTGCTGCTCGTTGGGGTGTCGGTGGCGGGGCGTCGCATTTGGTCATTGGCCACAGCACGCCGCATCATGAGCTGGAGGAAGCGTTGGCCGACCTGACCGGTCGCCCGCGTGCGCTGCTGTTCACCACCGGTTACATGGCCAACCTCGGCGCGGTCACCGCGTTGATCGGGCAGGGTGATACGGTGCTGGAAGACCGCCTCAATCATGCCTCGTTGCTGGATGCCGGTTTGTTGTCCGGCGCGCGTTTCAATCGCTATCTGCACAACGACGCGGTCAGCCTGGCCAAGCGGCTGGAGAAGGCTACCGGCAATACACTGGTGGTCACCGACGGCGTGTTCAGCATGGACGGCGATATTGCCGACTTGCCGGCGTTGGCCCGGGAAGCCAAGGCTAAGGGCGCGTGGCTGATGGTCGATGACGCCCATGGCTTCGGCCCGCTGGGCGCCAACGGCGGCGGGATTGTCGAGCATTTCGGCCTGAGTCAGGAAGACGTGCCGGTGCTGGTCGGCACCCTCGGCAAGGCATTCGGCACGGCAGGAGCCTTTGTGGCCGGCAGCGAAGAACTGATCGAAAGCCTGATCCAGTTTGCCCGCCCCTATATCTACACCACCAGCCAGCCACCGGCCCTGGCTTGCGCGACGCTGAAAAGCCTTGAGCTGCTGCGCACTGAACATTGGCGACGCGAGCATCTGAAGACGCTGATCCGCCAGTTTCGCCATGGCGCCGAGCAGATCGGCCTGGAGTTGATGGACAGCTTCACGCCGATCCAGCCGATCATGATCGGCGATGCCGGGCGTGCGATGCGACTGTCGCAGATGCTGCGCGAGCGCGGACTGATGGTCACGGCGATTCGTCCGCCCACCGTGCCCGCCGGCAGCGCCCGTCTGCGCGTGACCCTGACCGCCGCCCACAGCGAAGCGCAGGTGCAGCTATTGTTGAATGGACTGGCCGATTGTTTTCAATTACTGGGACCGGAGCCAAGCCATGCGTGATCGACTGATTCTGCTGCCCGGCTGGGGCCTCGGCATTTCACCGCTGGAGCCTTTAGCGGCCGCCTTGCAGGGGCTGGATGAGCATCTGCGGGTCGAGATCGAGCCGTTGCCGGAACTGGAATCGAGCGATATTGAAGAGTGGCTCGATGAACTGGATTCGACGATCCCGCAAGACACCTGGCTCGGTGGCTGGTCCCTCGGTGGCATGCTTGCGTCTGAGCTGGCGGCGCGTCGTGGTGATCGTTGCTGTGGCTTGCTGACCCTGGCGAGCAATCCTTCTTTTGTCGCCCATGAGCAATGGCCGAGCGCGATGGCTGGCGAAACCTTCGACGCGTTTCTCGCCGGTTGCAAGGCCGATCCGCGAATGACGTTGAAGCGCTTTTCACTCCTTTGCGCCCAAGGCTCGGAAGATCCTCGCGGGCTGTCGCGGTTGTTGCTCGGTGGGGCGCCGCACACCTCTGAAACAGTGCTGATGAGCGGTCTGGAAGTGCTCGCCCAACTAGATACCCGTCAAGCCTTGCAGGCATTTCGTGGTCCGCAACTGCATTTGTTCGCCGGCCTCGACGGTCTGGTCCCGGCCGAGGCAGCGAGCGAGTTGCTGGCCTTGCTGCCGGATGTCGAAATCGGCCTGATCGAACAGGCCAGCCATGCGTTTCTGCTGGAAGACCCCCACGGTGTGGCGGGGGCGATCCAGGCCTTTTTGCACGAGTCCGGTGATGACTGATTTATCTTTCCCCAATCTACCCGGCGGCTTGCCTGACAAGCGCCAGGTGGCGGCCTCCTTCTCCCGCGCGGCGTCGAGCTACGACAGCGTGGCCGAATTGCAGCGCGATGTCGGCAGCCAGTTGTTGAGCCGTTTGCCCGGTGATTTTGTGCCGGGTGTCTGGCTGGATCTGGGCTGCGGTACGGGGCATTTCAGCCGGGCATTGGGCGAGCGCTTTTCTTCGGGCAACGGACTGGCAATGGACATCGCCGAGGGCATGCTCAAACACGCCCGGCCATTAGGCGGCGCCACCCATTTCATCGCCGGGGATGCAGAACGGTTGCCGTTGCAGGATTCGACCTGTGATCTGATCTTCTCCAGCCTGGCGGTGCAGTGGTGCGCGGATTTCGAATCGGTGCTCAGTGAGGCGTTTCGGGCACTCAAGCCGGGCGGGGTATTCGCGTTTGCTAGTCTTTGTGTAGGGACGCTGTTTGAGTTGCGTGACAGCTGGCGTCAAGTGGATGGCATGGTGCACGTCAATCGCTTCCGCGAGTTCGGTATTTATCAACAGCTGTGCGCGACCAGTGGCTTGCGGATTGTCAGTCTGGAGACCCGTCCTCATGTGTTGCATTACCCGGACGTGCGCAGCCTGACGCATGAACTCAAGGCGTTGGGCGCACACAACTTGAACCCCGGTCGGCCGGGCGGTTTGACCGGTCGGGCGCGGATCCTTGGCTTGGTCGAGGCTTATGAGCAGTTTCGTCAGGCCGAAGGATTGCCGGCGACTTATCAAGTGGTCTACGCCGTGTTGGAGAAACCCATATGAGCGCTGCTTATTTCATTACCGGCACGGACACTGATGTCGGCAAGACCACCATTGCTGCCGGCCTGTTGCATGCTGCGCGGTCGGCGGGCATGAGCACGGCGGCGGGCAAGCCAGTCGCTTCCGGCTGTGATGTGACGCCCAAGGGGTTGCGTAATTCCGATGCGCTGGCGCTGCTGGCCGAGTGCTCGTTGCCGCTGACTTATGCACAGGTCAACCCGGTGGCGTTCGAACCGCCGATTGCTCCGCACCTAGCCGCGCGGGAGGCGGGCGTGGCGCTGACGGTGCAATCACTGTTGACGCCGATGCTCGCGATTCTCGACATGCAGGCCGATTTCACCTTGATCGAAGGCGCCGGCGGCTGGCGCGTGCCGTTGGCGGATCAGGACAATCTGTCGGATCTGGCAATGGCGCTGGGCCTGCCGGTGATCCTGGTGGTCGGCGTGCGCCTGGGTTGCATCAATCATGCGCTGCTGACCGCCGAGGCGATTGCCCAGGACGGTTTGCAGTTGGCGGGGTGGGTGGCCAATATCATCGATCCGAAGACCTCGCGCCTGGAAGAAAACCTCGCGACCCTTGCCGAGCGCATTCCCGCGCCTTGCCTTGGACGGGTGCCAAAACTCAAATCGGTCACCGCAGAAGCGGTGGCGGAGCATCTGCAACTGGATCTGCTGGATTGAGGTTTTGCCTATGACAAGGCACTGTGCCATTAGTGTTTTTGTCGGGCCTTTTGCCATCAGGTCTGTTTCAATGGCCGCTGTTGTTCCTATTTAGGACGAGTTCTCCCATGGAAATCTCAGGAAACACCGCTTTTTATGCCGGTCTGAGCACTATTCAGACAGGGCAGAACCGTGTCGATCAGGCTTCCGGCCAGATCGCCAGCAGTACCCTCGAGCGTTCGGTGACAAGCCAGTCTTCCGAGGTTCAGGTAGACCGCCTGCGTTCGGTTGACCGCAGCCAGCAATCGGACCTGGCCAGCAATATGGTCGAGATGGCCCAGGGCAAGTTTCAGGTGGAGGCCGGCGTGAAAGTCGCCAAGGCGTCCGATGAAATGCTTGGAACGTTGATTGATACCTACGCTTGACCCCTCGCTGAACCCGTCCTGCCAACGCCGCGACTATTCGCGGCGTTTTTGTGCGTAAGTCCTTCTCCCTCAACTAATCTTTCCTGCATGGCTTGTTGCGTTGTCAACGGCGGCGGCGCGGCTGCGGTCCGGCATTTGTGCGCGTGATGACGAACGGCAAAAGATCGGCGCTTGACAAGATTTGGGCGTAAACGTATGTTTCAAACAACTGTTTGACCGTCACAACAAATCAACACGGTCGTTCATTCCCGGTTACATCAGCAGAGGTTTATCGCTATGCCTGACTACAAGGCCCCCTTGCGTGATATTCGCTTCGTTCGTGACGAACTGCTCGGCTACGAAGCGCACTATCAGAGCCTTCCGGCTTGCGCAGACGCAACTCCAGACATGGTTAGCGCCATTCTCGAAGAAGGCGCCAAGTTTTGTGAGCAGGTGCTGGCTCCGCTGAACCGCGTGGGTGACACCGAAGGCTGCACCTGGAGCGAGTCCGGCGTTAAAACCCCGACTGGCTTCAAAGAAGCCTACAAGCAATTCGTTGAAGGCGGCTGGCCAAGCCTGGCCCACGACGTAGAACACGGCGGCCAGGGCCTGCCGGAGTCTCTGGGTCTGGCCGTCAGCGAAATGGTTGGCGAAGCCAACTGGTCGTGGGGCATGTACCCAGGCCTGTCGCACGGCGCGATGAACACCATTTCCGAGCACGGTACGCCTGAGCAGCAAGAGGCTTACCTGACCAAGCTGGTGTCCGGTGAATGGACCGGCACCATGTGCCTGACCGAACCGCACTGCGGCACCGACCTGGGCATGCTGCGCACCAAGGCTGAACCTCAAGCCGACGGTTCCTACAAAGTCTCCGGCACCAAAATCTTCATCTCGGCCGGTGAACACGACATGGCCGACAACATCGTCCACATCGTGCTGGCACGTCTCCCGGATGCACCGGCTGGCACCAAAGGCATTTCTTTGTTCATCGTGCCGAAGTTCATGCCGAACGCAGACGGTACGATCGGCGCCCGCAACGCCGTGACCTGTGGTTCCCTGGAACACAAGATGGGTATCCACGGCAACGCCACTTGCGTGATGAACTTCGACGCAGCCACCGGTTACCTGATCGGCCCGGCGAACAAAGGCCTGAACTGCATGTTCACCTTTATGAACACCGCTCGTCTGGGCACCGCGCTGCAAGGCCTGGCCCACGCCGAGATCGGCTTCCAGGGCGGCCTGAAATACGCTCGCGATCGTCTGCAAATGCGCTCGCTGACTGGCCCGAAAGCGCCGGAAAAAGCCGCTGATCCGATCATCGTTCACCCTGATGTACGTCGCATGTTGTTGACCATGAAAGCGTTCGCCGAAGGCAACCGCGCGATGGTTTACTTCACCGCCAAGCAAGTCGACATCGTCAAATACGGCGTAGACGAAGAAGAGAAGAAAAAAGCCGACGCGTTGCTGGCGTTCATGACGCCAATCGCCAAAGCCTTCATGACTGAAGTCGGTTTTGAGTCTGCCAACCACGGCGTGCAAATCTATGGTGGCCACGGCTTCATCGCCGAGTGGGGCATGGAGCAGAACGTTCGCGACAGCCGCATTTCGATGCTGTACGAAGGCACCACCGGTATCCAGGCACTCGACCTGCTGGGTCGTAAAGTGCTGATGACTCAAGGCGAAGCCCTCAAAGGCTTCACCAAGATCGTCCACAAGTTCTGCCAGACCAACGAAGGCAACGAAGCGGTCAAAGAGTTCGTCGAGCCATTGGCTGCACTGAACAAAGAATGGGGCGAGCTGACCATGAAGGTCGGTATGGCTGCCATGAAGGACCGCGAAGAAGTCGGCGCGGCGTCGGTGGACTACCTGATGTACTCCGGTTACGCCTGCCTGGCCTACTTCTGGGCTGACATGGCGCGTCTGGCTGCCGAGAAACTGGCTGCCGGCACTTCCGAAGAGGCGTTCTACACCGCCAAGCTGCAGACTGCGCGCTTCTACTTCCAGCGCATCTTGCCGCGCACCCGCACTCATGTTGCAACCATGCTGTCGGGTGCCAACAACTTGATGGACATGAAAGAAGAAGACTTCGCACTGGGCTACTAAGCCTCAACGCAGTTCTTCATAAAGCCGCTATCCCTTCCGGGGTAGCGGCTTTTTTGTTCTTGGAGAAAGTAAAAGCTCGCCCGCGATCTTTGATGGGAGCCAGTCACTGCCAATTCGGTCTGCGGCCACTGAAACACCCGCTAAAAAAACCTGACAATCGACTCAGTAAGTCGGCATTTCTGCCGTTACAGTAGGTGGGCACAATGCCATCTATTGTCATGACGGTCGGAGCTTTACCCTTGCCGCGTTCTTCCGCTGTACGTATCAGCCATTTCCTACCGTCGTTACTGCTTTTGCTTGCGGGGCTTGCGGCCGCTTACATCAAGGACCTCAACGTCTTTTTCACTTCGCTGTTCAACGTGTTGCCGACCCTGGTGCTGTTACTCGGTGGTGCGTATTGCGCGGTTTACCGACGTCAGCGCGAACTGTTTCTGATGGTGACGGTGTACATCGCCTACTTTCTGCTCGACACCCAGACCGACTATTACCGCGACAACGGCAAGGTCCGTGAAGATGCAGCAGTGGTGTTCCACCTGTGTTGCCTATTGCTGCCGCTGTTGTTCGGCGTGTTCGCCGCATGGCAGGAACGCACCCACTTGTTTCAGGACATGGTGGCGCGCTTCGCGGTATTGCTCGCTGTTGGCAGTGTCGCGCTCGGGCTGGAGCAAAGTTATCCCCAGGCCTTGTTGATGTGGCTGTCGGAAATCCGCTGGCCAGCGCTGCATGGCGCCTGGATGAGCCTGATCCAGTTGTCCTATCCCGTGTTCATCGCCTCGTTCCTGCTGCTGAGCTGGCAATACTGGCGTAACCCCAGACCCTTGCACGCCGCACAACTGGTGGGGTTGGTCGGATTGTTCTGGGCGTTGCCGAAAACTTTCATCCTGCCGTTCACCCTGAACATCATGTGCAGTCAGGTGATGTTAATGATTGCCGCCGCGGTCGCCCACGAGGCCTATCAAATGGCCTTCCGCGACGAGCTCACTGGCCTGCCGGGTCGTCGCGCCTTGAACGAGCGGATGCAGCGGCTGGGGCGCAATTACGTGCTGGCCATGAGCGACGTCGATCACTTCAAGAAATTCAACGACACCCATGGTCACGATGTCGGCGATCAGGTCTTGAGACTGGTCGCCAGTAAGCTGTCGAAAATCGGAGGAGGCGGTAGGGCATATCGCTACGGCGGTGAGGAATTTGCCCTGGTGTTCGCGGGCAAGACCCTCGAAGAGTGCATGCCGCACCTGGAAGTCATCCGCGAATCCATCGCCACCTACAACATTCAGTTGCGCAATCAGGACAGCCGTCCTCAGGACGACCAGCAAGGTCGCCAGAAACGTGCAGGTTCGGGCGCTACCAGTGTGTCGGTCACTGTCAGCATCGGCGTGGCCGAACGACAAGAGCAGCGCACCCCCGAAAAAGTACTCAAGTCCGCGGACGAAGCGCTCTACAGCGCCAAGGGCGCCGGGCGAAATTGCGTGGTGGCATTCGGTCAGACTCGCCGTGGCGCGGTGCGCATGGACGCCGCTGCGGGTTGAGTGATGATGGCGCATTCAGCGCCTGGACTGTGATTGTGAGGCAGGGTGGGCGGCAGTAGGTTTGAACGATCTGCTGACGGAGAAACGACCATGCCCGAATACAAAGCTCCCCTGCGCGACATGCGCTTTCTGATCGACCACGTCTTCGACTTCCACACCAACTACGCCGCGCTGGGCGCCACCGACGCGAGCCCGGACATGGTCAATGCGATCCTCGAAGAAGGCGCGAAATTCTGTGAGAACGTTCTCGCACCGTTGAATCGCAGCGGTGACGAAGAAGGCTGCCATTTCGACAACGGTGTGGTGACAACGCCTACAGGCTTCAAGCAGGCTTTCGCACAGTACGTGGAAGGTGGCTGGCACGGTCTGGCAGCTGATCCGGCGTATGGCGGCCAGGGTTTGCCAAGTTCTCTGGGCCTGGTCATCAGTGAGATGGTCGGCTCCAGCAATACTTCGTGGGGCATGTACCCCGGCCTGACCCATGGGGCGATGTCGGCCATCCACGCCCACGGCACCGAAGATCAGAAGAACACCTACCTGAGCAAACTGACGGCTGGCCAATGGACCGGCACCATGTGCCTGACCGAGGCGCATTGCGGCACTGACCTGGGCATCATCAAAACCCGCGCCGTGCCTTCAGCCGACGGCAGCTACGCGATTTCCGGCAGCAAGATCTTCATCTCGGCCGGCGAACACGACATGAGCGACAACATCATTCATCTGGTGTTGGCGAAACTGCCGGATGCTCCGGCAGGCACCAAGGGTATTTCCCTGTTCATCGTTCCCAAATTCCTACCCGATGCCGAGGGTGAAGCCGGCGAGCGCAACGGCGTCTCCTGCGGCTCGATCGAACACAAAATGGGCATCAAGGCCTCGGCGACCTGCGTGCTGAACTTCGACGAAGCCAAGGGCTTCTTGATCGGCGAGCCGAACAAGGGCCTGAACTGCATGTTCACCATGATGAACCACGCACGGCTCGGCACTGGCATGCAGGGGTTGTGTCTGGGTGAGGCGAGTTTCCAGGGGGCCATCAAGTACGCCAACGATCGCCTGCAAATGCGCGCGCTGACTGGCGCGAAAGCACCGGACAAAGCCGCCGATCCGATCATCGTTCATCCTGACGTGCGCCGGATGTTGCTGACCATGAAAGCCTTCAACGAAGGCAACCGCGCGCTGACCTATTTCACCGCGCAGCTGCTGGACGTCGCGCACCTGAGCCCGGATGAAACGGCGTGTCAGGACGCCGAAGACCTGTTGGCCTTCCTGACGCCGATCTGCAAAGCCTTCATGACTGACACCGGTCTGGAGGTCACCAACCACGGTATGCAGGTGTTTGGCGGTCACGGCTTTATCCGTGAATGGGGCATGGAGCAATTGGTTCGCGACTGCCGGATCGCGCCGATCTACGAAGGCACCAACGGCATTCAGGCGCTGGATCTACTCGGGCGCAAAGTGCTCGGCAGTCAGGGCAAATTGCTGCGTGGCTTCACCAAAATCGTCCACAAATTCTGCGCGGCGAATGCCGAGCATCCACAACTGGCCAGCTATGTGGCGCAACTCAATGGACTGAATCAACAGTGGGGCGAGTTGACCGCCAAGGTTGGCATGGCCGCAATGAAGAATCCGGACGAAGTCGGTGCGGCGTCGGTGGATTACTTGATGTACAGCGGTTACATCATCCTCGGCTATCTGTGGTTGCGCATGGCGCTGGTGGCCCAGGCGCAACTCGATGCTGGCAGCGGTGATGCGGATTACTGCCGAGGCAAACTGGCGACCAGCGAGTTCTACTTCAAGCGTTTGCTGCCGCGTACTGCCGCTCATCGGGCGGCTATCGAAGCGGGGAGTGATTGTTTGATGAAGTTGCCGGCGGAGTTGTTTGCGCTCTGACGATTGTTAAAAGCTTCGCGGGCAAGCCTCGCTCCTACAGGTCAGTGTCGTTCACGGGATATGCGTGACCCCGACCTGTAGGAGCGAGGCTTGCCCGCGAATGCGTTCTGCCAACGAGAACTGCTCAGCTGAAATGCTGCTGACTAAAAATTACAAAACGGTCACGGCCTGACCCTATGTGTCGCAAAAGTTGTTGGGTTACACTCGAGCCCAACGAAAACATCATTCCCACGAATCACCTGTTTAGATCTTGCGAGGTTTGCCATGGCTGACTACAAAGCGCCCCTGCGCGATATGCGCTTCGTCCTCAATGAAGTCTTCGAGGTCGCCAAACTCTGGGCGCAGCTGCCTGCGCTGGCCGAGACCGTTGATGCTGAAACCGTCGAAGCCATTCTCGAAGAAGCCGGCAAGGTCACCAGCAAAAGCATCGCGCCCCTGAGCCGTGCAGCTGACGAAGAAGGTTGCCATTGGGCGGACGGTGCCGTCACCACGCCGGCCGGTTTCCCACAGGCTTATCAGACTTACGCTGAAGGCGGTTGGGTCGGTGTCGGTGGCGATCCGACCTACGGCGGCATGGGCATGCCCAAGGCCGTGTCGGCGCAAGTCGAAGAAATGGTCAACTCCGCCAGCCTGTCGTTCGGTCTGTACCCGATGCTGACCGCCGGTGCCTGCCTGTCGATCAACGCCCACGCCAGTGAAGAACTGAAAGCTGCGTACCTGCCGAACATGTATGCCGGCGTCTGGGCCGGTTCTATGTGCCTGACCGAACCGCACGCCGGTACAGACCTGGGGATTATCCGCACCAAGGCCGAGCCTCAGGCCGACGGTTCCTACAAGGTCAGCGGCACCAAGATCTTCATTACCGGCGGCGAGCACGACCTGACCGAGAACATCATTCACCTGGTGCTGGCCAAACTGCCGGACGCCCCGGCGGGGCCGAAAGGCATTTCGCTGTTCCTGGTACCGAAGTTCATGGTCAATGCCGATGGCAGCCTGGGCGCGCGTAACCCGGCGAACTGCGGTTCGATCGAACACAAGATGGGCATCCAGGCCTCCGCGACGTGCGTGATGAACTTCGACGAAGCCGTGGGTTACCTGGTCGGCGAGCCGAACAAAGGCTTGGCGGCGATGTTCACCATGATGAACTACGAGCGTCTGGGCGTCGGTATCCAGGGCCTGGCCACCGGCGAGCGCTCCTACCAGAACGCCGTCGAATACGCCCGCGACCGTCTGCAAAGCCGTTCGCCGACCGGCGCGCAGAACAAGGACAAGGTCGCTGACCCGATCATCGTCCATCCGGACGTGCGTCGCATGCTGCTGACCATGAAAGCCTCGAACGAAGGCGGTCGTGCGTTCTCCACTTACGTGGCCATGCAACTGGACACGGCCAAGTTCAGCGAAGACGCGACCGTCCGCAAACGCGCGGAAGATCTGGTCGCACTGCTGACGCCAGTAGCCAAGGCGTTCCTGACCGACCTCGGTCTGGAAACCACCGTGCACGGCCAGCAGGTTTTTGGCGGCCACGGTTACATCCGTGAGTGGGGTCAGGAACAACTGGTTCGCGACGTGCGCATCACCCAGATCTACGAAGGCACCAACGGCATTCAGGCGCTTGACCTCGTAGGACGCAAGATCGTCGGCACGGGCGGGGCGTTCTACAACCTGTTCGCGGATGAGATTCGTCATTTCACCGCCACCGCCAGCGCTGATCTCGCGGAGTTCACCAAGCCGCTGAACGATGCCGTCACCACCCTCGACGAGCTGACTTCGTGGTTGCTGGACCGGGCGAAAAACAACCCGAACGAAATCGGCGCGGCGTCGGTCGAGTACCTGCAAACCTTCGGTTACGTGGCTTACGCCTACATGTGGGCCCTGATGGCCAAGGCGGCCTTCGGCAAAGAAGCGCAGGATGATTTCTACGCGAGCAAGCTGGGCACGGCGCGGTTCTATTTCGCCCGTCTGCTGCCGCGTATTCACTCGTTGAGTGCGTCGGTGAAGGCGGGGAGCGAGTCGCTGTTCCTGCTGGACGCCGGACAGTTCTGACCCGATAGCGTCATGTAAGCATTCTCTTACATGACGTGCTGCTGTTCTCCCATAGGCGAAGATTGGATCCAGAGCTAATCTACTTCACATGGACGTCGCGCAGGAAGCGCAAAGCAACAACACGGACACGTAGGATTCTGCTAGGACGGCGGAGTGAAATGGATGTCAGGGAAACAGTCTGCAAAGCCCCGCTTCGGCGGGGTTTTCTTTTGCCCGCAGAAAAGTATTCAGCGCGGCCCGTCGAGCGCAGTCGAGCTGTTCAAACGGTCGTCGGGCCCGTTCATCACTTCTTCCAACAGCGTGCGCAATAGGGCCAGCGAGGCTTGTTGCCGCTGCACATCCCGACACACCAATCCGACTTTCAGCGGCACTCGCGGCTCGGTCAGCGGTTTCCAGAGCAATTCATTGTTGCCGAGCGCCTTTTGCGAGCGCCCGGGCAGCACGGTGGCCAGCCGGGTGTGGGGCAGACTGTCGAGAATCCCCGCCATGTTGTTCAGTTCCGCCTGCACCTGCGGCCGTCGTCCCAGATTGGCCAGTTGTGTCTGCCAGATCTGCCGCACTTGAAACTCTTCACCCAGCAACAGCATGGGCAACTCGGCGGCCTGACTCATCGAGACTTTCTTGAACTCGCGCAACGGGTGGTCCGCCGGGATCACCAGGGTCAGTTCATCTTCGTACAGCATGACGCCGTGCAACCCCGGCTGTCGGGGCGGCAGGTAGCTGATGCCGATGTCGAGGGAACCATTGAGCAACCGCCGCTCGATTTCCAGGCCAGTCAATTCATAGATCTGCACCACCAGATGCGGTTGCGCCTTGCGCACGCGTTCGAGCATCTGCGGCACCAGACTGGTGTGAACCGTCTGCAACACGCCAATGGCCAAGGTGCGCAGCGCCTGACCCTTGAAGTTGCCCAATGCCTCGCGGGCCCGTTGCAGGCCATCGAGCAAGGGTAGGGCGTGGTTGTACAAAGTATGGGCGGCCAGAGTGGGTAGCAGGCGCTTGCTGCTGCGTTCGAACAGGCTTACATCAAGGTTTTGTTCGAGTTGGCGGATCTGCTGGGACAGCGCCGGCTGGGAGATTGACAGTCGCTCGGCCGCCCGGCCGACGTGGCCTTCTTCATAGACCGCGACGAAATAACGCAGTTGCTTGAAATCCATAAGGTGCGCTTATCGAAAATGCTGGGAAATCGAAATGGCTCAACGCCTTGTCTGGGCCTAGTCTAACCGCATTCACAAGGCTTACAGGGCCAGAGCGCACGATGAATACCGTTTACGTTGATGGTGTTTGCATAGGTAAGGCAAAAAACCTCAAGCGAGGCTTTTGCGGATGAATCTGTTCAACTTGCGTCGCACTCCACCGAGCCTCGACGACTTGGTCGTAGACACTTCCCAAGCGTCCAGACGCGACAACCTTTCCCGCGAGTGCCTGATGCCCAGTGTCGAGCGGCCGAAGCAGATTTTTGTCCGCGGCCAAGGCTCCTGGCTGTGGGACAGCGATGACCGCGCTTACCTGGATTTCTCGCAGGGTGGCGGCGCCAACAGCCTGGGCCACAGCCCTTCGGTGCTGGTCAATGCGATATCAGAACAGGCTCAATCGCTGATCAACCCGGGTTTCGCACTGCATAACCGCGGCATGCTCAACCTTGCCGAGCGGCTCTGCAATAGCACCGGCAGTGATCAGGCGTACCTGCTCAACAGCGGCACCGAAGCCTGTGAGGCCGCGATTCAACTGGCACGTCAATGGGGTCGACTGCATCGCAGCGGGGCCTCACGGATCATCGTGGCCAGCAACGGCTGCCATGGCCGTAGTCCCTGGACGATTTCACCGTCGGACTTTCACCCCGTTCCCTTCAATGATCTGGCGGCGATGCACGCGGCGGTCGATGCCCGGACCGTGGCCATCCTGCTCGAACCGATCCAAAACGAAGCCGGGGTGATTCCGGCCACCGCGCATTACCTCAAGGGTGTCGAACGCCTGTGTCGGGAGCTGGGCATTTTGTTGATCCTCGACGACGTGCACACCGGCCTCGGTCGCTGCGGCACGTTGCTTGCCGAACAGGTCCACGGTGTTCGGGCAGATATCGTCGTCCTCGGCGAAGGGCTTGGCGGTGGTGTGCCATTGGCTGCGTTGTTGGCGCGGGGCAAGGCCTGTTGTTTCGAGGTGGGCGACCTGTCGGGCGCTCATCATGGCAATGCGCTGATGACCGCTGCCGGTCTTGCCGTGTTGAACACGATTCAGGACAAGGCTTTTCTCGATCATGTGGTTGAAACCGGTCAGCACCTGCGCGAAGCCTTGAGTCGTTTGTCCTATCGCTATGGTCACGGCGAGTTGCGCGGGCAAGGGCTGCTCTGGGGACTGACCCTGTCCGACGATTCCGCTGAAGCCGTGGTCAAAGCCGCGTTGTCCGAAGGCTTGGTGATCAACGCCCCACAACCCGATTGCCTGCGCTTTACCCCGGCGCTCACGGTCAGCAACGCCAACATCGACGAAATGATCCTGCGCCTGTCCCGCGCCTTTTCCCGCGTACGCACCGCACAACTGCAGTGCCGCAAGGGGATTGCGGTCTGATCAGACTTTTCCCGCACGAATTCCAGAACCGTCTCGCGGTAATAACGCATCGCCCCACGTTTGATTCTTTCGCGTGGGGCGTTTTTTTGCCTGCGATTCATGAGGTTTCGCTATTGCGCCAGGTTCCTACTGAACCCTGACGAACGGCGCGTGTCGATTAGCAGTAGGGCTCACACGAGTTCACTTCACATCAGGAGCTGCCCCATGGATTTCATTCGCATCATCATTGCCATTCTGTTGCCACCACTGGGCGTGTTTCTACAAGTCGGTTTCGCCGGCGCTTTCTGGCTGAATATTTTGCTCACGTTGTGCGGTTACATTCCGGGGATCGTGCATGCGGTGTACATCATCGCCAAGCGCTGAGTTCTGCGGCGTCAGATAGATCGCTTTCGCGGGCAAGCCTCGCTCCTACGGGATAACACCGTACCTGTAGGAGCGAAGCTTGCCCGCGAAGGGCGCGACGCGGTTTCAGCTTGCGAGTTCGATCACCCGCCGATAAAACAACCACTCCTGCTCCAGCGCATGGGCCTGGTTCCCCGCCTTGCGAAAGCCATGACGTTCGTCCGCGTAGTAATGCGCTTCAACCAGAATGCCATTGTCTTGTAGCGCCTTGACCATGTCGCGGGTCTGTTGCGGCACCACCACGGCGTCCAGTTCGCCCTGAAAGAAAATCATCGGAACACTGATGTTGTTCGCATGCAGCAGCGGAGTACGCGCGGCGTATCGTTCGGCATCCTCAACCGGATCGCCAATCAGCCAATCCAGATAATCGCCTTCGAACTTGTGGGTCGCGCGGCCCAGTGCCACGGGATCGCTGACACCGTAAAGGCTGGCGCCTGCGCGGAAGACGTTGTGAAAGGCCAACGCACACAGCGTGGTGTAACCGCCAGCACTGCCGCCGCGAATAAACGCCTTGTCGCCGTCGATCAAGCCGCGATCGGCAAGATAAGCGACCACCGCGCAGGCATCTTCGACATCCACGTCACCCCAACTCAAATGCAGCGCCTGGCGATACGCCCGGCCATAGCCACTGCTGCCGCGGTAGTTGAGATCGGCCACGGCGAAGCCGCGTTGCGCCCAGTACTGAATGCGTGGATCAAGCATCGGGTAGCAGGCCGAGGTCGGGCCGCCGTGGATGAACACCACCAGCGGCGGTTTCGCCTCGCCGGTCATCGGCGGATAGAAGAAGCCGTGGGCCTCGCCCGAACCGCTCGGGTAGCGCAAGGTTCGCGGGACGCTGATGCGCTCGGCGGGCAACGGTGCGATCCCGCCGGCGATGATTTTGACCTGGCGGGTATCGCGCTCGATTGCGATCACCGCCGACGAACTGACCGGCGATGCCGCGATGCAATAGATGAGTTGTTCATCCAGTGCGAGATGACGAAAACGGCTGTAATCACCGGTGAAATCTTCAGCGGCGTCACCGCAGATTCCCAGTTTGCCGAACCCGCCTTCGGTCCAGCTGGCCAAGTAGCTGCTTTCGCCCAGCGGCAACCAGGTGCTGCCCCCCAGCTGCCACGGCGCCGGCCCATGGTCAGCGGCGGCACTCGGCAGCTGGCTCAGGCCGTCTGCGGACTCCGCCCAAGGCTGCCAGTAGCCGCCGCGATCCGTCAGGCAAAACAGGTGGCCGTCGCTGTCGAAACGCGGTTGTTGCAGTGACTCCTGCGCACCATCGCCCGCCACACAACGCGGTTGAGCGAAGCTCCCATCATTCTGGCGCTCGGCAACCATCAAGCGAGTGGCGGTCCATGGCTGATCCGGGCGGCTCCATTCAATCCACGCCAATCGTTGCGAGTCCGGACTCAGCGTCGGCGCGGCATAGAAATCGGCGCCTTCGGCCAGCAGATGACGCTGGCCGTCAGCCACATCAATCGCCACCAGACGGTGCCGATCCCGGTTCTCTTCAACCGCCAAAACCTGTCCGTTGGCAAACTGCAGATCGCCGTAACGGCATTCCCCGGAGGTCAGCACCTCAGGCGTCTCGCCCGCCAGCGATTGCCGGTAGAGTTGCTGGTCTGCTTCGTTGACGAAAACAATCCCGTCATCCGTCAGACAAAACGCGCCACCGCCATATTCGTACACCCGACTGCGCACGCTGAAGCCTGCCGACGTCAGGCAACGGGCCTGGCCGTCGCGCCAATGCCAGATCCTGCAGGCGGCATCTTCGGGACGGTATTCGTTCCAGAACAGGCCATGCTGGCCGACTAACAGCTCGGCGAAGTCGATACCGGCTGCGACGGCCCGGGAAGCGCTGAAGGGTTCAGCTTTTAGCGATGAGGCGTGAGTTTCGTTCATTGCGAAAGGCCAGTTGTTCGATGGTCTGGGTCGCGTGTTCGGCTTCTTCGCGGGCCTTGAGAATCACGCCATGATGCTCCGACTTGCTGCACACCGGGTCGGCATTGCTGGCGTCACCCGTGAGCATGAACGCCTGGCAGCGGCAGCCGCCGAAGTCTTTTTCTTTCTCGTCGCAGGAGCGGCATGGCTCGGGCATCCAGTCGTAACCACGGAAGCGGTTGAAGCCGAACGAGTCGTACCAGATGTGCTGCATGCTGTGATCGCGCACGTTCGGAAATTGCACCGGCATCTGTCGGGCACCGTGACACGGCAGTGCGGTTCCGTCCGGCGTGACTGTAAGAAAAATGCTGCCCCAGCCGTTCATGCAGGCTTTCGGGCGTTCTTCGTAGTAGTCCGGCGTGACGAAAATCAGCTTGCACGGATGACCTTCGGCTTCCAGTTTGGCGCGGTATTCGTTGGTGATGCGTTCGGCGCGAACCAATTGCTCTTTGGTCGGCAACAGGCCGACCCGATTGAGCTGTGCCCAACCGTAAAACTGGCAGGTGGCGAGTTCGACAAAGTCCGCTTCAAGGGCGATGCACAGCTCGATGATCCGGTCGATCTTGTCGATGTTGTGCCGATGGGTCACGAAGTTCAGCACCATCGGGTAGCCGTGGGCTTTCACCGCACGAGCCATTTCCAGCTTCTGCGCGAAGGCCTTTTTCGAACCCGCCAACAAGTTATTCACTTGTTCGTCGCTGGCCTGGAAACTGATCTGGATGTGGTCCAGACCGGCCTTCTTGAAGTCGCTGATTTTCTGCTCGGTGAGGCCAATGCCGGACGTGATGAGGTTGGTGTAGAAACCCAACTTGCGCGCCTCGGCGATCAACTCGGCAAGGTCCTGGCGCACCAGCGGCTCTCCGCCGGAAAAGCCCAGCTGTGCGGCACCCATTTCCCGGGCTTCGCGGAACACTTTGATCCACTGCTCGGTGCTCAGTTCTTTGCCTTGTTCGGCGAAGTCCAGCGGGTTGGAGCAGTACGGACATTGCAGCGGACAGCGGTACGTCAGCTCGGCCAGCAGCCACAGCGGCAGGCCGATTTCAGGTTTTGGCGGTAACGTGCCTGACACGGAATCAGGCAAGTTCGATCCAGTGCTGAGCACGGGCAACCTCCATGAACTGCTCGATGTCCTCAGCGAGCTCGGCCACGTCGGGGAACTTCGCGTCCAGTTCGGCGATGATCGCCGCTACGTCACGCTGGCCATCAATCAAACCGCCAATCAGCGCAGCGCTGTCGTTGAGTTTGATCATGCCTTCCGGGTACAGCAGGACATGGCCTTTCTGCGCCGGTTCGTACTGATAGCGGTAGCCCTGACGCCACGTCGGGGTCTTGCTGCGATCGAAACTCATAAGGTGATTCCTTTATGCCAGACCCGCTGGTCGGTCACGCTGTGATACGGCGGGCGGTTCAGTTCGTAGGCCATGCTCATGGCATCGAGCATGCTCCAAAGGATGTCCAGTTTGAACTGGAGAATTTGCAGCATGCGCTCTTGGCCTTCACGCGTCGTGTAGTGCTGCAAAGTGATCGCCAGACCGTGTTCCACGTCACGGCGCGCCTGGCCGAGACGGGTGCGGAAATACTCGTAGCCCATCGGGTCGATCCACGGGTAATGCTGCGGCCAGCTGTCGAGGCGCGATTGGTGGATCTGCGGCGCGAACAACTCGGTCAGCGAGCTGCTGGCGGCTTCCTGCCAACTGGCCCGGCGGGCGAAGTTTACGTAGGCGTCCACGGCGAAACGTACGCCCGGCAAGACCAGTTCCTGCGAGCGCAGCTGATCCGGGTCGAGCCCGACGGCCTGGCCCAGACGCAGCCACGCTTCGATGCCGCCGTCTTCGCCGGGGGCGCCGTCATGGTCGAGCAGGCGCTGAATCCACTCGCGACGGATCTCGCGATCCGGGCAGTTGGCGAGGATCGCAGCGTCCTTCAGGGGGATGTTCACCTGATAGTAGAAGCGATTGGCGACCCAACCCTGGATCTGCTCGCGGGTCGCCCGGCCTTCATACATCGCCACGTGGTACGGGTGATAGATGTGGTAATAGGCGCCCTTGGCGCGCAAGGCTGCTTCGAATTCGGCGGGGGACATTGGGGTGTCAGTCATTGCGGTTCTCCGGGGATGACCGGTGGATTCTCTGGTGTCTGGTCCGACGCCTTCGCGGGCAAGCCTCGCTCCTACAGGGGCACGCGATCACTGTAGGAGCGAGGCTTGCCCGCGAAGAGGCCATCCGCTACAACACAATACTCATGCCGTCATACGCCACTTCAACCTTGCGCCGAGCCAACTCGGCACGCTCCGGCGAATCTTCATCGAGAATCGGATTGGTGTTGTTGATGTGGATAAGCACTTTGCGCTGCTTGGGCAACTGTTCCAGCACTTCGAGCATGCCGCCGGGGCCATTTTGCGCCAGATGGCCCATCTCCCGTCCAGTGCGCGTGCCGACGCCACGGCGCTGCATTTCGTCGTCGTCCCACATCGTGCCGTCCACCAGCAGGCAATCGCTGGCGGCCATGATGTCCAGCAGCGGCGCATCGACTTTGCCCAGGCCCGGCGCGTAGAACAGTTTGCCGCCGGTGTTCATGTCTTCGACGATCAGGCCAATGTTGTCGCCCGGGTGCGGGTCGAAGCGGTGCGGCGAGTAGGGCGGCGCGGCGCTGCGCAGGGGCAGCGGGGTGAAGAGCAGGCTTGGGCAGGCCGGGATGGTAAAGCTGCGGTCGAGTTCAATGCGGTTCCAGTTCAGCCCGCCATTCCAATGCTTGAGCATGGTGAACAGGGGGAAACCGGTGCTCAAGTCTTCATGGACCATGTCGGTGCACCAGACCTGATGCGGGCAACCTTCGCGCAGGCTGAGCAGACCTGTGGTGTGATCGATCTGGCTGTCCATCAGGATGATTGCGCTGATGCCGGTATCGCGCAGGGCGCGGCCCGGTTGCAGCGGGGTGAAGCCTTGCAGCTGGACGCGGATGTCCGGCGAAGCGTTGCACAGGATCCAGTTCACGCCGTCATCGGAAATCGCGATGGACGACTGGGTACGCGCCTTGGCGTTCAGGCTGCCGTTGCGAAAACCGGCGCAGTTCACGCAGTTGCAGTTCCACTGGGGGAAACCGCCGCCGGCGGCGGAACCTAGAATCTGGACAAACATGGGCGCTCCATTTCAACGCTGAAAATAAAAACGCCCCGGTAAACCGAGGCGTTGCACATCATTACAACGGCAGACCTTAGCGGCTTGCAAAGTACATGGTGACTTCAAAGCCGATACGCAGGTCGGTGTAAGCAGGTTTGGACCAGGACATGGGAGCGCTCCTTCAGGTGATGAGACAGTTGAGACCTATACATATAGTCCACCTCCAGTCGGAGATGTTCAGATAGTTAGGTGGCTATGTTACTCAAAATTACAGAGCGATTGGCCGCGAATCTTTGAGAAAGCTAATTGCAGCGTCGGTAATGATCATTTTGCCGCTTGCCAAGGTGCTGTCGCGCAGGCGCTGCTGGCCAGACAGCGCCAGCCACCTTCGGCCTGATTCAGTCGCCGGGCTGCTTCTTCCAATGCGTTGCGGTCGATCAGCAGGATCGCTTCAGGCAACCGCTCCAGATAATCCGACGAGTGGCCCGCCAGTTTGCCCTGCCAGAGCAGTTCGGCCGCCTGAGCGTGGGGCAGTGCGGTGGCGTGGAATTGGTCGGCCAAGGCCTGGCGCTGGGCAATGAAGGTCGCATCATCGACGCCTTCAATCAGTGCGGGCATTTCGTTCAAGAAACGCTCTATGTGCTCCAGCAGATCCTGAGGGACAACGCTCGGTGATTGAACGCCGAACAGCAGCCCGGTCTGCCCATGGAACTGACGCAGGCCGCTGAACACGGCATAACCCAATTGCAGTTCAACCCGCAGGCGCTGATAGAACGGCGTCTGGCACAGGTGAGCGAGCAAACGCCAAGCGGCTTCGTCGGTGATGTCTTGCGTGGCCGGCGGGCAAAACAGCAATAGCGCGTGTTCGCTGGAACCGGTGTCGAGCGTGCTCCACAGATGCAGCGCGTTTATCGAGGTGGGCGGCGACGGCTGATCGTCCGCAGCACCGGGCACGCGGCTAAGTGCCAGGCCCATCGCTGCTTGCGTCTGCGCCGACAGGCCCATCGCCAGACCTTGCCAGCGTGCGCTCGCCCAGAGCTGCTGCACGTCATCACTTTCAGCGGTGCGCTCAAGTGAATGCTCGGGAAGCATTTTCAGCAGCTGTCTGATCGGTATCAACGGCATGCTTGGCGGTTCTTCCTGTGGGAAACCGACATCGGGTTTTGTCAGCTCTTTCAGCACATGTTCGAGGACGGTCGGCATGGGCTCCTGCAGGCCTGTCATCTTCAGCAGCCATTCATTGCCTGATGCACTGAAGGAAAACTCGACCCCCGCCTGGCGGGCATCTTCACGCAAGGGTTGCAGGCGATTTTCCAGGTTCGATTGAACACGGGGATGAGGTTTGGCCTGCAGTCGCCAGCGCAGATAAATCGCGCCCTCATCCGTGTTGTCCGGCAACGCCTGACTGAACTGCATCGGCGAGTTTTCGCGACGGCTGCGCGAGCGATCCTGGGCAAACGTCCGCAGGCCGCGGTGTTTGCTGGTCTGGCCGCGAATCAATCCGGCATTGGTCGCTGGTGCTTCTGTGCGTAAAAACGGGTTTGGCGCTGGCAATTGCCATTCGCCGGAGAAGTTATCCACAGCGCCGATTTTTTTCAGGATGTCCTTGAGCGCTATGACGCCTTGTTCGGATAAACCGGCTTCAAGCTGCTCACTGTCCAGTCGCGCCAGTTGCAGGGCACCGCTGACGTGTTGCTGACGGTCGAGCAGGGCGGCGTACTCTTGGCGCAACTCGGTCCAGTTCTGGTGAGAGGCAAAAAAGCCCAGCCAATCCACAAGCCGTTCGCGGATCGCGTTCCCCGGTTTAGTTGTGGTGAATTCAATGTGCAGCAAGGCTTGGCCGGCGAACTGATACAGCGGCGCGGCTTTCAGGCTGTCCGCCAGCCCTTGCTCGCGCAATTCAGCCAGCAGACCGCCAGGTTTAGCGGCGTTCAGCCAATGGCACAGGAACGCTAATGCCTCGCGGGATGAGTCGGGCAACGCTTCGAACGCGAACAGTAGATCGAGCCGACGTTCGCCAGCCTGTTGATAACTATTGTCGGAAGAGTCCATAAGCGGTGCAGGTGCTTCTTGCGCAACCTTTTCCCCTACGGCGAGAAGATCGCCAAAGTGCTGAGCCATTGCCCTCAACTCATCGAGACTCTGCGGTCCGGCCAGGCTCAACGTCATCTGCCCGGTCCGATAAAACCGCTGATAGAAATCCCTCAACGCTTGCTGAAACTCCGGCTGCGGCACCGGCAGGCTGTAACGGTTGCCCGCATGAAACGCCCGTAGCGGGTGAGCCGTCGACAGCCCGTCAAACAGCGCGAACTGCTGTTGAGCCGTGGCATCCCGGGACCAGGCGACAAATTCGGCGTGCAGCACTTCCCGTTCCCGCCGCTGATCGTCCGGATTCATACGCGGATGAGCGAGCATGTCTGACAGACGCTCCAGCCCACCGCTAAACGCCTGAGGCGGCAGTTCGAAAAAGAAGTCGGTAGTGCGTTCGCTGGTGCGCGCATTGACCTGGCCGCCATGACCTTGCACGTAGGCCATCAGCCCTTGCCCTGCGGGAAAGCGCTCCGTCCCCAGAAACAACAAATGCTCAAGAAAGTGCGCGAGGCCAGGCCATGCGAGCGGCACGTCATGACTGCCCGCGAAAACCCGCAACGCCGCGGCGCAGCGCTTCAAATCGGGAGCATGACGCAGCGTCACCCGCAGGCCATTGGCCAGGGTTTCAGTGTGGGGGCGGGGATGATTCAGCGCAGGCATGAGCACTTCCAGGACAGAGAAGCGCTAATGCTAGCGGATTACGATGGATCAGCGCTTGTTAAGGTCGCCGTAAAGCTCAGGACGGCGATCGACCAAGTAGCGATTGGCGGCACGGGATTCGACCATTAACTGACGATCCAGCTCACCGACAATCAGTGCTTCATCCAGGCCCGCCTGGGCGATGCGGCTGCCATCCGGTGCAGCGATGCTGCTCTGGCCGCAATAGTTGATCTCACCTTCCTGCCCGCAATAGTTGGCATATGCCACATAACACTGGTTTTCGAAGGCGCGGGCGCGGACGGTGACATCGGCAACGAAGTCAAAGGGCACCATGTTCGCCGTCGGCACCAGGATCAACTCGGCACCGGCCAGGGCCAGGCGTCGGGCGTTTTCCGGGAACTCGAGGTCGTAACAGATCAAAAAGCCGAGCTTCCAGCCGTTGAGTTCCACCAAGGGGAAATCATCCTGCCCGGCGCTGAACATCGAGTGATCGAGGTCGCCGAACAGGTGAGTCTTGCGGTAGTTGCACAGGCGCTCGCCGTTGGCGTCGATCAACTGCACGGCGTTGTAGATCTGCCCGTCCTCGGTGCGCTCGGGATAGCCGTACAAAATGGCGATCCCGGCGGTCTTGGCAATGCGCGCGATCTGCTGCGCCGATTCACCGTTGTGCACCTCCGCCAGCACGCTGACGGCATCGATGCCGATGTTGTAGCCGGTCAGGAACATCTCCGGCAGCACCAGCAAGTCAGCGCCCTTGGCCTCCAGCGCCAGTTGATGCAGGCGCTGCAGATTGCCGGCGACATCCAGGGGCAGCGGTGGACATTGGTAAAGGGCTACGCGCATTTGGAACTCCTTTTACTCGGGCAGGGCGATCGGACCGATCTCGTTGAACACATCACCTGGACCCGGGTTCTCGGCGTGAGTTTCACCGCCGAAGTGTTTCATGATGCCCCAGACCGCGTTGAGCGAGGTCTGCACCGCGCCTTCAACCCACGCCGGCGTCCATGAAACGTCGTCGCCTGCGATGAAGATCCCGCGTTGCTCGGCCGGCATGTCGTCCTGCATGAAGTGCGCATACATCCGCTGGTTGTAGCGGTAGTGGCCGGGCAGGGCGCCCTTGAAAGCACCGAGGAAGTGCGGGTCGGCTTCCCATGACACGGTGATCGGATCGCCGATGATTCGCGCGGCAATGTCGACTTTCGGGTAGATCTTTTTCAATGCGTCCAACGCCAGCTTCACGCGTTTTTCCACCGGGTGCGGCAGCATTTTCAGTGCGTCGCTCATCCACGAGTACGACAGACAAATCACCCCCGGCTTGTCGTCGCCGTTGTCGAAGAGGTAGGTGCCGCGGGTCAGGCGATCGGTGAGGGTCATGCTCATCAGGTCGCGGCCGGTTTCCGGATCCTTGTCCTTCCAGAATGGCCGGTCGACCATCACAAAGGTTTTCGACGATTGCATGTAGCGGGTGCGGTCGAGGGCCATCCACATCTTTTGCGAGAACAGGGTTTCGTCGCATTCGATCTGGGTGGTCAGCAGCCAGCTCTGGCAGGTGGTCAGTACCGCCGCGTATTCGCGGGTGTCGCCGTTGTTATCGGTGACCGCAAAACGGCCGTCCGGGGCATGAGCGATTTTTTTAACCCCGGATCGTGGCGCGCCTCTGTGCAGCGACTTGAGGCTGGTGCCTTCGGGCCAGTGCACGCAACGTTCCGGCACATGACGCCAGATGCCTTGCGGCACTTGTTCGACGCCGCCGACGACCAGATGTTGGTGATCGTCGCAGTTGGTCATCACGACGCGGAAGATTTCCAGCATCGAGTTCGGGAAGTCCGAATCCCAGCCGCCGGTACCGAAACCGACCTGGCCGAACACTTCGCGGTGATGGAATGAGAGCTTGGCGAAGGCTTCGGAGGTAGCGACGAAGTCGTAGAAGGTTCGGTCATCCCACAGCGGAACCAGGGTGTTCCACAGCTCTTTGAGGCGTGGCACATCGCGGTCGCGGATCGCTTGCTGGATATCGGCGAACTGCGAGCCAGCCTCCAGTGCATCTGCCCAAGCGTCAGCCACTTCCTGGAATAGTGCAGGAAGATCTGCCAGTTTCTGTGCGTAATGGGTTTTGCCTTCCAGGTCGATCACGGTGCTGCCAGAGGCTGGCGTCAGCGGATTGGGAAAGGGTTTGGTCTCGAGACCGAGCTTGTCGACATAGTGGTAAAACGCCGTGGACGACACCGGAAAGCGCATGCCGCCCAGTTCGGCGACGATGCCATCGGTCCCGTTGAACGCTTGGGAACGCAGACGGCCACCCATTTTCGAAGCTTCGTAGACGACGGGTTTGAGGCCCAGTTTCATCAGCTCATAAGCTGCCACCAGACCGGCGATACCCGCGCCAACAATCGCCACTTCGGCACCATGATTGTGTGCCGGAATGCTGCCCAGGCCGGCCGGGTGTTCGATCCAGTCGTCAAAGCCGAAAGGAAAGTCCGGGCCGAAAATGGTGACTGGTTTTTTACCGTCTGCAGGATGGCGATTGTTCTTGTTCATGACTGACCTTACTGGCGACCCGACGCGGAATGCGCATCTGAGTATAGGAAAAGATGGCAGCCATTCTAGAGAGCGTAGAACACGTTAATAAGACGCAATGTGTCGTCGTTTTGCTAATTTTTTGGTCACTATGACGACAAACTACTACACACTGACCAATGTGTGAGCGAGCCTGCTCGCGATGAGGCCCTCAAGACGCTGCAAATCAAACCGGCTGCCCCCGATCAATCTTGCTGCTCAAGATGATCGAAGTCGTCGTCTTCTCCACCCCATCGACACTGCCAATCTGATCCAGCAGTTGATCCAGCTGCTCCGGCGATTCCGTGCGCAGCCACGCCACGTAGTCAAACTCGCCACTCACCGCACACAACTGCTGCACCTGGGCCATGGCACTGAGCCGGCGCAACACTTCCTTGCCCGAGCGCGGTTGCACCGTGATCCCGACGTACGCCTGCAATCCACCGTCCACCACCCGTTGGCCCAAACGCACGCCGTAACCGGTGATGACTTTTGCCTTTTCCAGCCGTGCCAGACGAGAAGTCACCGTGGTCCGTGCGATTCCCAACTGGCGAGCGAGCATGGCCACGCTTTCACGGGCGTTGATCTGCAAGGCCGCGATCAGTTGGCGGTCGATTTCGTCAAGAACGGGTGGGCGGGTGTCAGGCAAGGGTCGTCTCCAGCAACACAAATCAGTGGGCTGGCATGTTACAGCACGGCTGGCACGGCGGATGTCAGAGAACGTCAGACGCCGCGCGGAAGACAGGATGGACACCAGCTGTCAGTCATAGTCGAATGAGAAATCGAGGGATGCGAGGTGATCAAAATGACAAAGAACATGCCTCCCGCTGTCCGGGATCACGCAGTGCAGATTGCCAATCACGAAATGGGTCACTACGTCGTTGCCCGAGTCTTGGGGTTTGAAACGGGTGATGTGAGCCTGACAGTGACCATGGACTTGAGGCATCAAGCGGGCGCTTCCATTACCTTGGCGCGTTCAATTACGACGATTGAGGCAATGAAGGAGCATCTGCAAGCCCGAATGATGGTTCTCTTTGCGGGCGCCATGGCGCAGTCATTGGCTTCAAAGCGTTCGCCCGGCAAACGCGTCGATAAGCCGAAAGCGGCCGCCATCCTGAGGGGAGAACTTGGGGCAGAACAGGACTACGCAAAAATCAGGGAGTTACGGCACTTGCTGCGCAACATCACCTACCCCGATACGGATCCGGCTTCGCCTGATCGCGTAACCGCCGAGCTGAAAGAGATTACGGATCGCCTGTGGTTACGGACTCAAACAATCGTTGAGCAGTTGGCCGATACGATTATTGGGTTGGGCGAAGCGTTGGTAGATGGCATGGGTATCGTGGAGCAATGGGGGCGGTCGGCGGATACGTATGAGGGTGTTTTGACGAGGGAGGGGCTTGAGCGGATGGGGTTGGTGCGGGCGATTCCGGGGTTGCGCGTTGGGGCTGGCAACGATGGTGCCGATTCGCACAGGGAGTAACTTCCGGGCGCGCATTGCACGCTCGGTCACGACTGGAAGCCCCGAATAATCGGGGCGTCTTTCAGTGGGATAGTGCGCGCTACTCCTCTGATTCCGTCGCGGTCCGAGCCGGTCTCGGCGTTAGCACCTTCACCACATCATCAATCACCGCCTTACCCATCGCCGTCAGATAGTGCGCGGCCCAGGCGTGGCGGTCAGTGTCTCTTGCGTAGGCAGCGTCCTCGGCAAATGATTTTGCGAGGAACAGCAGATCGGAGGCTTGTGACAATGCATCAACGATGGGGACACCGGCGCGGACGTTGAACAACGCCTGATCCGAGCAGTAGATGAGTGGGGTGAAACCGATGGTTTTCAGGTCTGAAATTGCGGATGGATTTATTTTATTCACGATATAACTCCTAGGTTCGAGGAGCTGCCACTTTCGTTACCACACGAAAGGGTGGCAGCTGTACGCAGGGTGGTAAACCGGGAACCAAGGAAACCGGCACGCCCGAAGGCGTCCCACGCACAGCTGCCATATCGAGATCACAGGCATAAAAAACTGCCTATCTTCGTGATGAGTGCACTGTTGCGCTGGTTCACCGGGTTACCACACCCGATCACTGCATTTGCAGCGACGTCCGGAGAGTATCCCGTCGAAGAGAACGCCAACAAGGCGGCAAAGTGCCCAAACGCACCCATTACGCAATTCTCGGAGTTTGCCTACAACCTTGGCAGACGTCATCCGATAACCTCACGTCAGCGCAAAATATAACCTAGACGGCAGACAGGAAAAAACGCATGTCCCGCCGCGGAGCAGCGCACAGGACGCGACCCGAGTCCCGACAGGATGACTGATGCTACAAAATGACCGCAAAAATCTGGAGCTCGATAAGCTTCAAGTCGAAATCCGGAGATTCATTGCTGAAACCCGCAAGTTTATGGCGGAAGAAAGCAAGCTTAGGCAGGAGGCTTTTTGGTATCCGTTCGCAGTAGGCGCCGGTCTAGTGACCGCCGTTGTCGCCGCCGTCGGATTGTGGTCCAAGCTTTAAAATCCCTAACACACGGAAGCGATCAATGATCGGAGGTGCTTGAGTTTTACCGCTTAGCAGCCCACCTTATCTAACAAGGGTTAGCGCATTAGGCGTGACCCGTGATCCCTGCAGGAAGACGCAGTATGTCCACACCTCCTACGATTCAAGCCAGCATTGAACAGTTACACCGTGACGTGGCCGCCTTGGCCGAAGACATGCGTAGCCCATCCCCCATCGCGACCCGAGCAATCCTACTGCCGTTTGGACTCGGTGCCGCGCTGGCGCTCGTGACTATTGTTGCTGTTGCCTTGGTGGTTCGGCTGGTCTGATCTCTTAGGCCAAACGTTAGTCGCAGAAAAAAAGCCGCGCATTTGCGCGGCTTTCGTGTTTGGTGGGTCCACACGGAGGAATCGTGGACCAAAGGATTATGAGCAGGGCTGTATTGCTAGGGCAGAAACGAAAAAAGACGCCATAGGCGTCTTCTTCGATTTGGTAAAGCAGATCCGGACACCACTTGCGAACCGCGTTGCGCAGTTACGGCTTTCGCCGCTGGGAAGCGCTCAATCTCATCCGGTCAGTCGCTTCGATAGCACTATTGACGTGATTCGTTAAATCAAAAGAAAGCCGCGCATCAGCGCGGCTTTCTTGTTTGGTGGGCCCACACGGATTTGAACCGTGGACCAAAGGATTATGAGTCCTCTGCTCTAACCAACTGAGCTATAGGCCCTCAGTAGGCCGCGGATTATAGCGATGGTTTCTCGGCTGTGCTATCCGAAAAATCCGATACGGCTATACGAAGAAACGTCGCGGCGAATTCGTCGGGGGGAAGCGGCAGGCTGACGATGTAGCCCTGGATCTGTTCGCAGCCTTCTTCGGCGAGGAATTGTTGCTGTGCGAGGGTCTCGACGCCCTCCGCAATGACGGTGAATTGCATGCTGCGCCCCAGGGCAATGATGGCGCGAACAATCGCTGCATCGTGGGGATCGTCAGGCAGGCCGCGGACGAAGGACTGGTCGATCTTGAGGATGTCCAGTGGCAGGCGCTTGAGGTAGCTCAGAGACGAGTAGCCGGTCCCGAAGTCGTCGATGGCCAATTGCACGCCCAGGTGTTTGAGTTGGTGCAGCACTGCCAGCGCTTCTTCGGCCTGGCTCATGATGAAGTTTTCGGTAATTTCCAGTTGCAGTAAACCGGGCGCCAGGCCGTTGTCTTTGAGCAGTTGCTCGATCCGTCCGAGCAGGTTCGGCTGACGCAATTGAGCACCTGCGAGATTGACGGAGAGGGGACCGAGGCACTCGTAGACCTGATTCCACTCGTTCATCTGTCGGCAGGCTGTCTCCAGCACCCAGTCGCCGATCTGCAGGATCATGCCGTTTTCTTCCGCCAAGGGAATGAAGTGTTCCGGCGGCACCGAGCCGAAGGTCGGATGTTGCCAGCGGATGAGCGCTTCGGCGCCGACGAGTCGATGGTCGGCGAGGCTGATTTTCGGTTGGTAATAGAGAAACAGCTCATTGCGCTCGATGGCGCGGCGCAATTCATGTTCCAGCGCCACGCGTTCGCTGGCCTGGGCGGTGAGGTCGCGGGTGTAGCTTTCCACCCGGTTGCGGCCCTTGGCCTTGGAGCGATACATCGCCGCATCGGCGTTTTTGACCAGCGTGGCGACGTCGCAGCCATCCTTTGGGTACAGGCTGGTGCCGATGCTGGCGCTGATAAAAAACTCGTGCTCGCCGGCCTGGAAAGGTGCCGCGAAGCAATTGAGCAGCTTGGTGGCAATGTTGTCGGCGTCACTGGATTGTTGCAGGCCGGGCAGCAGGATGATGAATTCGTCGCCCCCCAGGCGCGCGACGGTATCGATGTCGCGCAGCTGCTCTTTGAGGCGCACGGCAATGCCTTTGAGCAGCAGGTCGCCCACCGGATGGCCAAGGCTGTCGTTGATGTGTTTAAAGCGATCCAGGTCGAGGAACAGCACCGCGCCCTGGCCACCGTTTTCCTGTTGGGTATTGAGTGCGGTCAGCAGTCGGCTCTCGAACAGCGTACGGTTTGGCAGACCGGTCAGCGGATCGTGGTGCGCCTGGTAGTCGAGTTTGGCCTGCGCGTGTTTGAGGCTGGAAATGTCCGCGAACACCGCCACGAAGTGAGTGATGAATTTTTCCCGGTTACGCACGGCGCTGATGGTCAGCCAGCTCGGGTAGAGCTCGCCATTCTTGCGTCGGTTGGAAATCTCGCCTTGCCAGTGACCTTCGTCCGTCAGCTGATGCCACATCGCCGCATAGAACGCGCTGTCGTGAAGCCCCGAGGCGAGCAAGCGAGGGGTGTGGCCGAGTGCTTCGCTCTCGCTGTAACCGGTGATCTCGGTGAACGCTCGGTTGACCGCGCTGATGTGCTGTTGGGTGTCGGTGATCAACACGCCCTCGGCGGTGCTCTCGAACACCGTGGCGGCCTGTTGCAGTTTCTCCTGCATCAGGTGCCGCTCGGTGATGTCCCGGGCGATGGTCAGCATGCAGTCTTCGTCGCCGATCGGCAGCGGACGGCTTGACACCTCGCAAAGGCGGATCTGCCCGTCACTGCGGCGGATGTGGCAACTGAAGTCGCGGACGAAACCATCCCGGTGCAGCAAGTCGAGCATCTGTTTACGTTCGTTGAGATTGACCCAGATCCCCAGCTCCAGGGCTGAGCGATCCACGGACATCGCGCTGTTGAAGCCTGTGATGCGGCTGAAACCCTCGTTGACCTCCATTAGCAACCCGTCGCTCTGCCGCGACAGCAACAAGCCGTCCGGTGAGGCGTGGAAGGCCTTGGCGAATTTTTCTTCGGAGGTTTGCAGTTGCTGCTGGGTTTCCTTGAGCTGACTGATATCGCGCACCACGACGACCAGCGCAGGGGTCGTATCGAGGTCGAAGGGCTCGGCGGAAATCAGACCGGTAAACACCTGGCCATTGCTGCGTCGAAAAGGCATCTCCAGGTTGCGGATGCTGCCGGCTTGCAGGCGCTGCAGCAGGCCCGGCCCGACGCCGGGGATGCCCCAGATGTTGAGGTCGGTGGCGGTCTGGCCAATGACATCTTCGGCCTTGAGACCAATTTGTTCTTCGAACGCGTTGTTGACTTCGAGCAGGCAGCCGTCGGACAGCCGCGCAATCACCAGGATGTCCGGGCATTGCTGAAACACGGAGGCGAATTTTTGCTCGGAGAGTCTCAACGCTTCTTCCGTGCGCTTGGCGTCGCTGATGTCGATCATCAATCCGCGCATAACCGGCTCATGGCCATGCTCGATAAGACTGACGATATCGCGCACCCACAGGCAGCGGCCGTCGGCGGTGATAACGCGGTAATCGACGCTATGATCGCGCCCGGCGAGCACTTCGTGATCGCAGAATGTCTGGGCCCGGGTCAGGTCCGCAGGGTGGATGATGTTGCGCCAGAACCCCGGAATGAGCCAATGGGACAGGGGATAGCCAAGCAGCTCTTCGGCATGCGGAGACACGTAGCTGTAGGTGAAATCGCTGATCCGTGCTTCCCAGGCAATTGCGGAAAGGCTCTCCACCAGCCCGCGGTAATGGTATTCACTGCTGCGCAGCTCTTGTTCTAGGTCGACCCGCCGGGCGATTTCCGAACTCAACCGGCGGTTGATCCGGATGACCACGGCCAGCGTGATCATCAGAAACAGCAATCCGGGCAGACCGTAGACCAGCAAGTCGGACCAGAAGGTTCGGTGATCCAGTACATTGCCCACCCAGTGCTCCTGAATGGCGCTGATTTCACTTGAAGTCATGTCCGCCAGGACTTTGTCCAGAATTCCGACCAGTATCTTGTTGTCGGGGGGCACGGCCATCGCCAATTGATAGCGATAGGGCGTTTCGCCGCTGACATACAGGCCGTCGAGCTTGAGCTGACGCAGGCTCCAGACGCTGGAGGCGAGATCGCCCACGACCGCATCCACTTCATCGGTGGCCAACGCCTGCAAGGCTGAGCTGACATTGGGCATCGCCACCAGATTCAGGTCGGGGTGGTGCGTGCGCAACAGCTCATGGGGCGCATAGTTTTCCACCACAGCGATCTTCAGCCCGTAGAGCTCTTCGAGCTTGCGCGGTTGGGGGCCTCCGACATGGGCGAGGATGACAATCGGAAAGTCCAGGTAGGGACGAGTGAATGACAGGTACGACTGGCGCTCCGGGGTCGACATGATGCCCGGCAAGACGTCCAGCTTGCCTTGCTTGGCCTGTTGCAGGACTTCGGTCCAGCTGATCGGTTCGATGGGCGTCAGTTTGACGGCCAGCCGTTGACGGATCACGTTGATGTAGTCCGCCGCCAGGCCCTGATAGCGGCCCTGGTCGTCACGAAATTCGAACGGCGGCCAGGACGCGTCGACACCCAGGCGCAAGTCCGGGTGAGCCGCCAGCCAGCTACGTTCTTCGTCGGTCAGAGTCAGCGCGCCAGCCGTTGCGGTCCAGGTCATCAGCGACAGCAAAAAAAGCACGGTCGGCAGTCTGGGCATAACGGTCTCGTTATGGCTCGGGGAATGTTTCGAGTGTAGACGGGCAATTCGGCGGGGGGGAGGTACGGGGGATTTTATCTGTAGAAAGCAAAACCCCCGGCCTGGGCCGGGGGTTCTGTGATCACTCGTCGAGGAAGGAGCGCAAATGCTCGCTTCTCGTCGGGTGGCGCAGCTTGCGCAGCGCCTTGGCTTCGATCTGACGAATCCGTTCACGGGTCACGTCGAACTGCTTACCAACCTCCTCAAGGGTGTGGTCGGTATTCATGTCGATACCGAAGCGCATGCGCAGAACCTTGGCTTCACGGGCAGTGAGGCCGGACAGCACTTCGCGAGTCGCTTCTTTAAGGCTCTCAACAGTGGCGACATCGATTGGCGACTGCATGGTCGAGTCTTCGATGAAGTCACCCAGATGGGAGTCTTCGTCATCACCGATCGGGGTTTCCATGGAGATCGGCTCTTTAGCGATCTTCAATACCTTGCGGATCTTGTCCTCAGGCATTTCCATGCGTTCGCCCAGCTCTTCCGGGGTCGGTTCGCGACCCATTTCCTGCAACATCTGCCGGGAAATGCGGTTGAGCTTGTTGATCGTCTCGATCATGTGCACCGGAATACGGATGGTGCGGGCCTGGTCGGCGATCGAGCGAGTGATCGCCTGACGGATCCACCAGGTGGCATAAGTCGAGAATTTGTAGCCGCGGCGGTATTCGAACTTGTCTACCGCTTTCATCAACCCGATGTTGCCTTCCTGGATCAGATCGAGGAATTGCAGGCCACGGTTGGTGTACTTCTTGGCGATGGAGATCACCAGACGCAAGTTCGCTTCAACCATCTCTTTCTTCGCGCGGCGGGCCTTGGCCTCACCGATCGACATGCGACGGTTGATGTCCTTGATCTCGGCGATCGTCAAACCTGTTTCGGTTTGCAGCGCGGTCAGCTTTTGCTGGCAACGAATGATGTCCGGTTGCAGGCGACCAATGGCTTCAGCGTATTTGCTTTTGCCTTTGGCCAGTGCATCGGTCCAGCTTTCGTCAACTTCGTTGCCCGGGAACTGGCGCAGGAAGTCGGCACGCGGCATGCGGGCATCACGAACGCAAAGTTGCATGATCGCGCGCTCTTGCTGACGCAGACGATCCAGGGCACTGCGAACACGCTCGACCAGGCCTTCGAATTGCTTCGGAACCAGTTTGATCGGCATGAACAACTCAGCCAGCAGCACCAGCTCGGCGATTGCCAGCTTGTTGCCACGACCGTGCTTTTTCAGCGCCTTGCGGGTGATTTCCATCTGATCGGAGACAGCGCCAAAACGCTGTGCTGCGATGACCGGATCCGGACCGCTTTCGGCTTCTTCTTCGTCGTCGGTGCTGGCTTCAGCTTCGTCGTCGTCGGTATCGTCGTCCGCTTTAACGGCTTTCGGATCGACAGGCGGCGGCACTTCGGCAGCAGGCGGCGCAATGCCGTCGTCCGGGTCGATATAACCGCTCAGGACGTCGGATAGGCGGCCACCTTCGGTGGTAACGCGAGTGTACTCGGAGAGAATGTGGTCAACCGTACCAGGGAAGTGCGCGATTGCGCCCATCACTTCACGGATACCCTCTTCAATACGTTTGGCGATTTCGATTTCGCCTTCACGAGTGAGGAGCTCTACCGTACCCATTTCGCGCATGTACATGCGCACTGGGTCGGTGGTACGACCAATGTCGGTCTCGACCGCTGCCAACGCTGCTGCTGCCTCTTCGGCCGCGGCTTCGTCAGTATCGGCGTCGGCCAGCATAAGGGAATCCTTATCTGGCGCAACCTCGAATACGTTGATCCCCATGTCGTTAATCATGCGGATGATGTCTTCCACCTGTTCCGGATCTGAAATATCCTCCGGCAGGTGGTCGTTGACCTCCGCGTAAGTCAGGTAACCCTGCTCACGACCAAGTGTGATCAACTCTTTGATACGAGACTGCTGTTGCGCTTTTCCGGACATAACACCCTATCCACTGAAGGTCTTGGCGGGCAAAAAACAAGCCGAGGATTATACCTGAGCTATGACCTCACGCGCCAGTTGAGGTCGGGGTTGATACAGCCATATTGCGTTTTAATAGGTCGCGCATCTGATTTGCGATCTGATTTGCTTCCTCCGCGGTCAATCCTGGCTGCCTTGCTTTCCTGATAAGTACTTCCAGGCTATCCGTGTGTTGACTTGCCGATAGCCTAGTAATGGTGTCTAAAAACTGTTGTTCAAGGTTGTCGCCGTCAATCAGCCATTCCTTTTCCGCCAAAGCCTTGAGCAGACGCCCCTGTTCAGTCCCGTGCCAGCGGGCCATCAACTGAATAGAGTTTAGCTTAGGATTTTTTTGCACGGCCTCGATCAGCGCTACCAGCAACTGAGCGTAGGTATTGCTCTCATTGGCGAAGTGGTTGGCGGTTTCGACCTTGCTAGCCAGATCGGGGTGATGAATGAGCGTGCGAAGTGCGATCAGGGTTGGGGCTTCCACAGCAATCGGTGTGCGCGGGGCGCTAGGTTGATCGCGATCACCGCCTCGCTTGCCGTTTTTGTCCCAGGGCTTCTTGTCCCACTTCTTGCCGCCCGCTCCGGGTTTCTTCGGCGTCCATTCCTGCTGCGGCACATACATCTCTTGTGCCTGCGGCTGATGGTAGTCGCTGTAATCCGGCATGGCGTCGTAATCGACGCCCGGGTCGTATGCCGGCGGCGCATCTTGAGGTGCGCTTTGAACCAGTTGGCTCACGGCTTCACCGCTGAGGCCGGTAATTTCGGTCAGGCGCTGACGCATCAAGATGCGCAGGTTGGCGCCAGGGACCTTGTCGATCAGCGGCGCGGCGAGGGTGGCCATGTGGGCCTTGCCTTCGAGCGAGCGCGGGTCCGATTCCTCGGTCAGTTGCTGAAAGAAATAATCCGCTAACGGTTGGGCGTGCTGGTTGATTCGCGCGCGGAAAGCGTCAGTGCCTTCGGAGCGGACCAGCGTGTCGGGGTCTTCACCTTCGGGCAGGAACAGAAAGCGCGCGCGCCGCCCGTCTTGCAGGCACGGCAGGGCAGCTTCCAGTGCGCGCCAAGCAGCGTTGCGGCCGGCCTGGTCGCCGTCGAAGCAAAAAAGCACGTTAGGCACGACGCGAAACAGCCGCTTCAAGTGCTCTTCGCTGGTGGCGGTGCCCAGGGTCGCGACGGCATTGCGCAAGCCTTGTTGGGCGAGGGCAATGACGTCCATGTAGCCTTCGACGACGATGATTTCGTCGAGGTTGCGGTTGTTCTTGCGTGCTTCATAAAGGCCGTAGAGTTCCTGGCCTTTATGGAATACGGGGGTTTCCGGTGAGTTCAGGTATTTCGGCTTGTCGTCGCCCAATACCCTGCCGCCGAAAGCAATGATGCGTCCGCGGCTGTCGCGGATCGGGAACATCACGCGATCGCGAAAGCGGTCATAGCGTTTGCCGGTTTCGGCGTTCTCGATCAGCAGGCCGGCGTCGACCATGGCTTTTTGTTGCAGGGTGTCGTTGCTCAAGTGCTTGAACAGATTGTCCCAACCGGGCGGCGCGAAGCCGAGGCCGAAGTCCCGGGCGATTTCGCCGGTCAGCCCACGACCTTTCAAATAATCCACAGCCGCTTTGCGCGATGGATGGCTTTTCAGGGCTTGCCGGTAGAAGTCGGCGGCTGCAGTCAGCAGCGGGTAAAGCGGCGAATCAGTCGGTTGCCGCGGTTTGTGCGGCCGACCGCTTTCTTCGCGGGGGATTTCCATGCCCGCGGCTTTGGCCAGTTCTTCGACAGCCTGGACGAAATCCAGGTTGTCGTGGTCCATCATGAAGCCGAGGGCGTTGCCGCCCGCGCCGCAGCCGAAGCAGTAATAGAACTGCTTGTCGGGGCTGACGCTGAAGGACGGGGTTTTTTCTTTATGAAAAGGGCAGCAGGCGGTGTAGTTTTTACCGGCCTTTTTCATTTGCAGGCGCGAGCTGACCACATCGACGATGTCGGTGCGGTTCAGAAGGTCGTCAATGAAGCTCTGGGGAATTAGCCCGGCCATGGCGTTCTCGTCATCTGCGCTGAAATGGACCCAAAACGATGAGCGGCCGAACGCGGGTCGTTGTTTGAGGCGCGCAAAATGTGCGGCTCGACCGGTGTCGTCTGCGTAATCGCTGTCGGGAAGTGTATCTGCCGAAAATCCACTGACGTTAGTACCAATCAGTATTCGACTATACGAAAGTATTTCGCTGAAATCCGCTGCGGCCAGTCGAGGGCCTCGGATAGCTCATAAGCGGGCACGCAAGAAGGTGCCTTGGGCTGATCGTCGTAAGAGGAATCAGTGGGTGTGCTCGTCAGTAGCCTTGGAAGGCTCGTCAGAAAAGACGTGCACCGCTGGCAAAAGAGCCAGGTCTGACGCTGCGAAGCAGGTTTGTCTCGGTCGCGTCTGCGGCTTTGACGGTGAAGCATCAAGCGTTTTCCGCAAATGCCATTAGCCCGGCTGAGGGCCGGGCTTGGCAGAAGCTTGCTACGAACGTCTGTGTATTAGTACAGACGAACGGCGCGGCGCTGTTCGCGCTGAACTTTCTTCGCGTGACGCTTAACAGCGGCTGCTGCTTTGCGCTTACGCTCAGAAGTAGGCTTCTCGTAGAATTCGCGGCTACGAACTTCAGCCAGTACACCGGCTTTTTCGCAGGAGCGCTTGAAACGACGCAGAGCTACGTCGAAGGGTTCGTTCTCTTTTACTTTGACGGCTGGCATCCAGAGCTACCTTCATTCATTACCGGGGTCAACATCCTCGCGGCAAAAGAGCACTTGAAGACGTCGGTTTTTAAGGGTTGCGGATGTTAACTCCTCATCGACCGGAATGCAAAGCCTCTGATCGAAAACCGCTAGTCGGGGCATCCCATGGCGACTATTATGCGCGCCTTCGAATTCAGCCTAAACAAGGCGCAAACCCATGCTAGTACTGGGATTAGAAACCTCCTGCGACGAAACCGGTGTCGCATTATATGACAGTGAGCGCGGCCTGCTGGCCGACGCGCTGTTCAGTCAGATCGACCTGCACCGCGCCTATGGCGGTGTAGTGCCGGAGCTGGCCTCGCGCGACCACGTCAAGCGTATGCTGCCCTTGATTCGTCAGGTGTTGGCCGAAGCTGACTGTGTGCCGACCGAGATCGATGCCATCGCTTATACCGCGGGTCCTGGCCTGGTCGGTGCCTTGCTGGTGGGCGCCTCTTGCGCTCAGGCGCTGGCCTTTGCCTGGGGCATTCCGGCCTTGGGTGTGCACCACATGGAAGGCCACTTGCTGGCGCCGATGCTGGAGCCGCAGCCGCCACAATTCCCGTTCGTCGCTTTGTTGGTGTCGGGTGGTCATACGCAGCTGGTTCAGGTCGACGGTATCGGTCACTACACGCTCTTGGGCGAGACCCTCGATGACGCCGCCGGTGAAGCATTCGACAAGACCGCGAAGATGATGGGCCTCAATTATCCGGGCGGTCCGGAAATCGCCAAGCTGGCGGAGCGGGGCGTTTCAGGACGTTTCACTTTTCCGCGTCCCATGTGCGACCGCCCGGGCCTGGCGTTCAGCTTCAGTGGCTTGAAAACCTTCGCCCTGAACACTTGGCAGCAGAGCGTCAGCGCCGGGGACGACAGCGAGCAAGCCCGTTGCGACATCTCGCTGGCGTTCCAGCAGGCCGTGGTGGAGACTTTGACCATCAAGTGCAAGCGCGCCCTGAAACAAGCGGGCATGAAGCGTCTGGTGATCGCTGGGGGCGTCAGCGCCAACAAGGCGCTGCGCACCTCCCTGGAAAAGATGCTCGGTGACATGAAGGGCGACGTGTTTTATGCCCGTCCGGAGTTCTGCACCGACAACGGCGCGATGATTGCGTTTGCCGGTTGCCAGCGCTTGCAGGCCGGCCAGCACGAAAGCCTGGCGATCAGCGTGCAGGCGCGCTGGCCGATGGAGCAACTGTCGGCGCTGTGATGAGCGGGGCTCACGTCCGGTATTTAAAAATGCCGTTCGCGCCCGGCAAACAGGTCGCGTAGATTGCCGCGATGACGCCAGACGATCAGCCCCGTGAGTGCGCTCATGGGTAGCAATGCCGCAGGTGCTTGCCAGGCCAGCAGCGGTAGGGTCAGCGGCGTGGCGATCAATGCGGCGAGGGAGCTGGTGCGGGTCAGGTAGAACGTCAGCAACCAGGCGCAAACCGCCAGCAATGCAGCTGGCGGATACAGGCCCAGGAGCATTCCTGCCGCGGTGGCGACACCCTTGCCACCGCGAAAGCGAAAGTACAGCGGGAACAGGTGGCCGATGACGGCACAGACGCCGATCCAGGCCTGTTCTTGCAGCGAAAGACCCGCAACACCGGCGATCAGCACCGGCAACAGGCCTTTGCAGAGGTCGCCGATCAGGGTCAGGATGGCGAGTTTTTTGCCGGCCAGGCGCAACATGTTGGTGGCGCCGGCATTGCCCGAGCCACTCATTCGCGGATCGGGGTTACCGGTCAGGCGGCTGAGCAAAATGGCGAAGGACAGAGAGCCGAGCAGGTAGGCGAGGGTCGCCAGTAACCAAAACATGCTAACTATTCCGGGCGAGGACGCCCTGATTCTAACGGCGCATTGCGCCCTTGTCGTGCAGCGGAGAAAAGTGCTTGGACAGAGTGTTTATCGAGGGCCTGGAAGTCGACACCGTGATTGGTGCCTACGACTGGGAACGAGGCATCCGACAGTGCCTGCGACTTGATCTGAGCTTCGCCTGGGATAATCGCCCGGCAGCGGCAGGCGATGACCTGACCCTGGCGCTCGATTACGCGAGCGTTTCGTCGCGCATCCAGGCCTTTGCCGAGCAGGCACAGTTCCAACTGGTCGAGACCTTTGCCGAGCGTCTGGTTGAAGTATTGATGAGCGAATTCAAGATCACCTGGATGCGCCTCAAACTGACCAAGCCTGGCGCCGTCCCGGCGGCCACCGGTGGTGTGGGCGTGGAGATCGAGCGCGGATGTCGCTGACTCAGGTGTATCTCGGGCTCGGTAGCAATATCGAGCGCGAAACCCATTTGCAGGCGGGCCTGGAAGCCCTGGCAGGCTTCCTGGTGGATATCCGTTGCTCGGCGGTGTTCGAAAGCCAGCCAGTGGGGATCAAGAGCGGTCCGTTCTTCAATTTCGTGGTGTCGGCTTACACCGATTTGCCGCTGATGGAGCTGGACCGTCGATTGAAATTCATCGAGGCGGACAATGGCCGGTACGCGCCCGACCGCAAGGGTTTACCGCTGGATATCGACGTGCTGCTGTTTGGCGATCTGGTGGGCAATTTCGATGGATTGATCCTGCCGCGGGCAGAGATTCTGAAAAATGCCTTTGTGCTGTGGCCGTTGTCCCTGATTGCGCCGGACAGAGTGCATCCGGGGGTAGGCAAAAGCTTTGCGACGTTGTGGCGTGAGGCGCAGATTGATCAGGTGTTGGCGCCGGTGGCGTTTGAGTGGCGCGGTGAACAGCTGACACCTTCGAATTTGTTGTGAGGCGGATGACGCCTTCGCGGGCAAGCCTCGCTCCTGCAAGTTTTGCGTCGTTCGCCCCATCGCAAACGACTTGGATCTTGCAGTCGCGAGGCTTGCCCGCGAAGCTTTTCAGGCAGACGCCGCCTCTTTGTAGGCCTTCAGCGCTTTTAGTCGCTCACGCTTGATCGCCTCACCCAGCTCCGGCCCCTTGAATCCCTTCTCCAGCAACGGCTGTACCGCCACGTTCCGCGCCGCAGTCGCCGCTCCGCGTAAATAATCCGCCTGTGGGTAACTTCTCTGCTCCAGCCCTTTGCGGCCGCGGGCGTCCATCTCGCACGCCGCAATGAACTCTTCAAACCGCTGCGGCCGACGGTAAACGTCAAAACTCTGCAGCAGGTCCAGTAACGTCGAGGGTTTCAGCTCCAGGGCGCGGTGGCCGTGGGTGTGGTACTGACCCACCAGCAATGCCAATTCCTGACAATCTTTCGGTGCCTTGAACCGTTCATTCACCGCTTTGATCAGCTTCAGGCCCGTGTGCTCATGGGCAATGTGGCGTGGCCATTCTTCCTCGGGCGTGAGCCCTTTGCCCAGATCATGCAGCAGGCATGCCCAGCGCACGGTCAGCGGCTGTTTGTGCTGCGCCGCTTGCTCAAGGACGCTCAGGGTGTGCACCCCCGTGTCGATCTCAGGGTGATGGGTTGCCGGTTGCGGCACGCCGAACAGAGCATCAACTTCCGGCATTAACACTTTGAGCGCGCCACATTCACGCAGCACCTCAATGAACACCCGTGGCTGATCTTCCATCAGTGCACGGGAAATCTCTTTCCAGCTGCGTTCCGCCGTCAACGCCTTCAATTCACCTGATTCGCTTAGTTGGCGCATCAGCTCCAAAGTTTCAGGCGCAACGGTGAAGCCCAGTCCTGCGTATCGGGCTGCCAAGCGGGCAACGCGCAGGACACGGAGCGGATCTTCGGCGAACGCGGGGGAAACGTGACGAAGCACTCGGGCTTCGAGATCGCGCTGGCCGTGGTAAGGGTCGGTCAGATTCTGCTGATCATCTTCGGCCATGGCGTTGATTGTCAGGTCGCGACGGATCAGGTCTTCTTCGAGGGTGACTTCGGGGCTGGCATGAAAGGTGAAACCGCCGTAACCACGTCCGCTTTTGCGTTCGGTACGGGCGAGGGCGTATTCCTCACCGCTCTTGGGGTGAAGAAATACCGGAAAGTCAGCACCCACGGGGCGATAACCCTGGGCGAGCATTTCTTCAGTGGTGGCACCGACCACGACCCAGTCGATATCGGTGACAGGTTTGCCCAGCAGGCGATCGCGTACCGCGCCGCCGACTTTATAAATCCGCATAAAAAACCTCCGTTAGCTCGACAGAATAACCTTTGCGTCGAACTTCCGGAGGCAGAAACAGGATCAAAGATGAATGACGGCGAGGTCCAGCCGGCCGTAATCCCCCTCGCTGTGCTCGCTTCTGGGCGGCACATGGTGGACTTTCATGACCTGGTCGCCTTGCAGCGTTTCCAGATGAATGTCGAAGCCCCACAGCCGGTGCAGGTGCTTGAGCACTTCCTCGGTGGACTCGCCCAGCGGTTTGCGGTCGTGCTGCTGGTGACGCAAGGTCAGGGAGCGGTCGCCACGCCGGTCGATGCTGTAGATCTGAATATTGGGCTCTCGATTACCCAGGTTGTACTGCGCGGCCAGTGTTTCGCGAATGGTGCGGTAGCCACCTTCATCGTGAATGGCCGGGACCAGCAGGTCGTCCTTTTGGTCGTCATCGAGAATGCTGAACAACTTCAGGTCGCGGATCACCTGCGGTGACAGGTACTGCAGGATGAAGCTTTCGTCCTTGAAGCTGCTCATGGCGAACTTGATGCTCGACAGCCAGTCGGTACCGGCTATCTCAGGGAACCAGCGGTAATCCTCCTCGGTAGGGTGTTCACACATGCGGCGGATGTCACGGTACATGGCAAAACCCAAGGTGTAGGGGTTGATGCCGTTGTAGTAGGGGCTGTCGAAGCCGGGTTGGTAGACCACGCTGGTGTGGGACGTCAGAAACTCCATCATGAAGCCGTCGGTAACGAGGCCTTCGTCATACAGGTCGTTTATCAGCGTGTAGTGCCAGAACGTGGCCCAGCCTTCGTTCATGACCTGGGTCTGGCGTTGCGGGTAGAAATATTGGGCGATCTTGCGCACGATGCGCACGATTTCCCGCTGCCAGGGCTCCAGCAGCGGCGCGTGTTTTTCGATGAAGTACAGGATGTTTTCCTGAGGTTCGGCGGGGAAGCGCGCGTTGTCCTTGTCGCTGTACTTGTCGGCCCCTTTTGGAATGGTCCGCCACAAATCGTTGATCTGTTTCTGCAAGTGCTCTTCCCGATCCTTCTGCCGGCGGCGTTCTTCTTCAGCCGAGATCGGATACGGGCGTTTGTAGCGGTCGACCCCGTAGTTCATCAGCGCATGGCAGGAATCCAGCAGGTCCTCCACTGCATCGATGCCGTGGCGTTCTTCGCATTGCATGATGTACTGCTTGGCGAAAACCAGGTAATCGATGATCGAGCTGGCGTCGGTCCAAGTGCGGAACAGGTAATTGCCCTTGAAGAAGCTGTTGTGGCCATAGCAGGCATGAGCGACCACCAGGGCCTGCATACAGATGGTGTTTTCTTCCATCAGATAGGCGATGCATGGGTCTGAATTAATCACAATCTCGTAGGCCAGCCCCATCTGCCCACGGCTGTAGGACTTCTCGGTGCTGAGGAAGTGTTTGCCATAGGACCAATGGTGATAACCCAGTGGCATGCCGACGGAGGCGTAGGCGTCCATCATCTGCTCGGCGGTGATCACTTCGATCTGGTTAGGGTACGTATCCAGGGCATAACGAGCCGCCAGGCGACTGATTTCTTTGTCATAGGCCTGGATCAGCTCGAATGTCCATTCTGAGCCGGTGGAAATGGGTTGGCGCTTCTGCTCTTTGGCGGTCATGTCACTAACCTGCGCTGGAAGAGTTCACGGAAGACCGGGTAGATATCCCCGGCCGAGACCAGTTGCTGCTGGGCAAAAGTGTCAGAGAAAGCTTCAGCGATGCGTTCGTATTCGAACCACAAAGCCTGGTGTTCGCGCGGGGTAATCTCAACGTAAGTGTAGTACTGCACGAACGGCATGATCTGGTTGATCAGAATGTCGCGGCAGATCGGCGAATCATCGTTCCAGTTGTCACCGTCGGAGGCTTGGGCCGCGTAGATGTTCCACTCATTGCTCGGATAACGCTCGGCCATGATTTCCTGCATCAGTTTCAAGGCGCTGGAGACGATGGTGCCGCCGGTTTCCCGGGAGTAGAAGAACTCTTCCTCATCCACTTCGCGGGCGCTGGTGTGGTGGCGGATGAAAACGACGTCGATTTTGTCGTAGTTACGCTTGAGAAACAGGTACAGCAGGATGAAAAAGCGCTTGGCGATGTCTTTGGTCGCCTGGGTCATTGAGCCGGACACGTCCATCAGGCAGAACATCACCGCCTTGGAGCTGGGGTTCGGCTGCTTGATGAGCAAGTTGTACTTGAGGTCGAAGGTATCGAGAAAGGGAACGCGATGGATGCGCGCACTGAGTTTTTCGATTTCTGCTTCGATCTCCTGAATATCGCCGAAGTTATCCGGTTCATCCCGCTTGAGTCGCAGCAGTTCTTCTTTGGCTTCCCGTAACTTTGCCCGGCTGCTGCCAGACAGGGCGATTCGCCGGGCATGGGCTGAGCGCAGGGTACGGATGATGTTGATTCGCGACGGGTTACCTTCGTTGCTGATACCCGCGCGCACGGTCTTGAAGGTGTCGGTGCCGGTCAGGTTGCGCTTGACCAGGTTCGGCAGTTCGAGGTCCTCGAACATGAATTCGAGGAATTCCTCCTGGGTGATCTGGAAGACAAACTCGTCCATCCCTTCGCCCGAGTTGCCCGCCTTGCCTGGGCCTCTGCCGCCACCACCGCCTGGCGGACGGGCAATGTGTTCGCCGCTGGTGAATTCCTTGTTGCCGGGGTGCACGACGGTCTGCTTGCCACCACGTCCATGGTGAAGCACCGGCTCGTCGATGTCGCGGCCGGGGATACTGATCTGTTCGCCGTGTTCCATATCGGTAATGGAACGCCGACTGACCGCCTCTTCGACGGCCTTTTTGATGTGATCACGATAACGCCGCAGAAACCGCTGACGGTTCACCGTGCTCTTGTTCTTGCCATTGAGACGTCGGTCGATCACATAGCTCATAGGCCCCTCCGGGCGGCTTCAAGTTGTGAGCTACACGCTGCAAGTAGAAGCTGCCCGGATATCAGGGCTTACGCGCTTTTTCTTGCCGCTTGTAGCTTATGGCTTGCCGCTGCGTCATTGCGATTTCCGGACCCGCAGGTACCACTCGGACAGCAGTCGTACCTGTTTGTCGGTGTAGCCCCGCTCGACCATCCGTGTGACGAAGTCGTTGTGCTTCTGCTGGTCCTCTTTGCTGGCCTTGGCATTGAAGCTGATGACAGGCAGGAGGTCCTCGGTGTTGGAGAACATTTTCTTCTCGATGACCACCCGCAGTTTTTCGTAGCTGAGCCAGGTCGGGTTCTTGCCATTGTTGTTGGCCCGGGCGCGCAAGACGAAGTTGACGATTTCGTTGCGGAAATCCTTCGGATTGCTGATGCCGGCCGGTTTTTCTATTTTCTCAAGCTCTTCGTTCAGCGCGACGCGGTTGAGGATTTCGCCGGTTTCCGGATCTCGGTATTCCTGGTCCTGGATCCAGAAGTCTGCGTACAGCACGTAGCGATCGAAGATGTTCTGGCCATACTCGCTGTAAGACTCGAGATAGGCAGTCTGGATCTCCTTGCCGATGAATTCGATATAACGCGGTGCCAGGTACTCCTTGAGGAAGCGCAGATAGCGTTCACGGGTCTCGGCCTGGAATTGTTCCTGTTCGATCTGTTGTTCCAGCACATAGAGCAAATGCACCGGGTTGGCGGCGATTTCGTGCGGATCAAAGTTGAAGACCTTGGACAGGATCTTGAACGCAAACCGGGTCGACAGACCGTTCATGCCTTCGTCGACACCGGCGTTGTCGCGGTATTCCTGGATCGACTTGGCTTTCGGATCCGTGTCTTTGAGGTTCTCGCCGTCATACACGCGCATCTTGGAATAGATGTTGGAGTTTTCCGGCTCCTTGAGGCGTGAGAGCACGGTGAACTGGGCTAGCATTTTCAGGGTGTCGGGTGCGCAATGGGCCTTGGCCAGAGAGCTGTTGAACAGAAGCTTGTCGTAGATCTTCACCTCGTCGCTGACCCGCAGGCAGTACGGCACTTTGACGATATAGATCCGGTCGATGAAGGCTTCGTTGTTCTTGTTGTTGCGGAAGGTGTGCCATTCCGATTCGTTGGAGTGAGCCAGCAGGATCCCGGTAAACGGAATCGCCCCGAGGCCTTCGGTACTGTTGTAGTTGCCTTCCTGGGTGGCGGTCAGCAATGGGTGCAGCACCTTGATTGGCGCCTTGAACATTTCGACGAATTCCATCAGGCCCTGGTTGGCCCGGCACAGCGCGCCTGAATAGCTGTAGGCATCAGCGTCGTTCTGTGGGTATTCCTCCAGTTTGCGGATGTCGACCTTGCCCACCAGCGCCGAGATGTCCTGGTTGTTTTCATCGCCCGGTTCGGTTTTGGCCACCGCGATCTGGTTGAGGATCGACGGATAGAGTTTCACCACGCGGAACTGGCTGATGTCACCGCCGAATTCGGCCAGGCGCTTGGTGGCCCATGGAGACATGATGGTATTGAGGTAGCGCCGCGGAATGCCGAAGTCTTCTTCGAGGATCGCACCATCTTCAGTGGCGTTGAACAGACCCAGCGGCGACTCGAATACCGGCGAGCCCTTGATGGCGTAGAAGGGCACTTTCTCGATCAGTTGTTTGAGCTTCTCGGCCAGGGACGATTTACCGCCACCGACGGGGCCGAGCAGATAGAGGATTTGTTTCTTCTCTTCCAGGCCCTGAGCGGCATGGCGGAAATACGACACGATCTGGTCTATGCATTCTTCCATCCCGTGGAAGTCTTCAAAGGCCGGATAGCGGCGGATCACCTTGTTGGAAAAGATTCGCGACAGTCTCGAGTTGGTCGAGGTGTCGAGCAGCTCCGGTTCTCCGATGGCCAGCAATAGACGCTCGGCGGCGGAGGCGTAGGCGCTGCGGTCCTGTTTGCACAGCTCAAGATACTCTTGCAGCGAGAGTTCTTCCTGGCGTGTGGACTCGAAGCGTTGTTGGAAGTGGCTAAAGATACTCATGACGTCACCTCGCTCGATACGTGGAGCCGACGCCGGATCATTCAGTCGATGCTGGCAGCAACCGGATATGCAGTCGCTGTTTACCCCCCAGAACTCTTTCGAAGCTGACGACCTCGAAAGCTACTCCCGATGACCCGCGCGCCGGTGTACCGGCTCTCCCCTGTTTTGGATGGCCTGCGCTTAAGGATAGTTGCTTATTCAGGAGGTAAAGGCGAGATACGTAATTAGTTGTGGCAGACCGTTCGTCTGCCACCGCGCGAGCCCACAGGGGACGGGGCTTGCACGTTACAAAAAAATTATTCGGAAGTGCCTTGCGCCGTTTCCGCAGGATAAGTCGTACGCCACAGCTCAAAACCGCCATCCATGCTGTACACGTCGGAAAAGCCCTGGCTGATCAGGTATGCGGCGGCGCCCTGGCTGGAATTGCCGTGATAGCAGACCACCACGGTCGGTGCGTCCAGATCGGCCGCCTGAATGAAGGCATGCAGGGAATGATTGTCCAGATGCTTCGAGCCGCTGATGTGCAGGGCGGCATAGGTCGCGGGGTCACGGACATCGACCACCACGGCGCCTTGTGCGCGCAGGGCCTGTGCCTGTTCTGGGGGGATACGTTTGAATTCGCTCATGGCGGGCTCCTGTGGCTCGGCTGAAAGCGCAGTCTAGCGCTGGGCGCTGGCTGGCGTTTGTTCGCTAGTTCGTGGGGCGACTGGCGGCGCGGCGGCATGGCCATGCTCGTCGCATTTGCAGGACAGGCGTTCGCCGCTGTCGACGTTCATCATCGTCAGGGCACCGCCCCAGACGCAACCCGTGTCGAGCGCAGAGATGCCCGGTTCGTTGCACTGGCCTTCAAGCGCGGCCCAGTGCCCGAAAATGATTTTCACGCCTTTGGTCTTGCGTTCCTTGTGCTGGAACCAGGGTTTGTAGCCGGGTGGCGCAGTGCCCAGGCCTTCCTTGCTCTTGAGGTCCAGCTTGCCTTCGGCCGTGCAGAAACGCATGCGGGTGAAATAGTTGGTGATCACCCGAAGGCGCGTGACGCCTCTGAGGTCGCTGTCCCATTTCGCCGGATCGTTGCCGTACATGCCGTCGAGGTAGGGCGGCAGCAGATTGTCGTCGCGCAGCGCCGTCTCGACCTCGGCGGCGTACTTCAGTGCTTTGCGCAGCGACCATTGCGGGGGAATACCGGCATGCACCAGCGCAACGTTACGTTGTTCGTCGTAATGCATGAGTTTTTGCTGGCGTAGCCATTCCAGCAGCTCGGCGCAATCGGGGGCTTCGATAATTTCGCGTAGGGTATCGGTTTTCTTCAGGCGTTCTATGTTCTTACCGGCGGCCAGCAGGTGCAGGTCATGGTTGCCTAGCACGCACACCAGCGATTCGCGGATGCTGTAGAGAAAACGCAGGGTTTCCAGCGACTGCGGGCCACGGTTGACCAGATCGCCCACCAGCCACAGGCGATCCTTTGCAGGGTCGAAAGCGACTTTTTTGAGCAGGCATTGCAGGGCTTCAAGGCAGCCTTGAAGGTCTCCGACGGCATACGTCGCCATCAGTGCAGGGCTCCGGGCACCGCCAGGCGGAATGGCGCGATAACGGCGTCAAAGTGTTTGCCGTCGTCGGCGATCATTTCATAAGTACCCTGCATCGTACCGACCTTGGAGGTCATGACGGTGCCGCTGCTGTAGGTATGGCTCTTGCCTGGTTCGATCAACGGTTGTTGGCCGACAACGCCCGCACCGCGAACCTCTTCGACATGTCCGTCGCCATCGGTGATGACCCAGTGCCGAGACAGCAGTTTGGCCGGTAGCTCGCCATTGTTGTGCACGGTAATGGTGTAGGCAAAGGCGAAGCGGTTGTGCTCGGGTTGCGATTGTTCTGCCAGATAGCGGGTGACGACGCTGACGTCGACCTGATAACGAGGATCGGACATGCAAGAGGCCTTAAAAGCGAAGCGGGACGCGGGGCGTAGCTGATGGAGCTCAGTCTAGGCCAAGTATCGGGTAGTAAACCAGACATGGGCGCTGGTGTCCTACCCGATAACGCTCGTCGGCTGTCAGTCGACGGCGGGAGTAGCCAAGACTTGTTCGCTGAGCTTGTCGGCAAGGCGCACGAAGGCGGCAAGGTCGAGCTGCTCTGGACGAAGGCTGCCGTCGACACCGGCTGCCGTGATTTCGTCGTTGCTCAGCAGCAACTTGAGGGTATTGCGCAGGGTTTTGCGGCGCTGGTTGAAGGCTTCGCGCACAACACGCTCCAGCAGCTTGTGATCCTTGGCCGGGTGCGGCAGCACCGCATGAGGCACCAGACGCACGATGGCCGAATCGACTTTCGGTGGCGGATTGAACGCACCGGGGCCAACGTTGAACAGATGCTCAACCCGGCAGTGATACTGAACCATGATCGACAGACGGCCCCAGTCACCGCCACCAGGGCCCGCCGCCATACGCTGGACCACTTCCTTTTGCAGCATGAAGTGCATGTCGCGAATCAGGCTGGCGTTGTGCAGCAAGTGAAAAATCAGCGGCGTAGAGATGTTATATGGCAGGTTGCCGACGACCCGAAGGCTGCCCGGGGCTGCGTTCAGGCTGTTGAAATCGAACTTCAACGCGTCGCCCTGATGCAGGTTGAAGTTGCTCTTGCCGGCGAACTGCTGATTGAGGATCGGGATCAGGTCTTTGTCCAGCTCCACCACGTCCAGTTGCGCGCCGCTGCCCAGCAGCCCCTGGGTCAGTGCACCCTGGCCCGGGCCGATTTCCAGCAGGCGGTCCTCAGGCTTGGCGTGGATGGAGCGCAGGATGCGGTCGATAACGCCGGCATCGTGCAGGAAGTTCTGGCCAAAACGCTTGCGCGCCCGGTGTTGGTAATGCTCGGTCATATACGGGTCTCGGCCATCTGGTAGGCGGTTTCCAGGGCGACTTGCAGGCTGCCGGTGTCGATGTTGCCGCTGCCGGCCAGATCCAGGGCAGTGCCGTGGTCGACCGATGTGCGGATGATCGGCAAGCCCAGGGTCACGTTGACTGCCGCGCCGAAGCCTTTGTATTTCAGCACAGGCAGGCCCTGGTCGTGGTACATCGCCAGCACCGCGTCGCAGTGCTCCAGATATTTGGGGGTAAACAGAGTGTCGGCGGGCAGGGGGCCGCGAAGGTCCATGCCCTCGCCGCGCAGGCGCTCTAATGTAGGTTCGATAATGTCGATTTCTTCATGGCCCAGATGTCCGCCTTCACCGGCGTGCGGGTTTAGCCCGCAGACCAGGATGCGTGGCCGGGCGATGCCGAACTTTTGTTGCAGGTCGGAGTACAGAATGCGTGTGACCCGTTCCAGACGCTCCGGGGTGATTGCATCGGCAATCTCCCGAAGGGGCAGGTGAGTGGTGACCAGCGCCACGCGCAAGCCGCGGGTGGCAAGCATCATCACCACTTGTGCGGTATGGGTCAGGTCAGCGAGAAATTCGGTGTGCCCGGAGAAGGCAATGCCCGATTCATTGATCACGCCCTTGTGCACGGGGGCGGTGATCATGCCGGCGAAATGCCCGTCGAGGCAGCCTTGGCCCGCACGGGTCAGGGTTTCCAGAACGAAAGCCGCATTGGCCTTGTCCAGTTGCCCGGCGATGACCGGTGCATTGAGCGGGGTATCCCAGACATACAGGCTGTTGGCGGGTGCCGGGGCATCCGGCCAACTGTCCGGTGTTACCGGCAGCAAATCGACGACCACACCCAGCTGCGCGGCCCGCTCAAGGAGCAGGTCGCGGCTGGTTATGGCAATCAGGGGATGTGGCTGGGCTTGCGAGGCGAGCAGCAGGCACAGGTCAGGACCTATGCCGGCCGGTTCGCCGGGTGTCAGCGCGAAACGCTTGGGTTTCACTGCGCTGCCTGGTCTGCACCAGGGAGTTTGATCTCTACATACGCTTCGTCACGGATCTGACGCAGCCAGGTTTGCAGTTCTTCGTCGTATTTGCGGTTACGCAGTACGGTCATCGCCTGCTGCTCACGGGCCTGGGTCGTGCTGTCGGTGGCGCGGCGGCCAAGGACTTCCAGAACGTGCCAGCCATATTGAGTCTGGAACGGCTTGGACAGTTGACCTTGCGGGGTCTTGGCCATCACTTCGCGGAACTCGGGCACCAATGCGTTCGGGTCGATCCAGTTCAGGTCGCCACCGTTGAGGGCGGAACCCGGGTCTTCCGAGAAGCTTTTCGCCAGTTCGCCAAAATCTTCGCCCGCTTCGATTCGGGTATAGAGCGATTCAGCCAGAGCTTTGGTTTTTGCTTCGTCACGAATCGGGCTCGGTTTGACCAGGATGTGACGCACGTGCACTTCGTCACGGGTCTGGGTCTCACCGCCACGCTTGTCGAGGATCTTCAGGATGATGAAGCCCCCCGGCGTGCGCATTGGCTGGGTAATGTCGCCAACGGTCATGGTGCTCAGCATGCGATCGAACGGAGGTGGCAATTGAGCGGCTTTACGCCAGCCCATATCGCCGCCTTCCAGTGCGGTTTCGCTGGCGGATTTGGCGATTGCCAACTGACCGAAGTCAGCGCCTTGCTTGAGCTGCTGGTAAACCGCATCAGCCTGTTTCGCCGCATTCTGAATCGCTTCGGAATTGGCACTTTCCGGCGTAGGAATCAGGATGTTGGCCAGGCGGAATTCTTCGGACAGCTGCATTTTGCCGAGGTCGGAAGCGAGGAAGTTCTTCACTTCCTGTTCAGACACCTGAATGCGCTCGGCCACACGACGCTGGCGCACACGGCTGATGATCATTTCGCGACGAATCTGGTCCCGTGCGTCCTCATAAGAGAGGCCGTCGCGAGTCAGGGCCGCACGGAACTGATCAATCGACATGTTATTGCGCTGGGCAATGGTGCCGACAGCCTGGTTCAGTTCTTCATCGGTAATGCGGATGCCGGAACGCTCGCCGATCTGCAATTGCAGGTTTTCGACGATCAGACGCTCAAGCACCTGCTGATCCAGCACGCCGGCCGGCGGAACCGCAGAACCGCGTTTGGCGATGGTTTGCTGAACTTCATGAACACGCTGGTCCAGTTGGCTCTGCATGACCACGTCGTTGTCGACGATAGCCACCACTTTATCGATGGACTGTACCGCGGCGTTCGCCGCAGTACCCAGGAACAGCGCGCCCAGCACTAGCGGGCGCAGACAATCAGAAAGCTTGGTCTTCACGTTCACGATAACCTTGGATGCCTTTGTCGAGGAAGCTCTCTACTTTGGCGCCGGTGAGGCCGCCGAGACCTTTCAGAACGATTTGTAGGAATACGCCGTGGTCGCCTTTTTCGTTTTCCGGGGCGTTCTGACTGAATTCGTCATACGAAACCCAGTAACGATTGATCAGGCGCAGTTTCCAGCAGCAGTTGTCGTACTCGAAACCACCGAAGGCTTCCAGGGTACGGTTGCGGTTGTAGTCATACTGCCAGCGACTGATGACGTTCCATTGCGGCACGACCGGCCAGATCACCGAGAAGTCGTGCTGTTGGATTTTGTAGTAGTCCTTCACGTAGCCAGGTTGACCAGGGGTGCCGTAGTCACCACCGCCCACCGACCATTTACCGGTGTTCTGGTCGTAACGGACCTGGTCATTGCGATAGCGATAGCCGGCGTTGATGACCTTGTTCGGGTTGTCTTCAGGCTGGTAATGGAACATCGCGCTGCCCGAGCGAGGGCTGCGGCTGTCCGGGTCCCAGTTGTAGTCGGCCGTGGTGCGCCAATCGCGGTTCCAGCGGTATTCGTATTCCAGCGCATAAGGCGACACGTTGGAGTGCGCATCGTCGCGGGTCTTTGCATCGATACCCGGCAACTGAACTTCGCGGTCCTTGAAGTACAAGGCCTGGCCGACACTGATGCGTTGACGTTCGAAACCGTTGTCTTCGATCCAGCGGTTGGTTATACCCAGCGACAGCTTGTTTTCGTCGCCGACGCGGTCGGAACCCGAGAACCGGTTGTCACGGAACAGCGACGCGTAGTTGAAAGTGTATTCGCCGGTATCAAAGACAGGAATGTCTTCCTGATCCTTCTCCGGGACATAGAGGTAGTACAGGCGCGGCTCAAGTGTCTGGCGATAGTTTTTGCCGAACCATTGGGTGTTGCGATCGAAATACAGGCCGCTGTCGATGCTCGCGATCGGCACGCCACGGCTCTGGTTAGTGCCGAAGGTACCGTTGAGTTTGTCTTGTTCCGCATTCTGCGCCGCAATGTCGGCTTTACCCTTGTTGTCCAGATCCAGTTGGTACTGTGTGTACTGGTACTTCAAGGATGGCTTCAGGAAACCATAGCTGGCATTCATCGGATAGCTGACAACCGGGGCGACATTCAGGCGATCACCGTTTGCGCGAGCCAGCCCGAAAACGTTTGTGTCCAGGCGTGGGGACACGTTGCCGTCTTCATCAGTGAAGGAGCCGTTTTCCAAGTCACGATCAAACCGCACGATTTCAGTGTTGTAATTGAAATCCAGTCCGCCCGGATGATACGGCAGTGCACCATCAAAGGTGATCTGCGGCAAACGGTCATACGGCGTGATGTTTGAAACGGTCGCCAGCTGAAAAGCCTGAGCGTTCACGCGAGCGGTATAGCTGTCGCCACGGTAAGTGACGGAACCCTGCTGGTTCACGTAATCGGCGCTCTTCACACCAATTTGATCAGTCTGCAGATCCTGGAAGTAATACGGATCGCTGATCTTGGTGTAATCAACCTGCGTGAAGACCCGCGAATCCAGACCACCCTTGTGCTGCCAGTTATACATGTAGCGATTTTTCTGGTAGTCGGTCTGCTTGCTGCGATCGGTGTCTTCGTCGTTGAGGTACGCGGCGCCAAACTGACCTTCGCTGGACGGGGTCAGGTAACGGAACTCGCCTTCCATCAACAGGCCGTGCTTGCTCATGTAACGCGGATACAACGTGGCGTCGTAGTTCGGTGCCAGGTTGAAGTAATACGGTGTGACCAGCATGAAGCCAGTATCGCTGCCCGTGCCGATAGTCGGCGGCAGGAAGCCGGACTGACGACGGTCATCAATCGGGAAATAGATGTACGGCGTGTACAGGACAGGAATGTCCTTGACCCGCAGTGTCACGTTGGTTGCGGTACCGAAGCCGGTCGCCGGGTTCAAGGTGATGTTGTTGCCCTTGAGCTGCCAGGCGTTGCTGTTCGGTTCGCACGTGGTGTACGTGCCATCCTTGAGGCGGATGATCGCGTTTTCGGCACGTTTGGCGTACAGCGCGTTACCGCGGATACGGGATTTGTGCATCACGTATTCGGCGTTATCGACCTTGGCTTCACCGGTATCGAGCTGCACGTCGGCGTGGTCGCCCACGATCAGTGCGCCGTTGTCGCGAATGCGCACGTTGCCGCTCAGTTCGCCACGGCTCTCGGCCTGGTAAAGATTCGCTTCGTCGGCTTCAACCTGCATGCTGCCCTGGCGCATGACGACGTCACCGGCCAGGGTCGCGACTTGCTCTTCCTGCTTATAGCGGGAGGCTTTCGCGCCGATAAAGGTTGGAGCGTCACTTTTATTCGTCTTGTCATTCATGCCAGGACGAATCGGTTCGATATAGGAACCAGAGCAGTAAGGACCGGTCTCGGCCAGTTGCGCTGCCGTGAGGTTCTCGCGCGGAACCCAGTCGAGGTGACTGTAGTCTGCACTACGCGACTTCAGGCCGCGTCCTTTGGACTCGGTAACCAGCACAGGCTTGGCGCCAGTGTCTTCACTGGTGCCACTTTCGGACGCAGGTTCGCCGGTGGCGGAAACTGCGCTGCCGTCATGGACGGGACGCGGAGGCAATGCCGCCGCTGGCGCTTTTGGCGCACAGTCCCAGGCACCCGAAGCAGAGACTGAGCAGTCATACTGTTCCGCGGCGACCACGAAAGAAGTGGCTAGGGGTTGCAGGGCCAGCAGACTGCCGGTAACCAACAACGGAAATTTTTTACGAAACGCGGGGGATTTCAATGCCATCTTATTAGTCCGGGCTTCCTGCGTGCCATCTGCCCGCGGTGTGGGCCGCACGCCTCTCGATGGTCTGAAAAAGATGCTGGATAATAAAGCATGACCCGCTTGACGGCTAGCGCCGTCGGAGACCCTTGCAATGCCTGACCAAGATGTACGTTTGCAACACCTGAAAGTTTGGCTCGATGAGCAGTTGGCTATCCTCTTTGCAGAACAGGGCTGGGGCGTCGTACCCCCGGCCACATTGACCGCGGCCAGTAGTGATGCGAGTTTTCGGCGCTATTTCCGCTGGGAAGGCGAAGGCAGAAGTTTCGTCGTGATGGACGCGCCACCGCCCCAGGAAAACTGCAAACCCTTCGTGGATATCGCTTTTTTGTTGGCGAAGTCCGGAATAAATGTGCCGAAAATTTATGCCGAAGACCTCGAGCGCGGATTTCTTTTGCTCAATGACCTGGGCAACAAGACTTATCTGGACGTGATTGATAGCGAAAACGCCGACGATTTGTTCAAGGATGCCCTGCAAGCATTGCTGGCTTTCCAGCAATTGCCGATGGTCGCGCCGTTGCCGAGTTACGACGTGGCTTTGCTGCGTCGTGAGCTGGAGCTGTTCCCCGAGTGGTACGTGAAGCGCGAGTTGGGCATCGAATTCGACTCGGCGCAGCAAATGCTCTGGCAGCACGTGACTGAGCTGCTGATCGACAGCGCCCTGGCCCAGCCTAAAGTGCTGGTGCATCGCGACTATATGCCTCGCAACCTGATGCTCAGCGAGCCGAACCCCGGCGTGCTGGATTTCCAGGACGCGGTCTACGGCCCGGTGACCTATGACGTGACTTGTCTGTTCAAGGACGCCTTCCTCAGTTGGCCCGAGGAGCGTGTGCACGCCTGGCTGGAAAATTATTGGCAGCAAGCCAGAGATCTCGGCATTCCCGTGCAGCCTGATTTCGAAGACTTCCTGCGCGCCAGCGACCTGATGGGCGTGCAGCGTCACCTGAAAGTGATCGGCATTTTCGCCCGCATCTGTCATCGCGACGGCAAGCCGCGCTACCTGGCCGATGTGCCGCGCTTCTTTGCTTATATAGATGCAGTGATCGCCCGCCGTCCTGAGCTGGCCGAGCTGGATGTGTTGCTGCTGAGCCTGCGCGCTGGAGCCCCTGCATGAAGGCGATGATTCTGGCGGCCGGCAAAGGCGAGCGCATGCGCCCGCTGACCCTGACCACGCCCAAACCGCTGGTTCGTGCCGGCGGCGTGCCTCTGATCGAGTACCACTTGAAAGCCCTGGCAAACGCCGGGTTTACCGAGATTGTGATCAACCACGCCTGGCTCGGTCAGCAGATCGAAAGCTACTTGGGTGACGGCTCGCAATACGGCCTGCGTATTCAGTACTCACCGGAAGGGGAACCACTGGAAACCGGCGGCGGTATCTTCCGCGCATTGCCTCTGCTGGGCGATGAAGCATTCCTGGTGGTCAATGGTGACATCTGGACTGACTACGACTTCAGCGTGCTGCATCAACCCATCGCCGGGTTGGCGCACCTGGTGCTGGCGGACAATCCGGCCCATCACCCGACCGGCGATTTCACGCTGGTCGACGGGCAAGTGCGCGACGGTCAGCCCGACGCCGACACCCTGACCTACAGCGGCATTGCCGTGCTGCATCCGCAACTGTTCGACGGTTGCTCGGCCGGCGCCTTCAAACTGGCGCCGTTGCTGCGCAAAGCGATGGCGGATGGACAGGTTACCGGCGAACGCCTGAGCGGACACTGGGTGGATGTCGGCACGCACGAACGCCTGGCTGAAGTTGAAACCCTGATAGAAGCGAGACGCTGAGATGCTGTGGCCAGGGACTCTGATTGGAGCCGGAGCGGGCTTTGCCATAGCCAGCATTCCGGGGGCCATGCTCGGTGCTTTGCTGGGACAGGCGCTGGATCGGCGCTTGCACCTGCAAAGCTGGGGGCATTTGCGTGAAAAGCTCGGCGGTCGTCCGATGCTGCGCAACGATGAACTGTTGTTCGTGTTGCTGGGACGGTTGGCCAAGAGCGATGGACACGTGGTGGATGGTCACATCCAGCAGGCTCGCCAGGAAATGCGTGCGCTGGAAATGACCGAACCGGCGCAGCGTCGTGCCATTGCCGCGTTCAATCGCGGCAAGTCGGGCCGTGACCGGTTGCGCGGGTATCTGCGGCGCTTGAGTGCTCAGCCCCACGCCGCGGAAGGCGTATTGCGCGCCTGTTGGCGCATGGTTTGGGCCGATGGGCGTGCGGGGAATAATGAACGTGAATTGCTGGCCCTGTGGGGCAAGTGGCTGGGCTGGACGCCGCAACAAGTACTGGCGTTGGCGGCTGACTACGATCAGCACAAGCGACCGCAAGTCAGCAGCACCCTGACTTATCAGGATGCCTTACGGTTGTTGGGGGTGACGGCGACCAGCGAGCCGGCGCAGATCAAGCGTGCCTATCGACGCCTGCTCAGTCGCCATCATCCGGACAAGATTGCCGGCAGCGGTGCGACGGCGTTGCAGGTGCGTGAGGCGACGGACAAGACTCGCGAACTGCATACGGCTTATACGTTGATTCGTGAGCGGCGGGATTTTCGGTAGCTGGAAAGATTCGTGTCGCCAGGGATACCGTCTTCGCGGGCAAGCCTCGCTCCTACAGGTTTCGCGTCATACAACACAGAACCTGTAAGAGCTAGGCTTGCTCGCGATGGGGGCGACGCGGTCTTTCAGTCCGCCGCCTTCTGCGGATTCAACCACCCGCGCACCCGGCGTACCAGTTGCTCTTGCTCTGCCCTGGCATTACCGGGCAACGCCTTGAGCGACACCTGGCTGAACGCCGAAGACTTCAAGCGCTTGCTAGCCTGCATCCGTGCCAGTGCTGCGTTGCGATCCAGCGGCTTATCCATGTAGAAGATATCTGCCGTCGGCAGCTTCAGTGTCGGCGTCAGTTCGACCAGTTCGGGTTTCGCCGCGGCAGGCGTCTGTGCCGCGACCATCACAAATTTTTCCACTTGCGACGGCTGCTTCTCACTCAAATAGCGCGCGGCCCAATAAGCGCCTGTGCCATGGCCCAACACCACGATGCTGCGAGCGCTTTGCTGTTCGGCATACGCAATGGCCGCATCAATTCGAGCAAAGATGCGTTCGGCGGCGGCCTTTGACTGTTCCTCGGTGGTTTCGGCGATGGCCTTGTCGGCTACTTCCGCTTCACCACCTGCCGCTTGCTCGATGGGAGCTGCCGTGGTCGAGTCCTTGCTGCCGGTTTCCGGCGCCTTGAGCGTTGGCGGCATTTCCATGACGCGTGGTGCAATGGCGTCGCTTTGCACGTCCGGCAAGGTGATACTCAGGCTGCTCCACTTCGCGTCGGGCAATTTGTTACGCAACGGGCTGATTGCTTGCGGCCAGTCAACGGTTTCACCTGCGCCTGGGATGATAATCACCGCGCCTTTGGGCTCGGCGGTGTTGGCCGGTTTCCACAGCGCAAGAAAGGTGTCGGTGCCCGCTTGCAGCTGTTGCTGTTCCTGCGCGGGGATTTGTCGCTCAAGTGCTGTCGCTTCTTCCTGACTACGCTCAAGCAGTGGCTGGCGTTCGACCGGTTTTTCTTCTGCGGGTTTTTCCGCAGCGGCAGGCGCCGGGTCGGCCGCCTCGACGGAAAAGGCGCAAGGCAGGATCAGCGACAGGCACAATGCTGGCAGTGCCAGGCGGTAGACAGGGGGCATCGGATATTCCAGGCCAGAAGTTATTCCGGCAGCCTAATGGGTTGGTCAGTATTTGTCAGTGTGTGAGACTTCGATGATGCGTTTTCGCTGCCTGTGGGTTATCGGCTGTTTGTGGTTTCCCTTGATGAGTTGGGCGGCTTCCGCGCCACCGACGTACGTCGCGCCCCTGTCGCCCCAGCAACAACAGTGGCTGGCGGCGCACAGCGAATTGCGTGTCGGGCTGGTGCTGCAGGCGCCTTACGCGCAATACGATCGCCGCTTGCAGCGCCTGTCGGGGGTCAACGTCGAGTTGATGAAATGGCTGGCCAAAGTGCTCAAGGTCGAGCTGAGCTGGCGTAATTTCCCCGACCTTGCGCAACTGGAAGCCGCCGCGCGCGAGGGTGAAATCGACATCGCTCCCGGGCTCACCCAAACCCCCGCCGGCCTGCGGTTCTGGCAATTCTCCGACCCCTACATGCGGGTGCCGCAACTGGTGGTCAGTGACCAGAAAAGCACCGGCGCGGTGGAGCTGGAAAAACTCGACAGCCAAACCCGCGTCGCTGTGCGCATGCCCAGTGCGACGGCTGACTATCTGCGCGGCAACTATCCCCACCTGAACCTGCAAGGCGTACCGACCGAGCGCCAGGCATTGCAATTGTTGCTGAGTCAGCAGGCCGGTTATGCCGTGGTCGATGAAGCGCAATTGGGGCGGCTGTCCGTCGAGCCTGAATTTGCCGGGCTGGTCGTGGTGGGTGACATCGGCTTGCCGCAATTGCTGCGAGTAGCCACTCGGCGGGACCAACCGGAACTGGCGGGCATCGTCGAAAGCGCACTTCGGGCGATTCCGGCCAAGGACCTGGAGCAGCTGCACAACCAATGGCTGCAACCCAAATACCCGCGCCTGACCGAGACCCCGGGCTTCTGGCAAAACCTCACCCTGTTGATGGCGGTGTTGATGTTGAGCAGCATGGCCATCGTGTTCTGGCAGCGCCGCCAGCAGCACAGTCTGGAACAGCGACTATTGGAGGCGCGCGAGGACATCGCCCTGCGCGAGGCCAGCGAAGAGGCGTTGCGCCTCACGCAATTTTCCATCGATCAGAGCACCGTCGGCATCCTCTGGGTCAATTGGGACAGCCACGTGCGCTACGCCAACCGCGCGGCCGAAACCATGCTCGGGTATCCGGTCGGCGGCATCATGGATCGGCCGCTGATCGACTTTGAGCCGGGCCTGCACATGGACCGCTGGCTGAACCTGTGGAAGCGTGCCCGGGCCAGCGAAGAAGGGCCGCAAAGTTTCGAAACCAACTGTGTGCGAGCGGATGGCAGCATCCTGCCGACCGATGTTTCGTTGAGCTTTATGCGCTTTCGTGGTGGTGAATACCTGGTGGTCTACCTCAACGACGTCACCGAACGTCGTCGCGCCCTGGCGGCGTTGCAGGAAAGCGAAGCGCGGTTGCAGGGGATTGCGGCCAACGTTCCGGGATTGGTCTTCCGCCTTGAGCGGGCGCCGGTGACAGGGCAGATCGACTTTGCCTACATCAGCGAAGGCAGCGAGAGCCTGTCGGGTTATTCGCCAGCGACCCTGGCCCACCGTGACAAAGGCCTGCGCAGCCTGGTGCACCCGGACGACAAGGCCAGCTATCACCAGACTCAGGACCATGCGCTGGACACCGACAGTGACTGGTCGTGGCAGGGGCGGATTCTTACTCGTTCGGGCGAGCAGCGCTGGGCCGAGATCAAGGCCATCACTCGTCGGCTCGAAGATGGCGCCTATGTCTGGGACGGGATTGTCTGGGACATCAGCGAGAGCAAGCGCATCGAACTGGAACTGGCCAGTTCTCGCGAGCAACTGCGTGAGCTTTCCGCTCACCTGGAGAGCGTACGGGAAGAGGAAAAAGCGCGCATTGCCCGCGAGGTCCACGACGAACTGGGTCAGATGCTCACCGTGCTGAAGCTGGAAACCTCCATGTGCGAATTGGCCTACGCCCAGCTCGACCCTGGTCTGAACGAGCGCTTGAACAGCATGAAACGCCTGATTGCGCAGCTGTTCCAACTGGTGCGCGATGTGGCGACCGCGCTGCGACCACCGATTCTCGATGCCGGGATCGCCTCGGCGATCGAGTGGCAGGCCCGGCGCTTCGAGGCGCGCACGCAGATTCCATGTCTGGTGCAGGTGCCGGAGAACCTGCCGGTGCTCAGTGATGCCAAGGCCATTGGGCTGTTCCGAATCCTTCAAGAAGCGCTGACCAATGTTATGCGGCATGCCCAGGCGCATACTGTCGAACTGACATTGACGCTGGAAGGTGACGAGTTGTGTCTGACGGTGAGCGATGATGGCGTAGGATTTGTCCCCGCCACGGGCAGGGCAACGTCCTTCGGTGTGGTCGGCATGCGTGAGCGGGTGTTGATCATGGGCGGGCGGTTGTCGCTGGAGAGTGAGCCGGGGGAGGGCACCACGTTGAGTGTGCGAGTGCCGGTGGATGAGGGCTGAAGTCTTCGTGGTGACTTTGCTTTCGTCATCGCGAGCAGGCTCGCTCCCACAGGGATTCGGGCAGGTGCGCAGATAGCTGATATACCCCGCAGTCCACTTTAGGAGCGAGCTTGCCCGAGAATGATCTTGGCTCTTACATAAAAAGAATGGAGAAGACTGTGATCCGTGTACTGGTAGCCGAAGACCACACCATCGTCCGTGAAGGCATCAAGCAGTTGATTGGCCTGGCCAAGGACTTGCTGGTGGTAGGGGAGGCGAGCAATGGCGAGCAGTTGCTCGAAACCTTGCGGCATGTGCCCTGCGAAGTGGTGTTGCTGGACATCTCCATGCCTGGCGTCAATGGCCTGGAAGCGATTCCAAGGATTCGTGCGTTGAACAATCCGCCGGCCATCCTGGTGTTGTCGATGCACGACGAGGCACAAATGGCTGCCCGGGCATTAAAGGTCGGCGCCGCGGGTTATGCGACCAAGGACAGCGATCCGGCGCTGTTGCTGACAGCGATCCGCAAGGTCGCTGCGGGCGGTCGCTACATTGACCCGGACCTGGCGGACCGCATGGTCTTCGAAGTCGGCCTGACCGATTCGCGGCCGTTGCACTCATTGCTCTCGGAGCGTGAGTTCTCGGTGTTCGAACGCCTGGCCCAGGGCGCCAACGTTAACGATATCGCCCAGCAACTGGCCCTGAGCAGCAAAACCATCAGCACCCATAAGGCGCGGCTGATGCAAAAGCTCAACATCACCTCACTGGCGGAACTGGTGAAGTACGCGATGGAACACAAACTCCTCTAGATCTGAATGCGATCCTCTGTAGGCGCGAGGCTTGCCCGCGAAGCTTTTAGCGCCAGCGCGGGCGCCTTCGCGGGCAAGCCTCGCTCCTACAGGAATCTCGTCGTCATATCCATTTGCGACACACCGCAAACCTGCTTTTGCCCGTCCTTGCGGCCCTTAGCTGACCACTTGCCGCTGCGTTTGCCAAAACGCGTCATCCTTGTAGGGCAATCCCTACACCCAACCTTCCATCCCGCTGAGGCGATTCTCTCCTGCGCCCCGATTTGCGCGGTCGGCAGCGTCCACTAGGCTTAGTCCACAGCAGTCATCAACAAAAAAGGTGTGGGTATGAGCCAGGTCGATTCAAACGCAGGGGCCAGTGACATTCTGGTCAGCTTTCGTGGAGTGCAAAAAAGCTACGACGGCGAGAACCTGATCGTCAAAGACCTCAACCTGGAGATTCGCAAAGGCGAGTTCCTCACCTTGCTCGGGCCTTCCGGCTCCGGCAAGACCACCAGCCTGATGATGCTCGCCGGTTTCGAAACACCCACCGCCGGCGAAATCCAGCTGGCCGGACGCTCCATCAACAACGTACCGCCGCACAAGCGGGACATCGGCATGGTGTTCCAGAACTACGCGTTGTTCCCGCACATGACCGTCGCCGAGAACCTGGCGTTCCCGCTGACCGTGCGCGGCTTGAACAAGAGCGATGTCAGTGACCGGGTCAAACGCGTGCTGAGCATGGTTCAGCTCGATGCCTTCGCCCAGCGCTACCCGGCACAACTGTCCGGCGGTCAGCAACAGCGTGTGGCCCTGGCTCGCGCATTGGTGTTCGAACCGCAACTGGTGCTGATGGACGAACCCCTCGGCGCGCTGGACAAACAACTGCGTGAACACATGCAGATGGAAATCAAACACCTGCACCAGCGCCTCGGCGTGACCGTGGTCTACGTGACTCACGACCAGGGCGAAGCCCTGACCATGTCCGACCGCGTGGCGGTGTTCCATCAGGGCGAGATCCAGCAGATCGCCGCGCCGCGCACCCTCTATGAAGAGCCGAAAAACACCTTCGTCGCCAATTTCATCGGCGAGAACAACCGCCTCAACGGCCGCTTGCACAGCCAGACCGGCGACCGCTGCATCGTCGAGCTCGGCCGCGGTGAAAAGGTTGAAGCCCTGGCGGTCAACGTCGGCAAAACCGGCGAACCGGTCACGCTGTCGATTCGCCCGGAACGCGTAAGCCTCAACGGCTCCAGCGAGTCCTGCGTCAACCGCTTCTCAGGGCGGGTAGCGGAATTCATCTATCTGGGCGACCACGTCCGGGTTCGCCTGGAAGTCTGCGGCAAGACCGACTTCTTCGTGAAACAACCGATTGCCGAGCTCGATCCCGCGCTGGCTGTCGGCGACGTGGTACCGCTTGGCTGGCAGGTCGAACACGTTCGCGCGCTCGACCCCCTTCTAGAGGCGAACTGATCGCCCCGGCTACACCAACACCAACCCTGCACGTGGAGAGAACAATAAATGTTGAGATCCCTGAAATTCACCGCTTTGGTCATAGGCATGATCGGTGCGGCACACGCGATGGCGGCGGGCCAGGATTTGACCGTGGTGTCCTTTGGCGGGGCGAACAAGGCGGCGCAGGTCAAAGCCTTCTACGCACCGTGGGAAGCGGCAGGCAACGGCAAGATCGTGGCTGGCGAATACAACGGTGAGATGGCCAAGGTCAAAGCCATGGTCGACACCAAGAGCGTGTCCTGGGACCTGGTGGAAGTTGAGTCGCCAGAACTGTCTCGCGGTTGCGACGAAGACATGTTCGAGCAACTTGATCCTGCGCTGTTCGGCAAATCCGAAGATTACGTCAAGGGCGCGATCCAGCCTTGCGGCGTAGGTTTCTTCGTGTGGTCGACCGTGTTGGCCTACAACGCCGACAAACTGGCCTCGGCACCGACCAGCTGGGTGGATTTCTGGGACACCAAAAAATTCCCGGGCAAGCGCGGCCTGCGTAAAGGCGCCAAGTACACCCTGGAATTCGCACTGATGGCCGACGGCGTTGCGCCGAAAGACGTCTACAAAGTGCTGGCCGGCAAAGACGGTCAGGACCGTGCATTCAAGAAACTCGATGAGCTCAAGCCAAGCATTCAGTGGTGGGAAGCCGGCGCACAACCGCCGCAATACCTCGCGTCCGGTGACGTGGTCATGAGCTCGGCCTACAACGGCCGGATCGCCGCCGTGCAGAAAGAAAGCAACCTGAAAGTCGTGTGGAACGGCGGTATCTACGACTTCGACGCATGGGCTATCCCGAAAGGTCTGGACGCCAAGCGCGCTGAAGCGGCGAAGAAATTCATCGCGTTCTCGGTGGCGCCGCAGCAGCAGAAGACCTACTCGGAAAACATCGCTTACGGCCCGGCCAACATTCAAGCCGTACCGTTGTTGGACAAGGATGTCCTGAAAGACATGCCGACCACCCCGGAAAACATCGCCAACCAGGTGCAGATCGACGTCAGCTTCTGGGCTGACAACGGCGAGCAACTGGAGCAGCGCTTCAATTCCTGGGCTGCCAAATAAGCAAGTCACACAGGACGACGGTTCTGCGGATGATCGTTCCCACGCTTTGCGTGGGAATGCCGCCCGGGATGGTCCGCGTCCCTGTGACGCAGAGCGTGGGAACGATCAGTCCCCTGTAGGAGCGAGGCTTGCCCGCGAAGGCGGCGTGTCAGTCAGCATTAATGTTGAATGTGCCGACGTTTTCGCGGGCAAGCCTCGCTCCTACAGGGGTGATATGTAGTTATCAGGAACAGAGGTGGCTTGCCTGCCTCTGCAACGATCAAAGATTTCCGGAGTACGCCATGGCCACCGCCATTCCCCTGAACGCGGGCACTGACCCCACCTTGAAGCAGCGGCTCAAGCACGCCGAGCGGATCAACCGCTGGAAGGCCCAGGCCTTGATCGCGCCCCTGGTGCTGTTTCTGTTGCTGGTGTTCCTGGTGCCGATCGTGGCGCTGCTCTACAAAAGCGTTGGTAACCCAGAAGTGGTCGGCGGCATGCCGCGCACTGTGGCGGCCATCGCCAGTTGGGACGGCCGCGGCCTGCCCGCCGAGCCGGTGTACAAAGCGGCCAGCGAAGACCTCGCTGAAGCGCGCAAGAATCAGACCCTGGGCGACTTGTCCAAGCGCTTGAACATGGAGTTGGCCGGCTACCGCAGCCTGCTGACCAAAACCGCCCGCGCCTTGCCGTTCGCCACTGAACCGGCCTCTTATAAAGAAGCGCTGGAAGGCCTCGACGAACGCTGGGGCGACCCGGCCTATTGGCAAGCGGTGCGCCGCAATACCAGCAACATCACACCGTACTATTTGCTGGCGGCTGTCGATCATCGCATCGACGACCTCGGCGAAATCGCACCGGCTACGCCTGACCAGGCGATCTACCTCGACATTTTCGCCCGCACGTTCTGGATGGGCCTGATCATCACCGTGATCTGCTTGTTGCTGGCATATCCCTTGGCTTACTTGCTGGCGAACCTGCCGTCACGCCAAAGTAATCTGCTGATGATTCTGGTGTTGTTGCCTTTTTGGACCTCAATCCTGGTCCGGGTGGCCGCGTGGATCGTGTTACTGCAATCGGGTGGCTTGATCAACAGCGGCCTGATGGCGCTGGGCATCATCGATAAGCCGCTGGAGTTGGTGTTCAACCGCACAGGCGTTTACATCTCCATGGTGCACATCCTGCTGCCGTTCATGATTCTGCCGATCTACAGCGTGATGAAAGGCATTTCGCCGACCTACATGCGCGCCGCGATTTCCCTCGGCTGCCACCCGTTCGCCAGTTTCTGGCGGGTGTACTTCCCGCAGACCTATGCCGGTGTCGGCGCCGGTTGCCTGTTGGTGTTCATCCTCGCCATCGGCTACTACATCACCCCGGCGTTGCTGGGCAGCCCGAACGATCAGATGGTCAGCTACTTCGTCGCCTTCTACACCAACACCAGCATCAACTGGGGCATGGCGACCGCACTCGGTGGGCTGCTGCTGTTGGCGACCGTGGTGCTTTATCTGATTTACAGCTGGCTGGTGGGCGCCAGTCGCCTGCGCCTGAGCTAAGGGGAGAATGAAATGCTGAGTCCTTATATGTCGCCCATTGAGCGGGTGTGGTTCTACAGCTTGCGGATTCTCTGCGGCTTGATTCTGTTGTTCCTGATTCTGCCGGTGCTGGTGATCATTCCGCTGTCGTTCAACTCGGGCAGTTTCCTGGTCTATCCGCTGCAAGGCTTCTCGCTGCACTGGTATCAGGACTTCTTCGCCTCGGCGGAATGGATGCGGGCATTGAGGAACAGCATCATCGTCGCTCCGGCGGCGACGGTGCTGGCGATGATCTTCGGAACGCTGGCGGCGATTGGCCTGACTCGGGGTGATTTCCCGGGCAAAGCGCTGGTCATGGCCCTGGTTATCTCGCCGATGGTGGTGCCGGTAGTGATCATCGGTGTGGCGAGCTACCTGTTCTTTGCGCCGTTGGGCCTGGGCAACAGCTTCTTCTCGCTGATCGTGGTGCACGCGGTGCTGGGCGTGCCTTTCGTGATCATTACTGTTTCGGCGACCTTGCAGGGGTTCAACCATAACCTGGTGCGCGCCGCTGCCAGTCTGGGGGCTTCGCCGCTGACGGCGTTCCGCCGGGTGACGTTGCCGCTGATTGCGCCGGGTGTGATCTCGGGTGCGCTGTTTGCCTTCGCGACGTCGTTCGATGAAGTGGTGGTGACGCTGTTCCTCGCCGGTCCCGAACAAGCGACGTTGCCTCGGCAGATGTTCAGCGGGATCCGCGAAAACCTCAGCCCGACGATTGCCGCTGCAGCAACCCTGCTGATCGCCTTCTCGGTGATCCTGTTGCTGACCCTCGAGTGGCTGCGTGGCCGCAGCGAAAAACTGCGCACCGCCCAGGTCTAAACCCACACACCATCCCCTGTGGGGGCGAGCCTGCTCGCGATGACGGACTGACATTCAATATTGATGTCGACTGATACTCCGCTATCGCGAGCAGGCTCGCTCCCACAGGAGTTCAAGGTGTTTCGGGATGTTGGGTCATTCACAACCTGAATAGCAGACAAACCCCAATCCCCAGCTACTATTGTGCCCAGCTCCCCTATTTATAAGAGGCTGCGCACGATGAGTCTTTCCTCTTTCAAGATCGCTCACAAACTGATCACTGGCGCAGGTGCCATCGAGCAGTTGGCCACCGAACTCACCCGCCTGGATATCGACAACCCGCTGATCGTCACCGATGCGGCGCTGGTCAAGTCCGGCACGGTCGAGCTGGCGCTGGCGCAGTTGGGCGATCGATCATACGAGATTTTCGACCGTGTGCTGCCAGACCCGGAAATCGCCATCGTCGAAGACTGCATGCGGGTTTACCGCGAGGGCGGGCATGACGGTCTGATTGGCCTCGGCGGCGGCAGCGCCATCGACATCGCCAAAAGCGTCGCGGCCTACGCCGGTTACCACGGTGCGCTGGAGGATCTGTTTGGTGTGGATCAGGTGCCGCGCAAAGGCCCGCCGCTGATCGCCATCCCGACCACGGCTGGCACCGGGTCGGAGGTGACCAATGTGGCGATCCTCTCCGACAAGGTCGCGCAATTGAAGAAGGGCATTGTCAGCGACTATCTATTGCCGGACGTGGCGCTGGTCAGTCCGCAAATGACCCTGACCTGCCCACGCAGCGTCACCGCCGCCAGCGGTGTCGACGCGCTGGTGCATGCCATCGAATCCTACCTGTCGGTCAACGCCTCGCCGATCACCGATGCCCTGGCCATCGGCGCCATCAAGCTGATCGCCAAAGCGCTGCCCAAGGCCTACGCCAACCCGTCCAACCTGCAAGCCCGCGAAGACATGGCCACCGCCAGCCTGATGGCCGGCATGGCCTTCGGTAATGCCGGGGTCGGCGCGGTGCATGCGCTGGCGTATCCGCTGGGCGGGCGTTTCAACATCGCTCATGGCGTCAGCAACGCCTTGCTGCTGCCGTATGTCATGACGTGGAACAAGATGGCCTGCGTCGAGCGTATGCAGGATATTGCCGAAGCCATGGGGGTGAGGACTGTCCATCTGAGCGCCAATGAAGCAGCGGACAAAGCCGTGGAGGCAATGACCGCATTGTGCGCTGCGGTAGAGATTCCGCCAGGTCTGCGCAGTTTCGGTGTGCCGGAGGATGCGATCCCGGCCATGGCTGTGGAAGCGGCGGGGATCGAGCGCCTGATGCGCAACAATCCACGTAAATTGAGCGCCGTCGATATCGAGAAGATCTACCGAGCGGCGTACTGATCATCGCGGCCACGTCGCGCGCGTCAAAGCATGAGGTATACAATGCGCGCCATCGTGATTCTGCTCAAAAAAGGTGCGTCATGCAGCCCTTCGTCATTGCTCCGTCGATTCTCTCCGCCGACTTCGCCCGCCTGGGTGAAGAAGTGGACAACGTCCTGGCCGCCGGCGCCGACTTCGTGCACTTCGATGTCATGGACAACCACTATGTGCCAAACCTGACCATCGGCCCGATGGTTTGCGCCGCGCTGCGCAAATACGGGGTGACCGCGCCGATTGACGCGCACCTGATGGTCAGCCCGGTGGACCGCATTGTCGGTGACTTCATCGAGGCCGGCGCGACCTACATCACCTTCCACCCCGAAGCCACGCAGCACGTCGACCGTTCCCTGCAACTGATCCGCGAGGGCGGCTGCAAGTCCGGCCTGGTGTTCAACCCGGCGACGCCGCTGGACGTACTCAAGTACGTGATGGACAAGGTCGACATGATTCTGCTGATGAGCGTCAACCCGGGCTTTGGCGGGCAGAAGTTCATTCCCGGCACCCTCGACAAACTGCGTGAAGCACGCGCGCTGATCGATGCCTCCGGCCGTGACATCCGCCTGGAAATCGACGGCGGCGTCAACGTGAACAACATCCGTGAAATCGCTGCGGCTGGCGCGGACACCTTCGTCGCCGGTTCGGCGATCTTCAATGCACCGAACTACCAAGAGGTGATTGAAAAGATGCGTTCCGAACTGGCGTTGGCTCGTCCATGAGTGGCTTTGAGCAGCTGTTTCCGGGGCGTCTGCCACGGCTGGTGATGTTCGATCTGGATGGCACGCTGGTCGACTCGGTCCCCGACCTCGCTGTGGCCGTGGATAACATGCTGCTCAAACTGGGGCGTCAACCCGCCGGCATCGAGTCGGTGCGTGAATGGGTCGGCAATGGCGCGCCGGTGCTGGTCCGCCGTGCGCTGGCCGGTGGCATCGACCATTCGGCGGTCGACGATGGCGAAGCCGAGGGCGCGCTGGATATCTTCATGGAGGCTTACAGCGAGAGCCATGATCTGACCGTGGTCTATCCCGGCGTGCGTGACACCCTGAAATGGCTGCACAAGCAGGGTGTCGAAATGGCGCTGATCACCAATAAGCCGGAGCGCTTCGTCGCGCCACTGCTGGATCAGATGAAAATCGGCCGTTACTTCAAATGGATCATCGGCGGCGACACCTTGCCGCAGAAGAAACCTGACCCGGCCGCGCTGTTTTTCGTGATGAAAATGGCCAACATACCGGCCTCGCAGTCGCTGTTTGTCGGCGACTCACGCAGCGATGTGCTGGCGGCGAAAGCGGCAGGGGTCAAGTGCGTGGCCCTCAGCTACGGCTACAACCACGGTCGGCCGATTTCGGAAGAGTCGCCGGCGCTGGTGATCGACGATCTGCGCAAGCTAATTCCCGGTTGCCTGGATCCAGCCTCTGAGATAACGTTGCCCGACGTTGCTCAATCCCCTTCTGGAAACGTCATCGTGGTGGTCACTCGCAAACTCTGGATGAAAGTCATCAAGGCCCTGGCCCGCTGGCGTTGGCGCGCCTGACTCGATTCTGGCCGGCTTTCCGGCGCGTTTGCATACCTGACTGTTAGCACCTCAAGCCACGAGGCTACCCCATGATCCGCGAAGAATTCCTGCGTTTGGCCGCTGCCGGCTATAACCGTATCCCGTTGGCCTGCGAAACCCTGGCCGACTTCGACACGCCGCTGTCGATCTACCTGAAACTGGCCGACGAGCCAAACTCCTACCTGCTGGAATCGGTGCAGGGCGGGGAGAAGTGGGGCCGTTATTCGATCATTGGCCTGCCGTGCCGCACCGTGCTGCGGGTTCATGATCATCACGTCAGCGTGACCCACGACGGCGTCGAGATCGAAAGCCATGAAGCCGAAGATCCGCTGGCCTTCGTCGAAGCATTCAAAGCCCGCTACAACGTGCCAACCATTCCCGGCCTGCCGCGCTTCAATGGCGGTCTGGTGGGGTACTTCGGTTACGACTGCGTGCGCTATGTGGAGAAACGTCTGGGCAAATGCCCGAACCCGGATCCGCTGGGCGTACCGGATATTCTGCTGATGGTCTCCGACGCGGTGGTGGTGTTCGACAACCTCGCCGGGAAAATGCACGCCATTGTGCTCGCCGATCCGTCGCAGGACGATGCATTCGAGCAAGGCCAGGCGCGACTGGAAGAGCTGCTGGAAAAACTCCGTCAGCCGATCACCCCGCGCCGCGGCCTGGATTTCAGCAAGCAACAGTCGGCTGACCCGGTATTCCGTTCGAGTTTCACCCAGGACGATTACGAAAAAGCCGTCGACACCATCAAGGAATACATCCTGGCCGGTGACTGCATGCAGGTCGTGCCGTCCCAGCGCATGTCGATCGACTTCAAGGCTGCGCCGATCGATCTGTACCGGGCGCTGCGTTGCTTCAATCCGACGCCTTATATGTATTTCTTCAACTTCGGCGACTTCCACGTCGTCGGCAGTTCGCCGGAAGTGCTGGTGCGGGTCGAAGACAACCTGATCACCGTGCGCCCGATTGCCGGCACTCGCCCACGCGGGGCTAACGAAGAGGCCGATCTGGCGCTGGAAAAAGACCTGCTGTCGGACGACAAGGAAATCGCCGAGCACTTGATGCTGATCGACCTGGGCCGTAACGACACCGGTCGGGTGTCGGAAATCGGTTCGGTGAAACTCACCGAGAAGATGGTCATCGAGCGTTATTCCAACGTGATGCACATCGTCTCCAACGTCACTGGCCAATTGAAAGCCGGGCTGACTGCGATGGACGCGCTGCGGGCGATTCTGCCGGCGGGCACATTGTCGGGCGCGCCGAAGATTCGGGCGATGGAAATCATCGACGAACTGGAGCCGGTCAAGCGTGGCGTCTACGGCGGGGCGGTGGGCTACTTCGCCTGGAACGGCAACATGGACACCGCCATTGCGATCCGCACGGCCGTGATCAAGGATGGCGAGCTGCACGTGCAGGCCGGCGGCGGCATCGTCGCCGATTCGGTGCCGGCGCTGGAATGGGAAGAAACCCTGAACAAGCGCCGCGCGATGTTCCGCGCCGTAGCCTTGGCCGAACAAACCCCGGACGCCTGAGTTCACGCAACATCTGTGGGAGTGAGCCGTTGTGGCGAGGGAGCTTGCTCCCGTTGGCCTGCGAAGCAGGCCCAATCGACGACTGCTTCGCAGCCGAGCGCGAGCAAGATCGCTCGCCACAATAAGTGTTCAGCATAAAAAAAACGCGGCGCCTGTGGAGGGCGCCGCGTTTTTTTTGCCTGATGTTTAGAAGTCCAGCGCAACGCCTACGTTAATGCCTTGCTGGGTAAAGTCATCATCCTTGCGAATGTCATAACTCGCCCGCAAAGCCAGGTCCTTGGTGAGGTTGTGGCTCACGCCCAGGTTCAGGCGGTTCAGGTTGGTCTGTGGGGTATAGCCGGCCAGGGTGTAGCGGTTGCTCGGCAGGCTGTTGAGGTTCATGGTCACATCCTGGGTATCGTCGTTGTACTCACGCTCGTGAGCCAGTTCGCCGAAGACTTGGGTTTGCGAGGTGATCTGGTACTTACCTTGGAGGCCAAGGCCGAGACGCCGGGAAATGCGCGATTGGTCGTCGAATGTCAGCGCAGTGGAGTCGGCGCCATTCTCCGAGTAACCGTCGACTTCAACTTTGGCGAAATCAGCGCTCACGAATGGCGACAAGTGCCACGGGCTGCTCGCCATCGGCGCGATGTCGTACCCCACGCGACCGCTGAAAGCCACCAGGTAGCCGTCGGTATCGCCTTTCTCCCCGCGTTCATTGACCCCCAGCTGGAATTTGCGTTTGAGGCTGTCGTAATCCAGATGCCCGGCCGTCACGGCCGCGTCACCCCACCAGCGATTCTGCTGGTACTGGGCGAATGCCGTGCCCATGTAGGTATTGAGCTTGTAGTCCGAATCGTTGTCGCCGGCTTCGAGCTTCTGGTTGTAGAAGCCCGCCGCCAAACCTACACGCCACGCGTCATTCAGCCGGTAGCTGCCACCGATGTTGAGGTTGGCGCCATTGCCGTCAGCACTGGCACCACTGCGCTGGCTGTCGAAATCCTGGTGCTGTCCGCCGCCGGCGACAATCGCTCGCCATTGGCCCACGCCTTGCCAGTTTTCCCAATCGGCCAGCCATTGGTTGCGCAACTCATCCTGATGAGAGCGCAGCGTACCCTGGGCCATTTGTGGCAACAGGGTGGCTTCCCATGGCGCGGCCAGCAGCGAGTAAGCGTAATCGGCAATCAGACGCTGCCCGGCTTCGGTCGGGTGCACCGAGTCGTTGTAGATCAGCTTGGTCGGGTCCGGCGTCGCACTGTTGATGCCGTAACGGGCGTTTTCGGTACAGCTGCTGCCGCTGAAACAGGTGGCGCTCAGGTTCTGGTCGGTGGCCAGGCCGAACTGCGCCGGGTTGGAAAACGTCTCTTTGAGCAGCACCGGAATGTTGAGCGGGATGACGTTGGCATTGACGTTTTGCAGTTGGCTTACCAGTTCGGTGTTGAACTGAGAACTGAGCTGGGATGTGAACGCTTGCAGCGGGGTGCCGTTGAAGGCCGGGGTAAAGCCGATGTCCGGCAGCAACCAGACCATGATGTAGCGAGCACCGGCCTGTTGCAGGGTTTGCACGCTGCTGACCAGACGATCGGCGGCAGCGCTGGCCTGGGGCAGGCTGGTCACGCGCCCCTGAAGGAAGTCATTACCACCGCCCGAAATGTAATACAGCGCATTCGGGTCGGCGCGGAAATTGTTCGACGGCAGGTAGCCTGCCCGGGTGCGATCACCCGTGGCGGAGGTGCTGGTGATCGAGTCGAGAATCTGGTCGGTACGATAACCGCCGACGGCCCAGTTGTTGCCATCGGGCTGGCCATTGCTGGCACGTACCGCCGAGGACGATGAGGCGGTCTGATCCGCCGAGAACCCCAGTTTCCCCCCCAGGATCTGCGTGGAGTTGAGCGAGCGGACTTCACCGTTGCCATCCAGGTAAACCGGCCCCGTGCGGTTGGTATAGCGCTGGGTCGAGCCGGCAGGCCCGCCCGTGTCGGCAAAGGTCCCGGCATCGTTGAGACTGTCGCCGAAGACGACGAAATTGGAGTAAGGGTTAGGCGCGGCGATCGCCTGGGCGCAGGCCGCGGCGAGCAAGCATCCTGCGAGCGGTACAAACAACGTCTGTTTGATCATGAGCAAGTCCGTTTATTTATTGTTGTAGTGAACGAAACGACAGTACCAAAAACTTCCGGCCTTTTGCCATCGGTCGCGAACCCTTCGATTGTTTCGCAGCCAGTCGCCACGGCCATATTGCACGCTCTGCCCAGCTAAGTTACTGTGCCGAGACGTATGAATGAGACCTTCCCCGTGTTGATCATCAGCAAACTTCTGGATCAAGTCATCAAGGCACACGCCCGCTGGCGTTGGCGCGCCTGAATTCTTTTGCCGGCCCCGCCGGACCTGTACCGCTTTGCCTTCTTCACCCGTATGACATACCGCTTTGCTGGCGCACCCGGCGACTGAAAAAGCGCAGGACGCTGCGGGTAATCATTCGAAGGCTGTATTAAAAGTCAGTGAATTCAAGAGGTTCCAAACGCCATGTTGCTGATGATCGATAACTACGACTCTTTTACCTACAACGTTGTGCAGTACCTCGGTGAGCTCGGCTCCCAGGTCAAAGTCGTGCGCAACGATGAACTCACCATTGCCGACATAGAAGCCCTCAACCCTGAGCGCATCGTCGTGTCCCCCGGTCCTTGCACACCGACCGAAGCCGGCATCTCGCTCGACGTGATCAAGCATTTCGCCGGCAAGCTGCCGATTCTCGGCGTCTGCCTCGGCCACCAGTCCATCGGCCAGGCCTTTGGCGGTGATGTAGTCCGCGCCCGCCAAGTCATGCACGGTAAGACTAGCCCGGTATTCCACGAGGACAAGGGCGTGTTCGAAGGTCTGAATCATCCGCTGACGGTGACGCGTTATCACTCGCTGATCGTCAAGCGCGAAACCCTGCCCGATTGCCTGGAACTGACCGCCTGGACCCAGCTCGAAGACGGCTCGGTCGACGAGATCATGGGCTTGCGCCACAAGACATTGAACATTGAGGGTGTGCAGTTCCACCCCGAGTCTATCCTCACCGAGCAGGGCCACGAGCTGTTCGCAAACTTCCTCAAACAAACCGGCGGCACGCGCTAAGGACTTTTCATGAATATCAAGACAGCCCTGAGCCGTATCGTCGATCAGCTCGACCTCAGCACCGATGAAATGCGTGATGTGATGCGCGAAATCATGACCGGGCAATGCACGGATGCGCAGATCGGCGCGTTCATGATGGCCATGCGTATGAAGAGCGAAAGCATCGACGAGATCGTCGGCGCGGTCTCTGTCATGCGCGAGTTGGCGGACAAGGTCGAACTCAAGACCCTCGACGGCGTCGTCGATGTGGTCGGCACCGGCGGTGATGGTGCGAACATTTTCAACGTCTCGACGGCTTCCTCCTTCGTAGTCGCTGCAGCCGGTTGCACCGTAGCCAAGCACGGTAACCGTGCGGTGTCGGGCAAAAGCGGCAGCGCCGATCTGCTGGAGGCGGCCGGGATCTACCTGAACCTGACCCCGGTGCAGGTGGCTCGCTGCATCGATAACGTCGGCATCGGTTTCATGTTTGCCCAGACCCATCACAGTGCCATGAAGCACGCCGCCGGCCCGCGCAAGGATCTCGGCCTGCGTACCTTGTTCAACATGCTCGGCCCGCTTACGAATCCGGCCGGCGTGAAACATCAGGTGGTGGGTGTGTTCAGTCAGGCGTTGTGCCGGCCACTGGCCGAAGTCTTGCAACGTCTGGGCAGCAAGCACGTGCTGGTGGTGCACTCGAAGGATGGCCTGGACGAGTTCAGCCTGGCGGCGCCAACCTATGTGGCAGAACTGAAGAATGACCAGATCACCGAATATTGGGTCGAGCCAGAAGACTTGGGCATGAAGAGCCAGAGCCTGCACGGCCTGGCAGTGGAAAGTCCGGCGGCGTCCCTTGAGCTGATTCGCGATGCTTTGGGCAAGCGCAAGACCGAGAGCGGTCAGAAAGCCGCCGAGATGATTGTGCTCAATGCCGGTGCGGCGCTTTACGCCGCCGACCTGGCGACCAGTTTGAAAGAAGGCGTTGCCCTGGCGCACGATGCGCTGCACACAGGCCTCGCTCGGGAAAAACTTGAGGAGTTGGGTGCATTTACCGCGGTATTCAAAGTGGAGAATGAGGGATGAGTGTACCGACGGTTCTGGAAAACATTCTGGCCCGCAAAGTCCAGGAAGTCGCCGAGCGTAGCGCCCGTGTGAGTCTGGCGGAGCTGGAAAGTCTGGCCAAGGCGGCCGATGCACCCCGTGGTTTTGCCCAGGCATTGATTGCTCAGGCCAAGTCGAAACAACCGGCCGTCATTGCCGAAATCAAGAAAGCGTCGCCAAGCAAAGGCGTGATCCGCGAGCACTTCGTTCCCGCCGACATCGCCAAAAGCTACGAGAAGGGCGGCGCGACGTGCTTGTCGGTGCTGACCGATATCGATTACTTCCAGGGTGCCGATGCGTATCTGCAGCAGGCGCGGGCAGCGTGCAACCTGCCGGTGATCCGCAAGGATTTCATGATCGACCCGTACCAGATCGTCGAAGCCCGTGCCTTGGGCGCTGACTGCGTGTTGTTGATCGTCTCCGCACTGGACGACGTGAAAATGGCCGAGCTGGCGGCCGTGGCCAAAAGCGTCGGCCTTGATGTGCTGGTAGAAGTCCATGATGGCAACGAGCTGGAGCGGGCCTTGAAAACCCTCGACACGCCACTGGTCGGCGTGAACAACCGCAACCTGCACACCTTTGACGTCAGCCTGGAAACCACCCTTGACCTGTTGCCACGTATTCCGCGTGATCGCCTGGTGATTACCGAAAGCGGCATTCTCAACCGGGCCGATGTGGAACTGATGGAAATCAGCGACGTGTACGCGTTCCTGGTGGGCGAGGCATTCATGCGCGCTGAAAGCCCGGGCACTGAACTGCAGCGCCTGTTCTTTCCTGAGCGCGGCGGTCCGGTCAGCGGTTCGACCCTCGACTGATCAGGCTCAGGCCGAGTCGACCCCATCGCGAGCAAGCTCGCTCCCACATTGGATCTGCGGTGTCAGAAAACTCCTTGTGGGGGCGAGCTTGCTCGCGATGGCGGCATAAGTAGCACCACAGACTTCATGTCCAACGGAATACCTTATGACCTCAATCGTCTCTTTGACTGTCGAAGCCGGCTTACAGGCCGAACAGGATCTGCTGGCGTCTGTCTGTGCCGGTGATGTTGAGTTTGGTCTGCTGTTCTGGCAACCCAGCGACCGCGCACTGGTCATGCCCCGACGCCTGAATCGTCTACCCGGCTTCGAAACGGCCTGCGAAGTCTCAGCCGCCGCCGGTTGGCCGGTGCTGTTGCGTGAAACCGGCGGCGAGCCAGTGCCGCAATCGGCTTCCACCATCAATATCGCCCTTGTCTACGCACCCCCGCGTAGCGAAGGCGATCAAAATCGAATCGAAAGCGCTTACCGCCGACTCTGCGACCCGATCTGTCAGTTACTGGATGAGCTGGGCGGCGTTTCGTCCTTGGGCGAAGTCGACGGCGCATTCTGCGATGGCCGTTTCAACGTTAACCTCGACGGCCGCAAGGTGGTCGGCACTGCCCAGCGCTGGCGCCAGAGCAAGGGCGGCACGCGTCCGGTCGGGTTGGTACACGGTGCGTTGTTGCTGGATAACGAACGCGAGTCGATGGTCGCCGCAGTCAATCGCTTCAATGAAACCTGTGGCCTGGAGCAGCGGGTTCGCGCCGAAAGCCACATTGCCCTGCATGAGAAATTTGCCGCACCCGATGCGCTCGGGCGGCTTGATGCGCTTTATCGCCAGTTGCTGGCAGACATGTTCAAGGCTTAGCGCGTACCAAAGACCACCATGGTCTTGCCTTTGACGTCCACCAGGTTGCGTTCTTCCAGATCCTTGAGCACGCGACCGACCATCTCCCGTGAACAACCGACAATCCGGCCGATTTCCTGGCGGGTCACTTTGATCTGCATGCCGTCCGGGTGGGTCATGGCATCCGGCTGTTTGCACAGTTCCAGCAGACAGCGGGCGACACGACCGGTTACGTCGAAGAAGGCCAGGTCGCCGACCTTGCGCGTGGTATTGCGCAGACGCTGTGCGATTTGTCCGCTGAGCACGTAAAGAATGTCTGGATCTTGCTGGGACAGCTCGCGGAATTTTGCATAGCTGATTTCCGCGACTTCACACTCGATCTTCGCGCGTACCCAAGCGCTGCGTTCCTGCTCAAGCCCAGCTTGTTCAAACAGACCCAACTCACCGAAAAAGTCCCCGGAGTTCAGGTAGGCGATGATCATTTCGCGGCCGTCGTCATCCTCGATCAGGATCGTGACCGAACCCTTGATGATGAAGAACAGCGTTTCCGAGCGATCACCGGCACAAATGATGTTGCTCTTGGCCGCATAACGACGGCGCTGGCAATGCATCAACAGCTTGTCGAGGTTCTTGATTTTGGGGGTTGGGGCAATAGCAACCATGGTTGTATCCCGAAAAGACTTCACGGTGTGTTTGGTTTTTTTATGAGTCGCAGACGACGGCTGCGCAAAGGCTGGCCATGCGCCAGCGAATTGGCGCCAGCTTAACAGACACTTCCTGCAATATTCGAGAATTTACCTACGGTTCAGAAGGTTATGCCCTACAAATGCAAGGCACTGTCAGTCCGGGGCCCTGTGCTAAGCTGGCGACCCTTTTTTATGCAGTGGAGTCTGGCGATGAAGGCACGCATCCAATGGGCTGGCGAAGCCATGTTCCTCGGTGAATCCGGCAGTGGACACGTCGTGGTCATGGACGGTCCGCCCGATGCAGGTGGTCGCAACCTGGGTGTCCGGCCGATGGAAATGCTTCTGCTGGGTGTCGGCGGTTGCAGCAATTTCGATGTGGTCAGCATCCTCAAGAAGTCCCGTCAGGCCGTCGAAAGCTGTGAAGCCTTTCTCGAAGCCGAGCGTGCGACCGAGGATCCGAAAGTCTTTACCAAGATCCACATGCACTTCGTGGTCAAGGGCCGGGGGCTGAAAGAAGCCCAGGTCAAACGCGCCATCGAGCTGTCGGCGGAGAAGTATTGCTCGGCTTCGATCATGCTGGGCGCGGCTGGCGTGGCCATTACCCACGACTACGAAATCATCGAACTCGGTTGAATCGACATTCAACTATCATAAAAGCAGTGCAGACTCTGGCGATCCCAAGCTGACGTCTGCATAATGCGCCACTTTTTTCAGGGTAACGGCCTCGTCATCGACAGGCTGCGAACCCGAACAGACAACCAAAATCGCCATCGCGAAGAGGTGTTAACCGTCCTACGCAGCTGCGTTGTTCGCATCTGACGGGCATGCTTGATCACGCGGCCCGGGCCGCAATACATAGAGAGTTTTTAACGGTGAAAAGCAAACTCAAGCTCCACGGGTTCAATAACCTGACAAAGACCTTGAGCTTCAACATCTATGACATCTGCTACGCGGAAACCCCGCAAGACCAACAGGCTTACGTCGAGTACATCAATAAAGAGTACAACGCGAAACGCCTGACGCAGATCCTCACGGAAGTTGTCGATATCATTGGTGCCAACATCCTGAACATTGCCAGTCAGGACTATGAACCCCAGGGCGCCAGCGTCACGATTCTGATCTCTGAAGAGCCGGTAACCCCGACCGACAGCCAGATCGAAGAATCGCCGGGCCCGTTGCCCGAGATTATCCTGGCCCATCTCGACAAGAGCCACATCACGGTGCACACCTACCCGGAAATCCACCCGGACGACGGCATTGCGACATTCCGTGTGGACATTGACGTGTCGACCTGTGGCGTGATTTCACCGCTTAAAGCGCTCAACTTCCTGATTCACCAGTTCGATTCGGACATCGTGACCGTGGATTATCGCGTGCGCGGCTTCACCCGTGACGTGGAAGGCAAAAAGCACTTCATCGACCACGAGATCAACTCGATCCAGAACTACCTGTCCGAAGACACCCGCGGCGCGTACCAGATGACCGACGTGAACGTGTACCAGGAAAACCTGTTCCACACCAAAATGCTGCTGAAGAACTTCGAACTGGATAACTACCTGCTCGGCGATGCCACCAGCAACCTGTCTTCCGAGCAGCGTGCTCAGGTGACTGACCGTGTGAAACACGAAATGCTGGAAATCTTCTACGCGCGCAACATGCCGAACTAAGATTTCAAGCACAAAAAAGGCGACTTCCTCACGGCAGTCGCCTTTTTCATGTCTGGAATACAGAACCTTGTGGGAGCGAGCCTGCTCGCGAAGAGGCCCTGTCAGGCAACGTATCGATCAGATCCGGTAGGTACTCTTGGTCATTACCTTGGCCAACAGACTCATCCCGAACTTCACCGGCGCCGGAAAACGAAAACCTCCGGCATCCAGCGCACTCTCGGCATGATGTTCTTCATCAATCCGCATTTGCTCGAGAATGGCCCGGGACTTTTCATCTTCCGCCGGCAATTGCTCGAGGTGCTCGTTCAAGTGTTTGCACACCTGATGCTCGGTGGCGGCGACAAAACCCAGGCTGACCTTGTCGCTGATCAATCCGGCCACTGCGCCAATCCCGAACGACATGCCGTAGAACAGCGGGTTGAGAATGCTGGTGTGGCTGCCCAGTTGCTGGATGCGTTGCTCGCACCAGACCAGGTGATCGATTTCTTCTTCGGCAGCATGTTCCATGGCGGCCCGCACGTGCGGCAGCTTGGCAGTCAGGGCCTGACCCTGATACAGCGCCTGGGCGCAGACTTCACCGGTATGGTTGATGCGCATCAAGCCAGCAACGTGGCGGGTGTCTTCGTCACTCATTTGCGCATCCGGCTGCACGATGGCTGGCGACGGACGGTATGGCTGGCCACTGAAAGGCAGCAACGTTCGCATCGCGGCATCGGCTTGCAGCAGAAGACGGTCAATCGGCGAGTAGTGACGCTGGGTAGTCATGCTGACCTCCGGGAGGAATCTCGGCGGCCAGTTTAACCCAATCGGCCGGGGAAGGTTTGCGCTGGGTCATACGGGAGTGGCTGGCCACTCCCTCGAAGCTTTTTGCAATCAGCCCGGCGGCCAGTGCATCTGGCGCTGACCCAGCACATGCATATGAATGTGGTAGACAGTCTGCCCGCCCAGTTCATTGCAGTTCATGACCACACGGAAACCTTCTTCGCAGCCCAGTTCCAGGGCCAGGCGCTGGGCGGTGAACAGAATATGTCCGGCCAAAGCCTTGTCTTCCTCGGTGAGGTCGTTGAGGGTGCGCACCGCTTTTTTCGGAATGACCAGAAAATGCACCGGTGCCTGTGGGGCGATGTCGTGGAAGGCCAGTACCTGGTCGTCCTCGTAGATGATCTTCGCCGGGATTTCCCGGTTGATGATCTTGGTGAACAGAGTATCCACAGCTGTTTTCTCCGTTGTTTGGGCTGGCTTGAGTGTACTCATGGGTTATCCCCGAGCCCAGCCTTTTACCTTGAGGCCGGGTCAGCGCGGGCAGTAGGCCTTGTTGACCATGCCAGCGATTGTCCGATTGAGCCAGCGAGAGCCAAGCCGTGGCAGGAGGGCGCGCCAGCGATTGCCTCGACCGGGAATGATGATCGCTCGATTTTTCTCCAGGGCGCGCACCGTATACAGCGCAACCTCTTCGGGACTCATGAGCATGTTGCTGTCGGCCAGTTTGCCGGTGTCCAGTTGAGCGGTACGGAAGAACCCGGTACGGGTTGGGCCGGGGCACAGCACCGAGACCTTGACCGCACATTTCTTCAGTTCGACGCGCAACCCTTCGGAAAAATGCAGCACATAGGCTTTGCTGGCGTAGTACGTGCTCATCCACGGGCCGGGTTGGAATGCCGCCATTGAAGCGACGTTCAGAATTTGTCCGCCCCCCTGCAAGGCCATGCTGTTCCCGATGGCATGGCACAAGCGGGTGAGGGCCAGGATGTTCACTTCGATCAGGTCCTGCTCGGTCATCCAGTCCTGGGCCAGAAAGGGTCCGCAGGTGCCGATGCCGGCGCAGTTGACCAGCAAATCGATTTGCCGGTCACCTTCTTCCAGTTCCAGCAGGAACCCGGACAGCCGTAGCGGTTCGCCGAGGTCGCAGGCGCGGAACAGCACTTCCACGCCAAAGCGTTGGGTCAGTTCAATGGCAATACTTTCCAGCTGATCACGTTGTCGGGCCACCAGAATCAGGCTGCGGCCTCGGCGGGCCAGCGCTTCGGCCATCGCCAGGCCGATCCCACTGGAAGCGCCAGTGATCAGAGCGTAACGGGTCATGCAGTTCTCCATCGCAGCAGCTCCGCGCCGGCGACGCGGGTGTCACGGGCGGGGAGCGCTGTTCATTCTTTCGCAGAGTCTACAGGGACTGGGGCTTATTCGGCTTCATCGTCTGCAGAATCGGGTGCCTGCTCAGCCTCTGCGGCCGGCTCGACTTCCACTTCTTCAGTGATTACCGAGCTGCTGTCATAGCTGGTTTCGGCAGCAGTTTCATACTCTTCCTGGATCGCCGTAAGGCCTCCGGCCAGCGCGCCAACCAAGACGATGGCGATCAACACCACCCACAATGAAGACAACACTTTGACCGCCGTGGTGTTGGGTGGCGGCGGCGCGCCATAGCGATTGGCGATGTTGGTGCCCGGGGCGATCATGATCACGAACGGGAAGAAGCTGCCTACGAAGGGTACGAGGTTCAGCAACCAGAGCCAGCCGGACCAGCCGATGTCGTGCAGGCGCTGGACACTGATCTGAATGCTCACGACCGCCATGGCAATGAACAGCATGAACGCAACCAGGCCACCGAGTATCAGGCCTGCGGTCGAATCGGCGCTGATGATGGCGAAGGCGAAAATGGCCAATACCGAACCGACGGCCAGGGTGACCAGCGTCAGGACCATCGTCCAGGCGAGATAGCGCAAACGACCGATGCGGCCTTCAACGCTGAATGGCTTGAGTGGAGCATACGCGGGCAGGCTTTCGCCGACAGTGGCTCGGGGTGGTGCGTAAGGGGATGCGGGGTCGGCAAATGCCGGTTGGCTGGCGACAGGCCTGTGCTCGTGGGCTTCGTCCAGGTTCAGCTCAATGGACGATTCGCTTTCGATGCGAGCATCGATGCCGGTTTTCGTCAGCGCTTGAAGGTAGGTTTGCGCGTCGGCGTGCGACAGGTCTTTCTTGAGCGTAACCGTCTTGCCATTGAATAGCCGTTCGACGGCTGCGACTTGGCTGTTGTAGAGTTTAGCCAGGTTCTCTCTGGCGCTGGCGGCGTCAACGCCTGGCAGCAGAGCGCCGTCGAACACGATCTTGAAACGGTTGTCGCTCATTGCGAGGCATCCTTGTCGCGAGAATTTGTAATAGGGTGTGTTTCAAGCGTGGATTGTAAGGCCAGCCGGGGCGGGCTGGCCAAACTTTCATCTCATCGTGGCCAGCGTTTGGGCAGCTCGGCCGCCAGTTCCAGAGCCTTGCGGTATTCCGCGTCAAGTCGAGCGACCAATTGATCGACGCTCGGCAAATCATCGATTTCCCCGACACCCTGGCCCGCAGACCACACGGTTTTCCAGGCTTTGGCTTCATCGCTGATCGGCTTGAGTTTGGAGCCGAAGTCGACTTCGCCCTTGCCTTGCAGTGCCGCCATGTCGAAACCGGCAGCCTCCAGGCTTTGACGCATGAAACTCGCCGGTACGCCTGACACTGCCGGCGTATGGACGATGTCTGCGGCTCTGGACGTCAGCAGCATCTCTTTGTAGGCGTCAGGCGCATGACTTTCGGTGGTGCCGATAAATCGCGTACCGAAATAGGCCAGATCAGCGCCGAGCAATTGCGCAGCAAGGATCTCGTGGCCGTGGTTAAGGCAGCCTGCCAGCAATAGGGTCTTGTCGAAAAACTGGCGAATCTCGGCAATCAGCGAGAACGGGCTCCAGGTTCCAGCGTGTCCACCGGCACCCGCTGCCACGGCGATCAAGCCGTCCACACCGGCCTCGGCGGCTTTCTCGGCATGGCGCCGCGTCGTCACGTCATGGAACACCAGTCCGCCATAGCTGTGAACGGCATCGACTACTTCTTTCACTGCACCGAGACTGGTAATCACGATCGGTACTTTATGCTCGATGCAGATCGCGAGGTCAGCTTGTAGCCGTGGGTTAGTGTTGTGAACGATCAGGTTGACCGCATAAGGCGCCGGGTTCTCCAGTGTCGCCAACCCTGCTTCGATCTCTTCCAGCCAGGCCTTGAAGCCGCTGCTCTCGCGCTGGTTCAGCGCAGGAAAGCTGCCGACGACGCCGTTACGGCAGCAGGCGAGCACCAATTGCGGATTGGAAATCAGAAACATCGGCGCTGCCACTACCGGCAGACGCAAGCGTTGTTCGAGCAAAGCGGGCAGCGACATTGGAAGTACCCCGGTGAGTTGTGCTTATTAGAACGGCCGAACGACGACCAGAATTACGATAGCCAGCAATATCAGAACCGGCACTTCATTGAACCAGCGATAAAAGACATGGCTGCGGGTGTTTTCGCCACGGGCAAAACGCTTCACCTGTGCGCCGCACATGTGGTGGTAGCCGATCAGGATCACCACCAGGGTAAGCTTGGCGTGAATCCACGCGCCTTGACTGAAGAGGCTCGGGTTAAGCCAGATCAGTGCAATGCCGAATATCAGGGTAGCGATCATCGCCGGGCCCATGATGCCGCGGTACAGCTTGCGCTCCATGAGGCTGAAGCGTTCCTTGCTGACGGTGTCTTCGCTTTGGGCGTGATAAACGAACAGACGGGGCAGGTAAAACAGGCCGGCAAACCAGCAGACCATGCTGACGATATGAAGCGCTTTGAGCCATAGATAAAGCATTTTTAGTTATTCCCAGGTTCACGGTAGCCCGAATAGTAGAGAAAGTGTCCCGTCTCGGACATAACTGTTCAATTTTGACGGCGTCTTTTGCGGCCAGACTGCGTTGCCGCTCCTCGCCATAGCGAGCTATGACTCGTCGCGGGGCCTTGCCAGGCCACAAAAGCCACTCGCCAAAAGTTGGGCGATATGCCCGAGAAGGGACACATGAGCCGCCACACGTCACCTAAGCGGTTGTCGCAGGGCCGCGCGGCCCCTATTATCGACGGCTTTCCAGTGGGTTCGTTGAGGGCAGGTTTATGGTCAAGGTCGGTATCGTCGGCGGCACGGGTTACACCGGTGTCGAACTGCTGCGTCTGTTGGCACAGCATCCGCAAGCTGAAGTGGTTGTGATCACTTCCCGATCCGAGGCCGGTCTGGCCGTGGCCGACATGTACCCGAACCTGCGAGGCCACTACGACGGCCTGGCCTTTAGTGTTCCGGACATCAAGACGCTGGGGGCTTGCGATGTGGTGTTCTTCGCCACGCCTCATGGTGTTGCCCATGCACTGGCCGGTGAGTTGCTCGCGGCGGGGACCAAGGTCATCGACCTGTCGGCTGACTTCCGTCTGCAAGACGCTGCCGAGTGGGCCAAGTGGTACGGCCAGCCTCACGGCGCACCGGAGTTGCTGGAGGAGGCGGTCTACGGTTTGCCGGAAGTCAATCGCGAGCAAATCAAGGATGCGCGCCTGATCGCGGTGCCGGGTTGCTATCCAACGGCGACGCAATTGGGTTTCCTGCCATTGCTGGAAGCCGGCCTGGCCGATACCACGCGTTTGATTGCTGACTGCAAGTCCGGTGTCAGCGGTGCCGGTCGTGGCGCTTCGGTCGGTTCGCTGTATGCCGAGACGTCGGAAAGCATGAAAGCCTACTCCGTCAAAGGTCACCGTCACTTGCCGGAAATCCGCCAGGGTCTGCGTCGTGCAGCGGGCAAGGACGTCGGTCTGACCTTCGTTCCGCACCTGACGCCAATGATTCGCGGCATTCATTCGACGCTGTATGCGACCGTCGTGGATCGCTCGGTGGATCTGCAGGCGTTGTTTGAAAAGCGCTACGCCAACGAGCCGTTCGTCGACGTGATGCCGGCGGGCAGCCACCCGGAAACCCGCAGTGTTCGCGGTGCCAACGTTTGTCGTATCGCCGTGCATCGTCCGCAGGACGGCGATCTGGTGGTGGTGCTGTCGGTAATCGATAACCTGGTCAAGGGTGCGTCGGGTCAAGCGGTGCAGAACCTGAACATTCTGTTCGGGCTGGATGAGCGCCTGGGCCTGTCCCACGCCGGCATGCTGCCGTAAGGCTTTATCCCGCTTAGCAAAAAGGCCCGTCTGACGGGCCTTTTTGCATTTCGAACCGGCAATCGGTTTTATTGCTATACCATAACAATAGTTGACCGATTTTCTAGGAGAAGCGGATAATGCGCGTCATCACGCATTATGGCGGCGTAACGCCGGGAGATAGTCAGCATGAGCGTCGAATCCTTCACCCCCACCGCTTTGCAATTCACCCACGGTGCCGCGCACAAGGTGAAGAGCCTGGTCGATGAAGAGGGGAATGATCGCTTGAAGCTGCGCGTATTCGTTACGGGCGGCGGTTGTTCAGGTTTTCAGTACGGCTTCACCTTCGATGAAGAAGTGGCCGACGACGACACCATTGTCGAGCGCGAAGGTGTGAGTCTGGTCGTAGACCCGATGAGCTTCCAGTACCTGGCCGGTGCCGAGGTGGATTATCAGGAGGGTCTGGAAGGTTCGCGTTTTGTGATCAAGAATCCGAATGCGAGCACCACGTGTGGTTGCGGCTCTTCGTTCTCGATCTGATCGCGCTTCACCGCAGTATCAAGCGCCGCATGGCTTCAGGGCTTTGCGGCGTTTTGCTGTGCGGCGCTTATGCCGGGTAGATGGCGCCGAGTACGCGCAGGCCGCGGGCGCCGGTGACGCTCGGGCGGTTGGCGGCGATGCCTTCCAGGCAGCAATGAGCCAGCCAAGCGAATGCCATGGCTTCGACCCAGTCCGGGTCCACACCGTAAGCGGCAGTGCTGCTGACACTCGCGTTCGGCAGCAGGGCGGCCAAACGGTTCATCAGCGTGGCGTTGTGCGCGCCACCACCGCAGACCAGCAGTTCCTGCGTGTCCGATTGGGCGTGCTGCAATGACTCGACGATGGTCAGTGCTGTCAGTTCGAGCAGGGTTGCTTGCACATCTTCCGCGGCGAAGGGCGGGAGCTTCGAGAGATGCTGTGTCAGCCATGGCAGGTTGAACACTTCGCGGCCGGTGCTTTTCGGGCCTTTGGTTACGAAGAATGGATCACTCAGCAATTCATTCAGCAGAACCGGTTCAACCTTGCCACTGGCAGCCCATTGGCCGTCACGATCAAAATTGTCGCCGCGTTGCTGATGAATCCAGGCATCCAGCAGGACGTTGCCCGGGCCGCAGTCGAAACCGGCGACAGGTTTGCCGGGCTCGATCAGGCTGAGGTTGCTGAATCCGCCGACATTCAACACCGCACGATTGCCGGCACGTTCATCAAACAACGCTTCGTGAAAGGCCGGCACCAATGGCGCGCCTTGCCCGCCAGCGGCCACATCACGGCTGCGGAAGTCGCTGACCACGGTGATGCCGGTCAACTCGGTCAGCAGGGCCGGGTTGCCGATCTGTACCGTGAAGCCACGCGCCGGTTCGTGGCGAATGGTCTGGCCGTGGCTGCCAATCGCACGAATGTCTTCGGGTTTCAGGTTGTGTTGGTGGAGGAGAGTGTTAATACCCTGAGCCGCCAGTTTCACCCAGTTCTGCTGGGCGATGGCGGAGCGGGCAATCTCGTCCGGGCCGCTGGCGCACAAGCCAAGCAGCTCGGCGCGCAGGGAGTCAGGCATGGGGGTGTAGTGCGTGGCGATCAGGTTGATCGCCGGGGTCAGCTCGATTAGCGCAATGTCCAGGCCATCGAGGCTGGTTCCGGACATCACACCGATATAGAGCGTCATGATTTAGCGCTTCGAAGCCAGCATGGTGGCTTTCTCTTGGTCCATGCGCGCCATCAGCGGCTGACTCTGCGCAAGAAAGCGTGCGCGTTCCCCTTTGGAAATAGGGTCGGCCATCGCAACTTTCTGGCCCAGTGGGTCGACATGCACGCCATTGACCTGGAACTCATAGTGCAAGTGTGGGCCGGTGGAGAGCCCGGTTGTGCCGATATAACCGATTACCTGGCCTTGCTTGACGCTGCCGCCAGTCTTGATGCCTTTGGCAAAGCCTTGCATATGGCCGTACAGCGTACGGTAGGTGTTGCCGTGCTGGATAATAACGGTATTGCCGTAACCACCACGGCGACCGGCCAACAACACTTTACCGTCACCGGCCGCTTTGATCGGCGTGCCGCGTGGAGCTGCGTAATCGACACCTTTGTGAGCGCGGATCTTATTCAGGATCGGGTGTTTGCGACCCAGGGAGAATTTCGAGCTGATGCGGGCGAAGTCCACTGGCGTGCGGATAAACGCCTTGCGCATGCTGTTGCCGTCGGCGGTGTAGTAGCTGCTGTTGCCTTGCTTGTTGGTGTAACGCACGGCGGTGTAGGTCTTGCCGCGGTTGGTGAAGCGTGCGGACAGGATCGGGCCGTTGCCGACAGCCTTGCCGTTGACGACCTTCTGTTCGTAGATCACATCGAACTCATCACCCTGGCGGATATCCTGGGCGAAGTCGAGGTCATAGCCAAACACGCTGGCCATGTCCATGGTGAGGCTGTGGGACAGCCCGGCACGCGCGGCAGACTGCGATAGCGAGCTGTTGATCACGCCGTGAACGTAGGCGGAGCGCACGGTTGGCTTGGCGGTAATGCGGTTGAACGTATAACCCTTGTCATTCTTGGTCAGGGTAATACTTTCGACGTCGCTGAGCTTGCTGTGCAGGTTGCTCAGCTGGCCGTCGGGGGTCAGTTCGAATTCGAGTTTCTGGCCGCGTTTGAGCTGGCTGAATTGCTTGGCCTGCTTGTCACTGGCCATGACTTCATGCACCGAAGTGGCGGGGAGGCCTACTTCCTCGAACAGCGTGGACAGTGTGTCGCCTTTGGAAACGATCACTTCCCTGTGGTTTGGGGTCTTCTTTTCTTCGATGTCCGGGGCAGGTACAGGCTCGGCCTGGGCGGTTTCCTGTGGCTCTTCAGCGCTGTTTTCGATCTGCGCGAACGGGGAGTCTGCCGGTTCATTTGTGGCTTGAACGGCTTCAGCAGCGTCTTGATCTTGTGTCAGTTGTTCAGCAGGGCTTTCCAGCTCAAGACTCAGCGTCGTCTTTTTGGCTTCTACATCACTGGAAGGGAATACCAGAAGCGCCAGGCTCAGAAGAGCGGCGATGCCACTTGCTGCGAGCAGGTGGGTCTTCGGGTAAAGCGGTGGCGCTTTAGACGATTCTTTGATCATAGGTAATTTTTGACTTTGAAAAAGATGAATTGGAAAAGATGAATGACATGATGAAGATGAAATAACTGTATAAAATATAACCAAATCATCTCTGAAGCAAGTCCGCGGTCACTCTGCCAGCGGATTGGCGTCATTGCGCCGGCCAAACTTTGTATTTGACGCGTGATCTTGTATGGTTGGTCCCCTTTGAATTCGAGCCTTGCGGGTCTGTTATGAAGTCGGTTGAAGAGCAGCTAGCGCTGATTAAACGTGGTGCGGAAGAACTGTTGGTCGAGTCCGAGCTGATCGAAAAGCTCAAGCGTGGCCAGCCGCTGCGTATTAAGGCAGGCTTCGATCCGACCGCGCCGGATTTGCACCTGGGCCATACCGTGCTTATTAATAAGCTGCGCCAGTTCCAGGAACTGGGTCACCAGGTGATCTTCCTTATAGGTGACTTCACCGGGATGATCGGTGATCCGAGCGGCAAGAGCGCAACGCGTCCTCCGCTCACCCGCGAGCAGGTTCTCGAGAATGCCGAGACCTACAAGACTCAAGTCTTCAAGATTCTTGATCCGGCCAAAACCGAGGTGGCGTTCAACTCCACCTGGATGGACCAGATGGGGCCGGCGGACTTCATTCGTCTGACTTCGCAGTACACCGTGGCTCGCATGCTTGAGCGTGATGACTTCGACAAGCGCTACACGACCAACCAGCCAATCGCTATTCACGAGTTCCTCTATCCGCTGGTTCAAGGGTATGACTCGGTCGCTTTGCGCGCGGATGTCGAGTTGGGCGGTACCGATCAGAAGTTCAATCTGCTGATGGGGCGTGAACTGCAGCGCGGTTATGGTCAGGAGGCTCAATGCATTCTGACGATGCCGCTGCTCGAAGGTCTGGATGGTGTGAAGAAGATGTCCAAGTCCTTGGGCAACTACGTCGGTATCCAGGAAGCGCCGGGTGTCATGTATGGCAAGCTGGTCTCTATTCCGGATGCGCTGATGTGGCGCTACTTCGAATTGCTCAGTTTCCGCTCCATGGATGAAATCAACGCATTCCGTGCTGATGTCGAGGCGGGCGCCAATCCTCGTGACATCAAGATCAAGCTGGCCGAAGAGATCGTTGCGCGTTTCCATGGTGAAGAGGCCGCGGCCAATGCTCACCGTGCAGCGGGCAATCGTATGAAGGATGGCGAGTTGCCGGACGATCTGCCGGAGATCGAGCTGACGGCTACTGAAGACATGCCGATTGCTGCTGTCCTTAATAAGGCAGGGTTGGTGAAGAACTCGGCGGTGGCCCGTGATCTGCTGAATTCCGGCGGTGTGCGTATAGATGGAGAGGTTGTTGATCGCGCCTTTATATACGTGCTGGGCGCGACCCATGTTTGCCAGGCCGGAAAGAAGGCATTTGCGCGTATTACGCTCAAATCTGAATAAAGCTTAAGTTAGGGGTTGACGGCAGATTCTGGAAGTCTATAATTCGCCCCACTTCCGGCGCAGTCGAAACGGAAAACTCCTTGGTAAACAAAGAGTTACGCAGTTTTCGACAGCGAGTTGCTTCAGGTCATCGAAGCCCAGAAGGAGTTGATCAAGCAGGGTTGTTTGGCTTGATTGACGGTTCGATCTTCTCGGTCGAAAGCGGAGAAAAAGAGGTGTTGACAGCAGCGAGTAACGCTGTAGAATTCGCCTCCCGCTAACGAGAGATCGGAAGCGCAAGTGGTTGAAGTTGCAAAGGAAACTTTGAAAACTTCTGAAATAACCGCTTGACAGCAACAGAGGCTGCTGTAGAATGCGCGCCTCGGTTGAGACGAAAGATCTTAACCAACCGCTCTTTAACAACTGAATCAAGCAATTCGTGTGGGTGCTTGTGGAGTCAGACTGATAGTCAACAAGATTATCAGCATCACAAGTTACTCCGCGAGAAATCAAAGATGTAACCAACGATTGCTGAGCCAAGTTTAGGGTTTCTTAAAAACCCAAAGATGTTTGAACTGAAGAGTTTGATCATGGCTCAGATTGAACGCTGGCGGCAGGCCTAACACATGCAAGTCGAGCGGCAGCACGGGTACTTGTACCTGGTGGCGAGCGGCGGACGGGTGAGTAATGCCTAGGAATCTGCCTGGTAGTGGGGGATAACGCTCGGAAACGGACGCTAATACCGCATACGTCCTACGGGAGAAAGCAGGGGACCTTCGGGCCTTGCGCTATCAGATGAGCCTAGGTCGGATTAGCTAGTTGGTGAGGTAATGGCTCACCAAGGCGACGATCCGTAACTGGTCTGAGAGGATGATCAGTCACACTGGAACTGAGACACGGTCCAGACTCCTACGGGAGGCAGCAGTGGGGAATATTGGACAATGGGCGAAAGCCTGATCCAGCCATGCCGCGTGTGTGAAGAAGGTCTTCGGATTGTAAAGCACTTTAAGTTGGGAGGAAGGGCAGTTACCTAATACGTATCTGTTTTGACGTTACCGACAGAATAAGCACCGGCTAACTCTGTGCCAGCAGCCGCGGTAATACAGAGGGTGCAAGCGTTAATCGGAATTACTGGGCGTAAAGCGCGCGTAGGTGGTTTGTTAAGTTGGATGTGAAATCCCCGGGCTCAACCTGGGAACTGCATTCAAAACTGACAAGCTAGAGTATGGTAGAGGGTGGTGGAATTTCCTGTGTAGCGGTGAAATGCGTAGATATAGGAAGGAACACCAGTGGCGAAGGCGACCACCTGGACTGATACTGACACTGAGGTGCGAAAGCGTGGGGAGCAAACAGGATTAGATACCCTGGTAGTCCACGCCGTAAACGATGTCAACTAGCCGTTGGGAGCCTTGAGCTCTTAGTGGCGCAGCTAACGCATTAAGTTGACCGCCTGGGGAGTACGGCCGCAAGGTTAAAACTCAAATGAATTGACGGGGGCCCGCACAAGCGGTGGAGCATGTGGTTTAATTCGAAGCAACGCGAAGAACCTTACCAGGCCTTGACATCCAATGAACTTTCCAGAGATGGATTGGTGCCTTCGGGAACATTGAGACAGGTGCTGCATGGCTGTCGTCAGCTCGTGTCGTGAGATGTTGGGTTAAGTCCCGTAACGAGCGCAACCCTTGTCCTTAGTTACCAGCACGTAATGGTGGGCACTCTAAGGAGACTGCCGGTGACAAACCGGAGGAAGGTGGGGATGACGTCAAGTCATCATGGCCCTTACGGCCTGGGCTACACACGTGCTACAATGGTCGGTACAGAGGGTTGCCAAGCCGCGAGGTGGAGCTAATCCCAGAAAACCGATCGTAGTCCGGATCGCAGTCTGCAACTCGACTGCGTGAAGTCGGAATCGCTAGTAATCGCGAATCAGAATGTCGCGGTGAATACGTTCCCGGGCCTTGTACACACCGCCCGTCACACCATGGGAGTGGGTTGCACCAGAAGTAGCTAGTCTAACCTTCGGGGGGACGGTTACCACGGTGTGATTCATGACTGGGGTGAAGTCGTAACAAGGTAGCCGTAGGGGAACCTGCGGCTGGATCACCTCCTTAATCGACGACATCAGCTGCTCCATAAGTTCCCACACGAATTGCTTGATTCATTGAAGAAGACGATAAGAAGCAGCCCGAAATTGGGTCTGTAGCTCAGTTGGTTAGAGCGCACCCCTGATAAGGGTGAGGTCGGCAGTTCGAATCTGCCCAGACCCACCAATTTTGTGTGGGAACCTGTAGAAATACGGGGCCATAGCTCAGCTGGGAGAGCGCCTGCCTTGCACGCAGGAGGTCAACGGTTCGATCCCGTTTGGCTCCACCACTACTGCTTCTGTTTGTTGAAAGCTTAGAAATGAGCATTCCATCGTGATGATGGTGAATGTTGATTTCTAGTCTTTGGCTAGATCGTTCTTTAAAAATTTGGGTATGTGATAGAAAGATAGACTGGACGTTACTTTCACTGGTAACGGATCAGGCTAAGGTAAAATTTGTGAGTTGCTCTTAATTGAGTATTATCGAATTTTCGGCGAATGTCGTCTTCACAGTATAACCAGATTGCTTGGGGTTATATGGTCAAGTGAAGAAGCGCATACGGTGGATGCCTTGGCAGTCAGAGGCGATGAAAGACGTGGTAGCCTGCGAAAAGCTTCGGGGAGTCGGCAAACAGACTTTGATCCGGAGATGTCTGAATGGGGGAACCCAGCCATCATAAGATGGTTATCTTAAGCTGAATACATAGGCTTAAGAGGCGAACCAGGGGAACTGAAACATCTAAGTACCCTGAGGAAAAGAAATCAACCGAGATTCCCTTAGTAGTGGCGAGCGAACGGGGACTAGCCCTTAAGTGGCTTTGAGATTAGCGGAACGCTCTGGAAAGTGCGGCCATAGTGGGTGATAGCCCTGTACGCGAAAATCTCTTAGTCATGAAATCGAGTAGGACGGAGCACGAGAAACTTTGTCTGAATATGGGGGGACCATCCTCCAAGGCTAAATACTACTGACTGACCGATAGTGAACTAGTACCGTGAGGGAAAGGCGAAAAGAACCCCGGAGAGGGGAGTGAAATAGATCCTGAAACCGTATGCGTACAAGCAGTGGGAGCCCACTTTGTTGGGTGACTGCGTACCTTTTGTATAATGGGTCAGCGACTTATTTTCAGTGGCGAGCTTAACCGAATAGGGGAGGCGTAGCGAAAGCGAGTCTTAATAGGGCGTCTAGTCGCTGGGAATAGACCCGAAACCGGGCGATCTATCCATGGGCAGGTTGAAGGTTGGGTAACACTAACTGGAGGACCGAACCGACTACCGTTGAAAAGTTAGCGGATGACCTGTGGATCGGAGTGAAAGGCTAATCAAGCTCGGAGATAGCTGGTTCTCCTCGAAAGCTATTTAGGTAGCGCCTCATGTATCACTGTAGGGGGTAGAGCACTGTTTCGGCTAGGGGGTCATCCCGACTTACCAAACCGATGCAAACTCCGAATACCTACAAGTGCCGAGCATGGGAGACACACGGCGGGTGCTAACGTCCGTCGTGAAAAGGGAAACAACCCAGACCGTCAGCTAAGGTCCCAAAGTTATGGTTAAGTGGGAAACGATGTGGGAAGGCTTAGACAGCTAGGAGGTTGGCTTAGAAGCAGCCACCCTTTAAAGAAAGCGTAATAGCTCACTAGTCGAGTCGGCCTGCGCGGAAGATGTAACGGGGCTCAAACCATACACCGAAGCTACGGGTATCACTTAGGTGATGCGGTAGAGGAGCGTTCTGTAAGCCTGTGAAGGTGAGTTGAGAAGCTTGCTGGAGGTATCAGAAGTGCGAATGCTGACATGAGTAACGACAATGGGTGTGAAAAACACCCACGCCGAAAGACCAAGGTTTCCTGCGCAACGTTAATCGACGCAGGGTTAGTCGGTCCCTAAGGCGAGGCTGAAAAGCGTAGTCGATGGAAAACAGGTTAATATTCCTGTACTTCTGGTTATTGCGATGGAGGGACGGAGAAGGCTAGGCCAGCTTGGCGTTGGTTGTCCAAGTTTAAGGTGGTAGGCTGGAATCTTAGGTAAATCCGGGATTCTAAGGCCGAGAGCTGATGACGAGTGTTCTTTTAGAACACGAAGTGGTTGATGCCATGCTTCCAAGAAAAGCTTCTAAGCTTCAGGTAACCAGGAACCGTACCCCAAACCGACACAGGTGGTTGGGTAGAGAATACCAAGGCGCTTGAGAGAACTCGGGTGAAGGAACTAGGCAAAATGGCACCGTAACTTCGGGAGAAGGTGCGCCGGTGAGGGTGAAGCATTTACTGCGTAAGCCCATGCCGGTCGAAGATACCAGGCCGCTGCGACTGTTTATTAAAAACACAGCACTCTGCAAACACGAAAGTGGACGTATAGGGTGTGACGCCTGCCCGGTGCCGGAAGGTTAATTGATGGGGTTAGCTAACGCGAAGCTCTTGATCGAAGCCCCGGTAAACGGCGGCCGTAACTATAACGGTCCTAAGGTAGCGAAATTCCTTGTCGGGTAAGTTCCGACCTGCACGAATGGCGTAACGATGGCGGCGCTGTCTCCACCCGAGACTCAGTGAAATTGAAATCGCTGTGAAGATGCAGTGTATCCGCGGCTAGACGGAAAGACCCCGTGAACCTTTACTATAGCTTTGCACTGGACTTTGAATTTGCTTGTGTAGGATAGGTGGGAGGCTTTGAAGCGTGGACGCCAGTTCGCGTGGAGCCAACCTTGAAATACCACCCTGGCAACTTTGAGGTTCTAACTCAGGTCCGTTATCCGGATCGAGGACAGTGTATGGTGGGTAGTTTGACTGGGGCGGTCTCCTCCTAAAGAGTAACGGAGGAGTACGAAGGTGCGCTCAGACCGGTCGGAAATCGGTCGTAGAGTATAAAGGCAAAAGCGCGCTTGACTGCGAGACAGACACGTCGAGCAGGTACGAAAGTAGGTCTTAGTGATCCGGTGGTTCTGTATGGAAGGGCCATCGCTCAACGGATAAAAGGTACTCCGGGGATAACAGGCTGATACCGCCCAAGAGTTCATATCGACGGCGGTGTTTGGCACCTCGATGTCGGCTCATCACATCCTGGGGCTGAAGCCGGTCCCAAGGGTATGGCTGTTCGCCATTTAAAGTGGTACGCGAGCTGGGTTTAGAACGTCGTGAGACAGTTCGGTCCCTATCTGCCGTGGACGTTTGAGATTTGAGAGGGGCTGCTCCTAGTACGAGAGGACCGGAGTGGACGAACCTCTGGTGTTCCGGTTGTCACGCCAGTGGCATTGCCGGGTAGCTATGTTCGGAATAGATAACCGCTGAAAGCATCTAAGCGGGAAACTAGCCTCAAGATGAGATCTCACTGGGACCTTGAGTCCCCTGAAGGGCCGTCGAAGACTACGACGTTGATAGGTTGGGTGTGTAAGCGCTGTGAGGCGTTGAGCTAACCAATACTAATTGCCCGTGAGGCTTGACCATATAACACCCAAGCAATTTGCTGACCTGAAAAGGCACCAGATTGCGGTGTGTGAAGACGAAATGAACCGAAAGTTCGATTGTTCACAAACACCGAGATCTATCACATACCCATTCGCTGGAGCGTGCGCCGTAAGGCAAGCGACCTGGCTACCGAATTTCTTGACGACCATAGAGCATTGGAACCACCTGATCCCATCCCGAACTCAGCAGTGAAACGATGCATCGCCGATGGTAGTGTGGGGTTTCCCCATGTGAGAGTAGGTCATCGTCAAGATTAAATTCCGAAACCCCTATCTGCGTATGCAGGTAGGGGTTTTGTTTTGTCCGCAGGAAAATCTGGCTCTCCGGGTTTCTATGCAACGGCCCGGGGCATGGCTATCATGCGGGCCTCATTGTGAGGCGAGACTTGCATGCTGACGTTGTTAAAGCTTCTTAAGGATGGCAAGTTCCATTCGGGTCAGGCCCTGGGCGTCGCCTTGGGCATCAGTCGTAGTGCGGTATGGAAGCAGCTACAGCATTTAGAAGCTGAGCTTGGCTTGTCTATCCACAAGGTGCGCGGACGTGGCTATCAATTGGCTACGCCACTGACGCTGCTTGATCCTGCCCGCATAAAAGAACAGGCGCCCTCGTGCGACTGGCCTATTCTGCTCTTCGACTCAATTGACTCCACTAATGCTGAAGCGTTGCGCGCAATACACCGAGGCCAGGCTGCACCATTTTTGGTGCTCTCCGAACGGCAGACTGCGGGTCGCGGCCGACGTGGGCGAAATTGGGCCAGTCCTTTCGCAGAAAACATCTATTACAGCCTCGTATTGCGCATCGAAGGTGGAATGCGTCAGCTTGAAGGGTTGAGTCTTGTGGTCGGGCTTGCTGTCATGCAAACGTTGAGAGATCTCGGTATCCCGGGCGCGGGCTTGAAGTGGCCCAACGATGTTCTGGTTGGTCAGAAAAAGATCGCCGGGATATTGCTCGAGTTGGTGGGTGATCCTGCTGACGTGTGTCACGTGGTGCTGGGTGTTGGAATTAATGTGAACATGCAGGCAACCGATGAGATTGATCAGCAATGGACATCCGTGCGGCTGGAGTCGGGCGGGGTGCTTGATCGCAATCACCTTGTCTCGCAATTAGGGTTGATGCTTCAGAAGTATCTGACCCGTCATCAGATTGATGGGTTTTCCGCCATTCAGCGGGAATGGGAGCAGAACCATCTTTGGCAAGGGCGGGCAGTCTCGTTGATTGCTGGTGTCAACCAGATTGATGGTGAGGTGTTGGGTATCGACAGCCAGGGTGCCTTACGCTTGAAGGTAAATGGTGTGGAAAAAGTCTTTAGTGGTGGTGAGCTCAGCCTGAGGTTGCGTGATGATTCTTGAGCTCGACTGCGGAAACAGTTTTATAAAGTGGCGCGTTCTCTATGCGGATGCCAAGCAGGTGTTTGGAGAGGGGGTGGTGGATTCGGATCTCGCGTTGCTGGAAAGCCTGAATCGACTTGAGGGGCTGTCCCTCAAACATTGCCGGTTGGTCAGCGTGAGAACGACCGAAGAGACTGCTGCATTGACTTCTCTACTGGCACAAACGTTCTCAGTGTCCGCGATATGTGCCGCGCCGGCGCGCGAGATGGCTGGCGTTCGAAATGGATACGAAGAGTTCGAGCGGTTGGGACTTGATCGATGGCTTGCGATGCTTGGTGGATTTCATCTTTCCCCAGGAGCGTGTCTGGTGCTCGATTTCGGTACGGCAGTGACTGCTGATTTTATTGCGGGGGACGGAGAGCATCTTGGCGGGTTTATTTGCCCTGGAATGCCTCTGATGCGCAACCAGTTGCGAACTCATACCCGTAAGATTCGCTATGGCGATATCGCTGCCGAGCGTGCGCTGGAAAGCCTCGTGCCTGGTCGCACAACTGTTGAGGCGGTTGAGCGTGGATGTTCGCTGATGTTGAGGGGGTTTGTCCTGACTCAGCTGGAAATGGCGCGTAGTTATTGGGGGAAGGATTTTGCGGTATTCCTCACGGGAGGCGATGCGACGCTCGTCTCTGAAATCGTACCGGATGCCAGGCTGGTTCCAGACCTGGTGTTTGTAGGTCTGGCGATGGCATGCCCTTTGTCTTGAGGTTCTTATGCGTTGGTTGTTCCTGCTGTTGCTGGTTCTCAATGTCTTCTATTACATCTGGCATCAACAAGAGGCCCCGCTGCGTGCGAAAGATGTAACGCCTTTGAGTTTGTATCGAGGATCGCACCAGGATATCCGTTTGCTAAGCGAGGCAGCTGATGCAGGACGTGAGAAGGTAAAGTTGGCGTCGGCCGATAGTGGCTGCCTTTATTTGGGTGGTTTCACCCGTCAGGAGGTCGCCCTGGCAGCTGAGCGCCGACTGGGTAGGATGGATATCAAAGTTCAAGCCTTGCCAAAAGACTCCTCTGATCCGTCTGGCTACTGGCTCCGTGTAGCACCTGAAAGCCGGCGTTTAGTGGATGATCTTCAGTTGCTAAACCTTTCCAAAGAATTCAATGAGTTAAAACATAAAATAATGCCGTGCGAGGGGGTTGCGCCTTCGGAATAGTTTGCATAGAATGGCGCCCGCTTCGCAGTGAAGACCTTTAACGGTCAGCGGTACGAAGCGGTGTCAACGCAGCTAACCTCAGGTTTTTAATGAGAAAATGCTTGACAGAAGGTCGGCATGATATAGAATGCCGGCTCGCTTAGGAGGGGTTCCCGAGCGGCCAAAGGGATCAGACTGTAAATCTGACGTCTACGACTTCGAAGGTTCGAATCCTTCCCCCTCCACCATTTTTAGCGAGAGCTGCAAGCTCCGCGGGTATAGTTTAGTGGTAGAACCTCAGCCTTCCAAGCTGATGATGCGGGTTCGATTCCCGCTACCCGCTCCAAGTTTGCAGGTCCTGCAAAGGCGTTACGCTCTTGTAGCTCAGTTGGTAGAGCACACCCTTGGTAAGGGTGAGGTCAGCGGTTCAAATCCGCTCAAGAGCTCCATATAACAAGGCAGATATGAAAATATCTGCCTTTGTTTTAATGGCTGGTATTACTGTTTAAATCTTCTGCTGGGGGTTGCTTCGATGGCTAAGGAAAAGTTCGAACGTAATAAGCCGCACGTCAACGTAGGCACCATTGGTCACGTAGACCACGGCAAAACTACCCTGACCGCTGCGCTGACCCGTGTCTGCTCCGAGGTTTTCGGTTCGGCAAAGGTTGACTTCGACAAGATCGATAGCGCCCCAGAAGAAAAAGCACGTGGTATCACCATTAACACAGCTCACGTTGAGTACGATTCGGCTGTGCGTCACTACGCACACGTTGACTGTCCAGGTCATGCCGACTACGTAAAGAACATGATTACCGGTGCTGCTCAGATGGATGGCGCTATTCTGGTTTGCTCGGCCGCTGATGGTCCGATGCCGCAAACCCGTGAGCACATCCTGTTGTCCCGTCAGGTTGGCGTTCCGTACATCGTTGTCTTCCTGAACAAGGCTGACATGGTTGACGATGCTGAGCTGTTGGAGCTGGTTGAGATGGAAGTGCGCGATCTGTTGAGCACTTACGATTTCCCAGGCGACGACACTCCTATCATCATTGGTTCGGCGCTGATGGCGTTGAACGGTCAAGACGACAACGAGATGGGTACCACTGCCGTCAAGAAGTTGGTCGAGACGCTGGATACATATATTCCGCAGCCTGAGCGTGCTATTGATAAGCCGTTCCTGATGCCGATCGAGGATGTGTTCTCGATCTCCGGTCGCGGCACTGTTGTGACTGGTCGTGTTGAGCGTGGCATTGTCCGCATTCAGGAAGAAGTTGAGATTGTTGGTCTTCGTGACACTGTCAAAACTACTTGTACTGGTGTTGAGATGTTCCGCAAGCTGCTCGACGAAGGTCGTGCTGGCGAGAACTGCGGCGTTCTGCTGCGCGGTACCAAGCGTGATGATGTCGAGCGTGGCCAGGTTCTGGTCAAGCCGGGCACAGTCAAGCCGCATACCAAGTTCACTGCTGAGGTTTACGTTCTGAGCAAGGAAGAAGGAGGGCGTCATACTCCGTTCTTCAAGGGTTATCGTCCGCAGTTCTACTTCCGTACAACTGATGTGACTGGTAACTGCGAATTGCCAGAAGGCGTTGAAATGGTGATGCCAGGTGACAACATTCAAATGACTGTCACTCTGATCAAAACCATCGCGATGGAAGATGGCTTGCGTTTCGCTATCCGTGAAGGCGGTCGTACCGTCGGCGCTGGTGTCGTAGCCAAAGTTATCGAGTAAATTGTTGTAATGTCTTTTTCGGGCCGGCATAATGGTCGGCCTGATTTTGTTTTAGGTCAGTAGCTCAATTGGCAGAGCGACGGTCTCCAAAACCGTAGGTTGGGGGTTCGATTCCCTCCTGACCTGCCAGATTCACTTGGTGTGTCTGGCTTTCTTTTCACAGGATCTTCATAGATGACTCCTAAAGCTGAAGCTCAAGGCTCTCGCTTCGATCTGCTCAAGTGGCTTGTAGTAGTCGCATTGGTGGTTGTTGGCGTTGTTGGCAATCAGTATTACTCTGCTTCGCCGATCCTGTACCGCGTACTTGCATTGCTCGCCATTGCTGTCGTAGCTGCCTTTGTAGGCCTGCAGACAGTCAAGGGCAAGTCTTTCTTTGTACTGGTTAAGGAAGCTCGCACCGAAATTCGTAAAGTCGTGTGGCCAACTCGCCAAGAAACCACGCAGACCACGCTGATTGTTGTGGCTGTTGTTCTGGTTATGGCGTTGCTGTTGTGGGGGCTTGATTCCCTGCTCGGCTGGCTTGTTTCCTTGATTGTCGGCTAAGGGTGTCCCGTGGCTAAGCGTTGGTACGTTGTGCATGCTTACTCCGGTTACGAGAAGCATGTCATGCGCTCGTTGGTAGAGCGCGTAAAGCTGGCTGGCATGGAAGATGGCTTTGGCGAGATTCTGGTTCCCACTGAAGAAGTGGTTGAAATGCGTAATGGCCAGAAACGCAAAAGCGAGCGCAAATTCTTCCCAGGTTATGTGCTGGTTCAGATGGACATGAATGAGGGTACTTGGCACTTGGTCAAGGATACTCCTCGGGTGATGGGTTTCATCGGTGGTACAGCTGATAAACCTGCGCCGATCACTGATAAAGAGGCAGAAGCGATTCTGCGTCGTGTTGCTGATGGTAGCGACAAGCCGAAGCCGAAGACGTTGTTCGAGCCGGGTGAGTCGGTACGTGTCAATGACGGGCCGTTTGCTGATTTCACTGGCACGGTCGAAGAAGTTAACTACGAAAAGAGCCGGATCCAAGTGGCAGTGCTCATTTTCGGTCGCTCTACTCCGGTAGAGTTAGAGTTCAGTCAGGTCGAAAAGGTCTAGCTGAGCAAGCATCCCAACCCCGCAGCCCTAGGCTGTGGGGTTTTGTCGTCACTGGGATAAACGCGCAAGTAACCGGGGAGCCTTTCGAGGCGTTCGAACCCGTAATTGGAGTGCCTCATGGCCAAGAAGATTACCGCTTACATCAAGCTGCAAGTGAAGGCCGCTCAGGCTAACCCAAGCCCACCTGTTGGTCCTGCTTTGGGTCAGCACGGCGTGAACATCATGGAATTCTGCAAGGCTTTCAACGCCCGTACTCAGGGTATTGAACCAGGTCTGCCGACTCCAGTGATCATCACTGTCTACAGCGACCGTAGCTTCACTTTCGAAACCAAGTCCACCCCTGCTTCGGTTCTGCTGAAGAAGGCTGCTGGTCTGACTAGCGGTTCCGCTCGTCCGAACACCGTTAAGGTTGGCACCGTGACCCGTGCTCAGCTGGAAGAAATCGCGAAAACCAAAAACGCGGATCTGACTGCAGCTGATATGGACGCAGCCGTGCGTACTATCGCCGGTTCTGCTCGTAGCATGGGCCTTAACGTGGAGGGTGTGTAATGGCTAAGTTGACCAAGCGTCAAAAGGCTATCGCCGGCAAAATCGAAGCGGGCAAGTCCTACAACTTTGTAGATGCTGCCGCCCTGCTGGCTGAGCTGTCGACTGTCAAGTTCAGCGAGTCGTTCGACGTTGCTGTAAACCTGGGTGTTGACCCGCGTAAATCTGACCAGGTTGTTCGTAGCGCTACTGTGCTGCCACACGGCACTGGCAAGACCGTTCGCGTAGCTGTGTTCACCCAGGGTCCAGCTGCTGAGGCCGCTCTGGCTGCCGGCGCTGACCGTGTAGGTATGGACGACCTGGCTGCCGAAATGAAAGGCGGCGACCTGAACTATGACGTAGTTATCGCATCCCCGGATGCCATGCGCGTTGTTGGTCAGTTGGGTCAGATCCTGGGCCCGCGCGGCCTGATGCCTAACCCTAAAGTCGGCACCGTAACGCCAGACGTAGCTACCGCGGTTAAAAACGCCAAGGCTGGTCAGGTTCGTTATCGCACCGACAAAAACGGCATCATTCACACCTCCGTTGGCAAAGTCGGCTTTGATGCCGTCAAGCTGAAGGAAAACGTTGAAGCCCTGATCGCTGATCTGAAGCGTATCAAGCCAGCTTCCTCGAAAGGTATTTACGTCAAGCGCGTTACCCTGAGCACCACCATGGGTCCAGGTCTGGTCATCGACCAAGGCTCGCTCGACGCGTAAGACACAGGTTGGCGCAAGCGATTGCGCCAATTGAAAGATTGGGGTCCCTGCCTGGCGGGGGCTATCCAAGACCGTAGGCGACGCAAGTCTTAAACCTCAAGCCTACGCAGATGGTGCTCCCGGTTCCTTACCGAATCAGACACCAAAACGACATCTGGCCTCGGTTGGATGAAACGGTAACAAGCAGGAGTTTTTCCCGTGGCAATTAAACTTGAAGACAAGAAGGCCATCGTCGCTGAAGTCAACAAGGCTGCCCAAGTTGCTCTGTCCGCTGTCGTGGCTGATGCCCGTGGCGTAACAGTAGGCGCTATGACCGGACTCCGTAAAGAGGCTCGTGAAGCTGGCGTTTACGTACGTGTTGTACGTAACACCCTGCTCAAGCGCGCCGTTGCTGGCACTCAATATGACGTGCTCAACGACGTGTTCACTGGCCCGACCTTGATTGCATTCTCCAAAGAACATCCGGGCGCTGCTGCTCGTATCTTCAAAGAGTTCGCAAAAGGTCAGGATAAGTTCGAGATCAAGGCAGCTGCGTTCGAGGGCAAGTTCCTCGCGGCTAATCAGATCGACGTACTGGCAAGCCTGCCGACCCGTGACGAAGCAATTTCTCAGCTGATGAGCGTGATTCAAGGCGCAACCAGCAAATTGGCTCGTACTCTGGCGGCTCTTCGCGACCAGAAAGAAGCCGCTGCAGCCTAAGGCTGAGCGACACCTTTCAGCGTTTATTGTTTATTTCGACGGCCGCGTAGGCTGTCACCCCAATACAGGAATTTATAGTCATGTCTCTGACTAACGACCAAATCATCGAAGCAATCGGCGAAAAATCCGTTCTGGAAATCGTTGAGCTGATCAAGGCCATGGAAGAGAAGTTCGGCGTTTCTGCTGCCGCTGCTTCCGCTGGTCCAGCTGCTGTCGCTGCTGTTGTTGAAGAACAAACTGAATTCAACGTCATGCTGCTGGAAGCTGGCGAGAAGAAAGTTAACGTGATCAAGGCAGTACGTGAACTGACCGGTCTGGGCCTGAAAGAAGCCAAGGCTGTAGTTGACGGCGCTCCTGGCATCGTTCTGGAAGCTGTTTCGAAAGACGCAGCTGACAAAGCCAAAGCCACTCTGGAAGAAGCAGGCGCTAAAGTCGAGCTGAAGTAAGCATCGACTTTGCTCCTCCAGCCCGAGCGTTAAGCGAAAGGCTGATGGCTGGTGGCTCTTGCCACCGGCCTTTTTCCGTTATTGGCAGCCGACTGGGTCGGTGCTGGTAACGAGCTGTAACCACCCGATGCGGTGGCGCAAACCATGGGGTTTGCACGATTTTCTGGCTGCTCCCGTCGGGAGGGGCCAAACAAGCAGGTGACCAAGCTGGGGAACGCTGATGGCTTACTCATATACTGAGAAAAAACGTATCCGCAAGGACTTTAGCAAGTTGCCGGACGTCATGGATGTGCCGTACCTCCTGGCCATCCAGCTGGATTCGTATCGTGAATTCTTGCAAGCGGGAGCGACTAAAGATCAGTTCCGCGACGTGGGCCTGCATGCGGCCTTCAAATCCGTTTTCCCGATCATCAGCTACTCCGGCAATGCTGCGCTGGAGTACGTCGGTTATCGCCTGGGCGAACCGGCATTTGATGTCAAAGAATGCGTATTGCGCGGTGTGACTTACGCCGTACCTTTGCGGGTAAAAGTGCGTCTGATCATTTTCGACAAAGAATCGTCGAACAAAGCGATCAAGGACATTAAAGAGCAAGAAGTCTACATGGGTGAAATCCCCCTGATGACTGAGAACGGTACCTTCGTAATCAACGGTACCGAGCGTGTAATCGTTTCCCAGCTGCACCGTTCCCCGGGCGTGTTCTTCGACCACGACCGTGGCAAGACGCACAGCTCCGGCAAACTGCTGTACTCCGCGCGCATCATTCCTTACCGCGGTTCGTGGCTGGACTTCGAGTTCGACCCGAAAGACTGCGTGTTCGTGCGTATCGACCGTCGTCGCAAGCTGCCTGCATCGGTACTGCTGCGCGCGCTCGGCTATACCACTGAAGAAGTGCTCGACGCGTTCTACACCACCAACGTTTTCCACCTGAGCGGCGAAACCCTCAGTCTGGAACTGATTGCTTCGCGTCTGCGTGGTGAAATCGCTGTTCTTGATATTCAGGATGAGAAGGGCAAGGTCATCGTTGAGGCTGGTCGCCGTATTACTGCGCGCCACATCAACCAGATCGAAAAAGCCGGTCTCAAGACCCTGGAAGTGCCTCTGGACTACGTTCTGGGTCGCACTACAGCCAAGGCCATCGTGCATCCGGCAACCGGCGAAATCCTGGCAGAGTGCAACACCGAGCTGAACACCGAGATCCTGGCGAAAATCGCCAAGGCCCAGGTTGTTCGCATCGAAACTCTGTACACCAACGATATCGACTGCGGTCCGTTTGTCTCCGACACTCTGAAGATCGACTCCACCAGCAACCAATTGGAAGCGCTGGTCGAGATCTATCGCATGATGCGTCCAGGCGAGCCGCCAACCAAAGACGCTGCCGAGACTCTGTTCAACAACCTGTTCTTCAGCCCTGAGCGCTATGACCTGTCTGCGGTCGGCCGGATGAAGTTCAACCGTCGTATCGGTCGTACCGAGATCGAAGGTTCGGGCGTGTTGTGCAAAGAAGACATCGTCGCGGTACTGAAGACTCTGGTCGACATCCGTAACGGTAAAGGCATCGTCGATGACATCGACCACCTGGGTAACCGTCGTGTTCGCTGCGTAGGCGAAATGGCCGAGAACCAGTTCCGCGTTGGCCTGGTACGTGTTGAGCGTGCGGTCAAAGAGCGTCTGTCGATGGCTGAAAGCGAAGGCCTGATGCCGCAAGACCTGATCAACGCCAAGCCAGTGGCTGCGGCGGTGAAAGAGTTCTTCGGTTCCAGCCAGCTTTCCCAGTTCATGGACCAGAACAACCCGCTGTCCGAGATCACCCACAAGCGTCGTGTGTCTGCACTCGGCCCTGGCGGTTTGACTCGTGAGCGTGCTGGCTTTGAAGTTCGTGACGTACACCCGACTCACTATGGTCGTGTATGCCCGATTGAAACGCCGGAAGGTCCGAACATCGGTCTGATCAACTCCCTGGCTGCCTATGCGCGCACCAACCAGTACGGCTTCCTCGAGAGCCCGTACCGTGTGGTGAAAGACGCTCTGGTCACCGACGAGATCGTGTTCCTGTCCGCCATCGAAGAAGCTGATCACGTGATCGCTCAGGCTTCGGCCACGATGAACGACAAGAAAGTCCTGATCGACGAGCTGGTAGCTGTTCGTCACTTGAACGAATTCACCGTCAAGGCGCCTGAAGACGTCACCTTGATGGACGTATCGCCGAAGCAAGTAGTTTCGGTTGCTGCGTCGCTGATCCCGTTCCTCGAGCACGACGACGCCAACCGTGCGTTGATGGGTTCGAACATGCAGCGTCAAGCTGTACCAACTCTGCGCGCTGACAAGCCGCTGGTCGGTACCGGCATGGAGCGTAACGTAGCTCGTGACTCCGGCGTTTGCGTCGTGGCTCGTCGTGGTGGCGTTATCGATTCCGTCGACGCCAGCCGTATCGTGGTTCGAGTTGCTGATGACGAAGTTGAAACCGGCGAAGCTGGTGTCGACATCTACAACCTGACCAAGTACACCCGCTCCAACCAGAACACCTGCATCAACCAGCGTCCGCTGGTGCGTAAAGGTGATCGGGTTCAGCGTAGCGACATCATGGCCGACGGTCCGTCCACCGATATGGGTGAGCTGGCTCTGGGTCAGAACATGCGCATCGCGTTCATGGCATGGAACGGCTTCAACTTCGAAGACTCCATCTGCCTGTCCGAACGTGTGGTTCAGGAAGATCGCTTCACCACGATCCACATTCAGGAACTGACCTGTGTGGCGCGTGACACCAAGCTTGGGCCAGAGGAAATCACTGCAGACATCCCGAACGTGGGTGAAGCTGCACTGAACAAGCTGGACGAAGCCGGTATCGTTTACGTAGGTGCTGAAGTAGGCGCAGGCGACATCCTGGTTGGTAAGGTCACTCCGAAAGGCGAGACCCAGCTGACTCCGGAAGAAAAACTGCTGCGTGCCATCTTCGGTGAAAAAGCCAGCGACGTTAAAGACACCTCCCTGCGCGTGCCTACCGGCACCAAGGGTACCGTCATCGACGTACAGGTCTTCACCCGCGACGGCGTTGAGCGTGATGCTCGTGCACTGTCGATCGAGAAGACTCAACTCGACGAGATCCGCAAGGACCTGAACGAAGAGTTCCGTATCGTTGAAGGCGCCACTTTCGAACGTCTGCGTTCCGCTCTGGTCGGCCACAAAGCCGAAGGCGGCGCCGGCCTGAAGAAAGGTCAGGACATCACCGACGAAGTTCTCGACGGTCTTGAGCATGGTCAGTGGTTCAAACTGCGCATGGCTGAAGATGCTCTGAACGAGCAGCTTGAGAAGGCTCAGGCCTACATCGTTGATCGCCGCCGTCTGCTGGACGACAAGTTCGAAGACAAGAAGCGCAAACTGCAGCAGGGCGATGACCTGGCTCCAGGCGTGCTGAAAATCGTCAAGGTTTACCTGGCAATCCGTCGCCGCATCCAGCCGGGCGACAAGATGGCCGGTCGTCACGGTAACAAGGGTGTGGTCTCCGTGATCATGCCGGTTGAAGACATGCCGCACGATGCCAATGGCACTCCGGTCGACGTCGTCCTCAACCCGTTGGGCGTACCTTCGCGTATGAACGTTGGTCAGATCCTTGAAACCCACCTGGGCCTCGCGGCCAAAGGTCTGGGCGAGAAGATCAACCGGATGATCGAAGAGCAGCGCAAAGTCGCTGAGCTTCGTAAATTCCTCGACGAGATCTACAACCAGATCGGCGGTCGTAACGAAGATCTGGATAGCTTCTCCGACCAGGAAATCCTGGATCTGGCGAAGAACCTGCGTGGCGGCGTTCCAATGGCCACTCCAGTGTTCGACGGCGCCAAGGAAAGCGAAATCAAGGCCATGCTGAAACTGGCAGACCTGCCAGAAAGCGGCCAGATGCAGCTGACCGACGGCCGTACCGGCAACAAGTTCGAGCGCCCGGTTACTGTTGGCTACATGTACATGCTGAAGCTGAACCACTTGGTAGACGACAAGATGCACGCTCGTTCTACCGGTTCGTACAGCCTGGTTACCCAGCAGCCGCTGGGTGGTAAGGCGCAGTTCGGTGGTCAGCGTTTCGGGGAGATGGAGGTCTGGGCACTGGAAGCATACGGTGCTGCTTACACTCTGCAAGAAATGCTCACAGTGAAGTCGGACGATGTGAACGGCCGTACCAAGATGTACAAAAACATCGTGGATGGCGATCACCGTATGGAGCCGGGCATGCCCGAGTCTTTCAACGTGTTGATCAAGGAAATTCGTTCCCTCGGCATCGATATCGATCTGGAAACCGAATAACACGTGACGCGAATCGAGAGCGGGGCAGGATTGCCCGCTCTCTGCTCCGCCAGGAGGAAAGGCCTTGAAAGACCTACTGAATTTGCTGAAAAACCAGGGTCAAGTCGAAGAGTTCGACGCCATCCGTATTGGATTGGCATCGCCTGAGATGATCCGTTCGTGGTCGTTCGGTGAAGTTAAAAAGCCGGAAACCATCAACTACCGTACGTTCAAACCTGAACGTGACGGCCTGTTCTGCGCCAAGATCTTTGGCCCGGTAAAGGATTACGAGTGCCTGTGCGGTAAGTACAAGCGCTTGAAGCACCGTGGCGTGATCTGCGAGAAGTGCGGCGTTGAAGTCGCGCTGGCTAAAGTTCGTCGTGAGCGCATGGCGCACATCGAACTGGCCTCGCCAGTTGCCCACATCTGGTTCTTGAAATCGCTGCCGTCGCGTATCGGCTTGCTGATGGACATGACCCTGCGTGATATCGAACGCGTTCTCTATTTTGAGAGCTATGTCGTTATCGATCCAGGCATGACCACCCTTGAAAAAGGTCAGCTGCTCAACGACGAGCAGTACTTCGAAGCGCTGGAAGAGTTCGGCGACGATTTCGATGCCCGTATGGGTGCCGAAGCTGTCCGTGAACTGCTGCACGCTATCGACCTGGAACACGAGATTGGCCGTCTGCGCGAAGAAATTCCGCAAACCAACTCCGAAACCAAAATCAAAAAGCTGTCCAAGCGTTTGAAGTTGATGGAAGCCTTCCAGGGTTCCGGCAACCTTCCAGAATGGATGGTGCTGACCGTTCTGCCGGTTCTGCCGCCAGATCTGCGTCCACTGGTCCCGCTGGATGGCGGTCGCTTCGCGACTTCCGACCTCAACGATCTGTATCGTCGAGTGATCAACCGTAACAACCGCTTGAAGCGTCTGCTCGATCTGTCCGCTCCGGACATCATCGTGCGCAACGAAAAGCGTATGTTGCAGGAAGCTGTCGATGCACTGCTCGACAACGGTCGTCGTGGCCGCGCTATCACCGGTTCGAACAAGCGTCCTCTGAAATCCCTGGCTGACATGATCAAGGGTAAGCAAGGTCGTTTCCGTCAGAACTTGCTCGGTAAGCGTGTTGACTACTCCGGTCGTTCGGTAATTACCGTAGGTCCGACCCTGCGTCTGCACCAGTGCGGTCTGCCGAAGAAAATGGCCCTCGAGCTGTTCAAGCCGTTCATCTTCGGCAAGCTGGAAATGCGTGGTCTCGCTACCACCATCAAAGCTGCCAAGAAGATGGTCGAGCGCGAGCTGCCAGAGGTTTGGGACGTTCTCGCTGAAGTGATCCGTGAACACCCGGTTCTCCTCAACCGTGCACCGACCCTTCACCGTCTGGGTATCCAGGCGTTTGAACCGGTGCTGATCGAAGGTAAGGCTATCCAGCTGCACCCTCTGGTCTGTGCTGCGTACAACGCCGACTTCGACGGCGACCAAATGGCCGTGCACGTACCGCTGACACTGGAAGCCCAGTTGGAAGCGCGTGCGTTGATGATGTCGACCAACAACATTCTGTCGCCAGCCAACGGTGAGCCAATCATCGTTCCGTCGCAGGACGTTGTATTGGGTCTGTACTACATGACTCGTGAAGCGATCAACGCCAAAGGCGAAGGTCGTGTGTTCGCGGATCTGCAAGAAGTTGACCGTGTGTTCCGTGCCGGCGAAGCCGCACTGCACGCCAAGGTCAAAGTGCGGATCAACGAAACCGTCAACGATCGTGATGGTGGCAGCGTCAAGAACACCCGTATCGTCGACACCACTGTCGGCCGTGCGCTGTTGTTCCAGGTTGTTCCACCTGGCCTGTCATACGACGTCGTCAACCAGCCGATGAAGAAAAAGGCGATCTCCAAGCTGATCAACCAGTGCTACCGCGTGGTTGGTTTGAAAGAGACCGTGATCTTCGCTGACCAGTTGATGTACACCGGTTTTGCTTATTCGACCATCTCCGGCGTTTCCATCGGTGTTAACGACTTCGTTATCCCGGATGAAAAAGCCCGCATCATCGGTGCTGCTACCGACGAAGTGAAAGAGATCGAAAGTCAGTACGCCTCCGGCCTGGTAACCCAGGGCGAGAAGTACAACAAAGTGATCGACCTTTGGTCCAAGGCGAACGACGAAGTTTCCAAGGCGATGATGGCCAACCTCTCGAAAGAGAAAGTCATCGACCGTCATGGCGTCGAAGTCGACCAAGAGTCCTTCAACTCGATGTACATGATGGCCGACTCGGGCGCACGGGGTTCTGCTGCGCAGATCCGTCAGCTCGCCGGTATGCGTGGCCTGATGGCCAAGCCGGACGGTTCCATCATCGAAACGCCGATTACTGCGAACTTCCGTGAAGGTTTGAGCGTACTTCAGTACTTCATCTCCACTCACGGTGCTCGTAAAGGTTTGGCGGATACCGCGTTGAAAACTGCGAACTCCGGTTACCTGACTCGTCGTCTGGTAGACGTGGCGCAGGATCTGGTTGTGACCGAGATCGATTGCGGCACCGAACATGGCCTGGTAATGACTCCGCACATTGAAGGCGGTGACGTTGTCGAGCCGTTGGGCGAGCGCGTATTGGGTCGTGTCATTGCTCGTGACGTGTTCAAGCCAGGTACCGAAGAAATCATCGTTCCTGCCGGCACGCTGGTAGACGAGAAGTGGGTCGAGTTCATCGAGCTGAACAGCATCGACGAAGTGATCGTGCGTTCGCCGATCAGCTGCGAAACCCGCTATGGCATTTGCGCCAAGTGCTACGGCCGTGACTTGGCTCGTGGTCACCAGGTGAACATCGGTGAAGCGGTCGGCGTTATCGCTGCCCAGTCCATCGGTGAGCCGGGTACCCAGCTGACCATGCGTACGTTCCACATCGGTGGTGCGGCAAGCCGGACCTCCGCAGCTGATAGCGTTCAGGTGAAGAATGGCGGTACCGTCCGTCTGCATAACCTGAAACACGTTGAGCGAGTGGATGGTTGCCTGGTTGCTGTGTCCCGTTCCGGTGAGCTGGCGATCGCTGATGACTTCGGTCGTGAGCGCGAGCGTTACAAGCTGCCGTACGGTGCTGTGATTTCGGTTAAAGAAGGTGACAAGGTCGACGCTGGCGCAATCGTGGCCAAGTGGGATCCGCACACTCACCCAATCGTTACCGAAATGAAAGGTACCGTGACCTACGTGGGCATGGAAGAAGGCATCACGATCAAGCGTCAGACTGACGAATTGACCGGTATGACCAACATTGAAGTACTCGACGCCAAAGACCGTCCAGCTGCCGGTAAAGATATCCGTCCTGCTGTGAAGATGGTTGATGACAACGGCAAGGATCTCTTGCTGCCGGGTACCGACGTAATTGCTCAGTACTTCCTGCCTGCTAACGCCCTGGTCGGTGTAGCGGACGGCGCGAAAATCGCGATCGGTGATGTTATCGCTCGTATTCCGCAAGAGACTTCGAAAACCCGTGACATCACCGGTGGTCTGCCGCGTGTTGCCGACTTGTTCGAAGCCCGTCGTCCGAAAGAAGCCTCGATTCTGGCTGAAGTCAGCGGCACCATCGCGTTCGGTAAAGAGACCAAAGGCAAGCGCCGTCTGGTCATTACCCCGAACGACGGTAGCGATCCGTATGAAGAGCTGATTCCGAAGTGGCGTCACCTGAACGTCTTCGAAGGCGAACAGGTAAACCGCGGCGAAGTTATCTCCGACGGCCCAAGCGATCCACACGACATCCTGCGTCTGCTGGGTGTGAGTGCGCTGGCCAAGTACATCGTGAACGAGATCCAGGACGTTTATCGTCTGCAAGGCGTGAAGATCAACGATAAGCACATCGAGACCATCCTGCGTCAGATGCTGCGTAAAGTTGAAATCGCTGAATCCGGCGATTCCAGTTTCATCAAGGGCGACCAGATGGAATTGACTCACGTTCTGGTAGAGAACGAGCGTTTGGCTGGCGACGAGAAATTCGTTTCCAAGTTCACTCGCGTGCTGCTGGGTATCACCAAGGCGTCGTTGTCCACCGAATCGTTCATCTCGGCGGCTTCCTTCCAGGAAACCACTCGCGTACTGACCGAAGCGGCGGTAACCGGCAAGCGCGATTACCTGCGCGGCCTGAAAGAAAACGTAGTCGTGGGTCGTCTGATCCCGGCCGGTACCGGTCTGGCTTATCACAGCGAGCGCAAGCGCCGCCGTGATGCTGACAAACCGTTGCGCGTTAGCGCCAGTGAAGTGGAAGCTGCACTGACCGAAGCACTGAACTCGAGCGGTAACTGAGTTCTGCGGTAAATGAGTGTGGGGCCCCGGTCGTTCCGTTCATCGAATCGAGACAATTTGTCGAGGTTGGATGAGCGGGGAGGTCGGGGCCTTGCCTTGACTGGGGACAAGATCCTCTTTAGACTCTTGTACCCCTAAATTTGGCGGGAATTCGTTCCTGCCATTTTGCTTTTCTTGCAAGACAATAGCGTCGCAAGACAACAGTGGAGCTAGTAGATGGCAACTATCAACCAGCTGGTACGTCAGCCGCGTAAGCGTATCGTCGAGAAATCCGACGTGCCTGCGCTGCAGAACTGCCCGCAACGTCGTGGCGTATGCACCCGTGTGTATACCACCACGCCGAAAAAACCTAACTCGGCACTGCGTAAAGTATGCCGTGTGCGTCTGACCAACGGTTTCGAGGTTTCCTCGTACATCGGCGGTGAAGGCCACAACCTGCAAGAGCACAGCGTGGTACTGATCCGCGGCGGTCGTGTAAAAGACTTGCCAGGTGTTCGTTACCACACCGTACGCGGTTCTTTGGATACTTCCGGCGTTAAAGGTCGTAACCAGGGTCGTTCGAAGTACGGTACCAAGAAGCCTAAGTAGTAGCGGCTTTTTGTAAGAACTGATTTTCTATTTTTCTGAGTCGATAAGAGTAAGGTCGGAGGCGTCCCGAAAGGGCACCGATTCCGAGCGAACCTGAAGACCGTTTGAGGGCTTATCCATGCCAAGAAGACGCGTAGCAGCCAAGCGCGAAGTGCTTGACGATCCAAAATACGGCAGCCAGATCCTGGCCAAGTTCATGAACCACGTAATGGAAAGCGGCAAGAAAGCCGTTGCCGAGCGTATCGTTTATGGCGCGCTGGAAAAGGTTAAAGAACGCAAGAACAGCGATCCCCTGGAAATCTTCGAGAAAGCTCTCGACGCCATCGCTCCGCTGGTCGAAGTAAAGTCGCGCCGTGTAGGCGGTGCTACTTACCAGGTTCCGGTCGAAGTTCGTCCGTCCCGTCGTAACGCTCTGGCAATGCGCTGGTTGGTAGACTTCGCCCGTAAGCGCGGCGAGAAGTCTATGGCTCTGCGTTTGGCTGGCGAACTGTTGGACGCTGCTGAAGGCAAAGGTGCTGCAGTTAAGAAGCGTGAAGACGTGCACCGTATGGCTGAAGCCAACAAGGCTTTCTCGCACTACCGCTTCTAATTTTAGCGTCACTAATTTTGCGAGGGCTTTATGGCTCGTACTACACCGATTAATCGCTACCGTAACATTGGTATCGTTGCTCACGTGGATGCTGGTAAAACCACCACCACCGAGCGCGTCCTTTTTTACACTGGCAAAAGTCACAAAATGGGCGAGGTGCATGACGGCGCCGCGACCACAGACTGGATGGTGCAGGAGCAGGAGCGTGGTATTACCATTACTTCTGCTGCTATTACCGCCTTCTGGCAGGGTTCCGAGAAGCAGCACAAAGACCAGTATCGCTTCAACGTCATCGACACCCCGGGCCACGTTGACTTCACTATTGAAGTTGAGCGTTCCTTGCGTGTTCTCGACGGCGCGGTCGTTGTGTTCTGCGGCACCTCGGGTGTTGAGCCTCAGTCGGAAACCGTATGGCGTCAGGCCAACAAGTACGGCGTTCCACGTCTTGTTTATGTAAACAAGATGGACCGTGCTGGTGCGAACTTCCTGCGCGTGATCGGTCAGATCAAACAGCGTCTGGGTCACACCCCGGTTCCAATCCAGTTGGCTATCGGTTCCGAAGACAACTTCCAGGGTCAGATCGACCTGATGGCTATGGAAGCTGTTTACTGGAATGATTCTGACAAAGGCATGGTTCCAGTTCGCAAGCCTATCCCTGCAGAACTGCAGGAACTGGCTGACGAATGGCGCGGCAATATGGTTGAAGCTGCGGCTGAAGCCAGCGAAGAGCTGATGAACAAGTACCTCGAAGGTGAAGAACTCACCAACGCGGAAATCAAGGCCGCTCTGCGTCAGCGTACTATCGCTGGTGAGATCGTTCTGGCTGTTTGCGGTTCTTCCTTCAAGAACAAGGGTGTTCCCCTGGTTCTCGACGCCGTGATCGACTACCTGCCTGCTCCTTCCGACATTCCTGCCATCAAGGGTACAGACCCGGATGACGAGACCAAGGAAATGGAGCGTCACGCAGACGACAGCGAGCCGTTCTCGGCTCTGGCGTTCAAGATCGCTACCGACCCATTCGTGGGTACCTTGACCTTCGTTCGAGTTTACTCGGGCGTGTTGGCCTCCGGCGACGGCGTGATCAACTCGGTTAAAGGCAAGAAAGAGCGTGTGGGTCGTATGGTGCAAATGCACGCAAACGCCCGTGAAGAAATCAAGGAAGTACGCGCTGGTGACATCGCGGCCTTGATCGGCATGAAGGACGTCACCACTGGTGAGACTTTGTGCAACGCTGACAAGCCAATCATCCTGGTTCGCATGGACTTCCCGGAGCCGGTTATTTCGGTTGCCGTAGAGCCTAAGACCAAGGATGACCAGGAAAAAATGGGTATCGCTCTGGGCAAGCTCGCTCAGGAAGATCCATCTTTCCGCGTCAAGACTGATGAAGAGACTGGTCAAACGATCATCTCCGGCATGGGCGAGTTGCACCTGGACATCCTGGTTGACCGGATGCGCCGTGAGTTCAACGTCGAAGCCAACATCGGTAAGCCACAAGTTTCGTACCGTGAGCGCATCACGAAGAGCTGCGAAATTGAAGGCAAGTTCGTTCGTCAGTCCGGCGGTCGTGGCCAGTTCGGTCACTGCTGGATTCGTTTTGCTCCTGCTGACGAAGGTCAGGAAGGTCTGCAATTCCTGAACGAAGTAGTGGGTGGTGTGGTTCCTAAGGAATACATCCCGGCTATCCAGAAGGGTATCGAAGAGCAGATGAAGAACGGCGTTGTGGCCGGCTATCCGCTAATCGGCCTGAAGGCTACCGTGTTTGATGGTTCTTACCACGACGTCGACTCCAACGAGATGGCGTTTAAGGTGGCTGCTTCCATGGCAACCAAGCAACTGGCCCAGAAGGGCGGTGGTGAGTTGCTTGAGCCGATCATGGCGGTAGAGGTTGTTACACCTGAAGACTATATGGGTGACGTGATGGGCGACCTTAACCGTCGTCGCGGCATGATCCTGGGTATGGAAGACACGGTCTCCGGCAAAGTAATTCGTGCTGAGGTTCCGCTGGGCGAGATGTTCGGTTATGCAACTGACGTCCGTTCCATGTCCCAAGGTCGCGCAAGCTACTCTATGGAATTCAAAAAATACAATACGGCTCCGTCGCACATCGTCGAAACCGTTACCAAAAAACAAGGCTGATTCAGCCCCTTTAGGCTAGGAGTTAATTGTCGTGGCTAAAGAAAAATTTGACCGTACCCTCCCGCACGTCAACGTTGGCACCATCGGTCACGTCGACCACGGTAAAACCACGCTGACCGCTGCTCTGACTCGCGTCTGCTCCGAAGTTTTCGGTTCGGCCGTTGTTGCTTTCGACAAAATCGACAGCGCTCCGGAAGAAAAGGCTCGTGGTATCACCATCAACACCGCGCACGTTGAATACAACTCGCTGATCCGTCACTACGCTCACGTTGACTGCCCAGGTCACGCTGACTACGTGAAGAACATGATCACCGGTGCTGCTCAGATGGACGGCGCTATCCTGGTTTGCTCGGCCGCTGATGGTCCGATGCCACAAACCCGTGAGCACATCCTGCTGTCCCGTCAGGTTGGCGTTCCGTACATCGTTGTCTTCCTGAACAAGGCTGACATGGTTGACGACGCTGAGCTGTTGGAACTGGTTGAGATGGAAGTGCGCGACCTGCTGAGCACTTACGACTTCCCAGGTGACGACACTCCGATCATCATCGGTTCGGCTCTGATGGCTCTGAACGGCCAAGACGACAACGAAATGGGCACCACTGCCGTTCGTAAGCTGGTTGAGACTCTGGACAGCTACATTCCAGATCCAGTTCGCGTTATCGACAAGCCGTTCCTGATGCCAATCGAAGACGTATTCTCGATCTCCGGTCGCGGTACTGTTGTAACTGGCCGTATCGAGCGCGGTATCGTCAAGGTTCAGGATCCACTGGAAATCGTTGGTCTGCGTGACACTACCGTCACCACCTGCACCGGTGTTGAAATGTTCCGTAAGCTGCTCGACGAAGGTCGTGCTGGCGAGAACTGCGGCGTTCTGCTGCGCGGTACCAAGCGTGACGACGTTGAGCGTGGCCAGGTTCTGGTTAAGCCAGGTTCGGTCAAGCCGCACACCAAGTTCGAAGCTGAAGTCTACGTTCTGAGCAAAGAAGAAGGCGGTCGTCACACTCCGTTCTTCAAAGGCTACCGTCCACAGTTCTACTTCCGTACTACTGACGTGACTGGTAACTGCGAACTGCCGGAAGGCGTTGAAATGGTAATGCCGGGCGACAACATCAAAATGGTTGTCACCCTGATCAAGACCATCGCAATGGAAGACGGTCTGCGTTTCGCTATCCGTGAAGGCGGTCGTACCGTCGGCGCTGGCGTCGTAGCCAAAATCATCGAGTAAGCTCTTTTCGAGTTGGCTTTGATGAATTGAAAAAGCCCCCGCTTAGCGGGGGCTTTTTTATTGGGTTGACACCTATATGGGGCGTCTATAGAATTGCGCCTCCTTTTAACGGGCGTATTGCGCTCGGTGGGAATAGCAGCCGGAGTCTGAAATCCAATGCAAAATCAGCAAATCCGTATCAGGTTGAAGGCTTTTGACCATCGCCTGATCGACCAATCCACCCAGGAAATCGTGGAAACCGCGAAACGTACTGGTGCTCAAGTGCGTGGTCCAATTCCACTGCCTACCCGTAAAGAGCGGTTCACCGTTCTGGTCTCCCCGCACGTCAACAAAGACGCGCGTGACCAGTACGAGATCCGTACTCATAAGCGCGTACTGGACATCGTCCAGCCAACGGATAAAACCGTTGATGCTCTTATGAAGCTTGATCTGGCGGCCGGTGTGGAAGTACAGATCAGCCTCGGCTAAGACTCGGTCTTAGTCGTGTAACGCTCTGAAATGGGCGGCCATAGCGGGTGAAAGCCCCGTACACTCATGAGGTTTACAACATGACTATTGGTGTAGTCGGTCGTAAATGCGGTATGACCCGTATTTTCACCGAAGAAGGTGTCTCCATTCCGGTCACGGTCATTGAGATCGAGCCGAATCGCGTCACCCAGTTCAAAACTGAAGAGACCGATGGCTATCGTGCAGTGCAAGTCACTGTAGGCGAGCGTCGTGCTTCGCGTGTTACAGCCGCTCAAGCTGGCCACTTCGCTAAAGCGAACGTTGCCGCTGGTCGTACCGTAATGGAATTCCGCCTTGAAGAAGGCGAGTACCAGGCCGGCGATCTGATCAACGCTGAAATCTTCGCCGCTGGTCAACTGGTTGATGTAACCGGTCAGTCCAAGGGTAAAGGCTTCCAGGGTACGATCAAGCGTTGGAACTTCCGCGGGCAAGATAATACCCACGGTAACTCCGTGTCCCACCGCGTTCCAGGCTCTATCGGCCAGTGCCAGACTCCTGGTCGTGTATTCAAGGGCAAAAAAATGTCCGGTCATATGGGCGCTGAGCGCGTGACCGTGCAGTCCCTCGAAGTAGTGCGCGTGGACGCTGAACGCAATCTGTTGTTGGTCAAGGGCGCTGTTCCTGGCGCTACTGGCGGCAACTTGGTTGTACGTCCAGCAGCCAAGGCTCGCGGTTAAGGGGAAGCTGACATGCAATTAAATGTAAATGACGCTCAAGCGATCGAAGTTTCCGAACTGACATTTGGCGGCGAATTCAACGAGACGCTGGTTCACCAAGCAGTCGTGGCCTACATGGCCGGCGGCCGTCAAGGTAGCAAGCAGCAAAAGACCCGTTCCGACGTTCGTGGTGGCGGTAAGCGCCCATGGCGTCAGAAAGGTACTGGCCGTGCTCGTGCCGGTACTATCCGTAGCCCAATCTGGCGTGGCGGCGGTACCACTTTCGCAGCTCGTCCTCAGGATCACACCCAGAAGCTGAACAAGAAGATGTATCGCGCAGCAATGCGTTCCATCCTTGCTGAGCTGGTGCGTACTGATCGTCTGGTTGTGGTTCAGGACTTCGCTGTTGATGCACCGAAGACCAAAGATCTGCTGAACAAACTGACCGGCATGGGCCTGACTGACGTCTTGATCGTGTCTGAAGTAGTTGATCAGAACCTGTACCTGGCTGCTCGTAACCTGCCACACGTTGATGTACGTGATGTGCAAGGTTCCGATCCAGTTAGTCTGATCGCATACGACAAGGTGTTGATCACCGTGTCGGCCGTGAAGAAATTCGAGGAGCTGCTGGGATGAACCAGGAACGCGTATTTAAAGTTCTGCTTGGCCCGCACGTTTCCGAGAAGGCTACGGTTCTGGCTGACAAGAAAGGCCAGTTCGTTTTCAAGGTTGCAACTGACGCAACCAAGCTGGAAATCAAGAAGGCCGTCGAAAGCCTGTTCAGCGTGAAAGTAGAGCGTGTTACTACCCTGAATGTTCTGGGTAAGAGCAAGCGCACTGCTCGCGGTCTGGGCAAGCGTAATGACTGGAAGAAGGCAGTTATCTCCCTTCAGCCAGGCCAAGATCTCGATTTCAGCAGCAGTGCTGAGTAAGGAAGGGGTGCATCATGGCAATCGTTAAATGCAAACCGACTTCCCCTGGCCGCCGTTTTGTGGTCAAGGTGGTCAACCAGGAGCTGCATAAAGGCGCTCCTCACGCACCGCTGCTCGAGAAAAAATCGAAGACTGGTGGTCGTAACAACAATGGTCGCATTACCACTCGTCACATCGGTGGTGGCCATAAGCAGCATTATCGTCTGGTCGATTTCCGTCGCAACGACAAAGATGGCATCTCTGCCACTGTCGAGCGTATCGAATACGATCCAAACCGTACTGCTCACATCGCTCTGCTGCTGTACGCAGATGGCGAGCGTCGCTACATCATCGCCCCTAAAGGCGTGAGTGCTGGCGACCAGCTGATCGCAGGTGCTTTGGCGCCGATCAAGCCGGGCAACGCTCTGCAACTGCGTAACATTCCAGTTGGTAGCACCGTACACGGCATCGAATTGAAGCCAGGTAAAGGCGCGCAAATCGCTCGTTCCGCTGGTGCTTCGGCTCAGCTGATCGCTCGTGAAGGTGTCTACGTGACCCTGCGTCTGCGTTCTGGTGAGATGCGTAAAGTGCTGGCTGAATGCCGCGCGACCCTGGGTGAAGTCTCGAACTCCGAGCACAGCCTGCGTTCGCTGGGTAAAGCTGGTGCCAAACGCTGGCGTGGCGTTCGCCCAACCGTTCGTGGTGTTGCCATGAACCCGGTTGACCACCCACATGGTGGTGGTGAAGGTCGTACCTCTGGTGGTCGTCATCCGGTATCGCCATGGGGCTTCCCGACTAAGGGCGCGAAGACTCGTGGTAATAAGCGTACCGACAAAATGATCGTCCGTCGTCGCAAGTAAATAGAGGGATACGACAGTGCCACGTTCTCTGAAAAAAGGTCCTTTTATTGATCTTCACCTACTGAAGAAGATCGAAGTGGCGGCGGAAAAGAACGATCGCAAACCAGTTAAAACCTGGTCGCGTCGTTCGATGATCCTGCCACAAATGGTCGGTCTGACCATTGCAGTTCATAACGGTCGTCAACATGTTCCAGTTCTCGTGAACGAAGACATGGTCGGCCACAAACTAGGCGAGTTTGCCGGTACCCGCACATATCGTGGGCACGTGGCAGACAAGAAAGCCAAGCGTTAAGGGGTAAGGAACGATGGAAGTAGCCGCTAAGTTGTCGGGCGCTCGAATCTCCGCCCAGAAAGCCCGCTTGGTCGCCGACCAGATCCGCGGGAAGAAGGTGGGCGAAGCGCTCAACCTGTTGGCTTTCAGCAGTAAGAAAGCCGCCGAGATCATGAAGAAAGTGCTGGAGTCGGCCGTAGCCAACGCCGAGCATAACGAAGGCGCAGACGTTGATGACCTCAAGGTCAGCACCGTTTTCGTCAACGAAGGGCGTTCGCTGAAGCGAATCATGCCACGTGCCAAAGGCCGTGCTGATCGCATCGTCAAGCGGTCTTGCCATATCACTGTCAAGGTTGCTGACAAGTAACGGAGTCGAAGAGATGGGTCAGAAAGTACATCCCATTGGCATTCGCCTGGGAATCGTCAAGGAACACACCTCCGTCTGGTACGCAGACGGTCGGACTTATGCGGACTATTTGTTCGCTGATCTGAAGGTGCGTGAGTATCTCCAAGACAAACTAAAAAGCGCGTCCGTAAGCCGTATCGATATCCATCGTCCGGCTCAAACTGCACGTATCACCATCCACACCGCTCGTCCAGGTATCGTTATCGGGAAGAAAGGTGAAGATGTTGAGAAACTGCGTCAGGACCTGACCAAACAAATGGGTGTGCCTGTGCACATCAATATCGAAGAAATCCGCAAGCCGGAACTCGACGGTATGTTGGTTGCGCAGAGCGTAGCTCAGCAGCTGGAGCGTCGCGTAATGTTCCGTCGCGCTATGAAGCGCGCTGTACAAAACGCCATGCGCATTGGTGCCAAAGGCATCAAAATCCAAGTGAGCGGTCGTCTCGGCGGTGCTGAAATCGCACGTACTGAATGGTATCGCGAAGGTCGTGTGCCACTGCACACCCTGCGTGCCGACATCGACTATGCCAACTACGAAGCTCACACCACTTACGGTGTGATCGGTGTAAAGGTTTGGATCTTCAAAGGCGAAGTAATTGGTGGTCGCCAAGAAGAACTGAAACCACAAGCACCAGCGCCTCGTAAAAAAGCTGCTAAGTAAGGGGTACGCCAAATGTTGCAACCAAAGCGTACGAAGTTCCGCAAGCAGATGACAGGCCACAACCGTGGTCTGGCTCAGCGCGGTAGCAAAGTCAGCTTCGGCGAGTTCGCGCTGAAGTCTGTAGCTCGTGGTCGTCTCACCGCTCGTCAGATCGAGTCAGCGCGTCGTGCTCTGACCCGTCACGTTAAACGTGGCGGCAAGATCTGGATCCGTGTATTCCCGGACAAGCCTATCTCCAAAAAGCCACTCGAAGTTCGGATGGGTAAAGGTAAGGGTAGTGTGGAGTACTGGGTAGCCCAGATTCAGCCAGGCAAAGTCCTGTATGAAATCGAGGGCGTTTCTGAAGAGCTGGCGCGTGAGGCTTTTGCCCTGGCTGCTGCAAAGCTGCCGCTCGCCACCGCTTTTGTTAAACGGACGGTGATGTGATGAAAGCGAATGAACTTCGTGAAAAAGACGCGCCGCAGCTTAACGAGCAACTGCTCGGCCTGCTGCGCGACCAGTTCAATCTGCGCATGCAGAAAGCAACTGGCCAGTTGGGGCAGTCTCACCTGCTCCGGCAAGTTAAGCGTGACATCGCTCGCGTGAAGACTGTGCTCAAACAGCAGGCAGGTAAGTAATCATGGCTGAAGCCGAAAAAACCGTCCGTACGCTGACTGGCCGTGTTGTCAGCGACAAAATGGACAAGACCATCACCGTTCTGATCGAGCGTCGCGTTAAGCACCCGATCTACGGTAAATATGTTAAGCGTTCGACTAAGCTGCACGCGCACGACGAAACCAATCAGTGCCACATCGGCGACAAAGTCACTATTCGTGAAACTCGTCCTTTGGCCAAGACTAAGTCTTGGGCGCTGGTTGATGTTCTCGAACGCGCTGTGGAAGTCTAAGGACTAGGGGTCGGAGAAATTATATGATTCAGACTCAATCCATGCTCGATGTGGCCGATAACTCTGGCGCTCGCCGTGTTATGTGCATCAAGGTGCTGGGTGGCTCCCATCGTCGTTACGCTGGTATCGGTGACATCATCAAAGTTACCGTCAAGGAAGCAATTCCTCGCGGTAAAGTGAAAAAAGGCCAAGTGATGACTGCTGTTGTAGTCCGCACTCGTCACGGCGTACGCCGTGCTGATGGCTCCATTATCCGCTTTGATGGCAACGCTGCTGTTCTTCTGAACAACAAGCAAGAGCCGATCGGCACCCGTATCTTTGGGCCAGTGACCCGTGAACTTCGTACTGAGAAGTTCATGAAGATCGTCTCGCTCGCCCCAGAAGTGCTGTAAGGAGATCCGACATGCAAAAGATTCGTCGTGACGACGAGATCATCGTGATCGCCGGCAAAGACAAAGGTAAGCGCGGTAAGGTGCTTAAGGTTCTCGCTAATAACCGTCTGGTTATTGGTGGTCTGAACCTGGTTAAGCGTCATACCAAGCCTAACCCGATGTCGGGCGTACAAGGCGGTATCGTCGAAAAAGAAGCTCCACTGGACGCTTCTAACGTCGCCATTTTCAACGGCGAAACCAACAAGGCTGACCGCGTTGGTTTCAAAGTAGAAGACGGCAAGAAAATTCGTGTCTTCAAGTCGACCCAAAAAGCGGTTGATGCTTGAACACTGCTAGGTAGAAGACCATGGCACGACTAAAAGAGATTTACTGGAAGGAAATCGCACCGAAGCTTAAGGAAGAACTTAAGCTTTCGAACGTGATGGAAGTTCCACGCGTTACCAAAATCACCCTGAACATGGGTCTGGGCGAAGCTGTCGGTGACAAAAAAGTCATCGAGCACGCTGTTGCCGACCTGGAAAAGATCACCGGTCAGAAAGTCGTTGTGACTTACGCTCGGAAATCCATCGCTGGCTTTAAAGTCCGTGAAGGTTGGCCGATCGGCGTCAAAGTGACTCTGCGCCGTGAGCGTATGTACGAATTCCTGGATCGTCTGCTGTCGATCTCCCTGCCTCGGGTTCGCGACTTCCGCGGCCTGAATGCCAAGTCCTTCGATGGTCGTGGTAACTACAGCATGGGCGTAAAAGAGCAGATCATCTTCCCGGAAATCGACTACGACAAGATCGATGCTCTCCGCGGTCTGGACATTACCCTGACCACCACTGCCAAGAACGATGATGAAGGTCGCGCCCTGTTGCGTGCTTTCAAATTCCCGTTCCGCAACTGATTGGAGTAGGAAAATGGCCAAGATGAGCATGAAAAACCGCGAGCTGAAGCGTCAGCTCACGGTTGCCAAGTACGCCAAAAAGCGTGCAGCACTGAAAGCTATCATCGTTGATCTGAACGCAAGTCCAGAAGCACGTTGGGAAGCTACAGTAGCTCTGCAGAAGCAGCCACGTGACGCAAGCGCCTCGCGCATGCGTAACCGCTGCCGCCTGACCGGTCGTCCACACGGCGTTTACCGCAAGTTCGGCCTCGGCCGTAACAAACTGCGTGAAGCTGCAATGCGTGGTGACGTACCTGGTCTGGTTAAAGCCAGCTGGTAAGCACTATCAAAGTCTCGGTGTTCGGGATCGCAAGATCCTGACCACCGGTGACCTTGAACTTGAATCAAGCCCCTTTTGGGGCTTGATTCATTTGTGGGGTGTGTCTAGAATACCCGGCTCGCCTGAGCCCGTGCTTTTTCCGCATGGATGAGCTCGGCGACAAGTAGTAGCCGCAAGGCTAATTTTTTTGTATTAGGAGCGTCTAGCCCATGAGTATGCAGGACCCGTTAGCGGACATGCTAACTCGAATCCGTAATGCCCAGATGGCTGAAAAGTCCGTCGTAAGCATGCCATCTTCTACTTTGAAGGTAGCTGTTGCCAAAGTCCTGAAGGACGAAGGTTACATTGCGGGTTATCAGATCAGCAGCGAAATCAAGCCACTGCTGTCCATCGAGCTGAAGTACTTCGAAGGCCGTCCGGTCATCGAGGAAGTGAAGCGCGTTAGCCGTCCAGGCCTGCGTCAGTACAAGTCCGTCGATGATCTGCCAAAAGTTCGTGGCGGTCTCGGTGTGTCTATCGTCTCCACCAACAAAGGTGTGATGACGGATCGTGCTGCGCGCGCTGCCGGTGTCGGCGGCGAAGTTCTTTGCACTGTGTTCTAAGGGGGGATAAGCATGTCACGCGTCGCTAAGAACCCCGTTAAGCTGCCAGCCGGTGTCGAAGTAAAATTCGCAGGCCAACAGCTTTCGGTGAAGGGTGCCAAGGGCACTCTCGAACTGAACATCCATTCGTCCGTTGAGATCGTTGAAGAAGCTGGTGAGCTGCGTTTCGCTGCTCGCAATGGCGATCAACAAACTCGCGCAATGGCTGGTACCACTCGTGCGTTGGTAAACAACATGGTCCAAGGCGTAAGCCAAGGCTTCGAGCGTAAGCTCCAGCTGGTCGGTGTTGGTTACAAAGCGCAAGCAAAAGGCACAGTGCTGAACCTGGCTCTTGGCTTCTCGCACCCAGTGGATTATGAACTGCCGGAAGGCATCACCGCTGAGACTCCTAGCCAGACCGATATCCTGATCAAGGGCATCGATAAGCAGCTGGTAGGTCAAGTGGCCGCCGAGATCCGCGACTTCCGTCCACCAGAGCCGTACAAAGGCAAAGGTGTGCGCTACGCGGACGAAGTCGTCCGTCGTAAAGAAGCCAAGAAGAAGTAGGGCATAGCAAATGACCGACAAAAAAGTTACTCGACTGCGTCGCGCTCGCAAAGCACGCCTGAAAATGCACGAACTCGAAGTCGTGCGTCTCTGCGTGTTCCGCTCGTCGCAGCACATCTACGCCCAGGTCATTTCGGCCGACGGCAACAAAGTCCTGGCATCTGCCTCGACTTTGGATAAAGAACTGCGTGATGGCGCCACTGGCAACATCGACGCGGCCACTAAGGTTGGCCAGCTGGTCGCTACGCGTGCAAAAGCCGCTGGCGTCTCGCAGGTGGCTTTCGACCGCTCTGGCTTCAAGTACCACGGCCGCGTCAAGGCGCTGGCTGATGCTGCTCGTGAAGCTGGGCTGGAGTTCTAAGTTATGTCAAATAACGACCAAAAGCGCGACGAAGGCTACATTGAGAAGCTGGTTCAAGTTAACCGCGTAGCCAAAACCGTTAAAGGCGGCCGTATCTTCACTTTCACCGCGTTGACCGTGGTAGGTGATGGTAAAGGGCGTGTTGGCTTCGGCCGTGGCAAGTCACGTGAAGTGCCTGCTGCGATCCAGAAGGCAATGGAAGCTGCTCGTCGCAACATGATCCAAGTTGATCTGAACGGCACCACTCTGCAGTACGCAATGAAGTCCGGTCACGGCGCTTCGAAGGTGTACATGCAGCCTGCTTCTGAAGGTACCGGTATCATCGCTGGCGGCGCTATGCGTGCTGTCCTCGAAGTTGCTGGCGTTCAGAACGTTCTGGCCAAGTGCTACGGCTCGACTAACCCGGTAAACGTGGTTCACGCCACTTTCAAAGGTTTGAAAGCTATGCAGTCTCCTGAATCCATTGCCGCCAAGCGTGGCAAAAGCGTCAAGGAGATCTTCTGATCATGGCTACCGTTAAAGTTACGCTGATCAAAAGCATGACCGGCCGCATCCCTAACCACAAACTGTGCGTTAAGGGTCTGGGTCTGCGTCGCATCGGTCACACTGTAGAAGTACTTGATACTCCCGAGAATCGCGGGATGATCAACAAGGCTTACTACATGCTGCGTGTCGAGGGTTAATCGATGAAACTCAATGATCTGAGTCCAGCGCCGGGTTCCCGTCGCGAAAAGCATCGTCCGGGCCGTGGTATCGGTAGTGGTTTGGGCAAGACCGGTGGCCGTGGCCACAAAGGTCAGTCCTCCCGCTCCGGTGGCACCATTGCTCCAGGCTTTGAAGGCGGTCAACAGCCGCTGCATCGTCGCCTGCCTAAGTTCGGTTTCGTTTCCCTGAAGGCCATGGACCGCGCAGAAGTGCGTCTGTCCGAGCTGGCTAAAGTGGAAGGCGACATCGTCACTGTGCAGTCCCTGAAAGATGCCAACGTGATCAACGTCAACGTACAGCGTGTGAAAATCATGCTGTCCGGGGAAGTTACTCGCGCTGTTACCATCGGAAAGGGAATCGGCGCCACCAAAGGTGCGCGTTCGGCTATCGAAGCAGCTGGCGGCAAGTTCGAGGAATAAATGGCTAAGCAAGGTGCTCTCTCTGCGCTCGGCAAAGGCGGTATGTCTGAACTCTGGGCTCGTCTGCGTTTTCTGTTCCTGGCGATTATCGTCTACCGAATAGGCGCACACATCCCGGTTCCAGGTATCAACCCGGACCGACTCGCGGACCTGTTTCGACAGAATGAGGGGACCATTCTTAGCTTGTTCAACATGTTTTCCGGCGGCGCGCTGGAGCGGATGAGTATCTTTGCACTGGGGATCATGCCGTACATTTCGGCATCGATCATCATGCAACTGATGACAGCCGTCAGCCCGCAGCTGGAGCAGTTGAAGAAGGAAGGTGAAGCTGGGCGTCGCAAGATTGCCCAGTACACCCGCTACGGCACTGTCGTCCTCGCTCTCGTTCAGGCAATTGGCATGTCCATTGGTCTGGCGGGGCAGGGCGTTGCGTTCACTGGTGACTTTGGCTTCCATTTCGTCGCGGTATCCACGTTTGTGGCTGGTGCGATGTTCATGATGTGGCTGGGTGAGCAGATTACTGAGCGTGGTGTTGGCAACGGTATCTCGATGTTGATTTTCGCAGGTATCGTCGCCGGTCTTCCGAGAGCGATCGGGCAGTCTTTCGAGTCTGCGCGTCAGGGTGATATCAACATTTTTGCCTTGGTTGCCATCGGTTTGCTGGCAGTAGCGATTATCGGTTTTGTGGTGTTCATTGAGCGTGGTCAGCGTCGTATTGCTGTTCATTACGCCAAGCGTCAGCAGGGTCGTAAGGTCTTTGCTGCGCAGACTAGCCACTTGCCGTTGAAGGTGAACATGGCCGGTGTTATTCCGGCCATTTTCGCGAGCAGCATTTTGCTGTTCCCGGCTTCGTTGGGTACCTGGTTCGGTCAGTCTGAAGGTATGGGCTGGCTGCAGGACATCTCGCAGTCGATCGCTCCTGGTCAGCCGTTGAATATTCTGCTGTTTAGTGCAGGGATTATTTTCTTCTGCTTCTTCTATACGGCGTTGATGTTCAATCCGAAAGACGTAGCGGAAAACCTGAAGAAGTCCGGTGCCTTTATTCCGGGCATCCGTCCAGGTGAGCAGTCTGCGCGCTACATTGATGGCGTTCTGACTCGTTTGACCCTGTTCGGTGCTCTATATATGACGGCCGTATGCCTGTTGCCCCAGTTCCTGGTGGTTGCAGCAAACGTTCCGTTCTACCTTGGCGGGACCTCGTTGCTGATCGTCGTCGTGGTTGTGATGGACTTCATGTCCCAAGTACAATCGCACCTCGTTTCGCACCAGTACGAATCCCTGATGAAGAAAGCCAACCTGAAGGGTTACGGCAGCGGCATGTTGCGCTGAGTACCCATAAGGTTCGAGGAGTTGGTGATGAAAGTTCGTGCATCGGTGAAAAAGCTGTGCCGCAACTGCAAGATTATTCGCCGCGAAGGTGTTGTTCGAGTAATTTGCAGCGCGGAACCGCGTCACAAACAGCGCCAAGGCTGAGTGTGATTGTGCTTCAAGCCCGGTAGCTAGTGCGCTACCGGGTTGATTATTTGTTATTACAGCGATATTATCTCGCGCCCTATTTCTTGGCTTCCGGGGCGTAGGTAGCTGTCAATTGGAGTCCCACTGAATGGCCCGTATTGCAGGCGTTAACATTCCAGATAACAAGCATACTGTTATCTCGCTGACCTACATCTATGGTGTTGGTCGCACTACTGCGCAGAAGATCTGTGCAGTGACTGGGGTAAACCCAGCCGCAAAGATCAAGGATCTGAGCGACGAGCAGATTGAACAGCTGCGTGGCGAAGTGGCGAAGTTCACCACTGAAGGTGACCTGCGTCGCGAAATCAACATGAAAATCAAGCGTTTGATGGACCTCGGTTGCTATCGCGGTCTGCGTCATCGTCGTGGTCTTCCAGTGCGCGGTCAGCGTACCAAGACTAACGCGCGTACCCGTAAAGGTCCGCGTAAGCCGATCCGCAAGTAATCGCCCCAGCGAATCGACAGGAAATTAATCATGGCTAAACCTGCTGCTCGTCCTCGTAAAAAAGTTAAAAAGACAGTGGTTGATGGCATCGCCCACATCCATGCATCTTTTAACAACACAATCGTGACCATCACCGACCGTCAAGGCAACGCTCTTTCCTGGGCTACCTCCGGTGGTTCGGGTTTCCGCGGTTCCCGCAAGTCCACCCCGTTTGCTGCTCAAGTAGCTGCTGAACGTGCTGGTCAAGCTGCGCTGGAATACGGTCTGAAAAACCTCGACGTTAACGTCAAAGGTCCAGGCCCAGGTCGTGAATCTGCAGTCCGCGCTTTGAACGGCTGTGGCTACAAGATCGCCAGCATCACCGACGTGACGCCAATCCCGCACAACGGGTGCCGTCCGCCGAAGAAGCGCCGCGTGTAATCCAGGAGATTGTAAAGAATGGCTCGTTACATTGGTCCAAAATGCAAACTCGCTCGTCGCGAAGGCACCGATCTCTTTCTGAAGAGCGGCGTGCGCGCGATCGAATCGAAGTGCAACATCGAAGCAGCACCTGGTATCCACGGCCAACGCCGCGGTCGCCAGTCCGATTACGGCACCCAACTGCGTGAAAAGCAGAAGGTCCGTCGTATCTACGGCGTTCTCGAGCGTCAATTCAGCGGCTACTACAAAGAAGCTGCTGGCAAGAAAGGTGCAACCGGTGAAAACCTGCTGCAACTGCTCGAATGCCGTCTGGACAACGTTGTATACCGTATGGGTTTTGGCTCTACTCGTGCCGAATCCCGTCAGCTGGTATCGCACAAATCCGTCAGCGTTAACGGTCAGACCGTAAACGTACCGTCCTACCAGGTTCGTGCTGGTGACGTGGTCGCGATTCGCGAGAAAGCAAAGAACCAACTTCGCATTGTCCAAGCTCTCGATCTGTGTGCCCAACGTGGCCGCGTAGAATGGGTAGAAGTAGACACTGAGAAGAAGTCGGGCGTTTTCAAGAACGTTCCTGCTCGCAGTGATCTGTCCGCCGACATCAACGAAAGCCTGATTGTCGAGCTCTACTCCAAGTAAGGGCTAGAAAATAGGTGCATCCATGCAGATTTCGGTAAATGAGTTCCTGACACCCCGCCATATTGATGTGCAGGTTGTCAGTCCAACCCGCGCCAAGATCACTCTCGAGCCTCTCGAGCGTGGTTTCGGCCACACCCTGGGCAACGCGCTGCGACGCATCCTGTTGTCCTCAATGCCCGGCTGTGCAGTAGTCGAGGCCGAGATTGACGGTGTGCTCCATGAGTACAGCGCCATCGAAGGCGTACAGGAAGACGTAATTGAAATCCTGTTGAACCTTAAAGGTCTGGCTATCAAGCTGCACGGTCGTGACGAAGTTACGCTGACCTTGTCGAAGAAGGGTTCGGGGGTGGTTACCGCTGCCGATATTCAGCTGGATCATGATGTCGAGATCGTTAACCCCGATCACGTAATCGCTAACCTGGCGTCTAACGGCGCCCTGAACATGAAGCTCACCGTAGCTCGTGGTCGTGGTTATGAACCGGCAGACTCGCGTCAGAGCGATGAAGACGAAAGCCGCAGCATCGGTCGCTTGCAGCTTGACTCTTCGTTCAGCCCGGTTCGCCGTATCGCATACGTGGTGGAAAACGCCCGTGTCGAGCAGCGTACTAACCTGGACAAGCTGGTTATTGATCTGGAAACCAACGGTACCCTGGATCCTGAAGAGGCTATCCGCCGCGCTGCAACCATTCTGCAACAGCAGCTGGCTGCGTTCGTCGACCTCAAAGGTGACAGTGAGCCAGTGGTTATCGAGCAGGAAGACGAGATCGATCCGATCCTGCTTCGCCCGGTTGACGATCTGGAACTGACTGTACGTTCGGCTAACTGCCTTAAGGCGGAAAACATCTACTACATCGGTGACCTGATTCAGCGTACCGAAGTAGAGCTGTTGAAGACTCCGAACCTTGGCAAGAAATCCTTGACTGAAATCAAGGACGTTCTGGCCTCCCGCGGTCTGTCCCTCGGCATGCGCCTCGACAACTGGCCGCCTGCAAGTCTTAAGAAGGACGACAAGGCGACTGCCTGATCGTCGTAATCACCGAACGTTGTGTTTGGTAAGGAATGAACCATGCGTCATCGTAAAAGTGGTCGTCACCTGAGCCGCACCAGCTCGCACCGCAAGGCCATGTTTCAAAACATGGCGGTGTCGCTGTTCGAGCACGAGCTGATCAAAACTACACTGCCAAAAGCTAAAGAACTGCGTCGCGTTGCTGAGCCGCTGATCACTTTGGCCAAGACAGACAGCCTGGCTAACCGCCGTCTGGCTTTCGACCGTACTCGTTCGAAAGCTATCGTTGGTAAGCTCTTCAACGACCTGGGCAAGCGTTACGCTACCCGTGAGGGTGGCTACCTGCGCATCCTCAAGTGCGGTTTCCGCACTGGCGACAACGCGCCTATGGCGTATGTCGAGTTGGTTGATCGTCCTGCCGGTGGTGAAGCTGTATCCGCTGAGTAAGACGTCAGTCTGAAACGAAGAACCGGGCCTAGTGCCCGGTTTTTTGTGCGCGCTCGAAAAGCATTGCCATCAATGCATGAATAGAAAGGTAATTAGTAATTTTCTATCGATAGTCGCAACGCAATGAATTTGTAGCTGTAACGTTCCTGATCAATACTCCCCCTCAGCCGATTAGCCGGCAGTTAAAGACTGACAGAGGAAGAGATCGCATGAGTCAAAATAAAACGCTGACCACCGCCAGTGGCGCTCCTGTCGCCGACAACCAGAATTCCCGTTCCGCCGGCCCTCGTGGCCCGCTGCTGCTCGACGACTTTCACCTGATCGAAAAGCTTGCCCACTTCAATCGCGAGAACATCCCTGAGCGCCGTGTACACGCCAAGGGCTCGGGTGCTTACGGCACGTTTACTGTCACTCGCGACATCACCCCGTACACCAGCGCCAAACTGTTTGAATCGGTCGGCAAACAAACTCCGACGTTCCTGCGCTTTTCTACGGTTGGCGGCGAACGGGGTTCGGCCGATACCGAGCGCGATCCGCGTGGCTTTGCCCTGAAGTTCTACACCGAGGAAGGTAACTGGGATATCGTCGGCAACAACACGCCCGTGTTCTTCATCCGTGATCCGTTGAAATTTCCGGACTTTATCCACACCCAAAAGCGTCTGCCGCAGAGCAATCTGAAAAGTGCGCAGATGATGTGGGACTTCTGGTCGCACTCGCCTGAGGCGCTGCACCAGGTCACTATTCTGTTCTCCGACCGTGGCATTCCTGACGGCTATCGTCACATGCACGGCTTTGGTAGCCACACCTACAGCTTGATCAACGCCAATGGCGAGCGGCACTGGGTGAAGTGGCACTACAAGACTCAGCAAGGCATCAAAAACCTGGCGCCTGCAGAAGCGGCACGTTTGGCCGGTACCGATCCGGATTACGCGCAGCGTGACCTGTTCGGGGCGATTGAGCGCGGTGACTTCCCGAAATGGCGTGTGTGCATTCAGATCATGACCGAGGCTCAGGCCGCGGCGCACTATGAGAACCCGTTCGATGTGACCAAAACCTGGTCGCAGAAAGAGTTTCCGCTGATCGAAGTCGGCGAGCTGGAGCTCAATCGCAATCCGCAAAACTACTTTGCCGAAGTCGAGCAAGCGGCATTCGGCCCGAGCAACATGGTCCCGGGCGTTGGTCTTTCTCCGGACCGCATGCTCCAGGGCCGCGTGTTCGCTTATGCCGACGCGCACCGCTACCGCATTGGCACCAATCATCAGCAACTACCGGTGAATGCGCCCCGCAGCCCGGTGAATAGCTATCAGCGTGATGGTTCGATGGCATTCGGCAGCAATGGCGGTGCAGCACCTAACTATGAGCCGAACAGCTACGTCGATTCGCCGAAACAAGCGCCTCGCTACGCTGAGCCACCGTTGGCATTGAGCGGTGCCGCTGATCGTTACGATCATCGTGAAGACTCCGACTACTACAGCCATGCAGGTGCTCTGTTCCGACTCATGAGTGACGAGCAGAAAGCGCTGCTGACCAACAACATTGCCGGAGCCATGGCCGGCGTTTCCGGTGATGTGATTGATCGTCAATTGCAGCACTTCTTCAAGGCCGATCCGGCGTATGGAGAAGCAATTGCAAGGGCGTTGGGTGTACAGCTTAACGAAGTCTAAACGAGAAGCAGAACCGCCCTCATTTGGGCGGTTTTTGCGTTATTTGAACCACTTTTCTCAGAATATCTTCGCTTTTATCGCGTAAACGGAGTGACCAAACAGTCGCCTTGGTTCAAACTACAGACTTTCATGCAGGGAGATGTAGGGCGATGCAAGGGCACCCAGACGTAATCGATTACCTCAACACGTTGCTGACCGGCGAACTGGCGGCGCGTGATCAGTATTTCGTCCATTCGCGGATGTATGAGGACTGGGGTTTCACCAAGCTCTACGAACGCATCAACCACGAGATGGAAGAAGAGGCCGGGCACGCTGATGCCCTGATGCGTCGGATTCTGATGCTCGAAGGCACGCCGCGCATGCGTCCGGACGACCTTGATGTAGGCACCACTGTGCCGGACATGCTCGCCGCTGACCTGCGACTTGAATATAAAGTCCGCGCCGCGCTCTGCAAGGGCATCAAACTCTGCGAGCAACACCAGGACTATGTCAGCCGCGAGATGCTGCGGGTTCAATTGCATGACACTGAAGAAGACCACACCTACTGGCTTGAAAAGCAGATGGGTCTGATCAAGTTGATCGGTCTTGAGAACTACCTGCAATCTCACGCCTGATTGCTCCCTATACAAAAAAGCCCCTGTCACCGATGAAGTGACAGGGGCTTTTTCGTGGGCCCGATTCAGGCCTTGTCGCGAGCCAGCAGCGGCTTGAGGTAGAAGCCGGTGTGAGATTGCTTCATCTCGGACACTTCCTCCGGGGTACCAACCGCAATGATCTGGCCGCCCTTGGAGCCGCCTTCCGGCCCCAGGTCCACCAACCAGTCGGCGGTCTTGATCACGTCCAGGTTGTGCTCGATCACCACCACAGTGTTGCCGTGGTCGCGCAGTCGATGCAGTACGTCGAGCAATTGCTGAATATCCGCGAAGTGCAAGCCGGTGGTTGGTTCGTCGAGGATGTACAGCGTCTTGCCGGTATCGCGCTTGGACAGTTCACGGGAGAGCTTCACCCTTTGGGCTTCACCGCCCGACAACGTCGTCGCCGATTGCCCCAGCTTGATGTAGGACAGACCTACGTCCATCAATGTCTGAAGCTTGCGCGCTAGCGCAGGAACCGCGTCAAAGAACACCCGCGCTTCCTCGATGGTCATCTCGAGGGTTTCGTGGATGCTCTTGCCTTTGTACTTGATTTCCAGTGTCTCGCGGTTGTAACGCTTACTCTTGCAGACGTCGCACGGGACATAGATGTCCGGCAGGAAGTGCATTTCCACCTTGATCAGGCCATCGCCCTGACACGCTTCGCAGCGTCCGCCCTTCACGTTGAAGGAGAAGCGTCCCGGACCATAACCGCGTGAGCGTGATTCCGGTACGCCGGCGAACAGTTCGCGAATCGGCGTGAACAGCCCGGTGTAGGTCGCCGGATTGGAGCGCGGCGTTCGGCCGATAGGGCTCTGGTCGATATCGACGACCTTATCCAGATGCTCCAGTCCCTTGATGCTGTCGTGGGCGGCCGCCTCAAGCGTCGTTGCACCGTTGAGTGCCGTAGCGCTCAAGGGAAACAGCGTATTGTTGATCAGCGTCGATTTGCCCGAGCCGGACACACCGGTCACGCACGTCAACAGACCTATCGGAATGTCCAGGTCGACATTGCGCAAGTTGTTACCGCGAGCGCCCTTGAGCGACAGTGACAACTTCTTGTTGCGCGGTGTGCGTTTGGCTGGAACGGCAATCTTTACTCGACCCGACAGGTACTTGCCGGTCAACGAATCAGGATGCGCCATCACTTCGGCCGGCGTCCCTTCGGCAACAATATGCCCACCGTGGACCCCCGCGCCCGGCCCGATGTCCACCACGTAGTCGGCCAGGCGAATAGCGTCTTCGTCATGCTCGACCACGATCACCGTGTTGCCGATGTCGCGCAGGTGCTTGAGTGTGCCGAGCAACCGATCGTTATCACGTTGATGCAGACCGATCGACGGCTCATCGAGGATGTACAGAACCCCCACCAGGCCGGCGCCAATCTGGCTGGCCAGGCGAATCCGCTGAGCTTCACCGCCGGACAACGTGTCGGCGCTGCGATCCAGCGAAAGATAGTCGAGGCCTACGTTGACCAGGAACTGCAGGCGCTCGCGGATTTCCTTGAGAATCTTGTCGGCAATTTCACCGCGACGGCCCGTGAGCTTCAGTATGCCGAAATACTCGCAAGCATCGCCAATCGGCAGATTGGTCACCGCCGGCAGCGTCTTCTCGCCCACCCAGACGTGCCGCGCCTCTCGACGCAAGCGCGTGCCACGGCAATCCGGGCAGGGCTGGGTGCTGAGGAACTTGGCCAGCTCTTCACGCACTGAAGCCGACTCGGTTTCGCGATAGCGGCGTTCCAGGTTCGGCACGATGCCTTCGAACGGGTGCGAGCGTTTGACGATATCGCCGCGGTCGTTCAGGTACTTGAAGTCGACGTTTTGCGAACCGCTGCCATGCAGAATGAATTTCTGCTGATCCGCCGAAAGGTCGTTGAACGGCACTTCCAGGCTGAACTTGTAGTGCGAAGCCAGCGACCCGAGCATCTGGAAGTAATAGACGTTGCGCCTGTCCCAGCCGCGAATAGCGCCCTCGGCCAGCGTCAACTCGCCATTCACCAGACGCTTGATGTCGAAGAACTGCTTGACCCCCAGACCATCGCAGGTCGGGCAAGCGCCGGCAGGGTTGTTGAAGGAGAACAGCTTGGGTTCCAGCTCGCTGATCGCATGGCCGCAAATCGGGCAGGCGAAGCGCGCGGAGAAGATGATCTCTTCGCCGGGCTCGTCGTCCATCGGCGCGACCAGTGCGATCCCGTCCGCCAGTTTCAGCGCGGTTTCGAACGACTCGGCCAGGCGCTGCTGCAGATCGGCGCGGACCTTGAAGCGGTCGACTATTACATCAATCGAGTGCTTCTTTTGCTTATCCAGCTTCGGCAGCTCATCCAGTTCGCAGATCCTGCCGTTGACCCGGGCCCGGACAAAGCCCTGGGCGCGCAGTTCTTCGAAGACCGAAAGGTGTTCGCCTTTGCGCTCGCGAATCACCGGGGCCAGCAGCATCAGCTTGCTGCCCTCCGGTTGCGCGAGGACCAGGTCGACCATCTGGCTGACGGTTTGCGCTTCCAGCGGAATGTCGTGATCCGGGCAACGTGGAATACCCACGCGTGCGTACAGCAGGCGCAGGTAGTCGTAGATTTCGGTGATGGTGCCGACCGTCGAGCGCGGGTTATGCGAGGTCGATTTCTGTTCGATGGAAATGGCTGGCGACAAACCTTCGATGGTGTCGACGTCAGGCTTTTCCATCATCGACAAAAACTGCCGGGCATAGGCCGACAGTGATTCGACATAGCGGCGTTGGCCTTCGGCATACAGCGTGTCAAACGCCAGGGACGATTTGCCGGATCCGGACAGGCCGGTGATGACGATCAGTTTGTCCCGTGGCAGGGTCAGGTCGATGTTCTTCAGGTTGTGGGTTCGGGCCCCACGAATCAGGATCTTGTCCAAAGTGGCCTCGCTTGGCGGGCGTCGAAAACGTAGGAGTATACGGCCAAATACTGGATGGATGCACACTATCAAACGAGCGGAGTTGTGTCTTACATGAAGAGTCTGTCAGCGGAGCGCGTCAAAGCGTCGCGATATACCCCGTCAATCGATGGGACTGGTAGAATCGCCGCCGGTTCACATGAGGTTTTTCCATGCACGATCCCCACAGCGAACGCATGAGTGGCAGTGAGACCCGCGCAGCAAGCGGGCTGGCCCTTGTGTTCGCCTTCCGTATGCTTGGCATGTTCATGGTGTTGCCGGTACTGGCGACCTATGGGATGGATCTGGCAGGAGCGACCCCGGCCCTCATCGGACTGGCGATTGGCGCTTACGGCCTGACCCAGGCAATCTTTCAGATTCCTTTCGGCTTCATTTCCGACCGCATCGGCCGTCGTCCGGTGATTTACCTCGGGCTGATCATCTTCGCCCTCGGTAGCGTGCTGGCAGCCAATGCCGATTCGATCTGGGGCGTCATCGCCGGACGCATCCTGCAAGGCGCCGGGGCTATTTCCGCCGCAGTGATGGCGTTGCTTTCAGACCTGACCCGCGAGCAGCACCGGACCAAAGCCATGGCCATGATCGGCATGACGATTGGTCTGTCCTTCGCAGTGGCCATGGTTGTCGGGCCGCTGTTGACCCGCGCCTTCGGCCTGTCGGGGTTGTTCCTCGCCACGGGCGGCATGGCGCTGTTCGGCATCGTGATCGTCATGTTCATGGTGCCGCGTTCCACCGGACCGTTGCAGCACCGTGAGTCCGGCGTCGCCCGTTCGGCGCTGATGCCGACGCTAAAGCACCCGGACCTGCTGCGCCTGGACCTTGGCATTTTTGTGTTGCACGCGATGTTGATGTCGAGCTTCGTTGCATTGCCCCTGGCTCTGGTGCAAAAAGCCGGGCTGCCCAAAGAGCAGCACTGGTGGGTCTACCTCACCGCGCTGCTGATCTCCTTCTTCGCCATGATCCCGTTCATTATCTACGGCGAGAAGAAACGCAAAATGAAACGAGTTTTATTGGGCGCAGTGCTGACGCTGATGCTCACTGAGCTATTCTTCTGGCAGTTCGGCGACAGCCTGCGGGCTCTGGTGATCGGGACGGTGGTGTTCTTTACCGCGTTCAACTTGCTGGAAGCTTCGTTGCCGTCGCTGATCAGCAAGGTTTCACCGGCGGGCGGCAAAGGCACGGCGATGGGGGTTTATTCCACCAGCCAGTTCCTCGGTTCGGCGCTGGGGGGGATCCTCGGCGGCTGGATGTTCCAGCACGGCGGTTTGTCGGTCGTATTCCTCGGATGCGCCGGCCTGGCTGCACTTTGGCTGGCCTTTGCTGTTACCATGCGTGAACCTCCCTACGTGACGAGTCTGCGCTTGCCGCTGTCGCCCGAGGCGATCCGCGAAGCGGGGTTGGTTGACCGCCTGAAGGCCGTCGTAGGGGTAACAGATGCGGTAATCGTTGCTGATGAAGCGGCGATTTACATCAAATTGGACACAGAACTATTGGATCGCACCACCCTTGAGCGCCTGGTGAACAACCCGGCCGGGGCAGCGTGCGTAGCCTAGGAGAACGTTATGGCCCGTGGGGTTAACAAAGTCATATTGGTCGGCACTTGCGGCCAGGATCCCGAAGTTCGCTACTTGCCTAACGGTAACGCCGTGACCAACCTGAGTCTGGCGACCAGCGAACAGTGGACCGACAAGCAAACCGGTCAGAAGGTCGAGAAGACTGAATGGCACCGTGTTTCGATGTTCGGCAAGGTGGCCGAGATCGCCGGTGAATACCTGCGTAAAGGTTCGCAGGTCTACATCGAAGGCAAGCTGCAGACCCGCGAGTGGGAAAAAGACGGTATCAAGCGTTACACCACCGAAATCGTGGTCGACATGCAAGGCACCATGCAACTGCTCGGTGGCCGTCCACAGCAGGGCGACCAACAAGGCGGGGGCAATAACTACCAGCAGTCCGCCCCGGCTCCACGCCAGCAGGCTCCGCGCCCGCAGCAGTCAGCACCGCAGCAGTCGCGTCAGGCTCCGCCTCCACAGCAGGCAGCGCCACAACCGGCTCCGGATTTCGACAGCTTTGATGACGATATCCCGTTCTGATCCGCAGCTTTTCAGAACCGTAGACAAAAAAAAGCGAAGCCATATGGCTTCGCTTTTTTGTTGCCGCTGTTAACCGGCCAACGTGGTCACATTGGCCCGTGCCGAGTGCAGTTTCTTGTAGCTTTCGATCAACCGCAGGTGCCTGTCGAGCCCCTCCAGTTTGGTGCTGGTCGGCGTCAAACCATGGAAGCGTACACTGCCGTCCACCGAGCCGATCACTGCATCCATCCGTTCGTTACCAAACATCCGACGGAAATTGGCCTCGTAGTCTTCCAGCTCCAGGTCTTCGTCCAGCTTCATCTCCAGCACCGCATTGACAGCTTGGTAGAACAAGCCGCGCTCGACCGTGTTGTCGTTGTACTGCAGAAACATCTCCACCGCCTCTTTGGCCTCTTCAAATTGCTGCAAGGCGAGATAAATCAGCAGTTTCAACTCCAGGATTGTCAGCTGACCCCAAGCGGTATTGTCGTCAAACTCGATGCCGATCAGGGAGGTGATGTCGGTGTAGTCGTCCAGCTCACTTTCCACCAGGCGCTCAGCCAGCGCTTGCAGTTCTTCGTCGTCCAGGCGATGCAGGTTCAGGATATCGGCGCGGAAGAACAGCGCTTTGTTGGTGTTGTCCCAAATCAGGTCGTCCACGGGATAGATTTCCGAATAGTCCGGGACCAGGATGCGGCATGCCGTCGCGCCGATATGCTCGTAGACCGCCATGTACACTTCCTTGCCCATGCCTTCGAGAATGCCGAACAAGGTCGCGGCTTCCTCGGCATTCGAGTTTTCACCCTGGCCGGAGAAGTCCCACTCCACGAATTCGTAGTCCGACTTGGAACTGAAGAAGCGCCACGACACCACGCCGCTGGAATCGATGAAGTGCTCGACGAAGTTATTCGGCTCGGTCACCGCATGACCTTCAAACGTCGGCTGGGGCAAGTCGTTGAGGCCTTCGAAGCTACGGCCCTGGAGCAATTCGGTCAGGCTGCGTTCCAGCGCCACTTCCAGGCTCGGGTGAGCGCCGAACGAGGCGAACACGCCGCCGGTACGCGGGTTCATCAACGTGACGCACATCACCGGGAATTCCCCCCCCAGGGACGCATCCTTCACCAATACGGGGAACCCTTGCTCTTCCAGCGCCTGAATACCGGCCTGTATTCCCGGGTACTTCGCCAGCACATCGGCGGGCACATCCGGCAGGGCAAATTCACCTTCGATGATTTCGCGTTTTACCGCGCGCTCGAAGATCTCCGACAGGCACTGCACCTGGGCTTCGGCCAGCGTGTTACCGGCACTCATACCGTTGCTCAGGAACAGGTTTTCAATCAGGTTGGACGGGAAATACACCACTTCGCCGTCCGATTGGCGCACGTAGGGCAGCGCGCAGATGCCGCGTTCTTCATTGCCCGAGTTGGTGTCGATCAGGTGGGAACCACGCAACTCGCCGTCGCGGTTGTAAATCTTCAGGCAGTGCGCGTCGAGTATTTCGCTCGGCAGTTCATCTTTACGGCCAGGCTTGAACCAGCGTTCGTCCGGGTAATGCACAAACGGCGCGTTGGCGATCTCTTCGCCCCAGAACTGGTCGTTGTAGAAGAAGTTGCAGTTGAGTCGCTCGATAAACTCGCCCAACGCCGACGCCAGCGCGCCTTCCTTGGTTGCGCCCTTGCCGTTGGTAAAACACATCGGCGAGTGCGCATCGCGGATATGCAGCGACCACACGTTGGGCACGATATTGCGCCACGAGGCGATTTCAATCTTCATGCCCAGGTCCGCCAGAATGGCCGACATATTGGCGATGGTCTGCTCCAGCGGCAGATCCTTGCCCGCGATATAGGTGCTCGCCTCTGAGGTAGAAGCAGGCATCAGCAACGCCTGGGCATCGGCGTCGAGGTTTTCCACCTCTTCGATCACAAACTCAGGCCCGGCTTGCACCACTTTTTTCACGGTGCAACGGTCGATGGAACGCAGGATGCCTTGGCGGTCCTTGTCGGAGATGTCCGCGGGCAACTCGACCTGGATCTTGAAAATCTGGTTGTAGCGGTTTTCCGGATCAACAATGTTGTTCTGCGACAGGCGGATGTTTTCGGTGGGAATACTGCGAGTGTCGCAGTACAACTTCACGAAATACGCCGCACATAGCGCCGACGACGCCAGGAAGTAGTCGAACGGACCCGGCGCCGAGCCATCGCCTTTGTAGCGGATAGGTTGATCGGCCACCACCGTGAAGTCGTCGAACTTGGCTTCAAGTCGAAGGTTGTCGAGAAAGTTGACCTTGATTTCCATGGGGGATTACCAGAATAACGGCTAAACGAATGGCCGCCATTATCCGGCATTTCAGCCATAAGTCTTGCGGGCGTCTGTCGATATGTCCTCACCGGGCCTTTTTAGTGGGCGATGGAGCGGTCAGTCGAGTATCAGATGCGGCAAGAACCGGCTCGAATCCTTGGTGATCAAGCTGTTGTCCTCACGTACACCGATCCCCGCCGCCTGATCGCCGATTACCCAGGAGCCAATCAACGTAAAGCTGTCGCCGAACTGCGGAAGCGGCGCGAACTCCTGAAGGATAAACGGTGCATCGGTGTAGGGGCCGTCCTCTTTCACGATCAGGCCGTCAGCAGTTTGCAGCTCGATATTGGCACCTTCCCGGGAGAAGAACGGCTTGCGCACCCAGCCTTTTGGTACGGCTTTGCCCGGCTCGGTATCCAGGTGCGCCGCGAGCAGGTTCGGGTGACCTTTGTTGAATTCCCACAACAGCGGCAGGATGCCTTTGTTGGAGATGATGGATTTCCAGGCCGGTTCGAAAAATTGCGTATCACTCTGGGCAATCGCTGCACCGAAGGGCTCGTGGAAGATGAACTCCCAGGCGTGCAGCTTGAACAGGTGAGGGATCCAGCGATCTTCGAGGTCGACGAAACGTCCGTCACTGGTCAGGCCGATGTCTTCGATATCGATGTGGCGTGATTCGATGCCGACCTTTTCCGCCACCAGCCGCAGGTAGTCGGTAGTGCCCTTGTCTTCGACCGAGTCTTTCATCGAGGCAAAATAGAAGGGTTGCTTGAGCTGCAATTGAGCGAAGGCCTGATGCAGTTTGGTGTCGATGCTGTTGAACTGGTCGGCATGCTTGGGCAGCAAGCCGCGTTCGATGCATTGCTCCAGCCAGCCCCACTGAAACGCCGCCGCCTCATACAGGCTGGTCGGCGTGTCGTAATTGAGTTCCAGCAACTTGGCGGGCCCGGTGCCGTTGTAGGAGAAATCCATGCGCCCGTACAGGTGCGGGTGACCTTCGAGCCATGAGGTGCGCACCATGTCGAAGAATGGCGCGGGAATGCTCAGGCGCTCCAGCAACTCCTCGCTCTGAACCACGCGGGCCACCAGGTCCATGCACATCCCATGGATCTCGGTGCTCGGGTCTTCGAGATCGTTCTCGATCTGCTTGAGCGAGAACTGGTAATACGCGCTCTCATCCCAGTAGGGTTCGTTGTCGATGGTGTGGAACAGAAAGCCGAGATTCTCGGCGGTCTGTTTCCAGTCAGGACGCTCTGCGCAATGGATCTTCTTCATGGCCAGGTTTCCTTAACTGCTCGATCCGCCGCCGCCCCAGCCGCTGCGTGCGCTGGCCTTGCTGCCGAAGCCGCCACGGGAGGTGGACGAGGCAACGGAGACCGGCTTGCTGGTAGAAGAGCGAACCGAGTCGGCGTAGTTGCTGCTGCCGTACCTTGCCTGATTGGACTTGGTGAACGTCGAGCCCTTGGCAATCCGCTGGCTGAGCGTCGAGTTCGAGTAGCTGCCGCGGTCATCGCGATAGCGGTAGACCGGCTCGGAGTAGTAACTGTTGCGGTTGCTGCTCAGCATGTTGCCGATCAGCAGGCCGGTCAGCAGGCTGCTGGTGGAGAAGCCCGAGCCACCCGTGTTCGCCGCTTCCGAGGCGGGTAATTGAGCCTTGGCCGCGTCCACCTGGGATTGCGTCACCTGGCCATCAGCGGTCAGTTCGAAGCCGCCGAGCTTGGGGATGAACTTGCCGGCGGAATCCTGTTGGCACCAGTCGGCGACGAAGTCGGCATCGCAATCGGCCTGGCTGTCGTACACCGGCGCAATGCGGCGATGCTCGGCCATGGCCGTCATGTAGGCGTCCGAGCACACGTCCACCGGGAGCTTTTCATCGGCACACTGCTGAACGGACTGGAAGTTGTACTTCTTCTGCACCGCGTAGGTTTTTTCCGTCGGCCCGCAGCCTGATATCGCCATGGCGACCGACGCTGCCAGCGAAAGCTGAACGTACTTGCTTCGTTTCATCGGGATCTCCGGGCGCAATCAGTTCTGGGAAGGAGTCATGCACGCGGCGTTCAACATGCCGACGCTGATGGCCACGGCTGCCACGTAGATGCCCGCCGCGATTTCACCTTTCTTGATGCGCTCGGAGGTGCCTTTGAGCACCAGGCTGGTCACCAGAAATGCCAGCAATTGAACGAGGGCTGCAATGACCGCCCAGACAACGAAGTCGAGGATGCTGATCGAGTACGCAATCACGTTGCTCGCCGGAATGGCGAAACCGATGATGGCCCCGCCGAGGGCGATCGCAGCGGCTACGTTGCCGGACCGGATCAGTTCGAATTCCTTGTGCGGGGTGATGCGGGTGTAGATGAACTGGAACAGTGCGAACAATACCGCGGCGCCGAGGATGTACGAAACAAACCCGAACACGGCGGCTTTGTTCAAGGAGATAGAGAGTGCTTCTAGCATGGACTGCTTCCTTTTTTAGAACGTATTCAGGTCGGTTGTGTACAGCGAAATGCCCTGCGACGTGCTCAAGCTGATGGTGCCTTCGGCGTCTTCCTCGACGGAAAACAGCAGGAATTCCCGGCGGTCGGTCAGGCCGGTTTCGCGGGCGTACAGCATCGAACGGTGCTCGATGCCGTAGGAGTCCTCCGGGTTTTTCAGCTGTTCGCTCAGCCCTACCAATTCTGTCTGGCCATTCTCGGTGCCCCATTCGCGGGTGTATTCGACGCCGTTGTGGGTGTAGGTCGGCAGCCCGATCAGGCTTTGCGGACCGGCCAATCGGCGCAACTCCGCTTCACTGCTGATGGTGATGTAACTGAGGTAATTGAACAGGATGACCGACTCAACCTGTCCGGCGATTTCGCCGGTGGTATGCACCTGCAGCCAGTAGTCTTCGTCGTTCATGTAGTAGCGTGACAGCCAGGTCGACTGCCCGAGATCGACGGTGCCGTTGCTCCAGATCTGCTGCGAACCCGGGATGGTCACCGTGGTGTTGCCGTCGAGCAACAATTTCAGGGTGGTGTCGAACATCACGCCCTTACCCAATGCCAGGCCCAGCGGACCGGTGACGGGCGGGGATTCGCTGGCGGTCCATTTCGACTCTGTCGTCGCGTTCGGGGCCTCAAGCCCCATCAACTGTTTAAACCATCCCATTGGAGATTTCCTTGAGGCGAGTGGAGGCGATGTAGAAGAGCTCGCCGCCCTCAACGCGTGTGGCGCCGGGCGGGTTGATCGACGGTTGTCGGGCGCCTTTGGCGCGATAGCCGATGAGCGTGGCGTTGTGATGTTCTTTCATCCGTGTGTACAGATCGCCAAACGTCGCTTCAAAGGCCTCGGGCAGTTTCATCAGGTATTGAGTGGCGCCCTGGCCCACGCACAGCAGTTCATTGATGACCACTGACGAGCCCGGATCCTGCGAGGCGCGCACCAACATCTCGATGGCCATGCTGGAAGTGCATTCCAGGCTGGGCGCGTAGGCGCTGGCGAGCGCAGCGATTTCACTGTCATTGAAGTGGGCGACCACATGCCCGACAGGCTGCAGTTGATTGACCGCCAGCACGGTGGCCAGGGTCAGGTCGTCTGAATGGGTTCGCACCAGAACGCGCTCGGCACCGGGAACGCCCGCGCGCAGCAACAAGGCCACGGAGGACAGGCTTTCACCTTTGATGAAGCTCGCTTTGCCCGGCATCGGGTTTTCTTCAAGGGTGCAATCGCAAATGACGATCAGGTTGTCGTTCGAGGTTTCGTCCTGGAGCAACAACTCAATGACCCGTTCGCTGGACGCGCCTTCCCAGCCGATGAGAACCGTATGGCCGACCTTGCCGGTGAAATCGCCTTTGCCCTTCATGCCTTTTCTCCATGCATCGATGACGCTGCTGGTGGTTTTGCCGATGGCTGCCGTCAGCAGCGCAATGCCCCCGAGCATGACCCAGGTGGCCACGAATATCCGTCCCGCCGCTGTCTGCGGCGCGAGATCGCCATAACCGACGGTGAGTGTGGTGGTCAGATAGAAGTAAGTAAACGTGGCGGGCGCGGTGAGGTGTTGTTCGCCCAGTAACACCAGGCCCAGATACGCCGTGATCAGGTGTACGCCCAAGGCAATGACCAGGCCTGCCCAGCCGAAACGGTGGAAGAGGGACGAGGCATACATGCGCAATAAAAGGAAAATCGACATTTCGTCCCTGACTCCGTGGGTACTTGTTCCTTGCGACGTCATCGCCTCGGCGTCTGACTGCGCAAGTGCGTTCAACCGGCGGCATTAAACCTGTTGCGCGGCGCCGAGAAAAGTACCTTGGCTGCAATAAATCCGGCGAGTGCACCAAACAGATGGCCTTCGAAGGAAACACCCTGGCGAGGCAGGAAGCCAAAAATCAGACCGCCGTAGAGCAGGGCCACGACGCCGGCTGTTATCAGGTTGCCCCAGCTCCTGTGGAACCAGGCGCGGGACAAGAGGTATGCCCACAGTCCGAACACCCAGCCGCTGGCGCCGATGTGTACGCCGGCAAAGCCGAACAGCCAGACCAGCGCGCCGCCCAGCAGAATAATGATCGCGCTGACCGCAATGAACCGGTTGAGTCCTTCGATGATGACCAGGGTACCCAGAATCAAAAAGGCAATCAGGTTCGCGCTCAGGTGCGCAAAGGAAGCGTGCAGGAAAGGCGAGGTGATGATGCCGAGCAGACCGTGCACGGTTCTCGGGATCAAACCGAAGGCCATGAGGCTGTAGCCGGTCGCGACGTTGAACAGTTGCAACGCGACCATGAAGAGCGCCAGGCCTGCGATTGTCTTGAAACCCTTCAGGGCATCCATCCTTGACCTCGACAGTTGAATGTCTGTCAGTTCAGCGCATTCCATGTGGGAGCGAGCCTGCTCGTGAAGGGGGAGTGTCAGTCGACATCAATGTTTTCTGACAAACCGCAATCGCTAGCAGGCTAGTTCCCACAGGTTATGCGTTCGACTCGAGAGTCGGTTATTCGGCCGATTTTTGCTTCAGGCGCTCCAGGATCGCATTGGCGCTGCCTGCGTCCGGGGTGATGCCGGCATCGCGCAGTTTGCGTTCCAGGTCAGTGCCCGTCGACGCATCGGCCAATTGGTCCTGGGCTTCCAGTTCAGCGGCACGTTGCTGCTGCTTGGCCTGCAAACGGTTCAGCGTACCGACGGCGGTTTCCAGCTTGCCGTTGGCGCCGCCACTGGCAATCGAAGCGCTGACCTGGGCTTTCTGTACGCTTTCGCGCGCCTTGGCCATGTCCACTTGCTGGCGCAGGCTTTTGATGCGGCTTTCAGCCTTGGTGATGTCTTTGCGCATGTTTTCAGCGTAACCACCAAACTCGGTGGCCTGCTTTTGCTCGACGTCCAGCTCGTTGGTCAGGGTCGAAATGGCTTCGGCCACTTCCAGGGCCAGGTCTTCACGGTTGGCCTGGATGGCGGCCAGAGCCTTGGATTCCAGGTCCTTGATCTTGGCGTTGTACTCGCTGACGCGGTCAGCCGACAGTTTGTGCTTGGCCATGATGGTGACGAGCTCACGCTTGGCGTTGGCCAGGGCGCTGTCCGCATCGCGAATTTCCTGATCGAGGATGCGCAGGGCCTGTTGGTCGACGATCGATTCGCCGACTTCGTTGGCACCGCCACGCAGCGCGGTGAACAATTTGCTCCAGATGGACTGAGTCATTGGATATTTCCTGTTCCCGAATAATTAATTGAAGAAACGTTCGAAGGCTTCGCTGGCGCGCTGGACGTTGTCGACCAGGGTTTTGACCTCGGTCACGATGTTCGTCAGGCTGGAGTCGGAGCTCAGAGCGCCGAACATGTTGTAGACAATCTGCCCGTTCGGCATGGACTCGATACCGATCGAGGACAGCGGGAACATCTCCCGGCTGCGCAGCACGGCGTCATTGAAGGCCGGTACGTCATTGATGGACTCGATGTCGACCAGAACGGTGTCGACGATGATCTGTTCGCCCACCACCGCGATGTAAATCGGCAAGCCACCGAAGTCGTTCATTTCCAGCTTGATGCTGGACTCGGAGCCTTGAACGAGAGAAAGCGTGATGTCGTTTGAAACCACTTCGTCCAGGGCTTGAAGGGCGCTGAAGAGGCGGTCGATGTTCCAGTTTGTACCTGCGCTCATGTAATTCTCCGACATGAATGAGCCAGCCAGAATCGGTTGGCGAAGCTGTTTCTCCATCTGCTTGAGCAGGCTTCGGTTTTCGGGAAGCACCCAAGTCTCGTGTTTCACATAACCGGCGGCACCCAGGCCCGCGCGCATCTGCTTCATGTAAAAGCTCGATGGTTTTTTCGCGGACGGTTTGGAGCGCTCTCCCTTGCGGCTTGCCGAATCGGTATCGGGCCCTGTGGGAGGACTCGATGGAGAGCTGCTTTTCATGGGGCTGACCTCGTTGTGAAAAACTCACGCGTGAGAAACACTACAGGCAATTTTTGCCACGCTCAATAGCTCACGCGTGAGATTTTTTGTCATACATTTTCCGCTCCATGAAAAAGGCCCGCAGCGCTAAAACGCGGCGGGCCCTTTTTGGAATTTGATCAATACGTTATGTGGTTAGTGGTTAGCCGCCAGGAATTCATCAGTGGAAATCACGCTCGCATAGGCGAAACCCAGGGCCGACATGAAGGCGGCGTGAACGTGGGCGGCGGGCACCGCAACGCCGTTGAATTCCAGATCGCGTGAGGCGCAGGCGTCGTGGATCACCGTGACGGTGTAGCCAAAGTCCGCGGCGGCGCGGGTGATGCCGTCCACACACATGTGGCTCATGCTGCCAACAACCACCAATTCCTTGATGCCTTGCTCGTCGAGGATCGATTTCAGTTCGGTTTCACGAAACGAGTTGACGAAGTGCTTGAGCACCACCGGCTCTTCGGCACGGTTCAGAACTTTGGGGTGCAGCTTCGCGCCTTCGGAACCCGGGGTGAAGAAGGGGGCTTCTTCGGAGGTGAATTCGTGGCGGATGTGCACCACCGAATCACCCGCGTCGCGAAACGCTTTGAGCAGACGGGCGGCGTTGTCGGCGGCAGCGTCGGCGCCGACCAGCGGCCACTTGCCTTGAGGGAAGTAGTCGTTTTGGATATCGACTACGATGAGTGCTTGCTTGGCCATGCCTGATTCCTCGAGATGTGTGGGTTGGGCGTGGAAAGAAGTATTGTCTGTGGCAGGCCTTCCGAGGATTGGCCGCACCGACAATAGAAGGGGGAAAACTGACAATGGACGCAGAAAGGGCAATCGTCGAACTCGGCGTGCTGATTTATCCCGGCGCGCAGATGGCGGCGGTGCACGGGTTGACGGACCTGTTCGGGGTGGCGAACCGGATTGCCGCCGAGCATCAGGCTGCGCAATTGCCGCTGCTGCGGGTCAGCCATTGGCAAGTTGATGGCGAGCAGGCGCCCGAGCGGGTGTACGACAGTCATCCCGGGCCCGACCGCGCCTTGGTGGCGGTGTTGATTCCGCCATCGATTGCCGGATTTTCCGAAGGTCAGGCACCGCAGGCGTTGATCCACTGGATGCGTCAGCAACACGCCCGGGGCGCGACCCTCGGCGGCGTCTGCGTGGGCTCGATTCTACTGGCGGAAAGCGGCTTGCTCGACGGCCGCAGCGCCACCACTCACTGGACCTCGGCCAAAACCTTCGCCGAGCGTTACCCGGCCATCAAGCTCAAGGCCGATACCCCTATCGTCGACGACGGCGACCTGATCACCACCGCCGGGTTGATGGCCTGGTCCGAGTTGGGATTGCGCCTGGTCGACCGCCTGCTTGGCCCGAGCATTGCCACCGGCACCGCGCGTTTTCTGGTGGTGGAACACAGCGACAGCGCGAGTGAGTGCGGCAGCAATTTTTCACCGATTCTCAGCCACGGGGATGCTTCGATTCTCAAGGTTCAGCACTGGCTGCAAAGCACCGGGGCCACCGATGTATCGCTGACGGCGATGGCCGAGCGGGCGGGGCTGGAAGAGCGCACGTTCCTGCGCCGTTTCCGTGCAGCGACCGGGTTGAAACCCACCGAGTACTGCCAGCATCTGCGGGTCGGCAAGGCTCGGGAAATGCTTGAATTCACCAACGGCACCATCGATCACATTGCGTGGACCGTGGGTTATCAAGACCCCAGTGCGTTTCGCGCGACCTTCAAGAAAATCACCGGGCTGGCGCCAAGTGATTACCGGGCGCGGTTTGGCGTGACGCCGGGTGCAGCTGTCACGCGGTAGCCAGATCACCGCCAAGCCAAATGTGGGAGCGAGCCTGCTCGCGAAGGCGCAATGTCAGTGACTTAGATGCAGGCTGACCCACGCCGAATTCGCGAGCAGGCTCTCTCCCGCATTGGCTCAGTGCAAGGCCTGGATCGTGCAAAATGCAGGGGTAGAGAAACCCTTCGTGCAGAATAAAACAGGCTCAGTGCCATCACCTTCACAGCAACTGCCTGATTAGAAACCCGTTTCTATCCAACCCTCAATGGCTTGATCTCTGCACCCCTTCAACTACATTCATCAAAAGCCGATTGAAGGGGGACGCATGACCCCAACAAACCGCAAGAAACTGGTAGTCGCCCACTCGGTCCTCCCCGAGGCGCCCCAGCACGAAGTCGACACCAATCACGCGCTGGCCCGTTGGCTGGCGCACATCCTGGGGCTCAAGTTCGGTGGCAGCTACGATCCCGGACTTCACAACGGTCGAGATCTTTATCTCTTGCCGACCCAGACCCTGGTCGGCGTCGCTGCCGCCCGGGCAATGGGCGTCACGGGGCCGGAGGATCTGTGGGGCGGTTATGTCGACCACGATTTCATCTGCACCAAAGCCATCAGCCACGGGTTGCGCAATAAACATGCGCACGCCCCGCAAGGCTGGTCTCCGTTGTTTTCCGAACGTGTGCGCAACGTCGTGCTCGATGGCCTCAGCGTGTTCTCGCTCGACGATGCGCGGCCGGCCGCAGAGCATTTGCTTTACACCGGCCCGATCCGCATCAAGCCGATTCATGCCTGCGCCGGACGTGGGCAGGAAGTGATCAAAAGCCTCGACCAGTTCGACGCCGTTCTGGCTCGCCCCGATGCCAGGGCACTGTTCAGCGAAGGCGTGGTGCTTGAACAGGATCTCGACAACGTCGTCACCCACAGTGTTGGCCAGAGTTTTATCGGCGATAAGGTGCTGAGTTATTGCGGTGATCAATACTTGACCGAAGACGGTCAGGGCGAGCAGGTTTATGGAGGTTCCAATCTGCTGGTGGTGCAGGGGTATTACGAAGACCTGCTGAAACTGGACCTGCCTGACGATGTGCAACTGGCGATCCGGCAAGCGCAAGTGTTCGACAGCGCCGCGGACGAGGCCTATCCCGGTTTTTACGCCTCGCGCCGCAACTATGACATCGCCCAAGGCCTGGACAGCAGTGGCAAACAGCGCAGCGGCGTGCTCGAACAGTCCTGGCGCATGGGCGGTGCCAGCAGCGCCGAAGTGGCCGCGTTGCAGAGCTTCGTCAACAACCCGGGGATGCGCGCGATTCGCGTGTCTTCAGTGGAAACCTACATCGACCAACCGCTGCCGCCGGACGCCATTGAGGTGTATCGCGGGCCCGCGGAAAACAGTGACTTTCTTCTCAAGTACGTGACGGTCAAATCCTATGACGGCTAGAAGCGAAACCATTCAGATCGACATCGACGATGAACAGATGAGCGGGACCTTTCTGAGCCCCAAATCGAAAGTCCCCGGCGTGTTGTTTGTGCACGGTTGGGGCGGCAGCCAGGAGCGGGACCTGGAGCGGGCCAAAGGCATCGCCGGTCTGGGATGCGTGTGCCTGACGTTCGACTTGCGCGGGCACACCGGCGGCACCGGCATCCCGCTTACTCGCGTAACGCGCGAAGACAACCTGCGCGACCTGCTGGCGGCATACGACCGCTTGCTCGCCCACCCGGCGCTCGACACCTCCGCCATTGCGGTGGTCGGCACCAGTTATGGCGGTTATCTGGCCTCGATACTGACTTCATTGCGCCCGGTGCGCTGGCTGGCGCTGCGGGTGCCGGCGCTGTATCGCGACGATCAATGGCATACGCCCAAGCGTGAACTGGACAAGGCTGATTTGCGCGATTACCGCAACACGCTGGTACGCGCCGACAGCAATCGTGCGCTGCATGCGTGCTCGCAATTCACCGGGGATGTGCTGCTCGTGGAGTCCGAGACCGACGACTATGTGCCTCACGCGACGATCATGAGCTACCGCGCTGCGTGTCAGCAGACGCATTCGCTGACGCACCGGATCATTGACGGCGCCGACCATGCGTTGAGCGAGCCGGTGTCGCAACAGGCCTACACCTCGATCCTGGTGGACTGGATTACCGAGATGGTCGTGGGTGAGCGGTTGAGCATTATTCAGTCGAAATGAGTGGTGGGTTTGCGGACGCTTTCGAAGGCTTGCCCGCGAAAGCGTCATCCGCCTCCCCAACAATCTCAGGAAGGTTTCTTGGCAATCCGCAGCGACTTCGCCTTGGCCTCCACCACCAGATACATCACCAACGTAATCAGCAACGGCAAGATGAAATAGATCGCCCGATAAGCCAGCAACCCCGCCACCAGGCTCCCCCGCGACGCTTCATGTTGCAGCAGTGCCACAAACACCGCCTCCAACACACCCAACCCGGCCGGAATGTGCGTGATCACCCCGGCAATCGCACTGATCAGCAACACGCCCAGCACCAATGGGTAATCCAGCTTGCTCGGCAGCAACGTGAAGATCACCGCCGCCATCAGCGACCAGTTCAGCGCTCCGAGAGCCAGTTGCAGCATCGCCATGCGCAAGGACGGCAGGTTGATTTCCACCCCGCGTATCGTCCATTCCCGACGTTTGGAGAACTGGCACGCCGCCAGATATCCCGCGCTCACCAGGAGCAATAACACGCCTACAACTTGCAAGGCACCGCTGCTCAACTTCCAGCCCGGCGGCATTCTGACCAGTCCGCTGCTGAACACGGCGCCCGCAATCACCATGTAGCCGAACCAGTTGGTCGCCAGGCTCAGCCCGAGGATTTTCGCGATGTTGCTTTTGCTCACCCCTAGCCGCGAATACAGGCGATAACGCATGGCAACCCCGCCGACCCACGCGCTCAGGTTCAGGTTGAAGGCATAGCTGATGATCCCCACCGGCAGGATCTGCTTCCAGGTCAGGTCTTGGCGGATGTAGGTGCGGCCGATCAGATCAAAACAGGCATACACCAGAAAACTCACCAGCGTCAGGCCGGACGCAATGATCAGCGTGCGCACCTTGAAATTGGCCAGGGTGTGGAATACTTCGTCCCATTCGATGCGCTGGGCAAGCATCGTCAACAGCACGATCAGCGCCAGGAAAAACAGCATCGTCAGCGGTTTTTTCCAGCGGCTCCAGCGCGTCTTCTTTTCCGGGACAGGTGTTGTGCTGCCGTCTTGAGGTGCCGAGTGCGCTTCAACGCGGTTCATGGTGGTCACTCCCGGCCGGATGGGTGAAGGGTTTCAGGCGTGGTTTATGCGCAGGCAGCCAACCGGCCCATGCCGGGAAGTGACGCAGGAAGTGAAACACCAGAAAGCCGACGGTCATGTGCCAGATCCTTCCGCGCGGCGACGTGTCCGCTGACATGGCTTTGCAGTGGTTATTGCTCAGCACCTCAAGCCGTTCGAACAGATCTTGGTTGAAGGCTCGGTCGCGGATCAACACGTTGGCTTCCAGGTTCATCGACAGGCTTAACGGGTCGAGATTGCTTGAGCCGACGGTGCTCCAGTCCTCATCCACCAGCGCGACTTTGCCGTGCAGCGGGCGTTCGCAATATTCAAAGATCTGCACGCCCGACTTGAGCAAATAGTCGTAGGTCATGCGCGCAGCCAGTTTGGCCACCATCATGTCCGGCTGCCCCTGCAGAATCAGGCGCACGTCGACGCCCCGGCGCGCAGCGTTGCGGATTTCGCGCAGCAAGCGATAGCCCGGAAAGAAATAGGCGTTGGCGATCACGACCCGGCGCTGGGCGCTTCGCAGCACCTGAAGGTAAACCTCTTCGATATCCGTCCGGTGGTCACCGTTGTCGCGGTACACCAGGCGAACCTGGCCGTCGTGGTCGCTGAAGGCCAGTTCCGAGCGTCGCTGCCGGCGGCGTTGCCACCAGTATTTGGCGCGGGCCGGGCGGCCACATTGCAGCAGCGCGAAGTGGTGGATATCGGCCACCGCCGGGCCTTGCACTTCAACCGAGTAATCCTGCTTGGCCTCGGGGCCGAAATCGGCCAGATGGTCGGCGGAAAAGTTGATCCCGCCGATGAACGCAATCGTGCCGTCCACCACCACGATCTTGCGGTGCAGACGTCGGAACCAGTTGGTGCGGATCCCCAGAAGCTTGGGCGCCGGATCGAATATTTGCAGGCGAACGCCGGCCTCGCTCAACGTTGCGAGATAGCCGTTGCTCAACTCGCCACAGCCAAACCCGTCGAGGCTGACGGTGACCCGTACACCGCGTTGCGCGGCTTCGACCAGCACTTGCTGCAGCTCGTTGCCGACCTTGTCCTCGAACACAATGAAGGTTTCCAGGAGTATTTCAGTCTTGGCCTGGCGCATGGCCTCAAACACCCGCGGGAAATAGGCTTCGCCGTTTTCCAGCATTTCCACGAAGTTGTTGCCCTGCCAGCCGTATTCGACGTCGACCACGCCGGGCTCACGCACCGGCGGGGTAGTCGGCACGTGTTCAACGGTGGCTTTTTCCATCGGGGCGCTGCTCATAGCTCGATCTCCACCGACAGCGGTGCGTGGTCGGAAAGGTGTGACCAGGGACGTGCCGCCAGCACTTGCGGACGGCTGGCCTTGAGGTTGCGCACATAGATGCGGTCCAGGCGTAGCGCTGGGAGTCGCGCTGGAAAACTGCGCGCCGGTTTACCGAGATGCTCGGCAAACACCTCGCGCAGGCCGCAGGGCTTGAGCAACGCATCGGCACGCTGGCGCCAATCGTTGAAGTCGCCGGCGACAATCACCGGGGCGTCGACCGGAAGGTCTTCGAGCCGTCGCGCCAGTAACTTCAGTTGTTCCGTGCGGTGGCTCTCACGCAGCCCCAGATGCACGCAGATGGCGTGCACTTCCCGGCCATCGCCCGGCAGGCGCAGCACGCAATGCAGGATACCGCGGTTCTCATGGCCGCTGATCGAGACGTCGAGGTTGTCATGGCGAATGATCTGGAACTTCGACAGCAGTGCATTACCGTGATCACCCGCCGGGTAGACCGCGTTGCGGCCATAGGCAAATTGTGGCCACAGGGTGTCGGCGAGGAATTCGTACTGCGGCATCGTCGGCCAGTTGTCGTACCGCTGCGGATGGTCTTCGTGGGTGCCGTGGACTTCCTGCAAAAACACCACATCGGCAGACACACTGCGTACCGCTTCGCGCAATTCCGGCAGGATGAAACGCCGATTGAGCGCGGTGAACCCCTTGTGGGTGTTGACCGTCAGTACGGTGAAACGGCGCACGGCGGTGATGACGGGTTGCTGTTCGTCGGTACTGCCGACCGGTTCGGAAATACTCATGACAGCACTCCTTCGGCGACCGGTTCACCGGGACGGGTGGCGAGGTCTTTGTCGAGGTGGAAGTGCTCAAGCAAACGCCGCGCATCGAAAGGCGCGCGGACTTTGATGTCGTTGTCGAAATAGCAGAACACTTCCCGGGACTTGCGTGCTTTCGGCTTTTGCCCAGGTGCAATCAGCTGCGGATCGGCCGGTTGCTGGCCGTGGTTCCAGGCGTCGATCCGTTCGCCCCAGCGTTCCAGCGCCTCAGGGGTGTAGCCGCTGGCGTAGAGTTCTTCGGCACCGTGCAGGCGCAGATAGACGAAATCACTGGTGACGTCTTCGCGGTACGGCCATTTCCCGGCGGTATCGGCGATAACCAAGGCCACGTTGTAGCGCTTGAGCAGGCGCACGAACGCTGGATCAATAAAGCTCTCGTTTCTGATTTCAACGGCGTGGCGCAGGGGCTTTTTCTTGTACGCCTTCATGCTGGCGGGGCCGTGCAGGTGCGAATCGTGCTGGCGGGCAAGGGCGGCTGCTTGCTGGGTGTCGTGGGGTAATTGCTTGAGGAAGCTTTCGAACAACTCGACATCGAATTTGAAGTTGGGCGGAAACTGCCAGAGGATCGGGCCGAGTTTCTCTTTCAGCTCCAGGATCCCGGAGGCAAAGAAATTCGCCAGCGGTGTATGAATGTCCCGCAGACGCTTGATGTGGGTGATGAAACGTGGGGCTTTGACGCTGAACACGAAGTCCGCCGGGGTTTCGGCGTACCACTGGGCGTAACGCTCAGGCCGTTGCAGGGCGTAAAACGATCCATTGATTTCGATGCTGTTGACCGCCCGAGACGCAAATTGCAATTCGCGCTTCTGGGTCAGCCCCTTCGGGTAGAAACCTCCCCGCCAGGGTGTGTAGCGCCAGCCTGAAATGCCAATGTGAATCGCCGCCATGTCGCCTCCCGTCTAATGGTCCTCGGTTGCCTCTGTCTTTTGATGACCGTGGGGCAACCGAGAAAGTTTCGACGGGGCTACGGACGGTGTGCGTTCCGGAAAACCATACCGACCTTCTGTGGGGTTAGTGTCCGGCGACGATGCGGGTCGTGCTTTCGGCGTAGACCGGGCCGAGTCGGTCAAGACGTCCACTCCACGCCGTCAGCGCCAAGGCCGCCAACACCACCAGCCCGCCAATCCAGGCGGTATGGATCAGGCCCATGTGAGCCACGATCAAGCCGCCACCCCACGCGCCACCGGCAATGCCAAGGTTGAAGGCCGCGATGTTCAGCCCCGACGCCACGTCCACCGCATGCGGGGTGTGATGTTCGGCTTGACGCACCACATAGACTTGCAGCCCCGGCACGTTACCGAACGCGACTGCGCCCCAGACCAGCACGGTAGCCAGCGCCAGCCATGGGTTGCCAGCGGTAAAGGTCAACACGAACAGCACCGCCGCGAGCAAGGCGAAGATGATTTTCAGGGCGCTGATCGGGCCGCGCTTGTCCGCCAGTTTGCCGCCCCAGATGTTGCCGACCGCCACCGAGATGCCGTAGACCAGCAACACCAGGCTGACCGTGCTGGCGCTGAAGCCGGAGATGTCCTGGAGAATCGGCGCCAGGAAGGTAAAAGCGATGAACGAGCCGCCGTAACCGACCGCGGTCATGGCGTACACCAGCAGCAGACGTGGCTGCTTGAGCACCTGCAATTGCTGCAACAGCGAAGCCGGTTTGCTGTGGGCGATGTTTTTCGGCACGTAGAGCAGGCTGCCGATAAAGGCGATCACGCCCAAGGCGGACACGGCGAGGAAGGTTTCACGCCAGCCGAAATGCTGACCGATGAAGGTTCCCAGCGGTACGCCGGTGACCAGCGCCACGGTCAGGCCGGTGAACATGATAGCGATCGCACTGGCGGCTTTTTCCTTTGGCACCAGGCTGGTGGCGATGGTCGAACCAATCGAGAAAAACACCCCGTGGGCGAGGCCGGTGACGATCCGCGCCAGGATCAGTGATTCGTAGCTGGGGGCTTTCCAGGCCAGCAGGTTGCCAAGGGTGAACAGCACCATCAGCGACAACAGCAGCAATTTGCGCGGGACTTTGCCGGTGAGGGCGGTCAGCACCGGGGCGCCAATGGCGACGCCCAAGGCGTAGAGACTGACCAGCAGACCGGCGGACGGCAGACTGACGCCGAGGTCGGCGCCGATGGTGGGTAACAGGCCAACGATGACGAACTCGGTCGTCCCGATGGCGAAGGCGCTGAGGGTCAGCGCGAGCAAGGCAATGGGCATGACTGCAACTCCGGTGGGTTTGATTGATGGAGCGCAGTGTCGGGGTTTGGGTTGTGCGGAAAAATAGAGGGGTGGGCATTTGATATTTGCGTGCAGGTCAAATATCTCGCGGGCAAATGAAACCCTGTGGCGAGGGAGCTTGCTCCCGCTCGGCTGCGCAGCAGTCGCAAATGCCATATCGCACGCTGTATCTGAGGAGCCAGGTTTGCAGGTTTTTGGGGGGCGCTTCGCAACCCAGCGGGAGCAAGCTCCCTCGCCACAGGGGAACTTGCTGGCTGTTATCTCGCGGGCAAAACCGAACTTGCCCGCCATTTCCCGATCGGTTCCTTACAGACCCTTCCCAAGGAGCTTCCCGTTTTGCTCAAGTTCAAGACCGCGATACTGCTGGGGGCGTTGCTGTTTCTGGGCAGCAACGAGTTGGAAGCCGTCACGCTGCCGGGTGTTCCCGCCGCTGCCGAGGAGCCTGCTACGCCTGAACCGTTGGTCCAGGGCGGCCTGCTCGGGGCCATCAGCTCCAGCATCGACGACGTTCAGGACAAGCTCGACCTCAACGAAGACCTGGTCGATGCCTGGCGCCTGCGGGCGGACCGGGCGGCGAATGAGGTGGACAAACTGGTCAATCGACCCTCAAGCCGTTCAGGCTGGAGCGTGATTGGCGACTTCCTGATGTTGTCCGGCGTCTGGCTCGGCAGCTTTGCCTTGCTCACCGTGCTCGGTGGGATACTCGCCAAACGCTTGATCCAGGGCCGCTTTCTGCGAACTCGCCAGCGCAGTCAGGACCTGCTCAATTATGTGTTGCCTTACACGCTACCGGCCCTGATCTGCTTGCCGTTGACCCTTTACGTCAGCCATTTCCTGCCTGCCTCGGTGGGCCGTGCGCTGGCGCTGTGTTTCGCCTACGCCACCAGCAGCGGCATTTTTTCGACCTCGATGCTGCTCTGCGTGATTGTCATGTTCAACACCGGCCACAAGCGCACGGCAGTGCAGATCATCCGCGATTTCTGCCCACGACCGCTGTTCCTGATCGGTTTCCTTGCCGCGCTCAGCGATGCGCTGACCAGCCCGCAGATCGCCCGGCAACTGGGCGGCAACATCACCAGCAGCGCTGCCGTGCTCACCGGTTTTTTCGTCTCGATCATCTTCGGCTTATTGGTGATTCGATTGAGGCGCCCGGTGGCGCATCTGATCCGTAACCGGCCCTTGGCCCAGCGCCTCAAACAGCCGTCGCTGCAAGAATCCCTGCGGATCTTTTCCGGGCTCTGGTACTGGCCGATCCTGCTGATGGTGATGGTCTCGGCGATCAACCTGCTCGGCGTCGGCGATGACAATCAGAAGGCGCTGCGCTGTGCGTTGTTCACCACTATCCTGCTGATCGCCACGGTGTTTCTCAGCACGATTTTCCAGCACATGTTCAAGTCGCGCCAGGTTGAAGCGATCCAGCGCAGCAGCGCTTACAAGGAGCGTTTTCTCAGTCTGCTGCATGCGCTGCTACGAATCATCATGGCCGTGGCTTTCATCGAAATCCTTGGGCGGATCTGGGGCGTGTCGCTGTTCGAATTCGCCGAGCAAAACAAGGTAGGGCGGGCGATCAGTGATTCGTTGAGCAGCATGGGGCTGATCTTTCTGGTGACCTGGTTGCTGTGGGTGGTGCTCGATACGGCGATCCAGGAAGCGCTGAAACCGCCGGTCAACAAACGCACGACGCAGCCGAGTACGCGGGTCAAAACCATTCTGCCGCTGCTGCGCAACGCGATCAAAATCATCCTGGTGGTGATCTGCGCAATTACCACCATGGCCAACCTTGGGATCAACGTTGCGCCGTTGCTGGCGGGTGCCGGGGTGGTCGGCCTGGCCATCGGTTTTGGTTCGCAGCAATTGGTGCAGGACGTGATCACCGGGTTGTTCATCATCATCGAAGACACGCTGTCGATCGGCGACTGGGTGGTGCTCGACTCCGGCCATGCCGGGACGGTCGAAGGCCTGACCATCCGCACCTTGCGCCTGCGGGACGGCAAGGGTTTCGTGCACTCGGTGCCGTTCGGGCAGATCAAGGCCGTCACCAACCAATCGCGGCAGTTTGCCTATGCGTTTTTCTCGGTGCAGTTCACCTACGACACCGATGTCGACAAAGCGATCGAACTGATCCGTGAGGCGGGGGATTCGATCCGAGAGGACGCGTTTCTCAAGTACAACCTGCAAGGGCCGCTGGATGTGTTTGGCGTCGACAAAATGGACCTCAACGGCGTGGTGCTGACGGCGCAGTTCCGCACGGTGTCGGGTGGGCAATATACGGTGAGCCGGGCATTTAACCAACGGTTGAAGAAGCTTGTGGATAACAGCCCGTGCGTGCATTTCGCGCAGACTTATCCACAGCAGGTTTTGATGCCGAGGCAGGCGATGGCCGGGCAGGAAGACGACGGGCCGGCGCCGGAGAATTCGCCGGTGTTGTTACCGGATCAGCCGCGTACTCAATAACACCGCAAACCTTGTAGGAGTGAGGCTTGCCCGCGAAGGGCGCACCGCGGTGTATCAGTAGAACCGTGTCTTCGTTCTTCGCGGGCAAGCCTCGCTCCTACAGGGGATTGTGGCGGATAAGCTTGTTGTGTAATTCAGCAGCTGATTGCTGATCCAGCTCCACCCAGAAAACCTGCTTCCCAGCGATTTCGGCGGCAGCCGGAAGACCATCCCGATACACCAATCGATTACTCGCCAACGCCGGCACCTTCACTCCGGGCAGTAACGTCCCGGCAAGGTTCAGCGGATCAACCCCGCACACCGCGATCAAACTCCCGTCATGCGGCCGGCGCCGGACTTCGCGCAGCAATGGAATGGCCTCAGGCAACGCAAATTGCTCCCCGGCCAAGCCACTGACAAAGCGCCCACCGCGAATCTCCCCCCGCGCCTCCAGTCGATGGAATGTGCGCAGCAATTCCCGCCAACTCGGCAACCAATCCGCTTCCCGTTCCAGCAAGCGCCAGAACACCACGCCGTAGCGTCTCAGCAACGTCATGGCGATGTGTTCCAGGGTGTCGCTCGGCGTCGGCGTCGGGCGCTTGTTATCCACAACCGGCGCGGCAGGACCACGTCGCAGCAAGGCCCAGCGCCCGGCATCGTCCATCCCGCCGACGAACGCTCCACGCCCACGTCGGCTGCTGCGGTTCTGTCGCTTGCTGGCCGGGGTGATCAGCGCTCGCAGGCCGGCGAAACTGTCGGCGTTCACCAGTCCGGCGCCGACCAGTTCCTGCAAGGCGATTTCCAGCTCGGTGCGCAGCAGGTGCGCCTCGTGAATCAGCTCATCGAAAAACAGCGCGCCATGTTGGCTGAGTGCTTCGTAGGCCTTTTGCGTCTTGGGCGACAGTTCGCTGACCGGGGTCTGCTCGGTCAGGCTGCTCCACAACCCGACCTGGCTGCGCGGTAGCAGCAGAATCGGTGTACTGCGCAACGCCGTGCCGGCCGTCTTGTTGCGCGCGGTCAGGCGGGTCCAGACCAGCTTGCCGCTGCGGCACAGGTCGTCCAGCCAACTTGCCGAATAGCCTTTGATCCGCATCGGCAGAATGTCGCTGTCCCAGGCTGAAGCGGCAGCGGGATAGCCTTCGAACTGCGCGACGATGGCCGGCAGCACCGCGTTGCCCTGGCCTTGCGTCGCGGCGGACAAGTGCTGCCAGTCGAACAGAAAGCGCATGAAATCCTGCAACGCCACCGGCTCGATTTCCCGCCGCAGACGCTTGACCGTGTAGCGATGAATCCGCGCGAGCAGGTGCCGCTCACACCATTCGTCCTCGATGGCGCCAGGGGTGAATTGACCACGCAGCACATAACCTTCGCGCTCCAGTTGCGCCAGCGCTTGGGTGACTTCAATGGCCGGCAATCCCAAAGGTTCGGCAATCGCTTGCAACGGCAGTGGGCCAAACGCACTGAGCCGCGCGCGAATCACTTCCAGCACGGCTTCGTCCGTTTCCCAGACCTCATCGAATCCCGGCAGCGCCTCCAGCGGAGGCAGCAAATCTGCCTGTGGATAAATCGCCCGCAGGCAGGTCAGACGCTCCAACGCCAACCACAGCGATTGCCCGGCATTGAGCTGCAAACGGCTGGTGCGACCGCTTGCAGCGAGGACGTTGAGCCAGTCGAGCCAATGCGCATTGGCCTGTGCCTCGGCATCGGTGATGCACGCCAGGCTCATCAAGGCTTCGTGCATTTCATCGACGCCCGTCGGGGCTGGCCAGGCTTCGTCGCGCACCGCTTGAATCGCTTCGGCATCCAGCGCACCGAGGTCGTCGGTGGACTGCGGGTCGGTCCAGCGTCGGTTGAGCACCGCTTGGGTGCGGCGTTCTTCCAGCGGCGCATCGTCGAGAAAGGTATAGGGGCGGGCGCTGAGGATTTCTGCTGCCAGCGGCGAGGGCGCCGGCAAATCGCGGCTGATCAGCCGGACATCGCCGCTTTCCATACGCCGCAAGAGTGCCAGCCAGCCTTCGCTGTCCATGGCCTCGTGCAGGCAATCGTCGAGGGTTTGCTCCACCAGCGGATGCTCGGGCACTTCGCGTTCACCTGCGAGGTTTTCCACGCAGGCAATCTGATCGGGAAACACGCTGGCGATCAGGTCTTCGCTTTTCATGCGCTGGATCTGCGGCGCGACTTTGCGCCCTCCGGTGTAACGCGGCAGCGCCAGTGCGACCCCGGCGTTCCAGCGCCAGCGCACGCCGAACAGCGGCGCATCGAGTATCGCCTGGATCAACAGGTGCTCGGCGGTGTTGCTGTGAACGTAGCGCCAAACGTCGTCGAGTTCGAAGCTGTGGCTGGTGGACAGCGACAGCACGATTGCGTCTTCGCTGGCGGCGGCCTGCAATTCGAAGTTGAAGGTGCGGCAGAACCGCTTGCGCAAGGCCAGGCCCCAGGCGCGGTTGATGCGACTGCCGAACGGCGAGTGGATGATCAATTGTGTGCCGCCGGATTCGTCGAAAAACCGTTCCATCAGCAGCGTGTCTTGCGAGGGCAGGGCGCCCAATGTCAGGCGTGCGCGGGCCAGGTAGTCCACCAACTGCTCGGCGCTGGCGAGGTTCAGGCCGAGGGTGTCGGTCAGCCAGTCGATGGCCGGTTGCAAGTCGCCCGGAGTGGCGCCGAGCAGGTCATCGAGCTGCGCTTGCAGGCGCGCGACGGCGAATGACAATTCAGCGCTGCGTCCCGGTGCTTCCCCAAGCCAGAACGGAATGGTCGGCGGCTGGCCCTGAGCATCTTCGACCCGGACCTTGCCGGTTTCGACGCGCAGGATCCGGTACGACGTATTGCCCAACTGGAAGATATCCCCGGCGATGCTTTCCACGGCAAAGTCTTCGTTGACGCTGCCGATGTTCAGCCCCTGGGGCTCCAGCAGCACGCTGTAATCGGCGTTGTCCGGAATCGTTCCGCCGCTGGTCACCGCCGTTAGTTTGCTGCCCCGACGACCGCGCAACGTGCGGGTCACGGCGTCGCGGTGCAGGTAGGCGCTGCGAATCCCCTGGCGACCGTTGTAGCCCTCGGCGAGCATATTCAGCAGCGCCTGGTAATGCTTTTCGTCGAGGTCGGCGTAGGGCGAGGCTTTGCGGAACATCTCCAGTAAGGCCTGCTCCTGCCATTCCTGGCAGCTGACTTCGGCGATGATCTGCTGCGCCAAGACATCCAGCGGCACCTTGGGAATCTGCAGGGTGTCGAGTTCGCCACGGCGCACGCAGTCGAGCAGGGCGGCGCATTCGATCAAGTCATCGCGGGTGGTGGCGAACAAACGGCCCTTGGGCGTGCCGCCGACCTGGTGCCCGGAGCGGCCGACCCGTTGCAGAAAACCGGCAATCGAGCGCGGCGAGGCGATCTGGCACACCAGGTCGACGTCGCCTATGTCGATCCCCAGTTCCAGCGAGGCCGTGGCGATCAGTACTTGCAGCTCGCCGCGCTTGAGCCGCTGTTCCGCGTCGAGGCGGAACTCCTTGGCCAGGCTGCCGTGGTGCGCGGCGACGGCCTCCTTGCCGAGGCGTTCGCTCAAGTGCCGGCTCAAGCGTTCGGCCAGGCGTCGGGTGTTGACGAAAATCAGCGTGGTGCGGTGTTCGCGGGCAAGGGCGGCGAGGCGGTCGTAGACCCGTTCCCAGACATCGTTGGCCATCACGGCGGACAACGGCACTGGCGGCACTTCGATGTCCAGATCCCGTGGGCGGGCGTGGCCGATGTCGATGATTTCGCACTCGCGGTCACGGCCCACAAGGAAGCGCGAGACGGCTTCGATGGGTTTTTGCGTGGCAGACAGGCCTATCCGCATCAGCGGGACCGCGCACAGCGCCTGCAGTCGTTCGAGGCTCAAGGCCAGATGGCTGCCGCGTTTGCTGGCGGCGATGGCGTGGATTTCGTCGACGATCACCGTGCGCGTGGTACCGAGCATCTGCCGGCCGGAATCGGAACCAAGCAGCACGTAGAGGGACTCCGGGGTGGTCACCAGAATGTGCGGCGCTGTTCGGCGCATGGCCGAGCGGTCTTTTTGCGGCGTATCGCCGGTGCGCACGGCGGTGTTGATCTGCAATTCGGGCAGGCCCATGACGCGTAATTGCTCGGTGATGCCGGCCAGCGGGTTTTGCAGGTTGATCTGGATGTCGTTGGACAGGGCTTTGAGCGGTGAGACGTAGACCACCAGGGTTTCGTCAGGCAACCCGCCTTCATTTTCCAGGCCGCGATGGACCAGGTCGTCAATGACCGCGAGGAAGGCCGTGAGGGTTTTGCCGGACCCGGTGGGCGCGGCGATCAGGGTCGAGCGATGCTGGCGGATCAACGGCCACGCCCGGGCCTGGGCGGTGGTGACCGTCGGGAAGGTATTGCTGAACCAGGCGCTGACGGCGGGGTGGAAGCCTGCCAGGGCCGCGTCCGTGGGGATGGGCAGATTCATTGGGTAATTTATGCGGGTGGGGGACTGAAGATGCAAGTACCGCTCAAGACCTTCATTGTTTCCAATGGCCTCATCGCGAGCAGGCTCGCTCCCACATTGGATTTGTGTGCGCCGCAGCCCCCTGTGGGAGCGAGCTTGCTCGCGATGGGGTCGGGACAGGCACCACAAATCCCGGGGATCTACACTTTACGGATGACGGTTGCGCACTAAACCCGCAAAATGCAACGATTCCGGCAACTATCAACGACATCGCCCACGGGCGCTGTCGATAAAGCCATCGTTCCAATCAGACTGGGCCTGCTGACTCTATGCGAATGCGCCTTATGTTACTGGGCGGCGGAAATGCCCTTGGGCAGGCGCTGATTCGCCTCGGTGCGGAGGAAGACATCGGTTTCCTCGCCCCCCGCCCACCGCAAGACGGCTGGGATGCCGCGAGCCTGACGCAACTGCTCGACGACACCCGCCCGGACGCGTTGATCAATCTCGCCTACTACTTCGACTGGTTTCAGGCGGAGACGGTCAGCGAACAGCGTCTGGCCGGGCAGGAGCGGGCGATCGAGCGTCTGGCCGAACTGTGCCAGCATCACAACATCGTGCTGCTGCAACCGTCGAGCTATCGCGTGTTCGACGGCTCCCGGGCGACCGCCTACAGCGAAAAAGACGAACCGGTGCCATTGGGCTTGCGCGGTCAGGCCTTGTGGCGGATCGAACAAAGCGTGCGCGCTACCTGCCCGCAACACGTGCTGTTGCGTTTCGGCTGGCTGCTCGATGACAGCCCCGACGGCACACTCGGGCGCTTCCTCGGTCGCGCCGAACAGCCTGAAGAATTGCTGATGGCCGACGACCGCCGGGGCAACCCGACTCCGGTCGACGACGCGGCGCGGGTGATCATTTCGGTACTCAAGCAGCTCGATTGTGCGGCGCCGCTGTGGGGCACCTATCATTACGCCGGGCATGAGGCGACCACGCCGCTGGCGCTGGGGCAGGCGATCCTGACCGAAGCCCGCAGCCTGCATCCGCTGGCCATCGAAGCGCCGACCGCCCAGGCTCACGCCGCGCGCCCGGACGCCGCCGAAGAGCCGCAACACGCGGTGCTGGCCTGCAAGAAAATACTGCACACCTTCGGAATCAAGCCCCGCGCCTGGCGCGCGGCACTCCCGGGCTTACTGGATAGGTTCTATCGCCATGGCTGACGGCCCTGTTTTAATCACCGGCGGCGCCGGTTTCATCGGCTCGCACCTGACCGATGCCTTGCTTGCCAAAGGCCATTCGGTGCGAATTCTTGATGACTTGTCCACCGGCAAACGCAGCAACCTGCCGCTGGACAATCCCAAGGTCGAACTCGTTGTGGGTGACGTCGCCGATGCTGCGCTGGTGGCCCAGGCCATGCTCGGTTGCAGCGCCGTGGCGCATCTGGCCGCGGTGGCGTCAGTGCAGGCCTCGGTGGACGATCCGGTGAAGACTCACCGCAGCAATTTCATCGGCTCGCTGAATGTCTGCGAAGCCATGCGTCAGGCTGGCGTCAAGCGAGTGCTGTACGCCTCCAGCGCGGCGGTCTACGGCAACAATGGCGAAGGCGAGTCGATCGATGAAGACACGCCCAAGGCGCCATTGACACCGTATGCGTCGGACAAACTGGCCAGCGAGTATTACTTCGATTTCTACCGTCGCCAGCATGGTCTGGAGCCGGTGATTTTCCGCTTCTTCAACATTTTCGGCCCGCGTCAGGATCCATCCTCGCCGTATTCCGGCGTGATCAGTATTTTCAGCGAGCGCGCGCAGAAAGGCCTGCCGATCACCGTGTTTGGCGATGGCGAGCAGACACGCGATTTCGTCTACGTTGAAGATTTGGTGGATTTGTTGGTGCAAGCCATCGAGCAACCGCAGGTCGAAGTCGGCGCGGTCAATGTTGGCTGGAACCAGGCAACTTCTCTCAAGCAAATGCTTGAGGCGCTGGAGGTGGTGGTCGGTCAATTGCCCCCGGTGAGTTACGGCCCGGCACGTTCCGGTGACATCCGCCACTCGCGAGCGAACAATCGGCGGTTGCTGGAGCGGTTTACCTACCCTGAGCAGACGCCGATGAATGTTGGCTTGGCGCGGTTGTTGGGACGATAGATCGTTCCCACCACGGAGCGTGGGAACGATCATGAAAAAGGCGCCTTTCGAGGCGCCTTTTTTGTGTGTGTGGGTTTAGAACTTGTAACCCAGGCCAACCATGTAAATGAACGGGTCGACGTCCACATCGACCTTGGCACGAGTACCCGGCGCCACGGCGTTGTTTTCCACGGTCGCCGTGGTGTCGATGTCGATGTAGCGCACCTGGGCGTTGAGCATGATGTTGTCGGTGATCATGTAGTCAGCACCAACCTGAAACGCCATGCCCCAAGAGTTATCCGCCTTGAAATTGCTGAAGCCGTTGGCTTGTGCTTCGCTGCCGACGTGCTCGTCGTAGATCCAGGTGTAGTTGATGCCGGCGCCGACATATGGCTGGAATACAGACTTCGCGTCCAGTGGGTAGTACACAACGCTCAGGGTTGGCGGCAGGTGTTTCAGGGTGCCGAGTTTGCCGTTGGCTGCGCCCAGGGCGGTGCCTTTGATCTTCACGTCATGCTCGAATGGCGAGGCGGCGAGCAGTTCGATCCCCCAGTGGCTGTCGATCATGTAAGCGAAGTTCAGACCCAGTTGCGTGTCGCTGCTCATGGTCGCCTTGCCACCCAGGTCGGCGCCGGCCAGAGGGCCTTGATCGACCTTGACGCTGGAGCTGTCGGCTTTCGGGTTGACGGTGATTGCACCGGCACGAACCAGGATGTCACCTGCTTCGTGGGCGTAAGCGAGCGGGGCTGCGAGCGCGACGGCAAACAGCGAAGCGCTGAGCAAGGACTTGTGCATAGGAGCTCCAAAGGACGTTAAAAATATTCGATGTCCAATGGTACGGAGGCGTCTGATACGGTCTTTTGACTCAGCTCAATGAAACAGTGATGGCCTTGTTTTTGTTGTGCGGCAGATGGCCTCATCGCGAGCAGGCTCGCTCCCACAGAGATTTGGTGATCCCCTGTGGTAGCAAGCCTGCTCGCGATAGCTATCGATCAAGCAATACAGAATCGCCGGATTCACTCCGGCAATTCATACACGTAAATCTTGTCCGCCTCCATCTGATACCCCGCGTCCGCCAACTCGCTGGTCGACGCTTTGACCTGCAACGCGCCCTCGATCCAGTACGGCTGATACAGCTCATCCAGCTTCACGCCCACTTCGCTTTTCACGTGCACGATCTGGTTCGACGGCGGTGGCGGCACATGGATGCAGGCGCCGAAATACGGCACCAGCAAAAACTCCGTGGTGCGACCTTCCTCGCTCACTTCCAGCGGCACGATGTAACCCGGCAAGCGAATGTTCTGCCCGTCGAGGTTTTTCACCACAGGTGCATTGGGCATGTCTTGTCTGGCGGCGGGCGCCGATTCCAGCGCGCTGCTCATCTGCGACAGGTCGTGCAGCGGTGTCATGTTCGGCACTTCCGGTGCGGCGTCCGGCGGGATCATTTCCGACCAGGTCAGCTCTTTCGGCTCGGCCGCCCACAGCGGCAGGGCGACCAGCATCAACAGCGCAAGCAGAGCGCGGGGCATCATTAACGTCCTCATAGTCGGATCGACAGGCCATCGGCCAGGGATTGGCGATACGCGCGCCACGCCGGCACGCTGCCCATCAGCAACGCGGCGATCAGGATGCCACCGAGCAGCGTCCATTCATACTCGCTGGGCCAGGCGAGTGGCAGGTACAAACCGTAATTGGCTTGCACATAGCCTTGGGCCAGGGCGATGCCCACATACAAAAGCCCCAGCCCGGCCATTACGCCGGCCAGCGCCAAGGCAAACGCCTCCAGCACCAGCAACGTCGCAATGTGCCAGGGCCGGGCGCCGACCGAGCGCAGAATCGCCATCTCGCGCCGTCGTTCGTTGAGGCTGGTGAGAATCGCTGTGAGCATGCCGATCAAACCGGTCAGCACCACAAACAGCGACACCACGAACAAGGCTTTTTCCGCCGTGCTCATCAAACTCCACAGCTCTTGCAGCGCCACACCGGGCAGGATCGCCAACATCGGCTCGCCACGGAATTCGTTGATCTCGCGCTGCACGGCGAACGTCGAAATCTTGCTGTTGAGGCCGAGCATGAAGGCGGTGATCGCTTGTGGCGTCAGGTCCATGTTGCGTGCCTGATCGGCGCTGATCCGGCCTTTGCCCTGGGCCGGCACGCCGTTGTGCCAGTCGACGTGAATCGCTTCCATGCCGCCGAGGCTGATGTGCAGCGTGCGGTCCACCGGGGTGCCGGTGCGTTTGAGAATGCCGACTACGGTGAACGGTTTGTCGTCGTGCTTGACCAGGCTGATCACTGCCACGCCGTGGGCCAGAACCAGTTTGTCGCCGAGTTTGTAATGCAGCGCATCGGCCACTTCGGCGCCGAGCACCACTTCGAACGGATCGCTGGCGAAGGCGCGGCCATCGGCCACTTCGAGGTGCTGTTGATGGCCGTATTGGTAGTGCTCGAAGTACGCCTCGGTGGTGCCCATCACGCGATAACCGCGATGGGAATCGCCGAGGGACATCGGGATCGCCCACTTCACTTTCGGGTTGTTGGCGAAGTGTTCGAAGCTGTCCCAACGAATGTTGTTGGTGGCGTTGCCGATGCGGAACACCGAGTACAGCAACAGGTTCACCGAACCGGAACGCGCGCCGACGATCAGGTCGGTGCCGCTGATGGTGCTGGCGAAACTGGCCTTGGCTTCGGTGCGCACCCGTTCCACGGCCAACAGCAGGCAGACCGACAGGGCAATGGCGAACGCGGTGAGGATCGCGGTAAAGCGGCGGTTAGCCAGGCTGGCCAGGGCTAGACGAAACAAATACATCTCAGACCTCGAACGGGGTGGCGGCGCGATTGAGTTCGGCCAGCGACAGATGGCGATCGAACAGCGGCGCGAGGCTTTGATCGTGGCTGACAAACAACAGACTCGAGCCGGCTTCACGGCATTCGGCGAACAGCAGGCGAATGAAGTTTTCGCGAGCGTCGTAGTCCAGGGCCGAGGTCGGTTCGTCGGCGATCACCAGCTCCGGCTGACCAATCAACGCGCGCGCGGCGGCGACCCGTTGCTGCTGGCCGATGGACAGCGAATCGGCGCGGCGGCTGAGGAGGCTTTCATCCTTCAGGCCCAAGTGAGCCAGCAAAGTGGCGGCGGCCTGGTCGACGCTGCCGTGGCGCTGTTTCGCCCGCTCGGCGCGCAGTTTGGAAAAGTGGCAGGGTAACTCGACGTTCTCGCGCACCGAGAGAAACGGCAGCAGGTTGAACTGCTGGAAGATATAGCCGGTGTGATCGACGCGAAAGCGGTCACGCGCGCCGGCGCCGAGTTCGGTCAGCTCCTGGCCCAGCAGGCGGATGCTGCCGCGATCGGGTTTCTGAACGCCCCCAAGCAGGCCAAGCAGGGTGGTCTTGCCACTACCGCTGGGGCCTTTGAGGAACAGGGTTTCGCCGGGCTCCAGGCGAAACGCCGGGATGTCCAGCAGCGGCGGGTGACCGGGCCAGCTGAAGCCCAGGTCGGACAGTTCGATGAGTGCTTGGGTCATAGCGCCGATTTCATGGGTTTTGGGTACTTGTCTCAATGTCACATCCAACACCGATCCCTGTAGGAGCGAGGCTTGCCCGCGAAGAGGCCATCTCATTCAACAGAGATGTTGACTATTAGAATGCCTTCGCGGGCAAGCCTCGCTCCTACAGGGTCGGTGGTGAATTCAGAACTTGAGAGCGGCAGCCTTGGCCGTCACTTCAACCCCTTGCTGCCCGCTCGGGCTGATCAGCTGTACCTGAATCTTCTGAGTGGCTGGGAAAGTGTTGAAGATATTGGCCAGGTCCAGGGTTTTCAGCGCGCCCGGGGCTGAGCAGGTGAATTGGTAATGGGCGTGGATTTCGCTGTGGTCGTGATGATGTTCGTCTTTGGCATCGTGATCGTCATCAGCATCCGGCTTGTCACCGAACAACGGGCTTTCCAGTTCCTGGGTCGCCACGACGCAACCGGCGGCTTTCGGCAGGTTGAACAGTGCCAACGGTTTCTCAAGCTGCGCACGAGCGGCGGCCACTTTGGCCTTGTCGGCGTCTGTGGTGGCAGCGTGTTCGAAGCCCACCAGGTTCATCGCCGGGCTTTCCAGCTCCAGCTCCAGGGTCTGACCGTCCAGCGCTGCATTCAGGCGAGCGACGCCATGTTCGTGGGCGCTGAGGCTGCCGTGTTCATGGTCATGATCATGTTCTTCAGCCGCGTGGGCGACGGTCAGCGGCAACAGGGCGAACGGCAGAGCGAGCAGCAGACGGCGCATGGCGGGTCTCCGAAAGTAAAATGAAGAGTTTGTTATGTAATCTTATAACGAAAGTGCGGGGAGTTTGACCGTCTGCTTGGCGTTGCGCAAGTCACATGGGAGCATGCTCGTCAGAAATGTGCAGGAGCAGACTTATGTTGCGTATACGCGGAAGCATCGGCGACTGGCCGGTGGATTTGACGCTGGAGATGGACGACGGCGATTGGGCGCGGCTTGGTGCGCAGTTGCAGGTGGTCAAGCCTGAGGCCAGTGACGCCCCGGCCAAGCCGGTGAATCAGGATGATGCGCTGTGGCAAATCGCCAAGGATTTGCTGCGCAAGGCCGGGCAATTGAGCGGGCCGGATCTGCTGGATCAGTTGGAAGGACTGACCGGCAGCGCGGCGTCGGGCAAGCGCTTACTGGTGCGTTTGCGTCATTGCGCGGATGTGAAGGTGTCGAGCGGCGGGGATACGCCGCTCTATAGCTGGATCAATGCAGGTTAATAAAGCGCAGCAAACAACTTGCGGCGGTAGGTGGTCACCAACGGGTGATCATTGCCCAGCAGTTCGAACACCTGCAGCAAGGTCTTGTGCGGCAAGCCTTCGCTGTAGCTTCGATTGCGGACGAACAGCTTCAGCAGCGCATCCAGCGCGGCGTCGTACTGCTGGCGGGCCAGTTGCTGGATCGCCAGTTGATACACCGCTTCATCGTCCTGCGGGTTTTTCGCCAGGCGCGCTTTCAGGTCTGCGGCATCCGGCAAATCCTTGGCTTGGCCAAGGAACTGGATTTGCGCCTTGGCGCCGGCCAGTGCTGCTTTGTGCTCGTCGCTTTTCACTGCGTCGAGCACGGTTTGCGCTTCGCCCAGTTCGCCCCGTTCCGTCAGGCAGCGGGCGTAGAGGATCAAGGCGGCAGCGTTGGTGTTGTCTTCGCCCAGCAGCACTTTGAGCGCGGCTTCGGCATCGGCGAAACGGCTGTCGTCGAACAGGGCCTGGGCGTGTTCGAATGGATCGGCCGCTGCGGGGGGCGGCATTTGCACATGAGGCTCAAGCATTGCCCGCACGGCGGACTCAGGCTGCGCACCGGCAAAACCGTCCACTGGCTGACCGTCCTTGAACAACACCACGGTCGGCAGGCTGCGAATGCCGAAGCGGGCGACGATGTCCTGTTCGAGATCGCAGTTGACCTTGGCCAGCAGCAATTCGCCCTGGTAGCTCTCGGCAATGGTTTGCAGCAGCGGCATCAGCGATTTGCACGGCGCACACCATTCGGCCCAGAAATCCACCAGCACCGGTTTGTGGAAAGAGTTCTCGATCACCGACTGGTCGAAATCGGCGGTCGTGGCGTCGAAGATGTACGGCGTTTCCTGACTCATGGGGGATCTCGTAAAAGCGTGAATGGGGCAACTATAAGGCTTGGCAGGGTATCGCTGAAAGTGTGGGCGGTCTGACAGGGCGCTTTCGCGGGCAAGTCGGATCGTCGCACCGCTCGTTCCTGCAGGCCCACGCCGATTTGAAGACCGACGCCGAACCTGTAGGAGCGAAGCTTGCTCGCGAAGCTTTTAGCCGCGCCGCGCGTGGTAGAGGCTCACATGCCGAAACTCTTCAGGCTCGGCCAGATCAGGCAGGGTCATCGCTTCCAGCATTTCGATACGTTGATAGAGCGGATGCCTGAAATCCCTTACCCGCGAATCCGCCACCAACGCCTCATGGCCCCGGCTCAAAAACTCATCAAGCAACGGCAGATTCGCCCGGTCATACAAAACGTCGGCCACCAGAATCAGATCAAACCGATCCGCTTCGGCGAAAAAATCCGTCGAGTAGTTGAGGTGTACGCCATTGAGTTCAGCATTCGCCCGACACGCGGCAATCGCCAGCGGGTCGAGGTCACAGGCCACCACTTCCAGCGCGCCGGCCTTTACTGCCGCAATCCCCGCCACCCCGGAGCCAGCACCGAAATCCAGCACCCGCTTGCCTTCGACCCATTCAGGGAATGCGGCGAGATAGCGGGCAACCGCCAGGCCGCTGGCCCAGCAGAAACTCCAGTAGGGCGGTTCATGCAGAATCCGCCGGGTTTCTTCCGGGCTGAACGCGCGGTCCATGTTATCGCCGTCGATCAGCCAGAGTTTCAGCTCGGTATCGGGCAACGCAACAGGCACAAGCTGCGCATCACCGAGCAATTCACCCAACGCCCGTTGCAGGTCGAGCGGTGCAATCATGGGGCTTTGACGAATTGCAGCTGACCCAAGGCCTGGGTCGTCGGCTGGGTAATGACCTGCGAAGGCAGGTGCAAAATCAACTGGCCGGACTGGCTGGCGCGACCGCGCAATTCAACGCGAACGCCGGCAGGGAACGATTCCGGGTTGAAGCGCAGGTGAAACGGCAGAAGCTGATTGGTGCCGATCAGGCTCGAACTGGCGAGCAATTGTTGCGGGCGGTCCTGGGCATCGATCACCAGCAGCGCCAGTTCAACTTCGGCGCCGGCCGGTATGCCTTGCAGGGTGCCGCTCAGTTCACGCTGATAGGCGGGCAACGGGCCGAGGTTGGCGGACTCCTTGGCTTTTTTCTGCGCGGCCTGTGGGGCGGGCCCTGGTGTTGGCGGCTGGGGCTTGGGCGCATCGCTGCTGCAGGCCACCAGCAGGCTGAAAACACTGAGCAATACGAGTGGTCTTAGGGACATTTGCGGCTCCAGCAAGGTGAAATCCATGGATCAAGCTCTATAGCCAGTCTGTATACCGTAAACCCTATGTCTTGTCTTGCCACGGGGATGCGCTACCATGGCCCTCCCTTTTTTTGTTGCCTGCCACCATGCACTGTCCCTTCTGCGGTGCCAACGACACCAAGGTCATCGACTCGCGTCTGGTCGCCGAGGGCGAACAGGTGCGCCGCCGGCGTGAATGCCTGGCCTGCGGCGAGCGTTTCACGACGTTCGAGACCGCCGAACTGGTGTTGCCGCGCCTGATCAAAACCGACGGTAGCCGTCAGCCCTTCGATGAAGAAAAACTTCGCGCGGGCATGCAGCGTGCGCTGGAGAAGCGCCCGGTGAGTGTCGAGCGCCTCGAATCGTCGCTGGTGCATATCAAACACAAACTGCGCGCCACCGGCGAGCGCGAGGTCAAATCCCTCGTGGTCGGTGAACTGGTGATGGCCGAGCTGCAAAAGCTCGACGAAGTCGCCTACATTCGTTTCGCCTCCGTGTATCGGCGCTTCCAGGACCTCAACGAGTTCCGTGAAGAGATCGATCGCCTGGCCCGTGAGCCGGTGAAAGAATGACCACGTCCCCCGAACAAGCCATCCTCGACGCCCATTACATGGCTCGCGCCCTGGAACTGGCGCGCAAAGGCCATTACACGACACACCCCAACCCTCGCGTTGGCTGCGTGATCGTGCGTGACGGGCAGATTGTCGGCGAAGGCTGGCATGTGCGCACCGGCGAGCCCCACGCTGAAGTCCACGCACTGCGTGCCGCAGGCGACAAGGCGCGAGGTGCCACCGCTTACGTGACCCTCGAACCGTGCAGCCACCACGGCCATACGCCGCCTTGCGCCGATGCGCTGGTGAATGCCGGCCTCGCCCGGGTTGTCGCAGCGATGCAGGACCCGAACCCGTCGGTGGCCGGTCGCGGCCTGCAGCGCCTGGCCCAGGCCGGCATCGCCATCGAAAGTGGCGTGCTGGAAGGCGAGGCGCGCAAGCTTAATGAAGGCTTCCTGAAGCGCATGGAACACGGCTTGCCGTTCGTGCGGGTCAAGTTGGCCATGAGCCTGGACGGTCGCACGGCGATGGAAAGCGGCGAGAGCCAATGGATCACCGGCCCGGCCGCACGTTCGGCGGTGCAACGCCTGCGGGCGCAGGCCAGCGTGGTGCTGACCGGCGCCGACACGGTGCTGGCGGACAAAGCCCGCTTGACCGTGCGTGCCGATGAACTGGGCCTGGACGCCGAGCAAACGGCCCAGGCCATGAGCCGTCCGCCGCTGCGCGTGCTGATCGACGGCCGTCTGCGAGTGCCGCTGGATGCACCGTTTTTCAAGGCCGGGCCGGCATTGGTCGCCACCTGTATGGCGATTGAAGAGCAGTACGCGAACGGCCCGGAATGCCTGATCGTGGCGGGCGACGATGGTTTGGTCGACCTGCGAAAGTTGCTGGTCGAACTCGCTGCACGCGGGGTCAACGAAGTGTTGGTTGAGGCAGGCCCGCGTCTGGCCGGGGCTTTTGCCCAGCAAGGTCTGGTGGACGAATTCCAGATTTTCATCGCTGGCAAGTTCCTCGGCTCCTCGGCTCGGCCGCTGCTGGACTGGCCGATCGCGCAAATGAAGGATGCGCCTGAGCTCAAAATCACCGAAATTCGCGCGGTTGGCGATGACTGGCGAGTCATCGCCATTCCTGCGCCAGCGGCGAGCGTATAATTCCCGGCCTGCGCCACGCGACGGCCCTGTTCTCGAGGAGAACTCCATGTTTACCGGCATCATCGAATCCATCGGCAGTATTCGTGCATTGACCCCAAAAGGCGGTGATGTGCGGGTCCACGTAGAAACCGGCAAGCTCGATTTGAGCGACGTCAAACTGGGCGACAGCATCGCGGTCAACGGCGTGTGCCTGACGGCGGTTGAGCTGCCGGGTAACGGCTTTGCGGCGGACGTCAGTCGCGAAACCCTCGACTGCACCGCCATGAACGACCTGAAAAGCGGCAGCCCGGTGAACCTGGAAAAAGCCCTGACCCCGACCACTCGCCTCGGCGGGCACCTGGTCAGCGGTCACGTCGATGGCGTGGGTGAAGTGGTTTCCCGTACCGAGAATGCGCGCGCCGTGGAATTCCGCATCCGTGCGCCGAAGGACCTGGCCAAGTACATTGCCCATAAAGGTTCGATCACCGTCGACGGCACCAGCCTGACCGTGAACGCGGTCGATGGCGCCGAGTTCATGCTGACGATCATCCCGCACACCCTGAGCGAAACCATCATGGCGTCATACCAGCCAGGTCGCCGGGTAAACCTTGAAGTTGACTTGCTGGCACGTTATCTGGAGCGCCTGTTGCTGGGCGACAAGGCCGCAGAGCCAACCTCTGGAAACATCACCGAAAGCTTTCTGGCCGCCAACGGCTACCTCAAATCCTGACCCAAGGGGGTGCCTTGTGGCGCTCAATAGCATCGAAGAACTGGTTGAAGACATCCGCCAAGGCAAGATGGTCATCCTCATGGATGACGAAGACCGCGAGAACGAAGGCGACCTGATCATGGCCGCCGAGTGCTGCAAGGCCGAACACATCAACTTCATGGCCAAGCACGCCCGTGGCCTGATCTGCATGCCGATGAGCCGCGAGCGTTGCGAGCTGCTCAAGCTGCCCTTGATGGCGCCGCGCAACGGTTCCGGCTTCGGCACCAAGTTCACCGTGTCCATCGAAGCGGCCGAAGGCGTGACCACCGGTATTTCCGCTGCCGACCGCGCACGCACCGTGCAAGCGGCTGCGGCGAAAGACGCCAAGGCTGAAGACATCGTCAGCCCCGGCCACATTTTCCCGCTGATGGCCCAGGCCGGCGGTACCCTGGCCCGCGCTGGCCACACCGAAGCGGCGTGCGACCTGGCGCGCATGGCCGGTTTCGAGCCAAGCGGCGTGATCTGCGAAGTGATGAACGACGACGGCACCATGTCCCGTCGCACCGAGCTCGAAGCCTCGCGGCCGAACACAACATCAAGATCGGCACCATTGCCGACCTGATTCACTACCGGATGATCCACGAACGTACCGTTCAGCGGATTGCCGAGCAACCTTTGGACAGCGAACTGGGCCAGTTCAACCTGGTGACCTATCGTGATTCCGTGGAAGGTGACGTGCACATGGCCCTGACCCTGGGCACCGTGTGCGCCGAAGAACCGACCCTGGTTCGCGTGCACAACATGGACCCGCTGCGCGACCTGTTGATGGTCAAGCAACCGGGCCGCTGGAGCCTGCGCGCCGCCATGGCCGCGGTGGCCGAGGCCGGCAGCGGCGTGGTGCTGTTGCTCGGTCACCCGCTCGATGGTGACGTATTGCTGGCGCACATCCGTGAAACCGCGGATCAGGCCATCGTGAAAAAACCGACCACGTACAGCATCGTCGGTGCCGGTTCGCAGATCCTCCGGGACCTGGGCGTACGCAAAATGCGCTTGATGTCTGCGCCAATGAAATTTAATGCGATATCCGGTTTCGATCTGGAAGTTGTAGAATACGTGCCCTCCGAATAATGACCGGTTGTTTCCAGTCCTTGATTCGCGGCTAACACATCACCGAGGGATGCGTAGAAAACGCGTCCCGGCTCTTTAAGAGATCTAACGAATGACCCTGAAGACCATCGAAGGTACCTTCATCGCCCCTAAAGGCCGCTACGCTCTGGTAGTGGGCCGTTTCAACAGCTTCGTCGTTGAAAGCCTGGTCAGCGGTGCAGTTGATGCCCTGGTTCGCCACGGCGTGAGCGAAAGCGACATCACCATCATCCGCGCGCCTGGCGCCTTCGAAATCCCGCTGGTTGCGCAGAAAGTCGCTCAGAAGGGCGAGTACGCGGCAATCATCGCCCTGGGCGCGGTCATTCGTGGCGGTACTCCGCATTTCGAATACGTGGCGGGCGAATGCACCAAGGGCCTGGCCCAGGTGTCCATGGAGTTTGGCGTTCCAGTCGCATTTGGCGTGCTGACCGTTGATTCCATCGAGCAAGCCATCGAACGTTCCGGCACCAAGGCCGGTAACAAAGGCGCCGAAGCTGCCCTGTCCGCTCTGGAAATGGTCAGCCTGCTGGCGCAGTTGGAGGCCAAGTGATTAGCGACGAAAGTGATCGTTTCAACCCGCGCGATCCAAAGCCTGCGGATGCCGGCAAGCCATCGAAAAGCGTCAAGCGTCGCGAAGCCCGTCAGCTCGCGACCCAGGCGCTGTACCAATGGCACATGGCCAAGCAGTCGCTGAACGAGATCGAAGCGCAGTTTCGGGTCGATAACGATTTCAGCGATGTCGATGCCGCATACTTCCACGACATCCTGCACGGCGTTCCGGCCAACAAGCCTGAAATCGACGCTGCACTGACGCCGTGCCTGGACATCACCATCGAAGAGCTGGACCCGGTTGAACTGGCTGTTCTGCGCCTGTCGACCTGGGAACTGCTCAAGCGCGTCGACGTGCCGTACCGCGTTGTGATCAACGAAGGTATCGAGCTGGCGAAAGTCTTCGGTTCCACCGATGGCCACAAATTCGTCAACGGCGTACTCGACAAGCTGGCCCCGCGTCTGCGTGAAGCTGAAGTGAAGGCGTTCAAGCGCTAATCGGCGCTTGATAGCTGCCACATGGGCGAGTTTGAGCTGATCCGCAATTTCTTCGCCGCCGCGCCTTGTGCGCAAGGCGGCGAAGGCGTTGCCCTCGGGATCGGTGATGACTGCGCCTTGCTCGCTTTTCCCCCCGGGGAGCAGTTGGCCATTTCCACCGACACGCTGGTTACCGGCGTGCATTTCGCAGAGCCTTGCGACCCTTTTCTGCTCGGTCAGCGTTCGCTGGCTGTGGCCGTCAGTGATCTGGCCGCCATGGGCGCCACCCCCGTTGCCTTTACCCTTGCCCTGACCTTGCCGACGGTGACCGCCGATTGGCTGGACGCTTACGCCCGTGGTTTGAACGTCATGGCGCAGCACTGTGGCGTGGCGCTGGTGGGCGGTGATACCACGCGGGGGCCGCTGAGCCTGACCATGACCGTGTTTGGTCGTGTGCCGGCCGGCAAGGCGTTGACCCGCAGCGGTGCGCAGCCCGGCGATTTGCTCTGCGTGGGCGGTGAGTTGGGTAATGCAGCGGGTGCCTTGCCGCTGGTGCTGGGGCAGCGGACGGCTGACGCCGCCATCGCTGATCCATTGCTGGCCCATTACTGGTCGCCGCGGCCGCAGCTGGCGTTGGGCCAGGCGCTACGCGGCAAAGCCACGTCGGCGCTGGATATCTCCGACGGCCTGCTCGCTGACTGCGGGCATATTGCCCTGGCGTCGAAGGTCGGCATTCAAGTTGAACGGGACCGATTGCCGCTGTCGAACGCTTTAGTGGCCTTCCTCGGCCAATCGGACGCCGAAGCGGCAGCGTTGAGCGGCGGGGACGATTACGTGCTGGCCTTCACCCTACCGTCCGTCGAGTTGCCCGCGTTGCTGGCCGCCGGCTGGCCGATCCATGTGATCGGGAGGGTAGAGGCCGGGCAGGGCGTGGTACTGCTGGACGCCGATGGACAGGACATCACCCCGCAAACCCGGGGCTATCAACATTTTCGGGAGACACCGTGACAGATCATCCCAAACAGGTCCCGGCGGAATTCGTACCGCCTTCGGTCTGGCGCAATCCCTGGCATTTCCTGGCGTTCGGCTTCGGCTCGGGCACCTTGCCAAAGGCACCGGGCACCTGGGGTTCGTTAGTTGCGCTACCCTTTATCCCGTTGTGGCAGATGCTGCCCGACTGGGGTTACTGGCTGATGCTCGGCATCACCATGCTGTTCGGCTTCTGGCTGTGCGGCAAGGTCGCCGACGATTTGCGGGTACACGATCACGAAGGCATCGTCTGGGACGAAATGGTCGGGATGTGGATCACCCTGTGGCTGGTACCGGAAGGCTGGTACTGGTTGCTGGCGGGGTTCCTGGTGTTCCGCTTCTTCGACATTCTCAAGCCCTGGCCGATTCACTGGATCGACCGGCATGTGCACGGTGGCGTCGGGATCATGCTCGATGACGTATTGGCAGGCGTGTTTGCGTGGTTGGCCATGCAAGGGCTGGTGTGGATTTTCGCCTGACGGGCGAGACAGGGGACTAGGGATGGCTCGGCGCTGGTGGGTTGTGATGGTGTTCGCCATGTTTTGCTCGATCGTCCGAGCGGGCGATGCCACGACGACGCCGTCCGTGATTCATATGGCCAGCGAAGACTGGGAAGACTACACCGCCGCTGACGGTCATGGCCTGGGTTGGGACGTGCTGCGGGAAGTGTTCGAGCCGGCCGGTGTCAAACTGGACATCCGCACCGAGCCTTACACCCGCTCCGTAGGCCTGGCGCAACTCCGCGAAGTGGATGCCTGTGTCGGCTCCTACCGCAACGAAAACAGCGATCTGCTTTATCCGCGCTGGAACTTCGATACCGATCACATCTACGCCCTGGGCCTGGCAAGCAATCCGGCACCGACCCTGGAGACGCTGGGCAACTATCGACTGGCCTGGGTCCGCGGCTATGACTACCAGGATTACCTGCCCAACGTGCAGCGCTATAACGAAGTCATCCGGCGCACCGGGATTCTGTCGATGCTGACCCACAACCGCGCCGACTACTACATCGATGCGCTGACCGAAGTCGACTATGTCCTCAAGTGGGCCAAGGATCCTTCGCAGTTTCGTCGTACCCACATCGCGGAATTGCCGCTGTACCTGTGCTTCGCCGATACGCCCAAGGCTCGGACGTTGATGGCGCTGTTCGATGAGCGCATGGAGTTGCTGGTGAAAAGCGGCCGGTTGAAACCGATCTTCGAACGCTGGAAACAACCCTATCCGTTCGATTCGAAATGAACACAAGTCCCTGTGGCACTGATGATTTCCTGTGGGCGTGAGCCTGCTCGCGATGGCGACTATCTGTTAAAGATCGGTGTTCCGACACACTGCTATCGCGAGCAGGCTCACTCCCACAGGGTGCTTGGACGGACCTGAGATCTAACTTTTTGATCGTTATGCCCCATAATTCAGCCTAAGCGTCTGTAGGAACCTGCTGTTACAATGCCGCCTCTGCGAAACTCCAGTACTCATTGATCAGGAGCACACCGGTGCCTGTCGTTTTTGTCGCCGCTTCCAAGCTGCCAACGCCTTTTGCGCAATTCACCATGCACGGCTTTCTCGACGAAGAGAACGGACGCGAGCACGTGGTGCTGAGCCTGGGTGAGTTCGCCGACGGTGCCCCGGTACTGGGTCGGTTGCACTCCGAATGCCTGACCGGCGACGCCTTGTTCAGCCAGCGTTGCGACTGCGGCTCGCAGCTTGAGGCCGCCTTGCAGGCCATCGCTCGTGAAGGCCGTGGCGTGTTGCTTTACCTGCGTCAGGAAGGTCGTGGCATCGGCTTGCTGAACAAGATCCGCGCCTATGAGTTGCAGGATGGCGGTGCCGACACCGTTGAAGCCAACGAGCGTCTGGGCTTCGCCGCCGACCAGCGTGACTACGCCATGTGCCTGCCGATGCTGGAGCACCTGGGCGTGAAATCCCTGCGCCTGATGACCAACAATCCGCGCAAGGTCAAAGCCTTGACCGACATGGGCATCGTGGTCGCCGAGCGTGTGCCGCTGCACACCGGTCACAACCCGCACAACAAACTCTACCTGGCCACCAAGGCCAGCAAGCTCGACCACATGATGGGCAACGAGCATCAGGGCGAGGCAGACCGGGCGTGACGCGCGGTCAAGTACGGCGGCGATTGTCCTTCAACTGGTGGCAATACCTGGCTCTGGCCCTGCTGCCCCTGTTCGTGATCAATGGCGTGTTCGGCCAGGGCGAGGCGCTCCTGCCGGTGCTGGCGATGCCGTTTTTCATCGCTGGTGTCGCCTCGATGTTTGTCAGCCTGAAGTTTTTTGGTGGCTACAAGCACGCATTGATCGCCACCCAGAAAGCCCTCGACACCCCGGAAGAACCCGCCGCCTGGATTGCCCTGGCCGCCAAGCGCCGCACGGCGTTGCTGGTTGCGAGCCTGCCGGCCTGGATCGGCGCGTTGGCGGTGTTCGTCGGCCTTGAAGCGGTGCCGTTGGTGCTGCTGGCGCTGTCGACCACCGTGCTGTTCTACCTCTACCGTATCCCGCGTCAACTCGGCTGATGTATCGCTTCTGGCTGGCGCTGATGCTGCTGGCCGGCAGCGGCATGGCCTGCGCTGTTGAGCGCGTTGTCAGCCTGGCGCCGTCTCTGTCTGAAATCGTTGTCGAACTGGGCTCCGCGGACCTTCTGGTCGGCGTGCTGGATGCCGGTGAACGTCCTGCCGAACTCAACGGGCTTCCATCGGTTGGCCGCTATGGCCAGTTGGATATGGAGCAGTTGCTCAGCCTGAAACCCGATTTACTTCTGCTCTGGCCCGGCAGCGTTGGCCCGGCCCAGCGTGAACAACTCAAGCGCCTGAACATCCCTACGTATGTCGCCGAACCCCACAACCTCGAACAACTGACTGCGCAGATCGAAGCAATTGCCACGCAACTCGGTCGGCTTGAGCGTGGCGTTTCATTGGCCGCGCAATTACGCCAGCGCCTGGATGTGCTGCGCCAGCGATATCGCCGGGATCAACCGTTGCGGGTGTTTTATCAGGTGTGGGATCGGCCGCTGTACACCGTTGGCGGCGGGCAGATCATCAGTGATGCGCTGGAGGTGTGCGGGGCGCGCAATGTATTCGCCGACCTGACATTGCCGGCGCCGCAGGTCAGCGTCGAGGCGGTGTTGCAGCGTAATCCCGACGTGATTCTGGCCAGTGATCAGGCGCAGCTGGAGGCGTGGAAAGCCTGGCCGCAGGTGGCGGCGGTGGCGCAGGGGCGGTTGCTGTTGGTGACGGACAAGGGGCTGGAGCGGCCGAGTGGGCAGATGATCGAGGCGACGGCCAAACTTTGCCAGGTCATCGCGCCCGACCGCTAAGACCAAGGTGCGTCCTTCGCGGGCAAGCCTCGCTCCTACAGGTCCGGGGTGATCCTTGTAGGAGCGAGGCTTGCCCGCGAAGAGGCCCGCCCGAACACCGCCCATTCAGAGTCCAGGCGTCCAGGTCACCCCAAACATCCACGCCCGACCTTCCTCGCGATACCCATACTGACTGCCATCATGGGTGTACAGCGCCCGGCTATAGCCCTTGTCCAGCAGGTTATCGACTTTCAGCTCAAGCTTGACCTCGCGATTCAATTCCCAGCTGCTGCGCAACCCCAGCAGGGCATAGCCACCCAACGGCTGTTGATTGTTCAAGTCGTCATAGCTGCTGCTCACCGCTTGCCAGCTGGCGCCGAGGCCGAACCGGTCGAACTGACGATCCAGGTCCAGGCTCAAGGTGCGCCGCGCACGACGGGCCAGGGTATGGCCGCTGTCGCGATCCCTTGGGTCGATGATCGCCACGCCGAGGTTGCTCTGCCAGCCGAACAGTTCTTGTTTCAGAGCCGCTTCGAACCCGTTGATCCGAGCCGAAGCCACGTTCTGTGGCCGTGAGTTGCTGCCAAAAATAATCGCGTCTTCAAGGTCCGTGCGATAAAGCGAAGTTTCGAGACGACTGGTCTCGGTCAACTGACTGCGCCATTGCAGCTCGTAGCTTTTCGAGGTTTCAGGCTTGAGGTCCGGGTTGCTGAAGTCCGGGTAGTACAAGTCATTGAAGGTCGGTGCGCGGAAACCTTCGCTGTAGGTCAGTAATACGTCGTTGTCCGGGTTCAGCGGCAGGGTGAAGGTGCCGCTCCAGCTGTTCTGGCCGCCAAACTGCTGGTTCTGGTCCCGGCGCAGACCCAGTTCCGTGGAGAAACTGTCCGCCTGGTAGCGATGCTGGATAAACGCTGCGCGGTTCCAGCGGCTGTCCTCGTCGAACGGGGTGCTGCTGTTGATCCGGTCTTCGTACCAGTCGGCGCCGAGAATCAGGCTGTTGCGCTCATTGAGCGTCAGGTCGTTCTGCCAGTTCACCGAATCACGGTACGTGTTGAACACGCTGCGTTCATCGCTGAGTTTGTCGAGGGTCTTCTCGCGGTTTTCGCTGTGACCGAATTCGACGCGGGTTTTCCAGATGTCGTTGACCCGGGCATCGACATAGCTGCTGATGCTGCTCACGGCAAAGTCGCTGTAAGGCTGCTGCTGGAGCGATTCGAAGGTCGTCGTGTCAAAGCGCCCGAATGGATTGTCGAACTCGCTTTTGCCGCGGTTATCCAGCAGGTTGGCGCCGATTTCGATGTCGTCGGTGAGGGCATGGCTCAGGCTCAGACTGACCGATTTGTTGCGGTATTCGTCATGATCTCCGTCGCTGGGATAGGACTCGTGGGTGCGGTTGATCCCGGCGGTTTCATCGAGGCTGGCGCCGAGGTTGAAGCGGGTTTTCTCATCGCCACCGGATAATCCGAGGCTGCGCTCCCAGGTCTGATGGCTGCCAATCCCCATGTGTATACGTGGTCGCAGGCCTTGTTCGCCACCACGGCGAGTGAAAATCTGGATCACGCCGCCAATCGCATCACTGCCATAAATCACTGAACGGGAGCCGCGCAGCACTTCCACGCGCTCGACCTGGTCGATGTTGATGTGTTGCAGGTTGCTGTCGCCGGAGGTTGAGTTGCCGATGCGTTGGCCGTCCACCAGCACCAGGCTCTGCGCTGACTGGGTGCCGCGAATGTAGATCCCCGGCAGACTGCCGCGCCCGCCGGTTTGCACGACTTGCACGCCGGGTACACGACTCAGCAAGTCCGTGACGCTGCCCGGTTGCAGGCGGTCGATGTCGTCGCGGGTGAAAACGGTGTTGGCAGCGCTGCTGTCGTTACGCGCTTCGACCTGACGGTTGGCGCTGATCAGCACTTCAGGGAGTTTCAGGGCTTGATCGCGCTCGAAGGTGTCGGCCAGGAGTTGGCCGGCCGGCAGCAGGGTCAGCGTCAGGGCGAGGGGGGAGAGTTTCATCGGTAATCCGTTGGCGCTTTAAAGCGAACACAAATTTTGAAAGGCACAGAAAACCAATGTGGGAGCGAGCCTGCTCGCGATGAGGGTGTGTCAGTCAAAGAAGAGGTGACTGGCAGACCGCTATCGCGAGCAGGCTCGCTCCCACAAGGGGTTTTGCATTTGTTCAGATGTTGAGTAGTTGCAGGCGCTGGCGAACCGAAGCCTCGATCCCGGCCTCATCCAGCCCGCACTCGGCCAGCATCTGCGCAGGCTTCGCGTGCTCGACGTAACTGTCCGGCAAGCCCAGATGCAGCATCGACTTGAGGATGTTTTCACGCGCCAGGAACTCGCTGACCGCGCCACCGGCGCCGCCCATGATCGCGTTCTCTTCGATCGTCACCAGTAACTCATGGCTGCCGGCAATGTCGCGAACCAGGTCTTCATCCAGCGGTTTGACGAAACGCATGTCGACCACGGTTGCATCCAGCGTCTCGGCGACTTTCAGCGCCTCGGCCAGTTGCACGCCGAACACCAGCAGGGCGACTTTGCTGCCCTGGCGACGAACCACGCCTTTGCCGATTTCAATCGGTTGCAAGTCTTTCTCGATCGTTGCATTCGGGCCGGTGCCGCGCGGATAACGCACCGCCGCCGGGCCGTTGAACAGGTGACCGGTGGTGAGCATTTTGCGCAATTCGTTTTCGTCGCTCGGGGTCATCACCAGCATGCCGGGGATGCAACGCAGGAACGACAGGTCGAAGCTGCCCGCATGGGTCGGGCCGTCTTCACCCACCAGCCCTGCGCGGTCGATGGCGAACAGCACGTCGAGGTTTTGTACCGCGACGTCATGGATCAGTTGATCGTAACCGCGTTGCAGGAAGGTCGAATAAATCGCCACAACAGGTTTCGCGCCTTCGCAGGCCATGCCGGCGGCGAGGGTCACGGCGTGTTGCTCGGCAATCGCCACGTCGAAGTAACGCAGCGGGAAACGCTCGCTGAACGCCACCAGGTCGGAGCCTTCTTTCATCGCCGGGGTGATGCCCACCAAGCGCGGATCAGAGGCGGCCATGTCGCATAGCCATTCGCCGAACACACCGGAATACTTCGGCCCACCGGATTTCTTCGGTGCAGCGGCCGGCGCATCAACGGGCTCAAGCTTGGTGATGGCGTGGTAACCGATCGGGTCGATTTCCGCCGGGGCGAAGCCTTTGCCTTTCTTGGTGACGACGTGCAGAAACTGCGGGCCTTTCAGATCGCGCATGTTGCGCAGGGTGGCGATCAGGGTCGGCAGGTCGTGGCCATCGATCGGGCCGATGTAGTTCCAGCCCAGCTCTTCGAACAGCGTGCCGGGAACCAGCATGCCTTTGGCATATTCTTCGGTGCGACGGGCGATTTCCCAGGCACCGGGCAGGCGCGACAGGACCTTTTTGCTGCCTTCACGCATGCTCGCGTAAGTGCGGCTGGAAAGGATCTTCGCCAGGTAGTTCGACAGCCCGCCGACGTTGCGCGAGATTGACATGTCGTTGTCGTTGAGGATCACCAGCATGTTGGCGTTCACTTCCGGCGCATGGTTCAGCGCCTCGAAGGCCATGCCCGCGGTCAGTGCGCCGTCGCCGATCACGGCAATGGCCTTGCGATCACTGTTCTGCAGGCGGGCGGCAATCGCCATGCCCAGCGCTGCGCTGATCGAAGTGCTGGAGTGGCCGACGCCAAAGGTGTCGTACTCGCTCTCGGAACGACGCGGGAAGGCAGCGACGCCGTCCTTTTGGCGCAGGGTGCCCATGCGCTCGCGACGGCCGGTGAGGATTTTGTGCGGATAGGCCTGATGACCCACGTCCCACACCAGCCGGTCGTCCGGGGTGTCGAAGACGTAATGCAACGCGATGGTCAGCTCGATGACGCCCAGGCCGGCACCGAAATGCCCGCCGGTCTGACCGACCGTGTAGAGCAACTCCAGGCGCAACTCATCGGCCAGGGTTTCCAGCTCGGCTTCGCCTAACCGGCGCAGGCCGTCCGGCGTGTTGGCACGGTCGAGCAGGGGCGTGGTCGGGCGCTTGCGGGGAATCTCATGAAACGTCGTGGGCATCAGGCGAATCGTTATAGGTATAAAAGATGCGGCAGTTTACCTGATGCATCGCCCCCTGCCCACGCGTTGCTTTTAACTTGGCGGATACGCCGTCAGCTGCGTCGCTCGACGATGTAGCGGGCCAGATCGCGCAATGGCTCGGCTGCCGCGTCAAACGGTCGCAGTGCGTGCAGGGCCTGATCGCGCAGTTCCAGGGCGTAGGCCTTGGCCGCGTCGAGGCCGAGCAGGGCCGGGTAGGTCGGTTTGTCGCGCGCGATGTCGGCACCCTGGCGTTTGCCGAGGGTTTCGGTATCGCTTTCGACGTCGAGAATGTCGTCCTGCACCTGGAACGCCAGGCCGATGGCCTGTGCATAAGTCTGCAAGGACTTCAGTTCGTCCTTCTCGGCACGGCCGCTGGCCAGGGCGCCGAGTTTGACGCTGACCTCGATCAGCGCGCCGGTCTTGTGCCGGTGCATGGTTTCGAGGGCTTTTTGGTCAAGTTTCAGACCGACCGAACCAAGGTCGATGGCCTGACCGCCGACCATGCCGGCCGGGCCTGCCGCCAATGCCAGGGCGCTGACCATCTGCAGGCGGAGGTGATCTGAGGTGAGAGCCGCGTCCGACGTGCTCAGGCGCGGGTCGAGCAGGGCGCTGAACGCCAGGCTCTGCAAGCCGTCACCGGCAAGGATCGCGCAGGCTTCATCGAATTTTTTGTGAGTGGTCGGCTGGCCGCGACGCAGATCGTCGTCGTCCATGGCTGGCAGGTCGTCGTGTACCAGGGAATACGCGTGAATCAGCTCCACCGCGCAGGCCGCGCCGTTGGCTTGCTCAGCCTTGCCACCGAGCGCTTCGCACGCGGCGTAGGCCAGGAGCGGGCGAACCCGTTTGCCACCATTCATCACGCTGTAGCGCATGGCTTCGTACAACCGCGCGAGCTCAGGGCTCGGTGCGTTGAACAGGGTTTCCAGTGCAGCGTTGACGCGGGCCTGGCTGGTCGCCGAATACGCAGCAATCATTCCGGCTGATCCGCGTCGAAGGGTTCCTCGGCCAGCTCGCCATCACGCTCGAGCAGCACTTGAACCTTTTGCTCGGCCTGGGCCAGCGCCGCCTGGCAATCGCGGGTCAGACCGATGCCCTGCTCGAAAGCCGTCAGCGAGTCTTCCAGCGACAATTCGCCGTTCTCCAGTCGCTCCACCAGCGTTTGCAGGTCAGCGAGGGATTGTTCGAAATCCAGTGCAGCTTTTTTGCGGGCCATGGCGGCTATTTCCGGTTGACGTTAAACCGGCGCGACACTAGCAGACATGGGGGTTATGGGCAAATGAGGGCGGGTTTTTGAGCCTTGATCGCAAGTTGAAAACACCCCTTGTGGCGAGGGAGCTTGCTCCCGCTGGGTCGCGCAGCAGCCCCAAAACCATTTACCCAGGGTTTTCAGGAAGACCGCATTCAGCCATTTACGGCTGCTGCGCAGCCGAGCGGGGGCAAGCCCCTCGCCACAAAGGAATGTCGCTTCTGTGAGTGATGGGGATTATTCGGCTCATCTCGTGAGCCGAATAAACTCGCTATTCGGCTCACGGACTCAAATGAGCGTGATTCCTACCGCAAATATAGATGTATCCGATTGTTAAAAAACCGCCAAATGGCTAACCTTCGCGCCTTCTACGACCCAATAGTCACGGGTCTTTCTGACGAAACGCAGTTTTAGGATCTGTAACGCGCCGAGGATCGGGTGCAAGGTTTCGTTATGCATGGCAGGAGGCGTCACATGCGTTCATTTCTTCTGGTGCTGATGGCGTTGGTCTTCGCGACCGCTGCCTGGGCCGAGCCGACGGCTGAGTTGTCGGAGCCGGTGGGCGGCTGGCGCTTCAACGGCCTGCTGGACCGCAGCGAATATCCTCAAGTCGCCTATCCGACGCCGCCCATCGACCGGGGCGTGCAGCGCAATCGCACGATGATCCAAGGCCAGCTCAAGGCCATCGGCACGCAACGCGGGCCTCATACGCTGGCCGTCAACGGCAATCCCCTGAATCTGTACACCGACGACCAGGGGCGATTCGCCCGGCCGTATGCGTTCGGCGCCGGTTCCAACAGCGTCGAAGTGCGCAGCTCTGAAGGCAAATCGCTCAAGCGTGTTCAATTCTATGAAGCCAACAACCTGCGCACCCCGGCGCGGATTCGCGTGGTGCTGGGTTGGGATGACCCGAAAGCCGAACTCGATCTGCACATCATTACCCCCGACGGCCAACACGCGTTCTGGGCTCGCCCGGCGATGAGCAATGGCGGCGGGTTGGATCCGGACGGCGTCGATGGCCCCGGCCCGGAAATGTTCACCATGACCGCGCCGATGCATGGCACCTATCTGGTTTACGTGAACTATTGGGGCAACTTCGGCAGCGGCGGCTATAACTTCGAGGAGACCAGCAACCAGAACGAGGTGATCACCTCGCAGATCAACCTGGTGCTCAACGAAAATACTGTCGACGAAAAACGCGAGACCTTCATCGTGCCCCTGCGGGCCATCGGTGACCTGCTGCTGGTCAAGACTTTCAACTATTAAGCATCCCGCTCCACGGATGACATCGGGTTTTGTGAACATGAGCGATAACACTGTTTCTCCGGCCGCCGAAACGCCAGCTGCCAAAACTCCTCGCCGCTGGCCGGCGCTACTGGTCGGGCTGATCCTGGTGGCTGGCGTCGCGGCTGGCTTAGGCTGGTTCATGCACAAACCCAAGGCGCCACCGGCCGAACTGGCCAGCGACAAGCTGGGCATGAGCCGCCCGGACGGTCTGCTCGAAACCCATTCCCTGAGCCAATTGCCCAAAGACTTGCTGGCGGTGCCGTTCCTCAAGGAAACCCTGACCGAGGATTTCGTCTTCTATTACGAAGCGCATGCGGATCGCCTCGGCCTGATCGGCAGTCTGCGGCGGATCATTTACGAACATGACCTGAAGTTGCAGGACAGTTTGATCGAGCAGCTCTTCGATCAACCGGCGGATGTGGCGTTATGGCGCGGGGCGGACGGCCGTCTGAAAGACTTTTTGTTGGTGATGGATCGCGGTGGGCTGGCCAAGGTGCTGGAGCCGCTGGCGAAAGTGGCGCTGGATGATTCGCAGCTGACCACCGTTGCCACAGTGAAAGTCGGCACCGACGATGTGACGCTTTATCAACTCACTTACAACGCCAGCAAGGCGCTGCTGTTCGCCTCCCATGGCGACAAACTGGTGGTGCTGTCCAACCCGACCAAACTCTACGATTCAGAAGGCGGAGCTTCGGAAGAACCGGGCAGCGTCTCGACCCAGTCCATCGCCGCGTTGCTCAACGGCGACAAACTGTTCCCCGAAGCCTTCGGCCTGCCACCGCGCGCGCCCGAGGTGAAACAACGCCTGTCGGTCAACGCGAGCGTCCTGGCCATGGGTTACCAGCGTTTCATCCCGAATTTCGCCGGCCTGCGCTTCGACATGGACGACAAGGGCTGGCACAGCTTCCTCGCCATGGACGAACTGGACAACCAGCCGGACTTCGATTTCAAACCGATCTGGCAAGCCATGCCAATGGGCGCCAGCGCTTGCGTGGCCCTGCCGCTCGCCGCCGAACAGCAGAAACCGCTGCTGGTGAAACTCGGCGCCGAAGAATCCGTCGCCCAGGCGCTGACCGAACACATGGCCGGGGCCGCCGGACTGTGCTGGTACGCCGATTCGCGGTTGTACACGCCGTTGCTGGTGGCCAGCCTGAATGACGACGACAGCGCCAAACTCGACGGTGACTTGGGCAACCTGTTCGGCTCGATGGTTGGCGCCTATGAAGGCAACGTCGAAGAACACGCGTTCCCGGTGGTCGAGAAACAGGAAGGCCAAAGCCATCAGTGGCAGCGTCAGGTCAGCTCCAACTTCGGTCCCTACAAAGCCAAGGACGCCGAGAACCCTGACGCGATCACCGGCAAGGCGTTCATGAAAGTCAGCCTGGCGCGTCACGGTTCGACGTTGCTGTTCTCCCTCGATGACAAGCTCGTGGACAAGGCCCTCGGCACCCTCGACAAACGTTTCCCGCCGATGGCTGATGTGGTGCCGAAAGACCTGCTGATGCCGGTCTACTTCGGCCCGGAATCCATGGCGCAACTGATGCAGCAGGAAACCCTCGACAGCCTGCCGCAGGACATGGAGCCGGTGTTCTACAACGCCGCGCAAACCTACTTGATCCCGAAACTGCGCAAGCTCGGCGGCTACGGCAAGTACGCCCTGACTTTGCCCGAAGGCAGCGAGCCTGACGGCCATTGGCAGTGGCTGCCGCTGGAGTGGAAAGCGCTGTGACCGCACTTATCCGAGGCCTCGGCCTGCTGGCGATGTTGCTGGGCAGTCGCGCGTTTGCTGGAGAAGCCGCAGCGCTGGATCCGCAGCAATCCCAGGTGTTTCGCGCCTGGTTCGTGCGAATCGCCCAGGAGCAGCTGACCCAAGGCCCCAGCCCGCGCTGGTATCAGCAGGACTGCGCCGGACTGGTGCGCTTCGCCGCCAACGAAGCGCTGAAAGTCCATGACGACAAATGGCTGCGCAGCAATGGCCTGAGCAACCGCTACCTGCCGCCGGAACTGCAATTGAGCGAGGCCCAACGCAGCCTCGCCCAGCAGTGGCAGCAGGGCGGCGGCAAGGTCGGGCCGTACGTCAACGCGATCAAGTTGATTCAGTTCAACAGCCATCTGGTCGGTCGCGATCTGGCGCAAGCCCGACCCGGCGACCTGATGTTTTTCGATCAGGGCGACGACCAGCACCTGATGATCTGGATGGGCCGCTTCATTGCCTATCACACCGGCACCACCACCCCCACTGACAACGGCATGCGTTCCGCGAGCCTGCAGCAACTCATGACATGGAAGGACACCCGATGGATACCCGACGCAGCCAACCCCAACTTCATCGGCGTCTATCGACTGAACTTTCTCTCCCAATGATCGGTGCCCGCATGTTGCGTTTCCTGCCTCTGCTGTTGGTTTTGGTGCTGCCGTTTTCGGCAGTGAACGCCGAAGACACCGTCGAGCCGAGCGGCTACACGCCGGTGGCCGGTGAAAGCTTTTTCCTGCTGGCGGACAGCAGTTTCGCCAGTGATGAACAGGCGATGGTGCGTCTCGAAGCGCCGGGACGCGATTACCGTCGGTTCCGCATGGAGCCTTACGGCGGCGCCGACATTCGCGTGTATCGGATCGACAAGCCGCTGGATTTCCTCAAGCGCCAGAAGAACCTGCACCGCGTGGTCAGCGACGGCCAGTTCAAGGGCGAAGGGTTGTCGAATACCCTCGCGTACCTGTGGGACAACTGGTACCGAAAATCCCGTCGGGTGATGCAGCGGGCGTTTTCCTACGAGTCCCGTAAACAAGTCACCGAGGAAGTGCCGGAACTGAAGATGGGCAGCGCGATTGCCGCACCCACGCCTTACGACGCTCAGCCGCAATTCGCGCTGATTCCGGGTTTGCCGGTGGTCAGCCAGTTCCGTTATCCGCTGTGGCAAGCCAAACCGATCCAGCCACCTACCGGTGTGAATCTGGCCGGTTCTTCCAGTGAGTTCGTCAGCGTCGCGCCGGGCAACGTGTACATTCCGCTGGGCAATTTGAAACCCGGTCTGTACCTGGTGGAAGCGCTGATCGGCAAGTACCGTGCGACCACCATGGTGTTCGTTTCCAACACTGTGGCCGTGAGCAAGATTGCCGGTGATGAACTGGTGGTCTGGGCTGCGCGCAAGCACGAAGGCAGTTCGGTGCCGAAGGTCAATGTGCTGTGGACCGATGGCCTCGGCGTGATGAGCAGCGGCGCCACCGATGCCGATGGTTTGCTGCGCCTGAAACACGTCAGCCCCGAGCGTTCGTTCGTGATTGGCGAGGACGAAGAGGGTGGGGTGTTTGTCTCCGAGAACTTCTATTACGACAGCGAAATCTACGACACCAAACTCTATGCCTTCACCGACCGGCCGCTGTATCGGCCGGGGGATTGGGTGTCGCTGAAAATCGTCGGTCGCGAGTTCAAGAACGCCCGGGATTCCGTGGCACCGACCGCTGCCGACGTCAACGTGACGGTACTCGATGCCACCGGCACGGCCCTGCAATCGCTGGCGCTGAAGCTTGATTCGAAGGCTGGCACCCAAGGCCGATTCCAGTTGCCGGATAACGCTGTGGCCGGCGGTTATGAACTGCGTTTCAGCTACAAGGACCAGGCCTACAGCAGCGCCTTCCGCGTGGCCGAATACATCAAGCCGCATTTCGAAATCTCGCTGAACCTGGCCAAGCAGGATTACCGCACCGGCGAACCGGTCAAGGGCAGCCTGGTGCTGCTGTACCCGGACGGCAAACCGGTGGCGAACGCAAAATTGAGCCTGAGTCTGCGCGCCCAGCAACTGTCGATGGTCGACAACGAACTGCAATACCTCGGGCAATTCCCGGTGGAGCTGACCAGCACCGAACTGACCACCGACAGCAAAGGCAACGCGACCCTCGACCTGCCGGCCGCCGAGAAACCGAGCCGTTACATGCTCACCGTGTTTGCCAGCGATGGCGCGGCGTATCGGGTCAAGACCACCAAGGAAATCCTCATCGACCGTGGCGCCGCGAGTTTCCGCTTGAGTGCACCGCAGCGCTTCAGTGCAGTGGGTGACAAGGTTGCGTTCAGCTATTTGAATGAAGGGGGCAGCGAGCAGACCAAAGCCGTCACACCGGGCAGCTACGTTTGGGTACGTCTGGAGGATCAGAGCACCGGCGAAGGCAAACTCGCCGCGACGGATAAAAGCTTCACCTTGGCCTTCGACCGTCCAGGCACCTACAACCTGACGTTGAAGGATGACCATGGCCGAGTCGTCGGCGCCACCGGCCATTCGGTGACCGGCGATGGCGTCAAAGCCGTGCCCGGCACCGTGGAAATCGTCCTCGACAAACCCGAGTACAAGGCGGGCGACGAAGCCCTGGCGTTGATCACTTTCCCTGAGCCCGTCAGCGATGCATTGCTGTCGCTGGAGCGTGACAAGGTCGAGTCCACGGCGTTGCTGTCCAAGGGCGGCGACTGGCTGAAGATGGAAAAACTCAGCGACACCCAATACCGCGCGCGCATCCCGGTGAAGGACACCTTCGCGCCGAACCTGACCTTCTCGGTGCTGTACACCAAGGGCGGTCAGTACAGCTTCCAGAACGCCGGCATCAAGGTGATCGCGCCGCAGATCGACGTGGCCATTGCCACTGATAAAGAGGCGTACCAGCCGGGCGATACCGTGTCGGTGGACCTGACTACCCAGTTCGCCGGCAAGCCGATTCCGGCACACCTGACGGTCAGCGTGGTCGATGAAATGGTCTACGCGCTGCAACCGGAAGTCGCGCCGACCATCGACCAATTTTTCTACCACCCACGCCGCAACAACGTGCGCACCAGCGCCAGCCTGTCGTTCATCAGCTACGACGTTGCGTTGCCGGGCAGCCCTGGCGCACCGGGTAAAGCCAACCGCAGCGAGCGCGGGGTGAAAGTGCTGGAACGGCCGCGCCGTGAAGACGTCGACACCGCCGCGTGGGAACCTGAGTTGATCACCGACGCCAACGGCAAAACCCGCTTCACCTTCAAGATGCCGGACTCGCTGACCCGCTGGCGCATCACTGCCCGAGCCATCGCCGATGACGGGCAGGTCGGGCAGAAGAAGCAATTCCTGCGCTCGGAGAAACCGCTGTACCTGAAATGGAGCGGCCCGACCCAATTCCGCAATGGCGACAAACCGGATCTCGGTGTGTTCGCCTTCAGTCAGGCGGAAAAACCGGTCAAGGCCGAGTTGGTGATCCATTACGGCGGCGCCGAACAGCGCGTGCCGGTGACCCTGAACAACGGCATCAACTACATCGCGCTGCCGGCGTTCGCGTTGACCTCCGGCGAGTGGACCGCCGAACTGGTGCAGGACGGCAAAACCGCCGACGCCCTCGCCGTGCGCCTGACCGCGACCGGCGAAGGCTGGCAGGTCACGCAAAGCCAAAGCCTGGACGTGGCCAGCGGTGACACGCCGCTGACCTTACCGGCGGACGCGACGGATATTCGCCTGCGTCTGGATGACAGTCCGCAAGCGCTGTTCCGCTCGGCGCTCGATGATCTCCTGAGCTATCCATACGGTGGCGTCGAACAAACCGCGAGTCGTTTGCTGCCATTGAGCATTGCGTACCCGACCTTGTCGTCGAACCCGCAGATCCGCGATCGCTTGCGCCTGATCATGCAAAACAGCCGTCTGCGCCTGGTGCAAATGGCCGGGCCGTCGGCGAGTTTCACCTGGTGGGGCATGGCCGGCGAGCCGGATGCGTTCCTCACTGCCTACGCCTATTACGCCGACTGGCACGCCAGCAAAGCGCTGGAACTGAGCCTGCCGCCGGAGCATTGGCAGCGGGTGCTGGAGGTGTATTCCAAGCAGGCGAAAAACACGCCGTTGCTGCAGCGGGCGCTGATTCTTTCGTTCGCCAGGCAGATGCAATTGCCGGTCAACACCTTGCTCAGTGGGTTGATGGATGACCTGGCGAAAGCAGGCGAGGGCAGCGCGGCGAATCTGATGGAAGATGGCGAGGACAGCCTTGTCATGAGCGATCCTGATTCGGCGCTTGGCTTGGCGACTGCTCGTGCGCTGACTGCCTCGTTGGCGAAGCAATCGAAGGTGACTCTGCCGGACGCATTCAATCGTCAACTGCCGGATGCCCAGCAGCGTTTGGCGGTCAGTTCTCAGCCATTTGCCGAAGCCTTGAACCTGTCGCTACAACCCTTCGATCAGGCTCGTGCGCAAGCGTTGTTGCAGCGTTTGCTGCCGCAGCAATCGACCCTGGAGCGCGCTCTGGCGCTGACCTGGTTGCAACGCAGCATCGAGCAGGCCTCGCCCACCATCGCACTGGCGCCGGGTGAAGGCTGGAAAAAACAACACGGTGCTACCGGTGAAATGTACTGGACGTGGCAGGGCGCTTCACCCGTACCGGCGGTGTTGTCGCTGACCGGGACGCAAGAACGGCCGTTGCGAGCGGCATTGAGCTTCCAGACCAAACAACCACCGGTCGATCCGATGGCCGTGACCATCACCCGTCGCCTGTCGCGTCTGGTGCCGGGTGACGAAGCCTTCACCTTCAAACTGGAAGCCGTCGGCACCCAGCCGTTGTCCAGCGACAGCCTGTACCTGGACGAAGTGATCATCACCAGCAAAGCCGCCAAACCGCTGCGCTACGGCATGCTCGAAGTGCCGCTGCCCCCGGGCGCCGATGTCGAACGCACGACGTGGGGCATCAAGCTCATGGGCAAGGCCGGCACCGAGCCGACCGCGCTGGAGAAAGCGCGTTTCGAGCCGGGCCAGATGGCTTATGCGATTCCAGTCGATGCCTTGAGCGGCGAGCTGCGCCTGCGACATCTGGTCCGCTTCTCGCAGAAAGGCCAATTCAACCTGCCGCCGGTGCGTTTCACTCAGGTCTACGCGCCGCAGCATAAAGCCCAGGAACAGAAACCGGCCTTCGGCCAGGTCACGGTCAACTGACATGACCCGACCGCTGGTCTGGTGGCTGCTGTGTTTGATCCCTGCGCTGGCGACAGCGCAGGAGGAGCCGCTGCGTCTGGGCTTCAAGGGTGAGTTGATTTCGTTAAGCCAGACTCAAGTGATTTCACGTGCGCCATTGCCTGCTGATGTGCAGGCACCGCTCGGCAGTTTGTGGAAGTTGTTTGTGTACGGCTGGCTGGTGGACACCGGCGCTCGTGAGCCCGCTTACGAGTGTCGCGGGCAGTCGAAAGAGGAAGTGTATTGCTGCGCTGCTGGCGGCAAGATCGAGCGCGATCAGGCGTTGGTGAAGTCATGTGGCTTGTACTTTGAGCCTGCGCGATTGGGTATTTCTGAGGCTGGCTGGCGGGATTATTGGCAAGCACGGCAGGCGCCGGAATGGTTGCTGAACCTACCTTCGTTGCAGCCTTCTACGCGAGTTTCCGTGGCTGAACTGCTGAAAGTGCTGGCCGTGATGCCGGCGCAGGATCAGGCGCGGCGGGTGTTGCTCGATGTGGTGCTAAGCGCCGCTGACGGCAATGTTGTCGGCGAACTCGGTGGCCGGTTGCGGGTGAAAACCTGGAGCTGGTTGGGCGATCAGGACCCTGCGTCGCGTCAGGGCGGGTTTGCCGGATGGACGGCGGACGGTACGCCGATCTGGGCGGGCGGCCGGGGGACCAGTCAAATGGTCTTGCGTCACTACGGTGGGGTGTTGGCTTCTGTGTTGCCGGTTGAGTGGCCTTTGGATGCGGGACGTTGCGTCGAAGTCGGTCTGTTTTCCCGTTATCCGATCGGGCGTGTTCTTGCGGGGGATCGGGTTGTTTCTTCCGGGCCTCTGCTGGGCGACTATCGCGTCGAATTCGCCAACGGCAATCAACTCGATATCCACAGCGACGGCGAACTGTTTTTGCTGAAGGGCAAACTCGTCGCTCGACTCGACCGTGAAGAATACGTCGCCCGCGTCCTGCAAAGGGAAGCCAAACCCGAACCCATTGAAGCCGCCAAAGCCCTGGCTGTCGCGATCAGAACCTATCTGCTGCAAAACGCCACCCGCCACGGCGACTGCCTGAGCATCGACGACAGCAGCAACCGCCAACGCGTCGCCCCACGCCCGGCCACCGCCGAGTCACGCCACATCGCCGCCTGGACCAGCGACCTCGTCCTCGCCGGCACCAGCGTCACCTATCACTCCGACCAACCCGGCCCGGACAAACTCTCCTGGCAGCACGCCATCGAACAAGCCAACGCCGGCCAGCGCTACGACGCCATCCTGCTGCACGCCTACCCGCGCGCCAGCCTCAGCCGCTGGGACAACCCCGTCGCCTCCTGCGAAGCGTTGCCCGCCGCGCAAGACTGGCTACTAAAGCAACGCCGCGGCTGGCGTGCGCAGTTGGAAAGCGAGGTCGGCTACAACGACGTCAGCACTTTCGCCGTCTGCCGCCTGGCCTTCGGCCGCCCCTACGTCGACCGCGAACGCCAGCGCATCTACGTGCGCGGCGTGCTGTCACTGCAAGACCGTCTCGACCTGACCCACGAATACCTGCACCTGGCCTTCGAAGCACACCCCAACGGCCAGGATGAAACCTACATCGAAGGGCTCGCCCGCCACCTCTTGCTGGAATAGGCCATGAAACTCCGTTATCCACAGGTCTTCCTGTTCCTTTGTTCTTTTTGTGTATTGCCCGCAGTTTTTGCGGCTGAGAGTGGCGTGAAACTCAATACGCCCGTCGGCGGCTGGCGCACTGGCGCGTCCGAAGGTGAAGGTGAAAACTTTCGTCAAACCGTTAACTATCCAGCCTCCTCGGTGAACACGCCGGTCGGCCAAGCCAATACCGCCCGTATCACCGGGCAGATCAACGCCACGCCAAAGTCCAGAGAACCTGGGCGGTTGATCGTCAACGGCGTCAGCATGCCGCTGAAGATTGATCCGTCTGGGCGTTTTGATCGACCGTTCTCGTTTCCCAATGGCAGCAACAGCGTTGAAGTTCGCAGCCCTGATGGGCAGCAACGGGCTCGGACGCAGTTTCTTAATGTCAGTGGTGGGGCTACGCCGGCCAAGTTGCGCGTGCTGCTGGCCTGGGACAGCGATGGGACGGATCTGGACCTGCACCTCATCACGCCTGATGGCGCCCACATCTGGTACGGCGACCGCGCTGTTCCCAATGGCGCTGCGCTCGATGTCGACGTGACGACGGGATACGGCCCGGAAATCTTCGCCATGCCGGCGCCAATCAAGGGGCAGTATTTGGTGTATGTGAATTACTTCGGGGGTGGGTATCGGAGTGATGAGGACGGGCAGGAAGAGGCGGTTCAAGCGCTGACCACGGCGCAGGTGACGGTGATTACGGAGGAAGGGACGCCGAATGAGAAGATGGAGACGTTCCTGGTGCCGATGCGGGCGGTGGGGGAGTTGACGTTGGTTAAGGGGTTTAGTTATCCGTGAGGGAGGAAAGCCGCAGCGGTGCTGTGGAAAATTAAATTGGGCAGTGGCTTGCTATCCAATTGTCTGAATGAAGACAGATGGAATTGGTCAGCAGGCTGCTGACCAATTTTGGAATTTTCATGCTTTTTGTGAGACCGAGGCTGAACAGTCAAGATCGTCCAGACTGGCTTTCACTCGCTGAGGTGCTGCAAGCCGTTCTGTAGCCACCGCTACAAGCACTTCATCTCCTTCAATGAATGCCTTTTGCTTTACCAGTGAGCGCTGATTTGAGCATTTTTCGGCCGGGGACTTCGTGGGGTGATGATGAAGGATCATTCGATAATGACTCACTTTCAGGCAACAACCCTCCCCCCAGTTTTTGGTCCGAATTTTTAAGTAATATGTTGAAAACAAACGGTATTTTCATGGCGGTTAAATTTCACGTCGCTTTTAATTACAATTTTTTCTTCATCGCCCTGCTGCGAAATTTTTCCCGCAGAGAGGATTTTCGAGGAGCTGAGGCTATCCACCTTCCACTATAAGGTCGGTGCGATATTCGCCGTGAAGGTACTTCTTGAATGAAACCGGCTCAAAGTAGCCTACAACGTCCGATCCGCTCTGGTAGGGTATGCGCAGCATTGAGGGCTTCTGCTTTCCGATCGTTGCGAGCTAACGAACCGTGAGGAGCATTAGGAGGTTGTCGTGGATGACTCGAACCTTACTCAGTTGATCAGCAATTACACAAGCGACGACAAATGGAGAGCAATACCATGGAATATAACGCTGCGCGTGCTTTGGAACTTCTGCGTTTAGGTTCAGGGCGACCCGATGCTTCTTTTCGGGATGGCCAAGAAGAGGCAATACGCCATATCGTTGAGGGCAAGGAACGCTTATTAGTCGTTCAGAAAACCGGTTGGGGGAAAAGTTTCGTATATTTCATTGCTACGAAGCTGCTTAGGGAGGCTGGTGTTGGACCTGCGTTATTGATTTCGCCATTGCTGGCGTTGATGCGAAATCAGGTTGTAGCGGCAGAGCGAATGGGCGTTCGAGCAGCCACGATCAACTCAGACAACAGGGAGGATTGGGCTGCGATTGAGCGCCAGCTTGTTGCTGGTGGCATTGATATTCTCCTGATATCGCCCGAACGCCTCGCTAATGATCGTTTCCGTACCCAGGTTTTGGCGCTGATCGCTGCACAAATCTCCCTGCTAGTTATCGATGAGGCGCATTGCATCTCAGATTGGGGGCACGACTTCCGCCCCCACTATCGATTGCTGGAGCGGATGGTCAAAATCATGCCTCCGAACCTACGTTTGCTAGCTACCACCGCTACGGCGAACAATCGGGTTATGGAAGACTTAAAGGCGGTGCTTGGTCCCAACATTGAGGTTGTCTGTGGAGATCTCAATCGTGCATCGCTTTCGTTACAAACCATCCGCCTTCCTCGCCAAGAAGAGCGTCTTGCATGGCTGGCTGAACGGTTGGCCGCATTGGATGGGCACGGCATCATTTATACATTGACCGTGCGAGATGCCCTTCAGGTTACGGGGTGGTTGAAATCTCAAGGCTTTAACGTCGAAGCCTATACTGGGCAGACTGGCGATCGTCGTGAGGAGTTTGAGCTAGCCCTGTCTAACAACGAGGTTAAGGCTCTTGTCGCTACACAGGCGTTGGGCATGGGTTACGACAAGCCCGATCTGGCATTCGTGATCCATTACCAAATGCCAGGTTCCGTCGTCGCTTACTATCAGCAAGTTGGTCGTGCGGGGCGTGCGTTGGATGCCGCCTACGGTGTGTTACTCAGTGGTGAGGAGGAGACTGAAATCACCGATTGGTTTATCCGTAGCGCTTTCCCGACGCAAGAGGAGGTCGCGGAGGTTCTAGGTGCGCTTGAAGATGCACCTGATGGCCTATCTGTTCCGGAGTTGCTCAGCAAAGTCAATCTGAGTAAGGGCCGGGTCGAAAAAACAGTGGCTTTGCTTTCACTGGAGGCGCCAGCGCCTATCGCTAAACAAGGTGCTAAGTGGCAACTTACCGCGGCAAATCTGAATCAAAGCTTTTGGGATCGTGCAGAGCGGCTTACCTCGCTGCGACAGGGCGAACACCAACAGATGAGGGACTATGTCGGGTTACCGTTTGGCCAACATATGGCGTTTTTGATTAATGCATTGGACGGAGTCCCTGGTACGGTCAACAAGCCAGCTTTACCTCCATTGCCTAGTGCCGTGAATCCTGTCCTAGTTAAAGCTGCGGTTGCCTTCCTGCGGCGTACGAGTCTTCCCATCGAGCCTCGCAAAAAGTGGCCTGATGGTGGGATGCCGCTGTATGGCATAAGGGGGCTGATTCCGGCTAATCGTCAAGCCCAGCCCGGTAAGGCTCTTTGTGTATGGGGAGACGCCGGTTGGGGCAGCATTGTGCGAGATAATAGTCTTGACGGCTATTTTTCCGATGAGCTTGTTCAGGCATGTGTCGAAATGATTAAAAACTGGGGGCCTAATCCAGCTCCAGAATGGGTTGCTGCTATTCCGTCTCTGAAGCATCCAGAGATCGTACCCAATTTTGCAAAAAGACTAGCCAGTGCGTTAGGCCTACCTTTTTACAATGTCCTCGCGAAGACGGAGGACAGGCCAGAGCAAAAAACCATGGCAAATTCTACTCAGCAGGCCCGAAACATTGATGGGTCGCTTAAAATCGATCAGATAATTCACGCGGGACCGGTGCTCTTGGTTGACGACATCGTCAATTCTCGATGGACTCTAACTGTCGCAGCTTGGCTGTTGCGAGAAGCCGGTTGCGATGAAGTTTGGCCTATGGCCCTTTCACTAACTGGCCACGATGAATGATGTCACCTCTTTCACCCAATACGCAGGCGATACTGCTGCTCACAGCACCGTTAATTGTTAGCCGTGACGTGCAATCACCAGACCTACTATCGCCTGCCGAATACAAGCGTTTAGCCAGTCATTTACATCAGATCCAGAAACAACCTGCCGATCTTCTTACCCCGGAATCCGCTGAGATACTACGATTATGTCGGCCAGTAGCTGATGAAAGTCGGCTAAAGCGGTTGCTGGGGCGTGGCTTTTTGTTGAGCCAGGTAGTCGAGCGATGGCAAACGCGCGCTATTTGGGTCGTCAGTCGTGCTGACGCTGAATATCCACGGCGCCTTAAAGCTCGCCTTCGTGCTGATGCGCCAGCGGTACTCTACGGGTGTGGGGATATTTCCCTACTTGAAACTGGTGGGCTCGCTGTTGTTGGTTCGAGGAAAATCGACGATGCGTTGGTCGACTACACCATGTCCATCGGTGGGCTGGCAGCTTGTGCCAACAGAACGCTTATATCTGGAGGGGCCAAGGGGGCAGATCTGGCTGCAATGCGGGGAGCATTGCAGTCGGGGGGCAAGGTCATTGGTGTTCTCGCGGAAAACCTAGAGCGAACTGCTATGAGTCGTGAGGAAAGGAATTCCTTGCGTGATGGAAACTTAGTTCTCGTTTCTGCTTATGATCCTAATGCCGGGTTCAACGTTGGTCATGCTATGCAGCGTAATAAACTCATTTATGCGTTGGCAGATGCGTCCTTAGTCGTTAATACCGACCTGAACAAAGGTGGGACATGGGCTGGTGCCGTGGAGCAATTGGATAAGCTTCAGTATGTGCCTGTATTTGTTCGCTCAACGGGTGAGCCATCTGTTGGCCTTGATGCTTTAAGTGGTAAGGGGGCGATTCTTTGGCCGAACCCTCAGAATGCCGAAACGTTTAACCAAATATTCGCGATCAAGGCTTCTAGCGCTGCCCCCCCCCTGCAGCCCGAACTTTCATTATCGCCCTCTAATGAAATTGGTTCTTTGGTGCATGAGCTAATAACGGAGTCACCACCGTTGCTGGAAGCGCCTCGTGAACATCTAGTACCCATGAATACTGGTGCCGACAGATATGCGCCTGAATCGACATTGCAAGTTTTGTCTGACGTAGTAGACCCCGTCGATGGAGTAGAAATTAATCATGCTGATTTACTATTTTCAACGGTAAGGGAACTGATTAAAAAACTACTGAAAGCACCGACAAAGGATGCTGATATTGCCGCTGCTTTAAATGTCACAAGTGGACAAGCGAAAGCATGGCTTCAGCGCCTCGTTGATGAGGGTGTTATCGAAAAACAAAAGAAGCCTGTGGGTTACGTCGTTAAGCGATCGGAGTTGGTTAAGTAGCGCCAAGGGTGGTTAATCGTCCCGGAGAGGCTGTTCAGTCATTTTGACTGGTTGAGTGAAGGGCAAGGCCTGAAGCTCTGGATGTCAGACGCTTGAGTGCGATATCAAGCGCTGGCTCGTCGAAAATCCTATTCTCGCGAGCGGCAGCATCAACTCCGCCACCCCAATGCTTCAATGCTTCGCGCACTGCAGGAGTAGTCGGGGATACCGCCTCTTGGCTCAACAACCAATCGACCTTCGCCAACAATTCCATGCCGAATGGCGACTCGAAGCCGTCAATCAACTCAGCGGTGCACTCTAAGGCTTCGGAATACTCCTTGGCCTCCGTCTTCAAATAGCTCTGCAGAAAGGCTCTGCGCTCCTGGTCAAACCAGATCACATCGGTGATACCGGCATCACTGATTCGCTTGTCGCAATGGAGGTAGCTGCCATCCAGATTATTGAGCAGATGCTCCAGTCGATCGGCATGCGGCCCATATTTATGAGCAACAAACTTCAGGTTCAGCGGATTCTCGGTGTTCGGCTGCTTTTCAATAGCACGCACCAGGAACCAGGCCAGTTTGTGAATCTCAAGCAGGCTGCATTCCATACCTAGAACCCAGTAGCGCCGAACCAGTTCGGCGATGAGTGCGCGAGCAGGCGTAAGTTTTTCCACGCCGCTACGTTTAGCGACATTCGAATACTGATTGGTAGGTTCGAACACCAACACATCGACATCCAGATCACTCAATACATCAACAATCTGCTCTCGGACTTCTGGCCATTTCAAACCCCCGTTACCGGCCCCTAGCGGTGGAACCGCCACGGACTTCACATGGTTTTCAATCAAAAACCGACGTAGATCGTGTAAGCCTTCTGTTATCCATGCCATCTGCGACGCCGATCGCCAGTGACGTTTGGTAGGAAAATTAACAATCCAGCGTGGGCCTTCCAGTTCATTGACTGCGGTTACGTGAACCCTGCCTGTCTCAACCTCGCCAGCCTTGCAGGCCACCGAATACAGACGGTAATTCTCCACAAAGCGCTCTTTGAACATCAGCGCGATACCTTTGCCCATCACACCCACAGTATTCACCGTATTGACGAGGGCTTCGGTTTCGGCTTCTAGAAGGTTGCCTTGGGTAAATCTGATCATTGGAAATACAATCCACGGAAAAATGGGCCATGTCGTCAATAGGTTCTATTTACTCTTCATCAAAATAATCACGATCCAGCGCCGGCAACCGCAACAGTCGCGATGTAACACCTACCTCATGATCCATCATCAGATGCACCAGTCTCGTGCCATCTACCAACACAATCCCGTCCACCGATTTAGCAAAGTCGACCGCGTGTGCGGTGAAACCAGAGGTTGTGATGAACACCCCGCGCTTAGCCTTTTGCCCGGCGAGTGCGCCGTAGAATGCCTGCAGCTCAGGGCGACCCACCGTGTTCTGCCAGCGCTTGGCTTGAACGTAAACCTTCTCCAACCCCAGCTTATCGAGCGAGATGATTCCATCGATGCCGGCATCCCCAGAGCCGCCGACACGCTGCAGGTCATTGCGACTAGCGCCGTATCCCAGGCGATGAAGCACATCCAGCACAGTCACTTCGAAGCGGTTGGGGCTGACCTGTAGCAAGTTATCCAAAAGATCGGCCGCTGTAGCGTCGCGCAATTCCTGGAGGGCTTGTTCAAGTCGATCATCCGGGCTGGCGGTGGCGGAGGTGACGTCAGGTTCAATAGGTGTTTCGTCATCAAGCGGTGTCGCGTCAGGTGCAACCTTCAGCTTCACATTCATATAGCCAATGGCTAAATGCTCCACTGCGCCGGCCGGCAGAGGGGCTGGATGTTCCTTGGCGTAGGTCATACCGGCATCAGTCAATTTCCAATACCCACGTTTAGCACTGCTGGAAAGGCCGGCACGCTTGAGCCGATCATGTGCCCAGCCCGCTCTGTTTTTATAGGTCGTCTGCCCACTGGCGATCATTTCTTCTCGCTGCTCTAACGTCAGTTGCAACATTTTTGCTGCAGCTTCATAAGCTTCCTGAGCGGGAGTTCCATCGGGTTTCGTAGCGAGAAACCGCAGGATTAGGCTCGATGAACTGATCGTAAGTTGGAACGGACATGGACGCTTCCCTGTGATGGCTACGGTTTTGTGCTGATTGGCTGAGTATAAATTAACGTCCGCTCAGCTAGCCCGCGCAGGGAGTTGCTGTCACTGATAAACAGTTAGCCACTGTGTATACCAGTGGCTTTGTCCTACGGAACATCCTTGCTCAATAAATTTCGCGCTTCAATGCAAAGATTTTCAAGTATTTCAGCACGCTACTTCTTGAACTGTTGTCGTAAAGTTCACCCAGTTTGTTTCAGTCTCTCAACGCGCGACGATCAAATTCGAGGCTATAGGTCATCCAGGCTTACCTTGACTCGCTGAGGGGCGGTAAGACGTTCGGTGACCACTGCGATAAGCGCTTCATCCTCTTCGCTAAGTAATGCAGCCTTGAAGGGCAATTTACCGCGCTCGACGACGTATTGAAGGGATTAGCGCAGAAGTTCAGAAGGCTTTAAACCGAGCTTTTCCATTTCTAGCAAACGCAGCGCCTAGCCAGACAACCGATCATTCCTGCTTTTCAGATGACAGGCGAACTTTCTTCCAGACATTAAAAAGCCGGCTTGTGGCCGGCTTCTCGGGGACTGGCTTGGTTCATTTTTGGTAAACCTCACCAGCCTTCAAAACGTACACCCGGATCTTGCGTCCGGCTGTGGGACTCGGCGAGAAAGTCATCTGCCTTGTCGGTGCGATCAGAGCCGCGGGGCGGGTTGATGCGCAAATGTGGGGCGCAGCATACTGATTTTTTTGGGGAATTCCCAGTGCGGTGTGTGTCTTAGAGCTATCGGAGCTCGGGATTAAGTGACCCGCCCGGAATTTTAGCGTGAATGTTCCGCCCTCATCGCGAGCAGGCTCGCTCCCGCATGGATTGCGCAGTACCTGTGGGGGCGCTCGCGATGAGTACGGCGCGGTGCTACAAAAATGGCACCGCCGGCCGCCGTTTGTTCAGGGTCGACCACCAGAACACCCACCCCAACACCCTGATGTTCTGCTTATCGATCTGCTCGGCATTGAAGATTTCATCCGGGTGTTCAGCTTTGTTGTAGCTGCGCAGCCGCAGGGCGTTGCCCGGCATCCGGTGCAGGTATTTGATCCGCAGCATCCCGTCGTGCTCGATGGCATAGATTTCCCCGTCAATCACTTTGGTCAGTCCTCGGTCGATGGCGAGGGTGGAGCCGTCCTCAATGCGCTCGCCCATGCCGTTGCCGATCATGTGGACGCAGAAGACATCCGTGTATTTGATTTCCAGGGAGTCGAGGTGGCTTTTGGGCAGGCGGATGAATTGGCCGGGGTCTTCGGCGACGTGGGTTTTACAGGACCCCGGGGCGATGGGGATTTCCTTGAAGAGGGGCAGTTTGACGTCGGAGGGCTCGACCACCGTGTAGATGCCGCGAATGGCCTGGGCGTCGAAGGTGTTGCCGGCCTCGTCGAGAAGGCGCAGGTGTTTGGAGTCTTGTGGGCCTTCACCTGTTTTGAGCCAGTCACTGTTTACCGAGAGTAATCTGGAGACCTCTTCCATGCGGTAGGCGGGCACACCGCGGGTGTACCAGTTATGGATATTTTGCGGCTCTGTGTCGAAGAAAGCGGCAAAACCTGTCGTCGTTATTTTCGCTTTTTCGAGGAGCGCTTTAAACCGTGGGCCGCTAGTGTTCTTTTTCATAAACACGAGTCTACGGCTGCTGCGCCGGGCTTTGAATAAACGAGCCGTTCAAATTTCGAGGGAAATTTACGACCGGATGTAAGACGTATTTGGAACAAATTAAACAAGAAAAAACGTAGCGTTCTGAAATTAAACGCAGCGTTTAAAAGGCCCTTGATAGGCGCCCACAAAAAACCCCGGATCAACCGGGGTTTTTTTCAAGTCGTCACAGGCGCGAGGCCAGTGGCGTCTCAGCCTTTGTAGGCAGCAACCGACTTGGTGATGGCGTCGCGAGCGGCATCTGCACCGGCCCAGCCTTCGATCTTCACCCATTTGCCTTTTTCGAGATCTTTGTAGTTCGCGAAGAAGTGCTCGATCTGCTGAATCAGCAGGGGTGGCAGGTCGGTGTATTCCTTCACGTCGACGTACAGCTGGGACAGCTTGTCGTGTGGGACTGCGATGACTTTGGCATCGCCGCCGCCGTCGTCGGTCATGTTCAGGATGCCGACCGGACGAGCGCGGATCACCGAGCCTGGCGCTACCGGGTAAGGGGTAACGACCAGCACGTCGAGGGGGTCACCGTCGTCGGCCAGGGTGTTCGGGATGTAACCGTAGTTGGCCGGGTAGAACATCGGGGTGGCCATGAAACGGTCAACGAACAGGCAATCGCTGTCTTTGTCGATTTCGTACTTGATCGGCGCGTGGTTGGCCGGGATCTCGATCGCGACGTAGATGTCGTTCGGCAGGTCTTTGCCAGCCGGAATCTTGCTGTAGCTCATTGGGCGGTGCCCCCGTTAGTTGACCAAAAACACTTGGCCGGATTGACCAAAAAGTGGCGGCGATTATAGGCATATTCCGCCACCGTTGCTATGTGCCAGAGGTCGTGTAGACCCGAGTGCCCAGCCTCACCGATACTGTTGCTTTTTGACGGCGTCCGTTGCGGTCATGCTGCGTTGCCGCTCCTCGCCATAGCCAGCTATGACTCGTCGCGGCGCCTTGCCTGACCACAACGACCACTCGTCAAAAGAGCAACGTATCGGTGAGGCTGGGCACTAGTCGTGTGCCTGATAGACCGGGTTCTCGGCCAGAAGTTGCCGTAGCCGGGCCAGCGGGTCCTGGCGGTAAAACAGTTTCAGTTGTTCGTAGACCTGAGGATACGCCTCGTGCAGCAAATCCGGAGCGCTGAAGAAGTATTCGCTGGTGACGGCGAAGAATTCGGCGGGGTTTTCCGCCGCATAGGGATCGATGGCCGTTTCGGCGTCCGGATTGCGGTCAAGGTGCCGATTGAGGTCGTCGTAGGCGTGTTGCATGACCTTGGCCCACTCGCTGACCCGCATGTCGGGGTGCAGCGGCGGCAAGCCGTTGGCGTCGCCGTTGAGCATGTCGAGTTTGTGCGCGAGCTCGTGGATCACCAGGTTGTAGCCTTCCCAGCCACCGCTGGCCATCACGCCGGGCCAGGCCAGGATGATCGGGCCTTGCTGCCAGGCTTCGCCGCTGTGTTCGCCGTCCCACTCGTGTTCGACACCGCTGGCATCGCGATGCCGTTGGGGGCTGAGGAAGTCGTCGGGGTAGAGGACGATTTCGTGGAAACCCTGATACCAGTTCAGATCGCCCAGGTGCAGCAGTGGCAGTTGCGCTTGAGCGGCGAGCAACAGGCGTTGTTCCTGATGGAGTTCGACGCCGGGCAGGGCGGTCAGGTGTTTATCTTCCAGGAACAGCACGCAGGCTTCACGCAGCCATTGGTCTTCGGCGGCGCTGATGCCGTCAAGAAAACTCAAGTGATGGCGCACCCGCTGCCACACGTCGTCGGCAATCGGGTGTCTGGCCAGGATGCGCCGGCGACGCCAGGCGCTCAGGGACCACATCGCGGGTCAGCGCGATTGGGTTTTGGACGCGGCGTTGCCGAAACGGCTGCGGACCACGCCGATGATCATCGGTACCAGCGACAGCAGGATGATGGCCACCACCAGCAGCGAAAGGTTTTTCTTGATGAACGGCACGTTGCCGAAGAAGTAACCCAGGGTCACCAGACCGCCGACCCACAGAATGGTGCCGAGGACACTGAAGGCAAAGAAACGCGGGTAAGGCATTTTGGCGACGCCGGCGACGAACGGTGCAAAAGTGCGGATGATCGGCAGGAAGCGCGCCAGGGTCACGGTCTTGCCACCGTGCTTGTCATAGAAATCGTGGGTCTGTTGCAGGTAGTCGCGACGGAAGATTTTCGAGTTCGGGTTGCTGAACAGGCGTTCGCCCGCTGTTCGGCCGATGACATAGTTGGTGCTGTCACCGAGGATCGCTGCGAGCATCAGCAAACCGCCCAGCAACACCGGGTCCATGCCGCCGCCGGCCGCAACGGCGCCCGCGATGAACAGCAGCGAATCGCCCGGCAGGAAGGGCATCACCACCAGACCGGTTTCGCAGAAGATCACCAGAAACAGGATGGCGTAGATCCATGGCCCGTAGTTGTTCACCAGCAAATCGAGGTAAACATCGAGATGCAGGATAAGGTCGATCGGGTTGAAATCCATGGAGGGGCACCTGTGGTGACGGCCGGACTCAGCAGGCCTGTGCGGATGACTTCGCGAAAGCCTACAGACGAGTGTAGTTTTTCTTACAAGCCGAAAAGGCCGGCATTATACGGGCTGAGTGGTGAAACGCGCGTCGAGATTGTAGCGGGGGATGTCTATGGCGCGGCCGGAAGTCTGGTGACAATAAATAACCCTTTCTGTGATGAACGAGCGCGCTCCCTCATCACAGAAGTCAGGATCAGAGCTCGTCGCTGATCGGCAATACGTAGTTCTTGAACTCGGTGTCTTCCTTGAACCCGATGGATTCGTAGGTTTTCTGCGCCACTTCGTTGTTGCTGCTGGTGGAAACGCGCATGCGCACGGCATTGGTTTCCTTGGCCATTTTCTTCGCGGTGCGAATCAGGTTGTCGGCCACCAGCTGACGGCGGGCGTCTTCAGCGACATAGATGTCGTTGAGGATCCACACGCGCTTGAGCGAAAGGGACGAAAAGCTCGGGTACAACTGACAGAAACCCATCAGCTTGTCTTTGTCATCGGCCAGCGCCAGATAGATCACCGATTCCTTGCGGCGCAGACGTTTTTCAAGGAATGCCCGGGAGGAGTCTGGATAAGCCAAGGAGCCATAAAACTCGCGATATTTGACGAACAACGGGGTCAGCAGGTCCAGGTGTTCGAGGGTCGCTTGAATAATCCGCATCGATAGGTCTCGTCTTCAAGTGGCTGTCTTCACGTGCTCTGACGGCGAACGGTTCTTCACTCGGGCAGCCGTGCATCGATCCTGCCTGAAACCGGAACAGAAACGCAATGCGGAAACGGTTCAGGCATTCGGCGGGCTCAGTAGGAAATTACCTTTCATGTCCGCACCTGCGTCCGACTCCAGCGTCTGAACCTGGGCTTCGTCCTTCAGATTGACCCCCGACAGCTGGCGGCGGCAAGCCTCGCGCATCAGGTACAGCAAGCGGTGTGCCGCCATTGCGTAGCTCAGGCCCTCGAGCCGGACATTGGAGATGCAATTGCGGTAGGCGTCCGTCAGCCCGACCTTTGGATTGTAGGTGAAATATAAACCCAGGCTGTCCGGCGAACTGAGACCCGGGCGTTCACCGATCAGGATCACCACCATTTTTGCGCCGAGCAGTTCGCCAATCTCGTCGGCCACCGCGACCCGCCCTTGTTCCACCAGCACCACCGGTGAAACGGACCAGCCTTCAGCCTCGATTTGCTCCTGCATCCGCGCCAGAAACGGCAAGGTATGGCGATGAACGGCCAGCGCCGACAAGCCATCGGCGACCACGATCACCAGATCCACGCCACCCGGGTTCGCCTGCGCGTATTCGCGCAGGGTCTGCGCCGATTCATCGCTCAACTTTCGCCCAAGATCGGGCCGCTGCAAGTAACTGTCCCGGTTCGTGGCGGCGCTGTGCAGCAGCAAACTCTCGCGCCCGACCTCGGCCAGTTGCGAGCTGAGCCCGGCATGATCGAACGGCAAGTGCACCGCGTCCCGGGCTTGTGCGTGGGCGTACTGGAAATCCAGTTGCGCGCTGGTCGGCATGCTGGTGCCGGTGCGGCCCAGGGCAATCCGCGCCGGGGTCAGGCGACGCAGCTCCAGCAACGGATTCTCTGGGTCAACAGGTGGTTTATCCATTTCAACGCTCATCCCAATTGCGCCATGGCTTGACGGAAGGCCGGCGGCAGGCTGTCGCCGAAGTGAATCTTGCCATCCGCCTGGGTCAGGATGCCCATTCTCGCCAGCCATTGTTCGAACTCCGGCGCCGGTTTCAGGCCCAGGGTCTGGCGGGCGTAAAGGGCGTCGTGGAACGAGGTGGTCTGGTAGTTGAGCATGATGTCATCGGAGCCGGGGATGCCCATGATGAAGTTGATCCCGGCAACGCCCAGCAGGGTCAGCAACGTGTCCATGTCGTCCTGATCGGCTTCGGCGTGGTTGGTGTAGCAGATGTCGCAGCCCATCGGTACGCCGAGCAGCTTGCCGCAAAAGTGATCTTCAAGGCCGGCGCGGATGATCTGTTTACCGTTGTAGAGGTATTCCGGGCCGATGAATCCTACGACGGTGTTGACCAAAAACGGCTTGAAATGACGCGCCACAGCGTAGGCACGGGTCTCGCAGGTCTGTTGATCGATGCCGTGGTGGGCGTTGGCTGACAGGGCACTGCCCTGGCCGGTCTCGAAATACATCAGGTTCTGGCCCAGGGTGCCGCGATTCAGGCTCAGCCCGGCGTCGTAACCTTCCTGCAGGACATTCAGGTTGATGCCGAAACTGGCGTTGGCCGCTTCGGTGCCGGCGATCGACTGGAACACCAGGTCCAGCGGAACCCCGCGATTGATCGCCTCGATGGAGGTGGTGACGTGGGTCAGCACACAGGCCTGGGTCGGGATTTCGTAGCGCTGAATGATTGCATCGAGCATTTCCAGCATGGCGCAGATCGACGCGATGCTGTCGGTGGCCGGATTGATGCCGATCATCGCGTCCCCGTTTCCATACAGCAGGCCGTCGAGAATGCTCGCCGCAATGCCGGCCGGTTCGTCGGTGGGGTGGTTGGGTTGCAGGCGCGTGGATAAACGCCCGCGCAAGCCCATCGTGCCGCGGAATTTCGTGACCACGCGAATCTTTTGCGCCACCAGCACCAGATCCTGCACACGCATGATCTTCGAGACAGCGGCGACCATCTCCGGGGTCAGCCCGGGCGCCAGGGCGCGCAGGCTCTGTTCGTCGGCCGCGTCGCTCAGCAGCCAGTCGCGGAAGCCGCCGACGGTGAGGTGGCTGACGGCCATGAACGCATGTTTGTCATGAGTGTCGATGATCAGTCGGGTGACCTCATCAGCCTCATAGGGAATCAGTACTTCCTGCAGGAAGTGAGTCAGCGGAATGTTAGCCAGGGCCATTTGCGCAGCTACTCGCTCGCCATCGTTGAGGGCGGCGACGCCGGCCAGAAAATCCCCGGAGCGCGCCGGACTGGCCTTGGCCATGACGTCCTTGAGGCTATCGAAACGGAAGGTCAGGGCGCCGACCGTGTGAGCAAAACTTGCCATACAGATTCTCCGTGACGGCGCAGGCAGGGCCTGCGCCGTAATTTCTGGCCGTTAGTGCAGGGCTTTTTCAGCGTTCTGAATGGCCGCGAATTCTTCTTCGGGCGTGCCTGCTACCAAGTGATGCCGACTGTAGAAAGCAAAGTAAGCAATTAACACTCCATAGATGATCGCGGCGCCAATCACCACGCGTGGGTCTACCAGAAAACCCGCTACTACGGCGATGCAAGCCAGCACCAACGCTACACCGGAGGTGAAAATACCGCCGGGCGTGCGATAGGGCCGATCCATTTTGGGGCGTCGAATGCGCAGTGTGATGTGCGCCGCCATCATCAGGACGTAGGAAATGGTCGCACCGAACACCGCTACCAGAATCAGCAAGTCACCCTGACCGGTCAGTGACAAGCCGAATCCGATGATGCCGGGGATAATCAGAGCCAGTACGGGCGCCTTGCTCTTGTTGGTTTCTGACAGTTTGCGCGGCAGGTAGCCGGCGCGGGACAGCGCGAAGATCTGTCGCGAATAGGCGTAGATGATCGAGAAGAAACTGGCAATCAGCCCGGCCAGGCCCACCAGATTGACGAAGTGGCCCATCCAGGTCGAGCCGCCATAGGCCTTGCTCAATGCTTCGACCAACGGATTGCCCGAGGTCAGCAGTGCATTGGCGCCCGCACCGCCCGGGCCGATGACCAGAATCAGCAGGGCAAAGCTCACCAGCACCAGCATGGCGCCGATCAAGCCGCGGGGCAGGTCGCGTTTCGGGTTTTTGGTTTCTTCTGCTGCCAACGGCACGCCTTCGACAGCGAGGAAGAACCAGATCGCGTAAGGAATTGCCGCCCAAACGCCGACGTAGCCGAAAGGCAGGAAGCTGCTGGCGCCCTTGGCGTCAGTCACCGGGATGTCGAGGAGATTGGCGACGTCGAAGTGCGGCACCATCGACACCAGGAACACGCCCAATGCCAGCGCGGCGATGGCGGTGATAACGAACATCAGTTTCAGGGCTTCGCCGACCCCGAAAATGTGAATGGCGATAAAGATGATGTAGAACGCCAGGTAAATCATCCAGCCACCAATGCCGAACAGTGACTCGCAATAGGCGCCGATAAACACCGCGATCGCCGCCGGAGCGATGGCGTATTCGATCAGGATCGCGGTACCGGTCAGAAAACCGCCCCACGGTCCGAATGCGCTACGGGCAAAACCATAGCCGCCACCCGCGGTAGGGATCATCGACGACAGTTCCGCCAAGGAGAAGCACATGCACAGGTACATGGTCGCCATCAGTAACGTAGCGAGAAACATGCCGCCCCAGCCACCCTGGGCCAGGCCGAAGTTCCAACCCGCGTAATCGCCGGAGATGACGTAGGCCACGCCCAGACCCACCAGCAGGACCCAGCCTGCTGCACCTTTTTTCAGTTCCCGTTGTTGGAAATAGTCGGAGCCGACTTTTTCAAAGTCGACCGAGGAGGTAGCCGGCTGCACGCTGGCTTGATCGCTAGGCATAGGTTTCACCTGTTCTTATTGTTTTTGACCGGCGTGGTTGCCGGGTGGGAGCGAAGGCCCAATGTGCAGGCAAGCCCACTCCCACAAGGAGAGTGGCTTGCCTGCGACAGTCGGTTTAGAAGAAGCCCAACGGATTGATGTCGTAGCTCACCAGCAGGTTTTTGGTCTGCTGATAGTGATCGAGCATCATCTTGTGAGTTTCACGGCCGACGCCGGACTTCTTGTAACCACCGAACGCGGCATGCGCCGGGTACAGGTGGTAGCAGTTGGTCCACACACGACCGGCCTTGATGGCGCGGCCCATGCGGTAGGCGCGGTTGATGTCGCGGGTCCAGAGGCCGGCACCCAGGCCGAACTCGGTGTCGTTGGCGATGGCCAGGGCTTCGGCTTCGTCCTTGAAGGTGGTGATGCTCACCACCGGGCCAAAGATTTCTTCCTGGAACACGCGCATTTTGTTGGTGCCCTTGAGCAGGGTCGGCTGGATGTAATACCCGGTCGCCAGGTTGCCCTCGAGTTTTTCCACCTTGCCGCCGGTCAGCAGCTCGGCGCCTTCGCCCTTGGCGATTTCCAGGTACGACAGGATTTTGTCGAATTGCTGCTCGGACGCCTGGGCGCCAACCATGGTGTCGGTGTCCAGCGGGTCGCCACGTTTGATCGACAGCACTTTCTTCATCACCACTTTCATGAAGTCGTCGTAGATCGACTCCTGCACCAGCGCGCGGGAAGGGCAGGTGCAGACTTCGCCCTGGTTGAAGAACGCCAGCACCAGGCCTTCAGCGGCTTTTTCGATGAAGGAAGGTTCGGCCTTCATGATGTCTTCGAAGAAGATGTTCGGCGACTTGCCACCCAGCTCCACGGTGGACGGAATGATGTTTTCGGCGGCGCATTTCATGATGTGCGAGCCGACCGGGGTCGAGCCGGTGAAGGCGATCTTGGCGATGCGTTTGCTGGTGGCCAGGGCTTCCCCGGCTTCTTTGCCGAAACCTTGCACGACGTTCAGCACGCCCGGCGGCAGCAGGTCGCCGATCAGCTCCATCAGCACAGTAATGCCCAGCGGGGTTTGCTCGGCAGGCTTGAGTACCACGCAGTTACCGGCGGCCAGGGCCGGGGCGAGTTTCCAGGCGGCCATCAGGATCGGGAAGTTCCACGGGATGATCTGCCCGACCACGCCCAGCGGTTCGTGGATGTGATAGGCCACGGTGTTGCCATCGATCTCGGCGGCGCTGCCTTCCTGGGCGCGGATGCAACCGGCGAAGTAGCGGAAATGGTCGGCGGCCAGCGGGATGTCGGCGTTGAGGGTTTCACGCACGGCTTTGCCGTTGTCCCAGGATTCGGTGATGGCCAGGACTTCCAGGTTCTGTTCAATGCGGTCGGCGATTTTCAGCAGCACCAGCGAGCGCGCCTGGGCGGACGTGGCGCCCCAGGCATCGGCAGCGGCGTGGGCGGCGTCCAGGGCTTTGTCGATGTCTTCGGCCGTGGAGCGCGGGAATTCGGCAATTGGTTGGCCATTCACGGGCGAGGTATTGGTGAAGTACTGACCTTTGACAGGCGCGACGAACTCGCCGCCGATGTAGTTACCGTATTTGCTCTTGAACGAAACGATAGCGCCTTCAGTACCGGGGTGAGCGTAACGCATGGTGATTTCTCCTTGGCTTTTTGTGCTTATAAGGGAGAGCGCATGTGCGCTTGCTATAAGCGTAGAGCAAAGGTCGGGCCACTGCCCTGCAGGTCAGGCAAATCAAGGTCTTGCGCGTTTTTTGTCGGACGGGCGGGCGGCGTCTGTGACGCTATCGGTACAGCCCTCGTGACACTTTGTACCGCTTGTGGCACAGCTTGTGACCGGGCGGTCTTGCCAGCATTGCAATGCGCCGATGGCTGGAGGATGCTGGGCCACAAGATGTGTGTCAGCCCTTGATGGGGTTCAGCACAGCTCTCGGAGAGAACAATAAGAAATGCACGACAATCATTTGAGTCGCCATGCCCAACAAGTCTTGACCGTCACCCAGGGCAAATCCCACCTGCACGGTCCTGGCAGCGACCCGTCCATCGCACGTTCATGGCTGCGCTGCCTTGAGGATTATCACCTCGACCCGGCCCTGACGATGGCGCCGACGGTGCTGGAACACGGCCGGGTGCTGGAAAGCCGCGAACGCTTGCAGCAAGTGCTGCACATCGCCGGCAGCGAAATGACCAGTCTGCATCAGCAACTTTCCGGCGCCGGCCACGCCGTGCTGCTCACCGACGCCCGTGGGGTGATCCTCAACTGCGTCACCGCACCGGCCGAACGGAAAATCTTCGAGCGCGCCGGCCTGTGGCTTGGCGCCGACTGGAGCGAAGCCTGCGAAGGCACCAACGGCATCGGCACCTGCCTGGTGGAGCGCCAGTCGCTGACCATTCACCAGGATGAACACTTTCGCGGCCGCCACACCGGCCTGACGTGCTCGGCGAGCCCGGTGTTCGACCCTCACGGCGAGCTGCTGGCGGTTCTCGATGTGTCCTCGGCGCGTCACGAAGTCTCACGTCAAAGCCAGTTCCACACCATGGCCCTGGTCAATCTCTCGGCGAAGATGATCGAGAGCTGCTATTTCCTGCGCTACTTCGACAATCAATGGTTGCTGCGCTTTCACCTGCAAGCCGAATCCGTCGGGCTGTTCAGCGAAGGCTTGCTGGCGTTCGACGGGGAAGGGCGGATCAGCGCGGTCAACCAGAGTGCGCTGAACTTGCTGGGGCATATTCGCGGTGGATTGCTGGGCAAGCCGGTGGAGGCGTTTTTCGATTGCTCGCTGGATGACTTGCTCGGCCGCGCCAGTGTCAACGCCAGCGCCAGTTGGCCGTTGCGCACCCGTGATGGGCGGAGTCTGTTTGCCGTGTTGCGCGGGCAGCCGCGCAGCATTCCGGTGCCGGTGGTGCCAGGTCCGACAATTGCCGAGCGTCCGCGCCTGTCGGGCATCTGCCTGGGCGATGCCGCGTTGCAGGAAGATTTCCGAAAATCCTTGAGAGTTTTCGAGCGAGACGTGCCGCTGTTGATCAATGGCGAAACCGGTTCCGGCAAAGAAGCCTTTGCCAAAGCCGTGCATCAGGCCAGCCAGCGGGCCGACAAGGCCTTCGTCGCCCTTAACTGCGCGGCAATCCCTGAAAGCCTGATCGAGAGCGAACTGTTTGGTTATCGCGGCGGCAGCTTTACCGGCGCGCGCAAGGAAGGCATGCGCGGCAAGTTGCAGCAGGCGGACGGCGGCACACTGTTCCTCGATGAAATCGGCGACATGCCGTTGGCGTTGCAAACCCGGCTATTAAGGGTGCTGGAAGATCGTCAGGTGGTGCCGATTGGCGGCGAGCCGGAGTCGGTCAATGTGCGGATCATCAGCGCCACTCACCGCCATTTACTGGAGCGGGTGCAGGACGGCAGCTTCCGCGAGGATTTGTATTACCGGCTCAATGGGCTGGAGATCGCATTGCCGGCGTTGCGTGAGCGAAGTGATAAATCGCAGTTGCTTGATTTTCTGCTGGCCGAGGAAGCGGGCGCAGAGACGGTGCTGATCGATGAGCCGGCCCGGCAAGCCTTGCTGGGTTTCGCCTGGCCGGGGAACGTGCGGCAGTTGCGCAATGTGCTGCGCACCTTGGCGGCGTTGTGTGACGACGGGCGGATCGGGCTGGAGGATTTGCCGGTGATGATTCGTCAGGTTCGACCGGTGCCGGTTGTGGCCGTTGAAGAGACTTCCGAACATCCGCTGGACGATGCCGAACGGCTGGCGTTGCTCAATGCGCTGGAGCAGACCCGTTGGCACATGACCCATACCGCCGAGCAGCTCGGCGTCAGCCGTAACACCCTCTATCGAAAACTGCGCAAACACGGCATCGCCCGCTAGGCACGCCGTCACACTGCAGGAGCGAGGCTTGCCCGCGAAGAACGATTACGCGGTGTACTGGCGGAATCGTGTTATGGCCTTCGCGGGCAAGCCTCGCTGCTGCGGGTTTTGCGTTGACCCGAAACAAAGGTGCGAATTTCCCCTCCCTACGCTAACCTGCGGCCATGTTTTACGAGGTCGACTATGCATATTCATATTCTTGGTATCTGCGGCACTTTCATGGGTTCGATGGCGGTTCTGGCCAAAGAGCTGGGCCATCACGTGACGGGCTCCGATGCCAACGTCTATCCGCCGATGAGCACTCAGCTTGAAGCGCAGGGCATTGAGTTGACCCAAGGCTACGACCCCGCCCAACTCGATCCGGCGCCGGATCTGGTGGTGATCGGCAACGCCATGTCGCGCGGCAACCCGGCCGTCGAATACGTGTTGAACAAAGGCCTGCCCTACGTCTCCGGCCCGCAATGGCTGGCCGACCACGTGCTGCAAGGTCGCTGGGTCCTGGCCGTCGCCGGCACCCATGGCAAAACCACCACCAGCAGCATGCTTGCCTGGGTCCTGGAGCACGCGGGCATGAGCCCGGGCTTCCTGATCGGCGGCGTGCCGCAGAACTTCTCGGTGTCGGCGCGTCTGGGTGACACACCGTTCTTCGTCATCGAAGCCGACGAGTACGACAGCGCGTTCTTCGACAAGCGCTCCAAGTTCGTTCACTACCGCCCGCGCACGGCCATTCTGAACAACCTGGAATACGATCACGCCGACATCTTCCCGGATTTGCCCGCCATTGAGCGGCAGTTCCACCACTTGGTGCGAACCATCCCGAGCGAAGGCCTGGTGATTCACCCGACCACCGAGCCAGCGTTGCAGCGCGTCATCGAGATGGGCTGCTGGACCCCGGTGCAAACCACCGGTGCCGGCGGTCAGTGGCAGGTCAAGCTGCTGAGCGAAGACGGCTCCAGGTTCGAAGTGATGTTCGAAGGCGTCGCCCAAGGCGTCGTCGATTGGGACATGACCGGCCAGCACAACGTCGCCAACGCCCTGGCCACCCTGGCGGCTGCTCGCCACGTCGGCGTTGTACCGTCGATGGGCATCGCTGCATTGAGCGCCTTCAAAAGCGTGAAACGCCGGATGGAGAAAGTCGCCGAGGTTCGCGGCATTACCATCTACGACGACTTCGCTCACCACCCGACGGCCATTGCGACGACCCTCGACGGCCTGCGCAAACGCATCGGTGATGCGCCGTTGATTGCGATCATCGAGCCGCGCTCCAACTCCATGAAGCTCGGCGCTCACCGCGACGGCTTGCCGGAAAGTGTGGTCGATGCCGATCAAGTGATCTGGTATGCCCCCGCCAACCTCGGTTGGGACCTGGGCGCGACCGCCGCGTTGTGCACGGTGCCGTCGATCGTCAGCGACTCTCTGGAAGGCATCATCGAGCGCGTGAAGAGCCAGGCCCAGCCCGGCACCCACGTGGTGATCATGAGCAACGGCGGCTTCGGCGGCCTGCACGGCAAACTCGCCGAGGCGCTGCAATGAACAACGGCCCGGAACGCATCACCCTCGCGATGACGGGCGCTTCGGGCGCCCAGTACGGTTTACGTCTGCTCGACTGCCTGATCCGCGAAGACCGCGAGGTGCATTTCCTGATCTCCAAGGCGGCGCAACTGGTGATGGCTACCGAGACTGACGTCACGCTGCCGGCCAAACCGCAGACGATGCAGGCTTTCCTCACTGAATACACCGGTGCGGCCGCCGGGCAGATCAAGGTGTACGGCAAGGAAGACTGGATGTCGCCAGTGGCCTCGGGGTCTGGTGCGCCCGCGGCGATGGTGGTGGTGCCGTGTTCCACGGGAACCTTGTCGGCGATCGCGACCGGTGCCTGCAACAACCTGATCGAGCGGGCTGCCGACGTGACGTTGAAAGAGCGTCGCCAGCTGATTCTGGTGCCGCGTGAAGCGCCGTATTCGAGCATTCATCTGGAGCACATGCTCAAGCTGTCGAACATGGGCGTGACGATATTGCCGGCGTCGCCGGGCTTTTATCATCAGCCGCAGACGATCGATGACTTGATCGACTTTGTCGTGGCGCGGATTCTCAATCTGCTGAACATCCCGCAAGACATGCTGCCGCGCTGGGGCGAACACCATTTGAGCAGCGATGAATAAGCTGCTGATTGTTCTGCTGGCCCTGCAATTGGGGGGCTGCGCCACGGCGCGCACGCTGGACGCGGCCAAGCCTGGGGCGCCAGTGGTGTACGCGGGGACGCGCCTGGATTTGTATGCCCTGAATGGCGGTTGCTGCGCGATGGACCGGTTCGGCGCCGAAGCGCCGAGCTACCCCGGCGTCGACCTGCCGGCCAGCGCGTTGCTCGACACGCTGTTATTGCCGTTGTCATTGCTGACGGTGATCGGGGTGAGTTTCCAGGCGACGGGCGGGTTGTAGCGTTCGGCTTTGAATCGGTGTGCGCCCTTCGCGGGCAAGCCTCGCTCCTACGGGTTCTCCGTTGCCTGTGTAGGAGCGAGGCTTGCCCGCGAAGGCGCCCTCTCAGACACCAAAGAATTATTTGCCTAGCTTGCGCAGTTCATCCGATTCGACAATCCGTACCCCATCCTGCTCTTCCAGCGCCAGTCTCCACATGGCGCGAGCCAGTTGGCAGGCTTCGATGCCGCGGTACTTGCCAGGGATCAAGCGCGACAACGGCCCGACGAGTTGCTCGGCCGTGCGCGGTTCCAGTCGATCGCCCAGCAACAACGAAGGTCGGCAAATGGTCAGCTGCGGCCAGTCCTGCGCGCGCAATGCGTACTCCATCTCGCCTTTGACCCGGTTGTAGAAAATCGAGGATCTGCGATCGGCCCCCAGGGCACTGATCACGATCAGGTGCCGGGCACCCATTTCCCGTGCACGTTTGGCGAACGCCACCACCATGTCCAGGTCGACCGCACGAAAGGCTTGTTCGGAGCCAGCCTGCTTGATTGTGGTGCCGAGGCAGCAGTAGGCGATGTCGACGCGACCGTTCAGTTGCGGCAGAAACGCCGCCGCGTCGCCGACCGGGTTTTCCAGATGGGGATGCTCGGCCAGTGGCCGGCGTGAGGGGGCCAGTACCCTTGAAATCGTTGGCTCATTGAGCAGGCGATCAAGCAGATGTTCGCCGGTCAACCCGGTAGCTCCGGCAAGCAGTACATGCTGAGGCGTCAAGTACATAGTGTTTCCCCCTTGATACTGTTCAGCTTAGTTGCTCTTTGCATCCTTGCTGCTGATAGAGACACTTTGTAGCGCTTTTCGTGCCTGCTGTTTGCGCAAGAGTTGCCAGTGCGAGAGGACCGTTTTCGGCGCCCAGAGCTGCGGTTCAGAGGCCTCGAAGCCGTCAGCGAGTTCACGCTCTGCCACCGTGGCCTTGGCCAGCTTGAAGGCATGCTCCAGGTCGTCGGTCTGGTTCAGCGCCTGGGCGAACAGTGCGTCGCCGAAGTAGGTGAAATTGGCTTCTTCCGAGCAACCGAAGGACACCCGATCAGCGCGCGAGGCGGTCATGATCAGCGTGCGTTCATCCTTGAGCGCGGGGATGAAGCCGCCGGAATAGCAGGACGAAATCACCACAATCTTGTCGCGGTTCTTCAAGGGCGCGAGCACGGCGGCGAGTTCGTCGGCCGGCAGGTCGGCCAGCTCCATGCGCGGCTGGTCGAGCACCAGTTCATGTTCGCTGCTGCCATGGCTGGTCAGGTAGATGAAGATCAAGTCTTCCGGGCCACTGCGTTCGGCCAGGGTCATCGCGGCGCGGCGCAGGTTTTCCCGGGTGGCCATCGGCCGGTCGACGAGGTGATCGCGATGGTTCACCAGGCGGATCTGGCCGAAGGCGCCGAAGCGGCTGCTGAGCATGTTGCTGACGTAATCGGACTCGCGCAGGAACACGCTCTGCTTGCCGTCGCCGCCCAGGGTCAAGGTGTACAGCTCGACCATCGGGGTCGAGGCTGGCACGTTGGACAGAGCGTCATCGAGTAACCGGCCCTGGGCCAGCAAGCCGAGCTCCAGGGTGTCGGGCAGCAACTTGCCGTCGGCATCGCGAACACGCTGGCCATTGACCCACGTTCCGCTTTGCACTGTGCCGTCGGTGAGCACCAGGGTGCCGCGCCCCGAGTAGCTGTCATTGTCGAACTGGCCGATGTAGAAGCTGCCGTCGGGCAGGTTCAATCGACCCTGGCCGGTAAAGCGCCAGTCGCTGAACTGGCCGATGTAATGACTGCCGTCAGCGCCGATCAACTCGCCCTTGCCGTTCAGCGAGCCTTCCTTGAACTGGCCCAGCCAGACATCGCCGTCGGCGTTTTCGTAGCGGCCCTTGCCGTGCAGTTGATTGTTCTTGAAGCCGCCGACATAGATGTCGCCGTCGGCGCTGTTGAAGGTTCCGTTGCCTTCCAGCTGACCGTCCTTGAAGTGCCCGGTGAACTGATTGCCACTGGCGTCGCCGCGCTGCCCTTCACCGTTGGGTTTGCCATTGGCGAACTGGCCCTGGTAGGAACTGCCGTCGTCGAGTTCGAGACGCCCGAGCCCTGAATATTGATCGGCCTTGAATTCACCGCGATAGGTCATCGCGTTTTCTTTTAGCGTGCCTTCACCGTCACGGCGGCCGAGTTTGAATCCGCCGGTGTAGCTGCTGCCGCTGGTGGTCAGTGTGCCCTTGCCGTCAAACAGGCCTTGATTGAATTGGCCCCGATAGACTTCGCCGTTGCTGCCATGCCACTCGCCCTGGCCATGCCATTGCCCCTTGTCGAACTCGCCGGCGTACCAACTGCCGTTGGGGTAGTCGATGCGGCCCTGGCCTTGCAACAAGCCGTTGACCAGATCACCGCGATAGCGCCCGCCGTCCGGCAAGCGGGCATCCGGGGGCAGCAGCGATTCGCCGTCGCCGCAAGCGGTGAGCAACAGGGTCAGGGCGAGGAGTGCAAGTGAGCGCATAGCGGGATCCGGGCAATTATGCGACGGAGTATGCCGCAGCTATGTGTCGCATTTATAGAGACACGGCAGAGACACGGCGCGAAACAGCGTGAGCTGTTTCGCAATCAGACTTGTGTCAGACGAAACAGAGGGACAGCGGCTCGGCGATATACGCCGGTTTGTCCGAGCCTTCGATTTCAAGCGTGGCGGTGGCTTTGAGCAGCCATTGGCCGGGTTTTTTCTCGATGACTTCGTTCATGTCGACCTTGAGCCGAACCCTGGAGTTGACCTTTACTGGCTGGATGAAGCGCACGCTGTCCAGGCCATAGTTGACCACCATCTTCGCCCCTTGAGGGAGGATCAGGATGTCTTCCATCAGTTTCGGGATCAGCGACAGCGACAGGAATCCGTGTGCAATGGTGCTGCCAAATGGCGTTTGCGCGGCTTTGACCGGGTCGACGTGAATAAACTGATAATCGCCTGTGGCTTCCGCGAACAGGTTGATGCGCTCCTGATCGATGGTGAGCCATTCGGAACGTCCGAGTTCCTTGCCGACATAATCTTTGAGCTCTGCAACGGGAACATAGGGCATTGAGACTCTCCTTGGGTTTCATCGGATTTATAGTTTTTCGAGTGGGGGGATTTGGCCTCCCTGTGAACCACTTTAGATCAACATGGCAAATTGCTCCGGTCAACTGACCATGCTTTTGGCGAATGCCGATCCATAGCGTTGACGTGCTTATAATGCCCGGCCCCTTTTTGGTGGGGCGCGCGTGCGGGAGATGCTGGATGTTGTTACGTGGCCTGACCTGGCTGGTGCTGTTCCAATTGCTGGGCACAGCCATCAACCATTTGTTTTTACCGGTACTGCCCGGGCCGATTGTCGGCCTGCTGCTGTTGCTGGTGTACCTGATTTCGCGCGGGCAAGTCGGCGAGCCGTTGAACCTGGCCGCCAGCAGCCTGCTGCGTTATTTGCCTTTGCTGTTGGTGCCGCCGGCCGTGGGCGTGATGGTTTACGCCAAGGACATCGCCGCAGACTTCTGGGCCATTGCCGGCGCGCTGGTGTTGTCGCTGGTGCTGTCCATGGCGTTTGTCGGGGTGCTGATGCAGCGCATGGTCAAGCGTCATGCCCGTCGCGGAGATCGCTCATGATCCTCGATTGGCAGGGTGCGCTGGACTCGGTGATTCATCACCCGTTGTTCGGCCTCGGCATTACGTTGGGCGCTTATCAACTGGTGCTGGCAGCCTTTGAAAAAACCCGCTGGATCTTTCTGCAACCGGTGCTGGTCTCCATGCTGTTGGTGATCGGTGTGCTGACGGTCTGTGGGATCACGTTTGTCGAGTACCGCAAGAGCACTGAGATCCTCAGCATCTTGCTCGGACCTGCGACCGTTGCGCTGGCAGTGCCGCTGTATCTCAATCTGCGACGCATTCGGCAGTTGTTCTGGCCGATTTTTACTACGCTGGTGATAGGCGGCGTGGTTGCCACGGGCATGGGCGTGTTGCTGGGTTGGTGGTTTGGCGCCGAACACATGATCCTGATGACCATGGCGCCGAAGTCAGTGACGTCGCCGATTGCCATGTTGGTGGCTGAGCAGATCGGTGGTGTCGCGGCATTGGCCGCGGTGTTCGTGTTGATCACCGGCGTGATCGGTGCGATCTTCGGTCCGAGTATGCTGACCCGGCTGGGCGTGCACAGCCCTGAAGCCCGGGGCATGGCGCTGGGCATGACCGCCCATGCGGTCGGCACCTCGGTGGCCTTGCAGGAAAGTGAAGAATGCGGCGCTTTCGCGGCGCTGGCGATGAGTCTGATGGGCGTGGCCACGGCGGTGTTCCTGCCGTTGGCGGTGTCGATGGTGGTTTAAGGATATGTCTATGAGCTTGCCGCTTTTTCCGCTGAACACTGTGCTGTTTCCTGGCTGCATCCTCGACTTGCAGATCTTCGAGGCGCGCTACCTGGACATGATCGGCAGTTGCATGAAAAAGGGCGTCGGCTTCGGCGTTGTGTGCATTCTCGACGGCGAAGAAGTGGGCATCGCACCTGCGGGCTATGCGCTGGTCGGCTGCGAAGCGTTGATCACTGATTTCAAACAACAGGACAATGGCCTGCTGGGCATTCGCGTGCAGGGCGGGCGGCGTTTTCATGTGTTGCGCACCGAGGTACAGCGCGATCAATTGACCGTCGCTGAGGTCGAGTGGCTGGAAGACGAACCTGAACAGCCGCTGCAGGATGAGGATGCGGACCTGGTCGCCCTGCTCAAGGCATTGGCCGAACACCCGATGGTCGAAGCCTTGAACATGGGCACCGAAGCGACCGGGCAACAGTCACTGGCCAATCAGCTGGCCTATCTGCTGCCGTTTGCCGAAGTGGACAAGATCGACCTGCTGCAACTCGATGATCCCCAGCAGCGGCTGGATGCGATCCAGGCGCTGTTGGACGAGTTGCAAGGTGAGTTGTTTGCCTAGTTGTACTTTGTATTAAGTTCTTCGGTTCGCCACTATTGTCTTCGTAAAGCTCAGTCAGTAGTTTGCAGTTATTCGCATGGAGCGGATAACGGTTAACTATATGGATGTGGTTATGACGCTATATGAAGATGAATGGATGTTCTGGGATGATATTGCCGGGCGCTATATTTTAAAGCACGCGAGCAACGATCCGAATACGGCTAATATTATTGATGCCGCTGCTTACTATGCCGATTCAATGGTTGTCGCTCGACGTAAGCGCAAGCGCGTAAAACTTCCAGTCTCCGGTACTGCTGTCGAGACTTCAAACGCTCCGACGGCTCTTTAGTGCACGACTTATAAACTATTCGGCAACGGACTGGGTTTTGCGCGTCTTGCTGAAAAAAATTGAGTGAACAGCATCTTGAGGTGATTGATGTCCCTGGAAAATCAAAGCAGTGCATTTACCGCTAACCTTTACGTCAACGGCACGCCGGTGGTGCTCAACCAGCAGCGCCTGAAGCTTAGGCTGCGTGACCCGCGAATCACCCGGCGCGAACGCCTGGACGTGGAGGTGGCATTGGCGAGTGACGACAGCACAAGTATTCTGACGCTCGCCGATCATGAGGATGACAAGCCTCTATTGTTGAAGTTTGTGCCCAAGGCTGGCAAGTATGAAGTGCTGGCCGTTATTCGAGGCGCCTATGAAGGTGGTCATTTGACGGTTAATGTCGGAACCCGTCATCTATATATGAATAGCGGTTCGGAAGGTGCCAGGTTTTCGATACGCAAGCATGGGGTGGACCAAGCGAGTTTTGATGATTTTGCTGCCGGTCCAGGGTATGTGCAGCTTGTGAGTGAGCTTAATGGTCGGCCGCTCTATCTGGCAAACGACAAGGGGAAAGTGCATTTTAAAGATGTTGATCCTAATGTCTCCAAGCATGATGCGTTCAACAATGATCCCGTCAACTTCGTGATCAAGATTGTTGATAAGCCGGGTGAGGAGCGCAAATAAAAAAACGCCATCAGTTTTGCAAGCTGATGGCGTGTACCTCATCAGGCAACAGCCTAATACGCATATCTCAACATTGCATTCGGCAAATGTCGCAATGCAAAGAACCCGAACAACGCCACCATCGCCGGCAATACCAGCCACCAGATCTTGGGTGGCATGGCATTGAGCGGTGTCTGGCGCTGGCTTAGCCACAAGCTGGCGGCACACACGCACGCCGCCAGCATCGCACCGGCCAATATATCCGTTGGCCAATGTGCGCCCAGGTACACCCGGGACAGGGCGATTGTCAGGGCCGGCAAACAACCCAGCAGCAACCAGGTCAGGCGCATCCGCGGCGGCTGACCGCGACCGGCCAGCACGGCGAGGGTCAGGAACAACGCGAAGGCGCCCGATGCGTGGCCGCTGGGCATGCTGTAGCTGGTCAGCGGATCGCTCAGTACTTCCGGGCGCACGCGGGCGAAAAATTGTTTGGTGAACGTGTTGCCGAGCGCGGTGAAGAGCAGGGTGCCACCGGCGAAAATCGCCTGGCGCCACTGCCGGGTGAGCAACAGCAAGCCGGTCAGCAGGGCGCTGAACACCAGCATGTTTCGGAATTCGCCGATCAGCGTGAAGGTGACGGCCAGTTCATCGAGCATCGGGCTGCGATGTTCCTGCACCAGGGTCATCACGCCTTGGTCGAGCGCGGTGAGGTGCGGGTAGCCGATAAACAGCCCTGCCAGAATTAACAGGCCGAGGCCGGCTATATAGGCGGTGGCGTGGCGATGGCGGCGCAGGCTGCTGGTCACGCTCAAGCCGATCATTACCGCAATGCTGCCGGCGACGATTCCTGCCTCAGGCCAGAACCCGTCGGGCAATGGCAAGCGAATCGCTGCGCCCGTGGCCCAGCCAGGCAGCAAGTAAGCGACGCTCCAGCCCGCGGCGGCCAGCAAACTGACAGCGGCGAAACGCGGGAACGGCATGTCGAACATCCCGGCAACCATCGGCAGCATCGGGCGTAGCGGGCCGATAAAACGTCCGACCAACAGGCTGGCAATACCGTATCGCTGGAAATACGCCTCGGCGCCGGCGATCCATTCCGGATGGTGGCGTAACCCCGGCAGGCGCCGGATATTCTGGTGAAAATGTCGACCGATGAAGTAAGAAACGATGTCGCCCAGCACGCCAGCGGTAAACCCCAGCAATAGCGTTTCGCTCAATGACAGCGCCCCGCTGCCGGCCAGTACCGCCACGGCGAACAGCAACACCGTGCCGGGCACAATCAGCCCGGCAATCGCCAGGCATTCCACGAATGCCACGATGAACACCGCCGCGGCCAGCCATTGCGGGTTAGCCGCCAGCCAACCGGTCACGCTATCGAGCCATGGGCCCATAAAAACAACTCCCTCTGATGTTCAATTGGGCTCGAAAGGCGCGCACGCAACCTTCCAGGCACCACAAGTCCCCTGTAGGAGCGAGCCTGCTCGCGATAGCGGACGGACATTCGAAACCGATGTCGCCTGATACTTGCTATCGCGAGCAGGCTCGCTCCCACAGGGATTTTCCATCTTCAAGTCAGCAAAAAATAATCGCGACCTTCGACCTGTCCCCGTCGTAGCGGGTTCCGCGTGCAATATGGCGCGTAAGCCGCATCGACGAAGCGATACATCAAATGTTCGTCGCGTCCGTGGGGAATGCCCAGGCGCGTGGTCTGGATGATGTGAGCAGGCGCCGGGCCGACGTCTTCGACCAGCAACACATCATGGTCAAAACGCTTGGCATCCCAGACGGGCACCTTCAACCCCAGCGACTTGCACAACAACGTCTGCCCGGCGCAGAGCTTTTGCGTCGGGCGAGGACGACCCTGGGCGTCGGGATTGTTCAACAGCATCTGCGCCAGGCTCGCTGGCCCGCTTAGCTCGTCGACCCACGGATAGGCAGATTTGATCAGCACCGCGTTGCCCGGCCCCTGGGCGCTGAAGTTCAGGGAATCACCGCCGCGGGCGTAATACATATAGATGTGCCCGCCATCCAGAAACAAAGCCTTACGCTTTTCTGTGTAGCCGAGGGACGCGTGGCTGCCTTTTTCTTCGCAGTAATAGGCTTCGGTTTCGATAATCCGGGCGCTCAGCCACAGGTCGCCGACCCGGTGACGGATGACCTTGCCCAGTAAATCCCGGGCCAGGGTTTGCGCATCGCGGTCAAAAAATGCGTCCGGGAGCCCCATGGGCAGGCGTGCAGCGGACGCTCGAACAGTCAGGTTGGACATGATGAACGGTGTTTATCAAGGCTGATTGAGTCGTGATGATAACAATGTGCAGCTTAATCCCGGCTGAACGTCGGCAAATTGCCCTCCATTTCGACCATCCGCCCGTCACCGCTGTTAGTCCCGGGACGCGACAGCTATAATCTGCCGCTTTACTCTTTACCAAGACCTTAGCAAAGACCCCCACAGACCATGACTGAGTCCGTTCTTGACTATATGACCCGCCTGGGTCGCGCCGCCCGCGAGGCTTCTCGCGTCATTGGCCGTGCCAGCACTGCGCAGAAGAACCGCGCGTTGCAGGCGGCTGCCAATGCGCTGGACGCTGCACGCGCCGAGCTGACGGCTGCCAATGAACTGGATTTGGCCGCAGGCCGCGCCAATGGTCTTGAGCCGGCATTGCTTGAGCGTCTGGCGCTGACCCCGGAGCGCATCGACGGCATGATCGTCGGTTTGCGTCAGGTGGCGGCACTGCCGGACCCGGTCGGCGCGATTCGCGACATGAGCTATCGGCCGTCGGGCATCCAGGTCGGCAAGATGCGCGTGCCGTTGGGCGTGATCGGGATCATCTACGAATCCCGGCCGAACGTAACCATCGATGCCGCGAGCCTTTGCCTGAAGTCGGGCAACGCGACGATCCTGCGTGGCGGTTCCGAGGCAATCAATTCCAATCGCGCCATTGCCGCCTGCATCCAGCGCGGCCTGGCCGAAGCCGAGCTGCCGGCTGCCGTGGTGCAAGTGGTCGAAACCACCGATCGTGCGGCCGTTGGCGCGTTGATCACCATGCCGGAATACGTCGATGTCATCGTGCCCCGTGGTGGCCGTGGCCTGATCGAACGCGTCAGCCGCGATGCCCGCGTGCCGGTGATCAAACATCTGGACGGCATCTGCCACGTCTACGTCAGCGCCCACGCCGATCTGCCGAAAGCCCAGCGCATCGCCTTCAATGCCAAGACTTACCGTTACGGCATCTGCGGTGCGATGGAGACGCTGCTGGTGGATCAAGCCGTTGCCAAGGATTTCCTGCCGTCGATGGCTGCACAGTTCCGCGAAAAAGGCGTCGAACTGCGCGGTTGCGAACGTACCCGGGCGATCATCGATGCCGTGGCGGCCAGCGAAGGAGACTGGAGCACCGAATACCTGGCGCCGATTCTTTCGATCCGCGTCGTTGACGGGCTGGACCAGGCGATCGAACACATCAATCAGTACGGTTCGCATCACACCGACTCGATCGTCAGCGAAAACCTCGCCGACACCCGGCGTTTTGTGGCGGAGGTCGATTCGTCATCGGTGATGATCAACACGCCGACCTGCTTCGCCGATGGCTTTGAATACGGATTGGGTGCCGAGATTGGCATTTCTACTGATAAGCTGCACGCCCGCGGCCCGGTGGGTCTCGAAGGTCTGACCTGCGAGAAGTACATCGTGGTCGGTGATGGCCAGTTGCGCGGCCAGGCGTCGGTCTGACTTGGGCGACCTCAAACCGTCAGCACCGCAAACTGCCAGCGAGCCTGCGCCAAGACGCATTGGCGTGCTGGGCGGGACGTTCGACCCGGTGCACATCGGCCATTTGCGCGGTGCGCTGGAAGTCGCCGAGTCGCTGTCGCTCGATGAGTTACGCCTGACACCCAGTGCCAGGCCGCCGCATCGCGGTACGCCGCAGGTGTCGGCAAAGGACCGTCTGGCGATGGTCGAGTGCGCGGTGGCCGGTGTGGCGCCGTTGGTGGTGGACGCCCGCGAATTGCAGCGGGACAAACCGTCCTACACCATCGACACCCTGGAACTGATGCGCGCCGAACTGGCCGTCTCTGACCAGGTTTTTCTACTTTTGGGCTGGGACGCATTTTGCGGCCTGCCCACTTGGCACCGCTGGGAAGAGTTGCTCCAGCATTGCCACATCCTGGTGCTGCAACGCCCGGATGCCGACAGCGAACCGCCGGATGCCTTGCGCAATCTGTTGGCGGCACGCTCGGTGAGCGACCCGCTGGCCCTCAAAGGGCCGAGCGGACAGATTGCATTCGTCTGGCAGACGCCGCTCGCGGTATCCGCCACCCAGATCCGTCAACTGCTGGCCAGCGGTAAGTCGGTACGTTTCCTGGTGCCCGACGCGGTCCTGGCCTACATCGATGCGCACGGTCTCTACCGTGCGTCGAACTGAAAAGAGGGCACGCTTCCAGGCACGTAATGACGTGTATTGAAGCGCCCGAACATACGAGCAAAACGAGTTTTATATGACGAACAAAGACGTAACTAAAGTAAAGCGCAAAGGCACGTTCAAAAGCGCCCCGCTGCCTGAGCCGGTTCTCACCACTGAACCTCTGAAAGGTGACGAGCTGGTCAAGGTGGCCGTAGCCGCCCTGGAAGACGTGAAGGGCCAGGACATCCAGGTCATCGACGTTCGTGAAAAGCAGAGCATCACTGACTACATGATCATCGCGACCGGTACCTCCAACCGCCAGATCGGCGCGATGCTGGACAAGGTTCGCGAAGCCGTCAAAGCCCTGGGCGTCAAGCCACTGGGTGAAGAAGGCAAGGGCGACAGCGACTGGGTGCTGCTGGATATGGATGATGTCATCGTGCACATGATGACCGCCTCGGCTCGTCAGTTTTACGACCTCGAGCGTCTGTGGTCCGGTGCAGAGCAGAGCCGTGCTCTGAACGCGGCTCACCACAGTCCGGAAAACACCCATGAGCACTTCGTCAAGCTCAACAAAGACCAGCAATAAGGGACCGCTGTGCGACTGCGACTGATCGCCGTCGGCTCCCGCATGCCCAAGTGGGTGGAAGAAGGCTGGCATGAATATGCCAAGCGTCTTCCGTCCGAGCTGGCGCTGGAACTGGTGGAAATACCGCTCAACACCCGTGGCAAGAACGCCGACGTGGCGCGCTTCATCCGTCAGGAAGGCGAAGCCATGCTGGCCAAGGTCGGGCCGAATGAGCGTGTTGTGACCCTGGAAGTCCACGGCAAGCCCTGGAGCACCGAGCAGTTGGCGGTCGAGCTCGATCGCTGGCGGCTGGACTCGCGCACGGTGAACTTCATGGTCGGCGGCCCCGAAGGGCTGGCGCCGGAAGTCTGTGCGCGGGCCGATCAGCGCTGGTCGTTGTCGCCGTTGACGTTGCCGCACCCGCTGGTGCGGATTCTGATCGGTGAACAGCTGTATCGTGCCTGGACAGTTCTGTCCGGCCACCCTTACCACAAGTAGTTCTGCCCTCATGCCCCAGCCGATCCGCATCAAGGACCACGAAAAAGACGCCCGTCTGGTGCGTGGCCGCGTCGTGTTCGGGGCTATTGCGGTGGTGTTGCTGATCTGCGTGCTGATCGCGCGGCTGTATTTCCTCCAGGTGATTCAGTACGAGTACCACTCGACCCTGTCGGAAAACAACCGCGTCCACGTACAGCCGATTCCGCCGACCCGCGGGTTGATCTTCGACCGCAATGGCGTGGTGGTGGCCGATAACCGGCCCAGCTTCAGCCTGAGCATGACCCGCGAACGGTCCGGTGACTGGCAGCAAGTGCTCGACGTGATCGTCGAAGTGCTGGAGCTGACGCCCGAGGACCGGGTGATCTTCGAGAAGCGCATGCGTCAAGGGCGTCGTCCGTTCGAGCCGGTGCCGATCCTGTTCGAGCTGTCTGAGGAGCAGATCGCCCGTATCGCGGTGAATCAGTTCCGTCTGCCGGGCGTGGAAGTGGTCGCGCAGTTGGTGCGTCACTACCCGCAGGGCCCGCACTTTGCGCACTCGGTGGGTTACATGGGGCGGATCAACGAGAAAGAGCTGAAGTCTCTCGATCCGGTCAATTACAGCGGCACGCACCACATCGGCAAAACCGGCATCGAGCGTTTCTACGAGCCGGAGCTGCACGGTCAGGTGGGCTACGAAGAAGTCGAAACCAACGCTCGCGGCCGCGTATTGCGCGTGCTCAAGCGTACCGATCCGATTCCCGGCAAGGACATCGTCCTGAGCCTGGACATCAAATTGCAAGAAGCCGCCGAAGCCGCACTTGGCGGTCGTCGTGGCGCCGTGGTGGCGCTCGATCCGAAAACCGGCGAGGTGCTGGCGATGGTCAGTGCGCCGAGTTTCGATCCGAACCTGTTCGTCACCGGCATCAGCTTCAAGGCCTATGCCGAGCTGCGCGATTCCATCGACCGGCCGCTGTTCAACCGCGTGCTGCGCGGTTTGTACCCGCCGGGTTCGACCATCAAGCCGGCGGTGGCGATTGCCGGCCTGGATGCCGGTGTCGTGACTGCATCAAGTCGGGTGTACGACCCCGGCTACTACCAGCTGCCCAACTATGACCACAAATACCGTAACTGGAACCGTACCGGTGACGGCTACGTGGACCTCGACACGGCGATCATGCGGTCCAACGACACCTATTTCTACGATCTGGCTCACAAACTGGGGATCGATCGGCTGTCGGCGTATATGAGCAAGTTCGGCATCGGCCAGAAGGTTTCGCTGGACATGTTCGAGGAGTCGCCGGGGCTGATGCCGACACGTGAGTGGAAGCGTGCAACCCGGCGTCAGGCCTGGTTCCCGGGCGAAACGCTGATTCTCGGGATTGGTCAGGGCTACATGCAATCAACGCCATTGCAATTGGCCCAAGCCACAGCGCTGGTCGCGAGCAAGGGTGTCTGGAACCGTCCGCACCTGGCCAAGACCGTCGAAGGCGAGCGGCCGAAGGATGACAACCCGATGCCGGACATCATCCTGCGCGACCCGTCCGACTGGACCAAGGTCAACCATGGCATGCAGCAGGTGATGCACGGCGCCCGGGGTACGGCGCGCAAAGCGGCGATCGGTGCGCAATACCGCATCGCGGGCAAAAGTGGTACGGCCCAGGTGGTCGCGATCAAGCAGGGCGAGAAGTACGACCGCTCCAAGGTTCAGGAGCGCCATCGTGACCACGCCTTGTTCGTCGGCTTCGCACCGGCTGACAACCCGCAAATCGTGGTGTCGGTGATGGTCGAGAACGGCGAGTCCGGTTCCGGCGTCGCAGCGCCTGTGGTGCGTCAGATCATGGACGCCTGGCTTCTGGACCAGGACGGTCGGTTGAAGGCCGAATACGCCAGCCCTATCAGTGCGGAGGCTACGGCCCGTGAAGAGTAATTTCGATCGCATCCTCTCCAGTGAGGATGTGATGCGTCGCCGTGCGACGCTGCTGCAACGCATGCACATCGACGGCCCGCTGCTGATCCTGCTGCTGACCCTCGCCGCCGGCAGTCTGTTCGTGCTGTATTCGGCCAGTGGCAAGAGCTGGGACCTGCTGGCCAAGCAAGCCACTTCGTTCGGCATCGGCCTGGTGTCGATGATCGTCATCGCCCAGTTCGAGCCGCGATTCATGGCGCGTTGGGTGCCGGTCGGTTACGTGATCGGCGTGCTGTTGCTGGTGGTGGTGGACGTCATGGGCCACAACGCCATGGGCGCCACGCGCTGGATCAATATCCCGGGGGTGATCCGTTTCCAGCCTTCGGAGTTCATGAAGATTCTGATGCCGGCGACCATCGCCTGGTACTTGTCCAAGCGCACCTTGCCGCCGCAGCTCAAGCATGTGGGGGTCAGTCTGTTCCTGATCGGCTTGCCCTTCATCCTGATCGTGCGTCAGCCGGACCTCGGCACTTCGCTGCTGATTCTCGCCGGTGGCGCCTTCGTCTTGTTCATGGGCGGGTTGCGCTGGCGCTGGATTCTCAGCGTGATTGCTGCCGCCGTGCCGGTGTCTGTGGCCATGTGGTACTTCGTGATGCACGACTACCAGAAGCAGCGCGTCCTGACGTTCCTTGATCCCGAGAGCGATCCGCTCGGCACCGGCTGGAACATCATTCAGTCGAAAGCCGCCATCGGTTCCGGCGGCGTGTTCGGCAAAGGCTGGCTGCTCGGCACTCAGTCGCACTTGGACTTCCTGCCGGAAAGCCACACCGACTTCATTATTGCGGTGATGGGCGAAGAATTCGGCCTGGTGGGCATCTGCGCACTGCTGTTGATTTACCTGTTGTTGATCGGTCGTGGGCTGGTGATAACCGCCCAGGCCCAGACATTGTTCGGAAAATTGCTCGCGGGCAGCCTGACCATGACGTTTTTTGTTTACGTTTTCGTCAACATCGGTATGGTCAGTGGCCTGTTGCCGGTCGTGGGGGTGCCGTTGCCGTTCATTAGCTACGGAGGAACTTCGCTGGTGACGCTGCTGTCAGCGTTTGGGGTTTTGATGTCGATCCATACCCATCGTAAGTGGATCGCACAGGTTTGAATAAGGTGAAGATGTCAATGCAAGTAATGCGCGGCTGGGCGACTCGATACGCGCCATGGGTCGGCCTGGTAAGCATCCTTGGCACAACGCAGGACGCGTTGGCCGGCGATTACGAAGGTTCACCCCAGGTGGCCGAATTCGTCGGTGAAATGACCCGCGACTACGGTTTTGCCGGTGAACAGCTGATGGGCGTGTTCCGCGAAGCCGAGCGCAAGCAGTCGATTCTGGACGCGATCTCGAAACCCGCCGAGCGGGTCAAGCAGTGGAACGAATATCGCCCGATGTTCATCACCGACGCGCGCATCGCCCGTGGTGTGGACTTCTGGCGTCAGCACGAAGCGGTACTGGCCCGTGCCGAGCAGGAATATGGCGTGCCGGCTCAGGTTATCGTCTCGATCATCGGGGTTGAGACCTTTTTCGGCCGCAATACCGGCAATTTCCGGGTAATCGACGCTTTATCCACCCTGGGTTTCGACTATCCTCCCCGTGCCGAATTCTTCCGCAAGGAGTTGCGTGAGTTCCTGTTGCTGGCCCGTGAGGAGCAGGTCGATCCGCTGACTCTCAAAGGCTCTTACGCCGGCGCCATGGGTTTGCCGCAGTTCATGCCGAGCAGCTTTCGCGCCTATGCGGTGGACTTCGACGGTGACGGCCACATTAATATCTGGACCAACCCGGACGATGCCATCGGCAGCGTCGCCAGTTATTTCAAGCGTCACGGCTGGGTCGCCGGCGAGCCGGTGGTCAGTCGCGCCGATGTGCGTGGCGAGCAAGTGGATGAAGGTTTGACGACAGGCATCGAGCCGACTAAAACGGTCGGGGAGTTGCGAGCCTTGGGCTGGTCGAGTCATGATGCGCTGCGCGATGATATGCCGGTCACGGCTTTCCGCCTGGAAGGTGACAATGGCCCGGAGTACTGGATGGGCCTGAAGAATTTTTACGCAATCACGCGATATAACCGCAGCGTGATGTACGCCATGGCGGTACATCAACTGTCTGAACAGCTGGTCCAAGCACGGGGCGTCAAGTAATGCGGGCATTGCCTATGAATAAACCCCTGAAGCTGATGGCATTCGCCGCGTTGGCGGTGCTGGTCGCCAGTTGTTCGACCAGCCGCGCGCCGACGCAAAAGCCTTCAACGGCCGTGCGCGCAACGCCTGGCCTGGACATCAACCGGGCGCACAAAGACGGCGCGCCATGGTGGGACGTCGACGTATCGCGCATCCCGGATGCCACGCCGACCCTGCACTCCGGTCCTTACAAAGCCAATCCTTACACCGTGCTGGGCAAGACTTACTTTCCGCTGCAAGAATCCAAGACCTACGTCGCCTCGGGCACGGCGTCCTGGTACGGCACCAAATTCCACGGTCAGAACACCGCCAATGGCGAGGTGTACGACCTGTACGGCATGAGTGCCGCCCACAAGACATTGCCACTGCCGAGTTACGTCCGGGTGACCAACCTGGACAACCACAAGAGCGTGATCCTGCGGGTCAACGACCGCGGGCCGTTCTACTCGGACCGCATCATCGACTTGTCCTACGCCGCCGCGAAAAAACTCGGTTACGCCGAAACCGGCACCGCACGGGTGAAGGTCGAGGGTATCGATCCGCAACAGTGGTGGGCACAAAAGGGCCGTCCGGCGCCTTTGATGCTCAACGAACCGCAAGTAGCGCAAAATGCCGCGCCGACGATTACCGCTTCGGCGGGCACCGTCGAGAAATGGACGCCACCGCCGCAGCAACACGCGGCGGCCGTGGTGCCCGTGCAGATTGATGCAAAAAAAAACGCTTCTGTACCAGCCTCTGGCCAGTATCTGCAGGTGGGCGCGTTCGCCAACCCGGACGCTGCAGAACTCCTGAGATCGAAGCTCAGCGGGATGGTGAGCGCTCCGGTGTTCATCAGCTCGATCGTGCGTAATCAACAGACGCTGCATCGGGTGCGCCTGGGGCCGATCGGTTCGCCGGGTGAAATCCAGCAAGTGCAGAACAGTGTGCGCCTGGCCAATCTCGGTTCGCCGAGCGTGGTCACCGCCGAATAATACGTAGTACTTGATTGACGGTTCGCTTGCGGTTTGGGGGGTGGACCTGGTTGTTGGCTCGTTGAAGAACAAAAGCCCGGCAAGGGTTCTGAGTGAGCAACTGAACACGCGATGGCCCGTTAGAAGGCCATCTGATTAGTTTTGCCTTCGGGCAGTTTCCATTAGCGATTTCGAGAAACGGATGAACATCACCACCTTTGCCAAACGCCTGTGTCTGCTAGTCCCGCTGCTCCTCTCGCCTGCCGCGTTCGCGGTCGAGATGATGCCGTCGCCACCACAACTGGCCGCTAAATCCTACGTACTCATGGACGCCAGCAGCGGTAACGTGCTGGTCGAGAACAACGGTGACCAGCGTCTGCCACCGGCCAGCCTGACCAAGCTGATGACCGCGTACATCGCGACCCTGGAAATCCGTCGTGGCCAGATCGGTGAAAACGATCCGGTGACCGTCAGCGAAAACGCCTGGCGTACCGGCGGTTCGCGGATGTTCATTAAGGTGGGTTCGCAAGTCACTGTCAGCGACCTGCTGCACGGCATCATCATCCAGTCGGGTAACGACGCCAGTGTTGCGCTCGCCGAGCACATCGCCGGCAGCGAAGACGCGTTCGCCGACATGATGAACAAAACCGTGGCCGATCTGGGCATGACCAACAGCCACTTCATGAACCCGACCGGTCTGCCGAACCCTGAGCACTACTCGTCGGCTCACGATATGGCGGTGCTGGCTCGCGCGATCATCCACGAAGACCCGGCTCACTATGCGATCTACTCGCAGAAAGAGTTCTTCTGGAACGGCATCAAGCAGCCTAACCGCAACCTGCTGCTGTGGCGTGACAAGACCGTCGACGGTCTGAAAACCGGTCACACCGACGAAGCCGGCTACTGCATGGTGTCTTCGGCCGTACGTGATGGCATGCGCCTGATCGCCGTGGTGTTCGGCACCAACAGCGAAGTGGCCCGTGCTTCTGAAACCCAGAAGCTGCTGACCTACGGTTTCCGCTTCTTCGAAACCCAGACCTTCTATCAGAAAGGTGCCGAGCTGGCTCAGGCCCCTGTCTGGAAAGGCAGCACCAATCAAGTCAAGGCCGGCCTGGCTGAAGACCTGACCATGACCCTGCCAAAAGGCCAGCTGAAAAAGCTCGCCGCCAGCATGACCATGAACCCGCAACTGGTTGCGCCTATCGCCAAGGGCGACGTAATCGGTAAAGTCGAAGTGAAACTGGACGACAAAGTGGTGCATAGCGCCGACCTGATCGCCCTGGACGCTGTCGAGGAGGGTGGTATCTTCCGCCGCATGTGGGATAGCATCCGTCTATTCTTCTACGGCTTGTTCAACTGAATTAGTGTGGACTTGCATGGCCCCGTTCCAATCCGGAGCGGGGCCATGTCCGTTGCCACGGCTTACGAGGCCGTTACGCCATGACAGATACCGAAGTAAAGGCGCCAAAGATCGAATTTCCTTCCAATGATTACCCGATCAAAGTGATCGGCGACACCATTGTGGACATCAAGCAAAAGATCATCGATATCGTTAAGAAGCACGCAACGATCAACGATGAAAGGGTGGACGAACGCCAGAGCAGCAACGGCAAGTACACCACCATCCAGTTGCACATCATCGCCACCGGTCAAGACCAGCTGTACGACATCAACAGCGAACTGCGGGCTACCGGTTTCGTGCACATGGTGCTGTGATGTCTGGCACGCTGGGCTTTCGCGAGCTCGGCCAGATGGCTTACGAGCCGGTCTGGCATGCCATGCAACGCTTCACCAACGAACGTGGCAGCAATGCCGCGGACGAGATCTGGCTGGTCGAACACCCGCCGGTGTTCACCCAGGGCCAGGCCGGCAAGGCCGAGCACTTGCTGCTGCCGGGGGATATCCCGGTGGTGCAGGTCGATCGCGGTGGTCAGGTGACTTACCACGGTCCCGGCCAGTTGGTGGCCTACCTGTTGCTCGACGTGCGCAAACTGGGTTTCGGCGTGCGTGACCTGGTCACCCGCATGGAACACTGCCTGATCGAGCTGCTGGCCAGCTATGGCGTGACCGCAGCGGCCAAGCCTGATGCGCCGGGTGTCTATGTCAATGGGGCGAAAATCGCCTCCCTGGGTCTGCGGATCCGCCACGGTTGTTCCTTTCATGGCCTGGCCCTGAACGTGGACATGAACCTGGAACCGTTTCGACGGATTAATCCCTGCGGCTACGCCGGGCTGGCGATGACCCAGCTGAGCGATCACGCAGGATCGATTGAATTTGCCGAGGTAAGTGCCCGGCTGCGCGCGCAGCTCGTCAAACACCTCGACTATGCTGAGCAGACGACCCTAACGGGCGGAATCGACTGATATGACTACTGATGCAGTGCAAACCATGATCCCGACGCTGGATGTTACCGAGCGTCCGGCCCCGCGTGCCAAGGTTGAAGCCGGCGTCAAGCTGCGCGGCGCCGAGAAGGTTGCACGTATCCCGGTAAAGATCATTCCGACCACCGAACTGCCGAAAAAACCTGACTGGATCCGCGTGCGCATCCCGGTTTCGCCGGAAGTCGACCGCATCAAGGCCCTGCTGCGCAAACACAAGCTGCACAGCGTGTGCGAAGAGGCGTCCTGCCCGAACCTCGGCGAGTGCTTCTCCGGCGGCACCGCGACCTTCATGATCATGGGCGACATCTGCACCCGTCGCTGCCCGTTCTGCGACGTTGGCCACGGTCGTCCGAAGCCTCTGGACGTCAATGAGCCGGAAAGCCTGGCCATCGCCATCGCCGACCTGAAACTCAAGTACGTGGTGATCACCTCGGTCGACCGCGACGACCTGCGTGACGGCGGTGCCCAGCACTTTGCCGACTGCATCCGCGAGATTCGCAAACTGTCGCCGAACGTGCAGCTCGAAACTCTGGTCCCGGACTACCGCGGCCGCATGGACGTTGCGCTGGAAATCACCGCCGCCGAGCCACCGGATGTGTTCAACCACAACCTGGAAACCGTGCCGCGCCTGTACAAGGCTGCGCGTCCGGGTTCGGATTACCAGTGGTCGCTGACCCTGCTGCAACGCTTCAAGCAGATGATGCCGCACATTCCGACCAAGTCCGGCCTGATGCTGGGCCTGGGCGAAACCGACGAAGAAGTCATCGAAGTCATGAAGCGCATGCGCGAACACGACATCGACATGCTGACACTGGGCCAATACCTGCAACCGTCGCGCAGTCACTTGCCGGTGGAGCGTTTTGTGCATCCGGATACCTTCGCCTGGTTCGCCGAGGAAGGCTACAAAATGGGCTTCAAAAACGTCGCTTCCGGCCCGTTGGTGCGTTCCTCGTACCACGCCGACGAGCAGGCGAAGCTGGTCAAAGCTGAATTGATGTCGTCTCTGTAATAAAGCGCCCGTAAGGCTTTTCAGCCTTGCGGGCGTTTTTGTTGGCCGTGCCTACGGCCGCAACCGTCTTTTCCTGCAACCTGCGGGGCGATTGATCCTCTTCTGTTTGTCCCCGTTCCTGACTACTGTGTGCTGAAGCTTTTCACGCAGGGAGATTCATGGATGACTGTTCGACCGACCCACACGCTGTTTCCTCACTCAGCCGTTCCGGCCTTGCCCTCGGAAGGGCTGATCGGCGTGATTGCGCCCGCCGGGCCTGCCGGGCTGGACACCGATAAAGCCGTTGCCTGGATGCGCGCTCGCGGTTATGCGCTGCGGATATTTCCCGGGGTGTACGAACAGGATGGCTACCTGGCCGGCAGCGACGACGTGCGGCTCAATGACTTGCACGCCGCGTTCTCCGACACGGAAGTCGACGCGATCATTTGCCTGCGGGGCGGTTACGGTACGCCGCGTCTGCTCGATCGCATCGATTTCGAATTGCTGCAAAACAACGCCAAGCCGTTTATCGGCTACAGCGACATCACTGCGCTGCACGTGGCGATCAGCCGTTACGCCGGTTTTGTGACCTTTCATGGTCCGCTGCTTAATGCCGATTTGCTGGGCGAGAAGCAAAAACCGACCGAGTCTTCGTTTTTCAACATGCTCAGAGGGCAGGTGAAGGCGGGCAGTGTGCTTTCGCACCCGGTGGCCTGGCCGCTGACCACGATCGAGCCCGGCATCGCTCACGGCCGGTTGCTGGGGGGCAATCTGTCGATGATTGCCGCAACCATGGGCACGCCATTTGAGATGGAGGCTGAAGGCGTCATTCTTTTCATTGAGGACATCAACGAACCGCTGTATCGCATCGACCGCTTGCTGACTCATCTGCGCCTGGCCGGCACGCTGGGCAAGTTGCGCGGCGTGCTGGTGGGCGATGTGGCTGGGGTTGATACGTTTGCGCTGGAGCGGTTGTTCAAGCAGACGTTCGAGCCGTTGCGGATACCGGTGTTGGCAGGGTGGCGCAGCGGGCATTGCGATCCGAACCTGACGTTGCCGATGGGCGCGCTGGTTCGGCTGGATGCGGGGAAGAAGGAATTGGTGTTGGAACAGGATGTGGTCGTCAAGCGGTAGTGCGATAGCGCCTGTCAGTAAGTCTTCGCGGGTAAACCTCTCTCCTGCAGGATGGTGTGATCCCGTAGGAGTGAGGCTTGCCCGCGAAGCTTTTTAGCGGTTACGCAGGCCTTCAAGCAACTTGTGCGTCGGATACCCATCCGCCGGCCAGCCAAACGACTGTTGTGCACTGCGGATCGCCTTGCGAGTGTTCGCGCCGATGATCCCGTCAGCCGTGCCCGCATCGTAATTCTGCGCACTCAGCAGGCTTTGCAGTTCGATTCGCTCAGTGCGGCTCAACGGCAAGTCATCTTTTGGCCAGGTGCCGTTGATCAGGCCGCCACCACTGAAGCGCTCGGACAACAGGCTCACCGCCAATGCATAAGACGACGAGTTGTTGTACTTGAGGATTGCGCGAAGTTGTCGAGCACCAGGAACGCCGGGCCACGATAACCGGCCGGCAGCAGCAGGGCGGCGGACAGGTGTTCGGAACCTGCCGGAACCTGGGCGCCATTAGGCAGCGAGACCCCCAACTGTTGCCATTCGGCGACGCTCTTGCGAATCGTGCCGTCGGCCAGGACGTAGTTGAAACTGCCTGGTAGCTGCACTTCAAAGCCCCACGGTTGACCTTTCTGCCAGCCGGAGCTTTGCAGATAGTGCGCCGTCGAGGCCAGCGCATCGGCCGGGCTGCCCCAGATGTCGCGGCGGCCGTCACCGTCGAAATCCACGGCGTGGGTGTTGTAGGTGGTCGGGATGAACTGGGTCTGACCCATGGCGCCGGCCCAGGAACCGAGCATTTTCTCCGGTTCGATATCGCCTTGTTGCAGGATTTGCAGGGCGGCGATCAGTTGCGCATGAGCAAAGCCCGGACGCCGGCCTTCGTAGGCCAGGGTCGCCAGGGAGTTGATCACTGACTTGTTGCCCTGGAACTGCCCGAAATTACTCTCCATGCCCCACACCGACACCAAGGCCTGGCGATCAACGCCGTAGCGCTGCTCGATGCTTTGCAGAATGTCAGCGTATTGGCCGACCAGCGCCTGACCTTTGCGTACCCGCAGCGGCGACAGGGCGCCGTCGAGGTATTCCCACACCGGGCGGGAGAACTCGGGTTGGCTGCGATCGGCGCGGATCACGCTGGTGTCGAGGCTGACATTGGCGAAGGCGCGGTCGAAGAGATCGGCGCGGATGCCGGCGGTTAGCGCGTCTTTGCGGAAACCCGCCTGCCATTCGGCGAAGGTCTGGGTGGGCTGGAGGTCGAGGTTTTCACCGGTCGGCACCACGGGCGGAATGACCGCAGGGGCTGTCGATACGGGAAGGGGCTGAAGCGGCTGGGCGTCGGCGGCGGTCGGTTTTTCCGCGCAGGCGACAAGCAAAATGAGGCTGGAGGCAGCGATCAGTTGGCGCAGGGGCCAACGACGGGAAATACAAAGGGGCATGCACAGGTCCAGGGAATACGAATCAGGTGCAGACCTTAACATGTTGAGCGATGGCTTGCCTTTCAGGCCGCCAGAAAGTAAGAAGCCTCCCAGCTATTAGACTGGAAGGCTTCGCGGCGGTAGCTGCCTTTGCCCTTGCCGGCTCGTTCCTGACGGCTGCGGAACAGTGGCTGGGCGATGATGGATTTGGCCTTGTTGGGGCCATGCTTGGATGGCTTTTTACTCATGATCAGATCTCTCGATTGAGTGGGTTTTGCGGGGGAAATAATCTGCTGAAGTTGGGGTTCTGTCTAGTCCCCACATTGCGTAGGCAATGATATCTGTGGCGAGGGAGCTTGCTCCCGTTGGACTGCGCAGCGGTCCCCTGCTTTCAGGGATAAGCGGGGTCGCTTCGCAACCCAGCGGGAGCAAGCTCCCTCGCCACAAAAAACCTTACTCCGCAGGCAACGTCAGCCGTTGGCCCGCCATCAGCAAAGACAACCGACTCAAACTCATCCACGGTGACCCGGCAGCCTGACCCTTGATCTGCGCATCAATCCGCTGCGCTTCCAGCAACAACTGCGCCCAGCGTTGTGCCGGATAGCGTTGCAGGGCTTTGCTCATCAGCGGTTTGCGCTTGTCCCAGACCGGCGGTCGAGCCTGGCTGAAGGCTTTGTCCAGCGGCACACCCTGGCTGTATTGCAGCGAAAGGTTGGCCAGCAGACGCAGCTCCCGGGCCAGCGCCCAGAGAATCACCGGTGGCTCGACGCCTTCACCTCGTAACCCTTCGAGGATGCGCAGGGCATGGGCGGCTTCGCCGTTGAGAATCGCGTCGGTCAGGCCAAACACATCGAAGCGCGCACTGTCGGCCACTGCTGCTTGCACGGTTTCGACGGTGATCTGTCCACCTTCGGCCATCAGCTTGAGTTTTTCGATTTCCTGGGCGGCGGCCAGCAGGTTGCCCTCGACCCGCGCGGCAATCAGTTCCACGGCGTCCTGGCTGGCGGAAAGCCCGGCCTGGGACAACCGTTGACGAATCCAGCTCGGCAACTGGTTGGCATCCACCGGCCAGATCTGCACGAACTGCGTCTGCTGCCCTTCGACCAGCGCCTTGCCCCACTTGGTCTTCTGTGCACTGCCATCCAGCTTGGGCAGGCTGATCAGCAGCACCGTGTCTTCGGCCGGGCGCGAGCAGTACTCGATGAAGGCAGCGGCGCCTTTGTCACCGGGTTTGCCGGATGGCAAGCGCAGCTCCAGCAGGCGCTTTTCAGCGAACAGCGACATGCTTGCACCGGCTTGCAGCAACGTCCCCCAGTCGAAACTGGCGTCGGCGGCGAAGACCTGGCGTTCGTCGAAACCCTGTTGGCGAGCGGCGGCACGAATGGCGTCGGCGGCTTCCTGGCACAGCAGCGGGTCATCGCCGCTGATGACGTAGACCGGCGCGAGGGCACCTTGCAGGTGTTTGGCGAGTTGGGCGGGGGCGAGTTTCATAAGAAAGGGCGAACGGGGCGCCTGGGCGCCCCGTAAGTCTTATTGCTGCGGGATTTCGATAGGCGACTGACGCGGGGTTTCCGCTTCAGCTTTCTGCGCCGCTTCCAGTGCCTGGGCTTCGGCTTTTGCCTTGGCGTCGGCGGTCTGTTGCAACTGATCCAACTGAGTCGGCGTGAGTTGTGACAGGCGCAGCATCATGCGTTGAACCAACTCGCGACGGGTTTCTGTGCGAGCCGTATTGGCTTCCTGGTCGGAACCCACCAGGTTGTTGCCGTCGTGGATGAAGATCTTCTGCACTTCGAGCTTGTCGCTCAGCAGCGGCAGGCCTTGCGCACCCCGGATGTCGTAGTTCAGCACGGTGCTCACCTGATACTCGCCAGTACGGCCGGCACCGGCGTAGCTGAGAATGCGCTGGCTTTCCTGCTCATCCGTCAACACAAGCTTGTACGGCGCTCCGGCGTAAACCTTGACGCCGCTGCTTTGCAATACCTGACGCAATTGCGTCACGGTTTCGCCGTAGGCGTTGCGGGCGCTCAGATCGAGCTCCCTGATCGCCATTTCATTGGTGCCGGTGCCGCGCAGCTGGAACCCGCAGGCGCTCAACAGGACCGCGAGGCCCATCACCAGCAAATTGCGTTTGATCATCTTGTTGCTCCCCTTGAAACCATGTGGGCCGATCGTGCGGCCCGAAAGGTTTTACTCGGCGCCAGGCTCACCTGGCGCCTGATCCAATTTTAGCTGGCGACGATATTGACCAGTTTCCCGGGCACTACAATCACTTTACGAATAGTCAGGCCGTCGACGAAGCGCAGCACGTTCTCGTTGACCCGGGCAGCGGCTTCGACTTCTTCGCGAGTCGCGGTCGCCGGCATTTCGATCTGGCCGCGCAGCTTGCCGTTGACCTGGATGACCAGCGTCAGGCTGTCCTGCACCAGCGCGGTTTCGTCCACCACCGGCCAACCGGCGTCGATCACCGGGCCAGCGTGACCCAGTTGATGCCAGAGCTCGTGGCTGATGTGCGGGGTGATCGGAGCCAGCAGCAACGTCACGGCTTCCAGACCTTCGTGAACCAGTGCGCGATCCTGTTCGGTGCCTTGCGCGGCTTTCTCCAGCACGTTCATCAGCGTCATCACCTGGGCGATGGCGGTGTTGAATTTGTGGTTCTGGCCGACATCGTGGCTGGCCTGCTTGATGGCCAGGTGGATCGAACGACGAATGGCTTTCTGCTCGTCGTTCAGGCTGGCGACGTCCAGTTTGCCCGGCAAACCCTGAGTGACATGGGCTTGAGCCAGGCGCCAGACGCGCTTGAGGAAACGGTGCGAACCCTCGACGCCAGAGTCGGACCATTCCGCGCTCATGTCAGGTGGCGAGGCGAACATCATGAACAGACGGCAGGTGTCGGCGCCGAACTGGTCGATCATCGACTGTGGGTCGACGCCGTTGTTCTTCGACTTGGCCATCTTCTCGGTGCCGCCGATTTCCACCGGCAGACCGTCTGCAATCAGCTTGGCGCTGATGACCTTGGCCTTGCTGTCGCGTTCGAGTTCGACGTCCGCCGGGTTGAACCAGGTGTAAGCACCGTTGGCTTCACGACGGTAGTAAGTCTCGGCGATCACCATGCCCTGGGTCAGCAGGTTCTTGAACGGCTCGTTGGAGCTCACCAGGCCTTCGTCGCGCATCAACTTGTGGAAGAAACGCGCGTACAGCAGGTGAAGAATGGCATGTTCGATACCGCCGATGTACTGATCCACCGGTAACCAGTGGTCGGCCGCCGATTTTTCAACCAGACCGCCTTCATAGTGTGGCGAGGCGTAACGGGCGTAGTACCACGAGGACTCGACGAAGGTGTCCATGGTGTCGGTTTCACGCTTGGCCGGTGCGCCACATTTCGGGCAAGCGCACTCGTAGAACTCAGGCATGCGCGCCAATGGCGAGCCCGCGCCGTCCGGCACCACGTCTTCCGGCAGTACCACAGGCAATTGATCTTCCGGGACCGGCACATCACCGCAGGTGGTGCAGTGGATGATCGGGATCGGGCAGCCCCAGTAGCGCTGACGGCTGATGCCCCAGTCGCGCAGGCGGAACTGGGTGCGCGAGGCACCGAGGTTTTTCTTGATCAGCGCCACTTCAATGGCGTCGAACGCGCCAGCGAAGTCGAGGCCGTCGAACTCGCCGGAGTTGATCAGCGTGCCGTGCTCGCCGTAGGCGTCCTGCCATGGAGCCGGGTTGGTATCACCTACACTGGTGCGCACCACGGACTTGATCGGCAGGTTGTACTTGGTGGCGAACTCGAAATCACGTTCGTCGTGAGCCGGAACCGCCATCACCGCGCCATCGCCGTAGTGCATCAGCACATAGTTGGCGACCCACACCGGGAGCTTCTCACCGGTCAGCGGGTGCTCGACGAACAGCGAGGTCGGCAGGCCTTTTTTCTCTTGGGTGGCGACGTCGGCTTCGGCAACACTGCCGCCTTTGCATTCAGCGATGAACGCTTGCAGCTCAGGGTTGTTCTGCGCGGCCAGGGTGGCCAGCGGGTGTTCGGCGGCCACGGCGACGTAAGTCGCGCCCATCAGGGTGTCTGGACGGGTGGTGAAGACTTTAAGCGCGCCGGTTTCGCCGATGGAATCGACGTGGTACGGGAACTGCACTTCCATGCCGCGGGATTTGCCGATCCAGTTGCGCTGCATGGTCTTGACCTGTTCAGGCCAGCCCGTCAGTTCGTCGAGGCTCTCCAGCAGCTCATCCGCGTAGGCGGTGATCTTGAAGTAGTACATCGGGATTTCGCGCTTCTCGATCAGCGCGCCGGAACGCCAGCCGCGACCGTCGATCACCTGTTCGTTGGCCAGGACGGTCTGGTCGACCGGGTCCCAGTTCACGGTGCCGCTTTTCTTGTAGATCACGCCTTTTTCGAACAGGCGAGTGAACAGCCATTGTTCCCAGCGGTAGTAATCAGGCTTGCAGGTGGTGACTTCGCGAGACCAGTCCACCGCGAGGCCCAGGCTGCGCAGCTGGGTTTTCATGTAGGCGATGTTTTCGTAGGTCCACTTGGCGGGCGCTACGTTGTTCTTCATCGCGGCGTTTTCCGCCGGCATGCCGAAGGCGTCCCAACCCATGGGTTGCAGGACGTTCTTGCCTTGCATGCGCTGGTAGCGGGAGATCACGTCGCCGATGGTGTAGTTGCGCACGTGCCCCATGTGTAGCTTGCCGCTGGGGTAAGGGAACATCGACAGGCAGTAGAACGTCTCCTTGCCTGGCTGTTCACTGACTTCAAAGGACTTTTGCTCGTCCCAGAACGATTGGGCGGCGGCTTCGATTTCACGGGGCTGATATTGTTCGTGCATGGCTACTTTTGAACTGAATAGGGGTGGCCTAATCCTCTTCAATGCAACGCTGGACGGTGACGACGCCAAATCGACGTTTCAGTGCCCGAACGAGCTGGAAGTGGAGTTACAGGAAGCGCCGTAGCATACATGACCGCACTCTACCGAGGGAAACCCTGATTACTGCCGCGCGTCTTGCGAAAACTGCCGCGAGGGCCGTTGGTCGCGGCATCCAGCCGGTTTGTTCATGGAAGCTAAGCTCTAAATGGGGAGCGAGTCTTATCTTCAATGAGGTGAGGGATGGTTGAGTCACAGCAAAAAGTCACGAAACCGCAGCTGTACGAAAGACTGATCGATCGTCTGGGGATGGCCCTGGACGCTGCAAAAACCGCTGACCGGCTACGCGATGAGCGTCCCCTGGAGCTGGAACTGCGTGGTTTGAGCCCCGCAGAGTTTGCACTGGTCAAAGCCTATCTGGATCGCAGTGAACGTGAGACGCACGGATGCTTGTCTGCAGCAGTGAAGCAACTCGACGCACCACGTTCGGCCAAGATCATCTGGCTCAAGGACAAGGCACCTGGCAGGGACGCGGAAAAGGTCCGGTCTCTGCAATTCAAATAACGGCTGCAAGCCATTACCCATGTTTTTTAAAGCATAGTCCTTCCGCATTTGTTGTCGCATTGCGTCAACCCACTTAGGCTTCGGGCATCTTATGGAGATGCTCGATGCCTTTTCGTTATTTCGTGAAACAACTTCTGTTGCCTCCCGGCATTCTTTTGCTGCTGTTGATGCTCGCGTGGTGGTTGCGCCGCTCAAGGCCGCGGCTTGCGGGTGTGTGCTTTGCCTTGGGGTTCGGCGGCTTCCTGTTAATGAGTTTGCCGGTGGTGGTGCAGTGGGGCGCCAAGGCCCTGGAAAGTGAGCCGCCACTGGCGCGCGAGGAATGGGCCACCCTGAGTCAGCGTGCGGATGCGATTGTGGTGTTGGGTTCGGGGCGTGAGCGGGGCGATATTGCCTGGGGGGCTGATCAGCCGACGGGCGTAGGTCTTGAGCGCGAACGGTATGCGGCACGCCTGGCCAAGGCCTCCGGGTTGCCCATTCTTACCAGCGGCGGCCTGCATTACGGTACGCCGCCGACCGAAGCGAAGTTGATGGCGGATTCATTGCTTGATGATTTTGGCGTCACCGTGCGCTGGCAGGAAGGGCGCAGCCGCACGACGTGGGAGAACGCGCAGTTCAGCGCCGAGGTGTTGCTGCCGCAGGGAATCAAACGGGTGGTGGTGGTGACGCAGGCCTGGCACATGCCGCGATCAGTCTGGAGCTTTCAGCAGGCGGGATTTGAAGTGGTGCCGGCACCGGTGGGCTTTTTAGGCGTGGACAACGCCCGGCCACTGGGCGGCTGGATGCCGGAATTCAAGTCGATCTGGCAGAGCGGGCAGTTGCTGAATGAGGCGGTGGGGCAGATCGGGTATTCAATGTTTTACTGATGACCTGTGGCGAGGGAGCTTGCTCCCGCCGGGCTGCGAAGCAGCCCTGAGTCCGGCTAATCCATTTCTGGCTGACAAAGCGCATTAGCCGGTATTGCGGCTGCTGCGCAGCCGAGCGGGAGCAAGCTCCCTCGCCAGAGTCAGACGGTCTTGGCCATCCGGTTCGCCACCAGTGCCCAGCCAAACAACAACACACAAACGATGATCAGCGGCCACGAGCGCCATTGCAGGTAAGGCGTCAGGTTGTGCATCGGCACGACTTCGCCGTACAGGATGCCGCGTTCGAACTGCGGGATCTGCACCGTGATCTGCCCGAACGGGTTGATCAGGCCGGTGACGCCGTTGTTGGTGGCGCGGATCATCCAGCGGCCCGCCTCCAGTGCGCGCATCTGCGCCATCTGCAAATGTTGCAGCGGGCCGATGGAGGTGCCGAACCAGGTGTCGTTGCTGATGGTCAGCAGCAATTCACTGCGGGCCGCCAGGCTGGCGGCGAATTCCGGGTAGACCACTTCGTAGCAGATGAACGGCGCGATCTGATAACCCTTGGCTTGCAGCATCGGCTGGTCAGCCGGGCCACGGGCAAAGTCGGACATCGGCAGGTCGAAGAACGCGATCAGCCCACGCAGTACTTCCTGCAACGGAACATATTCGCCAAACGGCACCAGCTTCTGCTTGAGATAAGTGCCGTCGCCTTCACCGAGGACGGTGATGCCGTTGAAGAAGCGCTTCTCGTGTCGGACTTCCTGACGGATCGGTACGCCGGTAATCAGCGCAGATTTACGCTCGGCGGCGAAATTCCCCATCATGTTCAGGTAGCCCTCGGCGGACTCCTTGAGCACCGGGACGGCTGTTTCCGGCCAGATCAGCAGGTCGACCCGTTTGGAGCTGAAACTCATGTCGCGGTACAGCGCCAGCTGCGCGTTGAGCTGCGCCGGGTCCCACTTCATGCTTTGTTCGATATTGCCCTGAAGGGCGGCAACGCTCAGCGCCGGGCCCGCCGGGCTGGTCCAGGCGTGTTCCTTCAGCGCCATGCCGGCCACCCAGGGGCCGACCAGCAGCAATACGCCAGCGGCGATGAAACCTTTACGGCCCGTGCGCACCAGGCGCATGGCGTTATAGATCAGCGCCGCCGTCAGGGCCAGGGTGAAGGAAATCAGCCACATTCCGCCGACGGGTGCGAGCCCCGCCAATGGGCCGTCGAGCTGGCTGTAACCGGAATAGAGCCATGGGAAACCGGTGAGAAACCAGCCACGAAAAGCTTCCTGGCCAACCCACAGCGCGGCAAACGCCAAGGCATCGGCCAGCGGCGCTTCGTTGCGACGCAGCCAGCGCGCCCAGATCCAGGCGGGCAGGGCGAAGAACCAGGCAATCGCGGCCGTGAAGATCAGCATCAGGAAACCGGCCAGCAGCACTGACGCGCCGCCGAAGTGGTGAATGCTGTAATAGATCCAGCTGGTACCCGCGCCAAACAAGCCAAAACCGAAACACCAGCCACGGCCCAGGGCCTGGCGGGGACTCAGTTCGCGCAAGCCGGCATAGAAGAACCCGACCGCCAGCAATGCCAACGGCCAGATATCGAACGGCGCCAGGGCCAGGGTGGTGAGTGCACCGGCCGCCACGGCCAGCAGGTTACCGGGCCAGCCGGGGCGGGTCATACGATGCATTTCAATCCTTGGATTTATCGGGCGATAGGGGTCAGGCGCAGCAAGTGAATCCGACGGCTGTCGGCGTTCAGGATGCGGAAGCGATAAGGGCCGATTTCAGTGATTTCGTTGCGTTTTGGCAAGTGTCCGAACGCGCTCATCACCAGGCCGCCAACGGTGTCGAACTCGTCGTCGGAGAATTCGCTGTCGAAGAACTCGTTGAAGTTCTCGATCGGCGTCAGGGCCTTGATCAGGAAGTCACCGCTGGGCAGCGGCTTGATGTAGCTGTCTTCTTCGACGTCGTGCTCGTCTTCGATGTCGCCGACGATCTGTTCCAGCACATCCTCAATGGTCACCAGGCCTGCGACACCGCCGTATTCGTCAATGACGATGGCCATGTGATTGTGGTTGGCGCGGAACTCGCGCAGCAGCACATTCAGGCGCTTGGACTCGGGCACGAAGGTCGCCGGACGCAGCAGGTCCCTGATGTTGAAGCTGTCACCGTTCTCCTTGAGGATCAGCGGCAGCAAGTCCTTGGCCAGCAACACGCCCATCACATCATCGTGGCTTTCGCCGATGACCGGGTAGCGGGAGTGGGCCGAGTCGACCACGGCAGGCAGGAACTCGCGAGGTGTCTGGGTCGCCTTGATGCTGATCATCTGCGAGCGCGGGACCATGATGTCCCGTACTTGCAGGTCAGCGACCTGGATGGCGCCTTCGACGATGGCCAGCGCTTCGCTGTCCAACAGTTTGTTCTGGTGTGCGTCGCGCAGCAGCTCCAGCAGCTCCTGGCGGTTCTTCGGCTCGTGGGCAAAAGCCTGGGTGAGCTTACCCAGCCAAGACTTTTGCCCGTTGCTCGATCGATCTTCGCTCATAGCGATTACTCTGAATCCTTTGTTGTAACGATAGGGGTTGTGTCTGTTTCGTCGTCCGCATAAGGGTCGGGAAAGCCCAACTCGGCAAGCAACGTTCGTTCCAGTGCTTCCATTTCTTCGGCTTCGTCATCATCTATATGGTCGTAACCCAGCAGATGCAAGCAGCCATGAATCACCAGATGCGCCCAATGGGCCTTTAGTTCCTTGCCCTGTTCGGCGGCTTCGCGCTCGACCACGGCCACGCAGATCACCAGATCGCCCAGCAGCGGGATGTCGAGAAACTCGTCAGGCACATCGGCCGGAAACGACAGGACGTTGGTGGCGTAATTCTTTTGCCGCCAGGTGTGGTTCAGCTCGCGGGCCTCTTCGTCATCGACCAGGCGAATGGTCATTTCAGAGTCGGCAGTGCGCTGGCGCAGAGCCAGTTCGCACCATTGGCGGAACTCGGCTTCGCTGGGTGCCGGCGCCTGGGTAGCCAGTTGCAGATCAAGCTCAAGCATCGCGGCGACTGTCCTTTGGTGTTTCGTCTGCCGCGCGATTCTCGAAGCGCTCGTAGGCTTCGACGATGCGTTGCACCAATGGATGGCGCACAACGTCCTTGGGCATGAAATGGGTGAAGCTGATACCCGGCACGTCTTTGAGTACTTCAATCACATGGTGCAGCCCGGACTTGGTGCCTTTCGGCAGGTCGACCTGGGTGATGTCACCGGTGATGACGGCCGTGGAGCCGAAGCCGATCCGGGTCAGGAACATCTTCATCTGCTCGACGGTGGTGTTCTGGCTTTCGTCGAGGATGATGAAACTGTTGTTCAGCGTGCGACCGCGCATGTAGGCCAGTGGCGCAACTTCGATCACCTGGCGTTCGATGAGCTTGGCGACGTGTTCGAAGCCGAGCATCTCGTAGAGTGCGTCGTAGAGCGGGCGCAGGTATGGGTCGATCTTTTGCGACAGGTCGCCGGGCAGGAAGCCAAGCTTCTCGCCCGCTTCAACCGCCGGACGCACCAGCAGGATGCGGCGAATCTGCTCGCGTTCCAGCGCGTCTACCGCGCAGGCAACGGCCAGATAGGTCTTGCCGGTACCGGCCGGGCCGATGCCGAAATTGATGTCGTTACCGAGGATTTCCTTCACGTAGCGCAGCTGATTCAAGCCGCGAGGGCGAATCATGCCTTTTTTGGTGCGCAGGGCGACGGAGGGTTCGGACGGGGAGACGTTGTCCAGCTCTTCGACGGCCGATTCCTGCAGGAACAGGTGAACCGTGTCCGGCGACAGCTCTGTACCTTTGGTTTCCCGATACAGACGACGAATCAGATTTTCCGCGGAGGTGGTGTGTTTGGGCTCGCCGATCAGCTCGAACTGGTTTCCGCGGTTGCGGATCTCGATGGTCAGGCGCTGTTCGATCAAGCGCAGATGCTCGTCGAATTGCCCGCACAGATTGGCGAAGCGACGGGCCTCAAAGGGCTCGAGGATAAAACGATGTGGTTCTATGGGTGCGTTCAAGGTCGTATTTAGCCGCCCTGGGGCAATTAAGATGAAATCAAGGATAACGCCAGTGGGCTGGGTGCGAAAGCTCTTAAATAATCCAGCGCCAAACACCGGCCCTGTAGGAGCGAAACTTGCCCGCGAAGGCGGTATTTCAGACGACTCATGTGGTGAGTGTCAGTCCGCCTTCGCGGGCAAGCCTCGTTCCTACAGGTTTTACGGTGTTACGAAATCAGCGAGCCCCGCAGCGAGTGCGGCTGTGCGGCGTCGATGTGCACGTCGGCGAACTGGCCGATCAAGGTCGGATTGTCGCAGCGGAAGTTGACGATCCGGTTATTCTCGGTCCGGCCTTGCAGTTCGCCGGGGTCTTTTTTCGAATAATCCGTGACCAGAATCCGCTGGATCGAGCCGACCATTTGTCGGCTGATCTCGAAACCTTGCTGGTTCAAGCGATGTTGCAGCGCGTTCAACCGTTCTTTCTTCAGTTCTTCCGGCGTCTCGTCGGCCAGATCCGCAGCCGGGGTGCCAGGGCGCTGGCTGTAGACGAACGAGTAGGAGAAGTCGAAACCGACGTCTTCGATCAGCTTCATGGTCTGTTCGAAGTCTTTCTCGGTCTCGCCCGGGAAGCCGACGATGAAGTCCGAACTGATGCAGATCCCTGGGACAGCTGCCCGCAGCTTGCGCAGTTTGGATTTGTATTCCAGCGCGGTGTGGTTGCGTTTCATCGCCGAGAGAATGCGGTCCGAGCCCGATTGCACCGGCAAGTGCAGGTGTTTTACCAGTTCCGGCACGTCGGCGTGGGCCTGGATCAGGCTGTCGGAGAACTCCAGCGGGTGCGAGGTGGTGTAGCGAATCCGGTCGATGCCATCGACGGCGGCCACCACACGAATCAGCTCGGCCAGATCGGCAAAACGTCCGTCGTGCGTGGTCCCGCGATAGCCGTTGACGTTCTGGCCCAGCAGCGTCACTTCGCGCACGCCGTTTTCGGCCAGGTGCATGATCTCGGCAATGACGTCATCAAACGGCCGACTGACTTCTTCACCGCGGGTATAAGGCACCACGCAGAAGGTGCAGTATTTGCTGCAGCCTTCCATGACCGACACATAAGCGCTCGGGCCATCGATACGCGGCTCGGGCAGATGGTCGAATTTTTCAATTTCCGGGAACGAGACGTCGACTTGCGGCAGCTTGGTGGCGCGCGCGGCGTCGATCATTTCCGGCAGGCGGTGCAGGGTTTGCGGGCCGAACACCACGTCCACATACGGCGCGCGATCGCGAATGGCCGCGCCTTCCTGGCTGGCCACGCAGCCGCCGACGGCGATCACCATGTCCGGGTTGGCCAGTTTCAGTTCGCGCCAGCGGCCGAGCTGGGAGTACACCCGGTCCTGGGCGCGTTCACGAATGGAGCAGGTGTTGAGCAGGATCACGTCGGCGTCTTCAGCGCGAGCGGTCACTTCCAGGGCCTGATGTTCACCCAGCAGATCGACCATGCGCGAGCTGTCGTACTCGTTCATCTGGCAACCGTGGGTTTCGATGTAAAGCTTCTTGGCCATGGACAGTGTCATCACGTGATTCAAAGAACCGCGCATTATAGGGAACATGTCCCAAGGTTCCTACAGCTGTGCGTCCGGCGGCTATGCTATAGTTCGCGCCCTCATTTTTATCCCCTATGTGTTGCCCGCCCACCATGACCAAACGTGAAGCCCCAATCTACAAGGTGATTTTCCTCAACCAGGGCCAGGTGTACGAAATGTATGCCAAGCAGATCTATCAAAGTGATCTGTGGGGCTTCCTGGAAGTGGAAGAGTTCGTCTTTGGCGAGCGCACGCAAGTGGTCGTCGACCCGAGCGAAGAGAAGTTGAAAGCTCAGTTCGAAGGCGTGGTGCGCAGTTTTGTTCCGATGCATTCGATTGTGCGCATCGACGAAGTGGAACGCCTCGGCACACCGAAAATCAGCGAAGCCCGCGGCGCGGTCGGCAATGTCATGCCGTTTCCGATGCCGATGCCTGAGAAGTAAGCAGGAAAGCTTTTGAAATGAACTGGGTTGTTTGTGGCGAGGGAGCTTGCTCCCGCTGGGGCGCGAAGCGGCCCTAAACTCTGCAAACACCGTTTTTCTGATTCACCGCATTGTTTGACGTTACGACTGCTGCGCAGCCGAGCGGGAGCAAGCTCCCTCGCCACAGGGGCCTGCGTCCATCAGGGCAGCGGCGAAAACGGCGTACGCCCATCGGCGCTCTGCAATTCCATCAGGTATTTACGGAAGATTTGCCCAAGCACCTGAGTCGCCATCTCAAGGTCTTCGCGGGGCATCTTCTCGGCCACTTCGTCGGCCGTATCCAGTGCCTCTTCAGCACCGTTGACCGCGGCCATTTTCAGCACGATATACGCCTGAACGTTATTGGCCGGTACGCCTTCGCCGTGAAAGAACATGGTGCCGAGTTTGAATTGCGCCTGGGCGTGGCCTTGCAACGAAGCTTTTTCAAAATAGCCCAGGGCCTTATTGAGGTCGCGCGGGGTGTTTTTGCCGTCGTAGTAGAACTCACCTAACTCGTATTGCGCTTGTGCATCCCCTTCATCCGACGCTTTCTGGCAGGCAGCGAGCGCTTGCGTCAGGTCTTGCGGCTGAGTATTGAGGGTGCAGCGACCCATCGCTGGGATTAACAACGAGTTGCCGCCTGCTTGTGCGAGCGCGAGCAGGGGCTGAAGGAGCAACAGGCAGCCCAGTGCAAGGGCGCGGCCGGTGCGGTTCATGGGAATCGACTTACCTCTGAAGGGCGCGCGGACCCATCGAGGGGATCCAATAAGCGCGCATTATGAAATAAGCAGGGCCAACCTTACAAAGTCTTTACTCGTTTTTCTGCTGCACGGGGAATATATCGCCCGATTGACGGGGGATTATTAGCAGAAGCGTAGGAATAAAGGTGTAAATCCAGGTGAAAGCTGACGCTGGCAATCGCCAACGTCAGCGGGCACAGCGTTATTTCAATGCGGCGAAGGCACGCTCGGCGGCATCCAGCGTCAGTTTCAACTCGGCTTCGCCATGAGCGATCGAGGTGAAGCCGGCTTCGAAAGCGCTCGGCGCCAGGTACACGCCGCCCTCGAGCATCAAGTGGAAGAAACGACCGAACAGCTTGGCGTCGCTGGCCATCACGTCATCGAAAGTCACGATGTCGTCGGCACCGCTGAAGTACAGGCCAAACATTCCGCCAGCCTGCGTGGTCACGAACGGAATGCCAGCAGCATCGGCGCGCTGTTGCAGGCCATCGAGCAAGCGGCTGGTGTAGTCGGTCAGCTCGTCGTGGAAACCGGGACGGCTGATCAGGCGCAACGTCGTCAGGCCCGCCGCCATTGCCAATGGGTTACCCGACAAGGTGCCTGCCTGATAGACCGGACCCAGTGGCGCGATGTGCGACATGATTTCGCGCTTGCCGCCGAAGCAGCCGACCGGCATGCCGCCACCGATGATCTTGCCAAAGGTGCTCAGGTCCGGCGTCACGCCGAAGTGCGCTTGTGCACCGCCGAGGGCAACTCGGAAACCGGTCATCACTTCGTCGAAAATCAGCACTACGCCGTGTTTGTCGCACAGGGTCCGCAGGCCTTCGAGGAAACCTGGCGCCGGCGGAACGCAGTTCATGTTGCCGGCCACCGGCTCGACGATGATGCAGGCCACGTCCTGGCCGACGTCAGCGAGCATGGCTTCGACCGCGTCGATGTCATTGAACGGCAGAGTCAGGGTGTGCTTGGCGAAATCCGCCGGCACACCGGCCGAGCTCGGCACGCCTTGGGTCAGCGCGCCGGAGCCGGCCTTGACCAGCAGGCTGTCGGAGTGACCGTGATAGCAGCCTTCGAACTTGATGATGTTGTCGCGACCGGTGAAACCACGGGCCAGACGGATGGCACTCATGGTCGCTTCGGTGCCGGAGCTGACCATGCGCACCATTTCCATCGACGGCACGATCGAGCAGACCAGGTCGGCCATCTCGGTTTCCATCGCGGTCGGGGCGCCGTAGGACAAGCCGTGCTCCAGTTGTTTACGCACAGCGTCCAGCACGTCCGGGTGGCTGTGACCGAGAATCATCGGGCCCCAGGAACCGACGTAGTCAACGTAACGCTTGTCGTCTTCGTCGGTGACGTAGGCGCCTTCGGCGTGTTTGAAGAACAGCGGCGTGCCGCCCACACTTTTGAACGCGCGAACAGGCGAGTTCACGCCACCGGGGATGTGTTTCTGGGCGTTGGCAAACAGGGTTTCGGAACGAGACATGATCGGGCTCTCAAATCAGATTTTCAGTAATTCGTTAAAGGCGCGGGCACGGCGTGTCACTTCAGCCGTGCTCTCGGCGCCAAACAGGCCATGCACCACCGCCAGCAAGTCGACCCCGTGGGCCACCAGCGGGGCGGCGTTGTCGAGGGTGATGCCGCCGATCGCGCAGATCGGCAGGTGCAGTTTGCTGCGGGCCTGGTCCAGCAGTTCGAGGCTGCAGGTCGGTGCGCCGGGTTTGGTATTGGAATTGAAGAAGCGGCCGAAGGCGACGTAACTGGCGCCTTCCTTGGCTGCTTGCTCGGCGAGTTCGAGTTGCGCGTGACAGGTCGAACCGATGATTGCCTGGCGACCGAGCAAGGCGCGGGTCGGCGACAAGGGGCCGTCAGTCTGGCCCAGGTGTACGCCGACATTCAGGCGAGCGGCCAGTTCGGCGTCGTCATTGATAATCAGCTGAGTCTTGTAGCGGTCGCACAGATTGCGCAGGGCTTCGGCCTCACGCAAACGTCGGGCCTCGTCGCTGCTTTTGTCGCGGTATTGCAGCAGGGTGACGCCGCCCTCCAGCGCCGCCTCCACGTACGAAAGAAATTTACCGGCCAGCAACTGGCTGTCGGTAATGGCGTACAGGCCACGTAGTTTCATCGGACAAGCCTCACCGCAGTGCGAATAGAAAGTTACGAACAGAAATCCAGCGGCAGGCGACGCGGCACGAACTGGCCTTTGCCCAACTGCTCGGCATCCCGCAGGGTACGCCACGTGTAGTTAAGCGCGGTCTGCACGGCACTGACGAGATTTTCACCCTGGGCCAGACGACCGGCCAGGGCGCTGGCCAAGGTGCAACCGGAGCCGTGATAACTGCCGGGCAAGCGCTGGCAAGTAAAGGTTTCGCGGTGACCATCGCGGCTGTACAGGCGATTGTGGATTTCGTGTTCGTCGCCATGGCCGCCCGTGATCAGCAGGTGCTTGACGAACGGCAGGAGTTTTTCAGCGCACTCGTCCGCGGTGCCTTCGGGCAGTTCGGCGAGGATGCGGGCTTCGGGCAGGTTAGGGGTGGCGATGATGGACAGGGGCAGCAGGCGTTCGCGCATGGCGTAGCCGACTTCATCCTTGCCCAGGCGTCCGCCGCCACCGGCGCGCAGCACCGGGTCGCAGACCACCGGCAAGTGCGGGTGTGCCGAGAGCAGTTCGACGACAGTGTCGACCATCTCCAGGGAACCGAGCATGCCCAGTTTCACGGCAGCGACTTCGGAGTCGTTGAGCACGGCGTTGGCCTGGGCCAGCACCCACTCGCGGTCGAGCACGCGAAAGTCAGTGACGTTGACCGTGTCTTGCACGGTCAGGGCGGTGACGGCCGGGGCCGCATGACAACCCTGGGCGAGCAGGGCTTCGATATCTGCCTGCAAGCCGGCGCCACCACTGGGGTCGTGGCCGGAGAGACAGAGGACAACGGGGCGAGAGCTGTAGATATTCATGGTGCGCGAGCTTACCACCAAACATCGATTTTCGGGTGCAGTGGTCGCCAGGTCTGCCGATACATTGTGGTGAGGGGGCTGGCCCCGTTCCGCTGCGAAGCCGTGGTGAATCTGGCGACGCAATGTTACCGACCGAATGCAAAGGGTGGGGCGCTGCGCACCTCCATGTGAGCAAGCTCCCTCGCCTCAGGTGTTGCATATAGCCATAAGCTGACCGTGTAACCAGATTTTCCTGAAGTTCGTCGCTGGAACGCCCGTACTAGAGCCCTTGCAGGAAAAATTTCAATGGTGCTCAATGGCCATCAGCGGCTATGCTAGAGTGGATCCAAACCAATAACAGGTAATACCGGTTTTACGTCTACTCAAAGGGAATGAGGGGCTTCCTGAGATAACCGGACAGGCCACGCTGGGGCTTAAATGCGCTATTTGCTGATGTTGCTGTTGTGCTTGCCCCTCATGGCGAGCGCCGTCGAATTCGATGAATTCACCCAGAGCCTTCCCCTGGGCCGAACCCTGCAGGTCTACGAAGACGCGGGCGGTCAGGCGACCATCGCCGATGTCCGTGCGCAAGCCGCGGCCGGTAACTTCAAGCCCCACGATAAAGCCACCCTCAACGCCGGTTACTCGCGCTCGGTGTTCTGGCTGAGAATCGATCTGCATTACCGTCCGTCGAACCCGGCGGCGCAACGGACCTGGCTGCTGGAACTGGCCTATCCGCCCCTCGATCACCTCGATCTCTACTTGCCCGATGCTGGCGGTGACTTTCGATTGGCCCGGCAAACAGGCGATGCGTTGCCGTTTGCCAGTCGCGAGTTCCGCCAGAACAACTACCTGTTCGATCTCAATTTCCTGCCTGACCAGGCGCAAACCGTGTACTTGCGCCTGCAAAGCGAAGGGTCGATCCAGGCGCCCGTCACCTTGTGGTCGAGCACCGCTTACCTCGAAGAACAGCCGGTCCGCCTTTATGTGCTGGGGCTGATTTATGGTGTGTTGTTGGGGATGCTGGTCTACAACCTGTTCATCTACCTCAGCGTGCGCGACACCAGCTATCTCTATTACATCTTCTACATCGCTTCCTTCGGCCTGTATCAACTGTCAGTGAACGGCGCAGCCGTGGAGTATTTCTGGCCGGACAATCCGTGGTGGGCCAACGCCGCGACGCCATTCTTCATCGGTTGTGCTGGACTGTTCGGCAGCCAGTTCGCCCGCAGCTTCTTGCAGACGGCCAACCACAGTCGCTGGCTCGACCGTTTACTGTTGGCGCTGGTGGCGTTCAGTGCGCTCGTGGTCGGGTTGTCGTTGATGACCAGCTACGCCCTGGCCTTGCGCCTGGCAACAGCCTTGGCGTTGGTTTTCACCGTGGCGATTTTCATCGCCGGGCTATGCGCCTGGCTGGGTGGCTTGCGGGTGGCCCGATATTTCATCATTGCCTGGTCGGCCTTCCTGCTCGGCGGCATCGTCAACACCCTCATGGTGTTGGGATACCTGCCGAACGTGTTCCTGACCATGTATTCCAGCCAGATCGGTTCGGCCATCGAAGTGGCGCTGCTGTCCCTCGCCTTGGCCGACCGCATCAACGCCATGCGCGAGCAGCAAGCGCAGACGCTGTTCGATGCCGGTCAGAAACTCGAGGTGCTGAACCAGCAACTGGCCCACAGTAACAAGCTCAAGGATGAATTCCTCGCCACCCTGACCCACGAATTGCGCACGCCCATGAACGGTGTGATCGGTTCGCTGGAGTTGATGCAAACCGTCGAGATGGACCCGGAACTGGAGCAATACCAGCAAACCGCCGCCGGCTCCGCACGGGACATGATGCGCATGGTCAACGGCATCCTGACCCTCACCGAGTTGCAGGCCGGCAAGCTTAAAGTCATCCCGGCAACGTTCAGTCTGCGTGGCGTGGTCGACACCTTGCGCACCCAATTCGAGGGCAATGCTTCAGGCAAGTCCCTGGACTTCAAAGTCGAAGTGATGCCGGGCCTGCCGGATCGCTTGAACGGTGACAGCACCAAGTTGGCGCAATGCCTGGAATGCCTGCTGGATAACGCCATCAAGTTCACCCGGGTCGGCGGGCTGGCCCTGCGCGTGACGGGCAAACCGGTGGAAAACGGCCGGGTGTCGCTGTCGTTTGCGGTGATCGACACCGGTATCGGTTTTACCGATCTGGGAGAGGCGACGCTGTATCAGCGCTTCTTCCAGCTCGACGGCTCGATGACCCGTGAATACGGCGGCCTGGGCGTAGGCCTGGCGATCTGTCGGCAACTGGTCGAATTGCTCGGCGGGCGCCTGACCCATCGATCCGAGCCCGGCAGCGGCAGCCGTTTCCAGTTGGACGTCGAGTTCGAACTGCCTGTGGTCGAGCGGCCGGCAGTGCCCTTGATGACCCGCGAGTTTCCGCGTCTTCGATTGCCACAGGACTGCACGGTGCTGCTGGTGGATGACAACAGCATCAATCAATTGGTGATGCGTGGCATGTTGCTCAAGCTCGGGTTCCGGGTGCGCGCCACCGACAGCGGCGCTGCCGCGCTCGACCTCTTGCAGCGTGAAAGCTTCGATGCTGTCCTGCTCGATGGTCAGTTGCCGACGCTGGATGGCACCGCCTTTTGCTGCCAGATCCGCGGCTTGCCGGGCTGTGCCGACTTGCCGGTGTTCGTGATTGCCGTGAGCGCCGAGCGGGAGCGATGCCCGACGGGAGCCTTGATCGATCACCTGAGCAAACCGGTGAAATTCGAGGATCTGCAAGCGGCGCTCTATCGCCGGGTACTCTGTTCGGGGCAAGGCGAAAGCGCCGACATTTAGGCGGGTATGACACTTTGTTCGGCCAAGAGGCGGTGCTTAACTGAATCCCTTGGCTGACCAAAGGAGCCCCGTCATGAACCTGCATCAGTTCGCCGAAACCCACGAAGTCACCAATCAGCCCCCGTCGCTGGACGGCGCCAACCTCTATCGCATCGACCTGCCTTTGCAAGAATGGTCTCGGCGTTTCGGGGCGGGTTGGGCCGAGTCGCGGATCGACGCTTATGGTGCATTGGCCGGCGGGCCGCTGATGGAAGCAGGGTTCCTGGCCAATCAGAACAAACCGGTGTTCGTCAGCCATGACCGATACGGGCATCGCATCGACCTGGTGGAATTTCACCCGGCGTATCACCAGTTGATGCGCACGGCGGTCGAGCACGGCTTGACCTCATCACCCTGGGCACATCCGCAACCTGGCGCCCATGTGGCTCGCGCGTCGATGACGTACCTGCACAGCCAGGCCGAAGCCGGCAGCGGTTGCCCGTTGACCATGACCTTCGCCAGCGTCCCGGCGATGCGCCTGCAACCGGACCTGGCCGAGCAGTGGCTGCCGAAAATCCTCTCGACCGAATACGACCCGCGCAATGTCGGCATGGCCCACAAGGCCGGTGTCACCATCGGCATGGCGATGACCGAGAAACAGGGCGGCACCGACGTGCGGGCCAACACCACCAAGGCGTACCCGGTCGGCGCCAGTGGCCCGGGCCAGGCTTATGAATTGGTCGGGCACAAGTGGTTCTGTTCCGCGCCGATGTGCGATGCCTTCCTGACGTTGGCGCAGACCGACAAGGGCTTGACCTGTTTCCTGCTGCCACGCCATCGCCCGGACGACACGCGCAATCAGTTCTACATCCAGCGCCTGAAGAACAAACTCGGCAATTGCTCCAATGCTTCCAGCGAGGTCGAGTTCCGTGGCGCGCTGGCGTGGATGGTCGGTGAAGAAGGGCGCGGGGTTCCGACCATCATTGAGATGGTCGCGATGACTCGCTTCGATTGCATGGTCGGTTCCAGCTCGCTGATGCGTCAGGCGCTGACCCAGGCCAGCCATCACTGCGCACATCGCATGGTCGGCGGCAAGTTGCTCAGCGAACAGCCGTTGATGCAAAACGTACTCGCTGATCTGGCGCTGGAAAGCGAAGCGGCCCTGGCCTTGAGCCTGCGCATGGGCAAGGCGCTGGATCATCTGGATGACAGCCACGAAGCCAAATTCGCCCGGTTGGTGACGGCGGTGGGCAAGTACTGGATCTGCAAGCGCGCCCCGGCAATGATCAACGAAGCCGCCGAATGCATGGGCGGTGCGGGCTATGTCGAGGAAAGCATCCTCCCGCGCCTCTACCGTGAGGCGCCGGTCAATTCGACGTGGGAAGGTTCCGGTAACGTGCAGTGCCTGGACGTGCTGCGGGCGCTATCGAAGGAGCCAGGTGTGCTTGATGTGTTGTTCAGTGAGTTGGGTGATGGTCAGGGCGATAAGCGCCTGGCTGCGCACATCAGCCAGTTGCAGACGGCGTTCAAGGACACCAGCGATATTCAATACCGTGCTCGGCAGCTCACTGAAGACATTGCGCTGGGGCTTCAGGCCAAACTGTTGCTGGAAGCCGGCAACTCGGCAGTCAGCGATGCGTTCATCGCCAGTCGCCTCGGCTCGGCCGGTCGGGTGTATGGCGCGTTGCCGCGTGGGCTGGAAGTGGAAGCGATCGTCGCCCGCTCGACTCCGCAGGGTTTTTGACCACGATGGCATGAACCACACAGAACCCCTGTAGGAGTGAGCCTGCTCGCGATAGCGTTGGCACATCCAACATCTATGTGACTGACAAGCCGTTATCGCGAGCAGGCTCACTCCTACAGGGGCTATCAGTGACATATAGCCAACACGCCACTGTTCCCGTGAAGCGACGATGCAGGCAAGATGAAGCTCTGCAAGTCAGAACACAGGATGCTGATCGTGACCGAAGCTTTTATTGTCGTTCAAACCGCCGAGCAAGCCGTGGACCGGCTTGCGCTCTTGCACAATCGTGCAACCACCGCGCTGAACCAGGCGCTCAAGCGTTATCTCAAGGACCGAGTCGAACCGGACGCTGAGCAGCGTGCGATGTTTCGTTATCCCGAACTGCGTCTGACCTACCACTGCCAGGGCGAAGTCCCACAGACCACCCGCGCTTACGCCAAGGTTCAGCTGCCTGGGACCTACAGTGTCACCGTCACCCATCCGGCGGCGTTCCGTAAATACCTGCTGGAACAACTCGTGCCGTTGATGCACGACTTCACCGTGACCGTCGAAGTCGGCATCAGCCAGCAAAATATTCCTTATCCTTACGTGGTCGAGCAGGGCGATGAACTAGCCGGCTCCGGCGTCACCGCCGCCGTGCTGGCGCGGGTGTTCCCGAGCACCGACTTGTCCGCCGCGACCGACGGCATTGCCGATGGCTTGTACGACTGGGAGAACACCGATCCGCTGCCACTGGCCCTGTTCGATGCCGCGCGGGTGGATTTTTCCCTGCGTCGACTGGTGCATTACACCGGCAGCGACTGGCGTCATGTGCAGCCGTGGATTCTGCTGACCAACTACCACCGGTACGTTGACCAATTCATCGTCCATGGTTTGGAGCAGTTGCGCAGTGACCCGCGTTTCGTGCGCATGGTATTGCCCGGCAACGTGATCATCGAAAAGAGCATGGACCACGGCGAAGCCTCGGCGATTGCTGCGGGCGTGGTGTGGCACCGCTATCAGATGCCGGCCTATCACCTGATTGCCAGCGATGGCCATGGCGTGACCCTGGTGAACATCGGCGTCGGCCCGTCCAACGCCAAGAACATCACCGACCATTTGGCGGTGTTGCGTCCACATTGCTGGTTGATGATCGGTCACTGCGGCGGCTTGCGTCAGTCGCAGACCATTGGCGACTACGTGCTGGCGCACGCTTATATGCGTCGCGACGGGATTCTCGACCGGGTGGTGCCGCCGAACATTCCGATCCCGGCCCTGGCCGAAGTGCAGATGGCCTTGCAGCAAGCGGCCGCGAACATTACCGGCGAAAAGGGCGACGAGCTGAAAAAACGCCTGCGCACCGGCACCGTGTTGACCTACGACGACCGTAACTGGGAATTGCGCTGGGCGCAGGAACGTCCGCTGATCAACTTGTCCCGCGCCGTGGCGGTGGACATGGAAAGCGGCACCATCGCCGCCCAAGGCTATCGCCTGCGGGTGCCCTATGGCACGTTGCTCTGTGTGTCGGACAAACCGCTGCACAGCGAAATCAAGCTGCCGGGTTCGGCCAACGCCTTCTATGAGCGCGCGGTCAGCCAGCACTTGAAGATCGGCATCGAGGCGGTGGATCTGTTGCGCACCGAACTCAACTCGTTGCATTCGCGCAAACTGCGCAGCTTCGACGAGCCGCCGTTCCGCTGATTCGTGATGGTCATTTGACGGTCAGGGCACTAGCATTGGCAGCCCTGACCGTTAGATGCTCCTCTTTCCCATGTCCCGTCCACAACGTCCCGTTTCTCGCCGCCCTGGCGCGAAGCCTGCGCCATCCTCCCCAGCCCCGCGCCGTGTCGCCAAAGCGCCGCCGGCCGAGCCGAAGCTGATCCTGTTCAACAAACCCTTCGATGTGCTGACCCAGTTCAGTGACGAAGGAGGGCGGGCGACGCTCAAGGATTACATCGAGATTCCGGGGATCTATCCGGCAGGACGGCTGGACCGCGACAGCGAAGGATTACTGCTGCTGACCAACGATGGCCAGCTGCAAGCGCGAATCGCTGACCCGAAACACAAATTGGCCAAGACCTATTGGGTGCAGGTGGAGGGTGAGCCGAGCGCTGAGCAGTTGCAGCGTTTGCGTGACGGCGTCGAACTGAATGACGGCATGACCTTGCCGGCCGAGGCGCGGCAATTGGAGGAGCCCGAGCTGTGGCCACGCAACCCGCCGGTGCGCTTTCGCAAAAGCGTGCCGACCAGTTGGCTGGAGTTGGTGATTCGCGAGGGGCGCAACCGTCAGGTGCGGCGCATGACAGCGGCCGTCGGCTTGCCGACGTTGCGCCTGGTACGGGTCAGAATCGGCGACTGGACAATCGAAGGACTCGATCAGGGCCAGTGGAAGGAAGTGCCGGCGCGCTTATAGCGTGCCGGTTTCGATCAGGCCGATGACCACGCTTTTGATCACGAACGCAGCCACGCCCAGACCCAGTACGAAGAACAGAATGAACGAGCCAAAACGTCCGGCCTTGGATTTTTTCGCCAGATCCCAGACGATGAAACCCATGAAAATGATCAGGACGCTGACCAGTCCGGTCATCATCCACTCTTCGAGTACGGCAGGATCCATTGAATATCTCCAGCGCGGGCGGGGCTAAAAGGCGCTGGAGTATACGGCATGGGGACGGGCTGGAGGATTGACCTGCGGCAGTGTGTCGCAGTCATTCGTCGCCTGTGCCGGCCTTATCGCGAGCAGGCTCCTACAAGGGATCTTCGGTGTTCAGGAGATCCACTGTAGGAGTGAGCCTGCTCGCGATGGGGACATCAGCTGCGCAGATGAGTTAACGGCAGCTCGGTACTATTGAGCACCTGATTCAACACAAAACTCGAACGAACGCTGGTCACCCCTTCAATCCGGGTCAAATGCCCCAGCAGCAGTTTCTGGTAGTGATCCATGTCCGGCACCACAACCTTGAGTTGATAATCTGCATCCATCCCCGTCACCAAGCTGCATTCCAGCACCTGGGGCAACGTTCGAATCGCGGCTTCAAAGTTCTCGAAACGCTCCGGCGTATGGCGGTCCATGCCGATCAGCACGTAAGCCGTGAGGCTCAAACCGAGCATCTTGCGGTCCAGCAGCGCCACCTGGCGGGTGATGTAGCCGTCGTCTTCCAGTTGCTTGACCCGGCGCGAGCAAGGCGAAGGCGACAGGCCGATGCGTTCGGCCAGCTCCTGGTTGGAGATGCGCGCGTCACGCTGCAATTCCGCCAAAATGCTCAAGTCGTATCGGTCGAGTTTGCTCATCAATCAGGCCTTTGTCATAACTATTGCGGCAGATTATCTATCCAGGGTTAAAAATTGCGCAAGTGATGTTTAATTGAGCAATCTTCGCAATCCTCTGCCGGCACTCGCGGCCTATTCTTATCACCAGAATCACTGCTCGGACAAACAGTCCACAGCCGCTCGCCGAATCAGGCCGGCGGCGGCCGCCACCCCCACAGGGGATGTGCCGGCCTCCGAGCTACACACTGTCCAGAAGACGGCGTGAGGTGAGCCGACGTCATAAGCGTCGAGCACGGACGAAGTTCTCTAAGGGAGGCCGACGGGTCTCCCTTTTCTTTTGCCTGGAATTTGAGAGCGGCCCTCAATAAATAAGTTGCGCGACTGATAACCTGTTGCAGAACCGCCCTGTACTTTCCAAGTCTTACGTACAGGCCCTAACCCGCAGTGAGGAAAAGCATGAAGTCGCGCATCTGGCGTTTGGCCGGTGTTGGTTTGCTGTGTGTGAGTGTCACTGCGCAATCGCTGGCCGATGATCAGCAAAACCGTGGCCCCGATGGCGGGCAACGTGGATCGGACGGCCATCAGGGCAACAATCAGGGGCATGGCGGCAATAATCAGCCGCGCCCGCAGGACAACGACATCATTCGTGGCGACAACAGCCGCCAGTTCGAGCACAACGGCCAGACTCAGAACAATGGCCAATGGCAGAACCGTCCGCAGCCCGACTACAACAATCCTGTTCGCTCACCGCCGCCACCCCCGCAGCTCCCGGCCAATGACCTGCCGATCCAGGGTCGCCCCGACGCGGTGCGCCAGACCCAGCAGCCACAGCGTGGTTACTATCAGGACAATCCACAGCGCAACAATTACAACCAGCAATGGCAGAACAACGGTCCGCGTCCCGATGATCGTCGGTGGGCGGGTCGTCCGGATGGGCACGGTAATGGCTGGGGCCCCGGCCCGCAATATCGCCCGGGTCATGTGATCGACCGCTTCCCGGACCGTGACTACCGCGTGCCTTACGGTGGTCGGGATTATTTCTATTCCGGCGGCTACTGGTATCGCCCACAAGGCCCGCGTTATGTGGTGGTTCAACCGCCTCGCGGGATTCGAGTCAGTTACTTGCCCGATTACGCGCGTGAGGTGTGGATCGGCGGGGCGCTGCTGTTCCTGGCGGCTGGTTCGTATTACGCCTATCAGGAAAACAGTCAGGACTACGTGGTGGTCGAGCCGCCGGTGCAAATGCAGCCGCAGCCGGTCAGCAACAGCTACGACGTGGAGGCCTATCCGGCCAACGGCCAGTCGCCGGAGCAGGTCAACCAGGACGGTTACGAGTGTTATCAATACGCGGTGCAGCAAAGTGGCTTCAATCCGCGGACGGCCACCTACCAGCCAGACCCGTCGGTGGTGCAAGCCTACCGCCAGGCTCAAGGTAACTGCCTGAGCAGTCGCGGCTATCAGGTTTCTTTCTGAGTCTTTGCCGCCAGTACCACTTCCTGAGGGTCGGCGTGCACCAGCACTTCGGCTCGCGGGTAAGCGGCGTGAATCGCATCGGCGGCCTGATCGCTGATGCCGTGGGCGACTGACAGGGTCAGGTCCCCCGGCAATTCCAGGTGCAACTGCACGAACCACTGGTTGCCGGAAATCCGCGTGCGCAGGTCATGCGCGCCCAGCACCCCCGGAACGCCGCAGGCCAGCTCAAGCATATGCTGGCTCACCTCCGGCGGCAGTTCCTCATCCATCAGCACCGTAAAACTTTCCTTGGCGATCTGAATCGCGCTCCAGAAGATGTACGCAGCGATTGCCAGGCCGAACCAGGGGTCGACCTGATGCCAGCCAAACCCGGCCAACACCAATGCCAGCAGAATGCTGCCATTGAGCAGCAAGTCCGAGCGGTAGTGCAGGGAGTCGGCGCGCACCGCGTTGGAGCCGGTGGCCTTGACCACCCGATGTTGCAACATCAGCAACGCCACGGTCAGCGCCAGGGAGAACACAATCACGCCGATGCTGATCCATGGCGCGCCCACCGGTTCCGGATGTTTCAGCCGCTCGATCGCCTGCAAAGAAATCAGCACCGCACTGCCGCCAATGAACAACGCTTGAGCCATGCCCGCCAGCGACTCGGCCTTGCCGTGCCCGTAACGGTGATCGTCATCGGCCGGGCGCAACGCGTAATGCACCGCCAGCAGATTGAGCAAGGAGGTGACGCCGTCGAGCGCTGAGTCGGTCAACCCGGCGAGCATGCTCACCGAACCGCTCAACCACCAGGCGATGGCTTTGGCGACGATCAGCGTACACGCCACCGCCACCGAGGCACGAGTCGCCAGCCGCAGCAGGCGGGCGTGTTCGGAGCTGGAAATCATAGGGGCGGCTATTCCTTTACGTGCACGGATTACGCGGCGGGTTGCAGGCCTAACAGGGCCAGTTGCTGGGTGCTGCCTTTGTGTTGAATCAGGCGTGGGTCATCCAGCGGGAAGCTGCGGCCCAACTCGGTTTCGAGAATAGTCTGCAACTTATGGTTATCAACTTTGCCGTCGGCGCCGATCGCTTCCTTGAGTTTTTCCGGGGCCACCTGTGCGGTCTCACCGGGCGCGTAGTAAATCGCGCCAGTGGCGAAGTCCACGGCGAACGCGATCAGGCCGGGGATGATGTAGAAAAGCAGGCCCACGGCATCGAGCGCGGCGATGGCCGGGTCGATCTTGCCGTCAATCTGACCACGACGGTCAGGATAGAAAATCGATCCGCAAGCGGTCACCTGGGTCAGCAACGTCGCGACCAATACACCGCCAATCAAGCGAAAGGGAACACGCATATGAAATCTCCTGGGTAATTTCAAAACGAAAGGACGCCTGTATGAATTAGGACCGTCATTAACGCCGAGCAGTTCGCCGTTATACTCGCCGCTCTGTTTTGGAGCCAGCATGATTTCTTTGCCGATTGATGAAGTTTTACCCGCCCTGCGTGAAGCCTTGGCTACACGTCACGAAGCCGTGCTCGAAGCACCGCCCGGCGCCGGTAAAACTACCCGTGTTCCGCTGGCCTTGCTCAACGAGCCGTGGCTGGCCGGGCAGACCATTCTGATGCTTGAGCCGCGCCGTTTGGCAGCGCGGGCGGCGGCGGAGCGCTTGGCCAGTGAGCTGGGCGAGAAGGTCGGTGAAACCGTTGGCTACCGGATCCGGCTGGACAGCAAAGTCGGCCCCAAGACCCGTATTGAAGTGGTCACTGAAGGCATTCTCACCCGACGTTTGCAGGATGACCCGGCACTCGACGGCGTTGGCCTGCTGATCTTCGACGAATTCCACGAGCGCAGCCTCGACGCGGACCTGGCATTGGCCCTGAGCCTGAATGGCCGGGAGCTGTTTCGCGACGACCAGCCGCTGAAAATCCTTTTGATGTCTGCAACGCTTGAAGGCGAACGCCTGGCCGGGTTGCTCGATGACGCGCCGATCCTGCGCAGTGAAGGCCGTATGTACCCGGTGGCGATGCGCTGGGGTCGGCCGTTCCAGCCCGGCGAATTTATTGAGCCGCGCCTGGTGCAGACGATTCTCGAAGCCTTGAATGATGAGACCGGCAGCGTGCTGGTGTTCCTGCCGGGGCAGGCGGAAATCCGTCGCGTGCATCAACAATTGGCGGATGCGCTGGGCGAGAGCACACAGGTGTTGCTCTGCCCGTTGCACGGTGAGCTGGACCTCGCCGCCCAACGCGCGGCAATCGATCCGGCACCGGCGGGCAAGCGCAAAGTGGTGCTGGCGACCAACATCGCCGAGACCAGCCTGACGATCGACGGCGTGCGTGTGGTGATTGATGCCGGGCTGGCGCGGGTGCCGCGTTTCGATCCCGGTAGCGGTATGACCAGGCTCGATACCCAACGAATTTCAAAAGCCAGTGCCACTCAACGTGCCGGCCGGGCAGGGCGCCTGGAGCCGGGCGTGTGTTATCGGTTGTGGTCGCAGGATCAGCACGAGCAATTGGCAGCCTATGCCAGCGCGGAGATTCTCTCGGCCGACCTTGCCGGTCTGGCCTTGCAGCTCGGGCGCTGGGGCGTGACACCGACGCAATTGGTGTGGCTCGACGTGCCGCCCGCCGCCGCTTATGCACAGGCTCAGGATCTGCTTGATCGTCTGGGCGCATTGGACGGCGACGCGCTGACCCGTCACGGTCAGGCCATGGCCGAATTGCCGGCGCATCCGCGCATCGCCCATTTGTTGTTGCGCGGTCAGGCGCTCGGTTTGGCCGACATGGCCTGCGATGTTGCGGCATTGCTCGGTGAGCGGGACATCTTGCGTGGCGCCGGAGCGGATCTGCACAGCCGATTGGTGCTGTTGTCCGGCGAAGAGCGTGCGGCTCGCGGTGCTCAGGGTGGCGTGCAACGTGCCCGGCAACTGGCGCGGCAGTATCGCGGTTACCTGCGTGGCAAAGCGACGGAGCCGGTCAGCGATCCGGATCATCCACGCTGGCTCGGCGCCCTGTTGGCGTTGGCCTATCCAGACCGTGTCGCCCAGCAACGCCGCGCCGGTGGCGCTGAATATCGCCTGGCCAACGGCCGTGCGGCGTTGTTCGCTGAAGCAGACAGTCTGATGAAGCAAGCGTGGTTGGTGATTGCGGATCTGGGCAGTCGTCAGGGGCAGCGCGAGGAACGGATTTATCTGGCGGCGGATTTTGATCCGGCGCTGTTCGATTCCGTACTGGCCGAGCAAGTGCGCGTGGTCGATCAACTGGATTGGGATGAGCGCGAAGGTGTGTTGCGCGCCGAGCGTCAGCGCAAGGTTGGTGAGTTGATCCTCAGCCGCGAACCGCTGACCGGCCTCGACGAAACAGCGCGCAGCCAGGCGCTGGTCAATCTGGTACGCCGCAAGGGGCTGGAGTTGTTGCCGTGGACCCCGGAGCTGCGTCAGTGGCAGGCGCGCGTGGCATTGCTGCGACAGCTGGACCTCGGCAGTAAGGGTGAAAGTGAATGGCCGGATGTCAGCGATACCGCACTGCTCAAAAACCTTGAGCACTGGCTGATGCCGTACCTGGGCAAAGTCTCGCGCCTCAGTCATTTCGCCAATCTGGACCTGTCGAGCATCGTCCATAACTTGCTGCCCTGGCCGCTGCCGCAACGGCTGGATGAACAGGCGCCGCATCACCTGAGTGTGCCGTCGGGTTCTTCGATTCGTCTGGACTACAGCGAACAGCCGCCGATTCTGGCGGTGCGTTTACAGGAACTGTTCGGCCTGTCCGATACCCCGCGCATTGCCGGGGGGCGGCAAGTGGTGAAGCTGCATCTACTGTCCCCGGCGCGGCGGCCGGTGCAGGTGACTCAGGACTTGGCGAACTTCTGGCGCAGTACCTACGCCGAGGTGAAGAAGGATTTGAAGGGGCGGTATCCGAAGCATTATTGGCCGGATGATCCGTTGGTGGCCGAAGCCACCGCTCGGATCAAACCGCGCAAGTAACTCTTGGGGTAGAACACAAAAACTGTGGCGAGGGAGCTTGCTCCCGTTGGGCCACGAAGCGGCCCCATAATCAGGCCGCCTGAATGTGTCAGATACACCGCATGCAATGGAGATGCGACTGCTGCGCAGTCGAACGGGAGCAAGCTCCCTCACCACAGGATTTCACTTGGCTCATGTGCTTGCCCCGGCCTTGGCAGTGAGTTGCTCCCGGCAATAATCGGCAAACAACTGCGCCGGTTTGGTCAGTTGCCCGCGCTTCAACCATGCCGCCACCAATCCCGAACCAGTGACCTCTTCGACGATATCCACGCACACCACTTTCTTCCCGTCGTAAGTGCATTCCGAATGCGGCCGCGTCACCAGGATCGAGAAGCCGAACCCTTGCCCGACCATCCCCCGCACCATCTCGATCGACGGTGAGCTGAAGGCGATGTTCGGTGACAGGTTCAGTTCTTCGAACAGGCTGACGAAGTAGGTCCGGCTCGGTTGCACGTCCAGCAGAATCATCGGTTCCAGGCACAGATCACGTAGCGACACTTGTTTGAGCTGGGCGAAGCGATGGTCCGCCGGCAGCAACGCATAAGGCCGTTGCGCCGGCATCAGCGATTCGGTCTGAATGGTGGCGTCGAGCTCGTGCTCATACAGAATCGCCAGGTCGAAGGTGCCCGACGTCAGGCCTTGCACCAGCTCTTGCTGCTCGCCGTCGCGGATGCGGATTTTCACCCCCGGATACAGCGCCGAAAACCCGGCAATCAGTTGCGGCAGGTACAGCGGTGCGACCGTTTCGAAGCAGCCGATATCGATTTGCCCGGCCACCACGTCGTTATCGGCCAGGGCGTTCTGTTCGAACTCCTTGGCCATGCGCAGCAGCCGCGGATTGTTATTTTGGACAATACAATGGTCAGACTCACAGAGGCCACTGAGAGTGAGAATAGGGTTACTGTTTTCCCCAACATCGCTAGCTTGCTTACAGACTCGCCAAGACACAATTGCTTCGGGTTTGCTAACGCAAGGAGCCACCATGCCTTACCAAACTAGCTTCTTGGCCAGCAAAGTGCCGGGACGAGGCGTACTTCCGATGGCGAACCCCCAAGCGGGATGCTACTCGGCTGCGTCGTAGTCAAAGACACATACCAGCAGTGCCTCTGTAGCCACATAGTTCCCATAGCGGCCTTGTGAACGCCCGCTCTCAGAAATCAGATGTAGATGCTTGCGGGCACGGGAACCTACGACGTAGAGCAGCTTGTTCGCAGCATCCAAGCTTGCGGCCTCAGTGAAATGAGGCACCATCCCCTGAAGAAGGCCGAACGCGATGACCACATCGTACTCGGCACCTTTTACCCCGTGGATCGTCGAAACGGTGATACCAGTCCGCTCGCGAAATACCTTCCTGAAGAAAGAGATATCGTTGATGTACGGGGCTCCGTCCTTTTGGAGCCTGTCGATCCGAGATTGTGAGCTGCGAAAGAATGCATCGCGGTGCTCCACTAATGCGGGGAAGCTATTAAGGGCTACGCCGAGTCGTTCAAGCAGCGCGGTGAAGGCTTGGTCAAGGTAGGCGATCCCATCCGTCTCGGAAATTGAAATTGAGTTGCATTCCCTCAATAGGAGCCGCTGTGTCAGACGTGATGTATCAACGCCCAAATCACCCAGGTCGCTGATCACATCCCTGGCCCATCGCATGCGACGAACAAGCATCTTCGGCGATGACTCAGTCAGGATGATTTTCGAAACCTTGAACCAGAAATTGTCTATATCGTTGCTAAAGGGGACTAGGCCAGGGCCGTCAAATTGCTGATCCGGAAGCATCCTCACTAATTGGCGCGTCGTCGATGCCAATAAAATCCACCATGGGGCGAGCACGCAGATCTCCTCAGGAGGATGCCCGGCAGCAAGGCTTGCTTGGATCAGTCGTACTAGCTCGTCATGCAAATTGGGGAGTGTTACGTGCTGGTTGTACGAAACCTTGCTTGGAAACGACGCATTCGATCCCGCGCTCTCAATTGATGTCGGATAAACGTTGAAATTCGAGAAGTGGGAAATGATCCTCTTGCTCGAACGGTAATTCCGGGTAAGCGCCATTTCTCTTATCGGGATTCCAGCCTCGGCACGAAAATCAGCCACCGGAACTGCGTAGCCACCGAGGGAGCCGTAGATAGCTTGGTTTGGATCGCCGACGATGAAGGTTTTCGTTCGCCCCGCTCCGGCACGCAAAATAGCGGTAAGAAGGCCATACTGAATTTGCTTCGTGTCCTGATACTCGTCTACCAGGACATACGAGAAGACCGAAGCGAGAAGTGATGCAATATGCTTTTGATCACGCATCAGAACCTGCGCATACCAAAGGATCAGCTCGAAATCGATCTGACGCGCGTCGGCGAGCTCGCGAAAATACTCACCAAGAATTTTATGAAGCGTCTCATGCTTCCAAGCATCTTTGCAGCCTAGGTGATAGCCCGTTTTGCTGAAGTAGTAATCGCAATCCCAGTGCGTGATCTTTGCGTAGGGCGCGCATAGCCTATCGAGCATGAGTTCGCGGTCGTGCTTGTCTAGGACTCGATAGCCGCGGGAAAGCTCTGGAAGGTAGATGCCATATGGCTTAATGATCCACTCGATGCAAAATGAGTGAATGGTCCCGATCCACAGCTTTGACGTGTCAACGCCGAGATCTTCAATGCGCTCCTGAATTTCATCTGCTGCGCGGTGCGTATAAGTAATCGCCACGACAATCCGCTTGTCCGTGGCCCGCGACAGCTCATAAGCGATCTTATAGGTCAAAGTTCGCGTTTTTCCGCTACCAGGGCATGCGATGAGGAATACGCTCGAAGGTTCCTCGACTGCGGCAGACTGCTCGGCGTTCAATTCACGGGGATCCCAGGCGAACATCAGGCAATGCCTGCCATGAACGAACTAATGGCATCGCCTGGTAGCGCAAGGGCGACAGCAGCTTTTAGGAAAACCAGATCGATTTCGCCGCGTTGGAAACGCTCAACCTCACCCCTAAGGATTGCTAGTCGTGGCTGTGCTGAAGGATCGGCATAGATTTGGCGGGCAACTCGATACTGTAGGATTCTGGCGAGCAGCAGAGGGGATATTTGCCCATGCGCGAAGTGAAGGGCCTGCAAGATGTAGGGAGGGATCGCTACCTGATGGTCCAGTTCTTCGGCGAGCATGATTGCAAACCAGCCTTTCCCTTCATACTCAGCCATCAACAGCGCACGAAAACCTACTAGGTGAGGTTGACCTGATCGAAGGGCTTCCACCGCTTCATTGATAGTGTGCGGCGCTTTATAGACCTTGCTCGCTGCTCGAACAAACGCCTCCTCGTTGCCCGCTGATACTAGGTCAACTTCAAAGGTGTGTGGTGCATAGAAGGCCGAGACCCAAGGGTTTCCAGCGACAAAGGCATCGAGACCAACCTTGCGCTCGGCGCCAGCTTTTTGGGAACCTATCGCCTTGCGCTTTTTGCTTGCCAGAAACTCATGATCAGTGGGCTGCGGCGTCACATCAAAGAAGTTGGTATCAAGGTCAGTGACTATCGCACAGCGCTTGCGGATTCGGAGGTCGTGAAAAAGGACAGCGACGTTTTTGAACCCCGTGCTGCGTATGTTGATGACGCTAATACCCAACTCATCAACGCTCAGCCCAAGCACCTTCTTCACCAAGATCGGGATCAGTATCTCCTCCGCATCGCCTTCAACGAGCAGCACGCTTTTAGCGAAGAGCAAATTGCTACGAACGGCATCCAGATATCTCTGGATGCTTCTCACCTCTGATGGCTCGAGCCCCGTAGCGGGTTGATAAGCCTCGCAATATGAGCCTTGCCGTCCCAGAATGTTGACGTTACTCACATTGCTCACTTCGGAGATGTGGGTCGAATGCGTCGTGTAGATGATCTGGGCATCGCTGTAGGAAATACGGTCGAACAGAGTTTTCTGGATGTGGGTATGGATGTGCGCTTCGGGCTCCTCTATCAGCAGAAAATTGGCAATGGCAAGCTTCTCTCGCTGATACTTGAACTCAAGAAGCTTCAGCGTCAGGTAGATGAGGTTTGCTCCGCCCAAGCTCAGTTCATGGATACCACCCTCATACCCGTCATCGACCTCGCCGACGAAGAGGCGCAGCGACTGAAATAATTTTTCTGCTTCGTCTGGTAGGTCAGATTTAATTGAAAGCGAAGCAGGCGAGTAGGTTTCTCCGGCTGCATCCTTGATGGTTTCCCGAATGTGGTTACGAACCGATTGCACGTCTTCGAGGCCTTCGATAGAGGCATTCAGGTTCCTGACCATCTCGGTTATCGGAAGCATCGACACTGGATCGATCTCGCCACTCTTGCTCTTGAGAAGCGTAAACAACGGGTTCGTTCGGTTGTTGTGAAACTCGGCCACGACATCCCGAAGGGCCTGGATGAAGGTCAGTGACACTTCTTTCGTAACCGAGAGAAATCCGGGGACTTTAGCCCCGATCTCAGGAAATTCAGTCTCGGCACTGAAAATACACGTATCGAAATCGCCCACGATCGATTGGTAGACGGAAGGGTCGCTGAAATCGGCGCCGCTTCTTCCTGTGAACACAGTTTCGTAGTCGTCAATCGTGATGGCATTGCGTATTTTCGTAAGCTCTTCATCATCAAAAACATCGAGAGCAGCCAGCTTGAGCCGGATCTCCTTTTTCGGACGGAAGATGAGGTTATAGGTGGCCTTCGCCAGCGGTCCGCCTTCGAGCGCAGCCGTGCCATGAAGGAATAGCGCCTGCACGGCTTCGTCAGCGCTGATCTCTTCGAACTCAACACTGATGATGATCCAGTGGCCTCGCCATTCGCCGAGCGATCGGCAGAAGTCCGATTCCTCCAGTCGATAGGCGGCACGCACCATGGTGTCATCCAGTAGTAGACGGATTGCGCGTAGGATATTGGACTTACCTGAGCCATTCTCGCCGATGATGGTGTTGACGCCCCGCTGAAATTTCAGCGTTGTGTTGCTGAAGTTTCGGTAGTTCACCAAAGTCATTTTGGAAATGTGCATAATTCTCCAGGAGCGCCAACGCCCATGAACAGCCTTGTCCGTTTGTGAACGATGGTAGCGTGAGGGGGCATCGTATTCCCACAGAAACCGCTTGTAGGCGCCCACCAATAGGCACAGCGACTGCGCTGCTCCGCAATAGCTTGATCCCATGGCTCAACCGCAAATTTGCAAGGCAAATGTGATGCGAGACTCACGAGTGGGGGTTTCTCCTGGTGTGCTTCATCGCCAGTTGGCATCTGCCGATTACACATAAACCCAAATAATGAAGATCTGCCGGCACCTGCGTGCTTTTCAATGCTGGCTGCGCTCTATTCGAGGTATATTGCCCTATCGAAGAACAAGAGTGAGGAAGGACCCGTGCTGTTGCTCCATATCGCCGATATCCATTTTAGATCACCGGATTGCCTCAATCCCGACCTAGACCCAGACCGCCCATACCGAACTCGGCTTATACAAGATGTCAGATCCCGTGTTTCTGAACTCGGACCAGTAGGCGCGATTCTCATAGGTGGAGATATCGCGTTTAAGGGAGCTCCTGAGGAATATCAAGTCGCAATGGCTTGGATTACGGAGCTAGCAGCCGTTGCCGGCTGCCCGTTGGAGCGTGTTTTTGTGGTTCCGGGAAACCATGATGTGGATCGTGGCCTAATTCTTAGAACACTTTCCACTCGAAATGCTCAGGCTGCAATCAAGCGTGCACCGGATGACCGTCGAGAGCGCGAGTTGCGGAATCAGATCAGTGATGGTGACACTAGTCGGGCCTTGCTTGCCCCCCTTGCAGCCTATAACGACTTCGCAAAGCGCTTAAACTGCCAGGTTTATTTACCAGAACGACTCTATTGGAAGCAGGACCTGGAGCTTGAGAATAGCGTTGTGCTACGCGTTCATGGCCTGACATCCGTAATTCTCTCAGGTGCTGAGGGCCGAGATGATACACGTGACAGCCTATATCTCAGCCCGCTTCAGACCGTGCTCGACCCGGTGGACGATGTGGTGAACCTTGTGTTGTGCCACCATCCACCGGATTGGTTCATGGACCAAGACGATGCCAGCGATGCATTTTGCGGTCGAGCAACAATCCACATGTTTGGGCACAAACACCGACAACGACTTCAGCTTGATCGCCAATACGCTCGTTTCAGCGCGGGGGCGGTTAATCCAGATAGACAAGAGCTCGGATGGCAGCCAGGTTACAACTTGGTTGAAGTGCATATAACTGGTTCGGGCCGAGACCGTAAGCTGACGGTGGAAGCACACCTACGCCAATGGCAGACCAATCCAGACAAGTTCCGGGCGGTACTCACACCTGAAGATGAGTCCGTCTTTTGCCATACTATTAGGTTTCCTGGAGAGGAACGTAGGGTCTTACCTACCGTTGCTTCGGAGACACCAGTCCTCAATGCCGTCTCCCCCACAGCAGAGCAGGTTCCAGAGGAAAAAAACGCTCTGGATCGTGAGCACGAAACCAACGGAGAAGCCGCCATGGGGGACGCCAGCACACGCAACTTAGTATTCCGCTTCTGGAATCTGACCGCTAGCGACCGTCGTGAGATCACATTGCAACTCGGGCTGATCGTGGAGGCTGAGCTTCAGCTTCCTGAACCTGAACGCTATGGACGCGCGCTTATTCGCGCCAGCGAACGTGGCAAGTTGGAAGAACTGGCCCGCGCGGTCATGCAAAGGGAGACGCAATAATGGCTACTTCGGTGGAACCAATGCATCAAAATTTCGCTCACTGGTATGACTCTGTCAGCATGGGTGATAACACCGCTCGTCGCCACGGCCGTTGGGAAGGCCTATTGAACGTCGTTGCCAACGTAGACAACGAGATAGTAGAAGCATTGCTTCGGCTGGCCTACGGAACTCGCCAGCCACCACTGCAATCATCCATCCAAACAATCCGTCAGCATTTTAAGACTGCTGATGAAACGTTCGAAATGGATGGTAATAACCGGGAACTTCAGGTACTTGCTGGTGCTTGTCTAGCCGTCTTGATGGAAGACACAAGCTCAGATCAAGCCGAGCGCGCCGCACTTGCTGTTACTACTGCGGCGCTCGGCAAGGGGCGAACGACCAATCTACCAATGGATCTTGCATCTCTAGGAGAACAGGCAATTGACCTGCTTAGCGAGGCGAACCGCAAACGTCCTTCATTGGCTACATCCAAGGAACTCCCCACGTTTGATTTTGCGAAGTCAGTTGCGAAGGTAAATGACCAACCAGACTGGGCCGGTGTAGCACAAGCTTTCGAATTGGCAGCTGAAACTACGCGAACAGCGTTCAGCAGCCTGGCTAAACAGCAAGCGCAAGCAATCAGCGCTACAGCACACTTTATTCGGGTTCAAGACGAAGAATTGCAAATGCTGTGGTGGCTTACAGGTCAGCGCAGCAAAGACTATGACTGTGCTTTCGATACTTTACCGGTTGATGCGCAGCCATTCGTGTTCGCGAGCGAATTGGCCAATGCGACAGAACTCCTTCCTGGCCCGCCTTCAGTGAACGCCATTCTGTCACGAGCAGGACTAAAGGAACGAAAGAAGATCGCGCTCGCGGCGGCAGTCAATGCTCCAGCCCCTGAGTGGCTGCAAGGGATGGTTGAAGAAATTGATCCATCGCCAGTCTCGACTCCAATCCACTATGCAATTAAACGACAGATAGAGATTGGTGCAGGTGATGCTTGGGTTGCGGCTTGGGCTTCAGCCACAGGAATTAATGCGGAACATGCACTTTCACGGCTGACGCTAGGTGAACTTTTTTATCGTGAGCGCTTGCTCATATTGTTCGGGTGAATCATGGCGGCTGAGGATGAGGACATCGAAACCATCGTTTGCGCGAACCCTGAATGTCGAGTCGCGGAGACGGGGCGCTGTGTAGAAGGCCTTGAATTGGATGCCTGCCCTCACTACGGGGAGGAGCCAGACTATGACGAGGCAGAAGGTGAAGAGTTAGAGGAGGAAGATGTTGATCAGAGCATCACACTTCCTTCGGCAGAAACCCTGTCACCCGAGGATGCATCAGAAATCCTCCGTCGGGGTGAGAGCCGTGTAATTGCAGTTTTAGGGCCCAGCGACTCAGGTAAAACCAGCCTCATTGCTAGCCTTTACGATCTTTTTCAAGAAGGGCCTGTTGCTGGAGTCGAGTTTGCAAGATCGCTGAGTCTGCATGCGTTCGAGCATGCCTGTCACGACGCTCGTGCGGCTTCTCGGCGAAGTGTTCCGCATATGAACCGCACGCCTATTGGTGAGGTAAATTTCTATCACCTTGAGATTGCAGGAGTGGCGGATCGTAAAAATCTAGTTCTCCTTCTCGGCGATAGGGCAGGAGAAGAGTATCGAGCAGCTGCAGACGATGTTAGCGTCGTAGCAGGCTTTATGGAGATCTCTCGTGCCGATATCCTTACCGTTCTCGTCGACGGAGAGCGCTTACTTGATGGCGGACGACATAATCTTAAAAGCGACATCATCATGATGCTTCAGGGGCTTCACGAAGGTGGTGCATTACGGCCTCACTCGCGTCTGGCCCTTATTTTAACGAAGTATGATGCAGTCATCGCCTCAGACCACGCGGAACGAGCATTCAACGACTTCAACTTGTTACTCGGCGATATCAAGCTTTTTTTCGGTAACACGTTAGCTGAAGTCGAATCTTTTCAACTAGCCGCATCACCAAAATCAAACGCCGTTTCGCGGGGAACGGGTGTGTCCGAGTTATTGTCATTCTGGCTTAGGCCAGTTGCTTCGCCACGAGCATTGACTTCCGCCCGCCCTGAATTTGGACGTGCCTTCGCAAGATTGATGCCGCTCGATGAGCCGGTGGAGGAGCCAAATGGCTGATCAGTCGGTTGTTATAATTGGACTTCCATCGTCTGGAAAAACTACGTTCTTAGCCGCGCTTTGGCATCTTGTGACCGCACGTGACATACCAACAGCGTTGCGTTTCGGCGGTCTGGGTGCTGGTGAAGCTTCGCACTTAAACGCTATAGCACGACGCTGGCGGGACGCCAAAGTCCAGGACCGCACGGCGGTTGCGGGCAATCGGCTCGTAAGCATAAACCTCCTAGATCAAACCGATAACGTCGTGCGCGCAACATTTCCAGATGTACCAGGCGAAGCTTACAGGCGTATGTGGGAAGACCGGGATTGTGACCCAGAGATCGCTGAGATCTTACAGGCTGGGGGCGTCTTGTTGTTTATCCATTCGGATACAATTCGTGCACCGAAGTGGGTTGTTGACGAGGTCGAACTCTCCAAAGAGCTCGGTCTAGACGTTCCTGATAATGATAATGCGCCTTGGCATCCGAGACTTGCACCAACTCAGGTTCAGTTGATTGATTTGCTTCAAATGCTGCGGATGCCCCCCTTGGACACCGGTCCCCGCCGATTGGCGATCCTATTATCGGCTTGGGATAAGGCTCGTGGCGAAGGTTTAACGCCAGAAATGTATTTAAAGAGCAAACTCCCAATGCTCTCCCAGTATTTAGAACGGGGAGCCGATGGCTGGATTTTTCAGACTTACGGATTAAGCGCGCAGGGCGGTGATTACGACCCTGTCGAAGTGAGCGCAAGGCCAGCAGCACAAGCTGAAGAATTGCGAGCACTCGATAGTGCTTCAATGCGAATTCAGTTAGTTGGCCCAATTCCAGAAACACACGATCTTACGGAACCACTTAGATGGCTGATGGAGTGAAGGAATCGTCTAAGCCAATAGTCCATCAAGCTCTCCATGGTTATGCCGACGGGCACCAACAGCTCGCAATTTCGGTGACATTGAAGCCACGAGATCAGAAGACACTTCTCGCTTTAAGCGACATTTCCGGTCCAGGTGCTAGGTTGGACGAGGATGGGTATCTGACAGGATACCCTTTGCATGATTCGGGCTTTTTTGCGATAGGTCGTACTTGGCCGGCACCAGAGATGCCACGACCTGGATGTGTCTGGACTCACACATTACTCATTGACTTCAACGACCTAGCCGGCGTTGAGAGTCTTACGAGCTTATTGAAGGTTTTCAAGCGCCCAACCGGCTTTAGCAGCTTTCAGGAATATGCAAAACCTACTCGAATAAACACTGCGTCCTTTCCAACGTTATCGAGTTTCGCCGAAGCATGGGCGAAACCTGTATTGGCAGCGCTGTATGGAAAACCAAAGAATAAAATCGTGGCCACTCGGTCGGGGCCTGAGGTTGATACGGCGGTGCTAGCGATATGGTCACAGCAGTGGCCACGACTTCGGAGAAGTTTCAGATTCTGTACTTTCGCCGCTAGCGACAGGTCAGTGGAAGGGGCGAGTTTTGATCTCCAAATTTTGCCTAGCTCCGATCGAAGCGTGCGAAGTCGATTTTCAGAAATCGTGGACGCGGGCAACGTAAAGCTGAACGTATCTCCTTGGGTGGAAGACGCGCTACTAGATTTAGCGCACCCCGATCAAAGCGGCCTTCGCTCTTTTTTCCGCCGATTAGGATCCGACGTCGCCGGCGGTCGTGAGGTTTTTCGACCGCTTTGCCGACTACACCGAGCGGTTGAGATATCCCCACAAAATCCAGTAGCAGTTCATGAAGCTATTAGCCTTCTACAAGGTGAGCTAGGAACGAAACAGGCGAGATCGGCGCGGGCTGTTGTTGCCAAGTCGGCACTTGAGACGGTCGATACGCTAGACGAGATGTCATTCGACTTCCTTTGGGCCAACCTTAACCTTGTAGAGCCTGATGTTCTAAAAGCTCTAGCTACTCGCCTAGGGCGAACAACTTGGCATCGTGATCCGCGAAAATTAGTTCAACTCCTTAATAGCGAAAGCGCCGAAAAAATTGTTCTTCATCGAGTGATTTCCGAGCTGGAAATTTCCGAACTAATTGAAGGCATCAAGATTACACCCGAGCTATTCTCTCTCGCCTTAGCCCATCGCCCAGAACTTATTAAAGAACCGAATTTTTGGTTAGCTATTAAGACAGCAGATGAGTCTTTCGGCGTGGTAGAGAACAAAGACCAGCAACTCGATGCTATTGCAGCTATGCTTGCGGCGGGAAGAAACGACCTGGCACCTATAACGGTTAGAACTTTCGGTCCGATAATTGTTCTCGAAGGATTAAGCAAAGCAAAAAGCATGAAGGATGAGGACCTAAGCCTTTGGGTTAAAGCAGCTTCAGTTGACATTCAGTCTGTCGCTGGATTTCTCGGAAGTCGCATTAACATCCCTCGAAAAATCATATATACACTAGCAAAAATACTGCCGCCAGATTTAGTGCCGAATGACTACGGAGAGGATCCATGGTTAGTAGCTTGGCGAAACTCTATGGACTCCATAGATGACTCCCAAGTCACATACCTACTAGTCTACTTCCTAAATCGAGCTCTGGGATGGAGATCTAAATCTCAGGCTGAGCTTCTACAACTGAGCTTCGAGCCAATACATAACGCACTCGCTCGTAACAGCCTACCAGAGGATTACTGGCGCACGTTTGAGTCACGGTTACCTTGGTCGATATTTTGGCTCACTTGGGATCGCTGTCAGAGGCTACGCGCTGGTGTTATAGATAAGTTTGTAGACCGCGATCTATCACCTCAGTGCTTTGTTCGGCTTACGCAAAGTGATGTTCTATTTTATGCACTAATCGGTGTAACAGCGCAGAGTAACCGTGGGAGAAACTATCTCAAGCGTGTCTATTGGATTATGAAAAGCGAAGAGGACGCTAATCTTGCTGGTCGGATCCTCGCTATTGAGGAGTTGATAGGGAGAAAAGAGCTATAGAGATTTCATATAGGTTCGATGGGAGGACTTGTAACCGTTTTGGCAATAACCTTCTTGACGCCCTCTGAGTCGCCCCGGGTTTCATAGATACCTCTTTGCTTTCCACATCTGGCGACCGTGTACCCACCTGCAATCTGTCACTCAGGTGGGGACAGGTTACTTCGTCGGGCTCTAATGCTGCTGTTAAAGTTACTTTAGGGCTTTTGCGATGACTTTTTTTGCACGCGTTTGTCGTGGGGCCTTCATTCGCGCTTCCAGTCTCTGGCATGCCTGTTTCAGTAACAATGTATCCCGTTCACTATCACAGTTTAGACTTTGAGTTATCAACTCGTGTGCTTCAGGTGAAGTAAGCTTGCGGTTTATAATTAGGGCGTTAACAGCATGACTTAATCCGATGTTTCGTTCTTGAAGTTGCATGGTTAAGCTTTTTATTACCGATAAAAGATCTCTTCCGGGAAGTGTAATTTTGAGAGCGGCGGGGGCAAATTTTTTTTCTAAGTTTTCGACTTTCATTAGGCCGCAGATCTTTAGAAGAACTCGTCCTTCATCTGTTGAGTGTGAATATAGGAAGTTTTCGTCTATCTGGATGTGCGCTGCGTAGTTGTGATAATGCGGATGGAAGCAAATAAAGCGGTTGGCTGGCGGATAGCGTACCAGTGACCTCCCGCGTCCTCTTTTGGTAAGGGTATCGTATGTTCCTTTGGAGCTATTGCAAGGTTTACATATTATTACGAGATTTTTAGGTTGGAATTTAAACTGGGGATAGCCATCCGTTGCATATCTGTCGTCCTCCAGCTCGCTTTTTTTCTTTGCTGCTGGTTGATTAGAGTTTCCCTCCTTTGGAAGGATGTGTTCAAGCTCACGATATCCGACCATATCAGAAGGTATCGGGTACTGGCAGTAGGCGCACCTGTACTTCTGGAGGATTAAAAGGCGCGCGCGCAGCTTTTTTATGGCCGGTTTTTCAGTGCTCCAATCGCCGGTGCACTTCAGGACCTCTGCAAACAAACCCCGTTTGTCTGCATTTGACCATTCAAGTTTTTCAAAGAAGCTCATATTGCCGCCTTACGACGGCGCGGCCCACTAAATTTAATTAAGCTTGCTATGATGTCCGCGAATATTTGTCGCAGGGGATCTAGTTCTGGAAGCGTAGGGATCGCAGTTTCCAGTTCAGCCGACCAATTTTTTGCATCATCAGGCCTCACATCCCGCGCAGCAATTTTCTCGAGCGCTAGATTTGCCGTGGCGATAAATCCAGGCGCCCTCGTAGAAGACATACCAAACAATTCGTCGTAGACATCCGTTGCGCTCCAACCATAAGCAGTGTGAAGTCTCACGCTCATGCTTGTTGAAAAGTCACCAGCAGAACGTTTCAAAGTGCGAATTTCGCCCCATTCCGGTGATACTGCAGAAGCGATAAGAGGGGAGTGAGTTGCTACCACCACCTGGCAATTAGAGAATCCTTGGATGCAGCGGTAAAGTTCTGGAACGTAAGCGCGCTGCCAATTTGGATGCAGACTGTTTTCTGGCTCGTCCACCAGTATCAAAGAGTTGTCGTCAAGCTCCATACATAGTCCGCCAAAGCTGCTCAGCCAATTCCATTGGCCAGAGCTTAGTTCCTCACCTGAAATAATTGCAGAGCCAAATTCAGTAGTTTTTTTGAATTTGGTCTTGATTATCTCGATTGCTCCTATTTTTATCAGCAGGTCGAAATTCGAAACGTTAGCTTTTTGCCGGAACCGTAGCCGATTGGTGTTGAATACGATAGCTGCAGAATTAGCCGATAGGCTAGCCGCTTGCAGCATTAGGTCATCGAAATAATCAGACCAGTCATCTAGATCCACGCCTTTGAGCCCGGCTGCTGCTCTTTCTTCTTCCGTGGAATCTAATAGAAGCTTCTCGAAAACTGCCCGGATATTTCGTTTGTTTGATGGGCTGGATGGGACCGCCCGCAGAAACACGTAGACTATCGGTTCGAGATCAAGAGCAGAAAAGACAGTTTTCAGTAGCGATTCGCGCTTTTTAAGAAATGCTCTTCTCGTAAAAAGTGAGCCGACTAGGCTTCTTTCGGATTGTGATACTCCGGACATGCCATTCATGGCTCTTTGTCCAAGGTATACAAAACGTTCGCTATTGTAAGCTGTAGATCTTTTTCGGGATCGCAAATCTCTAGTGCCTGCACGAGGAAATCTATCCAAAGGCGTACCCGAAATGGCAATCACTCTGCTAGGAAGGACCTGAAGTTTCTCTAGGCGCAGACTTCGCTTGCCCACGGGAACCCGCGTATTTCCAAGCCCTGCTTCGGTCAGGCACCGAAGCAAGAGACTCTTTTTTCCGCCATTTTCTGCAATAAATACAGTGATCCAGTTCCTATAGCTTTGTTCACCGCTTACTATTTCAAAAGGACTGGTTAGAATCGTCCCGTCGCTTTCTAGGTAAGAGATCATCGATCTGAATTCCTTTTACATGACTCATGTATTGCGGTTAGGAAACATGTTCCAGCCAGGTTAATACCGCTTCAGGCTTGTACAACAGTAAAATTCAGTGCGCGTATCCTGTTGTGATGTTCGAGATGAATAAGTTTTCGTAAATGCTCCATGCACAGCGGGTCAGGCTTCGACACAGACCATGCGAAAGTGAACAAAAATCGTCCAAAAGTGCAAGGAGTAAGAAGGTATTTTGGCATGTACCTGTCACGTCCATCCAAAACTCATCGATGATTTTCTACTGTTGGGATAAGGCCTATCAGTTTCGATTTGCGCGTCTCGCATGTCGGTACATTTTCCGGTTCCTCATATTTATGCGATCACTCCTGCCGTTCCCTGAGCAGGATTCTCATACTGCCATACAGCCTGGTTGGCTGTAACTGTCAATGTCATGATCGCACTCCAAACCTTTTCGCTCTCAGAGACTGTCAATGTTAGTCTCGACTCGGCTCACATCTGTCAATCCTTGAGGCCCCGATTGACTGTCAATGTCCCATGGCAATTTAGCTGAGGACGCCATCATTTGCTGACTGGGAAAGGTGTCAATGTCTGTGTGGGTAGGTGATACCTCCTATTATTGGCCGGATGATCCGTTGGTGGCCGAAGCCACCGCTCGGATCAAACCGCGCAAGTAACTCTTGGGGTAGAACACAAAAACTGTGGCGAGGGAGCTTGCTCCCGTTGGGTCACGAAGCGGCCCCATAATCGGCCGCCTGAATGTGTCAGATACACCGCATGCAATGGAGATGCGACTGCTGCGCAGTCGAACGGGAGCAAGCTCCCTCGCCACAGGATTTCACTTGGCTCATGTGCTTGCCCCGGCCTTGGCAGTGAGTTGCTCCCGGCAATAATCGGCAAACAACTGCGCCGGTTTGGTCAGTTGCCCGCGCTTCAACCATGCCGCCACCAATCCCGAACCAGTGACCTCTTCGACGATATCCACGCACACCACTTTCTTCCCGTCGTAAGTGCATTCCGAATGCGGCCGCGTCACCAGGATCGAGAAGCCGAACCCTTGCCCGACCATCCCCCGCACCATCTCGATCGACGGTGAGCTGAAGGCGATGTTCGGTGACAGGTTCAGTTCTTCGAACAGGCTGACGAAGTAGGTCCGGCTCGGTTGCACGTCCAGCAGAATCATCGGTTCCAGGCACAGATCACGTAGCGACACTTGTTTGAGCTGGGCGAAGCGATGGTCCGCCGGCAGCAACGCATAAGGCCGTTGCGCCGGCATCAGCGGTTCGGTCTGAATGGTGGCGTCGAGCTCGTGCTCATACAGGATCGCCAGGTCGAAGGTGCCCGACGTCAGGCCTTGCACCAGCTCTTGCTGCTCGCCGTCGCGGATGCGGATTTTTACCCCCGGATACAGCGCCGAAAACCCTGCAATCAGTTGCGGCAGGTACAGCGGTGCGACCGTTTCGAAGCAGCCGATATCGATTTGCCCGGCCACCACGTCGTTGTCGGCGAGGGCGTTCTGTTCGAACTCCTTGGCCATGCGCAGCAGTTCCTGGGCTTTGCGATAGAAGCGTGCGCCGCTTGGTGTCAGGGACACGCCCTGAGCGTGATGGCGGATCAGCAGTTGCACGCCGAAGCTGTCTTCCAGGCCTTTGATCGCCGTGGAGATCGCCGGTTGGGCGATGTACAGCTTGCGCGAGGCCTCGGCGACGCTGCCGCATTCGACGGTGGTGATGAAGTATTTCAATTGACGCAGGTTGTAGGCAGCCACGGCAAACCTCGGGGTGGATGGACTCGACATCCAGGCAATTTTCGCGCCGACTGCATCCGTTCTGACGACGGTGTTGTTGTGCCTGAACAATAACCACATACCGCGCCACCGGGGAGATTGGCTGCCCAGTTTTTTCATGGTCTGCGAAGACATTTTTACTATTTTTACTGGACTCGGGCCTGGGCCACCATTCAGACACAAGAAAAGCCCATGGAGCATCTGAACGTGTTCGAGCTTGCATATTGGCAAAACAAAGCCGCCGCGCTGCGGTTTCCCGACCAGGCCCTGATCGACGGCAAACCCCGTTCGGCGCAGTCGGGTCAGACCTTCACAGCAATCAACCCCGCCACTGGCCAGCGTCTGGCGAACGTGACCGCTTGCGGTGATGAAGAGGTGGACGCGGCGGTACTCAATGCGCAGCGGGTATTCGAGGCCGGCACCTGGTCGGCGCGTTCGCCGAGCGAGCGCAAGCACGTGTTGCTGCGTCTGGCGGAGCTGATCATGACCCACCGCGAAGAGCTGGCGCTGCTCGACTCGCTGAACATGGGCAAACCGGTGATGGACGCCTACAACATCGACGTGCCGGGCGCCGCCGGGGTGTTTCGCTGGTACGCCGAAAGCCTCGACAAACTCTACGACCAGATCGCCCCCAGTACGCAAAACGTGCTGGCGACCATCACCCGCGAAGCACTGGGTGTGGTCGCTGCGGTGGTGCCGTGGAATTTCCCGCTGGACATGGCCGCGTGGAAACTCGCGCCAGCCTTGGCCGCAGGCAATTCGGTGATCCTCAAGCCCGCCGAGCAATCACCGTTCTCCGCCCTGCGTCTGGCTGAGCTTGCATTGGAAGCCGGTCTACCACCGGGCGTGCTCAACGTGCTGCCGGGCCTCGGCGAGCAGACCGGCAAAGCCCTCGGTCTGCACCCGGATGTCGATTGCCTGGTGTTCACCGGCTCCACCGAAGTCGGCAAGTATTTCATGCAGTATTCGGCGCAATCGAACCTGAAACAGGTGTGGCTGGAGTGCGGCGGCAAGAGCGCCAATCTGGTGTTCGCCGATTGCCAGGACCTGGACCTGGCCGCCGAGAAAGCAGCGTTCGGCATCTTCTTCAATCAGGGTGAAGTCTGCTCGGCCAACTCACGGTTGCTGGTGCAGCGTTCGATTCATGATGAGTTCGTCGAGCGCCTGAAAGTGCAGGCCGAGCGTTGGCAGCCGGGGGATCCGCTGGACCCGTCGAGCAGCGCCGGGGCAATCGTCGACAGCCGTCAGACCGCGCGCATCATGAAGTTCATCCAACAGGCCGAACGCCTGGGCGCGACCAGAGTGTGCGGGGGCAGGCAGTCGATCTTCAACGGCTCCAACAACTTCATTCAGCCGACGATTTTTACCGGCGTGAGCCCGGACATGCCGCTGTTTCGTGAGGAAGTGTTCGGCCCGGTGCTGGCGGTCACGGCGTTCGACGACGAGGCTCACGCCTTGCAACTGGCCAACGACAGCGTCTATGGCCTGGCGGCTTCGCTGTGGACCGACGACCTCAACCGCGCCCACCGTGTGGCGCGGCAATTGCGAGCGGGCACGGTGTCGGTCAACAGCGTCGATGCACTGGACGTGACCGTGCCTTTTGGCGGCGGCAAACAGTCCGGATTCGGTCGCGACCTGTCGCTGCACTCATTCGATAAATACACCCAGTTGAAGACCACCTGGTTTCAGCTGCGCGCATAACAGCCGCTCATAACAAAACGGAGAACTGGCGATGACCACACCACGTGAAACCCGCGACTACCAGGCCGCCGACGCTGCGCACCACATCCACGCATTCGTCGATCAAAAAGCGCTCAATGACGAAGGGCCGCGGGTGATGGTCCGCGGCGAGCGCCTGCACCTGTGGGACAACGATGGTCGGCGTTACCTCGACGGCATGTCCGGGTTGTGGTGCACCAACCTCGGTTACGGCCGCAAGGATCTGGCGGCTGCGGCGACCCGGCAGCTCGAGCAGTTGCCGTACTACAACATGTTTTTCCACACCACTCACCCGCAGGTGATCGAGCTCTCGGAGCTGCTGTTCAGCCTGTTGCCGGGGCACTACAGCCACGCGATCTACACCAACTCCGGTTCCGAAGCCAACGAGGTGCTGATCCGCACTGTGCGGCGTTACTGGACGATCCTCGGCAAGCCCGAGAAGAAAATCATGATCGGTCGCTGGAACGGTTACCACGGCTCGACCCTGGCGGCGACGGCGCTCGGCGGCATGAAGTTCATGCATGAAATGGGCGGCATGATCCCCGATATCGAACACATCGACGAGCCGTACTTTTTCGCCCACGAGGGCAATCTGACCCCGGCCGAATTCGGCGTGCGGGCGGCGCAGCAACTGGAAGCGAAGATTCTCGAACTGGGCGCCGATAAGGTCGCCGGGTTTATCGCCGAACCGTTCCAGGGCGCCGGCGGAATGATCTTCCCGCCTGAGAGTTACTGGCCGGAAATTCAGCGGATCTGCCGCAAGTATGACGTGCTGTTGTGCGCCGACGAAGTGATCGGCGGCTTCGGTCGTACCGGCGAATGGTTCGCTCACGAGCACTTCGGATTCGAGCCGGACACGCTGTCGATCGCCAAGGGTTTGACCTCCGGTTACATCCCCATGGGCGGGTTGATTCTGTCGAAGAAAATGGCCCGGGTGTTGGTGGAGCAGGGCGGGGTATTTGCCCACGGTTTGACTTACTCCGGGCACCCGGTGGCGGCGGCGGTGGCGATTGCCAATCTCACGGCGTTGCGCGATGAGGGCGTGGTGACGCGGGTCAAGGATGACATCGGACCGTACCTGCAACAGTGCCTGCGCGAGGTGTTCGGCAATCACCCGTTGGTGGGCGATATTCAGGGTGTCGGCATGGTCGCGGCGTTGCAATTGGCCGAGGACAAAAGCAGTCGCAAGCGTTTTGCCAATGAGAACAACATTGCCTGGCGTTGCCGCACGATTGGCTTTGAGGAAGGGGTGATTATTCGTTCGACGCTGGGGCGGATGATCATGGCGCCGGCCTTGATTGCCAGCCGGGAGGAGATTGATGAGCTGGTGGGCAAGACCTTGAAAGCGATTGATCGGACGGCTCAGGAATACGGCCGGCTTTGATCTTGTAGCGCTCTTGTGATCCTCTTCGCGGGCAAGCCTCGCTCCTACAGGTTATGTGTCGTGCCCAATTCCGCGGCCGACATAAACCCTGCAGGAGCGAGGCTTGCCCGCGAATGCTGTGGTCGATTCAACACTCATTTCATGTTTTGCACCTCCCCCGTGCATCCCCGCCAACCCCGCCCTTTTACGGCGCGCGCTACCCAGTTTTTTCATCACTCCCAACGACATATTTCCTGATTTTCCTTATCCCGCCCCTGGTCCAACATCGACTTCGCCAGTCAGCCGAATGCTGACCATCGAAAGGTCCATCAGAGACCACCGGTGGCAACTGATCCAAGGCCACTGGCCGTACTGCCCATGACAAAACTAAATCAACAGCTTTGGGAGTGCTCCATGATCAAGTCCTTGCTTAACCGCGTCGCTCATCCACTGGCGATCACCGCCATCGCCGCCACGGTCGCCACGGTCGCCACCAGCGCCCAGGCCGGCACCCTGTCCATCGGCCACACCACGTGGGTCGGCTACGGCACGCTCTACCTGGCCCAGGATCTGGGCTACTTCAAGGAAGGCGGTTTGACCGTCGAATTGCCCGTCGTTGAAGAAGCTTCGATGTACATGGCCGCCCAGGCTTCGGGCGAGTTGTCGGGCTCGGCGTCGACCATCGACGAAGTGCTCAAGTACCGCCCGCAATTCTGCTTCAAGGCCGTCGCCGCACTCGATGACAGCCATGGTGGCGACGGTGTTCTGGTGGGCAAGGACGTCAAGAGTTTGCAGGAGCTCAAAGGCAAGGCAGTGGCCGTGAACGAAGGGTCGACCTCGCAGTTCTGGCTGTCGTACCTGCTGAAAAAACACGGCATGAGCATGAGCGACATCACCGTGCAGAACATGACGGCCGATGACGCTGCCACCGCGTTCATCGCCGGCCGTGTGCCGGCCGCCGTGACCTGGGAGCCGCACCTGTCGATGGTCCGCAACAAGCAACAAGGCAAAGTGCTGATCGACAGCAGCAGCACGCCGGGAGTGATTGTCGACGTGGTCGCGCTCAACTGCACGGTCATCGAGAAGCAACCGGAAGACGTCAAGGCCTTGGTCGCCGGTCTCTACAAAGCGGTGCAGTACACCAAGGACCATCCGAAGGAAGCTTACAAAATCATGGCCAAAGGCGTCGGCGGTTACCTCGCCGATCCGAAGGAACTGGAAGCCGCCGCGCAAGGCGTGCGCTTCTACGATCAGGCCATGAGCGAAAAACTCTTGGGGTCTCCGGGCAAGCCGGGCGACAGCGAGCCACTGATCAAACTGGCCAACGAAACCGCCAGCGAATTGCAGGGCAAGCCCTACAACGTCAGCAATGACGACCTGATCGACAACCGCTTCGTCAGCCCGCTGTAGGAGGTCCGCATGTTCAAGCGCAATTCATGGCTGAGCCGCTGCATCACGCCCAAGACCGGCCTGCCGGTGCAGGTGATCTGGAGCGCGAGCGGCCTGGCCTGGGTGTTGTTGATCGGCCTGTGGGCCGGGTTGTCCTACGGCGGCGTGGTGCCAGGCATGTTCCTGCCGACACCGGGGGCGGTGGCCGAAGCCGCCGTGCGCCTGAGCCGCGACGGCACCCTTGGCCTGCATGTGTGGGCCAGCCTCGAAGTGGTGATGGTCGGTTTCATTGTCTCGTCGCTGGTGGCGGTGCCGTTGGGGTTGCTGATGGGCAGCTTCCGCATCGTCCAGGCGTTCCTTGAACCGATGGTTAATTTCATCCGCTACCTGCCGGTGACCTCGTTCGTGCCGCTGTTCATTCTGTGGATCGGCATCGGTCTGGAACAGCGGGTGTCGGTGATCATCTTCGGCGTGTTTTTCCAGCAACTGGTGATGATCGCGGACGTGTCCAAGGGCATCTCCAAGGACCTGATCAACGCGTCGTACACCTTGGGTTCGACCCGCCGCGATGCGGTGCTGCATGTGATTGCCCCGGCGTCGTTGCCGGGTGTGCTCGACACGTTGCGCGTGACCATGGGCTGGGCCTGGACCTATCTGGTGGTCGCCGAGCTGGTCGCCGCGTCCAGTGGCCTGGGTTACTTGAGCCTGAAAGCCATGCGCGGTTTTCAAGTGGACGTGATTTTCCTCGCCATCGCAATCATCGGCCTGCTGGGCCTGGTCACCGATCAACTGTTCCGTTTTCTCCGTCTGAGGATTGCCGCATGGGCTCAGTAAGCGCCGTCAACCCGCGTTTCATCACACCCACGGCCGCCCCGGTGCAAGCCGCGGCACGGCTGCAGGTGGACAAGGTCAGCCTGCGTTATCAGAAACCTGGCGGCGGCATGTTCACCGCGCTGGAGCAGGTGTCGTTCGAAGTGCCGGATCAACAATTCGCCGTGCTGGTCGGGCCGTCGGGCTGCGGCAAGTCGAGTCTGCTGTACCTCACGGCCGGCCTGAACGAGCCCACGGAAGGCGAGATTTATGTCGGCGGCCAGCAAGTGCAGGGGCCGGGTGCGGATCGGGGTATGGTGTTCCAGAGCTACACGCTGTTCCCGTGGCTGACCGTGCGGCAGAACGTCGAGTTCGGCCTCAAGCGGCGCGGCATGGCGGCCGCTCAGCGCAAGGAGATCGTCGATTACTACGTCAATGAAGTGGGGCTGACCGGGTTCGCCGACAACTACGCCAAGCAGTTGTCCGGCGGCATGATGCAGCGTGTGGCGATTGCCCGGGCCTTGGCCAATGACCCGCAAATCCTCTTGATGGACGAACCCTTCGGCGCGCTCGACAGCCAGACGCGCCTGCAAATGCAGCAGCTGTTGTTGCGGGTCTGGGGCAACAGCAAGAAGACCGTGCTGTTCGTGACCCACGACATCGACGAGGCGATTCTGTTGGGGGATCGGGTTTACGTGATGGGCGCCAGACCAGGGCGGATCAAGCAGATCCTGGACGTGCCGATCGAACGCCCGCGTAACCTGGACATGGTCATGGAGCGCTCGTTCATCGACATGAAACGCAAGATCTTCGGGCTGTTGCATGACGATCTGGAAGAGGTTCATTGAGCCGATTTACCGTCATGCCCAAATCCCCTCTGGGAGCGTTGATCCGGCTCTATGGGGCCGCAGGCAGGAGGAACCGCGCAATCACCGGCAAATGATCGGAGATCCGCAAGGTATCGTCCTGCCTCACCATCGCCTCGACCCGTTTGATCCGCGGGCTGTAGAACAGGTAATCAACCGTCCGGTCCGGGCCGTTCAAGCCTGGATCGTTCGGGTAGTGGGTCAGCCACCGCGCCCGGTCGATCCCGCTGGCTTCGTTGTTGGTCGGGATCATCGGGTATTTGTCCCACAGCACATGCAAGGCACTGTCGACGGAGTAGGGCGTGCGTTGTTCGTCGGGCAGGCGTCGATACTGGCCCAGCGGCAACAGGTTGAAGTCGCCACCGATCAACCACGGGGTGCCATGGCTTTCATATTTGTCGAGTACCTTGGTCACGGCGGTCACTTGGGCCAGCAGGGTTTCATCAGGTTGGATGACGCGGTCCAGATGGGTATTGAGTACCGCGATCTGCCCACCGCCGCCCAATGGCAGGTAAGTCGCCAGCAAGGCGTTTTTCGGTGTGAACTGACGGCTGATGAAGTTGGCCGACGCGACCGGCAATTGCAGGCGTTCGGCGTGTTCGATCTGGTATCGGCTGAGGGTTGCCAGTTGTCGGCCGACACTGCCGAAGATGTGCGGCAGCGGCACAAAGTCAGCTTTCCAGTCGAAGGCATGAGCGCTGCACGGATAAAGGTCGGCGACCCGTTCCTGAAGCAACTTGAACTGGTTCTGATAATCGCTGGCCTTGGCGCCGTCATCCAGCTCCTGTAACAGCACAATGTCCGGTTGCTCGTCACGAATGACCCGTGCCACCTCATCGAGGCTGAAGGCCATGTCTTCGGCGGTGGGGCTCTCGTCGTCGCCTTTGGCCAGGTCATTCCAGAACACGTAGCGCTTGCCCGCCAGGTACTGGACGTTCCAGGTCATGACTTTCAGGGCCTGGCCGGGGACCAGCGTGGGCGCCTGAGCGTTGCAGCCGACCGGTGCTGCTTCTTTGGCACCGGGACGCCAGGTCAGGTTGTAAATCAGCAAGGCAATCAGGCCCGCCGCGATCAGCAGGCCCAGCAGGGTGTAGCGCAGTAGACGGGTCATGGCTCGGCTTATAGCGTTACAAAAGATGAGCCCGAGCATAACCGAGCGTCGGGCTTAAGCCCATGGGTCATAGCGGCCCGTCAATTTTCTCGGGCGCATCGGCAATCAGCATGAACAGGCGGAACAGCACCACGCTGGTGAACAATTGCAGGAAGCTGTGCGCGCTGTCGATCAGCAGCGAAATCACCGGGTTCTGCGGATCCGGGTAAATCGCAAGGGTCGCGCCCTTGAGCACCCACAACGGGCCCATCACACACAGAATGCACACCAGGATGCGCAGGAAATGGCCGCGGGTCAGACGCAGGCTTTCCTTCATCGCCGCCAACGGGGCCAGGCCGCGCAGCACCAACAGATACTCGCCGAACGCCAGGGTCACCATCAGCCAGATGCCCGGCAGGAAATACAGCGACAGGCCGATCAGGATCAGCAAGGTGTTGAGGGCGGTGAGCAGGGCGAAGCGCGGCCACAGATAGGCCGACCTCGACAGCAACTCGCGGGTGCTCGGTGATTCGCCACGGCTGCGGGCATCGAGAAACAGGATCAGTGCGGCGGTGTACAGCGGATAGACCAGCAAGCCGACCATCACGCTGATGCCGGGGAAACTGTCCGGCTCGGTGGAGCGATCGACCACCTGTTGCAGGAGCGCTTCGAAAATCACCAGCGGCAGGCACAGGCGCACGATCTGGCCCAGATTGCGCTTGAAGAAATACAGAGAGTCACGCAGTACATCGAACGAATTCATCAGTCGGTATCGCAGGTTGAAAGCAGTGGCCCACTTTAACCGATGAAGCCCTTTGGGGCGCAAACGTAAACGTTCGGTAAAGGTCATTGAAACAACTTGTTTCAGCCTCCATTAAGGTCGAGCACCTTATCCTCTTTGGTAAAGGTCAACGATTTCTCCGGCAATCTACGAGGTCGCCATGAACAGCGAAGAACAAACCCTGATCGATGGACTGTTTTCCCGGTTGCAACAAGCCGAAACGGACTCAGCCCCGCGTGACGCCCAGGCTGAAGCGCGGATCAAGGAGCACCTGACTCGCCAACCGGCGGCAGGTTATTTCATGACCCAGGCGATTCTGGTTCAGGAAGCGGCCATCAAAAGCCTCGACGCGCAGAACAAGCAACTCGCTCAGCAAGTTCAGCAATTGCAGGCCGAACTGCAATCGGCCAAGGCTCAGCCGTCGGCGCCTGCCAGCGGTGGTTTCCTGTCGAGCATTTTCGGTGGCGGTTCCCGTGATCCGCAGCCTGCACCGACGCAAAGCGCGCCGTCCTCCAATGGTGGATGGCGTGAGCAGGGGCGGCCGTCGTTCAATTCGCAGCCGCCACAGCAACAGAACTTCGGTGCTGCACCGCCACAGCAGAATTACGCGCCGCAGCAGCAAGCCCCCGGGATTGGCAGTGGTTTCCTTGGCGGCGCACTGAAAACCGCCGCCGGTGTGGCCGGTGGCGTGATGCTGGCGCAAGGCATCAGCAGCCTGTTCCACAGCAATCAGCAACCGCAGGAAGTCGTCGAAGTCATCAAGGAAGAACCGGCTCAGGTCAATGATCAGAGCGACAGCGGCAACGGCTGGGGCAACGACGAGCGCGTGGCTGACAACAACGCCAACGATCAGGGAGGCTTCACCGACGCCGACTACAGCGATGACAGCTCTTCGTTCTTTGGCGGCGACGACGATTCCTTCGTCTGATTCAACGTTACAGGTGTAACACTGAACCCGTGGTGAGGGAGCTTGCTCCCGCTGGGCTGCGCAGCAGTCCTTCTTTGGGGCCGCTGCGCGACCCAGCGGGAGCAAGCTCCCTCGCCACAGGTTGCCATTCGTCCGAGGCTCCAAGAGGCTTCGGGCCGATTATTCGCGGAACAATCCTTCAGGCTGGCATACTGGGCCACTTTTCGGGCCTGGTGCCTGACCCAGCCTGCGCGCGACTGCGCCAAAGAGGATGCACGGTGAAAAAAATCGCAGTGTTCGCCGACGTTCAAAACCTCTATTACACCGTGCGTCAGGCCTATGGTTGCCACTTCAACTACGCCGCGCTGTGGGCTGATATCAGCAAACAGGGCGAGATCGTCGAGGCCTACGCCTACGCGATTGATCGCGGCGACAGCAAGCAGCAGCAATTCCAGCAGATCCTGCGCAACCTCGGCTTCATCGTGAAGCTCAAGCCCTACATCCAGCGCAGCGACGGCTCGGCCAAAGGCGACTGGGACGTGGGCATCACCCTCGACATCATGGACGCCGCCGATCATGTCGACGAAGTGGTGCTGGCTTCCGGCGACGGTGATTTCGACATGCTGCTGGAGCGCATCATCACCAAGCACGGGGTGCAAGCCGTGGCTTACGGCGTGCCGGGCCTGACGGCCAACTCGCTGATCCGCGCCGCCAGCCGCTACGTGCCGATCGAAGGCGCGTTGCTGCTCAAGAATTGATTTTTACGGAGTTGAAACAGGTTTGGAACGCATAGCAGTCATCGACTTTGAAACCACCGGGATCTCCCCGAGCAGCAGCTGCCGGGCCACGGAAATTGCCGTGGTGATCCTTGAACAGGGGCGCATCGTCGAGCGTTACCAGAGCCTGATGAACGCCGGCGTGCGCGTCCCGGCCTTCATCGAACAACTGACCGGCATCAGCAACGCCATGCTGCGCACCGCGCCCTCGGCAGAGCAGGTGATGAACGAGGTCAACGAATTCGTCGGGATCACGCCGCTGCTGGCCCACAACGCCGCGTTCGACCAGAAGTTCTGGGATTTCGAACTCAGCCGCATCAAACGCACCCGCTTGCAGAACTTCGCCTGCTCGCTGCTACTGGCCCGCCGCCTGATGCCCGCCGCGCCGAACCACAAACTCGGCACCCTCACCACCTTCGCCAGCCTGCCCAACACCGGCAAGGCCCACCGGGCCATGGCCGATGCCGAAATGGCAGCCAACCTCACGGCGCACCTGGCGCAAGAGCTGCGGCACAAGCACGGGTTGCGCGAGTTGTCCCATGATTTGCTGGTCAGCTTGCAGAAAGTGCCGGCGGCGAAGATCAACGAACACCTCAAGCGCCATCGCGGGTTCTGAAAGCACTGCAAATCCCCAGTGGGAGATTCTATGTTGCAGGACAGCTCTGCAACCTCAGTCGGTTGGTATTCGCTCTGATTTTTCATCAGGGTAAATGCTGCCCCGGCAGAGTCTCCGGGCAATGGTCACCGGAAAATGGTCGATGCCGAGTAAGCGGCTAACCTGACGGTGCACCTCTCGCAGAAATTCGACAAAAGCATTGAGCTATGACCTGCGGATCAGCTCGCATGAAGCGAAGTCTAGCTCGGGTCGGTGTCTTGTTTGATCGGCTCAAGTTAAGAGCACCAACCCTGATAGGCTGCGGCAGCTAGCTGCCATGGTCTCAAGTTTTAATTTCCAGCAATATTTTGTGGTACCTGAATTGGAGGTTGAATACGCACTCTGTCTCGAACCTCCTGATAAATTGGCAATTCGACGCCCTCGCGAACTTCTAAGGAGACAATTACTCCGTATGGAATCATCGTGTCGATTTCTGCTGCTTCTTTGCGGCAGTTAATTTTTATAATTAAATTATCTCCATCAATGAATGGGTGCGCATTTTCCCCTTCGAATACTTCATGCTGAAGTGTCCCTCTACGCACGGCTTGCCAACCTGAGCGACCGCCCGCTGCTTCCTGTCGATCGTTCGCTAAACTATTATTTGCTTCAAACCACATACTTGCAGTTCTATATTTTTGTGTGTTTGGCTGGGTTGGAGAAAGCCATGCAAGAGTAACCGTTAGCTTTCTCCAATCTCTGCGTGATCCAAGAGACGGAGGTAAAGGCATTTTGTATACGTGAGCTTGACTATCACCAAGTTGTCCGAAACCGATTATCGTCGCGCGTTGAGCTGTGCACGCAAGAACTTTTCCAATATCAGGAATCCCATAGCCTATCCACCGACTGGCCAAACTTCCCGGCTGGTCAACATTCTCTAAACCATCTAGAGCTGTGAGAATTCTAGGGGCAATTTCGCTCCAGGAGCATCCATGTGCCAGCATTGCTTTAATAATTGGTGCTGTATAAATGTCGCTATAGTCGTTTCCGGAATTTTGTTGGACGATTTCCATTAAGCTTTCATGGCAAAGAACTGCTGCGCGGCTAACTAGTGCTGTGGCATTACTAGTGCCACGAGTATACGCGCTGGAGTCCAGACTGCCTGGCTGTCCGGGTATTGCGACCTTATTACCTGGGGCCCTGTAAGAGTTGGAAACGGAGAGCGATACTGGATCTCGATCTAGAAATGGTTTGTCATACCATTGTTTGCCACCAAAATAAACGAGGTCAGGTTTTATAGAACGTCTGTAACCGCTGCCGAATGAAGACACCGGGCTTGGCAGTAGGCTAGTGAATGGATCAAATCGGTTTGCCAAGTTTTCAGTGGCGGTGTAGTCGTAATGTACAGACCCAACGCTCACTCCATTAATGCACTCTGCCGGGGAAAGTAGTGAGCGGTTACGAGCATTTAAGAGCAGGGCGTGTATTGATTTTTCCTCGACCTGTTCTGGTGTCAGAGCTTCAAACTGATTAAGCGTTAAATCCAGTGGAACAGAGCTTAGTTGGTTGCCGGCGCTAATAATAAACAGTACGCCATATTTCGCGCTCAACCAATCTAGCAATCGGGCGAGGGGGCTCATGACTTGGGAAAACTGACGGCTAGGGTCGCCAATGGAAAGATTAATGATCTTAACTGTCGGGGCGGCAGGATCTTCACCGCCGTCATTTTCATATAATCTTCTAACGGCTCTATGTAAGAGATCTACTGATAGCTGATCAGAAGGGAGGCTCTCCCTTCTAGGAGATCTGAAGTCGTTAGTGTCAGGCCTCATTATAGGTCTAATATAAATCGGGCGATTTAGCGGTGCTTGATGAGAATTCAAGTCTCCATGTATGGCGAGCGATGCCATAGTGGTGCCATGCAATCTCTCACTTGCAGGGTAATCAGCTGCCCAGCCATCAGGGTCGTCAACAATAAGTCGATTTTGTAAGAGTTCATGGTTGGCGAGTGGTAGCCCATCAAAAATTGCCAGTACTGGATGACCCTGTGCGATTGAATCAACCTGATAATTAGACGGCTCAGCAAAATCTTCAACAGGCCTATCCCCTGCGGAAATCTGGCCCGCCGGGCGAAAGAACATGATGTTGTCACACTTCACCAGCTCAGTTTCGGGAGTGTCTATGATGTCTTGTATTCGACTTGCTGGAAGCTCAGCTAGAATTGCATGATAATTTATTCCGCTAAGTGAGCATTGGCTAATTATTTGCCCGCCAAGTTCTTGGACTAGGGCGGCAACAGTAGCTTCGCCTTCCCGACGTTTCTCCTGAGACCCCCTGTACCAAAGCTCTGCCTCAAATCTGATGGCCCTATTCTGAAAGTAGGGGTCGTTGAGTTCTTCTTGCCATATTTCAAGTACGCCAGTTTCGCGCAATCTATCCTGAGGCCCCCATCTCCTGATATCTCGTAGGTGACAAAATACGTCGCGAAACTTAGTAAGGCCAATATCAAATTTCAACTTTGGGTCGGGTTGATCTTTATAGTGATTCCAAAGAGAAAGCATTTCCGTCAATGCTTGTTGGTTCGTAAGAACTAGGTAAAGTCGGCCTTTAAGGTTTTTTTCTGGTTTTTCAGGATTCGAAAAATTTTCATCGGGGGGGATTTCGTCGATTTCGATTTCCCCCATCCATTCAAGGCCTTCGATTTTCTTTGCTGCTTTGTAAAAATCTTCGACAGTTCCGATTGTCTCGATAACTAGGACTTGCTCTGGGTCTAGTCCCGCCGCTGTGTTCTGAAGCTCCACTCGCCTGGCTTCAAATGCTCGTTGTAGTTCCGTTAGCTTAATGCCGACGCGCTCACCCTGTACCTGATGGTTTGGTTTGTTAAGTTTTCCGCCGGCACCTTGCAGCGGGGATCGAGATGCAGGCAGTGGTTGAGGAAACCACAAAAGAGGGCGCTCGGTCATCCGTTACTCCATATCTTCCAGTTGTTCTGTCTTGACTGTCTGTACAGACAAGAGTTTTAGTTCGTTGGCGACAATTTTGTTGATGTTCGAATTCGGCTGATCAAGGACGTATTGGCGTATTATGTTTTTGCAAAAATCCTCTACTTCGGAAAAATTCGATCCGTGCAATCTCCGAGCTAAAGAAGAGGGCGTGTGTCCGAACGACATTTTTGATTTTGTCTGGTAGCGCTCAAACCATTCGGTAAGGCGCGCTCTGGTAGGACTCGGGATATTCATTCTTACTTGAAATCTTCGCCAGACAGCGCGATCAAGCAATTCTGCATGGTTGGTCGCGCCGATGACCACTACGTGGCTCGGTAGATTGTCTATTTGCAATAATAGTGAACTTACAACTCGTTTTATTTCGCCAGTTTCATGAGTGTCGCCTCTCTCTTTGCCGAGAGTCTCAAATTCATCAAAAAAGAGTACACATTTCCTGCTTGCGGCATAATCAAAAAGATTGCGCAAACGTACTGCTGTCTCGCCAAGATAGGTGCCTATTATGTTTTCATAGCGAACAACTAACAGGGGAACCATGAGTGCTTCTGCGATAGCTTCGGCTAGTGAGGTTTTTCCGTTTCCTGGCGGTCCAATCAGCAAAACTCTGTTTCTAGGCTCTAAGTTGTAAGATCGCAGCAATTCAACTCGATGGTGTTCTTGGACTAAGCTTCTGCATACGTCTGAAACATCTTTCGGAAGTATTAAGTCTTCGATTTTTCGTTGTGGGATTTTTTCGCTGAAAAAATCAGGCTGACGATTCGCCACTGTAATAGTATTTGTGGGCGCAATGGAAGGAGTGTCTGGAGTGTTATTCAGAACACTTTCTAATCTGTCTGCAAGAATCTTATGCTGTTTCGAGCGCTCTTCAGCAATTAATGCTTCCGTCACCTTTCGTAATTTAGTCTTGTCGCCTCGTATACCAGACTGAACAAGGCTAACAAGTAAGTCGGCCCGTGCCATTTATTATCTCCCAGCCTCATCACATTATGTGTTGAGGCGTATTAATTTTGCTGCGGCTCTAAGCAGTGGACGGACTTAAGTCCTAGCTTCTTTCCCTGAAAATGTAGCTTCAATGCAGCTTTTGGACGGCATTTTTGCATAGCTGCTGTCGTTGTGCTGGAGATTTAGCTGCAGATGGCTGTTTTTCTTTGTAGAGAGCCAATGGGCTTTGATCGGAGGGTGTTCAGCTTCCTCCCATAGGCAGAATTTCGAGACCACGACAGCTTTACTGCTGCAGTGTATCGAGGTTTTTGACCTTGCTCAGTTGCACGAAATTTCAGCGCTCAAGGTGGACGAAAACTATTTCGAAATGGAGATTTCGCATTTGCACAGGGGGACTGGAGTGTTTAAGGACGCCTCCGGTTTGATGATCGGTCCTACCGAATAATAGGGAATGTCTGTCTTGCCCCTCATCTGTGGCATCGATAACCTTTTGACTGTCGCTGCCAATTCAGCGACCGGGTCTGCAAGCCCGCCGACAGTTTGTTATGAGACCACCGGCGCACCTATAATCGCGTCGCTTTAATGAGCGACCATCGATTTATGGTAGCTGTGTGCGGGAGACCTTCGGGTCTGCCGGGGTGGTCTCCTACTCGGTCTTGCAGACCCGCGCATAGCTGCCACCCATCATCTGCAAGTGATGCTGGCAGCTCCGACTTTCTCAGGAGATTCGCCATGATCAAAGTTACCCCCAATCCCCCCGAAGACTCTGCGCAATCAGCTACGAGCGCAGCTCACCTCATCCCCAAAACATTCATCCGTCATCACATCCAGCTGCGAGCCCTGTTGCTGCATGCAGAGGCTTGGTTCTGTGCTCGCGATATCGGGCGGCTGATGGGGGTGGAGCTAAACGGACGGCAAGCGCTCAAGCTTGATTTGGATCAGCGGCAAGTGATGCGACTGTCTGGAAACGATGGCTCGCAAGAGACACTGATGCTTAGCGAGTCCGGCGTGTACGCGATGCTGGTCTATCACTACTGCCCGGAGAACCGCCATTTACGGCGTTGGCTGACACACGACGTGGTGCCGATGCTGCGGGAAGATGCGGGGTCCATTTCGAATCAAGCGCCGCATATGCGGGCGATGGAATGGGCGGGAGGAACGCTGCGGCTGCTGCATTGGCGCAAAGAACCTTGGGTGCGCCTGCGGGATATGCCGGGCTTGTTGCCTGCAAGTTACTGCGGCGTCTGACAGATCGCTTCGCGGGCAAGTCGAATCGTCGCACCGCCGCTCCCACAGGAATCAGGTGACATCCGTGGGGGTGGGGTTGTGGACAGGCTCACCGGGCCATGGCCGATGCTGAAATGGCGGCCAACCTGACGTCGCACCTGGCCTTAAGCGCCATCGCGGGTTCTGAAAGCACTGCAAATCCCCTGTGGGAGTGAGCCTGCTCGCGATAGCGATTTATCATTCAACGTTGATGTCGACTGATACTCCGCTATCGCGAGCAGGCTCGCTCCTACAGGGACTGCGCCGTTTTCAGACTTTGCTGTTGCCTTCCAGTTGCCCCAGCGGCACGCGCTTCTCTATCGCGCTCGACAGCACAATCGAGGTCTTGCTGAACCCGAACTTGGCGATCCGGTTGATCAGCTCTTCCAGCTCCGGCATCGAACCCACCGCAGCCTGCATGATCACGCACGGATCACCCGTGACCCGGTGGCATTCCGTCAGTTGTGGGATTTTGATCAGGTCGTCGTAGGCTTTTTGATTTCCATGCTGGTTCAGGCGCAACTCGATCACGCACTGGATCGGCAGCCCAAGCTTGGCCATGTCGACTTTCGCCTGGTAACCGGTAATCACCCCGCTGGCTTCGAGTTTGGCCACGCGCTCGGCCACGGCCGGGGCGGACAGGTTGACCTTGCGCGCCAGGTCGGCGTAGGACGCACGGCCGTTTTCCAGCAGGGCGCTGAGCAGCATGCGGTCGTATTTATCCATCGTCGTATACCTGAAAAATGACTGACTTTCGAAAACACGGCTTATAGCGTCAATCTCCGTGTTTTGAAAAGTGTACCGGCGCTATAAACAGGTTTTGTAACTTATTTTAAGCCGCTGGCCTTTCTAGAATAGCCGTTCACATTGTCCTGTCATCGAGCTGCCCATGCCTGGCTTACGTCGTTTCCCCTTACCGTTGATCGCCGCCTTTTTCGCGTTGTACGTGATTTGGGGCTCGACTTACCTGGTGATCCGCATCGGCGTGGCGTACTGGCCGCCGTTGCTGCTCGCCGGCATCCGTTTCGTGATCGCCGGGAGTTTGATGTACGCCTTCCTGCGCTGGCGCGGGGCACCGGCCCCGACCTGGGCGCAGTGGAAAGCCGCCGGGATCATCGGAATTTTGCTGCTGACGTGCGGTAACGGCGCGGTCAGTGTGGCCGAACACACAGGTGTCGCTTCCGGTGTTGCGGCACTGGCGGTGGCGACAGTGCCGCTGTTTACCTTGCTCTGCGGCTATTTCTGGGGCGCGCGCAATACCCGTCTCGAATGGGCCGGCATTGTGCTCGGGCTGATCGGCATTGCCATGCTCAATCTCGGTTCCAACCTGCAATCGAGCCCGCTGGGTGCGGCGTTGCTGGTGTTCGCGGCCGCGTCCTGGGCGTTCGGCTCGGTCTGGAGCAAACAATTGCCATTGCCTCAGGGCGCCATGGCCAGTGCCGTGGAAATGCTGGTGGGCGGCGTGGCATTGCTGATCGGCAGCGCGCTGAGCGGCGAGCATCTGCAGGCGATGCCGCCGGTCGAAGGCTGGGCAGCCCTGGCCTACCTGACCTTCTTCGGTTCGATCATCGCCTTCAACGCTTACATGTACCTGTTGAAAAACGTGCGTCCGGCGGCGGCGACCAGTTATGCCTACGTCAACCCTGCGGTCGCGGTGTTGCTGGGGATCGTATTTGCCGGGGAGACCATTGGCATCGAAGAAGCGCTGGCCATGTTGGTGATTATCAGTGCTGTGGTGTTGATCGGATTGCCGCAGTGGCGTCGGGCACCGGAACGACCTGCTGCTGTGGTGCAGACAGAATCGAGTGTGAATTAGGGTAAACTGCGCGGCATTGCATCTTTTTCGCACACTTGTTTTGAAAAACCCGCGCTGAATTTTCCTACGGTAATCCCATGACTTTCGCCACCCTTGGCCTGATCGAACCCTTGCTGCGCTCTCTCGAGACGCTCGGCTACCAGACCCCGACGCCGGTTCAGGCGCAAGCCATTCCGGCGGTGCTGGCCGGTCGCGACCTGATGGCCGCCGCCCAGACCGGCACTGGCAAGACCGCCGGCTTCGCGCTGCCGCTCCTGCAATTGTTGGCCATGGAAGGGCCGAAAGTGGCGTCTAACTCGGTGCGCGCACTGATCCTGGTGCCGACCCGCGAACTGGCCGAACAGGTTCACGAAGCCGTGCGTCAGTACGCCGAGAACCTGCCGTTGAGCACTTATGCCGTGTACGGCGGCGTCAGCATCAACCCGCAAATGATGAAGCTGCGCAAGGGTGTTGACGTGCTGGTGGCGACGCCGGGTCGTTTGCTCGATCTGTATCGCCAGAAGGCCCTCAAGTTCAATCAGCTGCAAACCCTGATTCTGGACGAAGCCGATCGCATGCTTGATCTGGGTTTCTCCGAGGAGCTGGGGAATATCTATCGCGTGCTGCCCAAGCAACGTCAGACGCTGCTGTTCTCCGCGACGTTCTCCGACGCGATCCGCTTGCTGGCTGGACAAATGCTCAACGATCCGCTGAGCATCGAAGTCAGCCCGCGCAACGTCGCTGCCAGCACCGTCAAGCAGTGGGTCGTGGTGGTGGACAAGAAGCGCAAGCCTGAACTGTTCGTTCACTTGATGCGCAAGGGCAAGTGGAAGCAGGTGCTGGTGTTCGCCAAGACCCGCAATGGTGTGGACGCGCTGGTGGAAAAACTCCAGGGCCTGGGCATCAATGCCGACGGCATCCACGGCGACAAACCGCAGGCAACCCGTCAGCGTGCGCTGGACCGGTTCAAGGCCAGTGAAGTGCAGATTCTTGTGGCCACCGACGTTGCGGCCCGTGGTCTGGATATCGAAGATTTGCCATTGGTGGTCAACTTCGACCTGCCGATCGTGGCGGAGGACTACATCCACCGGATCGGTCGTACCGGTCGCGCGGGTGCAAGCGGGCAGGCCATTTCGCTGGTGTGTGCCGATGAAGTGAATCTGCTGTCGGCCATCGAGACGTTGACCCGTCAGACATTGCCACGGCAGATGGAACATGACTTCGAACCTGAGCACCGGGTGCCGGATACCGACGCCAGCGGTCAGGTCGTCAAGAAGCCGAAAAAACCGAAGAAGCCGAAGACCTCCGGTGGCGGTAAACGCAATCTGGGTAAGTGGGTCGAGAGTGGGGATGCTTCGGCGCCGGAGCCTTCGATCAAGCCTGTGCGCAAAGTGCCGGTGTTTAACACTGGGCCGCGTAAGAAGAAGCCTTGATCTCGTAAAGATCGTTCCCACGCTCTGCGTGGGAATGCAGCCCGGGGCGCTCCGCGTCCCTTCAAAGCCGAACGCGGAGCGTCCGAAGAGGCATTCCCACGCAGAGCGTGGGAATGATCATCCGTAGGAGCGAGGCTTGCCCGCGAAGGGCGCGCCTCGGTTTCAAGCCTTGCGCTTCAACCACTCCACCATCCCCAAACCCGCCGCACGCCCACTGGCGAAACACGCGGTCAGCAGATAGCCGCCGGTCGGCGCTTCCCAATCGAGCATTTCCCCCGCGCAGAACACCCCAGGCAATTGCTTGAGCATCAGCCGTTCATCCATCGACTCGAACATCACGCCTCCGGCGCTGCTGATGGCCTCGTCCAGTGGACGGGTTTTAACCAGCATCAGGGGCAACGCCTTGATCGCCCTGGCCAGCAACGCCGGATCAGCAAAGCTTTCGGCCGGTGTGAGTTCGCGTAGCAACGCCGCTTTCACCCCATCGATCCCGAGCTGGCTGTGCAGGTGTTTGGACATGGAGCGGGAGCCACGGGGTTTGCTCAGCGCCGCCTGAACTTTATCCACAGGCCGGCCCGGCAACAGGTCAAGATGAACGGTGGCGGAGCCGTGCTGATTGATGGCCTCGCGAATCGGTGCCGAGAGGGCGTAGATCAAGCTGCCTTCGATCCCGGTCGCGGTGATCACGCATTCGCCCAAGCGCGGCACGTCGTCATTGAGGCCGATGGCGATGTTCTTCAGCGGCGCGCCAGCAAATTTGCTGACCATCAACTCGCTCCAGGCCTGCACCTCGAAGCCGCAATTGCTCGGTTGCAACGGCATCAGTCCTACGCCTCGCTGCTCCAATGGCAGCATCCACGCGCCGTCCGAACCAAGGCGTGACCAGCTGCCTCCGCCGAGGGCCAGCAAGGTGGCGTCGGGCTTGATGATGGTTTCGCCATCGGGGCTGTCGATGCGTAACCCACCATGGTCATCCCAGCCGAGCCAGCGGTGGCGGGTGTGGATAACGACGCCGGCCTCGCGCAGACGCTTGAGCCAGGCGCGCAGCAGGGGTGCGGCTTTCATGTCGGTCGGAAACACCCGGCCGGAGCTGCCGACGAAGGTTTCGATGCCCAGGTCATGAATCCACTGGCACAACGCATCAGCGCCGAATGAGCGAAGCAGCGGGGCAATCTGCGGCGCGCGTTCGGCATAGCGCGAGAGAAACGCCGGGTAGGCTTCGGAATGGGTGATGTTCATGCCGCCGACACCGGCCAGCAGGAATTTTCGCCCCACCGACGGCATGCCGTCGTACAGGTCGACCTTGATCCCGGCCTGGCTCAGCACTTCGGCCGCCATCAGACCGGCGGGGCCGCCGCCGATGATGGCGACGTGAGAAGGGGAGGAGGTCGAGGGCTGGGTCATGGAGTGCGCTGCGGTTCGGCGGAATAAGCCGGGCATTCTATCAGCACAGATCCCTGTGGGAGTGAGCCTGCTCGCGATGGCGGTGGGTCAGTCGACATCGATGTTGGATGTGATGGACTCATCGCGAGCAGGCTCGCTCCCACATTGGTTCCGGGGTGTTCATAAAATAGTGATCAAAAAACAACCAGTGCTCTGCATGCTATATGAAGCATGGCCTGCAGACCCTTTCACTCAGGTTATCCACAGGCAGTTCCACAGGCATTGTGGGTAAAGACTCACACCTCAATGACACCCTGATGACTGCCAGACCCGTTGCGCGCTGTGATGCAGGATGCCGTGGCGGCGCGCCAGGGCCTGGCGGTCCTTGCTGTAGCCGCCGCCAATCACTCCTACCACCGGAATATCCCGACCCAGGCAGTGGCGCATCACGCTTTCATCGCGAGCGGCCACGCCTTCGTCGGTCAGCTTCAGGTAACCGAGGGCGTCGTCCTTGTGCACGTCGACGCCGGCGTCATACAACACCAGATCCGGTTGGTAGAGCGGTAGCAAATAATTCAGCGCGTCATCCACCACCTTCAGGTAATCGGCATCGCCCATGCCTTTGGGCAACGGGATGTCCCAGTCGCTTTCAGCCTTGCGTGCAGGAAAATTCTTTTCGCAGTGCAGGGAAACAGTCACGGCCTCCGGGGTGTTGTGCAGAATCCGTGCAGTCCCGTCGCCCTGGTGCACGTCGCAATCGAAGATCAGCACCCGATTCACACGGCCGCTTTCCAGCAGGAAATGGCTGATCACCGCCAGGTCATTGAAGATGCAGAAACCCGCCGGATAGTCGTAATGCGCGTGATGGGTGCCTCCGGCCAAATGACAGGCCAGCCCATGTTCCAGCGCCTGTTCTGCCGCAAGCAACGATCCGCCGACCGCCCGCACGGTGCGTCGGGCCAGCGCTTCGCTCCAGGGCAGGCCGAGGCGCCGCTGGTCTTCGCGGGACAACTCGCCGCTCATGTAGCGTTCGATATAGGCAGCGTCATGGGCGAGGGCGAGAATCTCCGGGGGGCAGAGCTCCGGGCGCAGCAGGTCGGCGTCCCGGGTCAGGCCGCTGTCCACCAAGTGATCGCGCAGCAGGCGAAATTTGTCCATGGGAAAGCGGTGATCCGCCGGGAATTCGGGGCTGTAGTCTTCGTGGTAGATCAGCGGCAGCGGCATAACGAATTCAGGTAGGAATGAGTGAAGGATCCTACCAGCGTTGTAGACTTGCGGCATGGAAAGGGGAGCAAAGATGGAGCCGATACTGGAACTCGAGAGCGCACGACTGCTGTTGCGGCAGTGGCGCGATGAGGATTTGCCGGAGTTTGCGGCGATGTGCGCCGATCCACAGGTGATGCGATATTTTCCGGCGCCTTTAAGTCGTCTGGAAAGTGCGTCGCTGATCGGGCGGATTCGCGGGCATTTTGCCGAACATGGCTTTGGTCTCTGGGCGCTGGAGCGCAAGGACACCGGGGCATTCATCGGTTTCACCGGCCTCGGTGTGGTTGGTTTCGATGCGCCGTTCACCCCTGCGACCGAAATCGGCTGGCGCCTGGCGCGCGAGCATTGGGGCTTGGGTTATGCCAGTGAGGCGGCGTGGACCGCTCTGCGCTGCGGCTTTGATCGGTTGGCGCTGCAAGAAGTCGTGTCGTTTACCGCCAAAGACAACCTGCCTTCGGAAAAAGTCATGCAGGCGATCGGCATGCACCATGATTCAGCCGATGACTTTGACCATCCCAAGCTCGCGGCCGATCATCCCCTGCGTCACCATGTGCTGTATCGCATCTCCCGTGAACAATGGCTGCAAACCTTGCATGGATAAGCAGTCACGGACGTTTACAATGGCTGCCATGGGCCCTGGCCATAAACTGAATCGACCGCCGCAGCCAAGACTGCGCGGCAAGCTTTGTGTGAGGAGAGTCTGAATGAGCCAAGTGTTGGATGATCTGGTCGATTTGCTGACCCTGGAACCGATCGAAGAAAACCTGTTTCGTGGCCGCAGTCAGGACCTGGGTTTTCGTCAGTTGTTCGGCGGTCAGGTGATCGGTCAGTCGTTGTCGGCGGCCAGTCAGACAGTCGAAGAAGCGCGCCATGTGCATTCGATGCACGGTTATTTCCTGCGCCCGGGCGATTCCGCGTTGCCTGTGGTGTATCAGGTTGACCGGGTGCGTGATGGCGGCAGTTTCAGCACGCGTCGGGTGACGGCGATCCAGAAAGGCAACCCGATCTTTACCTGCAGCGCCTCGTTCCAGTACGACGAAAAAGGCTTCGAGCATCAGGCCGAGATGCCGACCGTGGTCGGCCCGGAAAACCTGCCCTCGGAACTGGAACTCACCCAGCAGCGTGCGCACCTGATCCCTGAGCACATGCGCGAGAAATTTCTGTGCCCCAAGCCGATCGAATTCCGACCGATCACCGAGAAAGATCCCTACAACCCGCAACCGTCCGATCCGGTCAAGTACGTCTGGTTTCGCGCCGACGGTGCTTTGGCCGACTCTCCGGCGTTGCACAAATACCTGCTGGCCTACGCCTCGGACTTCGGTCTGCTGACCACCTCGATGCAGCCCCATGGCAAATCGGTCTGGCAGAAAGACATGCAAGTCGCCAGCCTCGATCATGCGCTGTGGTTCCATGCCGATCTGCGCGCCGATGACTGGTTGCTGTACGCAATGGACAGCCCATGGGCCGGTAATTCTCGTGGTTTCTCCCGCGGCAGCGTGTTCAACCGCGCCGGTCAACTGGTGGCTTCGGTGACTCAGGAAGGCTTGATCCGTCACCGCAAGGATTGGGCATGAGCCTGGCCGAGGTGCGGCACTGGGTGTTCGACATGGACGGCACCCTGACGGTGGCCGTGCATGACTTCGCGGCGATCCGCGTGGCGTTGGCGATTCCCGCCGAAGACGACATCCTGACCCACCTCGCGGCGCTGCCGGCCGATGAAGCGGCCGCCAAGCATGCTTGGCTGCTGGAGCACGAACGGGACTTGGCGCTGGGTTCGAAACCGGCGCCGGGTGCGGTGGAGCTGGTGCGGGAGTTGGCCGGGCGCGGTTATCGTCTTGGCATTCTCACGCGCAATGCCCGGGAGCTGGCGCACGTAACCCTGGAAGCGATCGGCCTGGCTGACTGTTTTGCCGTGGAGGATGTGCTGGGGCGTGATGAAGCACCGGCTAAACCGCATCCCGGTGGTTTATTGAAACTGGCCGAGGCCTGGCACGTGCCGGCGAGCGAGATGGTGATGGTCGGTGATTACCGCTTTGATCTGGATTGCGGCCGAGCGGCGGGGGCGCGGACGGTGTTGGTGAATCTGCCGGATAACCCTTGGCCGGAGCTGACGGATTGGCATGCGGCGGATTGTGCGGTGTTGCGGGAGATGCTTTCGGCTTGAGGGCTTCTTCGCCGGCAAGCCTCGCTCCTACAGTGGGGCGCGCTGCCCTTGCAGGAGCGAGGCTTGCCCGCGAAGACGTCAGATCAGGCCATACAAACTCACTGACCAAACAATACCTTCTGCCCCTCCGGTGACGTCAGCATCCCATCCCCGTTATGCCCGACCCCCGGCACTTCAACCAGCCGCTGATTCACCCCTTTCGGATTACGACGCAGCAGGTAATTGAAAAAATTCTTCCCGCGAACCAGACGATAGGCTCCTTGGGCTTCGGCCTCGCAACTTTTGTCCAGCGCCGGATGCTGCGGGTCGGTGTCTTGCTGCCCGAGCAGATAAGTCACGTCCCGTTTGACGTAATTTCCTTCAATCTGTGGTGCCGTTTGCCCACTGGCATATACCGGTAAATCCATCAGCCCGTATTTCCAGCGATTGAAACCGGGGCACGCCGCATGGTTGAACGCCACTGGCCGCTGCTCATTGAAATACGCATAGGACGAAGGGTTGGCGACCACGTAGCGAAGCTTCACGCCGGCGGCCGTCAAGGCCGGTTGCTCGCGGGCCAGCAACGCATATCGCTGCACCACCTGAGCGCCACCGGAGTGGCCGGCGAGGATGATTTGCTTCACGTCCGGAAACTGTCGATGGTCGCCGACTCGCTCGATGATTTGATCGAGGGCTGCAAAGGAACTCAGCGCAAAAGGAGCGGTGGATAAACCTCCTGCCATCCAGTCATTGCCCTGCCAGCGCAACACCGTGTCTGCCACAGGATGAAGTGCGATGTCGGTTTCGTTGAGGAATTGCGGCGCGATCACCAGGGTGCTTGCACTTTGCCCGGCCAGTTCCGCTGCGCGCTCGGCGCTCTGGCGATAGGTTTCAGCGTTGCGCAGACGACCATGGATGATGATCAGCACGCGTTCGATTTTCGCGGGCGCCGGGCCGAGGCTCACCGCCATCTCACCTTCTTTCAACAACAACCGCCCGGGGCTGAGCTCTTTGACGCCTTGCTCCGCAGCCTGGGTGCTCGCGCAGGTGAACAACAACATCAACAACCACTTATTCATTTAAAGGTTTTTCGCCGCAAAGGTATCGCACTGGCCCACCTGGCCTTGCGCAAATCCGGTTTTGAACCAGCGCACCCTTTGCGCCGATGTGCCGTGGGTAAACGAGTCCGGTACCACCCGACCCTGCCCCTGTTGTTGCAAACGGTCATCGCCGATGGCGTTGGCCGCGTTCAAGGCTTCTTCGATGTCACCCGGTTCCAGCCAGTTCAGACGCTGCTGCGCATTGTTGGCCCAGACACCGGCCAGGCAATCGGCCTGCAACTCCTGACGCACCAACAAGCCGCCATCACCTTCCATCTGCCGGCCTTGCTGGCGAGCTGTCTGAATTTTCGCGGAAACGCCGAGCAATGTCTGAACGTGGTGTCCGACTTCATGAGCGATCACGTAGGCCTGAGCGAAGTCACCGGCCGCGGAAAAGCGTTGTGACATTTCCTGGAAAAAAGCCATGTCCAAGTAGACCTTCTGGTCGGCGGGGCAATAGAACGGTCCGGTCGCCGATGTCGCCAGACCACAGGCCGAATTAACCCGGTTGCTGAACAGCACCAGCGTCGGGTTTTTATACTGCCGACCGGCCTGCTGGAAAATCTGGCCCCAGGTGTCTTCGGTATCGCCGAGGATCGAGCGCACGAATTCGGCCCCTTCATCGTTGGCCGGCGGCGCCTTGCGGCTCTGGTTGGTGGCCGGTGCCGATTGCTCGGTCATTTGTCCGGTCAGTTGCCCGAGGATTTGCATCGGGTCCTGGCCGGTGAGCCAGCCGATCCCCACAATCAGGATGATCGCGGTCAGGCTCAGGCCTTTGCCGCCACCAAAACGCATCCCACCGCCACCGCTGCCGGCATCATCACCACGGGCGTCGACCACGTTGTCGCTGCGTCGGCCTTTTTTCCATAGCATGTGGGAATCCTCTGATTGTCCGTGGTGATGAGTGTTGCTGGTGTGGGGGGGCGGCGCCAGTCCGGCTGTCCGGCATTTCGTTCACTGGCCGGAAGAATCGCTGACTGTAGGAACATGGATCACCCATTGAATTCCGTCAGGGCGCGGATTTTTATCGAACGGGCGACCCGCGGGTCTGTCGAGCATCGGGTTCCAGATTTCGCATTACAGGGTTCATCTTCTAGAATCAGGCAAATTGTAGGTGGAACCTCCCATGGCCGGCAGTCAGATCGAACGTGTCTTCAATGTGCTCGAAAGTCTCACCAGTGACCCTCGCGGTTTGCCGATGCAGATGCTCGCGGAGCAACTGGATATCCCGAAAAGCGCAACTCACCGCCTGCTCGCGGAACTGATCAGGTTGGGTTATGTGCGGCAGAATCCGGAGAACCTGCGGTATCACTTGTCCACCAAACTGGTGGCGATGGGGTTTCGTTATTTGTCGGGCAGCGGCGCCGATATCGTTCAGCCAGTGCTGGATCGCCTGGCCCAGGACACCGGGGAGTTGGTGCGTTTGGGGGTGATTGAAGGCGAGCGGCAGATCTGGATTGCCAAGTCCCAGGGGGCCCGTTCCGGCCTGCGCTACGACCCGGAAATGGGTCGCGATGCGCCGTTGTTTTATACCGCGTCGGGCCATGCGTGGCTGGCGTGCATGAGCGATGCCGAAGCGTTGTCGCTGGTTGAGCGCCAGGGCGGCGAGCAGCCAAAAGACCTCGGGCCGAATGCTCCGCGATCCAACATTGAACTGCTCGAGCGTCTGCGTTTGGCACGGGAGCAGGGCTATGCCTGGGTCGAGGAAAGCTCGGCGGTGGGCACCTCGGCGATCGCGGCGGTGGTGCGGCACCCGAGCGAGGGTCGTGTGATCGGTGTGCTGAGCATCGCCGGACCGAGTGCGCGGATGCCGGGGGCGCGGTTGCATGAATTGGCGCCGCTGTTGTTGAGGTATACCGAGGAACTGGCGGCGGCGAGTCTGGCGTCGGAGTTGTTCAGCTAATTTATGGGGAGCGAGCCTGCTCGCGAAAGTGAACTTTCAAATAGCTCAAATGTTGAATGTCAGTCCGCCATCGCGAGCAGGCTCACTCCCACGGTTGATTTTTATTGATCGTGAAACTGTGCGGTATTCGAACACTTTCGGCTGAAGCTTGTGTTGGAATCTGGAACCAGGTTCTAAATTATTGGAGCTCGCCGCCCGAGACACGTTTCACTTCTCAAGGGAAACCCATGACCGCCAGCACTCCGCTCTCCGGCGTTAACCAGCCCTTCAAAGGGATTTTGCTGATTGTCGTCGCCACTTTCCTGTTTTCCAGCCATGACGCTTTTTCGAAATACCTCTCGGGCTTCTATCCGATCGTGATGGTGGTCTGGGCTCGTTATGTGGTGCACACCTTGTTGATGGCCGGGATTTTTCTGCCGCAGTCCGGGTTGCGCGTCCTACGGACCAAACGACCGATGCTGCAGTTGGTGAGGGCGTTGTGCCTGTTGGGCACCAGTTTGTTTTTTACCACCGGCCTGCAGTACATCCCGTTGGCTGAAGCGACGGCGGTCAACTTTCTTGCGCCGGTTCTGGTGACTGCGCTCTCGGTGCCGCTGTTGGGGGAGCGCGTGACACGTGGCCAATGGATCGCGGTGATTTGCGGGTTTGTCGGCGTATTGATCATCGTCCACCCCGGTGGCGATCTGTTCACGCCGGCGGTGTTGCTGCCGCTCTGTTCAGCGCTGTTTTTCTGCTTTTATCAGTTGCTCACTCGCAAGCTCAGCAACATCGACAGCCCGACCACCAGCAACTTCTTCGCCGGCTTGTGCAACACCCTGGTGATGAGCGCGCTGGTGCCGTTCTTCTGGCAAGTGCCGACACTGGGGCATGGTTTCATGATGGTGGCGCTGGGGACCTGCGGTATGACCGCGCATTTGTTTCTGACTCAGGCCTTCCGCCACGCCGCGCCCGCGTTGTTGGCGCCGTTCGGTTACTGCCAGATCGTCTTTGCCGGTTTGCTGGGCTGGCTGCTGTTCTCCCACACACCGACCCTGACCACAGTGATCGGGATCGCGGTGATTTGCTGCAGCGGGTTGGCGGCGGCGTGGCAACAGAGTCGTCGGTAGGAAAATCAAACAGGCAGGCCTGGAACCAGGCCTGCCAAGGGAGGGGACTTTACTCGGTGACAGTAGGAATCTTGCGCGGTGCCATGAAGTACATCCAGGTCAGGGCAATGAAGTACATCGCCGGAATCAGGGTGAACAGCACGGTGTAGTTGTTGTTGGTGACCGTCAGGATGTGGCCGACCAACTGAGTCATGAACATACCGCCGATGGCTGCGCACATGCCGCCGAAGCCAAATACCGTACTCATCATGTGTTTAGGCGTGTAGTCCATCACCAGGCTCCAGATGTTGGCGGTCCAGGCTTGGTGCGCACCGATGGCCAGAGAGATGGCGAACACCGCGACCCACAGACTGCTCGAACCCGCCGCCATGATTACGCCGACGATGCAGCAGGCGAACAGGAACATGGACAACAGGCGCGCCTTGATCGGATTCATGCCGCGGCCGATCAGGAGCGAGGACAGGATCCCGCCGCCGACGCTGCCGAAGTCTGCAGTCAGGTAGATGATGATCAGCGGGATACCCATCTGGGTCACGTTGATCCCCAGGTTGTATTGCTGATTGAGAAACGGCGGCAGCCAGTACAGGTAGAACCAGAACACCGGTGCGGTGATGGAGTAGGCGAGGGCGAAGGCCCAGGTGCCACGCATGCGCAGGATTTTCGAGAACGGTACACGGGTCTGCTCCGGCTCGACTTCCTTCTGGATGTAGTCCAGTTCCGATTGTTTGACGCTCGGATGGTCTTCCGGGTTGAAGTACTTCAAACCCCAGAACAGCAACCAGATCCCGCCCAGTGACGCCATGCACAGGAACGCGGCTTGCCAGCCCCACACGTGCAGGATCAGCGGCAGCAGCATCGGCGTGAACATTGCGCCGACGTTGGTGCCGGCGTTGAAGATGCCGGTGGCCACGGCGCGCTCGCCGGCCGGGAACCACAAGCGCGTGGTTTTCACGCAAGCCGGGTAGTTGGCGGCTTCGGTCAAACCGAGGATGAACCGGCAGACCATGAAGCCGACCGCCGACGTGGCCAGGCCGTGGGCGCCGGTCGCCAGGCTCCAGAGCAACACTGCGCAGAAGAACACGCGCTTCACGCCGACCCGATCGATCAACCGGCCTTGCAGCACGAAACCGATGGCGTAGCCGACCTGGAACCAGAAGTTGATGTTGGCGTAGTCCATCGCCGTCCAGCTCATCTCCTTGGCGAGGATAGGCTGCATGACGCCCAGTGCAGCGCGGTCGATGTAGTTGAGCGTGGTGGCAAAAAACACCAATGCCAGCATGCCCCAACGGGTCTTGCCGACCGCCATGGCGCCGCGAATCTTGTCGCCGATACCGCCGCTGGCAGGAGTCATGGAGGAACGCTCCACGGGAGAGCTTTGAGAAGGAGTCATGTAGGCCACCGATTATTTTTATGTGGTGTTCTGAGTCTTTGGTCATCGAGACCGATGTGTGTGACCGGGCTCAATGTGTCGTCGATGTTGGGCAGTGGACGAAAAATCGTCAATTCGCCAAGGGCCATTGTGTTCGATAATCGCACGCAAAACTAACTGGGTAGTACACTTTAAATTGCTGTGTTCGACCGCCAAGCCAATAATTCCCCCAAGAGAAACGCGATCCCTGTAGGAGCCAGGCTTGCCGGCGATGGCGTCCTCAAGATCGCCTTCGCGAGCAAGCTTCGCTCCTGCAAAAAGGGTGCGACGCCTTTAACAAGATTGTCTCCACCACCGGGAGCCGAAATATGCAGCGTTCCATTGCCACCGTTTCCTTGAGCGGTACCCTGCCGGAAAAACTCGAAGCCATTGCCGCCGCCGGGTTCGACGGTGTGGAGATCTTCGAAAACGACCTTCTCTATTACGACGGCAGCCCGCGGGAAATCAAGCAGATGTGCGCCGATCTCGGGATCGCGATCACACTGTTTCAACCCTTTCGGGACTTTGAAGGCTGCCGCCGCGACCGTTTGCATCGCAATCTGGAACGGGCCGAGCGCAAGTTCGACCTGATGCAGGAACTGGGCACCGACCTGGTGCTGGTGTGCAGTAACGCGTCCGCCGATTCCATCGGTGATGAAAATATCCTCATCGACGACTTGCGCCTGCTGGCCGAACGCGCCGGCGCACGCGGGTTGCGGATCGGCTACGAAGCGCTGGCCTGGGGCCGGCATGTGAACACCTGGCAACAGGTGTGGAACATCGTCCGTCAGGCCGATCACCCAAGCCTCGGTGTGCTGCTGGACAGCTTTCACACGCTGTCGCTCAAGGGTGATCCGAGTGCGATCGCCGAGATCCCTGGCGATAAAATCTTCTTCGTACAAATGGCCGACGCACCGATTCTGGCCATGGACGTGCTCGAGTGGAGCCGACATTTCCGCTGCTTCCCGGGTCAGGGCGAATTCGATTTGCCGGGCTTCCTGGCTCCGATCATCAAGAGTGGGTACACCGGGCCGCTGTCGCTGGAAATCTTCAACGACGGTTTCCGTGCCGCACCGCCTCGGGCCAATGCCGCCGACGGTTTGCGTTCGTTGCTGTATCTGGAGGAGAAAACCCGTCAGCGTCTGGCACAGGAAACGACACCGGCGGTCAGCCTCGACATTCTGTTCGAGACGCCCAAGGCCAGCGAATACAACGGCATCGAGTTTCTCGAATTCGCTGTGGACGAAAGCCTTGGCGCCAAGCTTTCCCACTGGCTGGAGCGACTGGGTTTCGTCAAGGCCGGGCAACATCGCTCCAAGAGCGTGAGCCTGCTGCGTCAAGGTGACATCAACCTGATCCTCAATTCCGAGCCTTACTCGTTTGCCCACAGTTTTTTCGAAGCGCACGGTCCGTCGCTGTGCGCCACCGCCGTGCGGGTCACGGACAGCGCCAGTGCGCTCGCTCGGGCCGTGGCTTACAAGGGGCAACCGTATCGCGGACTGGTCGGTCCCAATGAACTTGAGCTCGCTGCCGTGCGCGCACCGGATGGCAGCCTGATTTATCTGGTGGATCAGGACGCCGATGTCTACGGCACTGATTTCCATCTGCAACCGGCTGCCGTGGCCGGTGGTGGCCTCAAACGCATCGACCACATGGCGATGGCATTGCCGGCCGACAGTCTCGACAGTTGGGTGCTGTTCTATAAGAGCCTGCTGGATTTCGAAGCCGATGACGAAGTGGTGCTGCCCGATCCTTACGGGTTGGTGAAAAGTCGAGCGTTGCGCAGTCGTGACAGTTCGATTCGCCTGCCGCTGAACATTTCCGAAAACCGCAACACCGCGATCTCACACGCGCTGTCGAGTTATCGCGGCTCCGGCGTGCATCACATCGCGTTTGATTGCGATGACATCTTTGCCGAAGTCAGTCGTGCCAAAGAGGCGGGCGTGCCGCTGCTGGATATTCCGCTCAACTATTACGATGACCTCGCTGCACGGTTCGATTTCGACGACGAATTCCTCAGTGAACTGGCGTATTTCAACGTTCTGTATGACCGCGATGCCCAGGGCGGCGAGCTGTTCCATGTGTACACGGAGCCGTTCGAAGGGCGGTTCTTCTTTGAAATCATCCAGCGCAAAAATGGCTACGCCGGTTACGGTGCGGCCAATGTGGCGGTACGCCTGGCGGCCATGGCCAAATCCCGAAGTGGTGCGGTACGTCTGGCAAAGTTGTAGGAAAATCGTAAACACGGCGACAAACCGCTGCCGCGCGGCTTCCTTCACTGTGCGGGGCGGCCCATAATCGCCAGCCTGTGCAGTGATGGCCGTGAGCCCGCAATGACGATAACTTCAGAACTCTCCGCAGTGCCCGCCGAACCGATTGCCGGGCCCCGCAAGAGTCGCAAGAACAACCCGGAAAAGACCCGCGAGAACATCCTTCAAGAGGCGATTGTCGAATTCGTCCAGCAAGGGCTTTCCGGTGCTCGCGTCGATGCCATCGCCGAGCGCATCCACACCTCAAAACGCATGATTTATTACTACTTCGGCAGTAAGGAACAGCTGTACGTCGAGGTGCTGGAGAAACTCTACGGCGACATCCGCAACACGGAAAACCATCTGCACCTGGCCGAACTGGCGCCGGTGGAGGCGATTCGGCGACTGGTGGAATTCACCTTCGACCACCATGACCGCAACGTCGATTTCGTGCGCATCGTCAGCATCGAGAACATTCACAACGCGGAATACGTGAAGCGTTCCGATGCGATCAAGGCGATGAACAACACCATCCTCGATTCCCTGGGCGTGATTTTGCGTCGCGGGGCTGAAGAGGGCGTATTCCGTTCAGGGCTTGAGCCGCTGGATGTGCATCTGCTGATCAGCTCGTTCTGCTTTTATCGCGTGTCCAACCGCCATACCTTTGGTGAGATTTTTCAGATCGACTTGCCGGACGAAAGCATCAAGCAGCGTCATCGGGAAATGATCTGCGAGTCGGTTTTGCGATACCTGCAGGCCTGACCTGTGGCGAGGGGGCGTCGGAACGCCGCATCGCCCCGTTGGCCTGCGATGCAGCCCTCATACTTTCAACCTTAGCCATTCATGCTCTGAAAATGCGCCAACATCCGCTGCGCATCCGGCACCACGCCACTGAACAACTCAAACGCCTTCACCGCCTGAAACACCGCCATGTTGCCGCCATCCAGCGTTCGGCAACCCAAGGCGCGGGCATTGCGTAGCAACTCGGTTTCCAGCGGAAAATAAACAATCTCCGCCACCCACAACTCAGCCCGAAGCAACTCCACCGGAACCGGCATGCCCGGCAGTTTCTTCATGCCCATGGGCGTGGTGTTCACTAACCCATCCGCCTGGCCCAGCGTGCTCGGCAAATCATGCCCCGCCACGGCCCGGCCAGCGCCGAAGTGTTGATTGAGATTGTCCGCCAAGGACTGCGCACGGCTGATCTCCACATCGAAAATACTCAGTAGCTGTACGCCTTCGCTCAACAGCGCGTGGGCCACTGCCGCCCCGGCCCCGCCAGCGCCCATCTGGACCACACGCTCGCGGGCAACGTCCTTCAAGCCCCGGCGAAAACCCTCGGCAAAACCGAGGCAATCGGTGTTGTGGCCGATGCGCTTGCCGTCCTTCAGCACGACCGTGTTCACCGCCCCGATGCCGCGAGCTTCCGGCGACAATTCGTCGAGCAACGGGATGATCGCCTGCTTGCACGGGAAGGTGATATTCAGGCCGGTGAAGTTCATGCGTTCGGCGGCCATCAACAGATCGGGCAGGGCGCTGCTGTCGAGTTTCAACTGATCGAGGTCGATCAAGCGATACAGATAACGCAAACCCTGGGCATCACCTTCATGCTCGTGCAGTGCCGGAGTACGGGAAGCCTGGATGCCGGCGCCGATCAGCCCGGCCAGTACCGCGTTGTTCTGAGTCACGGCGCTTACCCCTTCAAACGTTGGCTGAAGTAATCCAGCGCCAGGCGATAACCATGGCTGCCGAAACCGGCCATCACCGCTGTGGCAATGGCGGAAACGAAGGAGTGATGCCGGAAGGGTTCGCGGGCGTGAACGTTGGACAGGTGAACTTCGACCACCGGCAATTCGCTGGCGACCAAGGCATCGCGGATTGCGACTGACGTGTGCGTCCAGGCCGCCGGGTTGATGACAATCCCGGCGCAACGGCCACGGGCCGCGTGAATCCAGTCAAGCAATTCGCCTTCATGGTTGGTTTGGCGAAACTCCACTGCCAGGCCGAACTCTTCGGCGGCGCGCCCGCACAGGGCAGAGATATCGGCCAGGGTTTCGTGACCATAAGTCGCCGGTTCGCGGGTGCCGAGCAGGTTCAGATTCGGGCCGTTGAGGACCAGAACGATAGGGGACATCGAAGTCTCTCCACATATTATTTTTGGAATGGGCTGGGGTGATCAGCCTGTGGAGATAAATTGTACTAGCTGGTTAGTTCGGTCAATTGAAGAGCGGTTTCATTGAGGTTTTGTGTGCGGTGATCGGACAGTCGCACGACTTATCGCGGCAGATGCTCGACCAGGAAATCGATAAATGCCCGCAGTCTAAGCGGCATATGACGGGTCTGTGGATAGAGCAGGGTGAAGGGGCGCGAGCGTCCGCCATACGGCTTGAGCACTTCCACCAATGAGCCATCGGCCAGTTCGTTTTCAACGATGAATCGGTAGGTTTGAAAAAGCCCCGCCCCGTGTTTGGCCAGGGTCACGCCGCCGAGTACGTCGTCAGAACAACTAAGGCTGCCCTCGGCAAGAATCTCCCGCGGGACGCCGTCGTCGTTGAACAGCCAGGCAATGCGCCGACCGCTGCTGGGCAATTCGTATTGAATGCATTCGTGCTGAGCAAGGTCGTCCAGGCTTTGCGGGGTGCCCGCGCGCTTCAGGTAATCGGGGCTGGCAATCATCACCAGGGCGGCGTCCTCAAGGTGCCGGGCGATGAGCCCGGAATCCGGAATCGCCCGCACGCGGATCGCCATGTCATAGCCTTCGCCGACAAAATCGATGTTGCGATTGCTGATGTGCGATTCGACTTTCACGTCTGGAAAACGCGCCCGGAATGCCGGCAACAACGGCAAGATCCGATGGTGCGCATACGTCGTGGGAATACTGATGCGCAGTGTCCCGGACGGTTGCTGTTGCTGGCCCATGACCTCGCGCTGAGCCTCCACCAACTGCGCCAGGGCCTGACGACATTCCTCGTAATAGCGGCGACCGCTGTCGGTCAGCTTGACGCTGCGGGTGGTACGCGCAAACAGCCGCACGCCCAGACGTTCTTCCATGCGCGACACCGATCGACTTACGGCGGCCGGTGTGACACCCGCCACCAACGCGGCCGCCGTAAAGCTGCCGGCCTCGGCGGCGAGGCAAAACAGTTCGATGCTGCCCAGCTGAAGATCGTCGAATACTCGCTGCATGATGGATGACACCGGGGGTTAATGAGGGACTGGATTTCGCCACTGTAGATGAAATCGGCCCGGCGGTGCTTTACTTGACCGGCGTCTTCTTTGATAACCGGCCAGGAGCAGCATCATGCCTTTCGTCAGCGTGCGTATTACCCGTGACGGCGTCACCCGGGAGCAGAAAGCCCAAGTCATCGCCGAGATTACCGACACCTTGGAGCGAGTCCTCGGCAAGGATCCGAAATTGACCCACATCGTGATCGAAGAAGTCGACACCGATAACTGGGGTTATGCCGGCATGACCACCACCGAGTATCGAAAAAACCTGCCGGAATGAGGGTGTTACACGCCCGCAGAGCCGTCCTCGTGACGGCTTTTTTGCGGGCGCGGCGAAAGGATTGCTTACTATTTTGCGCCGTTATCCACCGGTCCAAGGCGAGGCTTGGCGCTAGTCTCAGAGGCGTAAAGGCGATTTGGCGTCGCGCCAATCGTCGGTTTTCCAGGGAATGTCGGGTCTTCGGATTCCTTAACCTAACGGATGGGTTGGTATGCGGTTATTCAGCTACAAAGGGTTTTCAATGGTGATCATGTTGCGTGATGAGCACTGTCCGCCTCACGCACATGTGGACGCCGGAAGCTGGAGCGCACGCTTCAAATTCTGCTTTTGGCACAACAGCGTCGAGCTGTGGGATGTGGTTCCTCATTCAAATCGGCCGCCAGTGGCCGTGCTGGAAGGATTGCGTCACGCACTCGGCCAACCCGACCACTTGCGCCGCGCCCGTGCCATCTGGTGGGGCGAGTTGCACACGGTCTGTCTTGATCATCAGATTTGGGACTGGCAGGCCAGCGAAGTCGTGGTGATAAAAAGGATTGCGAGTACGGCCTGGATGATTGGCTCGGCTTGCTATGAACCCGAGACGAACAAGACCCTGTTGGCGCTGATCGGCGCTCCTGAGGGTGTGGAGATCCAACTATGAAAACGATACAGGCAGGCATGCTGGCCGATCGACCTGTCACCGAGGCCGTGCTGGATGAAGCCATCCAGCGTGGGCAAGTGCGCCAGAAAAGCGGATTGCAGTCGACTTCGGTGAGGTTTGTGAAGCCTTGTCTGGCGGTCAGTTTCATTGATGGCAGTGGCGTGCTGCTGCCCGTGCAGCACTATCCGGAATTTGATGATTTCGACGTCGAGGATTTCGCAAACCTCAAAGTCGGCTTTTCCGGAACCGCCCTGTGCCATGAAGGCAAGGATCTGCACGTGTCCATCGCTGGGATGATTTCGGCGAGCAAGCCGTTGATGGACATGGCTGCCTCGGTCATCGCCTCGCGCAATGGTCGCCAAAGCAGCGCCGCCAAAGCCGAGGCCGCGCGGGCCAATGGCCGAAAAGGCGGGCGTCCGCGCAAGACAGATGTCACCGATTGAGCACCCACAAAAAAGCCGTCGTGATGACGGCTGATTTGTCTAAGCGACTGACTTTCAACGACGGGTCAGCAACACCCCGGATTCCATGTGATGTGTCCACGGAAACTGGTCGAACATCGCGCACTGGGTGATGCGATGGGTGTCGTGCAACTGGGCGATGTTGGCGGCCAGGGTTTCCGGGTTGCAGGAGATGTAGAGGATGTTGTCGAAGCGTCGGGTCAGCTCGCAGGTGTCCGGGTCCATGCCGGCGCGAGGCGGGTCGACGAAGACGCTACCGAATTCGTAGCTCTTCAGGTCGATCCCCTGCAGGCGACGGAACGGGCGAACTTCATTCAGGGCTTCGGTCAGCTCTTCTGCGGACAACCGCACCAGGGTGACGTTATCCACAGCGTTTTCGCTGAGGTTGCTCAGTGCGGCGTTGACCGAAGTCTTGCTGATTTCCGTGGCCAGCACTTTGCGCACACGGGTCGCCAGCGGCAGGGTGAAGTTGCCGTTGCCGCAATACAGCTCCAGCAAATCGTCCGGGCGATCGCCGAGGGCGTCGTAAGCCCAGTTGAGCATCTTCTGGTTCACGGTGCCGTTGGGCTGGGTGAATGCACCTTCGGGCTGACGGTAACTGAACGTGCGACCACCGACGTCGAGTTTCTCGACCACGTAATCATGGCCAATCACTTCGCGTTTGCCTTTCGAACGACCGATAACGCTGACGTTCAGGTCGGTGGCCAGTTTCGATGCCGCCGCGTGCCAGTGTTCATCCAGTGGACGGTGATAGCACAGGGTGATCATCGCATCGCCGGCCAGGGTGGTCAGAAACTCCACCTGAAACAGCTTGTGGCTCAGCGCCGCACTTGCCTTCCAGGCCGCCTTGAGCTGCGGCATCAGTTCATTGATGCGCAGGCTGGCGATCGGGAACGCTTCGATCAGGATCGGCGTGCGTTTGTCTTCCTGGGAAAACATCGCGTAATGCCGATCACCGCCTTCGCGCCACAGGCGGAATTCGGCACGCAGGCGGAAATTTTTCAGCGGCGAGTCAAACACCGCAGGTTCCGGTGCATCGAACGGGGCCAGCAGATCGCGCAGGCGCGTGACCTTTTCTTCGAGCTGAATGGCGTAGGCCTGGGAATCAAAAGTCATGCGTTGAACCAACCCAACTTGATCACAAACAGAATCGAAAGAATCACCAGCGCCGGGTTCAGCTCACGGCCGCGGCCGGACAGCAACTTGATCGCGGTCCAGGAGATGAAACCGAAGGCGATGCCGTTGGCGATGGAGTACGTAAACGGCATGGCCAGCGTAGTGACCACGACCGGTGCGGCGACGGTGATGTCATCCCAGTCTATTTCGGCCAGGCCGGATGTCATCAACACCGCGACGAACAGCAGCGCCGGTGCGGTGGCGAACGCCGGAACGCTGGCGGCCAACGGCGAGAAGAACAGCGCCAGCAGGAACAGGATCGCCACCACGACGGCCGTGAGGCCGGTACGGCCACCGGCACTCACGCCAGCGGCGGATTCGATGTAGCTGGTGGTGGTCGAGGTGCCCAGCAGCGAACCGGCCATGGCCGCGGTGCTGTCGGCGATCAGGGCGCGGCCCATTTTCGGCATATGGCCGTCCTTGCCCATCAGGCCGGCGCGCTTGGCGACGCCGATGAGGGTGCCGGAGTTATCGAACAGGTCGACGAACAGGAAAGCGAAAATCACGCTGACCAGGCCGATGTCGAGCGCACCTTTGATGTCCAGTTGCAGGAAGGTCGGCGCCAGGGACGGCGGCATCGACATCACGCCGCCGAACGGCGTGAAGCCCAATGCGATGGACGCGATGGTCACGACCAGAATGCCGATCAGCACCGCACCGCGCACGGCGAGCGCTTCGAGGGCAACGATCAGGGCAAAACCGAGGGTCGCGAGGATCGGAGCGGGTTGCTTCAAATCACCGAGGCCAACCATGGTCGCCGGGTTGCTGACTACGATGCCGGCGTTATGCAGGGCGATCAGCGCCAGGAACAGGCCGATACCGGCGGCAATCGCTGAGCGCAGCGGCAGCGGGATGCTGTTGATGATCCATTCGCGGATGCGGAAGATCGACAGCAGGAAGAACAGCACCGCCGAGATGAACACCGCCCCCAGCGCCACTTGCCAGGTGTGGCCCATGTGCAGGACCACGGTGTAGGTAAAGAAGGCGTTCAGGCCCATGCCCGGCGCGAGTGCGATCGGGTAGTTGGCGATCAGGCCCATCACCGTGGAGCCGATGGCTGCTGCCAGACAGGTCGCGACAAACACCGCGCCCTTGTCCATGCCGGTCTCGCCGAGGATGCTCGGGTTGACGAACAGAATGTAGGCCATGGCCAAGAAGGTCGTGACGCCCGCCAGAATCTCGGTCCGCACGTTGGTGTTGTGTGCCTTGAGTTGAAACAGCCTTTCCAGCATGTCTGCTCCCCGTGGCGCGCCGGGCGCCGTGAATGTATCGACCTCAACAGCAAAGCACAGACCGCTGATAGCGCCTGGTAATTTTCTGTGGGCCGGAAAAAGCCGCGCATCATACCAGCAGCGTGGGGCTATGGCTGCTTATGGCTGCGATCGTCGTCGATGTTTTGCCGTAAAGCGAAGTGAGCCATACTGCGCGCTGGTTTTGGGGGGGCGTTATGAAGTGCATTAAAAAGCGTGGGATTGCGGTGGTGGGCGTCGCGATGGCGTTGTGGCTGGGGGCGCAAACTGCTTCGGCGGCGATGGCGGCTCCGTTGAGCCAGGTGAAAGTGATCAAGGTCCAATCGCCGGGCTGTGGTCTTGAAAACATTGTCGAGAAACAGGAGCAGACGAGCTGCGACCACAGTGGTCCGGACATCAAGGTCTACGTTCTGGAAATTGGATATGGCAGCCTTAGTCCGCACGTCGCGCTGGATGGTTTTAACGTAGACGGCACCCGGACGGCGGTGTGTGCCTATCAAACCGGCAACCTGAAGGAGTGCGCATCCGGAGAAACAACCGTCGGCTATCTGTACATCTTCGATCTGAAGGGCAAGCAGGACGGCATCTTCACCTTCAGCAACACGTCCATCAACGCGCCCCGCAACACGATGTCGACACAGCTTTACATCAAGTAACGGCTGCGCTCGAACAAGGGTCAGGAAAGCTGACTACTCTTTAAAGATCATCCTGTGGACCGCGCCCATGACCTATAGAGCTTTGATTACCCTCGCCGAGGGCATCGACGACCTGCAAACCGTCACCCTGATCGATGTATTGCGCCGCGCCAAGGTTGAGGTGGTGGCGGCGAGCATCGAGGGGCGACGCATGATCACTTGTGCCCGCGGTACCCGCCTGACCGCCGATGCAATGCTGGTGGACTTGCTGGCCCAGCCGTTCGACCTTCTCGTATTGCCTGGAGGCGAGGTGGGCTCCCAGCACCTCGCCGCGCATCAACCCCTGCAACAGTTGATCAAGGACCAGGCCGCCGCCGGGCGCCTGTTCGCCGGCATCGGTGAATCCCCGGCGCTGGCGTTGCAAGCCTTTGGCGTCTTGCGTCAGCGGCGCATGACCTGCCTGCCATCGGCCAGCCATCAATTGTCGGGCTGCAATTTTGTCGACCAGCCCGTGGTGGTCGACGGCAATTGCATCACTGCCCAGGGATCGGGGGCGGCGCTGCCGTTTGCGCTGGCGCTGGTGGAGCAACTGTGCGGTACAGCCGCGCGGACTGCTGTGGCGGGGGAGTTGGTAGTTTGAAAAGCGTCAGGCGTGGATGGCAATGGGTTCGATAACCGGTTGCTCGCGATGCTCCGCTTGCCAGAGGTCATAGTCGGCCTGGACCCCTAACCACATCCGCGCCTTGCCAATCCCGGCTCGCTCCAGACGTACCGCCAAATCCGGACTGATCGGCGCGTGGCCATGCAGTACGCGTGAAAGATGTGGACGAGCAAACCCCAAGTGGCGGGCCAGCTCTGTGACACTGATGCCTAGCTCGGGCAATACATCCGTCAAAAGCGTTTCGCCAGGGTGTGGCGGGTTGTGCATGGGCATTTCCTGCCTCCTGTCAGTGGTAGTCCAGATAGTCGACCAGTTCGATATCCGAGCCGATAAAACGAAAAATAACTCGCCAATTCCCCGAAACGCTCAGGGACCAATACTCGGCCAATTCACCCCGCAGTGGATGCAATCGCCATCCCGGCAGGTCTAGGTCGCCCGGTAACGCTGCACGGTCCATGAACTGAAGCATTCGAGACAGACGCTTTGCATGGTCTGCGCGAATCCCACGAGTCGAACCTGTTTCATAGAAGCCTCGAAGGCCTTTGTGTTGAAAGGATTTGATCATGGGGTGGAAGTGTAAGGCGATACATTACACTTAAAGCACTATCTATGTATTGCACCTGGTCGGCAAAACTGTGATCGGAACCCGCTTCAGACCTTCACTTCTTCCTCCGACACATGCATGCGGTCGCGATTGGCCAGGGTCGGGAATAATTTGATCCACGCCCCGGTCACCACCAGCGTGCCGATACCGCCCATGACCACCGCCGGCACGGTGCCGAACCAATGGGCGGTGAGGCCGGATTCGAACTCGCCCAACTGGTTCGAAGCACCGATGAACAAACCGTTCACGGCGCTGACCCGGCCGCGCATTTCGTCCGGGGTTTCCAGTTGCACGAAGGAGGCGCGGATCACCATGCTGATCATGTCCGCTGCGCCCAACACCACCAGCACGGCCAGGGAAAACCAGAACGAAGTCGAGAGGCCGAACGCGATGGTCGCGACGCCGAACACACCGACGGCCGTGAACATCACCCGCCCGACTTTGCGCTCCACGGCAAAACGCGCCAGGTACAGCGACATCAGCAGCGCACCGACGGCCGGGGCTGAGCGCAACAGACCCAGGCCCCAGGGGCCAGTCAACAGGATGTCTTTGGCGAACACCGGCAGCAGTGCCGTTGCCCCGCCGAGCAATACCGCAAACAGGTCCAGGGAAATCGCCCCGAGAATGTCCGGCCGACTGCGAATGAAGCGGATGCCTGCGAGCAATGAGTCCAGCGTCGCCTTGCCCTTGTTCAGCGGTGTTTGCCGGGCGGGCAGGTTGAGCATCAACAAGCAGGCAATGAGGTAGAGGATCACGGTCGGGCCATACACCCAGACGCTGCCGAAGGCATAGAGCAAACCGCCAAGGGCCGGGGCGACGATGGTGGCTGATTGTTGAGCCGACTGCGCGGCGGCGACGGCGCGGGGGAACAGCGCGCTGGGCACGATGCTCGGCAGCAGGGCCTGAGTGGTCGGCATCTCGAAGGAGCGCGCAGCCCCCAGCAGGAACGCGAGGATGAAGATCATCTCGCGGGTGACATGGTCGGTTGCGCTGCCGATGGCCAGGGAGAGGGCAATCATCGCTTGCAGAGATTGGCAGATCGCCGCGACCTTGCGCCGGTCATAGCGGTCCGCAACGTGCCCGGTGTGCAGCATGAACAAAACCCGTGGAGCAAATTCCACCAGCCCTACCAAGCCCAGGTCGAGCACATTGCCGGTCAGTTGATACAGATTCCAGCCGATGGCCACGGTGAGCATCTGAAAACCGCTGGCGGTAAACACCCGAGCCAGCCAGAACGCGATAAAAGGGCGGTGATGGCGTAACAGCAAGGGCGCTTGGCTGGGCATCTGAGGGCAGGTCTTGAGCGAGGTGAGGGTCGAGATTATCACCAAGCTGTAACCAGAAGTTGCAGGCTGGGAAAATTTAGTTAGCTAGACACCGATCTCCAAAAACACCGACATTCCCCTTTGGGAGCAAGCCTGCTCGTGATGATGGAGTATCAGTCGACACCTCTGCTGCCTGACACACTGCTTCGCGAGCCGGCTCGCTCCCACCGGTAATGTGTTTCAGTTCATGAGTAGAGCTATGAGGCAACCTGTCACGCGGCAAAAGACCACACCGTCCATCGTCAAAAATGGGACTACTCTTTTAACCATTGCTTGATCCAGATCAAGACCCTTGTGGAAATGATCCGGTGGCCAGATGGCCAGACTCCCTACGTTGTGACGTTTGTAAAAAAAGAACGAATTCTAATTCGCCACACTCCATATCCGTGGGGGCAGTGGGTGCAGGCCGCAAGCCTTCAGCCGGTATTACCTGACAGAGGAAGACTTATGTTCGGTTTGGAGGCGCTTGATCTCGCCCGAATTCAGTTTGCGTTCACCATCTCGTTCCACATCCTGTTCCCGGCTATCACCATTGGCCTGGCGAGTTACCTGGCGGTACTCGAAGGTTTGTGGCTGAAGACGAACAACGACACTTACCGCGATCTGTACCATTTCTGGTCGAAGATCTTTGCCGTCAACTTCGGCATGGGTGTGGTGTCCGGGTTGGTCATGGCGTATCAGTTCGGCACCAACTGGAGCCGCTTCTCGGATTTCGCCGGTTCCGTGACCGGGCCGTTGCTGACGTACGAAGTCCTCACAGCGTTCTTCCTTGAGGCCGGTTTCCTCGGCGTCATGCTGTTCGGCTGGAACAAGGTCGGGCGCAATCTGCACTTCTTCGCCACGGTCATGGTTGCCATCGGCACGCTGATATCGACCTTCTGGATTCTCGCCTCCAACAGTTGGATGCAGACCCCGCAAGGATTCGAAATCATTAATGGCCAGGTCATTCCAACCGACTGGTTCGCCGTGATCTTCAACCCCTCATTCCCCTACCGCCTGATGCACATGGCGACGGCCGCGTTCGTCGCGACTGCCTTCTTCGTCGGCTCTTCCGCGGCCTGGCATTTGCTGCGCGGCAAGGACAACCCGGCGATCCGCACCATGCTCTCGATGGCCATGTGGATGGCATTGATCGTGGCGCCGATTCAGGCGGTCATCGGTGACTTTCACGGGCTCAACACGCTCAAGCACCAGCCGGCGAAAATCGCTGCGATCGAAGGTCACTGGGAAAATCACGGCGATGAGCCGACCCCGCTGATCCTGTTCGGCTGGCCCGACATGAAAGAAGAGCGGACCAAATACGCGGTAGAAATTCCCTACCTGGGCAGCCTGATCCTGACCCATTCCCTGGACAAGCAAGTGCCGGCGCTCAAGGACTTCCCGCCTGAAGACCGGCCGAATTCCACCATTGTGTTCTGGTCGTTCCGGATCATGGTGGGTCTGGGCATGCTGATGATCTTTACAGGATTGTGGAGCCTGTGGCTGCGCAAGCGCGACAAGTTGTACACCTCGCGTCCGTTCCTATATCTGGCGTTGTGGATGGGCCCATCCGGCCTGATCGCGATCCTCGCGGGCTGGTTCACCACTGAAATCGGTCGTCAGCCGTGGGTGGTCTATGGGCTGATGCGCACGGCGGACGCGTCCTCCAGTCACAGCTTCCTGCAGATGAGCATCACGCTGGTCCTGTTCGTGGTGGTGTATTTCGCGCTGTTCGGTGCCGGTCTGGGCTACATGATGCGCCTGGTGCGCAAAGGGCCGAAGATCGACGAAGGCAAGGAAACGCCCGAAGGTGGTCCAGGCAAGAAACGCACGCCGGCCCGTCCGCTGTCCGCCGCCGACGATTCCGCCGACGACGACCACGGTCCCAGCCTGACCAAGGAGATTTGAGTCATGGGTATTGATCTTCCGCTGATCTGGGCCGTGATCATCATCTTCGGCATCATGATGTACGTGGTCATGGACGGCTTCGACCTGGGGATCGGGATTCTCTTCCCGTTCATCCCGGGCAAGACCGACCGTGACGTGATGATGAACACCGTCGCCCCGGTCTGGGACGGCAACGAAACCTGGCTGGTACTGGGTGGCGCGGCGTTGTTCGGCGCGTTCCCGCTGGCCTATTCGGTGGTGCTCTCGGCGCTGTACCTGCCGCTGATTTTCATGCTGATCGGGCTGATTTTCCGGGGCGTGGCGTTTGAGTTCCGCTTCAAGGCCAAGGACCACAAGCGTCATCTGTGGGACAAGGCGTTTATCGGTGGTTCGATTGCTGCAACCTTCTTCCAGGGGGTGGCGCTGGGTGCATTCATCGATGGGTTGCCAGTGGTCAATCGCCAGTTTGCCGGTGGTTCACTGGACTGGCTGACACCGTTCACCCTGTTCTGCGGCCTCGCGTTGGTGGTGGCTTATGCGCTGCTGGGTTGCACCTGGCTGATCATGAAGACCGAAGGCAAGTTGCAGCAGCAGATGCATGATCTGGCGCGGCCGTTGGCGTTCGTGGTGTTGGCGGTGATCGGTATCGTCAGTATCTGGACCCCGTTGGCCCATGCCGAGATCGCGGCCCGCTGGTTTACCCTGCCGAACCTGTTCTGGTTCCTGCCGGTACCGATCCTGGTGCTGGTGACCATGTACGGTCTGATCCGCGCCGTGGCCCGCAATGCGAACTACACGCCATTCCTGCTGACGTTGGTGCTGATCTTCCTCGGCTACAGCGGTCTGGGCATCAGCCTGTGGCCCAACATCGTACCGCCTTCGATCTCGATCTGGGACGCTGCTGCACCGCCGCAAAGCCAGGGCTTCATGCTGGTCGGTACGCTGTTCATCATCCCGTTCATCCTGGGTTACACCTTCTGGAGCTACTACGTGTTCCGCGGCAAGGTGACCCACGAAGACGGTTATCACTAGCGCACACGACAATGGCGCAGGGCTTGAACCTGCGCCGTTTCAGAGGAGGTCAAGATGATGGCTGGCAAACATTCCCTGGAGGAAATCAAGGCGGCAGAGAAAAAACCGCTTTGGCAGCGGCTCGGTTGGTTGGCCTTGATTTGGGTCGGTAGCGTGGGGGCCCTGTTTATCGTGGCCAGCCTGATGCGCATGTTCATGAACGCCGCAGGTCTGTCCACGCACTGAAACACCCGACATTCCCATCCCCGTTGCCTTGCGGCACGGATTCAAACCCTCCTGTCACGGAGGGTTTTTTTTACCTGCGATTATTTGCGGGCTTTGAGAATGACGAATTTCGGCGTGGCCGTCACTTGCTCGACGCCACGGAACAGCCGCGCGAGCTTGCTGTGGTAACCCAGGTGACGGTTGCCGACGATGTACAGCGCACCGCCGGTTACCAGAGCTTCGCGCGCTTGCTGGAACATCCGCCAGGCGAGAAAGTCGCCTACGACTTGTTGCTGGTGAAACGGTGGATTGCACAGCACAACGTCCAGCGATTGCGGTTCTTGTCCGGCCAGGCCATCGTCGGCGCGGACGATCACGTCACGATCACCCAGAGCTGCGCGCCAGTTTTCGGCGGCCGATTGCACCGCCATGAATGACTCGTCCACCAGCGTGTAATGGGCCTCAGGGTTTTGCAGAGCGCTGGCGATTGCCAGTACGCCGTTACCACAACCGAGATCGGCAACGCGCGCTGTCCCGAGGTTCTGTGGCAAGTGTGGAAGAAATGCTCGAGTGCCGATGTCCAGCCCTTCGCGGCAGAACACATTGGCGTGGTTCAGCAGTTCGATCGCCGGTGTGTCGAGTTGATAGCGTGAAGGGTAGGGCGACACGGCAGGGCTTTTGGCTTCAGGCGTTGCGATCAGCAGCCGGGCTTTTTTCACCGCCAACGAGGCTTGCACCGGGCCGATGTAACGCTCCAGCAGATCACCGGCGGCACGGGGCAGATGCTTGACCATCGCTGCTGCAATCACCTGAGCACCCGGGGCCAGTTGGCTTTGCAGGCGAATCAGTTGCTCTTCCAGCAAGGCCAGGGTTTTCGGCACCCGGATCAACACGCGGTCAAACGGCCCCGCAAAGGCTTCGTTGGCCGGTACGCTCGGCACGGCATCAAAGGCCTGGCCGTTGCGGATCAGATTCTTTTCCAGGCCCTGGAAGGCCAGAAACGAGTCGCCGCTGCTGGTCACCACAACGTGCCCCGCCAGGCTCGCGGCCAACGCGCCGAAGCTATCGTTGAGCACCAGCACGCGGGTGTCCGCGGCCGGTTGCTGCTCGGCCAGATAATTGAGCATGTACTCGTCTGCGGCATCGAAAGCTTGCAGTGGTTCGTTCTGCTGTTCTGGCTGACGGATCAGATCGAGTTGGGCGAAGGGCGTTTCGAGCAGGGGCATGAGGCGGGGCTCTGGGTAGTCAACGGGTGTGGTGTCCCGCTGCCTGAAGCGTTGTAGCGGGCGGGACCGTCCGAGTGGACTGCGACGTAATGGTGCATTCGTCAACACTCTGGAGGAGCCGCAAATGGTACGTTTTTTTCTTTTGGATTACCCGCAGGTTTTTCCTCCTGGGTATTCAGGCGTACTGCTCAGATCAAGCACGCCCTGGTGGCTGCGACCACTGCCGCAAGCTTGTTGTTGACGCCCAGTTTCATTATCACTCGGTGAATATGAAAATTTGTGGTGCGTTCAGTGATGCATAGGATGATGCCTATCTCGTAGGCGGTTTTGCCATCGGCTGACAGTTTCAATATCTCGATCTCGCGTGCCGATAAATGCGGTTTGCAGTAATCCTTCACGCGATCAGGCAATTTTTTAGCGACGAGCCCATGCAGGTGGTTGCTGATGAACATCGTGTAGCCCAGTTTTTCATACCATTCATAGGGGGTGATGGGGCCGTCGCTTCTTGCCAGGCTGAGCATGCTGCGCAGCCCGTTGTCGCCATGGAGCGATTGCGACCAGCCATACTGCAAACCGAGTTGTTTCTGTGCTTGCCACAGCGTTGGTGTCTTCGAATAAACCTTCTCTTCCCATAAAATGGGCATTGTTGAATGATTGCAATGAGCTACTACTGGGTCTATTTCTCTGAAGTGATTTTGTTCATATTCCGCGTTCCAGCTACTTGGGTAGTTGTTGAAATTCACACTATCGAAGTGTGGGCCTCGTAAGTGAGAAGTGATTGAAAATGCACAAAAATTAAAGCCAAGGCTTTTGACGAAATCCAGTGATATCTCATAAGCATCTCCAACGTCTCTCGCTTCAGATATCTGTCTTAAACGTGATTCCTTCCACATTTCCATTGGCGTAACTCCATACTGGGTATCTGGGGGTGCACATTGGATCCGAAATCCGGCACGTCACGAGTGTAGGAGTATTCCTACGAAGAGGCTGCAATTTTTTTGCTCTTGAAAAGGTTGAAAAGTAAATAACTGGTTCTTAGTCAGGATTAACAAACGTTATATGTGGTACCTAATGCTTCTATTGAATTTTGTGTTGTACCCTTTGGTTAGTGTGACAGGAGGGGCACTTACAATCGCATCAGTAACCCCAGAACATGGGTGCCTCGTCTAAAGCCACTACAAATCACCGGTGTTTACATCACTCGCTTTGCGGGACACTGGGGCATCTGTTGAATGGAGCACCCCATGACCGCCAGCGCAGAAAAATTCACTCGCCAGACCCTGACCGACGTTCAGCCGTTGACCCCCAACCTGTTCACGTTGCGGGCCACCCGAGACCCCGGTTTTCGTTTTCGGGCGGGGCAATTTGCCCGGTTGGGCGTTACCCGGACCGATGGCAGCACGGTATGGCGCGCCTATTCAATGGTCTCCTCGCCCCATGACGAATTTCTCGAGTTCTTTTCCATCGTGGTGCCAGGCGGGGAGTTCACCAGCGAACTGAGTCGGCTGGAGGTCGGCGATACGCTGTTGGTGGACCGTCAGGCCTTCGGCTACCTGACGCTGGATCGTTTCGTCGACGGTCGTGATCTCTGGTTGCTATCCACTGGCACCGGCGTGGCGCCATTTTTGTCGATCCTGCAGGACTTTGAGGTGTGGGAGAAATTCGAGCGGATCATCCTGGTGTACAGCGTAAGGGAAGCCCGCGAGCTGGCTTATCAGGCGCTGATCGCGGGGCTGGCGCAGCGCGACTATCTGGCCGAATACGCGCACAAGTTGCAGTTCATCGCGACCGTCACGCGCGAGGAGCACCCCGGCGCCCTTAACGGGCGAATCACGACGCTGATAGACAACGGAGAACTGGAGCGGGTGGCGGGGGTGGCGCTGACGCCCGAGCACTCGCGGGTCATGCTCTGCGGCAACCCCCAGATGATCGATGACACACGCAAGCTGCTCAAGCAGCGGGACATGCACTTGAGCCTCAGTCGACGACCCGGCCAAGTGGCGGTGGAGAACTTCTGGTAAAAAAAAAACGGCGCCCCGAAGGCGCCGTTCTTTTGTACGCAACCAGCCTTCAGGGCTGATTGTTCTGGGCCTTGAGCAGGTCACGGATCTCGCTCAACAGCTCTTCTTCCTTGGTTGGAGCCGGCGGCAGGGTGGGCGCCACGGCCTCCTCGCGTTTCAGACGGTTGATGGCTTTGACGCCCATGAAGATCGCGAAGGCGACGATGATGAAGTCGATCAGGCTCTGGATGAACTTGCCGTAGGCCAGCACCACCGCTGGGATATCGCCGTTGGCTGCCTTGAGGGTAACCGCCAGGTCACTGAAGTCCACCCCACCGATCAGCAGGCCGATTGGCGGCATCACCACGTCGCCGACAAACGATGAAACGATCTTGCCGAACGCGGCGCCGATGATGATACCAACGGCCATGTCGACCACATTACCTTTGACCGCGAAGGCCTTGAACTCACTTATCACGCCCATAGGTTATTTCCTTGTTACAGATGAGGTTGGTGAACGCAGTGTAAATCAGCAAATCCTGTCCTGCTCGAAACGCCTTCTTACAATGCCCATGTTTATCGACACATTTGCAGGCATTTAGTTTGCAAAGTGCCAGCAATCGCGCGCGAACTACGCGCTAACAGGCTGATTAGCCACACAATTCTCTGAATCATCGCATTACGTTCTTTCTATTTATGTTCTGCGCTCCGGGCCTCTAGCCTCTGGGCAGCGCACTTGGAGTGCGCCTTGAAAACAGAGGAACCTGATATGACTTCGACCCTTGGCCTTGGGGCTTTCCCCCATCGGCGTACCCTTGGCGTATTAACCGCCAGCCTGCTGACCTTCTCCGTCCACGCTGCCCCCCTGACCCGCGATAACGGTGCTGCCGTCGGCGACAACCAGAATTCGCAAACCGCCGGTGCCAATGGCCCGGTGCTGCTACAGGACGTGCAACTGATCCAGAAGCTCCAACGCTTTGATCGCGAGCGCATTCCCGAGCGCGTCGTGCATGCCCGCGGCACCGGTGCCCACGGCACCTTTACCGTGACGGACGACCTGAGTGACCTGACCAAGGCCAAGGTATTCGCTGGCGGTCAAAGCACGCCGGTGTTTGTGCGTTTCTCGGCGGTCGTCCACGGCAACCATTCGCCAGAAACCCTGCGTGATCCCCGTGGCTTTGCCACCAAGTTCTATACGGCGGACGGCAACTGGGACCTGGTCGGCAACAATTTTCCGACCTTTTTCATTCGTGATGCCATCAAATTCCCGGACATGGTCCACGCCTTCAAGCCGGACCCACGTACCAACCTGGACGATGATGCCCGCCGCTTCGATTTCTTTTCCCATGTTCCAGAAGCCACTCGCACGCTGACGGAGTTGTATTCCAATTCCGGTACACCCGCCAGTTATCGGGAAATGGACGGTAACGGTGTTCATGCTTACAAGTTAGTTAATGCCAAGGGTGAAGTTCACTACGTGAAGTTTCACTGGAAAAGTCTGCAGGGGATTAATAACCTCGATCCAAAAGCAGTAACCAACGTTCAAGGTCGAGACTACAGTCATATGACTAATGATTTGGTGTCTCATATTAACAAGGGTAACTTTCCAAAATGGGACTTGTACGTCCAGGTGTTAAATCCTAAAGACTTGTACAAGTTTGATTTCGATCCATTGGACGCAACCAAAATCTGGCCCGGAGTTCCTGAACGAAAAGTTGGACAAATGGTGTTGAACCGAAATCCGGCAAATGTCTTCCAGGAAACAGAACAAGTTGCCATGGCACCGGCCAATCTTGTTCCAGGCATCGAACCTTCCGAAGATCGCTTATTACAAGGACGGGTGTTCTCTTATGCCGATACTCAACTGTATCGCCTGGGCGCCAATGCGCTGCAATTGCCAATCAATGCACCCAAGGTCGCCGTGAACAACGGTAATCAGGATGGCGCGATGAACATCGGCCATAGCAGCAGCGGCGTGAATTATCAGCCGAGCCGTTTGCTACCTCGTGACGAGCCGCAAACCGCACGTTACAGCCAGTCGGCCCTGTCGGGCAGCACGCAGCAGGCGAAGATCCAGCGTGAGCAGAACTTCAAGCAAGCCGGCGATCTGTATCGCTCGTTCAGCAAGAAAGAACGCAAGGACCTGATCGAGAGCTTCGGCGGCTCACTGGCCACCACCGATGACGAGAGCAAGCACATCATCCTGTCCTTCCTTTATAAGGCCGACCCGGAATACGGGAGCGGCGTGACCAAGGTGGCCAAGGGTGATCTGGGCCGGGTCAAGGCACTGGCGGCCAAACTGGCGGACTGATCGCATTTGCCTGAAAAAGCGGGGCCTCTGACGAGGTCCCGTCAGACCAAGGAGCTTGCCATGCGTTTTTGTCTATCGCTGTTTCTGGCGTGCGTGTCGTTCAGCGTATTCGGCGCGCCGGCCGAAGATCCCGCAGCGCTGAAGGCTCAACTGAAAAATTATTACTTCGACGCCGCCCGCCGTGGCGATGTGCCGATGCTCGATACCTTCATTGAGGCCGGTTACGCCCTCGATACCCGCGACAGCAAGGGTTACACCGCGCTGATTCTTGCGGCCTATCATGGCCAGACAGCCGCCGTGGACCGTTTGCTCGCGGCCGGGGCCGACGCCTGCGCGCAGGATCAGCGCGGCAACACCGCCCTGATGGGCGCCATTTTCAAGGGCGAAATCCAGATCGCCAAAACCCTGTTGGCCGCCCATTGCAGCCCCGACCAACGTAACGGCGCTGGCCAGACGGCCGCGATGTACGCGGGACTGTTCAAGCGAGTCGAATTGCTGGATGAGCTCAAGGCCAAGGGCGCCGACCTGAATGCCGAAGATCCGTTGGGCAACAGCGCCGCGCGTCTGGCCAACGGTGAAATCCGCACAGCGGTGCCGCGCTGATCCGCGTCAGCTGAGCTATCATCGCGGTTTTTGCCGGGAGTTCAGATGGCCAAGGCCAAGCGCATGTACGGCTGCACCGAGTGCGGCTCAACCTTCCCCAAGTGGGCCGGCCAGTGCGGCGAGTGCGGGGCCTGGAACACGCTGACCGAAACCATGGTCGAGAGCGGCGGCGCCGCAGCACCCAGCGGTCGCACCGGTTGGACCGGCCAGCAGGCTCAGATCAAGACCCTGGCCGAAGTCAGCGTCGAAGAGATTCCGCGCTTCTCTACCGCGTCCAGCGAACTCGATCGGGTGTTGGGCGGTGGCCTGGTGGATGGTTCGGTGGTGCTGATCGGCGGTGATCCGGGCATCGGCAAGTCGACCATTCTCCTGCAAACCTTGTGCAACCTCGCCAAAGTCATGCCGGCGCTGTACGTCACCGGTGAAGAATCCCAGCAGCAGGTGGCCATGCGCGCCCGACGTCTGGGCCTGCCGCAGGATCAACTGCGGGTGATGACCGAAACCTGCATCGAAACCATCATTGCCACCGCCCGGGTCGAAAAGCCCAAGGTCATGGTGATCGACTCCATTCAGACCATCTTCACCGAACAACTGCAATCGGCACCGGGCGGCGTGTCGCAGGTGAGGGAAAGTGCCGCGTTGCTGGTGCGGTATGCCAAGCAGAGCGGCACAGCGATTTTCCTGGTCGGCCACGTGACAAAAGAAGGCGCCTTGGCCGGGCCGCGCGTGCTGGAGCACATGGTCGATACGGTGCTGTATTTCGAAGGCGAATCCGATGGACGGCTGCGTCTGTTGCGCGCGGTGAAAAACCGTTTCGGCGCTGTCAACGAGTTGGGCGTTTTCGGCATGACCGACAAGGGCCTGAAAGAAGTCTCCAACCCGTCAGCGATTTTTCTCACTCGTGCGCAAGAAGAAGTTCCCGGCAGCGTGGTCATGGCGACGTGGGAAGGAACGCGGCCGATGCTGGTGGAAGTCCAGGCGCTGGTGGATGACAGCCATTTGGCGAACCCGCGCCGGGTCACGCTGGGGCTGGATCAGAATCGTCTGGCGATGTTGCTGGCGGTACTGCATCGTCACGGCGGGATTCCGACCCACGATCAGGACGTCTTCCTCAACGTGGTCGGCGGGGTGAAGGTACTGGAAACGGCCTCCGACCTGGCGTTGATGGCCGCGGTCATGTCCAGTTTGCGCAACCGTCCGCTGCCCCATGATTTGCTAGTGTTCGGTGAAGTCGGGCTGTCGGGCGAAGTGCGCCCGGTGCCGAGTGGCCAGGAACGCTTGAAGGAAGCCGCCAAGCACGGCTTCAAACGCGCCATCGTGCCCAAGGGCAATGCGCCCAAGGAGGCGCCGCCGGGGTTGCAGATTATTGCCGTGACCCGTCTGGAGCAGGCCCTCGACGCATTGTTCGAGTAGTCGCAGGCAGCGCACAATCCTGTGGGAGCTAGCCTGCTCGCGATAGCGATCTGACATTCAACATTTATGTCGACTGGCATACCGCTATCGCGAGCAGGCTCGCTTCACATTGGATCAGTGTCGAGTCTTCAGACTTCTATGAGCGCGCCCAATTCGCGCTCCAGTTCCTTGGGATCCCCCAGGTTGAACTCGATCAACCGCCGCAGGCGTTCAATCGATTCCAGGCTGATGTGCTTGCAGACGAACCCGAGTTGACCATGATCATCGTGGGTCAACATCACATCCATCTTGATCTCGACGTCTTCGTTAAGATGAATATCCACTAGGAAATGCCAGTCCGGATTACCCAGCCACGGCTCGGGCTTCTCGATCAGCAGTCCCTTGAGTGACAGGTCGATCAGCTTTACCGGCCAGATGAACTCTCCCTGGCTCAGCTCTGTTCTGGCATCGAACGCAATACGTTTGAAGCGGCGGCGATCGGCGGGGAGCTCACTCATGGCGCAATCCTCTTGATGTTCGCTGACTATAGACCGCCACGGTCAAAGCCTGCCAGTGAGGACAGTCCTCTAGACCAATGTCGGGGTATGGCCTTTGCCGTCAGGCGAGCTAAACTCGGGGTGGCTGTCTTTCTTGTCCACCCTGGCTGGAATCATAAAATGAAAAATAATAATAGCCTGCTACGCCATCTACCCTGGCTGCTGCTGGCAATCGTGGGAGCGTGCGCCCTTGGTGTCGTGGCATTGCGTCGAGGCGAGGCGATCAACGCCTTGTGGATTGTGGTCGCAGCCGTGGCCATTTATCTGGTTGCCTACCGTTACTACAGTCTGTTCATCGCCAACAATGTGATGCAACTCGACCCGCGACGGGCCACCCCCGCCGTGCTCAACAATGATGGTCTGGACTACGTCCCCACCAACAAACACATTCTTTTTGGTCACCACTTCGCCGCCATCGCTGGCGCGGGGCCGCTGGTCGGTCCGGTATTGGCTGCACAGATGGGCTATTTGCCCGGTACGCTGTGGCTGATTGCCGGCGTGGTGCTGGCCGGTGCGGTTCAGGACTTCATGGTCCTGTTCATGTCCACTCGCCGCAACGGCCGTTCCCTGGGCGACATGGTCCGTGAAGAAATGGGCCGCATCCCCGGGACCATTGCGCTGTTTGGCTGCTTCCTGATCATGATCATCATCCTCGCGGTGCTGGCATTGATTGTCGTGAAAGCTCTGGCCGAAAGTCCTTGGGGCATATTCACGGTGATGGCGACCATCCCGATCGCGATGTTCATGGGCATTTACATGCGCTACATCCGCCCGGGCCGCATCGGCGAAATCTCCGTGGTCGGGGTGCTGTTGCTGCTGGGCTCGATCTGGCTCGGTGGGCAGATTGCCGCCGATCCGGTCTGGGCCAAAGCCTTTACCTTCACTGGCGTACAGATTACGTGGATGCTGGTCGGTTATGGTTTTGTAGCCGCCTCGCTGCCGGTCTGGCTGATTCTGGCGCCGCGCGACTACCTCTCGACCTTCCTGAAAATCGGCACCATCGTGGCCTTGGCGATCGGCATCCTGATCACCATGCCTGAGCTGAAGATGCCGGCGCTGACCCAGTTCATCGACGGTACTGGCCCTGTGTGGAAGGGCGGTCTGTTTCCGTTCCTGTTTATTACCATCGCCTGTGGCGCGGTCTCGGGTTTTCACGCGCTGATCTCCTCCGGCACCACGCCGAAATTGCTGGATAACGAAGTCAACGCCCGTTACATCGGTTACGGCGGCATGCTGATGGAATCCTTCGTCGCCATCATGGCGATGGTGGCGGCTTCGGTGATCGAGCCAGGTGTGTATTTCGCCATGAACAGCCCGGCGGCAGTCGTCGGCGGCGATGTGGTGACCGTGGCCCAAACCGTCAGCAGCTGGGGCTTTGCAATCACCCCGGAAGCGCTGCAAGCGGTGGCCAAGGACATCGGTGAAACCACGATCCTGGCCCGTGCCGGCGGTGCGCCGACCCTGGCGGTCGGTATCGCGCAGATCCTGCACAGTGTCCTGCCGGGTGAAAACACCATGGCGTTCTGGTATCACTTCGCGATTCTGTTTGAAGCGCTGTTCATCCTGACGGCTGTTGATGCCGGCACCCGTGCCGGGCGTTTCATGCTGCAGGATTTGCTCGGTTCCTTCGTGCCGGCGCTGAAACGCACCGAGTCCTGGACCGCCAACCTGATCGCGACCGCTGGTTGTGTGGCGATGTGGGGCTGGTTGTTGTACCAGGGCGTCATCGATCCACTGGGCGGCATCAACACCTTGTGGCCGTTGTTCGGTATCTCCAACCAGATGCTGGCCGGTATCGCGCTGATGCTCGGCACCGTTGTGCTGATCAAAATGAAACGCCAACGTTACGTCTGGGTGACCATGCTGCCAGCCGTGTGGCTGCTGATCTGCACCACCACCGCCGGTTTCATCAAGCTGTTCGACGCCAACCCGGCGATCGGCTTCCTGTCGCTGGCGAAAAAATACAGCGATGCGCTGGCCAACGGTCAGATCCTCGCCCCGGCCAAGGACATCACTCAGATGCAGCACGTGATCTTCAACGCTTACACCAACGCAACGCTGACGGCGCTGTTCCTGTTCGTGGTCTTCAGCATCCTGTTCTATGCGCTCAAGGTCGGTATCTCCGCCTGGGGCAGCAAAGGACGCACGGATAAAGAAGCACCGTTCCAGGCGGTGCCGGATGCGTAATCGAGGATTGCACCATGTTCAATGACCTGAGTCGCCTCGGTAAATACCTCGGTCAGGCCGCGCGCCTGATGGTCGGCATGCCCGACTACGACAACTACGTCGAGCATATGCAAACCAAACACCCGGACAAACCGATGATGAGCTACGAGATGTTCTTCCGGGAACGCCAAGAGGCTCGTTACGGTGGCAAGGGTGGGCCGAAGTGCTGTTGACCCGGTTGTCGGGTTAACAGCAATCCTTGTGGGAGCTAGCCTGCTAGCGATGGCGGCTGAACATTCAACATCACTGTTGATTGACAGTCCGCCATCGCTGGCAGGCTAGCTCCCACACTTGTTTTGTGTTGCTTTTTAATTTTGTGAAACAGGAGATTCCAGTTGTCCTCTCCCATCCCGGTAACCATCCTCAGCGGCTTCCTCGGCGCCGGTAAAACCACGCTGCTGCGCCACCTGCTCAAAGCCGAGCACGGCCTGAAAATCGCGGTGATCGAGAACGAATTCAGTGACGCCGGTATCGACACCCAGTTGTTGGGCGATGAACCGGTGCAAGTGATGACGCTGTCCAACGGCTGCGTCTGCTGCACCATCCACACCGACCTGACCAAGGCCTTGTACCTGCTGCTCGAACGCCTGGACAGCGGCGAAATTGCCTTTGACCGTCTGGTGATCGAATGCACCGGCCTAGCCGACCCGGCGCCAGTGGCGCAAACCTTTTTCATCGATGAAGAGCTGCGCGAGCGTTACATCCTCGACGGCATCATCACCCTGGTAGACGCGGCGCACGCCGACACTCACCTGACGCAAACCATCGCCCAGGCGCAAATCGGTTTTGCCGACCGCTTGCTGGTGAGCAAGCGCGATCTGGTGGACGAAGCGACGTTTACCGCGTTGAGCGAGCGCCTGACCCGCATCAACCGTCGCGCGCCGATTCGAGTGGTCGAACACGGCAAGATCGACCTGGCCGAATTGCTCGACGTGCGCGGTTTCAACCTGAATGCCGACCTCGGCGGCGTCAGCCTGCGTCCGGTGACCAAGGCGCCCTCCATCGACCGGATCTCCAGCCTGGTGCTGCGCACCGACAAGCCGCTGGATATCGACAAGCTCAGCGAGTTCATGAACGAGCTGCTGGAAGACCATGGCAAGCAATTGCTGCGCTACAAAGGTGTATTGAACATCGTTGGCGAGCCGCGGCGCATGGTGTTTCAGGGCGTGTTGAAGCTTTACGGATTCGACTGGGACACGGATTGGGCAGAGGACGAGGCGCGCGAAAGCGTGATCGTGTTCATTGCCGATGATTTGCCGGAAGAGAAAATCCGTGAGGGGTTTGCGCGGGTGGCGGCGGATTGAAAGAGTGTGTTCATCGGTGATGACGTCTTTGCGGGCAAGCCTCGTTCCTACAGGTTCTGCGTAGCCCTTGTAGGCGCGAGGCTTGCCCGTGAAGGCGATCTAACCGGCAACACGATTTTTGCCTGGGATGGGTACCGGATCCAGCAACATCTGTTCAAGAATATCGAGGTGGCGGTTTAGCAAAGCCTCGGCAGTCACCGCATCCCCACGCTCCAGCGCATTGATAATGTCCTCATGCCACGCGCAAGGGGCCTCCATCTGCGCATCAAACTGCGCAATCGCCAATGAAGTCAGCGGCACCAGGCTGCCAAGAAAATGCGCCAATGGTGCATTTCCCGCCATTTCCGCCAACAGCAAATGAAACTCCCCAGACAACCGGATCGCCGGGCCGCGCTCTGTACAGTGGCGTTCGCGTTCAAGCAGGGCATGCAGGCGGTTCAAGGGTTGCGCACGAGGTTGTCGGCAGGCCAGCCGCACCAAGGTGGTCTCGGTCAGTCGTCGGGCATGCAGCGTCTGCCGAGTCTGTTCTGCATCGAGCGTGGCAACGCGGGGCCGATGGTTCGCCCGAAGGACGATGATTTGCTGATGAGACAGACGCGTCAGCACGCCACGAATGTCACTGCGTCGAACGCTGAACATCCGCGCCAGACTTTCTTCGGTAAAGCGGCTGGACGCATTGAGGCGCTGTTCGAGAATGGCGTCGAAGATCCGCGAATAGAGATCTTCCGCCCGCGGTGGAAGGGGCAGGGCAGTGAGTGTTTGCGGTGAAGCGAAGCTGTTCATGGCCTGTCTCCGGTTCGAAGAAGTTTTAACTGCCGAAGTTGTCGTCTGGAATATTCAGTTCAATGCCCATCCGCTGGCCTTCCCGAAGGATGTGCCGGCGCATCTCGGCACTGGCCTGGGCGCTGTTTTTGCTGCGAATCGCGCGCACCACGGCTTCGTTCTCCTCAAGGCGCTCAGCCAGATGCTCGGGGGAGTTGCGCAGCACCTCGGCGCTTTGCTTGAGGGCATTGCTGGTCTGCTGCACCACGCTCTGGAAAATCGGGTTCGAGGTCAGCGTGAACAGTTCTTCGTGGAACGCGATGTAGGCGTTCACCCCGGCCTCGCTGTCGTTGGCCTCCAGCGCTTCGCGCATGTCCATCAAGGTCAGGCGCAGTTGCCCGACCTCCTTGCTGCTGATCGACTGCGCGACCAGGCCGACGATGAACGGCTCGAGGGTGTAGCGCAGTTGCAAGACATCTTCCAGGCTGGCGCCGGCGACCGCGCTGTCGTGGCTTTGGCTGTCGCTGAGATGGGCGTCCAGCACCACCACGCCTTTGCCGGGCATCGAGCGCACCAGGCCAAGGGTTTCCAGCACGATCACCGCTTCACGCAGGCTCGGGCGGCTGATGCCCAGTTGTTCGGCCAGCTCACGCTGCCCAGGCAGCATTTCGCCGGAGCGCCACTGACCACGGGCCAAAGCGGCCCGGAGTTTTTCTACGACTGAGTTCACAACGGTCGACGAGGTAATCACTGTTCGCTCCATGAGCATCCAAAACGGTTGTTGACCGTGCCTGCCCGAAGACAGGCACGGCGTTTATTCAGAATTCCTGCTGATGTGCCGGGGCGACGGGTTTTCTCGGCTGGAAGGTATACCCCACCTGGCCGGAAAGCACTTTGTTCGCCCGTTGAATATCGATGTCCTTCTCCCAGCGGGCGATGGCCACGGTGGCGACGCAGTTGCCGATCAGGTTGGTCAGCGCCCGGCCGATGCCCATGAACCAGTCCACCGCGAGCACCAATACCAGGCCGACCACCGGAATCGCCGGGATCGCCGTGAGTGTCGCTGCCAGAATCACCAGCGCCGAACCGGGAATCCCGTGGGCCCCTTTTGAGGTGATCAGCGAGACCAGCAGAATCGTCAGCAAGTCGGTCATGGCCAGCGGCGTGCCGGTGGCGTTGGCGATGAAGACGATGGCGAGGGTCAGGTAGATCGAGAACCCGTCGAGGTTGAACGAGTAACCCGTCGGAATCACCAACCCCACCGTCGAACTGCCGATGCCCAGGTGCTCAAGCTTGCGCATGATTTGTGGCAGCACGGCGTCGGACGAAGCGGTGCCCATGACGATCAGCAGTTCTTCGCGCAGGTACTTGAGCAACGGCCACATCTTCAGGCCCGAAAGGCGCATCACCAGGCCGAGAATCAATGTCACAAACGCCACGCAGGTCAGGTAAAACAGGCCGACCAGGCTGCCCAGGTGTTGCAGGGAATCCAGGCCATATTTGCTGGTGGTGAAGGCGATGGCGCCGAACACGCCGATCGGCGCCAGGCGCACGATCATGCCCATGATGCGGAAGATCACGTGGCTCAGCTCATTGATCAGCCGGGAAATACCCGACGCTGCTTCGCCCACCAGGTTCAGCGCACTGCCGAACAGCACTGAAAACAGCAGGACTTGCAGGATGTTGTTCTCCGCGAAGGCGCCGATGACCGAGGTGGGGATCAGGTTCATCAAGAACTGGGAGGTGGTTTGCATGTGCTGGCCGCGCTGGGCGATGTCGCCCATGTCGGCAGCGGAAAGCTGATCCAGATGAATGTTCGCGCCGCTGCCGATGCCGGTGGTGAATGCGAACACCAGACCAATCACCAGGGCGATGGTGGTCAGGATTTCGAAGTAGATCACCGATTTCAGGCCGATGCGTCCGACCTTCTTCAAGTCGCCGGCACCGCTGATACCGCTGACCACTACGCAAAACACAATCAGGCCGATGAGCATCTTGATCAGTTTGATGAAGCCATCGCCGAGCGGTTTGAGCTGGGCGGAGTATTCAGGAAGGGTCAGCCCGCAGACGATGCCGAGCACCAGTCCGAGAACCACTTGGAGGAAGATTGAACGCGAGCACCATCTGAGCATGGGAGGAATCCTGGTCGGTGTCCTGGCTGCCGTGCGCTTGAGTGGGCGCATCAGATTCAGGACTTAATTATTGTGGTCTTACCGGTATGTCCAGTGCAGGCGCAGTCTAGGCGCTGTTTTTGGGTGATCGCAAGCGGAAATTGCATAATTGGCATGACCGGTCTGACCAGTGGTGCCGGCTCCTACAAATCCAGGGCGAAAAAAAACCGGCCATCAGGTGGCCGGTTTTTTATGGCTGCGGTTTAGCGCCGCAATTAAGCGCCGTACACCGGCAGCTTCTTGCAGATGGCCTTGACCTTCTCACGAACGGCGTCGATCACCGCTTCGTTGTTCAGGTCAGCCAGGATGTCGCAGATCCAGCCGGCCAGTTCTTTGCACTCTGCTTCCTTGAAGCCGCGAGTGGTCACAGCCGGAGTACCGAAGCGCAGGCCGGAGGTGACGAACGGGGAGCGTGGGTCGTTTGGCACGGAGTTCTTGTTCACGGTGATGAACGCTTTGCCCAGAGCGGCGTCGGCGTCTTTACCGGAGATTTCCTGCTTGATCAGCGACAGCAGGAACAGGTGGTTCTTGGTCCCGCCGGAAACCACATCGAAACCACGTTCGATGAACACTTCGGCCATGGCCTGGGCGTTCTTCACTACTTGCTCCTGGTAGGCCTTGAATTCAGGCTGCAGCGCTTCCTTGAAGCAGATCGCTTTGGCGGCGATCACGTGCTCCAGCGGGCCACCCTGGGCGCCCGGGAATACCGCGGAGTTCAGCTTCTTCTCGATGTCGGCGTTGGCGCGAGCCAGGATCAGGCCGCCACGTGGACCGCGCAGGGTCTTGTGCGTGGTGGTGGTCACGACGTCAGCGAACGGAACCGGGTTCGGGTAGACGCCAGCGGCGACCAGACCGGCCACGTGGGCCATGTCGACGAACAGGTAGGCACCGACTTTGTCAGCGATTTCGCGGAAACGCGGGAAGTCCAGAATCTGCGAGTAGGCAGAGAAACCGGCCACGATCATTTTTGGCTTGTGCTCAACCGCCAGACGCTCGACTTCGTCGTAGTCGATCAGGCCGTTGGCGTCGATGCCGTATTGAACGGCGTTGTACAGCTTGCCGGAGGAGGAAACGCTGGCGCCGTGGGTCAGGTGACCGCCGTGGGCCAGGCTCATGCCCAGGATGGTGTCGCCCGCTTGCAGCAGTGCCAGGTACACGGCGCTGTTGGCTTGGGAACCGGCGTGTGGCTGAACGTTGGCGTAATCGGCGCCGAACAGTTCTTTGGCGCGGTCGATGGCCAGTTGCTCAACCACGTCGACGAACTCGCAACCACCGTAGTAGCGCTTGCCCGGGTAGCCTTCGGCGTACTTGTTGGTCAGTACCGAGCCTTGAGCTTCCATCACCGCTGGGCTGGTGTAGTTTTCCGAAGCGATCAGCTCGATGTGTTCTTCCTGGCGCTGAGCTTCTTGCTCCATGGCGGCAAAAAGATCGGCGTCGTACTTGGCAATAGTCAAATCACGGCTGAACATGGCGGTCCTCAAGGATCGGGGCAGAAAAGGGGGGCATTCTAACTCAACCGCTTTTAGATGGCATATGAAAGGACATCATGTCGCAGACGAAAGGAATTCAGCTTCTAGCTGTAAGCCTCAAGCGGCAAGTCAAAAGCGGACCGGCCACTGCTTGAAGCTTGCCACTTGAAGCTTCCAGCTTTCTTCATGTTTGATTGATTGGAGCTGTTGGCTCCAATCAATCAAACATGAAGAGCGCATCATTGCTGAACTGCGCCTCAAACCGGCTCGCCGGCATCGGCCGGCCGAACAGATACCCCTGAACCTCATCGCAACCATGCTCACGCAGGAAATCGAGCTGCTCGTGGGTTTCCACACCTTCGGCGATCACCGCCAGATTCAGGCTGTGGGCCATCGCAATGATCGCCCGGGCAATCTGCGCATCCTGTTCACCCGACGGCAGGCCATCTACGAAGGTGCGGTCGATTTTCAGCACGTCGATCGGGAATTGCTTGAGGTAGTTGAGCGAGGAATACCCGGTGCCGAAGTCATCGACCGCAATACTCAGGCCGAGGTTTTTCAATCCGGCGAGGATCTGCATCGCTTCGCTGACTTCGCGCATCAGGATACTCTCGGTCAGCTCCAGCTCCAGGCACGCCGGCGGCAGGCCGGTCTCCTTGAGGATGGTGGCAATCCGCGTCCCGAGTTGGCCGTCGGAGAATTGCCGGGCCGAAATGTTCACCGATACCTTCGGCACCCGCACCTTGGCCTGATGCCAGGTCTTGAGCTGACGGCAGGCTTCGCTGATCACCCAGTCACCGACATCCACCACTAGCCCGAGCTCTTCGAGCACCGGAATGAAATCCCCCGGCGGCACCAGGCCGCGACGTGGATGACGCCAGCGCAGCAGCGCTTCGGCGCCGGTCAGGCGTTTGCCGTCGCCGCTGAACTGCGGCTGGTAGTACAGAACGAATTCGTCTTGTTCCAGGGCATGGCGCAAGTCGCTTTCCAGCTCCAGGCGCTCCAGGGCGCTGGCGTTCATGTCCGCCTGATAGAACTGGAAGTTGTTCTTGCCGCGCTCCTTGGCGTGGTACATCGCGGTGTCGGCATTTTTCATCAGCTGACTGAGTTCGTTGCCATCCTGCGGGCTCAGCGCGATGCCGATACTGGCGGTGACGAAGAACTCGCGCCCTTCCAGCACGAACGGTTTCACCAGGCTGGCGAGGATCTGCTCGGCGACATGGATCGCCCGGTTCAAGGCGACCTCACGGTTGGCCCGCGGTTGCAGCAACAAGGTGAATTCATCGCCGCCCATGCGCGCCACGGTGTCGTCATCATCGACGCAACCGAGCAGGCGCGTGGCCATTTCCTTGAGCATGCGGTCGCCGGCGGCGTGACCGAGGGAGTCGTTGATCGGCTTGAAACGGTCGAGGTCGAGGAACATCAGCACGACCCAGGACTTCTGCCGCTCGGCCGATTGCAGCGCGGTGTGCAGGCGGTCCTGGAACAGCGTGCGGTTGGGCAGGTGGGTCAGGGCGTCGTAGTAGGCGAGGCGGTGAATCCGCTGCTCACTGGCCTTGCGCTCGCTGATGTCGCTGAAGAAGCACACGTAACTGGCCAGGTCACCTTCATCGTCGAGCACCGCCGTTATGCCGACCCAGGCCGGGTAATGCTCGCCGTTGCGCCGCTTGAGCCAGACTTCGCCTTCCCAGGTGCTGTTCTGATGCAGTTGTTTGAGCACATAACGCAGATGGGCTTCCTGCTGCTCGTCGACGGTCAGCATGTTTGGCAGCTGGTCCAGCACCTGCTCCACGGCATAACCGCTGACGCGACTGAACGCTTCGTTAGCCTGGACGATGTAGCCGGCCGGGTCGGTGATCAGGATCGCCGACGTCGAATGTTCGAAAACCGTGGCCGCCATGCGCAGGTCTTTTTCGGCCCGGCGCTGCTGGCTGATGTCGCGCCCGACGCCGAGCACGCCTTCGAAGGCCCCGTGTTCGTCCCAGACCAGCACCAGCCGTAGCTCGATCGGGATCTTGCGCCCGTCGGCCCGCAGGCAATCGAACAGGAACAGTTGGGTCTGCACCTGAGTGCGCAGCAGCGCCAGTTGCTCGGGTTTATCCAGCGCTTTGCTGACCCGATCCATCAGGCCGTAAATGCCGGTCAGTTGCTGCGGGTTGGCGATGGTCGATTGCCAGCCGTTCTGGAAGATCCACTCGGCGTCGTAGCCCAGCACGGCATGCACCGACGGGCTGACGTAATTGAGTGCCATTTTGCTGTCGGTGGAGAAAATCACGTCGCTGATGCTTTCGGCGAGCATCCGGTAGCGCTGCTCGCTGTCACGCAGGGATTCACTGGCTTCGATCTGTTCGGTGATGTCCTTGGCCACGCCGATGATCCGCGTGACTTGATCGTGTTTGTCCCGCGCCAGTGCCTGTTCGCGAATGTCGAAACGCCGCCACTTGCCGTCACGATGACGGAACCGCAACTGGCATTGCAGCAATTGGGTGTAACCCCCGTGGCGCTGGGCCTGGCGCGAGCGGTGGTAGTCATCGGCATCTTCGGGGTGCAGGAGGATTTCCCAGAAGTACTCGCCCATCTGGTGCAACTCGGTACGGTTGTAACCGAGGGTCTGGCCCAGGTGGTGGTTACTGAAAATCATCCGCTGGCTGATCACGTCCTGCACGTACAGGTGGTCCGGCACAGTGCGCACCACATCGGACCAGAACCCTTCGCGTTCCAGCAGCGACAGCTCGATGAGTTTACGGCTGGTAATGTCGGTGATGCTCAGGATCACCGCTTTATAGTCGGCGTAATCTTCCGGCAGGCGCAGCACCAGCCACAGGTGCTGGTCGCGGCCATTGAGGTCCTGGAGTTTGATTTCCAGCTCGAGCTGTCTCTGCTGGTTGAACACCGTTTCGATCACTTGGTGGCCGATGGCGGTGCCGTCCAGCGGGCAACCGTCAATCAACAGTTTCCAGGCCTGAGCGCAGGAGTTGACGTTGAGCAATTGCAGGGCGACCTGGTTGACCTCGGTGATGCGCAGTTCCTGGAGCAGTTGCTGGCGTTGCTCCGGTCTGTCGAGCCACGCCTTGAGTTGCTCGCTGCTGTGCAGTTGGGCTTTGTCGAAGAAGGTCTTGAGCCCGGAGACGTCCAGTACGCACAGGGCAACGCCCGTGCCTTCGAAAATATCGTGATAGCGGCGGCGGCCTTCATGCAACTGGCGCTGACGGCGGCGAATGTTCAGCAACACGATGAACGGCAGCAGGGAGAAGGCCAGGCCCAGCAGGCATTTGCCGATGAATGCCGGCAACAGTTGTTCGAGCACTTGCTGGCGATCGAACAGTCCGCGCAGTTGCCAGTCGCTGCTGCTCAGGGGCACTGTCAGCACACTTTTGGCCAGATCGTCGGGGGATAACGCGCTCGGTTTGACCGAAGGCGACGCTTCATCGCGGCTGATGATCTGGTGATTGACCCGGTTTTCCACCAGCCACAGCGGACGGATGCCGGCTTCGTTTTGTTTGGTCAGTGACGAGAAAAACGTCGGTGTCAGGCGCAGGGCCCAGTAGCCACGACTGCTGCCGCTGGCTTGATGCAGCAGCAGATGCACCACTGAACCGTCGTCGGCATTGCTGAAATAGTGGGCCTGGGCGCGGCTGCGCCGGACCAGTTCACCCAGGTAATCGGCATCTTGGGCGTCGGCGGCGCTGTCACTGAGGACTTTGCCGGAAGGACTGAGTAGCGCCAGGCTGCGCAGGTCAGGCAGCGATTGTTGCAGTTTGCGCAGTAGCGCCTGCTGTTCGTCGGCACTTTGCGGTTGTTCGACGATCGGTAGCAGGTTCAGTGCAATCTGGGCGTTGAGCGCCATGTTCAGGCTGACTTGCGCGGCCAGATCGGCGGTGTAGTCGATGGTGTATTGCCGCTGGTGCTTCTGTGTTTCGCGCAGCTGATCCAGCAGCTGCCAGAACAGCAAGGCGAGCAACAACAGCACGAGTATCGCCAGCGCACCCTTCAAGGATCCGCGCAGGGGCGCGCCGGGCGCAGGATGAGGTGCGCTCACGGACGAAGGCGGAGAGACATTGGACAAACTGTAATCCTGCGGTTTGGCTGGACTGGCGCGACGTGCACTATAAGCCGGACGCCCGGAGGGCGGCTAGCATGCCTTGTGTTGTGGCGAAGTGCCAGCCCCTCCCGGCTGGACTGCCATCTGTCATTCAGGTAGCTTTGCCGGTTACGCGGGAGCGTTCCAGCTCCTAGACTCAGACTTTTTCAGCGCTCATGCATTGATACATTATCAATCTGACGACGCGCACAGTCTGGCCAGGCATCGCCTGCGCTCCAATCATTCATCTGTCACTGACCCAAGGTTCTCCATGGCTCAATACGTCTTCACCATGCATCGGCTGGGCAAAGTTGTTCCGCCGAAGCGGGAAATCCTGAAAAATATTTCGCTGTCCTTCTTCCCCGGCGCCAAGATCGGCGTGCTCGGCCTCAACGGTTCGGGTAAGTCCACGCTGTTGAAAATCATGGCGGGCGTCGACACCGAGTTCGAGGGCGAAGCGCGTCCGATGCCGGAGCTGAACATCGGCTACCTGCCACAAGAGCCGATCCTGGACCCGACCAAGACCGTGCGTGAAGTGGTCGAGGAAGCGGTCAGCGTGATCAAGAACGCCCAGGCTCGCCTGGACGAGGTCTACGCCGCTTACGCTGATGAAGATGCCGACTTCGACAAACTGGCCGCCGAACAGGCCAAGCTCGAAGCCATCCTGCAAGCCAGCGACGGTCACAACCTGGATCGCCAACTGGAAGTCGCCGCCGATGCGCTGCGTCTGCCGGCCTGGGATGCCAAGATCGAATTCCTCTCCGGTGGTGAGAAGCGTCGCGTGGCCCTGTGCCGCCTGCTGCTGTCTGCTCCGGACATGCTGCTGCTCGACGAACCGACCAACCACCTGGACGCCGATTCCGTCGCCTGGCTGGAGCACTTCCTGCACGACTTCCCGGGCACCGTGGTCGCGATCACGCACGACCGGTACTTCCTGGACAACGTCGCCGGCTGGATCCTCGAGCTCGACCGCGGCGCCGGTATCCCTTACGAGGGCAACTATTCGGGTTGGCTGGAAGCCAAGTCCGACCGTCTGGCTGCCGAATCCAAGCAGCAGTCGGCTCACGAAAAAGCCATGAAGGAAGAACTGGAGTGGGTGCGCAAAGGCGCCAAGGCCCGCCAGTCCAAATCCAAGGCTCGTCTGCAACGCTTCGAAGAAATGCAGTCGCAGGAATTCCAGAAGCGCAGCGAAACCAACGAGATCTACATCCCGGCCGGTCCACGCCTGGGTGACAAGGTCATCGAGTTCAAGAACGTTTCCAAGGGTTACGGCGATCGCGTGTTGATCGACAACCTGTCGTTCTCCATGCCAAAAGGCGCCATCGTTGGCGTGATCGGCGGTAACGGTGCCGGTAAGTCGACCCTGTTCCGCATGCTGATGGGCAAGGAAACGCCGGATTCGGGCAGCATCGAAGTCGGCGAAACCGTGCAACTGGCGTGCGTCGATCAGAGCCGCGAAGACCTGGACGGCAGCAAGACGGTGTTCCAGCAAATCTCCGACGGTTCCGATCAGATCCGCATCGGCAACTACGAGATCCCGTCGCGCACCTACGTCGGTCGCTTCAACTTCAAGGGCGGCGACCAGCAGAAGTTCGTCAAGGACCTGTCCGGTGGTGAGCGCGGTCGCTTGCACCTGGCCCTGACCTTGAAAGAGGGCGGTAACGTCCTGCTGCTCGACGAACCGTCCAACGACCTCGACGTTGAAACCTTGCGTTCCCTGGAAGAAGCCCTGCTGGACTTCCCGGGCGCCGCCATTGTGATCTCTCACGATCGGTGGTTCCTTGACCGCGTCGCGACGCACATCCTGGCTTACGAAGACGACTCGCAAGCGGTGTTCTTCGAAGGTAACTACACCGAGTACGAAGCCGATCGCAAGAAACGCCTCGGCGAAGCGGCTTCCCAGCCGCATCGTGTACGGCACAAGAAACTGGCCTGATATCGGGCGGGTTGCATGAAAAAACGGAGCCTTCGGGGCTCCGTTTTTTTATGGGTTTCAGTGACACCGCGGCGCGGCCATCGCCAGCAGGCTGGCTCCCACAGGGGATATGTGAGCGGCACAAATCCACTGTGGCAGCCAGCCTGTTAGCGATGACGGCCTGACGATCACTCGATCTCTATGCTCAATACCTCAATTATCAAATCCCCCACCGGCCGCTTCCACACCACTTCATCCCCGACCTGCGCGCCCAACAACGCCCGCCCCAGCGGCGAGCCCCAGTTGATCAGCCCACTCGCCGCATCCGCCTGATCCTCACCCACCAACTGCACACGCTGTTCGTGGCCCTGTTCATCGGCAAACGTTACCCACGCGCCAATCTGGACTTTATCGGTCGAGGAGGCCGGTACGACTAACTGAGCGCTTTGCAGGCGTTGATTGAAATATCGCCAGTCACGTTCCAGATCGGCCAGGCGCTGTTTGTCCGCGAGTTCGCCTTTCGCACTCTGTCCATTGAGCAGGTTTTGCACTTCGGCGACTTTCGCCTGAAGCTGCGCCAGCCCGGCGGGCGTGACGTAATTGGGCTGTGTGCTGACTTGCCGTTCGACCGGCTGATCGGCTTGCGCGGCGGCGTTATCTTCATTGACGAAAGCGCGACTCATGGTTTTCTCCCGTTATAGGGTTTGGGCCATGGTTGCAGGCTTTTAGTTTCGATGGATGTCTGTCCGCGACTCATTGCGAACGATAGGCACGGGCGGCGTCCTGGTCCTTTTGTTGCTGCCAGGCTTTGTCGCGGTCGTCCCAGTGGTGGCTGCGATAGTCCTCGCGATCCTCGCTTTCGCGCATGGCCTGGCACTGGCGAAAACCGTCGCTCCAGCCTTCGGCGTACTGCTTGTCCTTGAGATAACGCGGGACGTTCTTGCGAAATTCCCCGGTGATTGCCCCGGCAGCTTGTCGGCCACTGCTGCAACCGTCATCGAAACCATCGGCGAACGCCGGTGGATAACCCTTGGCGATCAAATCCTCGTGGGTCGTCTGGCAACCCGCGATCAACATCAACAATCCCAGCACACCTGCGCAACGCCACATCTTCGACTCCCGAGCCGTTGGACGGCCTATGGGTGAAGTCTAGGAGTGGATTCGTGAGGCAGTTGTGAAAGGCGTGTGATTAATCTGTTGGCCACCACACATCCGCTGTGGGATCGAGCCTGCTCGCGATGGCGGTGTATCAGTCAACACTGATGTCGACTGATACACCGCCATCGCGAGCAGGCTCGCTCCCACGGGGACGGTGGGGTGTCAGGTCAATAGTGGTACCACTTTACCTCAAGCATCACTTCGTTCTCGGGCGAGGCGAGGTGGCTGAATTCGCGCTGGGCACTCAGGCGCAGGCCCAGGTTGCGCGACAGTTCCCACTGCTGGTTGAGGCTCACACTGCGGCGCACCTCGCCGTTGGTGAAGAAATCGCCCTTGGTTTCCAGGCTGAAGTTGCCCAGTGGGTTTTTCCACAGCAGACCGCTATTGAAACCTGCCGCCGGTGCGATAAAGCCCGCGAAGTCGTTGTTGTGTTCGACACGCACGGTGCCCAGTGCAAAGCCGAGCATGTCTTCACCCAACTGCCAGGTGCCGCCACCACCACCGTTGACGTGGCTGACCAGCGTTTCATCGTCATGCTTGCCTGGCACGCGTTCCAGGCCGCCCGTGACTTGCCACGATAATGGCTTCAACAACTCATTACGCGGCGTCAGGGAGCGAATGGTCGCCAGGTCCAGTTGCTGGAACTGCCAGTCATTGCCTTCGTACTGGCGCAGTTTCATCTGCAGGATTTCGATCTGCGCACCGAGCGGGAAGCTCTCGGCGTTATCGTTGAGGTCGTGATACGCCATGCGCAGGCCATATTCGCCAAAGGCCTTGTCGCCCCGGGTGCCGATGCCGGCCTGCCAGGTGCGGGATTCATGACCGTCCTCGGGCAGGCCGGGCCTCGGGATGTCCAGCTCAGGGGCGGGATTCTGGTTGATCGCTCGCAGCAGTTCGAAACTGCGTTGCGCCCTCTCAGGGTCGCGCTCCTGACCGTTGGCGCGATAGCGTTCGAGGCGGTAAGACGCATCGATGATCAGCGCCTGGCGGTCGCGCGGTTGAGCCTTGAACGCCGGTGTCTGCAATTGCTTTTGGTCGGCGCTGACTTTCAGCACCCACTCCTGTTCTTCGTCAGTCAACGGCTCGGCGCGGCTCAGCAGTTCCCGTTCACGGGACGGACGATACTGAATGGATTCCACCAGCCCGGCTTCTTTCACCGCTTTGACGGTATCGGTCGGAATGGCCGTCAGTGGAAACTGTTCGGTCAGGCGCAGGCTTGGCCGCGCCACCTGCAGCAGCTCAAGCAGGCGATAGGAGCAGTTTTCGTCGAAAAAGAAATAGTCGAACTGGATCTGCTTCAACTCCCAGACGTGCTCGACCATGCGCTCGGTTTCTGCCTGCGTCAGGTTCAGCCGGTACTCCCACAGGTCCCGGTTTTCGAGGCTGCGGTATTCCGAGAGTTTTTCCTGATACGGCACCAGCGCGAACAGCCCCGGATAGCCGCCCATCAAGCCTTTCCAGGCGTAGAGGATGCTGTTATCCGAACCTTCGATGTAGGCGCCGAAGTTGATCGCGTAACTGAGCAGCGCGGTGTGATCAATCTGCACATCGGCCTGGTCGATGCGCAGCAAGGTATGGCCGAACATCGATGACGGACTGTTCAGGTAAGCCGCCGGGAAAATCATCACCGCGCTATGGGGCGAGACATCCTTGAACCATTGCGTGAACTCAGTGCAATCGAGCGCCGGCAAATCAGTCAGGTTGAGCTGCGCTTTCAACCAGCGGGTGCGCGCCGGGTACACACATTGGGCATGTTGTTCGCCCGCACTGGCCGGGGCGTACAGCGCCTGCACGGTGGCCGCCAGTTCGCGGTCGGGGTGTTCGTTACCGTCGGGTGCGAGAAAGAACTTTTTGTCGCTGACATAGCTGCGCCAGCCGCCCAGCTTGGCGGTTTCGTAATGGCCCAGGGAAATCCAGAAAGGGTCGTTGGCCAGTTGCTGCAAACGTTGATTGTCGACATGTGGCGCGGCGGACAGCGGGGCGCAGACACAGAGCGCCAGCCAGGCAAGGCGTTTGAGCATAGTGAGCAACTTAAGTCGAAAAAAAATAAAGACCCAAGGGGGACAGGTCCAAAAAATAAAACCCGCCCCCCGAAAGGAGCGGGTGGGTCGAGCTTAAGCTTGAGTAGCGTACTTGGCCAGACGTGGATCGTTCTTCAGAACGGCCAGGGTGTTGGTATGCACGTCGTCAGCGGTCACGTCAGCCTTGCTGAAGATCTGCTGGAAGTGCTGGTGAGTCACAGCGGCGAAGTGCGCACGGTCTTCCGGCGCCACGCCCAGTACCACGGCATAGGTCGTCAGCGCTTCGCCGTTACCTTTGGCCATGTCTTCGGACAGCTCGTTCATCATGCCATTCATGGCAAACCAGGATTTGCCGCCATAAGTCAGCGACGCATTAGTCGAGCAACCGTTGGTACCAGAAGTCATACCGAACGTTGCGTTACCGGAAGTGCCGTTGGTGGTGGATGCCAGGAAGTGAGCCGGGGTGCCACGCTGACCTTCGAACAGCATGTTGCCCCAACCGCAATCCGGGCCGCCTGGCGCTTGGGCCATGGCGTTGATGGATACAGCGGTGAAGAGAGTACCGAGAAGAATCCGTTTCATAGCTTTGTTCTCTTTATGTGCATACCAATGGACAAGGGGTCTGGCCCAATCCGGCGCCAGTGGGCCAGTTATTAATCCAGCCGCGCAGTTTGGAGTTTAGGCACGTTCCCGGGGTTCCGTGATTTTTTGCAAAACATTCGTTGAAATCATTGATTTGTCCCCGGCCGGCCTGGAGATGACGGTTTGTCTATGCTTTGGCTGGAGGCGCGCCTTGCAAGTGAGGTATGGGCAGCGCCAGAATGCCGCTATCTGCCCCGCCTGATGTAAGGAAGCCCGATGCCTGATCCTGTTGCTGCCAGCTTGCGTCTAGCGCCTGAAGCGCTGACCCGTCCGTTTTCCGCTGAACAGTTCAGCTTCTCTACCACCAATGATCTGGAGCCCTTTCGCGGTGTGCTTGGCCAGGAACGTGCGGTCGAAGCCTTGCAGTTCGGCGTGGCCATGCCACGCCCCGGTTACAACGTATTTGTCATGGGTGAGCCCGGCACCGGCCGGTTTTCGTTCGTCAAACGCTACCTGAAAGCCGAAGGCAAGCGCCTGCAGACCCCGGCTGACTGGGTCTACGTCAATAATTTCGATGAGCCTCGCGAGCCTCGTGCACTGGAATTGCCATCGGGCACTGCTGGCGCCTTCATCGGTGACATCAACGGCTTGATCGACAACCTGCTGGCGACTTTTCCGGCAGTGTTCGAGCATCCGTCCTACCAGCAGAAAAAAAGCGCCATCGACCGCGCCTTCAACCAGCGCTACGACAAGGCACTGGACGTGATCGAGCGCCTGGCGCTGGAAAAGGAGGTCGCGCTTTACCGCGACGCCAGCAACATCGCGTTCACGCCCATGAGCGAAGGCAAGGCCCTGGACGAAGCGGAATTCGCCCAGTTGCCGGAAGCCGATCGCGAGCGTTTTCACGACGATATTTCCGGTCTGGAGGAGCGACTGAACGAAGAGCTCGCCAGCCTGCCGCAATGGAAGCGCGAGTCGAGCAATCAGCTGCGCCACCTCAACGAAGAAACCATCACGTTGGCCTTGCAGCCGTTGCTGTCGCCGTTGTCGGAGAAATACGCCGAGAACGCCGCCGTTTGCGGTTACCTGCAAGCCATGCAGGTCTACCTGCTCAAGACCGTGGTCGAGCAACTGGTGGACGACAGCAAGACCGACGCCGTCGCCCGCAAATTGCTGGAAGAGCAATACGCCCCGAGCCTGGTGGTCGGTCATTCGTCCAGCGGCGGTGCGCCGGTGGTCTTCGAACCGCACCCGACTTACGAAAACCTGTTTGGCCGCATTGAATACAGCACCGATCAGGGCGCGATGTACACGACCTATCGGCAACTGCGGCCGGGCGCATTACACCGGGCCAACGGCGGTTTCCTGATCCTAGAAGCGGAAAAAATGCTCAGCGAGCCGTTCGTGTGGGATGCGCTCAAGCGCGCCCTGCAATCGCGCAAGCTGAAGATGGAATCGCCGCTTGGTGAGCTGGGCCGCCTGGCCACCGTGACCCTGACGCCGCAACACATTCCGTTGCAGGTCAAAGTCGTCATCATCGGTGCGCGTCAGCTGTATTACACGCTGCAAGACCTCGATCCGGACTTCCAGGAGATGTTCCGCGTCCTGGTGGATTTCGACGAAGACATCCCGATGGTCGACGAGAGCCTGGAGCAGTTCGCCCAGTTGCTCAAAACCCGCACCTCGGAAGAAGGCATGGCGCCGCTGACGGCCGATGCCGTGGCGCGCCTGGCGACTTACAGCGCGCGCCTGGCCGAACACCAGGGGCGTTTGTCGGCGCGCATCGGTGATCTGTTCCAACTGGTCAGCGAGGCGGACTTCATTCGTCACCTGGCGGGGGACGAGATGACCGATGCCGGGCATATCGAACGGGCGCTAAAGGCCAAGGCCACCCGTACCGGGCGGGTCTCTGCGCGGATTCTCGATGACATGCTCGCCGGGATCATCCTGATCGACACGGACGGCGCCGCCGTCGGCAAGTGCAACGGGCTGACCGTGCTGGAAGTCGGCGACTCGGCGTTCGGTGTGCCGGCGCGGATTTCCGCCACGGTCTACCCGGGCGGCAGCGGCATCGTCGACATCGAGCGCGAGGTCAACCTCGGCCAGCCGATCCACTCCAAGGGCGTGATGATCCTCACCGGGTATCTGGGCAGTCGTTACGCCCAGGAATTCCCGCTGGCGATTTCCGCGAGTATCGCGCTGGAGCAGTCCTACGGTTACGTCGATGGCGACAGTGCGTCGCTGGGCGAGGCGTGCACGCTGATTTCGGCCCTGTCGAAAACGCCGCTCAAGCAATGCTTTGCGATCACCGGCTCGATCAACCAGTTCGGTGAAGTGCAGGCGGTAGGCGGGGTCAACGAGAAGATCGAAGGCTTCTTCCGACTCTGCGAAGCCCGTGGGCTGACCGGGGAGCAGGGGGCGATCATTCCTCACGCCAACGTCGCCACGCTGATGCTCGACGAGAAGGTGCTCTCGGCGGTGCGTGCGGGGCAGTTCCATGTCTACGCCGTGCGCCAGGCTGACGAGGCGTTGAGCCTGTTGGTCGGAGAGCCTGCCGGTGCACCGGATGCCGATGGCCAGTTCCCCGAAGGCAGCGTTAACGCACGGGTGGTGGAACGCTTGCGCGTGATCGCGGAAATGATCAGCGAAGAAGACCTCAAGGAAGCCGAGAAAGAAGCGGCGCTGGAAGCCCTGGTGGAAGCAAAACCGGCCTGACCGATCTGAGGATCACCCCGATCCACAGTGGGAGCGAGCCTGCTCGCGATGTGGCACTTTCATCCAACACATGTGTTGGCTGAAAGTTCGCTATCGCGGGCAGGATCAGTCCCACATTTGGGATGTGTCCACTTCAAGAAAGTGCCATCACTCTGACGCCAATATTCACACAATGACCATTCGGCGCCTTCTGGTCTGACTTGACGTGCTAGTCAGACTTTTCTTCTATTCTCAGCTCAAGGATATCGACAGTAATCACTGGATCGAGACAGCCTTCCCGTGGGGGCTGAACACCGGATCTACCGAGGGTCGCCGCCATGTCGCGCAACCTCTGCCTCACCCGTCAATGCCTGGGCCTTGTGACCCGTATCGAGTGTGCCATCCGTCCGTTGGCGGGGGATACGGGCATGTGGACCTTGCTCTTCGCCGCCGGAATGGCCGGCGAACAACCTTCCGCCATCAAGGCGCAGGGACCGTTTCATGGGCCTTTCGTGGCGGAGTCCATCCTCGACACGATTGTTGAAAGCCTGACGCTGCATGGCTACGAACTGGCCGATGACCCACAAATCTGGTGCCTGCACCTGCAAGCCCAGCTGCGGGAAATCAACGGGGGCCGTTGCCGCAACCTCAATGGCTGAGTTCGGCGGGGCCACTGAAACCGGTTATTGATCAAGGTGGCTCAAATCCGCCTTGGCCAGTTTGACCTCGAAACCATATTGCACCGTGGTGAGGTCGGTTCGCTGATAGGTTTCCAGACGTGTTGGCTGGCCATAGAAGTAATGCACGGCAAATAGCGCCGGGCCTTCTGCGCTCGCGTCGTGAGTGACCGAAAGGATTTCTTTCAGATAGTTTCCAGAGTCGTCCTTGGCGAAAAAACGCCACTCCTGGGCAGGAAACAGCTTCAAATCAACCACCAAGGCATTGCCTTTGAGTTCCAGGCCTTTGGGCAACGTATGGGCGTCGAGCGTTTGTTTGGCCACCGTCGCCAGAAACAGCGGCATGGAGCCCACTGCATAGGCCGGTGTTTCCGGAAACAGGTTCAAGTCATAGGTGATGGCGCCACGTAGCGGATCGACCTCGTAAGCCTCAAGCGGCAGCTCGATCGGCCCATCGCGCTTGCCACTGCCATCCTCCGTAAAGAACGTGACCGGGCTATCGCCAGCGCTGAACGATGTACCGAGCATCTCGTCATTGAAGCTTCTGGGGTGGTCGAACTCAATGCGTGCGGCGCTGGGGTCATCCACCGACTGACTGACGATGATGCCCTTCTTCAGCTGTTCCTCATTCAATGTCGCGCCCTTGAGCCAGGTCGGGGCCTGATCGTCATACACCACCACCGGTAGGGTCAGTGGCTGGATGGTTTTTGCCGTGGTGTGTGAGTCGAAGCGGCGCACCGACAGGTTCAGGTCCTTGTGGGTCAGCGTGGCGGCCGAGAAATCCAGAACGCTCACTTCAACGGTTTCGACCGGACCGTTGAAATACACTTTGGTGTAATGATTCTTCTGCTGCGCCTCGAAGGTGCGCTGTTCTTCGTCGATCTGCTTTTCGAAAGTCTCGCTCCAGGCTTTCTGCTGCTGAATTTTCGCCAGTTGTTTTTGATAGAAGGCAATTTGCGCAGCGGTTTCGTTGATCGAACCCGATCGCGAGAGGAATTGCCCGGTGATGTCCCTGGCCTGGACGATCAGCGGATTCAACGGTGTTTCGCTGACTTCAGGAGCCAGTGGTGCGCTGTTGTTGAATTCGATTTCGGCGTAGTTGTTGCCCAGTTTCAGCAAGGTGACGCTGAGGTTGTCGTTGGTGCGGGTCTGGCCAACGTCTTTTTTTGTCAGGTCGAAGGTGTAGAGCCGGCGCGGGGCGATGACCTCGACCTTGCCTTGCAGGCTCACCGGTTGAGGCTGGTTCTTGTTGTCCATGTCCAGACCGTCGATGAACGGATAGGTCACCGTCAGATCATCCGGGTTGGTCAGGTTGGAACTGGAGGGGCTCAGTTGAATGCCGGGATCGGTTTCCGACCATTCCGGCTGGAACGCGATGACGCGCTTGTTGCTCAAGGTCACCGATTGCCATTCCAGGCCATGGGGAAAGAGAAACGCTGCCGGAATGTTGAAGTTGAAAGGGAACACCGGTTGCAGGTCGGTCAGGTAGTCGGAACTGGAATCCTTGTGCAGCACGAACAGGCCGTTGATGTAGGTGTCGACCAAAGCCTGAGGCGTGGGGTAGTGCTTGAGCACGGCGAGAGCGTCTTCGCCGTATTCGGTTTCCACGGGTTTGCTGTCGAGCTTGAGTTGCGCACGCTCGAGCAACAGCAGTGAACCGCCGAGTTCGGCAACGGCATCCCTGAGCTTTGGATCCTCAATCGCATCCAGAGACTTCTCGAACTGCGCGGTCTTTTCCTCGAGGCTAGTCTGGCGCTTCTCATCGCTGGGTGAGCAGCCGCCCAGCAGCAGAGCCAGGCAAATGCCGGCACTCGTTATTGGCAATCGCACATCCATTTCCAGTCTTCCTGTCCGATGTCGCTGAGCTGTCAATAGTCTGGACACTAGCAGAAAAACTTTGTGGCACACGCGCAGGTCGCGGATTTGCCGAAGGTTTCTGGCTGCTTCAGGGTATAGACAGGGGGCTGGTATACTTGCGGCCATTTTCAACATCACGTGTGAGATTCAATGGAACGCTTTATCGAAAATGCAATGTATGCCTCCCGCTGGCTGCTGGCACCGATCTACTTCGGTCTGTCCCTTGGGCTACTGGCGCTGGCGCTGAAATTCTTCCAGGAAGTTTTCCACGTCATTCCCAACGTATTCTCGATGGCCGAGTCGGACCTGATCCTGGTGCTGCTGTCGCTGATCGACATGGCACTGGTGGGTGGCTTGCTGGTGATGGTGATGATCTCCGGTTACGAGAACTTCGTTTCCCAGCTGGACATCGACGACAGCAAGGAAAAGCTCAACTGGCTGGGCACCATGGATTCGTCTTCGCTGAAGATGAAAGTGGCGGCCTCCATCGTGGCGATTTCGTCGATCCACCTGCTGCGGATCTTCATGGACGCCAAGAACGTCGATCCCGAGCATTTGAAGTGGTACGTGATTATTCACATGACGTTCGTCGTGTCGGCGTTTGCCATGGGTTATCTGGATAAGCTGACCAAGCACTGACGCTCACAAAGCCCTGTAGGAGCGAGGCTTGCCCGCGAAGGGGCCGTGTCAGTCGATACAGTTGTTGCCAGTCACACAGTCTTCGCGGGCAAGCCTCGCTCCTACAGTCAGGTGCAAACAGACGGGCGGTGTCGTTTGTGGCTTGTACTTTGAGGTGCCGAAGCCTATGCATGTATTGATATTGGCTTGACACCGTATGAGGTGCATTCATGAACCTTGTTGAATTACGTGCATATGCCATCGCAGGGAAAGTCGATGAGCTGAACCTGATTTCTATGGAAGGCGGGATCTACCTGCTGGAGGCGCGCATGCATGGGGCGGCGTATCCGTTAAGTGATGCCCACGACCATATGCTCCACCTGCGTTCGGTGGAGCATGCGCGTCAAGTGCTGCACCGCTTCCCCACCTTGCCTTTCAACCTTGTGCACACGTCGGTCCATGATGAAATGTGCGGACTCGGTGCCAGTGCAGAAGAGGGCCTGAAGGTGCCGATCGCCTTCAGTTCTCGCTGGTAGCAATGACCCCCTGATCAGCGCAACGGCATCTGTGCTAGTCTGCTGGCCCTTTTGGTTCCGGGCGCTCCGGGACGCGCTGTGCACGCACGGCAAGTTCCCGGGCCGTCCGCACAGCGGAGCAGTGTCATGTCCGAAGTAAATCTGTCCACCGACGAAACCCGCGTCAGCTACGGCATTGGCCGTCAGCTGGGCGACCAACTGCGCGACAACCCGCCACCGGGCGTTAACCTGGACGCGATCCTGGCTGGCCTGACCGACGCGTTCGCCGGTAAGCCTAGCCGTGTAGGTCAGGAAGAAATGTCCGCCAGCTTCAAGGTGATCCGCGAAATCATGCAGGCCGAAGCAGCTGCAAAAGCCGAAGCGGCCGCTGGCGAAGGCCTGGCTTTCCTGGCTGAAAACGCCAAGCGTGACGGCATCACCACCTTGGCCTCGGGCCTGCAATTCGAAGTGCTGACTCAAGGTGAAGGCGCCAAGCCAACCCGTGAAGATCAAGTGCGCACTCACTACCACGGCACCCTGATCGACGGCACTGTGTTCGACAGCTCCTACGATCGTGGCCAGCCTGCAGAATTCCCGGTTGGCGGCGTGATCGCTGGCTGGACCGAAGCCCTGCAACTGATGAATGCCGGTAGCAAATGGCGCCTGTACGTGCCGAGCGAACTGGCTTACGGCGCTCAAGGCGTTGGCAGCATTCCGCCGCACAGCGTTCTGGTATTCGACGTCGAACTGCTCGACGTTCTGTAAGCTCTTGATTCTGTAGGAGTGAAGCTTGCTCGCGAATGCATCACCTCGGTTCAAGTCAGAACCGAGTTGTCAGGTTCGCGGGCAAGCCTCGCTCCTACGGGGTTTAGTGCTACTCATACTTCGATCTTGTGGTTCAGATCGCTCGTCGGGCGCAACGCCCGGGCGTAGCAGAACAGAAACAGATTGCGCACCAGTTCCTTGAGCACCACCGGCTCGCAGGAACTCAAGCCATTGACGTCCAGATCACCCTGATCCTGCAGCTCGTTCAAGGCTTCTTCTTCAAGCACTGCACAGACTTCCCCGGTTTCCCGATGCAGGATCCTGAGGTAGGGGTGTGGGCGGTCCAGCCAGGCATCGATCAAATAAGTCATGGGTCTCATCTCCATTGATGGGTTTCAATGAGAATAATTCTTATTCATCAAATAGCAAGGACCTATTGGCGGTTTGTGATTTTTTCCGGGTAAAGATTGCGTAAGGTCAAAACGGCTGGCGTTTGGCTATTGCGAGGATATGTGGGGGGAGGCGGGGCGGGTGAAGCACCATCCCACGCAGGGCGCGGGATGGAAGACAACAGAATCAGACTTTTCTGACGAACTCGGACTTGAGCTTCATCGGGCCGATGCCGTCGATCTTGCAGTCGATATCGTGATCGCCATCGCACAGGCGGATGTTCTTGACCTTGGTGCCGACCTTGACCACCAGCGACGTGCCTTTGACCTTCAGGTCCTTGATCACGGTGATGGTGTCGCCGTCCTGCAGGACGTTGCCGACCGAATCTTTTTTCACGGTGTCATCGGACGCCGCTTCGGCTTCGCCGCTGGCGGACCACTCGTGGGCGCACTCGGGGCAGATCAGCTGAGCGCCGTCTTCGTAGGTGTACTCGGAATTGCATTTTGGGCAGGGTGGCAACGTGCTCACTAAAGCTCCTTGGATTCAGGATCGCTAAAAAGCGCACATTATATAGGGTTTTAGCTGGGAGGGGGCGACGCCAAAAACTGTGGGAGCGAGCCTGCTCGCGAAAGCGGTGTGCCAGTCAGCATTCGACTGACAGATTGCTTTCGCGAGCAGGCTCGCTCCCACAGGGTATTACGGTGCAGTTAGTGCGTACGGGCGACCGCAAACTCACTGAGCTCAACCAATGCATCGCGGTATTCGCTGGCGGGCAGCGCGTCGAGGCATTTGATTGCACGGGCTACGTAATCGCGGGCCAGTTGCGCGGTGTAATCCAGCGAACCGGATGCTTCCACGGCTTCGCGGATGCTTTCCAGGTCTTCGATACCGCCTTTCTGGATCGCCTTGCGCACCAGTGCAGCCTGCTCCGGCGTGCCTTCGCGCATGGTGTAGATCAGCGGCAGGGTCGGCTTGCCTTCGGCCAGGTCGTCACCGACGTTCTTGCCCAGGGTTTCCGCGTCGCCACGGTAGTCCAGCAGGTCGTCGACGAGTTGGAAGGCCACGCCCAGATGATCGCCGAAGGTGCGTAGCGCTTCGCTCTGTTCCGGTGTGGCACCAGCCAGGGCTGCCGCACTGTGGGTCGAAGCTTCGAAGAGCATCGCGGTTTTGCCGCGGATGACTTCCATGTAGGTTTCTTCGGTGGTGCTGGCATCACGCACTTTGGACAGCTGCAACACTTCGCCTTCGGCGATGATGCGCGTGGCTTGCGAAAGGATCTTCATCACCGGCATGGAGCCCAGTTCGACCATCATTTCGAAGGAGCGCGAATACAGGAAGTCGCCCACCAGCACGCTTGGCGCGTTGCCCCACATGGCGTTGGCGGTCGAGCGGCCACGGCGCATGCCGGACATGTCGACCACGTCGTCGTGCAGCAGGGTGGCGGTGTGCAGGAACTCGATGGTCGCGGCCAGCAGGCGCAGGTCATCGCCTTCGCGACCCAGAGCCTTGCCACACAGCAACACTAATAGGGGACGCAGGCGTTTACCGCCAGCCGAGGTAATGTAATCGCCGATTTTCGATACCAGCGGCACTCGGGAAGTCAGCTGCTTCTTGATGATGCCGTCGACGGCGCTAAAATCGTCCGCCACCGCGCGGTAGAAAGCTTGGGGTTGCATCAGCGACAGTTGCTCCAGAAGGGTTGCGCGGCATGCTAGGACCCACGTCGGCGGGTGTCAAGGCACGATGGACGGCCTCTTGCATCGCCCCGGCAGCTTGCGTACAATCGCGCACCCTGAACTTCCTGGGCAGCACCTGCCTTACGCAATTGCAAACAGGCCTTCCAGCCCAATGCAGCCATGCCAGCCAATACCTCTTCTTATAAAGAGCTGGGTGAGCAGGATTATCGGAGAAATACCATGTCGTACGCAGTAATTGTTACTGGTGGCAAGCAATACAAGGTCGCCCCAGGTGAATACCTGAAGATCGAAAAACTGGAAATCGCTACCGGCGAATCCGTTACTTTTGATCGCGTTCTGTTGGTCGCCAATGGCGATGACGTGAACATCGGCGCTCCAGTTGTTGCTGGCGCTACCGTTGTGGCTGAAGTGATCTCCCAAGGTCGTCACGATAAAGTCCGCATCATCAAGTTCCGTCGTCGTAAGCACCACATGAAGCGTATGGGCCACCGCCAGTGGTACACCGAGATCAAAATCACCGGTATTCAGGCTTAATTTCAGCCTAATTCCTCACTAGGAGAATTGACTCATGGCACACAAAAAAGCTGGTGGTAGTACCCGTAACGGTCGCGACTCAGAAGCCAAACGCCTTGGCGTGAAGATGTATGGCGGCCAGGTTATCATTCCGGGCAACATCATCGTGCGTCAGCGCGGCACCCAATTCCACGCCGGTTACGGTGTTGGCATGGGTAAAGATCACACTCTGTTCGCTAAAATCGACGGCGTGATCAAGTTCGAAGTAAAAGGCGCTTTCAACCGCCGTTACGTGAGCATTGTCCCGAAGACTGAAGTCGTCGCGGCATAATTGCGTAGTTGCTGGAAAAGCCCTGTCTCGCGACGGGGCTTTTTCGTTTGTGGGGTGAGTCTCTTGCAAAGCTGTTTGTGATGGGCTCCAGCGCTGGATTTGCGGTCGTTGATTGAGGTCGCTGCGCTCATTTTTGCAAGAGTCTTATGTCTAGATTTTTTCGGCTCGTCCGTATGACGAGAGGCGTTTTGTTATGAAGTTTGTTGACGAAGTATCGATTCGAGTAAAAGCCGGTGACGGCGGCAACGGTTGCATGAGCTTCCGTCGCGAGAAATTCATTGAAAACGGCGGCCCGAACGGCGGTGACGGTGGTGATGGCGGCTCGGTCTACATGATCGCCGACGAAAACCTCAACACCCTGGTGGACTACCGTTACACCCGGCACTTCGATGCCGAGCGCGGTTCCAACGGCGGCAGCACCGACTGCACCGGCAAGAAAGGTGAAGAGCTGGTGCTGCGTGTTCCGGTTGGCACCACCGTCATCGACTCCGCCACTCAGGAAGTGATCGGCGACCTGACCAAGGCTGGCCAGAAACTGCTGGTGGCTCATGGCGGCTGGCACGGTCTGGGTAACACCCGTTTCAAATCCAGTACCAACCGTGCTCCGCGCCAGACCACTCCGGGTAAACCGGGCGAGGCGCGTGATCTCAAGCTGGAAATGAAAGTATTGGCTGACGTCGGTCTGTTGGGTTTGCCGAACGCCGGTAAAAGTACCTTCATTCGCTCCGTATCGGCCGCCAAGCCGAAAGTCGCCGACTACCCGTTCACCACGCTGGTGCCGAACCTGGGTGTGGTCAGCGTCGATCGCTGGAAGAGCTTCGTGGTCGCGGACATTCCGGGCCTGATCGAAGGTGCTTCCGATGGCGCTGGCCTGGGGATTCGCTTCCTCAAGCACTTGTCGCGTACCCGTTTGCTGTTGCACCTCGTGGACATGGCGCCGCTGGATGACGCCAGCGCTCCGGATGCTGCTGAAGTGATCGTCAGCGAACTGACCAAGTTCAGTCCGTCCCTGGCTGAGCGTGATCGCTGGTTGGTGCTGAACAAGTGCGACCAGATCCTTGAAGAAGAGCATGACGCTCGCGTCAAGGAAATCGTTGATCGCCTGGAATGGACCGGTCCGGTCTATGTGATCTCCGCCATCTCCAAGCTGGGCACCGAGCGTCTGTGCCACGACATCATGCGTTACATGGAAGATCGTGCTGACCGTCTGGCTAACGACCCGGTTTACAAGGAAGAGCTGGCCGAGCTCGATCAGCGCATCGAAGACGAAGCCCGTGCCCAGTTGCAAGCGCTGGATGACCAGCGTGCCCTGCGTCGCAGCGGCGTGAAGTCGGTCCATGACATCGGCGACGATGACTGGGACGAAGAAGATGTGGATGACGAAGACGGTCCGGAAATCATTTACGTGCGTGACTGATTCGTTGCAGTAAACTTAAGCGCCGCTCAATCGAGCGGCGTTTTAGTATCTGGAAATCGGTAGTCACGAATAACGTTACGGGCGGCGCTGGGTCGTGCTGCCCTCAAGCTAAGGTTGAAGATGATGCGGAGCAAGGTGACAGGTGCGCAGCGTTGGGTCGTGAAGATCGGCAGCGCTTTGCTGACGGCTGACGGCAAGGGCCTGGATCGCGCGGCAATGAGTGTCTGGGTCGAGCAGATGGTGGCTTTGCATGAGGCGGGCGTCGAACTGGTGCTGGTGTCCTCCGGGGCGGTGGCGGCGGGGATGAGTCGCCTGGGCTGGACCGTGCGACCCAGTGCAATGCACGAGCTGCAGGCCGCTGCCGCCATCGGTCAGATGGGCCTGGTGCAAGCCTGGGAGTCGAGCTTTGCCGAGCATGGCCGGCATACCGCGCAGATTCTCCTGACGCACGATGACTTGTCTGACCGCAAGCGTTACCTGAACGCCCGCAGCACCCTGCGTGCGTTGGTCGAGCTGAAAGTGATCCCGGTGATCAACGAAAACGACACCGTGGTCACCGACGAGATCCGCTTCGGCGACAACGACACCCTGGCGGCGCTGGTGGCCAACCTGGTTGAGGCGGACTTGCTGGTGATCCTCACCGATCGCGACGGCATGTTCGACGCCGATCCGCGCAACAACCCCGACGCCAACCTGATTTACGAGGCGCGTGCGGATGATCCGGCGCTGGATGCCGTCGCTGGCGGTACCGGTGGTGCGTTGGGTCGGGGCGGCATGCAGACCAAATTACGTGCCGCACGTCTGGCGGCGCGTTCCGGTGCGCACACCATCATCGTCGGTGGGCGCATTGAACGTGTGCTGGATCGCCTGAAGGCGGGCGAGCGCATCGGCACCTTGTTGTCACCTGAGCGCGGCATGCTGGCGGCGCGCAAGCAATGGCTGGCCGGTCATCTGCAGACCCGTGGCACCCTGGTGCTGGATGCGGGTGCAGTGACCGCGCTGTCCCAGGGCAACAAAAGTTTGCTGCCGGTTGGCGTCAAACTGGTTCAAGGCAGTTTCCGGCGCGGTGAAATGGTGGTGTGCGTGGCGCCGGACGGTCGTGAAATTGCCCGTGGCCTGGCCAACTACAGCGCGCTGGAAGCACAAAAAATCATCGGTCAGTCGTCTGAGGCGATTGTCGGTCTGTTGGGTTACATGGCGGAGCCGGAACTGGTTCACCGCGATAACCTGATTCTGGTCTGAAGGAATATTTGAATGCGTGTGGCAAAAGGATTGTTGGGTCTGCTGTTGGCAATGCCGCTGCTGGCTTCGGCTGAGGAGATTGGCCAAGTATCGACGGTGTTCAAGTTCGTCGGCCCGAACGACCGTATCGTCGTCGAGGCGTTTGATGATCCGAAGGTTGAGGGTGTGACTTGCTACCTCTCGCGGGCCAAGACCGGCGGTGTGAAAGGTGGGCTGGGTTTGGCGGAAGATCGCGCTGAAGCGTCTATCGCGTGCCGTCAGGTAGGTCCGATCAGCTTCAAGGGTGAGCTGAAGGATGGCGATGAGGTGTTCAAGGAGCGCACGTCACTGGTGTTCAAGACCATGCAGGTGGTTCGCTTCCTCGACAAGAAGCGCAATACGCTGGTGTATCTGGTCTACAGCGATCGCTTGATCGAAGGCAGCCCGCAGAATGCGGTGACGGCGATCCCGATCCTGCCGTGGACGCACGCCCAATAAGCTGGCGCAAATCGAAATGTGGGAGTGAGCCTGCTCGCGATAGCGGTGTAACAGTCGGCATCAATGTTGAGTGTTGCACCGCTATCGCGAGCAGACCCACTCCCACATTTTTTTTGCGCGGCGTTTACCAAATCGCAGGCAATAAAAAACCGACCCTGAGGTCGGTTTTTCAACAAGCTTATCGCTTATGCGGCTACAGCAAGGTTCAGAGCCTTGACGTGACCGTTCAGGCGGCTCTTATGACGAGCTGCCTTGTTCTTGTGGATGATGCCTTTATCGGCCATACGGTCGATAACTGGCACAGCCAGAACGTAAGCTGCTTGAGCTTTTTCAGCGTCTTTTGCGTCGATGGCCTTAACTACATTCTTGATGTAGGTACGAACCATGGAACGCAGGCTGGCGTTGTGGCTGCGACGCTTCTCAGCCTGTTTTGCACGTTTTTTGGCGGAAGGTGTGTTGGCCACCGTCGAGCTCCTCGAAAGACTTTTTAGGAAATAGCAAACAAAATAGGCCGCGAATCATGCCGATGAGTTGATGTCTTGTCAAGGGCGGTTGAGACGTTCCGCTAAGTGGTAGGTATAAAGAGGCGGGATATTTATTTCCGGCGCTTGACCTGTAAACTCGCGAGCTTTGGCTCTGTGCTGCTGCGGCGCGGAGTATCGCATAAGTAGGCGCTTTGTTCGCCTGCTGTTTATCGACAGGCACAAACTCTTTCAATGAATCTGCTCAAATCGTTGGCCGCCGTCAGCTCTATCACGATGCTTTCCCGGATTCTGGGGTTCGTTCGTGACACCCTCATCGCACGCACATTTGGCGCCGGGATGGCGACGGACGCCTTCTTTATCGCCTTCAAACTGCCCAATCTGCTGCGAAGAATCTTCGCCGAGGGTGCCTTTTCCCAGGCATTCGTGCCGATTCTTGCTGAATACAAGAGCCAGAAGGGCGAGGAGGCGACGCGAACGTTCATCGCTTACGTGTCTGGCTTGCTGACGCTGGTACTGGCCCTGGTTACCGCGCTGGGCATCCTCGCCGCGCCGTGGGTCATCTGGGCCACCGCGCCGGGTTTTACCGATACCCCGGAAAAATTTGAGCTGACTACCGATCTGTTGCGCGTGACTTTTCCTTATATATTGCTGATCTCCCTGTCTTCATTGGCCGGTGCGGTCCTCAATACGTACAACCGATTCTCGGTGCCGGCTTTCGTGCCGACGTTGCTCAACGTCAGCATGATCGTCTTTTCGGTATTCCTCACGCCATACTTCGACCCTCCCGTCATGGCCTTGGGTTGGGCGGTACTGGTGGGTGGCCTGGCGCAGTTGCTTTATCAGCTGCCGCACCTGAAAAAGATCGGCATGCTCGTGCTGCCACGCCTGAATCTGCGTGACAGCGGTGTCTGGCGGGTGATGAAGCAGATGTTACCGGCGATTCTCGGCGTGTCAGTGAGCCAGATTTCCCTGATCATCAACACCATCTTCGCCTCGTTCCTGGTCGCCGGCTCCGTGTCGTGGATGTATTACGCCGACCGTTTGATGGAGTTGCCGTCCGGCGTACTGGGCGTAGCGTTGGGCACCATTCTGCTGCCGACCCTGGCCAAGACCTACGCCAGCAAAGATCGCCACGAATATTCGCGAATCCTCGATTGGGGCCTGCGTCTGTGCTTCGTGCTGGTGTTGCCATGTTCTCTGGCACTGGGGATTCTGGCCGAGCCGCTGACCGTTTCGCTGTTCCAGTACGGCCAATTCAGCGCGTTTGATGCCTCCATGACACAGCGGGCGTTGATCGCTTATTCAGTCGGTTTACTCGGAATTATCGTGATCAAAGTGCTGGCGCCGGGCTTTTATGCGCAACAAAACATCCGCACTCCGGTAAAAATAGCGATTTTCACCCTGATCGTTACTCAGCTGTTCAACCTCGTGCTCATCGGCCCGCTGGCTCACGCCGGTCTGGCCCTGGCCATCAGCATCGGTGCCTGCATCAACGCCGGGCTATTGTTCTATCAGCTGCGCAAGCAGCAGATGTATCAACCGCAACCGGGTTGGGCCAAATTCGGTCTGAAGCTTGTGATTGCGGTGTTGGTGATGTCTGCTGTGCTGCTGGCCGGGATGCACTTCATGCCGGCCTGGGATCAGGGGCAAATGCTGGAGCGGTTCCTGCGCCTGGGCGCGTTGGTCGCTGCCGGGGTGATCAGTTATTTCGGCATGCTGCTGTTGATGGGCTTTCGTTTGCGCGACTTCAATCGCAAGGCGCTGAGCTGAGGCTTGGGCCTCGATAAACATGGGCGAACCGGCAGTTTTGTCGGCTCGATTACTTTGGGTTACGGTGTTGCCTGTCGTCGGCCGCCGGGTGTGGTTATAATCGACCACTTTATGAGCAAGAAGCGCGTTATGCAGCTGGTTCGAGGCCTCCACAACCTGCGCCCCCAGCATCGGGGCTGTGTCGCCACTATTGGCAACTTTGACGGTGTTCACCGTGGCCACCAGGCTATCCTGGCGAGGCTGCGTGAGCGCGCTATCGAGTTGGGCGTGCCCAGCTGCGTGGTGATTTTCGAACCACAGCCGCGAGAGTTCTTCGCCCCGGACACGGCCCCGGCCCGTCTGGCCCGGCTGCGGGACAAACTGCAGCTGCTGGCCGACGAAGGTGTCGACCGGGTCCTGTGCCTGGCCTTCAACCACCGGCTGAGCAAGCTCAGTGCCAGCGAATTCGTCGATGCCATACTGGTCGACGGTCTCGGCGTCCAGCACCTGGAGGTCGGTGACGACTTCCGGTTCGGCTGTGACCGGGTAGGGGATTTCGATTTCCTGCAGCAGGCTGGCATCGTTCAGGGCTTTACCGTTGAAGCGGCGCAAACCGTCGAGCTGGACGGCATTCGCGTCAGCAGCACGCAGGTCCGCAATGCCCTGGCCGCTGCCGATTTTGCCTTGGCCGAGCGGCTGCTCGGGCGTCCGTTCCAGATCACCGGGCGGGTCCTGCATGGCCAGAAGCTGGCGCGCCAACTGGGTACGCCCACCGCCAACATTCAACTCAAGCGTCGTCGCGTGCCCTTGACCGGGGTGTACCTGGTCAACGTCGACATCGACGGCAAGACCTGGCCCGGCGTCGCCAACATTGGCGTGCGGCCCACGGTACAAGGTGATGGCAAAGCCCACCTCGAAGTGCACCTTTTAGATTTTGCCGGCGATCTGTATGACCGGCGTTTGACGGTGGTTTTCCACCACAAGCTGCGTGAAGAGCAGCGTTTTGCCTCTCTGGAGGCGCTTAAGACGGCGATCAATGCGGATGTTGCCGCCGCCCGTGCCCTGTCGCACCTAGCGCCAATCGCTAATGAAGAGCCTTAAATGACCGACTATAAAGCCACGCTAAACCTTCCGGACACCGCCTTCCCAATGAAGGCCGGCCTGCCTCAGCGCGAACCGCAGATTCTGCAGCGCTGGGACAGCATTGGCCTGTACGGTAAGTTGCGCGAGATTGGCAAGGATCGTCCGAAGTTCGTACTTCATGATGGTCCTCCTTACGCCAACGGCACGATTCACATCGGTCATGCGCTGAACAAGATTCTCAAGGACATGATCATCCGCTCGAAAACCCTGTCGGGTTTCGACGCGCCTTATGTTCCGGGCTGGGATTGCCACGGTCTGCCGATCGAACACAAAGTCGAAGTGACCCACGGCAAAAACCTGGGCGCGGACAAGACCCGCGAACTGTGCCGCGCCTACGCCACCGAGCAGATCGAAGGGCAAAAATCCGAATTCATCCGTCTGGGCGTGTTGGGCGACTTCGCCAACCCGTACAAGACCATGGACTTCAAGAACGAGGCCGGTGAAATCCGCGCGCTCGCCGAAATCGTCAAGGGCGGTTTCGTGTTCAAGGGCCTGAAGCCCGTGAACTGGTGCTTTGACTGCGGTTCAGCCCTGGCTGAAGCGGAAGTCGAGTACGAAAACAAAAAGTCCTCGACCATCGACGTGGCCTTCCCGATTGCCGACGAAGCCAAGCTGGCTGCCGCTTTCGGTCTGGCGTCCCTGGCCAAACCTGCCTCGATCGTGATCTGGACCACCACCCCGTGGACCATCCCGGCCAACCAGGCGCTGAACGTTCACCCGGAATTCAACTACGCCCTGGTTGACGTTGGCGACAAACTGCTGGTGCTGGCGGAAGAGCTGGTCGAGTCGTGCCTGGCCCGCTACAGCCTGGAAGGCTCGGTCATCGCGACCACCACCGGTAAAGAACTGGAACTGATCAACTTCCGTCACCCGTTCTACGATCGCCTGTCGCCGGTTTACCTGGCCGATTACGTTGAGCTGGGCGCTGGCACCGGCGTGGTTCACTCCGCCCCGGCCTATGGCGTGGACGACTTCGTGACCTGCAAGAAGTACGGCATGGTCAACGACGACATCCTCAACCCGGTACAGAGCAACGGCGTCTACGTGACATCGCTGGAGTTCTTCGGCGGCCAGTTCATCTGGAAAGCCAACCCGGCCATCGTCGACAAACTGACCGAAGTCGGTGCGCTGCTGCACACCACCATCATCGAACACAGCTACATGCACTGCTGGCGTCACAAGACCCCGCTGATCTACCGCGCCACCGCGCAGTGGTTCATCGGCATGGATAAAGAGCCTGTCAGCGGCGACACCCTGCGCAAGCGCGCACTGAAAGCCATCGAAGAGACTCAGTTCGTCCCGGCCTGGGGCCAGGCACGTCTGCACTCGATGATCGCCAACCGTCCAGACTGGTGCATCTCCCGTCAGCGCAACTGGGGCGTACCGATCCCGTTCTTCCTGAACAAGGAAAGCGGCGAGCTGCACCCGCGCACTGCCGAGCTGATGGAAGAAGTCGCCAAGCGTGTTGAAGTCGAAGGCATCGAAGCGTGGTTCAAGATGGACGCTGCCGAACTGCTGGGTGACGAGGCGCCGCTGTACGACAAGATCAGCGACACCTTGGACGTCTGGTTCGATTCGGGCACCACGCACTGGCACGTCCTGCGCGGTTCGCACCCGATGGGCCACGAGACCGGCCCGCGTGCCGACTTGTACCTGGAAGGTTCGGACCAGCACCGTGGCTGGTTCCACTCGTCCTTGCTGACTGGTTGCGCCATCGACAACCATGCGCCGTACCGCGAGCTGCTGACCCACGGTTTCACCGTCGATGAGTCCGGTCGCAAGATGTCCAAGTCGCTGGGCAACGTGATCGCGCCGCAAAAGGTCAACGACACCCTGGGCGCCGACATCATGCGGCTGTGGGTGGCTTCCACCGATTACTCGGGTGAAATGGCGGTGTCCGAGCAGATTCTGCAACGCAGTGCGGACGCCTACCGGCGTATCCGTAACACCGCGCGCTTCCTGCTCTCCAACCTGACCGGGTTCAATCCGGCCACCGACATCCTGCCGGCCGAGGAAATGCTCGCCCTGGACCGTTGGGCCGTGGACCGCACCCTGCTGCTGCAACGCGAGTTGCAAGAGCACTACGGCGAATACCGCTTCTGGAACGTCTACTCCAAGATCCACAACTTCTGCGTGCAGGAGCTGGGCGGTTTCTACCTCGACATCATCAAGGACCGTCAGTACACCACTGGCGCCAACAGCAAGGCGCGCCGCTCGGCGCAAACCGCGCTGTACCACATCTCCGAAGCGCTGGTGCGCTGGATCGCGCCGATCCTCGCCTTCACCGCCGACGAGCTGTGGGAATACCTGCCGGGCGAGCGCAACGAATCGGTGATGCTCAACACCTGGTACGAAGGCCTGACCGAACTGCCGGACAACGTCGAACTGGGCCGCGCCTACTGGGAGCGGATCATGGCGGTGAAGGTCGCGGTCAACAAGGAAATGGAAATCCAGCGCGCGGCCAAGGCCGTCGGTGGCAACCTGCAAGCCGAGGTGACGCTGTTCGCCGAAGAAGCGCTGAGCGCCGACCTGGCCAAGCTGAGCAACGAACTGCGCTTCGTGCTGATCACCTCGACCGCCAGCGTGGCGCCTTTTGTTCAGGCACCTGCGGACGCGGTAGTCACCGAAGTCAGCGGCCTGAAGCTGAAAATCGTCAAGTCGGCCTTCGCCAAGTGCGCCCGTTGCTGGCACTGCCGTGAAGACGTCGGCGTGAACCCGGAGCATCCGGAAATCTGCGGTCGTTGCGTCGACAACATCAGCGGTGCGGGCGAGGTTCGTCATTATGCCTAACGCTGCTGGCCGTTTCGGACGGCTGAGCTGGCTCTGGTTGAGCTTGCTGGTCCTGGTCATCGACCAGGCCAGCAAGTTCTACTTCGAAGGCTCGTTGAAGATGTACCAGCAAATCGTGGTGATTCCCGATTATTTCAGCTGGACCCTGGCCTACAACACCGGCGCGGCATTCAGCTTCCTGGCCGACAGCTCCGGCTGGCAGCGCTGGTTGTTTGCCCTGATCGCCGTGGTGGTCAGTGCGGTGCTGGTGGTGTGGCTCAAGCGTCTGGGGCGCAACGAAACCTGGCTGGCCGTCGCTTTGGCGCTGGTGCTGGGCGGGGCGCTGGGCAATCTGTATGACCGCATCGCCCTGGGCCATGTGATCGACTTCATTCTGGTGCATTGGCAGAACCGCTGGTATTTCCCGGCGTTCAACTTTGCCGACAGCGCCATCAGCGTCGGCGCCGTTATGCTCGCGCTGGACATGTTCAAAAGTAAAAAGACCGGAGAAGCCGTTCATGACTGAACAGGTATTGGCTGAGCAACGCATCCGCCAGAACACGGAAGTCACTTTGCACTTTGCACTGCGCCTGGAGAACGGCGACACCGTCGACAGCACCTTCGACAAAGCCCCGGCGACCTTCCAGGTCGGCGATGGCAACCTGTTGCCAGGTTTCGAAGCAGCGCTGTTCGGCTTCAAGGCAGGCGACAAGCGCACGCTGACGATTCAGCCGGAAAACGCGTTTGGCCAGCCTAACCCGCAAAACGTGCAGATCATCCCGCGTTCGCAGTTCAAGGACATGGAACTGTCGCCGGGTTTGCTGGTGATCTTCAACGATGCGGCCAATACTGAGCTGCCTGGCGTGGTGAAGGAATTCGATGACGAGCAAGTGACCATCGACTTCAACCACCCGCTGGCCGGCAAGACATTGACCTTTGACGTAGAGATCATCAGCGTCAAATCGCTGTAACTGACCGAATGCGGTCCAATGTAGGGGCAGAGCTTGCTCGCGAAGGCGTCATCACATTCACCATCAATGTCGACTGACACACCGCTTTCGCGAGCAAGCTTCGCTGCTACAGGGATGTAATGTTCTAATTTCTTGCGCGCAAGACACGAGGCACAGCATGCAAATCAAACTCGCCAACCCCCGTGGCTTCTGCGCCGGCGTGGACCGGGCGATCGAAATCGTCAACCGCGCCCTGGAAGTCTTCGGGCCGCCTATCTATGTGCGCCACGAAGTGGTCCACAACAAATTCGTCGTCGAGGACCTGCGTGCTCGCGGGGCGATCTTCGTCGAAGAACTGGATCAGGTGCCGGACGATGTCATCGTGATCTTCAGTGCCCACGGGGTTTCCCAGGCTGTGCGGACCGAAGCCGCTGGCCGTGGCCTGAAAGTGTTCGACGCGACCTGCCCGCTGGTGACCAAGGTGCACATCGAAGTCGCGCGTTACAGCCGTGACGGCCGTGAATGCATTCTCATCGGCCACGCCGGTCACCCGGAAGTCGAAGGCACCATGGGCCAGTACGATGGCAGCAACGGTGGTGCCATCTATCTGGTTGAAGACGAGAAAGACGTCGCCGCGCTGCAGGTGGTCAATCCCGACAAACTCGCGTTCGTGACCCAGACCACGCTGTCCATGGACGACACCAGCCGCGTGATCGACGCTCTGCGTGCACGCTTCCCGGCGATCGGTGGTCCGCGCAAGGACGATATCTGCTACGCCACGCAAAACCGTCAGGACGCCGTCAAACAACTGGCCGACGAATGCGATGTGGTCTTGGTGGTGGGCAGCCCGAACAGCTCCAACTCCAACCGCTTGCGTGAACTCGCCGAGCGCATGGCCACCCCGGCTTATCTGATCGATGGCGCCGAAGACCTGCAAAAAAGCTGGTTCGACGGTGTCGAGCGTATCGGCATCACCGCTGGCGCCTCCGCACCGGAAGTGTTGGTGCGTGGCGTGATCCAGCAGTTGCAGGCCTGGGGTGCTACCGGGGCCGATGAATTGGCGGGTCGCGAGGAGAACATCACATTCTCCATGCCTAAAGAGTTGCGTGTGCGCTCCCTGCTTTAACTTTTTTTCCTCCGGACATAGCGCCTGCTCAGCCTTATCGCTGCGCAGGCTGACGCGACCGGTCGCGGCCAGCACCACCTGAAGCTGGCTAACCGGTTCGCGGACTGTGCAAACGTGCAGCGTCCCCGCTTGAAACGCCCGGCCAGGAATCTGTGGCTCGCCGATACGGCTGAAACGGATGTATCGTCTGACCGGCCAATTGCCAACAATCGGCACCCGAGCGCCACTCACGCGCTCAATCAGCAGCGGATTGCTGCTGTCCTCCGGCCCTTTGCCGCTGATATCCAGAATGATGCGCCAGCCCTGACCCCAGTCGTCGTTGATGCCATGAATGACGATGGTCTGATTTCGCGCGAGAGCTTCGCTTCTGGCGCTGCGAATACCACTGGCAAGAGACTTTGCCGCCGCCTCGCGATGATTCGATTCTGTAAGGGCCGCGAACGCCGGACTGACCAACAGCAGAACAATCCCGGCAATTGTCAGTCCCATGAGCAGTTCGATCAGGCTGAAACCTCGCTGATGCATGTCATCTCCCTCCGTGGAGTGCTGCGTCCCGCGCATTCCGTGCGCGAGTAATGGCAAATCAACCGCACGCCGGGCGGTCGAATGTTCTAGCGTGTAGAAGCAGGTATAGCCGACGGCAACGGAGGGCATCGATGGATCATCGTACAAAAGGTTTCACGCTGATCGAGCTGCTGGTCTCGCTCGCGGTCTTTTTGATCCTGATCACCCTGGCCGTACCGGCGTTCACCCGGTCGGTGCAAGGCACCAAGGCAGACACCGAAATCGGCGACCTGCAACGCGGACTCAATTTCGCACGACTTGAGGCCATCGACCGGGGCGTCTCCATTCGGGTTCGTCCGGTCGCTGTTGGTGGCGCCTGGACCGGTGACTTGGCGGTATATGACAGTACGAACACGCCGGCCAATGTATTGCGGGTTGTTCCAGCACTGAGCAGCGGCGCGAGTCTGACGCTACCCTCAGGAGTGACCGCTATCGATTTCAACAATCTGGGTGGTTTGTCAGCGCCAGCCACACCCGTGGTGATCAGCTATGTATTGGGGGCGCAAACCAGGACGCTGAATGTGTGTTTGAACGGACGAATTCTATTGGGTGGAAGTTGCGGATGAGGGAACGGGGCAAACATGCACAGGAGGGCATGACGCTGATCGAAGTGCTGGTCGCGTTGGTGATTCTGACCGTGGGGCTGCTGGGCGCGGCGGCGATTCAGCTCAATGCGCTGAAATACACCGACAGCTCGCGGATGACCAGCCAGGCGAGTTTTATCGCCTACGACATGATGGACCGTATCCGCGCCAATTCCGGCGCCGACTACACTGTGACGCCTCCGACGTCGGGCAACCTGAACGTCGCCCGCGATCAGGACCTCTACGACTTCACCACCAATATCGTCAATTTCGGCGGTGCGACGGCCACTGGCACCGTTACGCTGAATCAGCGCGTGTACACCATCACCATCACCTGGGATGACTCGCGCGCCGCCAATATCGCCAACTCGCGCCGCAGCTTTGTCTTGACCAGTCGCGCCACGGTCGACCCGGTGGCAACCCCTTGAGGCGGTCCAGCAGAGGTTTCGGGCTGATCGAGTTGTTGATTGCCCTCGCGTTGAGTTTGATTGTGGTGCTGGGCGTGGCTCAGATCTTCATCGCCGCCAAGAACACCTACATCAGCCAGAACGCCGCCGCCGCCATGCAGGAAGATGCGCGTTTTGTGCTCAGCAAGATGATTCAGGAAATCCGCATGGTCGGCATGTTTGGCTGCCTGGGGACGATCACCGATTCAAGTACAGGGGGGAGCTTCGCTGCCAGTCAGATAACGCCGATCAGCTGGGATAATGCCAACCAGAAATTGACCCTGGTGGCCGCCGATGTGGGAGCGGGTGGCGGGGCGCCAGCCTGGACAGTGGTTTCCGACTGTCGAAATACGGCGACGGCGTATACGAATCCACCGGCGCTGACATCGGGGCAGTTGGCGTTTCCCATACGGCGGCTGATCTACAGCTTCAGCAATAACAAAATCATGATGGGCTCCGGTCCCGGCACGCCGGCCCAGTTCGTACTGGTCGATAACGTCAGTGCCTTCAGCGTGCTTTTCGGTCTCGCCAATTCGGCCACCGATGTAGCCGCTTCCAGCTACAGCGCCAACCCATCCGACCCCGCGCGAATTCGCAGTGTGCGCCTGACGATGACTCTCTACGACCCGAACAGTCGGGTTAAAAATCAAACCTTCACCGTGGTTGCCGCCTTGCGCAACAGGTTGCCATGAGGGAGGCCTCCATGACGTTTCATGCCCAGCGGGGTATGGCGCTGCTGGTCAGCCTGGTGTTTCTGCTGTTGCTGACCTTGATCGGTCTTTCATCGATGCAGAACGCCACGCTGCAGGAAAAAATGGCCGGCAGCGTGAGCTTGCGCAACCAGTCGTTCCAGGGCGCCGAAGCTGCATTACGCGTGGGAGAAAGCGCGGTGCAACTGGACAGCTATTCATTGCCGGTCTGCAGCCAGTGCGCGCCACCGTCGGACGCGTTGACGGTCACTGCCGCCGGCCCCGGTTCGACCCCCGGCGTGACCTGGATCGCCTCGGGCAAGGGCTTTTACGGGGTGCAGAATATCGGCACTACGGTCAACGCCGTGAATGTGCCGAGCAACACCTCGGCGACGCTTTACCGGGTGACCGCTGTCGGCATCGCGGGCAACTCGCGCAGCGTCGTGGAGAGTATTTATGCGAAGTACTGAAGGGCGCCGTGGCGTGTGGCAGCTGCTTTACGGCGTGGTACTGGGGCTTTACCTGTCCGCACCGGCGTATGCCTTCACGCCGTCGGATTCACCGCTGTTGAGCGGCGCAGCCGTCCCTCCGAACGTCATGCTGCTGATCGACGACTCGGGGAGCATGAACAACATCATTTGGGCGTCGGGGTTCAATCCGGCGGCCAACTATGGGCAGATCGCGATTTGCAGTTCCAACACCTCCTGTTTAAGCGGTCAGAACCTGAACATGAGTGATACCAATATTTTGCTGTCGAGCCTCAATCGCGGCGGTTGCTCGACCAACGGCAACTGGTACGGTTTTTATCGCGGCTTTCTCGGTTTGACACCCATCTGCCTGAAGCTGCCGGATCCGGTGGGCAATGAAAATACGCGCTACACCGCCGACTACCTGGCTTATCTGCTGGGGTTGGCCAACGGTTCGAGCAAGGATTTCACCACGGGCGCCAGCGCGATTCCCAATGAATACCGGATCAGCGTGGCCCAGGATGTCTCCACAAGCCTGGTCTCCAGCAATCGCTCGCTGCGTATCGGTCTTGCGACGTTCAATCCGCCTACAACCAGCAACTCCGGTGGTGGTGGCTTCATCGCCCGATCGATCAGCGATCTCTCTGCGGTGAGCGGCAGCGTCACCCAATCCCAGGCGGATACCAACTACAACAACCTGATCTCTGCCATCAACGGCTTGAGTGCCGTGGCCAATACACCGCTGGCGGAAACCTACTATGAAATAAACCGTTATTTTCGAGGCCTGGCGCCGGTCTACAACTCGACACCGGCGACTTACAGCAGCCCGATCCAGTATCGCTGCCAGAAAAACTATGGCGTGGTGATCACCGATGGCTTGCCGACCTTTGACCGGACTTTCCCGGGCACCGACCCACTGGCGGGCACTCGCCTTCCAAACTGGGATGGCGTGAATAACGATGGCGACAACCTCAATGGTGATGGAGAAGGCGACACGCTGTATCTGGACGACATCGCCAAGTTTGGCTTCGACATCGACATGCGTTCCACGGGAACCGATCTGGCAGGCAAAAGCTGGAACGCTGGGGATTTTCCCAAGCAGAACATCAACACCTATACCGTGGGCTTCACCGCCGCGAACCAAATGCTGTCGGACGCCGCCAACTACGGACAGGGCAAGTACTATCAGGCGACCGACAGCGCAGGACTCAGCAGTGCGCTGTCCTCGGCGCTGAGCGACATCACCTCCAAGGCCGGTTCCGGTGGCAGCGGCGTCACCAGCGGCACCACCCTGGCCAGCAATTCGAGTTACTTTCAGACCATTTATGACCCCAAGGACTGGCGCGGCACGATCAAGTCCTTTGGCTTCACCTCGGCGGGTATCGTGAATACTTCTGCGACACTCTGGACCACCGACACCACGATCGTCCCAGGTGCCACAGCGCCGACTTACCAGTCCTGGAACACCCTGACCAACGCCGCAGTCACCTTGGCGTATGCCAGTTTTTCCCCGGCACAACAGACCTCCCTCAGCCAAAGCCTGCCCACCGGCATTACCGGCAGCGATCTGGTGGAGTGGAGCAAGGGCACCAACAAAACCGGGCTCAAGGTGCGTAGCGTGCTGCTCGGCGACATCATCAATTCACCCCTCGTACTGGCGTCACCCACGGACAAGACCGCCTCTGATCTGGTGGGGGACACCACTTACAGCACCTACCTGACCACCAAAGCCGCCACCATGAGTCCCAGCCTGGTGGTGAATGCCAACGACGGGTTTGTGAATGTCATCAACTCGGCCAATGGCACCCGGCGTTATGCCTACATGCCGTCCAGCGTGTTGCCATCACTGCGCTACATCGCCGACCCGATGTACATCAACGGTGTGAGCCACAAGTTTCTGGTCGACGGTCAGGTCGGGGTGTTCGATGCCCAGTTCAGCAGCGTCTGGAAAACCCTGGCCATTGGCGGAACCGGGGCTGGCGGCAGGACTTTTTATGCGTTGCAGCTGTTCGATGCGTCAGCGGGCAACGTGTTCAAGGCGCTGTGGGAAATCAGTGCGCCGGCCACGGCCAGTACTGCGAACGCTTTCAATGATCTGGGTTATGCCTATGCACGGCCGGAAGTGGCACGCTTGGCCGACGGTCGCTGGGCCGCGTTCATTTCCAACGGCTATGGCAGTAACTCCGGGGGGGCGGCGTTGTACGTGGTGGACGTTCGTGACGGCTCGTTGATCAAGAAAATCGTGGTCGACAGCGCCGACACCAACAATGGCCTGTCGTCGGTGAAGCTCAGGGTCAACTCGCAGAATGTGGTGCAGGCCGCCTATGGTGGCGACCTGAAAGGGCGGTTATGGAAGTTCGATTTGAGCGCTACCGCCCCCGACTCCTGGGGCGTGGCATTCTCCGGCAAGCCGCTGTTTACCACGGCGGGCGGCGCCACTCAGCCCATTACTGTGCAGCCGTTGCTGGCGGACAATTCATTGGGCGGCAAGGAAGTGTTTTTCGGCACCGGCAAATTCAACGAGACTGCCGACAAGACCAACAAGGATTTGCAGGCGTTCTACGCCGTGTGGGATGCGGAGGGCGGCGCGGGTCAGATCACCGTGTCCAGTTTGCAGGCACAAGCGGTGACCGGTGTGTTCTCGGGCAGCACCGGACAGTTCATCACCACCAGCCAGAACGACGTGACCTATCCGGGGGAGAAGGGCTGGTACTTGCCGCTGGTGTACAACAGCGTGTTGACGGGGGAGCGGGTGATCAATCAGGCCAGCCTGGTGCTGGGACGGATCGTCTTTACCACGGCGAGTGTGGACACCACTGACCCGTGTGCCAGCTTTGGTACCGGCAAACTGGTCGAACTGGATGCGTTCAGCGGTAAGATGCTCAATTATGCGGTGCTCGACACCAATAACGACGGGACGGTCGACAGCACGGACACGGTGTCCAGCGGAGTGATTTTTACCGGTGGCATCCCGACCCTGAACGCCATCGTCAACGGCGCGACCCGCAAGGTTGTGAACGACTCCAGTGGCGGCATCAGCACCCTGGTGGAAAAATCCGGCGGCGGCAGCCGTCGCATCATGTGGCGACAAATACAGTAAGTGAGAGTGAAGGAATGCGTAGATCCAACCGAGGTTTCACCCTGATCGAAATCATGATCGTGATTGCGATCATCGGGATCGTCATCACCATTGGTGCCCCGAGCCTCACCGAGTACGTGAAAAAGGGCCGCCGCACCGAAGTGGCGGGGCTGCTCTCCGAGCAGGCACAGATCCTTGAGCGGTTCTACTCGAAGAACAATGTCTATACCGCTGCCACCGGACTGAGCGCCGGCAACGATTTTTACACCATCACCCCGACCCTGACCGATCAAACCTTTTTGCTGACAGCAACGCGCAAGACCGGCGCTGCAATGGCGACCGACAAGTGCGGGGATTTCACCCTCACCAACACCGGCGTCAGAAGCATGGTCAATGCGACGTCCGGGTTGGTGACCAAAGATTGCTGGGGTCGCTGAGTTCCCTTTTCGGGCGCCTTTTTTGCGCCCTCTGTCTATTTACCGGTTGGATCAGAACATGAGCAGGCAACAGCAAGTGGTGATTGTCGGCGGCGGCGTGATAGGGCTGCTGACGGCGTTCAATCTCGCATCCGAAGTGCAAAGTGTTGTGTTGCTGGATCGTTCGAGCGTGGGGCAGGAATCGTCATGGGCCGGTGGCGGGATTGTTTCGCCGCTCTATCCATGGCGCTACAGTCCGGCAGTCACCGCGCTGGCGCATTGGTCCCAGGATTTTTATCCGCAGCTCGGTGAGCGACTGTTCGCCGCAACCGGGGTTGATCCCGAAGTGCATACCACCGGCCTGTACTGGCTGGATCTGGATGACGAGGCCGAGGCGTTGGCCTGGGCCGAGCGGGAAAACCGTCCGTTGCGGGCTGTGGATATCTCGGCGGCACACGATGCCGTACCAGTGCTGGGCCCCGGGTTTTCCCGGGCGATCTATATGGCTGATGTGGCCAACGTGCGTAATCCACGGCTGGTAAAGTCCCTGAAGGCTGCATTGTTGGCGCTGCCGAACGTGACGATTCGTGAGCAGTGCGAAGTCAGCGGGTTTATTCGCGAAGGCGACAGGGTTGTCGGCGTGCAGACTTCGGTGGGCCCCATACACGGTGATCAGGTGGTCCTGACGGCTGGCGCCTGGAGTGGTGACTTGCTCAAGAGTCTGGACCTTGAGTTGCCGGTCGAGCCGGTCAAAGGGCAGATGATTCTGTACAAGTGCGCAGCGGACTTCCTGCCGAGCATGGTGCTGGCCAAGGGGCGTTATGCGATTCCCCGGCGCGACGGACACATTCTGATAGGCAGTACGCTGGAGCATGAAGGCTACGACAAGACGGCGACCGACTCGGCGCTGGAGAGTCTGAAGGCATCAGCGGTAGAGTTGATTCCTGCGCTGGCAGAGGCCGAAGTGGTGGGGCATTGGGCTGGATTGCGCCCGGGTTCGCCGGAGGGTATTCCCTACATTGGCCGAGTGCCGGGGTTCGATGGACTTTGGCTCAACTGCGGGCATTACCGTAACGGGCTGGTACTGGCGCCGGCGTCGTGTCAGTTGTTTGCGGATGTGATGTTGGGCAGGGCGCCGATTATTGATCCTGCGCCGTATGCGCCGACCGGGCGGATCTGACAGCAAGATTCTTTATCGCCTGCCAGATCGCTTTCGCGGGCAAGCCTCGCTCCTACAGGTTTGAGTCGTTCAATACACTTGCGAACGACACACTCCCTGTAGGAGCGAGGCTTGCCCGCGAAGGAGCCCTCAATCCAGACCCAATTTCTTGAGCCGATATCGCATCGATCTGAATGAAAGATTCAACCGCTGAGCCGCCGCCGTGCGGTTCCAGCGGGTTTCCTCCAGTGCCTGGAGGATGAGTTTGCGTTCGACGTTTTCCAGATAATCTTCCAGGTTGTCGATTTGCGTCAGGTCCGGCACGCCGCTCTCTGCCGTGCAGTTACCTTCGGCCAGTCGCAGGTCGCTGGCTTCAATCTGTTTGTCCTCGCACAGGGTGTAAGCCCGCTCCAGCACGTTCTCCAGCTCCCGTACGTTGCCCGGAAAACGGTAACTTTTCAGCGCATCCAGGGCGAGTGGATGGAGTTTTGCGGCGGGTTGACCGCTGCCGGCCGCCAGGCGCTTGAGCACATGGCTGGCCAGCGGTTCGATGTCGTCGCGGCGCTCGCGCAAAGGGGGGACGCGCAGTTCGATCACGTTCAACCGGTAGTACAAATCCTGGCGAAAGCGTTCGGCGGTGACTTCGGCATCGAGGTCTTTGTGGGTGGCACAAAGGATGCGGACATCAACCACCATTTCTTGCTGACCGCCGACACTGCGAATGGCTTTCTCCTGAATGGCTCGGAGCAGTTTGACCTGCATCGCCAAGGGCAGATCGGCCACTTCGTCGAGAAACAGTGTGCCGCCGTGGGCGGCCTGGAACAGCCCTGGTTTGTCTTCGATGGCGCCGCTGAAACTGCCTTTGCGATGGCCGAAGAATTCACTCTCCATCAACTCTGACGGAATTGCCCCGCAATTGACCGGGACGAACGGTTGATTAGCCCGCGGGCCCTGCTCGTGGATCAGTCGGGCGACCAATTCCTTGCCACTGCCGGATTCGCCGCTGATGTACACCGGGGCCTGACTGCGTGCGAGTTTGTCGATTTGTTTGCGCAGGTTGCGCATGGGCAGTGAATCGCCCAGCAACCGGCGATCGATGGCGGTACTGGCGCCACCCGGTGCCGGCAAGCGCAGGGCGCTGGTGACCAGTTCGCGCAGGCGCGTCAGGTCAACCGGCTTGGTCAGGAAGTCGAAAGCCCCTGCCTTGAGGGCGTTGATCGCTGTTTCGAGGCTGCCGTAAGCGGTGATCATCGCCACCGGCACGTGTGGGTAACGTTGCTGGATGTACTGCACCAACTCAAGGCCGGTGCCGTCGGGCAGGCGCATGTCGGTCAGGCACAGGTCGAATGTCTCGCGCATCAACAAGGCCTGGGCTTCGCCAAGGTTGCGGGCACTGTAGGTATCGAGTTTCATCCGTCCCAGGGTGATTTCCAGTAGTTCGCGGATATCCGGTTCGTCGTCGACGATCAGGACTTTTGGCCGTGGGCTCATGTTCAACTTTGTTTCCGTCCGTGAGCAAAAGTGATGCGAAAGCAGCCGCCGCCTTGGCGTGGTTTGAAGTCTAGGCGGGCCTGGTTGCTTTCGCACAGCTCACGGGACAGATAAAGCCCCAGGCCTGTGCCCTGGCTACTGGTGGTGAAGAACGGTTCGAACAAATGCGTTTGTTGGTCCGGCGCCACGCCGGGGCCGTTGTCCCGGACTTCGAGCGTCGGCAACTGGCTGTCGGGCTCGACAAACAACTCGAGCCAGGCCTGCGCCAGGTCGTGATTCAGGGCGCTATGGCGCCAGGCATTGCGCAACAGATTGTCGAGAATCTGAGTCAGCTGATTCGGGTCCATCAGGGTTTTGAAGTCGCCCGGACCGATGTGCAGGTGAATCAACTGGCGATCGGTCGCGCCTTCACGGGTTTCGGCGACGAAATGCTCCAGCCACGGCTTCAAATCGAGCCGTTGCGGTACGGTTTGCTGGCGGCGGGACAGTTGCAGGACGTTTTCGATAACCCGATTCATTCGCTGAGAGTGGTCTTGAATAATCTGCGTCAGACGCCGATCCGCGCCGTTCAGTTCCTCGGATTCCTGCAATAGCTGCGCGGCATGACTAACGGCGCCCAGTGGATTGCGGATTTCATGGGCGATACCCGCCGTCAGGCGCCCGAGTGCGGCGAGCTTCAGTTGCTGCGCTTGTTGAGCGATCTGGGCGAGGTCCTCCAGAAATACCAGGGTGTGGTGGTTCGGGCTTTGGTCCAACGCAATGAAGCTGGGTTGCAGTTCTATGCCACTGCTGGCGATTTTCAGGCTTTGCGGTCGCAGCGATGGATTGTTGAACCACAGCTGAAGGCGTTCGACCAAGGCCGGCGAATAGTCGTCGATCAACAGACCATCGAGGTCGTTCTGCCCCAGTAAGGTCAAGGCGCTTTGATTGGCCAGTCGCACCCGCCGCTGGTCGTCCAGCACCAGAATACCCGTGCGCATGCGGTGCAGGATCAGCGCATTGAGCGCTTCCAGGCCAAGCACTTCACTGGCTCGCTGTTCGGCGAGGTTTTCGCTGACTTCCAGTCGCCTGATCAGACCTTGCACGAGCAACGCCGCGGCAAAACACAGCGCGCCGAGAGTGCCGACTTGCAGGTACTCGCCGGGACTGATCGGGTGACTGAAACTCAGGAGGAAGCCAAGGCCGACGATGCCAAGGGCGGCGACCGCCGCGATCAACAAGCCGATACGCCCGCGCAACAAGGTGTTGCTGATGGCCACCGAGACAATGAGCAGGTTGCCGATGGCGCTGGCCACACCGCCCGCGGCATAGAACAGACCGCACAGCAGCAGGACATCGACCAATGCAAGGCTGAAAAGCTGTGCCGGCCGTCGGGTGTTCTGCCAAAAGACCACCAGCAGGATGTTCAGCACCAGGTACAACCAACTGCCACTGCGCAGCAGGTCATCCTGGGCGAAGGCCAGCAGCTGGTTGTCCATGTTGCTGGAAATCAACAGTACGAGGGTGATGCCGACGCTTAAACGGTAGAGATGGTAAAGACGCAGCAGTCGCTGTGCCTGTTTGCCGCCGGGAGTGGACGTCTCAGCGACCACTTGGGCCCGGGCCTTGCTCTAGGTGAGCCTGGCTGCAATACCACTGTTGTTGAAGGCTCAGCGCGCGATCGCGGGGCAGGTGTACGCCGCAATGCGCGCAGCGGACCATCGGTGCGGCATCCAGCTCGGCGGAGGACCTGGGCGCGGAATTCGAAGCCTTGAACTTGCGCCAGAACCATACCGCAGCGGCAATCAGGGCGATCCAGAACAGTAAACGAAGCATGGTGAGCTGCTTTATTGGCTAATGAGCAGGCAGTTTAGCCAAGGACCTGACCTGCGCACAGCGCAATAAAAAAGGGAGACTCAAGAGTCTCCCTTTTTGCATAACCCGATGTGTCAGTCGAACACGCCGAAGGTCATGTAGCTGAACCACGAGCGGTCTTCGCTGTTGGCTTCGGACTCGTGTTCCTCTTCTTCGATCACGTCGCCATCTGCATCTTTAGGCTTCAGATCGTTCGGAATCGCGTCCTTGGCATCCTGGAACTGCTTCTGCACGTCCTGGTTGGCGCGGGTTTCGCCCGGCGGCAGAGGAGGACGGGATTCGATCAGGCCCAAGGTGGCCTTGCTCAGCCACGAACGGTTGTCGGCTTCGTCGACCGAAGGCTTGAACTGACCGTCTACCAGGCTTGGGTGGTTCGGGTAGTTGAGCTTCAGGGTTTCAAGGCTGGTGGCTGCCAGGTCGTCCAGGTGCAGACGCTGGTAGGCTTCAGTCATCACCGCCAGGCCGTCACCGACCGAAGGGGTTTCCTGGAAGTTTTCCACTACGTAACGGCCACGGTTCGCAGCGGCGACATAGGCCTGACGGGTCAGGTAGTAGTCGGCAACGTGAATCTCGTAGGCCGCCAGCAGGTTGCGCAGGTAGATCATGCGCTGCTTGGCGTCCGGCGAGTAGCGGCTGTTCGGGAAACGGCTGGTCAGCTGGGCGAACTCGTTGTACGAGTCGCGGGCCGCACCCGGGTCACGCTTGGTCATGTCCAGCGGCAGGAAGCGCGACAACAGGCCGACGTCCTGGTCGAAGGAGGTCAGGCCTTTGAGGTAATACGCGTAATCCACGCTCGGATGCTGTGGGTGCAAACGAATGAAACGCTCGGCAGCAGACTTCGCAGCCTCAGGCTCGGCGTTCTTGTAGTTGGCGTAGATCAGCTCGAGTTGAGCCTGATCGGCGTAGCGCCCGAACGGATAACGCGACTCCAGCGCCTTCAGCTTGGCTGTGGCGGCAGTGTAGCTATTGTTGTCCAGGTCGGTCTGAGCCTGCTGGTACAGCTCGACTTCGCTAAGGTTTTCGTCTACGACTTCCTTCGATGAGCAAGCAGCGGTCAATGCGAGGATGGCGATCAGCAGCAGGTGTTTCACTTGCATGGCGGCTTGCGTCCCTATGACGGCCGCTGTCTTGGGCGGGGCCGTCCTGTTATGATGAGCGCCCCGTTGAATAGCCTCGGGGCAAAAGACGCCGTATTTAACCACAAGCGCGCAGCCGAAACCAAAGGCTGTGCCGACGCCTAGTCTGAGCATGTCCGATAAAATTGAACTTCGCGCAGAGGTGCCGTCCGAATTGGGCGGCCAACGCCTCGATCAAGTCGCCGCACAATTATTCGCTGAGCACTCGCGCTCGCGCCTTTCCGCCTGGATCAAAGACGGCCGCCTGACTGTGGATGGGGCGGTTATCCGCCCGCGAGACATCGTTCATGGTGGCGCCATTCTTGAACTGACTGCCGAGCAGGAAGCTCAGGGCGAATGGATCGCTCAAGACATCGAGCTGGACATCGTCTATGAAGACGATGACATCCTGGTGATCAACAAACCTGCGGGCCTGGTGGTGCATCCTGCCGCCGGTCACGCGGATGGCACCTTGCTCAACGCCTTGCTGCACCACGTGCCGGACATTATCAATGTGCCCCGCGCCGGTATCGTGCATCGCCTGGACAAGGACACCACCGGTCTGATGGTGGTGGCCAAGACCATTCAGGCGCAGACACAGCTTGTCACGCAATTGCAGAGCCGCAGCGTAAGCCGGATCTATGAATGCATCGTGATCGGTGTGGTGACGGCCGGCGGCAAGATCAATGCGCCGATTGGTCGTCACGGCCAGCAACGCCAGCGCATGGCCGTGATGGAAGGGGGCAAGCAAGCCGTCAGCCATTACCGCGTACTTGAGCGTTTCCGCTCTCACACGCACGTGCGGGTGAAGCTGGAAACCGGTCGTACACACCAGATTCGCGTGCACATGGCCCACATCAACTACCCGTTGGTCGGAGATCCTGCCTACGGCGGTCGCTTCCGCATTCCACCGGCCGCCAGTGTGACCATGGTCGAATCGTTGAAGGCGTTCCCGCGTCAGGCACTGCATGCGCGGTTCCTGGAGCTGGATCACCCGACCACCGGTAAACGCATGAGCTGGGAATCGCCATTGCCGGATGATTTCGTCTGGTTGCTGACGCTGCTCAAGCAAGACCGCGAGGCGTTCATCGGATGAGTGACTGGCTGATTCCCGACTGGCCTGCGCCTGCCGGGGTGAAAGCCTGCGTTACCACCCGTGCGGGCGGCGTCAGTCTGGCGCCGTTCGACAGCCTCAACCTTGGCGATCACGTCGGCGACAACCCGGAAGCGGTTGCCGAAAATCGCCGACGCCTCACCGATCATTTCTCTATTCAGCCGGCCTGGTTAAAGCAGGTTCACGGCATTGCCGTGGCCCATGCCGACCCCAATATCACGGCAACCGCTGATGCCAGTTGGACGACAACCCCCGGCATTGCCTGCGCGGCAATGACCGCCGATTGCCTGCCAGCGCTATTTTGTGACCGTGCCGGTACTCGCGTCGCGGCGGCCCATGCCGGTTGGCGTGGATTGGCGGCAGGTGTGCTCGAAGCGACGCTCGACAGCCTGGCGGTGCCTCCAGAAGACGTGCTGGTCTGGCTGGGCCCGGCCATTGGCCCGCAAGCCTTTGAAGTCGGCCCGGAAGTGCGCGAGACCTTCGTCCAGCAACTGCCCGAAGCGGCCAAAGCCTTTGTGCCCAGCCAAAACGCTGGCAAGTTCATGGCCGACATCTACGAACTGGCGCGTTTGCGCCTTGCTGTGCGCGGTGTCACCGCTGTTTATGGTGGCGGTTTCTGCACCGTGACCGATCCTCGCTTCTTTTCTTACCGCCGCAATCCACGCACGGGTCGGTTTGCCTCTCTTATCTGGCTGTAGTGCCCTGTCTGGGGTACGAACGCTAGACTTCTCTGATCTACATCAATTCCAAGACGCTTGAATCTCCCAGAATCGACCACATCTAATGAGGTATCTGGCAGGTTTCTTCATTCAGGATGTTTTATAGGTCCGGCCTGCTCAAAAGGAAGGTGACCCATGCGCATAGATCGTTTAACCAGCAAATTGCAGTTAGCTCTATCCGACGCCCAATCGCTGGCCGTCGGCCTTGACCATCCCGGCATCGAGCCGGCGCACTTGATGCAGGCCATGCTTGAACAGCAGGGTGGTTCGATCAAGCCCCTGCTGATGCAGGTCGGTTTTGACGTCAACAGCTTGCGTAAAGAGCTGACCAAAGAGCTCGACCAGCTCCCGAAAATCCAGAACCCGACCGGCGACGTGAACATGTCGCAGGATCTGGCGCGCCTGCTTAACCAGGCCGATCGCCTGGCCCAGCAGAAGGGCGATCAGTTCATTTCCAGTGAACTGGTGTTGCTCGCCGCGATGGACGAGAACAGCAAGCTCGGCAAATTGCTGCTCGGTCAGGGCGTCAGCAAAAAAGCCCTCGAAAACGCGATCACTAACCTGCGTGGTGGCGAAGCGGTCAATGACGCCAATCACGAAGAGTCGCGCCAGGCGCTGGATAAATACACCGTCGACCTGACCAAGCGTGCCGAAGAAGGCAAGCTCGACCCGGTGATCGGCCGTGACGACGAAATTCGCCGGACGATCCAGGTCCTGCAACGTCGCACCAAGAACAACCCGGTGCTGATCGGTGAGCCTGGCGTGGGTAAAACCGCCATTGCCGAAGGCCTGGCTCAGCGCATCATCAACGGTGAAGTGCCGGATGGTCTGAAGGGCAAGCGCCTGCTGTCCCTGGACATGGGGTCGCTGATTGCCGGTGCCAAGTACCGCGGCGAGTTCGAAGAACGCCTGAAATCGCTGCTCAACGAGCTGTCGAAGCAGGAAGGGCAGATCATTCTGTTCATCGACGAACTGCACACCATGGTTGGCGCCGGTAAGGGCGAAGGCTCGATGGACGCGGGCAACATGCTCAAGCCTGCGTTGGCACGCGGCGAATTGCATTGCGTTGGTGCGACCACGCTGAACGAGTACCGCCAATATATAGAGAAGGATGCGGCACTCGAACGGCGCTTCCAGAAAGTCCTGGTGGACGAGCCGAGCGAAGAGGACACCATCGCGATTCTGCGGGGCCTCAAAGAGCGTTATGAGGTTCACCACAAAGTCGCGATCACCGACGGTGCCATCATTGCCGCGGCCAAGCTCAGTCATCGCTACATCACCGACCGTCAATTGCCGGACAAGGCCATCGACCTGATCGACGAAGCGGCCAGCCGTATCCGCATGGAGATCGACTCCAAGCCGGAGGTCCTCGACCGTCTGGAGCGCCGTCTGATTCAGCTGAAGGTGGAATCCCAGGCGCTGAAGAAAGAAAGCGACGACGCGGCGAAGAAACGTCTGGAGAAGTTGCAGGAAGAAATCGTTCGACTCGAACGTGAGTATTCGGACCTCGAAGAAATCTGGAACTCGGAAAAAGCCGAGGTACAGGGTTCTGCGCAGATCCAGCAGAAAATCGAACAGTCCCGTCAGGAACTGGAAGCCGCGCGCCGTAAAGGTGATCTGAACCGCATGGCCGAGCTGCAATACGGGGTGATCCCGGACCTGGAGCGCAGCCTGCAAATGGTCGACCAGCATGGCAAAAGCGAAAACCAGTTGCTTCGCAGCAAGGTGACTGAAGAAGAAATCGCTGAAGTCGTCTCGAAGTGGACCGGCATTCCGGTGTCGAAAATGCTCGAAGGCGAGCGCGACAAGCTGATGAAGATGGAAAGCCTGTTGCACCAGCGTGTGATTGGTCAGGACGAAGCGGTGATCGCCGTTTCCAACGCGGTGCGGCGTTCCCGGGCCGGGTTGTCCGACCCGAATCGTCCGAGCGGTTCGTTCATGTTCCTCGGCCCGACCGGTGTCGGTAAAACCGAGCTGTGCAAGGCGCTGGCCGAGTTCCTCTTTGATACGGAAGAGGCGATGGTGCGGATCGACATGTCCGAGTTCATGGAGAAACATTCCGTGGCCCGGCTGATCGGTGCGCCACCGGGCTACGTGGGCTATGAAGAGGGCGGTTACCTGACTGAGGCGGTGCGTCGCAAGCCTTACTCGGTGATCCTCCTGGACGAGGTCGAGAAGGCCCACCCGGATGTGTTCAACATCTTGCTGCAAGTGCTGGAAGATGGCCGCTTGACCGACAGCCATGGCCGCACGGTAGATTTCAAAAACACCGTGATCGTCATGACCTCCAACCTGGGCTCGGTGCAGATTCAGGAACTGGTCGGTGATCGGGAGGCGCAACGCGCGGCGGTGATGGATGCGATTTCCACGCACTTCCGGCCGGAGTTCATCAACCGGGTCGACGAAGTGGTGATCTTCGAGCCGTTGGCGCGGGATCAGATCGCGGGCATTACCGAGATCCAGTTGGGTCGTCTGCGCAGTCGCCTGACTGAGCGCGAGTTGAAACTGGAGCTGAGTCCAGAGGCCATGGACAAGCTGATCGCGGTGGGTTACGACCCGGTGTACGGCGCACGACCGCTCAAACGAGCGATTCAGCGCTGGATCGAGAACCCGCTGGCACAGCTGATTCTGTCCGGTCGATTCATGCCTGGCGACACGGCTGTCGGCAAGGTGGAGAACGACGAGATCGTATTTGCCTGACCCGTCACGGCGGTGAAATAAACAAGGCCTCGCATTGCGAGGCCTTTTTTTCGTCAGGTTGTTGAACTGAAAGGAAAAGGCTTGTAAAGTGCGCCCCGCAGTAAGTCGCCCGTAAGGGTTTCTGCTCCCCAAGCAGAAATCTGAAATAAGTTGCAAATCATTAACTTGAATGCAATTTAAGGGGTTGACAGAGGTGCTTAAGATTGTAGAATAGCGCGCCTCAGACACACGAACGCAGCGATGCGAACGGGTCGAAGAGAGTGCAACAAAGCGTCAAACGTTGTAATTGAAATATGTAGTTCCGTGATAGCTCAGTCGGTAGAGCAAATGACTGTTAATCATTGGGTCCCAGGTTCGAGTCCTGGTCACGGAGCCAATTTCAAACCGGGGTATAGCGCAGTCCGGTAGCGCGCCTGCTTTGGGAGCAGGATGTCAGGAGTTCGAATCCCCTTACCCCGACCATTTTTGGGTCGTTAGCTCAGTTGGTAGAGCAGTTGGCTTTTAACCAATTGGTCGTAGGTTCGAATCCCACACGACCCACCATTTTTGAAACCAGTTAACGCTGGGATCAGATCTTAAGATCAGACGCCAAAAGCTCTGTTCGCAGAAGGCGCCTTTAAAAGGTGCCTTTTTTTTACCGGGGTATAGCGCAGTCCGGTAGCGCGCCTGCTTTGGGAGCAGGATGTCAGGAGTTCGAATCCCCTTACCCCGACCATATTAAAAATCCTCGTATCGAAAGATACGGGGATTTTTTTTGTCTGCAAAAAACAACACTTCAGTTATCGTATAACTCCAGGGCAGCGCTTCCAGGTGTAAATCGCCAGCCGAAAAAAAACCGCGTTTCTCGAAGGAAAAACGCGGTTTGATTCCTGAAGGCTTAGGCGCCGTCTTGGTCTTTCAAATGTTCGAACAGACCTTTTGGCATTTTCTTGCCATTGGCTTCGAAGTTGGCTTTTACGTTGTCGTAAGCCTCTTGCTCGTCGATGAAGCCGTCATGGTTGGTGTCGATCTTGTCGAAATTGGACTTCGGCGCGACTTTCTGGAATTCGGCGCGGGAGACCTTGCCATCGCCATCGGTATCGGTCTTCGCCATCGACGCATCGCCACACTTGCCTTCGCCACATTTGCCTTCAGGGGTTTTCACCACCTGTTCGGCCGAGGCCAGCAAATAGCCTTGGGTCAACGGCTGCGCAGCGAATACGGAACCGGACAACATCATGCCGCCGGCCAGAACAGCGCCGAGCAGGCCAATAGTGTTTTTGGTAGTACGGGACATTTCAATACTCCTGGGTTGCACGACACAACCGTTCGATAAAGGACGCCACGTGAGTGCGGCGATAACCGTAGCGGGCGAGTTGCCTTGCTCGGATGTGGCCATTTAAAGGGCGGGGTGTATCGCTACTGTGTCGCGCAAGGGGGAGTTTGTAAGCGAAGGGGAGGAATCGAGGGGGGAGATACAGTGGGACACACAAGTGGACCGAGGTGCCTCATTCGCGGGCAAGCCTAGCTCCTACAGATCGGTGGTGAACTTGTAGGAGCGAAGCGTGCCCGCGAAGAGGCCCTAATGGACGCTGAAGATGTTAATGCAGTTTGAGTCGCGGCTCAGTCCCGCGCCCAATCTTGCTGCCGAGCATCAACATCGCCGTACGAAACGCGCCATACAGCGCCATCTGGTGCATGCGATACAGCGACACGTAAAACATCCGCGCCAGCCAGCCTTCGAGCATCACGCTTCCGGTCAGGTTGCCCATCAAGTTACCCACAGCCGAAAAACGCGACAGTGAGATCAGCGAGCCGTAGTCGGTGTATTTGTACTCCGGCAACGCCTTGCCTTCGATCCGCAGTTTCAGCGATTTGGCCAGCAACGAAGCTTGCTGGTGCGCAGCCTGGGCGCGCGGCGGTACGTTGCGATCGGTGCCCGGTTGCGGGCAGGCCGCGCAGTCACCGAAGGCGAAGATGTTTTCGTCGCGGGTGGTTTGCAGGGTTGGCAGCACTTGCAGCTGGTTGATGCGGTTGGTTTCCAGGCCATCTATGTCCTTGAGGAAACCCGGCGCACGAATGCCGGCGGCCCAGACTTTCAGGCTGGCGTTGATCACGTTGCCATCGGCGGTGATCAAGCTATCAGCGGTCACTTCGCTGACGGCGGCGTTGGTCATCACATTGACCCCGAGTTTCTCCAGGGTTTTATGCACAGGCCCGCCGATGCGTTCCGGCAGGGCTGGCAGCACTCGGGGGCCGGCTTCGATCAGGGTGATGTGCATGTTTTCCGGTTTGATCCGGTCCAGGCCATAGGCCGCCAGCTCGTGGGCGGCGTTGTGCAGTTCTGCTGCCAGTTCGACACCGGTGGCACCCGCGCCAACGATGGCGACGCTGATCTGCTCGACCTTGTCGGTCTGCCCGGCATGGGCGCGCAGGTAGTGATTGAGCAGTTGCTGGTGGAAACGCTCGGCCTGTTTGCGGGTATCGAGAAACAGGCAATGCTGCGCCGCGCCCTGCGTGCCGAAATCGTTGGTGGTACTGCCGACGGCAATCACCAGCGAGTCGTAAGCCACTTCACGCGCCGGTACCAGTTCCAGGCCGGCTTCGTCGTAAGTGGCGGCCAGCTGGATTTTCTTCTGCTCGCGGTCGAGGCCACTCATGCGCCCCAGCTGGAACTCGAAGTGGTTCCATTTCGCCTGGGCAACATAGTTGAGTTCGTCTTCGGAAGAGTTCAGCGACCCGGCCGCCACTTCGTGCAACAACGGCTTCCAGATGTGGGTCAGGTTCGCGTCGACCAGCATCACACTGGCCGTGCCACGTTTGCCCAGAGTCTTACCCAGACGGGTAGCCAACTCCAGACCGCCGGCGCCGCCGCCAACGATGACAATACGATGAGTCATAGGGATATCTCGCAAGGCTAAAAGAAATCGGTGCAGTCAACCGAGCGAGCGCGAGGCAGCTCATAGCGTCAGGTAACTGATAAATCGGCTCAACAGGCCTAAACCAATGGTCACTGCCAACACCACCACCAGGAGCATCCACGGCCGGAAAGGCCGGCGCTCGACTCGGTGCTGGGACAGGTGCAGGTACTCTTCGACATGCTTCTGGTCGTCGGGGTTCAGGCGGCTGGTCATATTGGGCCTCGTCAGGTAGACGTTGCTGAAGGTGTAGAAGCTACAGGCTGATTAACGAACGTTGAACGGAGCATAGCCGCTGTCGGGAATGGGCTCGACGCTCACCCTGTCGTCCAGGCGAATGATTCCACCTTGTAGCACTCGGGCCGTGATTCCGCCATGTCCGCGCACAGCCTGAAACGTCCCGGGGCCGAGGTTGTTTTGCAGGCGCGCGCAAGGCTGGCACCAGCCGGTGGTTTCGAAAATTGCCTGGCCGATACGGAAGCGACGACCCTTGAGGCTGAACAGGTTGATACCACTGATAACGAGGTTGCGCCGCAAATCTTCAGGCAAGACCGGTTTGTCGTGCGGGCGGCCCATCAGCGAACTGATCACCGCCAGATGCTCCCACTGAATCAACGTCACTTGCCGTGCGTTACGGACTCCCGGGCGGGCTCGATCGCCAGTCAGGCCGGCTTCAAGTCGCGCCTCAACGGCATCCAGTTCGATCATTGGCACGTGAGGCTCCGGGCGCACGCCGATCCAGCGCACGCGGCCGGCTTGCGGGACTTCGGCGATTAATGCCTGCAATGGGCTCACAGGCTGATCCCGACGTCGAAGACGATGCTGCGGCCAAGGTTACTGCGCAGGAAGTCCGGAGCGTCCGGATGTGCAAACAGCACTCGGGCGAAGGTCGGACCGACCAACGACAGCGAGCGCCAGCCCTGGCGCAAATATTCGGTCGGCGGCGGAAAATGGCTGTTGAGGTCCAGTACTTCACGCTTGAGGCTGGCGAACGCAATGATGTCCAGTTCCCCCAGGTCCATGCCGCGTTCTTTGTAGTTGTGGGCTTTTTTACGCAAGGTCGGCGCCAGTCTCAGCAGGAATTCATTGGCGGGAATGCGCCGGGGCTTGGCCTCGCGACGCACCAGTTGGCTCAGGGAAAACGCGCTGCGCCGGCGTTGCAGTTCATCGCGCCATTCGTCGTTGAGGCGCCGGCCTTCGTCGAGGACGAAGAACACCTCGAAACTGGCGTCTCGAAACAGCACGTCCGGCGGCTCCCCGGCAGGCGCGAACTCGTCGGCGCGATAGGGAATGTTCAGGCCTTGCAGCAGGCGCTGACAAACCCAACGCTCACGCTCCCATTTGCGGGCATTGGACAGAAAGGCGTTGGCTTGCTCGGCCGCGATGGTCAGCAGGCGTAAATAATCTGAGTCATCCATAGGCCCAAGCTTAGCGTTCAAATGCGACAAGCAGAAAGCGTTTACCGGTAAAGGACGTCACTGGGCAGTCGGATCGGGCGGTGTAGACTGATGGCCACTGTGTGTAATTGATCCGACAAGGGGGTGAATGTGAAATATTGGCCGGTGTTGCTACTGGGGCTTCTGCCCTTATGGGCCCAGGCGGTGGAGGTGGGCGAGCGACTCGCGCCCTGGACCTTGCTCGATCAATTCGACCAGGCCTATACGCTCGATCATCAGACTCAGACGTTGCTGGTGGCGCGAAGCATGGACGCCGCCAAACTGGTTGACGCTGCGCTGAAAGGCGAGCCCAAGGGTTATCTGGAGGCGCGCCACGTTGTGTTTTTAGCGGACATCCAGCGCATGCCACGGCTGATCGCGAAGATGTTTGCCGTTCCGGCCATGCGTGATTATTCCTATCGGGTCATGCTGGACCGCGAGGGGCGTGTGGCGCCGCGTTATCCCGGGGCTGTGGATAAAGTGCTGTGGCTGCAACTCAAAGATGGCCAATTGGTTGCGCAACACGAATATGCCACGGCCGCGCAGTTGCATGAGGCACTGGAGAAGGCTGGACCATGATCGGTGCCGAGCTGCTGTCCCAGCAAACGCTGACAGTCGGCTGGCTGATTTATGTGTCCGTGCTGCTCTGGGCCCTCTGGCGTGCGCCGTGGGTTGAGCTGTTCACCGACAGCCGCCGTCAGCATTTGCTGTTTGGCACAGTGTTCGCGCTGTTCATGCTGTGGCTGGTGCGACGTGATTTCGATACAGGCGTGTCGTATCACTTCATCGGCATGACGGCTGTGACGTTGCTGCTGGACTGGCCACTGGCGATCGTCGGTGCCTTGGTGGCGCAATGCGGGCTGGTGCTGCTCGGGCGTCAGGACCTGGCGGCCGTCGGGGTCAACGGTGCGCTGCTGATTGTGCTGCCGGTGCTGGTGACCGAATGCTGTGCGATCCTGGTCGAACGCGCGCAGCCACGTAATCCCTTTGTGTATATCTTCGTTTCCGGCTTCTTCGCCGCGGCGTTGTCAGCGTTGCTGTGTCTATTACTGGCGCTGTGGCTGTTGTGGTTCAACGAACGTTTCGAGATGCCGTACTGGCTTGAGGATTTTGTCGGTTATCTGTGGCTGCTGATTTTTCCCGAAGCCTTCATCAACGGCATGATTGTCAGCGCGCTGGTGGTGTTCAGCCCGGAATGGCTGGAGACCTTCAACCGCACACGCTACCTTTCGGCGCCCTGGAAAGACGACGATCCCAAATCTTGATCCACATCAAATCGATAAAACGCTGACGCTTTCATGCTCCACAAAACCTACAGGAGCATCGATATGAGTGTGTACGAATGGGCAAGGCAGGAGTTGCGTCAGAGTCTGGATAACGCACAGGAAGTAGGGTTTGATCCGGGATTGAGCCTGCGCGCCTTGCTCAGCGCGGTGGTGCAGCAGAGCAAAGCGGTGCGCAGTGCCGAAGACCTGGCCGACGAGTTGCGCTTTCTGGCGGAAAACCTCGATGAAGACCAGGACTACGGCTTTATGCGGCCTTGAGTGTCAGTGACGCGGGTCGAAGTCTTCGCTGAACATCTCGTCTTCGGCGTCCGGGCTGACCGGAATCTTGTGTTCTTCCGACGCCCAGGCGCCCAGGTCGATCAGTTTGCAACGGTCCGAACAGAATGGCCGGAATTTGCTCTCCGGGCTAAATTCAACGGGGGCGCCGCAAGTTGGGCATTCGACGGTTGGGATCTGGCTCATGACTGGCCTCCACGCAAAGTAAGGTAAAAGTGATGCAGGCGTTCGACCTCGCTGTGCAGCCAGGCGAGGTCGCGGTCGTTGACCACCACATCGTCGGCGTGGCTCAAGCGGTCCTGGCGGCTGGATTGCGCCTTGAGGATCGCCTGGACCTGTTGCTCGCTGGTCTGGTCACGCTGCAAGGTGCGTTCGATCTGTAGCTGTTCCGGGGCATCGATCACCAGGACCCGTTGGGTCATGGCGTACTGCCCGGACTCGATCAGCAACGGCGAAACCAGAATCGCGTAAGGCGATTGTGCCTTGGCCAGGTGATCGGTGATTTCCTTGGCGATCAGCGGATGCAGCAACGCTTCGAGCCAGCGGCGTTCCTCCGGCACCTCAAAAATCAGTTTGCGCAACGCCGCGCGATCCAGTTGTCCGTCGGCTTGCAATACGCCGGGGCCGAAATGTTCAGCGATCTTCGCCAGCGCCGGGCGCCCCGGCTCCACCACCCAACGGGCTGCGTGATCGGCATCCACCACGTGCACGCCCAGGTCGATGAAGTGCTGGGCAGCCGCGCTTTTGCCGCTGCCGATGCCGCCGGTCAGGCCGAGAATCCAGGGTTTTTCCACAGGGGTATTCATTTCAAACCGACAAACTGCCAATAGAAGCCGGTTATTTGACCACCCCAGAGCAAGGCAATCCAGCCGGCAATTGCCAGAAAGGGTCCGAAGGGGATCGGAGTCGAGGTTTGCGCATTGCGCAGTCGCAGCAAAATCACCCCGATGATGGCCCCCACGAGCGATGACAGCAGAATGGTCAACGGCAATATCTGCCAGCCGCCCCAGGCCCCGAGCAGGGCCAGTAACTTGAAATCGCCATGGCCGATGCCGTCCTTGCCGGTGAGCAGCTTGAACAGCCAGAACACCGACCACAAGGTCATATAACCGGCCACTGCGCCCCACAATGCCTCATGCAGTGACACGAACAGCCCGAAGCTGTTGACGATCAACCCCAGCCACAGCAGTGGCAGTACCAGCACATCCGGCAACAGTTGATGCTCGGCGTCGATCAGACTCATCGCCAGCAGGCCCCAGGTCAGCACCAGCACCATGCAGGCCTGCCAGCCGAAGCCGAAATGCCAGGCGATAAACCCCGAGAGCAGACCGCAGGCCAGTTCAGTCAGCGGATAACGTTTGCTGATTGGCGCGGCGCAGTTCGAGCATCGACCCCGTAAAAACAGATAACTGAGCAGCGGGATGTTTTCCCAGGCGCGGATTCGATGGTCGCACTGCGGGCAGTGGGAATGAGGCAGCATCAAGTTGTAGGCGGGGCCCGGTGCCTCGGGCGGAACACCCAACACGTCATGGGCTTGCAGCCGCCATTCGCGTTGGAGCATTTTCGGCAGGCGCCAGACCACCACGTTGAGGAAACTGCCTACCAGCAGGCCGACTGCCAAGGCGATGACCACGAACACCAGCGGATAGAGGATCAGGACTTCGTTCAAGGGCATGTCAGATCGCTGAGCCGAGTTGGAAGATGGGCAGGTACATCGCAACCACCAGGCCACCGACAATAACACCCAGCACCACCATGATGAACGGCTCCATCAGGCTGGTGAGGTTATCGACCATATTGTCCACTTCGTCCTCGTAGAAGCTCGCGACCTTATCGAGCATGTCGTCCAGAGCGCCGGATTCTTCGCCAATGGCGGTCAGCTGGATCGCCATACTGGGAAAGATGCCTGAGGTGCGCATCGAGAAATTCAGCTGCATGCCGGTCGACACGTCCTGCTTGATGCGCAGCACCGCCCGCTTGAACACGATGTTGCCGGTCGCGCCCGCCACTGAATCCAGGGCTTCGACCAACGGCACGCCGGCGGCGAATGTGGTCGACAGGGTGCGGGCGTAACGGGCCACGGCGGACTTGTACATCAAGGTGCCGATCAGCGGCAGCTTCAGCAGCCAGGTGTCCGTGCGGTCCCGAAAGGCCTCGGATGTTTTAAAGGCGTGGCGCACACCGAAGATCGCGGCGATCAACGCGCCAAGCATCATCCACCACCAGGCCTGCAAGAACTCCGACAAGCCGATGACCATCACGGTGAAGGCCGGCAACTCGGCGCCAAAGCCCTTGAACACCGACTCGAACTGCGGCACCACCTTGATCAGCAGAATCCCGGTGACAATGATCGCCACAAAGACCACGGCCAGCGGGTAGGTCATGGCTTTCTTGATCTTGGCCTTGAGGCTTTCGCTCTTTTCCTTATAGGTCGCCACCCGTTCCAGCAGGGTATCCAGAGCGCCAGCCTGCTCACCTGCGTCGACGAGGTTGCAGTACAGCTCGTCGAAATACTGCGGTTTTTTACGCAAGGACGCGGCGAAGCTGTTACCCGCCGCGACTTCCTGCTTCACCTCGTCCACCAGTTTGCGCATGGCCGGGTTGTCGAAGCCTTCACCGATGATGTCGAACGATTGCAGCAGCGGCACGCCGGCTTTCATCATCGTTGCCATTTGCCGGGTAAACAGGGCGATTTCCTGAGCCTTGATCCGATTGCCGAAACTGAAAATCGAGGCGGATTTCTTGCGCACCTTGCCGGGGTTGATCCCCTGCTTGCGCAACTGAGCCTTGATCAAGGCCGGGTTGAGACCGCTCAACTCGCCGGTCATCTTTGATCCTTTCCTGTCCGTGCCTTCCCAGGCGTAGACGCTGATTTTTGCTGCTTTGACCGCCATGTTCAGTCCTTGGTGACCCGGTTGATTTCTTCAAGGCTGGTGACGCCTTGCATGGCCTTGATCAAGCCCGAGGTGCGCAAGTCATTAAAACCGTCCTTGCGCATCTGAATGTCGATTTCCAGGGAATTGCCTTCGGCCATGATCAGCCGTTGCAGGTCCGGTGTGTTTTTCACCACTTCATAAATCCCCACTCGCCCCTTGTAACCGCCGTTGCATTGATCGCAACCGACCGGCTCATAGATCGTGAACGAGCCGATGCGTTCCTCGGGGAAGCCTTCCTTGAGCAACGCCTCGCGGGGAATCTCGATGGGTTTCTTGCAATGGCTGCACAGTTTGCGCGCCAGCCGCTGGGCGATGATCAGGGTGACCGAGGTGGCGATGTTGAAGCCCTGAATGCCCATGTTGTGCAGGCGGGTCAGGGTTTCCGCGGCGCTGTTGGTGTGCAGGGTGGAAAGCACCATGTGCCCGGTCTGGGCGGCCTTGATGGCGATTTCGGCGGTTTCGAGGTCGCGGATCTCACCGACCATGATCACGTCCGGGTCCTGACGCAGGAACGAGCGCAGAGCCTGGGCGAAATCCAGCCCTTGCTTGGGATTGACGTTGACCTGATTGATGCCTTCCATGTTGATCTCCACCGGGTCTTCGGCGGTGGAGATGTTGATGTCCACGGTGTTGAGGATATTCAACCCGGTGTAGAGCGACACGGTCTTGCCCGAACCGGTCGGCCCGGTGACCAGGATCATGCCCTGTGGCTGCTTCAGTGCAGCCATGTACAAGGCTTTCTGTTCAGGCTCGTAGCCGAGGGCGTCGATGCCCATTTGTGCGCTGGACGGGTCGAGGATCCGGATCACCACTTTCTCGCCCCACAGGGTCGGCAAGGTGTTGACCCGGAAGTCGATGGACTTGGTCTTGGACAGGCGCATCTTGATCCGTCCGTCCTGGGGTTTGCGCCGCTCGGAGATGTCGAGGCTGGCCATGACTTTCAGCCGCGCCGCAATGCGGTTGGCCAGTTGGCTCGGCGGCTTGGCGACTTCTCGCAGCATGCCGTCGGTGCGCATCCGCACCCGGTAGGTTTTTTCGTAGGGCTCGAAATGCAGGTCGGAAGAGCCGCTCTTGATCGCATCGAGCAACATCTTGTGGACGAAGCGCACCACCGGCGCGTCATCGGCATCCTGGCCGGCGATGGCGTCTTTTTTGTTGTCGTCGACCGACTCGATGTCCAGCCCGTCAAGGTCAACATCGGCCATGTCTTCCAGGCCGGTTGCTTGGTTGTCGAAGAACTTCTCGATGGCATCGCCGAGCTTATCGTCCTCTACCAGAATGGCTTCGGTGTTCAGACCGGTGCTGAACTGGATGTCGTTGATGGCTTGATGATTGGTCGGGTCGGAAACCCCCACGAACAGTTTGTTGCCACGGCGCCAGAGGGGCAGGGCGTGGTGCTGACGGATCAGTTTCTCGCTGACCAACCCTCGAGGCTGGGCTTCCTTGTCCAGGCAATTGAGGTCGAGCAGCGCCATGCCGAAATGCTCCGAGGCAATCTCGGCAACCTGCCGGCTCTTCACCAGCTTGTTCTGCACCAGGTAACTGACCAGGGAGATTTTGCTGCGTTGGGCTTGCAGATACGCCTGTTGCGCGATTTGCTCAGTGAGCAGTTCGGCCATGACCAGTTGCTTGGCCAGACCGCTTAGGGCGATGTCATTCATGGGGATACCGGACGCAGACAGTTCATGACTTATAGCCTAGTCAAGGCGCTGAGCCAAACCAGCGGCCGTCAGGTGACAAATAGTGTCAGATAGTGCGGATCCTGGGGGTAGGAAAGGTCCCTGACCTGGCTTCACGCCCTGCTAACTGGGGGCGCAGCGCTTGGCACGGGCTGTGCTGAAGTTCATTCAGATCATGAGATTTCGACTCATGCATGGAGCCTGTCTATGAATACTCAAAAAGGTTTTACCCTGATCGAACTGCTGATCGTGGTGGCGATCATCGGGATTCTGGCGACGTTTGCGTTGCCGGCTTATTCGAAGTATCAAGCGCGTGCCAAGGTGACGGCCGGTCTGGCAGAGATCACGGCGTTGAAAGTCCCGTTTGAGGACCTCATGAACTCTGGTACCAATCCGGATCTGACAAAAGTGGGCGGAACCGCCACGACTTCCAATTGCACAACCACGGCAGCGGGTGTCGCGACTGATGGTACCGGCACCATCGGTTGCACGATCCTCAACGCTCCAGGTCCGGTCTTGAGCAAAACCATTACCCTGACGCGCTCTCTGACTGGCTGGACTTGCGCCACCACAGTGGATCAGGAGTACGCACCTAAAGGCTGCACAGGCGTCTGATACTTGCGGTTAACAAATGCCCCGCCTTTCACGAGGTGGGGCATTTTTTTGTCTGTTGAAGGAAAAAACTCGTTAAAGAAAGAAATTCTCGACAATTCATGGCCTTAGGCCCACGTCAAAACCCGCAACTTGCATGTAGAGAATCACCAAGTCATGCATTTTGCATGATTCCGGAAATCAGGTGTTTTTATAAGTCGTTGTTTTATAAGAATTTATTGGCTGCCTCAAAGTTGGCACAGCGTTCGCAATATACCCAGTAACCCTGCTGACAAGACACGCAGCAGACTTTCTAGAAAAACAGGAGTTACTCGTATGAAGAAGTTCGCTATCGCTGCCGCTACTGCTACCGCGCTGACCCTGACCATGGCCAACGCTGCATTCGCTCAAACCCAAGCGACTCAGGCTCCAATGGTCCTGGCCGCCGGTGAAGTGACCCAAGCCAAAGAAGCTACCTCCGATACCTGGATCACCACCAAAGTCAAAGCAGACCTGGTAACCGAAAAAGGCATTCCTGGTACCGACATCAAGGTTGAGACCAACAAAGGTGTTGTTTCCCTGTCGTCCACTGTTGCAGTGACTGAAGCACAGAAAACCACCGCAGTGGCCATCGCCAAGAAAATCAAAGGCGTCCAGGCGGTCTCCGCTGACGGCCTGAAAGCCGAGTAAGGCCAGACTTCTCGCCTGGACTGGGAGAAGGCGCGGCAGGCGGGCCGAGCAATACGCCAGCCGCATCTGGAGAGTTCATGCGAAAGGCCACAAGGATGTGGCCATTACAGGCCTCCGACATTCGTGTCGGGGGCCTGTTCTATTGTGGGCGTCACACAAACCAATGTGGGAGTGAGCCTGCTCGCGATAGCGGTGTGTCAGCCAACAACAATGCTGTATGACACACCGCTATCGCGAGCAGGCTCGCTCCCACATTTTGTGATGTAACCACTCCGGATCGGAGGTTCAGTTACCGCGCTTGCTGGTGATCTGTTTCAGGCGATTACCTTCAAACCGCAGGTATTGATACATCCCGCCATTGGGCCCGTAGGTCCATTCTTCGACCTGAAACTCTTCCCGTCGGTTGGCGCTGCGCTTGTAGCCCAGCAGATCGCGGCTGACCGGTTCACCGCACTTCTGTAGCACTTCGCTGGACCTGTCCCCGACGCTGACCAACTGACTGCCACAGCGCAGGGTATCGGCCGCCGAGGCCTGACTGGCCGCCAGCGCCAGGGTCAGGCTGATCAACACTTGTCTGAACATCACTCGGCATCCAGGTGCATCGGCGTTACCACCCGACCGTCACTTTCCGCCTCGCCCAGTTGGGCGTCGATGAAGTAGACACGGTCATCGGCCATCTGGGCCTTGTCCACCAGGTAATCCTTGATGCTGCTGGCGCGTTCCTGACCCAGTTGGCGCAGCAACACGTCGCTGGTGCTCCAGAATTTGATCACGTCTGCGCGCATTTTTGCGGTGCGTTCTTCCTTGCCCAGATCCTTCCACTCAGCCGGTGGCTGGGTCTTCAGGCGCGTGCGGTAGATCCCTTCCAGCAGCGGACCTTTCTCGCCGTCCGGCACTTGCAGCAATGAAGCCTGGGCCGGAACCTTGTCACCGCGTCGCTGGAGCATTTTGTAGTAGTTGTACTGGTATTCGCGCTCAAGCCGTTGCTCGGCAATCAGCGGACCGTCGCTGCTGGCGGCTGCGGTGCCTTCGATTTCCAGGCGCAGGGCAGGGCGTTCCTTTAGGGCCTGGGACAGTTTGATCAACGAACCCTCGGCGTCCTTGCTCAGCTCACTGGAGCCCGGCGCAAACGAGACAGTGCCCAAATCTTCTGAACCCCCGCCACTGACCAGCCCGCCTATCATTTTGAACGGTGCGGCAGCCGCCTTGACGATGAGGTTGCGCAGGGTCTGCCAGACAATCGGCATGACGCTGAACTGCGGGTTGTTCAGGTCGCCGGTCACCGGCAGCTCAATTGATATCTTGCCGTCGACGTCCTTGAGCAACGCGATCGCCAGTTTCAGCGGCAGGCTCACGGCGTCCGGGCTGTCGACCTTTTCACCCAGTTGCAGTTGCTCGACCACCACTTTGTTTTCGGCCTTGAGCTGGCCCTTGACGATGATGTAGTGCAGGTCGAGATTGAGCCGGCCCTTGCGGATGCGGTACCCGGCGAACTTGCCGGAGTAGGGCGTCAGCGTGGTCAGTTCCACACGTTTGAAACTGGTGGCGATGTCGAGGCTGGCCATCGGGTCGAACGGGTTGACGGAACCCTTGATGGTCACGGGCGCGTAACGGTCGACCTTGCCTTTGATATCGACGCTGGCCGGTTTCGCCTGACGGCTGTCGATGGTGCCGATCTGACCGTTGAGTTGTTGCACCGCCGTGGCGAAGTTCGGGGTCAGGCTGAAGTCGGCGAAGTTCGCCGAACCGTCATTGATCGCAATGCCGCCAATGTGGATGCCCAGCGGTTTGTCCTTGCTGGCGGGTTTGCTGGCGGCTGTCTTGGCAGCTGCGGTGTCGGCCGGTTGCGGGATCAGCAGGTCATCGATGTTGGTGGTGCGGTCATCGTTGATCATGAAACGCACGTAAGGCTGGAACAGGTTGACCTTGTCGATCGACAGGCTGTCGCCATGCTGATAGTTCAGACCTTCGAGCACCAGCTGCTGCCACTTGAGGAAGTCGCGGGTCTTGAGGGTGTCGAGGGTGTGCAGTTGATCGACCTGCGCTTTACCGGTGACGCTGAATGCCAATGGCTCGGTGCTTTTCAGATCGACCGCCAGATCACTGCCGAGCATGCCGCTGCGCAGCTCCAGGCGAATGAGCGGGTTGATGTAGGACTGGGCGACACGCAGGTCGATGTCTTTGGTTTGCACATTCAGTTTGGCGCTGACCGGTGCCAGATTGACCACGCCGTCGGCCATGAGCTTGCCCTGTTTGCCCACGCCGGTGTCGAGCTTGAGGTTAAAAGGCGAGCCGTTGAGGCTGTCGAAATTTTGCAAATCGAGGTTCAGCGGACCGACATCCAGTGCCACGGCCGGTTGTGCCTTGCGGTCGGCCAGATGCACCTGGTAATTGCGCAGTTGCACGTCTTTGAGCAGCACTTGCCACGGCTTGCTCGGTGGCGCGGGTTCGGCTTCAGGCGAATCGGCTGCCGCCGGCGTTTTCGCCGGTTCGGCGTTGGCTTTTACTGCAGCTTTGGATGGTTGGCTGGCGAACAGTTTTTGCCAGTCGAGTTGTCCGTCGGCTTCCAGGGCGGCCCAGGTTTCCAGTTTATTGCTACGGATCTTGCCGACCACCACTTGCTGTTTGGCCAGGTCCACCGTGGTTTCACTGATGTCCAGGCGCTCGAGTTTGGCCAGTGGTCGACCGTCCGGGGCCTTGATGGCAAATGGCGCGACGCTGACGGCGACGTTGCTCAGCAGCAGCTCGGTTTCCTTGGACAAGTTGAGCTTGTAGTCAGTGCTCAGGTTGACGACACCGTCTTCGAGCACCAGGGGCAACGCGTCACGCACATAGGGCCAGAAGGCTTTCATCTTGCCGTCGGTGATCTTGAGCTTACCTTCGGAGGCAATCGGGATCAGGCTGAAGTTACCGGTCCAGTCGAGCTGCCCACCGCCCGGGCCGATGGCCACCAACGTCATGTCGGCACTGTCTTCCGGCAGCGTGCTGAGGTTCTTCAGCTCGAAGTCGAGTTTGTCGTAGAGGAATTCGATGGGTTCGCTGGGGCGCAAATCCTGAAAGTGCACATTGCCGCCCGCCAGTTTGATCCGCTCGATACGCAACGGGAACGGCTTGGCATCCGGGTCGGCCGGAGTCGGTTCGCTGGCGGGGATCTTGAACAGGCCCAGCAGATTGAGCTTGCCGTCCTTGCCGAAAAGGATTTCGGTCTTGGGTTTGTCCATTTCGATATCGGACAGGTGCAGCGCCTTGGTCCACAGGCTGTCGATTTGAAGGTTGGCGTACAGGCGTTCGAAACCGACCTGTTCTTTGCCCGGCTCGCCGATGACCAGGCCCCAGAGGGTCACTTCCAGGCTGAAGGGGTTGAGCTCGATCCGGGAAATCGTCGCGGGCATCGTGGCGTAATTGGCCAATTGCTGGTTGGCGACCCGCAACGCGATGCCCGGCAAAATCAGAAACCCCAGCAGGCTATAAAGGGCCAGAGCAGTCAACAATGCGCCAATAGCGCGAATCAATCCTTTGGGCATGTGTGGCTTCATCTGTCTGAATCGGAGTGCGTTGGAGTATGGCACGCGATTCCGGTTCCGAAGTGAACGCACTCTTCTGGTTTTTCAGAAATTTGCGTAGGAAATTTCCTGCGTGATCAGAGTTGCAGAATCAACGTCTTCAGCGGCGGCTGTTGATCCATGGACGGGAAATCACCGCCCGGCTTCATCACGGTCCACTCACGCACCGGCCGCCCGGCCTTCTCTGCGCAACGTAAAACCTGCTCGCGCCAATCGTCCATGCTGACCTTTGCCAGGTTGTTGCAGCAGATCAGCACGCCGTTCTCGGCGGTGGTCAGCAGCGCGGGTTTGAGCAGGCTCTGGTAGTCGCGCAGCAGGTCGACCGTGCCGAACGCGCTCTTGGCCCAGGCGGGTGGGTCGAGCAGCACCAGGTCGTACTGACGCTGGTCGAGACGCGTGTAACTCGGCAGTTTCTGCCCGCGTCGCTGACTGATCGGCAGCCCCGCCAGTTGGCGGATGGCCGGGAAGTAATCGGACTGGATGAATTCCATGGCCGGCAATTGCGGATTGAGCAGACCGTTCTCGCGGCCGACCGCCAGATTGCCCTCGGCGAAATCCAGGTTGCACACCTCACTTGCCCCGCCGGCCGCAGCACTCAGGCCGACACCACAGGTGTAGGCGAACAGGTTGAGCACGCTTTTGTTTTTGCTGTGCTCCTTGACCCAGCCGCGCGTGTTGCGCAGGTCGAGAAACAGCAGCGGATCCTGGCCGGCATGACGACCGCGAACCCGATAGTTCAGGCCCCATTCATGGCCGATCAAGTCTTGCAGGGCTGCCTCGTCGGCGCGGTAGACGGTGTCTTCGCGGTCGATACGCGAGTTGCCCCGGGAACGGTCGTTGTAGACCAGCAGCGTATCGAGGCCCAGGTGTTGATTGACGGTCTCGTGCAGTTGCAGCAGTGCGTCACGTTCCAGCGCCTGGTGGAAGCTTTGTACCAGCAGTTGCGGGCCGTAGCGGTCGATGGTCAGGCCGCCGGCGCCTTCCTGGCTGCCGTGGAACAGGCGATAGCAATCGGTGCCTTGCTGATGCAGCTCGGCGAGCAGGTCCTGGCGATGATCGAGGGCGGCGCGCAGCGCCTGATTCAAGGAAGACATGCTGTGCGCCTTGCAGGAGGGAATTTGGCGCGGGAGTTTAACAGCATTGGCGTGAAGTCGAGGTGTTGCCATCGCGAGCAGGCTCGCTCCCACAGAGCTAATTGTTGGCTGAGCGTTTTGCGTTTCGCACAAAGCCAATGTGGGAGCGAGCCTGCTCGCGATGCTGTCAGGTGCGTTACTGGTTCAGACGTTTGTCGATCAGCCCCTGCACCACGCTTGGATCGGCCAGGGTCGAGGTGTCCCCCAGACTGTCCAGTTCGTTGCACGCGATCTTGCGCAGGATGCGCCGCATGATCTTGCCCGAACGGGTTTTCGGCAAGGCCGGGGCCCATTGGATCAAGTCCGGTTTGGCGAAACTGCCAATCTCCTTGCTGACGTGAGCCAGCAGTTCCTTCTTCAGTTCGTCATTGGCCTCGGTGCCGTTCATGGGCGTGACAAAGGCATAGATGCCCTGGCCCTTGAGGTCGTGGGGATAACCGACCACGGCGGCCTCGGCGATGCTGTCGTGCAGCACCAGCGCGCTTTCTACCTCGGCAGTGCCGATGCGGTGCCCGGAGACGTTGATCACGTCGTCGATGCGGCCGGTGATCCAGTAATCGCCATCCTCATCACGCCGCGCGCCGTCGCCGGTGAAGTAGTAGCCGGGGTAGGGCTTGAAGTAGGTGTCGACCATCCGTTGCGGGTCGCCATAGACGCTGCGGATCTGCGCCGGCCAGCTGGATTTGATCGCCAGCACGCCGCTGCCGGCGCCTTTGATTTCCTTGCCCGTTTCATCCAGCAGCACCGGTTGCACGCCGAACATCGGTTGGGTGGCGCAGCCGGGCTTGATCCGTTGCGCGCTGACCAGCGGGCTGAGCATGATGCCGCCGGTTTCGGTCTGCCACCAGGTGTCGACGATCGGACACCGCTGTTCGCCGACGACGTTGAAGTACCAGTCCCACGCCTCCGGGTTGATCGGCTCACCGACGCTGCCGAGTAATCTGAGGCTCTGGCGAGAAGTGTCCTTCAACGGCTCTGGGCCTTCACGCATCAGCGAGCGCAGCGCAGTCGGGGCGGTGTAGAAAATGTTGACGTGGTGTTTGTCGATCACCTGCCAGAAGCGCGAACTGTTCGGGTAACTTGGCACGCCTTCGAAGATCAGCGTGGTCGCGCCGTTGGCCAGCGGGCCATAGACGATGTAACTGTGGCCGGTGACCCAGCCGACGTCGGCGGTGCACCAGAAGACTTCACCATCGCGGTAGTCGAGTACGTACTTGAAGGTCATCGCCGCTTGCAGTAGATAGCCGCCGGTGGTGTGCAGTACGCCTTTGGGTTTGCCGGTGCTGCCGGAGGTGTAGAGGATGAACAGCGGGTCTTCGGCGTCCATGGGCTCTGGCGGGCAATCGTCGCTGACGTCGCGTAGCGCCTGGTGATACCAGAGATCGCGACCTTCAACCCAGTCCACTTTGCCTTGGGTGCGCTCGACGACGATGACGGTGCTGACGTTCGGGCAACTTTGCAGCGCCTCGTCGACCTTCTGCTTGAGCGGCACGAATTTGCCGCCGCGCACGCCTTCATCGGCAGTGATCACCGTGCGGCAGTCGGCGTCGAGAATCCGGTCGCGCACAGAGTCTGGAGAGAAGCCACCGAACACCACCGAATGCACCGCGCCAATCCGCGTACAGGCGAGCATGGCGTAGGCCGCTTCGGGAATCATTGGCATGTAGATGCACACGCGGTCACCCTTTTTCACGCCACGGCTTTTGAGCACGTTGGCCAGGCGACAGACGTTGTGATGGAGTTTCTTGTAGGTGATCTGCGCGGATTCGGCGGGGTCGTCGCCTTCCCAGAGGATGGCGATCTGATCGCCGCGTTTTTCCAGGTGACGGTCGATGCAGTTGTAACTGACGTTCAACTTGCCACCGGCAAACCAGCTGGCCTCGCCGGTCTTCAGGTTATAGCGCTGGACGGTGTCCCACAGCGTGCTCCAGTCGAGAAAGCGGGTGGCCTGCTCGGCCCAGAACTCACTGGGGTGCTCGATGGATTGACGGTAGAGGCGGTGGTAGTCGTCTTGACTCAAGTGTGCAGCCCGGCGGACGGCATCGGCTTTGGGGAACGTGCTGATATCGAACATGACGGTTCCTTATTCTTGTTTTGCGACAAGTAATAAAGATGCGCCGAGTAGCGAAAGGGTTCAAGCCAGACACAAAACAACTGTAGGAGTGAGCCTGCTCGCGATAGCGGTGGGTCAGTCAACATCGATGTTGAATGAAAAACCGCTATCGCAAGCAGGCTAACTCCTACAGGGATTGGTGTTGCCCACAGCATTTGTGTTTGGCACAAACCCTGTGGGCAGGCGTCAGATCAACCGCGGTGACGACCGCGGAAGTAGTTGATCAGGCCTTGGGTGGAAGCATCGTCAGCCGGGGTTTCTTCGCTGCCGACCAGGCGGTTGTAAACGCCTTTGCCCAGCTCCTTGCCCAGCTCCACGCCCCACTGGTCGAAGGCATTGATGCCCCAGACCACGCTTTGCACGAAGACTTTGTGTTCGTACATCGCCACCAGCGCACCGAGACGACGGGGGCTGATGCGCTCGACCACGAGGGTGTTGCTCGGACGGTTGCCCGGGATCACCTTGTGCGGCGCGATTTTATGCACGTCTTCTTCGCTCATGCCTTTGTCACGCAGTTCGGCTTCGGCTTCGACAAGGGTCTTGCCGAGCATCAGAGCCTGGCTTTGCGACAGGCAGTTGGCGTACAGCCACTGGTGGTGGTCGGAGACCGGGTTGAAGCTGACAATCGGCACGATGAAGTCGGCCGGAATCAGTTGGGTGCCTTGGTGCAGCAACTGGTGATACGCGTGCTGACCGTTGCAACCCACGCCACCCCAGATCACCGGGCCGGTATCGGTGGACACTGGCGTACCGTCCTGGCGCACGCTCTTGCCGTTGGATTCCATGTCCAGCTGTTGCAAGTGCTTGGTGATGTTGCGCAGGTAGTGGTCGTAAGGCAGGATCGCGTGGCTTTGCGCACCCCAGAAGTTGCCGTACCACACGCCGAGCAACGCCAGCAGCACCGGCATGTTCTGTTCGAATGGCGCGCTCTGGAAATGCTGGTCCATGGTGTAGGCACCGGACAGCAGCTCCTTGAAGTTCGACATGCCGATGGCCAGCGCGATTGGCAAGCCGATGGCCGACCACAGCGAGTAACGGCCGCCGACCCAGTCCCACATCGGGAAGATGTTTTCTTCGCGGATACCGAACGCCACGGCCGCCGCGTTGTTGCTGGATACGGCGATGAAGTGACGATACAGCTCGGCTTCCGAACCGCCCTGAGCCAGGTACCAGGCGCGAGCGGCCTGGGCATTTTTCAGGGTTTCGAGGGTGTTGAAGGATTTCGACGACACGATGAACAGCGTGGTTTCAGCGCGCAGCTTCATGGTCAGTTCGTGGAACTCACTGCCATCGATGTTCGCCAGGTAATGGCAACGCACGCCTTTCTGGGCGTAGGACAGCAGCGCTTCAGACACCAGCTCAGGGCCGAGGAACGAGCCACCGATGCCGATGTTCACCACGTCAGTGATCGGCTTCTCGGTGTAGCCACGCCACAGACCGTCATGGATGCGGCCGACGAGGTCGGTGATCTGGTTCAGCACTTTGTGCACTTCTGGCATCACGTTGACGCCATTCACCGACAGCTTGTCGCCAACCGGGCGACGCAGTGCGGTGTGCAGGGCTGGACGACCTTCCGACGAGTTGACGATTTCGCCGTCGAACAGCGATTTGATCGCGCCCTTGAGGTCGACTTCATTGGCCAGGCCCACCAGCAGATTGCGGGTCTCGGCGTTGATCAGGTTCTTCGAGTAATCGAGAAACAGGCCGCAGCTGCTGAGGGTGAATTGAGTAAAACGCTGCGGATCGGCATTGAAGGCCTCGCGCATGCTGAAATCCTGCATGGCTTGGCGGTGGTCATTCAACGCTTGCCAGGCGGGCAGAGCGGTCACGTCGTGAGGAGTGCGGTAGTACGCCATCGCTGCGGGTTTCCTTTTTACTTGAACGGCTTTTTTGAACACTGAAAATCCCGGCGCGCCGTAGGCAGCGTCCGGTCAACTGCGTCGACACGATTTCAATGACACAGGGCGAATACAGTAAACCTCGCGCTGCGATCTGTCTTGACTTTGTCTAACACGTTCCCGGTACTTTTTTATACACAAAGCAGGGAACGGTTCGACAAACGGGAGGGGCGTCGGTTCGATCAGGCGACCTGAACCGGAATGGCATTGCTGGTGTGGCTCAGTTCATTGCCAGGCGCCATGTAAAGCATGCGCGGTTTGAAGTTGAGCAGCTCGGCTTCGCTGTAATGGGCGTAGGCGCAGATGATCACACGGTCACCGACCTTGGCCTTGTGCGCGGCAGCACCGTTGACCGAGATCATCCGCGAGCCTTCTTCGCCACGAATCGCGTAGGTGGTGAAGCGTTCGCCGTTGTCGACGTTATAAATCTGGATCTGTTCGTACTCACGGATGCCGGACAAGTCCAGCCATTCGCCGTCGATGGCGCAGGAACCTTCGTAATCGAGTACGGCGTGAGTGACTTCGGCGCGATGCAGCTTGGCTTTGAGCATGATGGCGTGCATGAGTGTTTTCCCAGGTCGGAATCGAACGGCGGGCAGTTTGCCCGAAGGCATAAAAGGCAGCAATAAGGGAGCGAAACCACGCAGTTTTCTGTCGGAGCGAAGCTTGCTCGCGAACGCGTCGTATCAGTCGACACAAATGTCGAGTGTGACAGCCTCTTCGCGAGCAAGCTTCGCTCCTACAGGGGGGCGGTGCTTAGGCGGGGGCGTCGAGGTTCAGGTGCAGGTTGTCGATCAACCGTGTGGTGCCCAGGAACGCCGCAACCAATATCACCAGGTCCCGATCTTCCGGAGTCGCTGGGCGCAAGGTTTGTGCGTGACGAATCTCCAGGTAATCGGGGCGCAACCCGGCTGCTTCAAGCTGCTTGATCTGTGCGTCGATCAGCGCCGGGAAATCCCGCTCGCCCTGTTTGATCGCCTCGGCAATCTGGCACAGGCCGCGATACACCACCGGCGCAACGGCGCGCTGCTCTTCGCTGAGGAAACCATTGCGCGACGACAGCGCCAGGCCATCGGCCGCCCGAACGGTCGGTTCGCCAATGATCTGCACTGGCATGTTCAGGTCATGGACCAGGGATTTGATCACCGCCAGTTGCTGGAAATCTTTCTGGCCGAAGACCGCCAGGTCCGGCTGGACCATGTTGAACAGCTTGCTGACGACCGTCGCGACACCTTCGAAATGCCCGGGACGGCTGGCGCCGCACAGGCCTTCGGAGAGTTGTGGGACGCTGACGCGGGTCTGGCCGGCCATGCCGTCGGGGTACATTTCTTCGACGGTGGGCGCGAACAGCAAGTGGCAACCGGCCTGGAGCAGTTTCTCCTGGTCAGCCGCCAGGGTCCGCGGGTATTTGTCGAGGTCTTCGCCGGCGCCGAATTGCAGCGGGTTGACGAAAATGCTGGCGACTACGAAATCCGCCCGTTGGGTCGCTTTGGTAATCAGCGCGACATGACCGCTGTGCAGGTTGCCCATGGTCGGCACGAAGCCGATGCGCTTGCCTTCGCTGCGGGCACGGGCCACGGCGGCCCGGAGTTCGCGTACTGTTTTTACGGTGTTCATGCAGAGAATCCGTGTTCGATCCCAGGGAAAGAGGCGGCTTTGACTTCACTGACGTAGGCGCTCAGAGCTGCGTGAATGCTGGTCTGGCCGTTCATGAAGTTCTTTACGAATTTAGGTACGCGACCGGTAATGGACAGGCCGAGCATGTCGTGCAGGACCAGGACCTGGCCATCGGTGTCACTGCCGGCACCGATGCCGATCACCGGAATGCCCACTGCCTGGGTAATTTCCTGGGCCAACTCGCTCGGTACGCATTCAAGCAACAGCATGGCGGCACCGGCCTGTTCCAACGCGATGGCGTCGGCGCGCATCTGTCGCGCCTGGTTCTCGCTGCGGCCCTGGACTTTGTAACCGCCCAGCATGTTCACCGATTGCGGTGTCAGGCCCATGTGCGCGCACACAGGGATGCCTCGTTCGGCCAGCAGGCGGATCGAGTCGGCGAGCCACAATGCGCCTTCAACCTTGACCATGTGCGCACCGGCCTGCATCAACAGGGCGCTGTTGCTCATGGCTTGTTCGGTGGTGGCGTAGGCCATGAACGGCAGGTCGGCGAGGATCAGCGCATCGGCGTTGCCGCGTTTGACGGCTGCCACGTGGTAAGCCATTTCCGCGGTGGTCACCGGCAGGGTGCTGTCGTGACCTTGCAAAACCATGCCGAGGGAGTCGCCCACCAGCAGCACTTCGACGCCAGCCTGATTGCAGGCGTGGGCGAAGGTCGCGTCATAGCAGGTCAGCATGGTGATTTTTTCACCTTTTTGCTTCAAACCTTGCAGAGTGGTCAGGGTGATGGCTGGCATGAAAAGTTCCTCATTCAGGCGCTTGGAAACTACTGCGAGTAACGCGCGTGATTCTTCGTTAAATACAGGCGCACGCTCTGATGTCGTGCTTTTAAGGCCTGGATTGCGCCCTTCAACGCCGTGTTGGCGGCAGCGGGACGCCTATAGTCGTGAGGAGAACTCGGGAAGTCAATTGCATGTGTTACCGCATTGTTACGCGGGGGGTGTTACCGGGGTAACTGATGCGATTCAGCAGCGGATTCTATGTTCAACACAAAAACCAATGTGGGAGTGAGCCTGCTCGCGATTGCGTCCTGACAGTCAACATCTTCGGTGAATGTTAAGTCGCTATCGCGAGCAGGCTCACTCCCACAGGGGATTTGCATTAATTCGGAGGGAGGCGTTCCAGGCCGACGAACGGGCAGCCGGCGAGTAGTTCTTTCAGGCTGCGGCCATCCGGGAGACGCAGCTCCGCAGGCGCCAGTTCGGCCAGCGGATACAGAACGAAGGCCCGCTCCTGCATATGGTAGTGCGGCACCTTGAGGCGCGGTTCGTCGATCAGCCGGTCGCCAAACAGCACGATGTCGAGGTCCAGCGTTCGTGGACCCCAACGCTCAAGACGCTCGCGGCCTTGTCCGTTCTCGATGGCTTGCAGCGCATCAAGCAGGTCCAGTGGCGGGAGCGTGCTGTCGAGGGCGGCGACCGCGTTGGTGTAACGCGGCTGGCCGGGCAGAAGCGAGTCGCTTTGATAAAACCCGGACACCCCGACCAGTTGGGTTTGCGGCAACTGCGCCAGCGCCTCGACGGCGCTGCGCAATTGTTCGGCGGGGTCAGCCAGATTGCTGCCCATGCCGATGTAGATGCGTTCCATGGATTACTCGCCCGTAGCACTCGGTGCGCCGGCCGCGCGTTTGCGCTTGGCGCCACCGCTGCGACGCCGTTTGCGGGGTGCGCCGGTGCCTTCATCCTTGCCGCTGAGGTCGCGGATCATGTCCCGACGCTCACTGTCATTGGCGTCCTGATAGTCGGTCCACCATTCGCCCAGGCCATCGGTCTGCTCGCCAGCGCTTTCTCGCAGCAGCAGGAAGTCGTAACCGGCACGGAACCGCGGGTTGTCCAGCAACAGGTCGGCACGCTTGCCGCTGCGGCGCGGAAGCCGCTCCTGCATGTCCCAGATCTCGCGGATCGGCATAGTGAAGCGTTTCGGAATCGCGATCCGCTGGCACTGCTCGGCAATCAGCTCGTGAGCGGCTTCCTGCATCGCCGGAATCGGTGGCATGCCACGTTCTTGCAGGCGCAGGACGCGGGCCGGCAGGGCAGGCCACAGCAGGGCTGCAAACAGGAACGCCGGGGTCACCGGTTTGTTCTGTTTGATCCGCAGGTCGGTGTTGATCAACGCTTCGCTGATCAAGGTGTGGGTGTACGTCGGGTTGTATTCCAGCGCCTCGGCACTGGCCGGGAACAGCGGATCGAACAACTGCAGGTCGACCAGCATCTCGAAGGTGTCCGCGGCATGGCCGGAGAGGAACAGCTTGAGCACTTCTTCGAACAGACGGGCTGACGGGATCTCGCGCAGCATCGGCGCCAGGTCGCGGATCGGCAGGGCGCTGTGTTTTTCGATGCCGAAATTCAGCTTGGCGGCGAAACGCACGGCCCGCAGCATCCGTACCGGGTCTTCCTGGTAGCGTTGCTTCGGGTCGCCGATCAGGCGGATCAGGTGATTGCGGATGTCGTGAACGCCATTGGCGTAATCGAGAATGCGCTCGCTGACCGGATCGTAATACAAGGCATTGATGGTGAAGTCGCGGCGTTGCGCGTCTTCTTCCAGCGTGCCGTAGACGTTGTCGCGCAGGATGCGCCCGCTCTCGTTACGAGAAGACTGGTTGCTGTCTTCTTCCTCGTCGTTTTGCGGGTGATTGGCGCGGAAGGTCGCGACTTCGATTATTTCGCGGCCAAAGTGGATATGCACCAGCTTGAAGCGGCGACCGATGATCCGCGCGTTGCGGAATTCGGCCCGCACCTGCTCAGGCGTGGCACTGGTGGCGACGTCGAAATCTTTTGGCGTGATGCCAAGGAGCATGTCACGCACACAGCCGCCGACCAGGTAGGCCTGGTAACCGGCGTTCTGCAGGCGTTCGACGATGTTCACCGCGTAACGGCTGAATTGGGCCTTTTGCAGCGAATGTTGGCCGCTGTTGAGGACTTCAGGCGTACTGCGAATGTGTTGCGTATGACGCTTGGGAGAACGGAATGACTGGAACAACTTCTTCAGCATGGGATGCACTGTTTGAAGGAATGTTCGGCCATAACGAAGAATGACCGCATGATGGGCGGGGATTCTAGCATTTAGTCAGGGGATGGTGTAGGACACAGCAGATATGAGCTGTAAGCCGCAGGCTTCAAGCGGAAAACAAAGCCGATTTGGGTAGGTTTTTCGAATCGTAGAAACTACAAGGGGAGCCGAAGCTCCCCAAGAAAGTAGTTGCATGCTCTATTTTTATTTTTGAGTCGGGCTTTTTGTTTTTATTAAGTGCCCTCGCCATGAAGTGTTTCCTTCATGGCCCTCCCAATCGGGAGCCAAGAGCAAACGGATTGCTTTGGTCGCTGTGCTGCAGTGATCTTTCGATCCAACCAGTTCAGGCACTGTCTTGGGACAGTTTTTTATTATTCTCGGCCTGGTCGTGGGGCAAGCCCCAAATACAACGCCTCTCCAAAAGAATCAGTTAGCTGCGCCTCTCGCCGTCTTGTTTTTATTGTGCGTGAGTCGATTCGTCTTATTTTTATTGTCTTGTGCATTGCTTGTTATTGTTCTTGTACTAAACATATAGCAGGGTGCGTGCCAACTTTTGTGAGGTCCAGCAAAACAAGGGGTTAGGCGGGCTGGCAGGGTTTTCGAGGCCGAAAAAAAGCCGGGACTTCGTTACCGTAAGCCCCGGCTTCTGTTACGTGAAACGACTGAGGTAACAGTTTTTTCACAAAGTCATGTGTTACCCGCACATCAGACAGGCGCGGTTCAGCTCTCGCTGGCAACCCCGGTCTTGCGCCGTGGGATACCCAGGCGCTGACGACGTTCCCACAGGCACTTGCGACTCACCCCGAGTTTGCGGGCCAGCTCGGTTTCCGTCATGTGGTCCTGATGCTCAAGCACGAAGTGCTGGAAGTAGTCTTCCAGCGACAGGTCTTCGGTCGGCTCATGATTGTTGTTGCTGGCGCCGTTGCCCTGTTGCGGCGGCAGACCAATGAAGTCATCGTCTTCCAGGTCGCTCAGTTCGATGTCGATCCCCAGCAGCTCGGCGGAAATCTCCGGGCTCTCGCACAGGATGACGGCGCGCTCTACCGCGTTTTCCAGTTCACGAACGTTACCCGGCCAGGAGTAATGACGGATCGCCTGTTCGGCATCCGCCGCGAATTTCAGGTCGGTGCGGTTGACCCGCGCGCTCTGTCGCGCCAGGAAGGCATTGGCGATCTCGTTGACGTCGGCACCGCGCTCGCGCAGTGCCGGCAATTTCAGGGCGATCACATGGAGGCGGTAATACAAGTCTTCACGGAACTGACCGATCTTCGCCAGGCTCTTGAGGTCCCGGTGAGTCGCGGCGATCAGGCGCACATCGACTTTCTGTGACTGGACCGAACCGACCCGGCGAATTTCGCCTTCCTGCAACACGCGCAGCAAGCGGGCCTGGGCTTCCAGTGGCAGTTCGCCGATTTCGTCGAGGAACAAGGTGCCGCCGTCCGCCGCTTCCACCAGACCGGCACGCCCGGCGCTGGCGCCGGTGAACGCGCCTTTTTCGTGGCCGAACAGTTCGGACTCGATCAGGCTTTCCGGGATGGCTGCACAGTTCACCGAAATCATCGGTGCCTTGGCGCGTTTGGACAGATTGTGCAGGGCGCGGGCCACCAGTTCTTTACCGGTACCGGATTCGCCCTGGATCAGGACATTGGAATCGGTCGGCGCGACTTTGCGGATCTTGCTGTACAGGTCCTGCATCGGCGGGCACGAACCGATGATGCCGATTTCGCCGTTGCTGTTATCAACACCCGGTTTCGCCGCGCCATTGGCCGCTTTGCCGGTGGCAGGTTCACCGCCGGCCGGCAGCGATTGGCGGTCACGCAGGATACGGGCGACAGCCTGGAGCATTTCGTCGTGATCGAAAGGCTTGGCGATGTAATCCACCGCGCCCATCTTCATCGAGTCGACGGCCGAACGCAGGCTGGCGTAGCTGGTCATGATCAGCACCGGAGTGCCTTGGCCGAGTTTGATCAACTCGGTGCCCGGAGCGCCCGGCAGACGCAAGTCGCTGACGATCAGGTCGAACGTGGGAATGGTGAAGCGTTCTTGTGCTTCCTGCACTGAACCGGCTTCGCTGACCTGGTACTGGTTACGTTCCAGCAGGCGGCGCAAGGCGGAGCGGATAATTGTTTCGTCTTCGACGATCAAAATGTGCGGCATTGATTCGATACTCTCGACGGTCTCAGTTCACAGCGGACGTCGCTTCGACATGACGCGGCAAGGTCACCCTAATACGGGTGCCGCGTTGGCTTTGTACATCAGCCGGGCTGTCGATGGTGATTTGTCCATAATGCTCTTCAACGATGGAATAGACCAGTGCAAGGCCCAGACCGGTGCCTTCGCCAGGATCCTTGGTGGTGAAGAAAGGTTCGAACAATCGGTCCATGATGTTCTTCGGAATACCGCTGCCTTCGTCTTCCACGATCAGATCGACCGTGTGTTCGCCGGCTTCGCTCTTGACCCGCACCGCGCTGCCGGGAGGCGAGGCGTCACGGGCGTTTGAGAGCAGGTTGATCAATACCTGGGCGAGGCGTTGCGGATCGCCTTCGACCCAGTGATCGGGGTCGCACAGGTTATAGAACTGCACTTCGAAATTGCGTCGGTTCAGGGCCAGCAAACCGATGGCATCCTGAGCCACTTCAGCCAGACAGACGGGCTCGTCGCTGTGCTGGTGACTGCCGGCGTGGGCGAAGCTCATCAGCGACTGAACGATGCGCGAAACGCGTTTGGTCTGCTCGAGGATCTGACCGCTGATTTCCTTCAGTTCGCCATCGTCTTCGCGTTCTTCGCGCAGGTTCTGCGCCAGGCACGCGATGCCGGTGATCGGGTTGCCGATTTCATGGGCCACACCCGCCGCGAGTCGCCCGATGCTGGCCAGGCGCTCGGAGTGCACCAGTTTGTCTTCGAGCATCTGGGTTTCGGTCAGATCTTCCACCAGCAACACCAGGCCACTGTTACCCGGTGCGAGCGGTTCATCAATGGCCGCTTTGTGCAGGTTCAGCCAGCGGGTCTGGCCATCAAGGGCCAGGTGCTGTTTGTGCAAATGCTCGTCCGGCAGATTGATGAAGCCTTGCAGCAGTTCTTTCCACGGATCGGCGATGGTGCTCAGGCGCGAACCGACCACACGCTGCGCGGCAATCCCGGTCAGCTCCTCCATGGCTTTGTTCCACATGAGGATTTCCTGATCCTTGGCCAGCGAGCAAACGCCCATCGGCAATTCCTGCAAAGTCTGGCGGTGATAGCGGCGCAGGGCATCGAGTTCGGCGGCAAGGCCGGTGAGGCGCGAGTGGTAGTCCTCGAGACGGCTTTCGATAAAGTGGATGTCTTCGGTGACGTAGTTTTCGCCGCCAGCCTTGTACGGCAGGAAGGTCTCGACCATGTCCTGCGCCACGCTCGGGCCCATCAGGCCGGAGAGGTTGGCTTCGATCCGGTCGCGCAAACGGCGCAAGGCATAAGGCCGGCGCTCGTCGAACGGCAGATAGAGATCACGCAGGGCCTGCTCGACTTCTTTCTGTGCGGCCTTGGCGCCCAGAGGCTTAGCCAGTTGCGTGGCGAATTCCTGAGGCGAGGCGGCGTGCAGTTCGCGGCGCTGCGGGCGACGCACGTTGTCCACGGCGCAGGCTTCGGCGGCGCTGGCCTCTTCGGGGCTGGCGTTGGTGAACAGCGAGATCAGGGTGAACATCAGCACGTTGGCGGCCAGGGACGCGATCGCGGCCATGTGCCAACTGGTGTCGTCCAGCACGTAGATCATGTTCAACAGCGGAATGTAGAAGCCCTGCAGATTGCCGACCAGCGGCAACAACATGGTCACCAGCCACACCAGGATCCCCGCCAGCAAACCGGCGATGAAGCCGCGGCGGTTGGCGGTCGGCCAATACAGGACCGACAGGACCCCTGGAAGAAATTGCAGCGTGGCCACAAACGCGACGATGCCGAGGTTGGCCAGGTCCTGTTCGGCGCCCAGCAACAGGTAGAAACCGTAACCGGCCATGATGATCGCAACGATCAGCGCCCGGCGGGTCCACTTCAACCAGCGATAGATGTTGCCTTCGGCCGGCGGTTGGTAGAGCGGCAGCACCAGATGGTTCAGCGCCATCCCGGACAGCGCCAGGGTGGTGACGATGATCAGTCCGCTCGCGGCCGACAACCCGCCGACATACGCCAACAACGCCAAGGCTTTGCTGTTGGCGGCGATGCCGATGCCCAGGGTGAAATATTCCGGGTTGGTAGTGGCGCCGAGTTTCAGTCCGGCCCAGAGAATCAGCGGCACCGCCAGGCTCATCAGCAGCAGGAACAGCGGCAGACCCCAGCTGGCGCTGACCAGCGAGCGCGGGTTGAGATTCTCGGTAAAGGTCATGTGATACATGTGCGGCATCACAATCGCCGAGGCGAAGAACACCAGCAGCAGCGTTCGCCACGGGCCTTCCTGCAAGGGCGTGTGCAAGGCAGCGAGGGCGGTCTGGTTTTGCAGTAGCCACAGTTCCAGCTGTTGCGGGCCGTCGAACACGCCATAAAGGGCATAGAGGCCGACACCGCCAATGGCGATCAGCTTGATCACCGACTCGAAGGCAATCGCGAACACCAGGCCTTCATGTTTCTCACGGGTGGCGATGTGGCGCGAGCCGAAGAAGATCGTGAACAGGGTAATCAGCGCGCAAAAGCTCAGGGCCACGCGATGCTGCACCGGCTCGCGGGTCAGGATGCCGATGGAGTCGGCCACCGCCTGGATCTGCAACGCCAGCAATGGCAGCACGCCGATCAACATGAAAATCGTGGTCAGCGCCCCGGCCCACGTACTGCGGAAACGGAATGCGAACAGGTCGGCCAGCGACGACAGTTGATAGGTGCGGGTGATTTTCAGGATCGGGTACAGCAACACCGGCGCCAGCAAAAACGCCCCGGAGACCCCGAGGTAACTGGACAGAAAACCGTAGCCGTACTGATAGGCCAGGCCCACCGTGCCGTAAAACGCCCAGGCACTGGCGTACACCCCCAGCGACAGGGTGTAGGTCAGCGGATGGCGAATGATCGCCCGGGGGATCATGCCCCGTTCGCTGATCCAGGCGACGCCGAACAGCACCGCCAGGTACGCGGCGCTGATCAGGATCATCTGGGTCAGGCTAAAGCTCATCGGCATCTTTTTGGCTCTGCAGGATGAAGGTCACGACGATCAGAATCAGCCAGAGCAGATAAGGGCGATACCAGGCGCCAGTGGCGTCGATCCACCAATCCATGATGGCCGGGGAGAACAGGTAAATCCCCACTACCAGGAGCAGGACCAAGCGATAGATGTACATCCCGGCCTCTCTTTTTTATGCGCGTGCCCGAAAACGTGCGGCGATGGTAACGGATGGGCGCGCCACTGCAAGTGTGATCACTGTAGTTGCGCTTCGGGCAGGGTCAGTGTGCGCGGGATTAATAACGCATCCCAGTGGGCGATGCCCCAATCCAGCACTTCGCGGGGGGTGGCGTAAGCCAGTTCAGCACGGGGTTTTGCCCCAATGCGCGCAACGCACGCAGCAACAGAGGGGTTGCCTGATCTTCGGTCAATGGCGGTGAGCGGTAGGACTTGCCGAGTTTATTGCCATCGGGCTGGGTAATCAGCGGGATGTGCAGATAACGCGGTTGAGGCAGGCCGAGCAGTTCTTGCAGGTAAAGCTGGCGCGGCGTGGAGTCGAGCAGGTCAGCGCCACGGACGATATCGGTGATGCCTTGCCAGGCGTCGTCCAGCACTACCGCCAGTTGATAGGCGTAGAGCCCGTCGCGGCGCCGGATCACGAAATCGCCGACGTCCCGGCCCAGGTGCTGGCGATATTCGCCTTGCACCCTGTCGATGAAGTGGTATTCCAGTTCGGGGACGCGCAAGCGAATCGCGGCATCTTCGGTGCCATGGCCGGCGTTGCGGCACAGGCCCGGGTAAATGCCGTGATACGGCTCCAATTGCTTGCGCGAGCAGGTGCAGGCGTAAGCGAGGCCTTGATTGAACAGGCGATTGAGGACTAAGGCGTAGGCGTCATGCCGATCGCTCTGGCGGACCACTTCCCCGTCCCACTCGAAACCGTAGCTTTCCAGGGCTTTCAAGATGGCTGCCTGGGCGCCGGGTTCTTCCCGTGGCGGATCGAGGTCTTCCATGCGCATCAACCAGCGCCCGCCCACCGCACGCGCGTCGAGGTACGAAGCCAGCGCTGCGACCAGCGAACCGAAATGCAGGTGGCCGCTGGGCGTGGGGGCGAAGCGGCCGATGTAGGTGGGGGAGGCAATGGCGGTCATAAGGCGGTGTCAGGCTGTCCAATCGTTTCGAGCATGGCTTGAAGCCGCCGTCGCGAGCAAGCTTCGCTCCTACAGAAGATCGTGCCAGCCTTTGTAGGCGCGAAGCTTGCTCGCGAAGGCAATGGCGAAGACGCAATAAATATCAGAAACAAAAACGGAGCGTTCGCACGCTCCGTTCTTCGTTCAAGGCGACATTACTTGCCGACTTGCTTTTCCTTGATTTCCGCCAGGGTCTTGCAGTCAACGCACATGTCGGCGGTAGGGCGGGCTTCCAGTCGCTTGACGCCGATCTCGACGCCGCAGGACTCGCACCAGCCATATTCTTCGTCTTCGATCAGCTGCAGCGTCTTGTCGATCTTCTTGATCAACTTGCGCTCGCGGTCGCGGGCACGCAGTTCAAGGCTGAACTCTTCTTCCTGGCTGGCACGGTCGGCCGGGTCAGGGAAGTTGGCCGCTTCGTCTTTCATGTGATCAACCGTGCGGTCGACTTCCTGCATCAAGTCCTGTTTCCACTTATTCAGGATCTTGGTGAAGTGAGCGCGCATGGGCTTGCCCATGTACTCCTCGCCCTTAACTTCTTTGTAGGGTTCGAAGCCGCTGATCGACTGGTTTTGCTGCTTTGCTTGGGTGGGCATGAAATGGACCGCCTCTACTCTTGTAATCCATTGCGCAGGATTGCTCCATCACCGACACCTGCCGGCCCTGCGGCTGCAAGCGGGCGAACTTACCAGATCAAATCGGGCCGCGCTACTCCCGGATGTCGAGGTAGTGGCCCAAAGGGCTTGCAAATGATCGCAAAGCCTTGTCTGGCGGCGATGGAGACCTGATCAATTATTGATTTTAGTCAAACCTGAGGTACACGCTTGAGTCGTTTACGGCCAAGTTATAACGCGTCTGACCGCTTTAGGTTCTCGCTCGTTCCAACGCTTGGGTAGAATCGATTTTTTTCTCCGTTGTAAGGAAGGCTAATGGCTCAGTCCTACAGTGCCCGCAGTCGCGCGATCGAACCTTTCCATGTCATGGCGCTGCTGGCGCGGGCCAATGAACTGCAAGCCGAGGGTCACGATGTGATCCACCTGGAAATCGGCGAGCCGGACTTCACCACCGCCGAGCCGATCATCCAGGCCGGCCAGGCAGCACTGACGGCGGGGAAGACCCGTTACACCGCTGCGCGCGGTATCCCCGAGTTGCGTGAGGCCATTTCGGGCTTTTATCAGCAGCGTTACGGGTTAAACATCGACCCGCAGCGAATCCTCATCACGCCTGGCGGTTCCGGCGCCTTGTTATTGGCCAGCGCCTTGCTCGTCGATCCGGGCAAACATTGGCTGCTGGCGGACCCGGGTTATCCCTGCAACCGGCATTTCCTGCGGTTGGTCGAAGGCGCCGCGCAACTGGTGCCGGTCGGCCCGGACGTTCGCTATCAGCTGACGCCGGACCTGGTGGCGCGCCATTGGGATCAAGACAGCGTCGGCGCCTTGGTGGCCTCACCCGCCAACCCGACCGGGACTATCCTGACCCGTGACGAACTGGCGGGCTTGTCGGTTGCGATCAAGGAGCGACACGGTCATCTGGTGGTGGACGAGATCTACCATGGCCTGACGTATGGCACCGATGCCGCCAGTGTGCTGGAAGTCGATGACAGCGCCTTCGTCCTTAATAGTTTTTCCAAGTATTTCGGCATGACCGGATGGCGGCTGGGATGGCTGGTCGCCCCTGAAGCGGCAGTCGGCGAGCTGGAAAAACTTGCGCAAAACCTCTACATCAGCGCCCCGAGCATGGCCCAGCACGCCGCACTGGCCTGCTTCGAGCCGGCCACGATCAGCATTCTGGAAGAGCGTCGGGCCGAATTCGGTCGTCGACGGGATTTCCTGTTGCCGGCCCTAAGAGAACTGGGCTTCGGGATCGCCGTCGAGCCGGAAGGCGCGTTTTACTTGTACGCCGATATCAGCAAGTTCGGCGGCGATGCCTTCGCATTCTGCCGACATTTCCTCGAAACCGAGCATGTTGCAATTACCCCGGGCCTGGACTTTGGACGTTATCAGGCTGGGCACCATGTGCGTTTTGCCTACACCCAAAGCCTGCCGCGCCTGGAAGAAGCGGTCGAGCGGATCGCACGTGGATTGCGGAGCTGGCAAGGCTGATGCGTTTTCATCCTCCCCTCGAAGAAGGTCGCCTGATCCGTCGTTACAAGCGTTTTCTCGCCGATATCGAAACCGTTGGCGGCGAATTGCTGACAATTCACTGCCCGAACACCGGCTCGATGCTCAATTGCCAGGTGGAAGGTGGGCAGGTCTGGTTCAGCCGCTCCGACGACCCGAAGCGCAAATTGCCCGGCACTTGGGAAGTCGGTGAAACCCCGCAGGGCCGGTTGTTTTGCGTGAACACCGGGCGCGCCAACGGGTTGATCGAAGAGGCGTTGCGGGCGGGCGTGATTACCGAGCTGAACGGCTTTACCGAATTGAAACGCGAAGTGGCCTACGGGCAGGAAAGCAGCCGCATCGATTTCCGTCTCGATTACCCGGGCGGGCCGGCGTATGTAGAGGTCAAAAGCGTGACCCTGGGCTTCGACGGTTCATCGGTGGCGGCATTTCCCGACGCAGTGACGCAACGGGGCGCCAAGCATTTGCGGGAACTGGCTCACTTGGCTCGGGACGGGATTCGCGCGGTGCAGTTGTATTGCGTCAACCTGACCGGCATTGAAGCGGTGCGTCCGGCAGAAGAGATCGATTCGGCCTACGCAGTGGCATTGCGAGAGGCGGTGGCATGCGGCGTCGAGGTAATGGCCTATGGCGTGCGATTGACCCATGAAGAGATGGTGGTCGATCGACGCCTGGAGGTGCTGCTGAACAGTTAAAGGTTGATCCAGATACCTTGTTCGTCTTCGCGGCAGGCGACGGGGGTGAGGGATTGTCCGGCGCACGGGCCGGCGACGCATTCGCCGTCTTCGATCAGGAACAGTGCGCCGTGGGTTGCACACTGGATCAGGCTGTTGCTGGGGTCGAGAAACTGATCGGGTTTCCATTCCAGCCCGACACCCCGGTGCGGGCAGCGATTGATGTAGACGTACACTTGGCCGCCCCGGCGCACAGCAAAAAGTTTCTGACTGTCGATGTCGAATCCGCGACTGCTGTTGTCAGCCAGTTCGGCACCTGTACAAATCAACTTCATGTCTATCCTCAGTGTCGGCGGCTCGTGACCGGATATGTCCGAGCTTGACGTTCAAATGCAAACAATTATCAAATGGCCGCTTCGCCCCGTCGGGTGCAGGTGCCGGATGCCGAGGATACTTGGCCTGTCATCTCGATGCCTGGGAAAACTTAGAAGGAAGCTGTTTATGCGCCTGAGTACCCGCGTTGTTGCGCTGTGTGTCGGACTCCTCGTCAGCCACCACGCCGCAGCGGCCGAGTTGCCACAGCGTTGGGTCAGTGCCGGTGGCGCCTTGTCGGAGTGGGTGAGCGCGCTGGGCGGTGAGTCAAAACTGGTCGGCGTCGATACTACCAGTCAGCATCCGGCCTCGTTGAAGGCGCTGCCGAGCATCGGTTATCAGCGGCAACTGTCGGCGGAGGGCATCTTGAGCTTACGCCCGCAGATCCTGGTCGGCACCGAAGAAATGGGGCCGCCGCCGGTGCTGTCGCAAATTCGTAGCGCGGGCGTGCAGGTCGAACTGTTCTCGGCCCAGCCTGATCTGCCGACGCTGCAGGGCAATCTTGCGCATCTGGGCAAGTTGCTCGGTGCTGAAGACCGGGCTGCGCAATTGCTCCAGACCTACCAGCAGCAACTCGAACAGCAGAAGGTCCGGGTCACTCGTGCGCAGTTGAAGGAAAAATCGCCGGGCGTGCTGTTGCTGCTGGGCCATGCGGGCGGCAAGCCGCTTATCGCCGGCAAAGAGACTGCCGCCGATTGGCTCATCCAAAAGGCCGGCGGGCACAATCTGGCCACGCACACTGGCTACAAACCCTTTTCCATTGAGTCGCTGGTCAGTCTTGACCCCGACGTGCTGGTGTTTGCTGACCGAGCGATGACCGGCGATGCCGCGCGCGCGGCGTTGTTCAAGGAAAACCCGATTCTGTCCTCGACCCGTGCGGCCAGGGACGGGCGCGTCATGGAGCTCGATCCGACCTTGTTGGTAGGTGGATTGGGGCCTCGTTTGCCCGATGCGTTGAAAACGCTGTCTGATGGTTTCTTCCCAGGCAATACGGCCCAATGACCGTTCTGGTTAAACCCCGTGCGTTGTTCATTGGCCTGAGCCTGCTGTGTTTAGTGGCGATCTGGCTGTCCTTGGCGCTGGGGCCGGTCAGCTTGCCTTTATTCGATACCCTACGTGCGGCGTTGCGCATGATCGGCCTGCCCATTGCCCCTGATGGGCTGGAGCAGGCCGAGCTGATCCTCGGGCAAATACGCCTGCCTCGAACCTTGTTGGGCCTGGCGGTGGGCGGCGTACTGGCGTTGTCCGGCGTGGCGATGCAGGGATTGTTTCGTAACCCGCTGGCTGACCCGGGGTTGGTCGGGGTGTCCAGCGGTGCTGCGCTGGGAGCCGCTATCGCGATTGTCGGTGGTTCGGTGTTTGGTGGTCTGCCTGAATCGTTCGGGCCTTATCTGTTGTCAGTGTGCGCATTTCTCGGCGGGTTGGGTGTGACGGCGTTGGTGTATCGGCTGGGGCGGCGCAACGGGCAGACGAACGTCGCAACCATGCTCCTGGCCGGTATTGCGTTAACGGCGCTGGCGGGGTCGGCGGTCGGTTTGTTCACCTATCTGGCCGACGACGCGACCTTGCGCACACTCACGTTCTGGAACCTGGGCAGCCTTAACGGCGCGAGTTATTCGCGGCTCTGGCCGTTGCTGCTGGTGAGCGCCGGTGTTGCGCTCTGGTTGCCGCGTCGTGCCAAGGCCTTGAATGCGTTGCTGCTGGGCGAGTCGGAGGCCGGTCATCTGGGCATTGACGTCGAAGGGCTCAAGCGCGAATTGGTGTTTTGCACCGCGCTGGGAGTTGGCGCGGCCGTGGCGGCGGCGGGGATGATCGGGTTTGTCGGTCTGGTGGTGCCGCATCTGGTGCGCCTGCTGGCCGGTCCTGATCATCGGGTGTTGTTGCCGGCCTCAGTGCTGGCCGGTGCCAGTCTCCTGCTGTTTGCCGACCTGGTCGCACGGCTGGCCTTGGCGCCAGCAGAGTTGCCGATCGGAATTGTCACGGCCTTCATCGGTGCGCCGTTCTTTCTGTATTTACTGCTCAGAGGGCGTGCCTGATGTTGCGAACCCAGAGCCTGCAAATCCGTCGAGGCGCAAAAATCGTACTGACGGACATCACGCTTGAGCTCAGGCCGGGCGAAGTGCTCGGCGTGTTGGGCCCCAACGGCGCGGGCAAAAGCACCTTGCTCGGCGCCTTGTGCGGCGAGTTGAAGGCTGACCACGGCAGCGTCTGGCTCGATGAGCGCGAATTGAGCCATTGGACCGGCGCGCAGCGAGCCCAGCGACTGGCGGTCTTGCCGCAGGTGTCGACCCTGGACTTCGCCTTCCGTGTGGAAGAAGTGGTCGGCATGGGGCGTTTGCCTTATCAAAGCGGGCGGGTCCGGGATGACGAGATCGTCGCCGCCGCCTTGCACGCTGCCGATGCGGGACACCTGAGTGGCCGCAGCTATCTGGCGCTGTCCGGCGGCGAGCGGCAGCGGGTACACCTGGCGCGGGTACTGGCGCAGCTCTGGCCGGGGGAGGTGGGGCAGACGCTGTTGCTCGATGAACCGACTTCGATGCTCGACCCGCTGCACCAGCACACCACCCTGCAAGCAGTGCGCGAATTCGCCGATCATGGCGCTGCGGTGCTGGTGATCCTGCATGATCTGAATCTCGCGGCGCGCTATTGTGATCGCCTTCTACTGCTCGAAGGTGGGCGGCCGGTGGCGCTGGACACCCCTGAGCACGTCTTGCGCCCGGAACCACTCAAAGCGGTATTCGGGCTGGAAGTGCTGGTGCAGCGGCATCCGGAGCGTGGTCATCCGCTGATCATCGCCCGCTGAGAATGACATCGAGGTGAGCATGCGAGGAATTTTGCTACTGGCGGTTGTGTTGTTGAGTGCCTGCCAGCACGTTTCGGCACCGCCTCCGGTCGTCGGTGATATTCAGGACCTGCGCAGTGGCCAGATCCTGACGCCCGCGGAATTGGTCGAACGGTTGGCCGTGCCGTCGCGGCTGATCGTCGGTGAGCAGCACGACAATTCTGATCACCATAGATTGCAATTGTGGTTGCTACAGGCGCTGGGCGAACGTCGACCCCAAGGCAGTTTGCTGCTGGAAATGCTCACGCCGGATCAACAATCGCGCGTCGATGACATTCGCCGTGCCTCGACGCTACCCGCAGATCTTCCCGGCGCGTTGAACTGGCAGTCGGGGTGGGACTGGAATCTGTACGGGCCGATCGTGCGCTTTGTGCTGACTCAACCCTACCCGCTGTTGGCGGCCAATCTGGACACTCTTGAAGTCCGTACCGTTTATGCCAAGCCCCCGACATTAAACGGTCGGCTTTCCAATGCTCCGTCGGTCAAGGATGAGTTGCTGGCGCAGATCAACGACTCCCATTGCGGCTTGCTGCCCACCTCGCAGATGCCCGCGATGCTGGCGGTCCAGCAACAACGTGATCGTCGGATGGCCGAGCGCTTGTTGTCGGCACCGACGCCTTCGCTGCTGTTTGCCGGCGCTTACCACGCGCGCAAGGATGTTGGCGTGCCGATCCACGTCCTTGATCTTGGCGAGCCTGAAGCACTGAAGGTGTTGATGCTGGCGGAGGAGGGGGGTGAGGTCACGTCGGCCATGGCTGATTACGTCTGGTACACGCCTGCCACGCCGGCTCAGGATTACTGCGCCCAAATGCGTAAGCAGTTCGGCAAGTAAACAGACGACTTTTCCACAGGCAAAAAAAGACCCGGCAAGAGCCGGGTCAAATAACCGTGATTAGCCTGATGAGGAGATATCTGAGAGTCCGAACCAAGGGCTTTTCAAATATCGACCAGTCTCGCGACCAGTTGTGATAATCATAGCGATTCTCATTACCAAGTCAACCGCTGTTTTTTTGATTTCTTTGCAATCCCCTTTTTCCTTGCGCGAAAGCCCGTAATCATTGCGCCTGAGTCGGTAATCCTGAGGCGAATCTGCCTGTTCAGTTCTTGTGACGGGACGAGATGGCTTCCAGTTGTTTGTTCAAGGCTTCTTTGCGATCAGCTGGAATGTCGTTCCAGTGCACGTCCATCAGCGCGCCTTCGATCGCATACAACAACACCTTGGACGCCCGGAACCCGCGCGTACGCACGGCCCGATAAGCATCCACCGCTCCCAGGCGGCGCAAGTCCGACGCGCTGTGGATGCCCACGGCATGCAGCCACTGTGCCGACGTCTTGCCAAGATTCTTCAGGTGTTGCAGTTCATCATTCATCAAGCCTCCTTGCGACGGCCGAACGGTGCGTGGGCGAGCCTCTCAGGAGTGTAGCCATCAGTAGGAAAAGCGTGATTGTTTGGTCGGTTTCGACGCAAAAGCTTCTAAGAGGAAGACTCAGATAGCTACGTGAAGGTCTGCGGGAGCAGTCGGAGGAAGCGCGGAGGAATCAACTTTCCCGACAAAAAACCCAGCGCCCAGCGCGAAGCGGGGGCGCTGGACTTGTCAGGTAGAACGTCGTTTTTAGCGGGTGCGATAACGCAAGCGAGTACCGAAATTCATCGACATCAGGATCTCGTCAGCACTCAGCTCTGGTGGAAAGTAGGCGCCGGAGATCTGTGCGTGAGCCAGGCTCGCGCCTTCCAGGCAGGAGTTGCGGAAGTCGATACCACGCAAATCAGCGGAGCGGAAATAGGCATCGGTGAAATCGACGCCATCGGCGTTCAGCTCACGCAGGTCCAGACCACGAAAATCGCCGCCGACCATGTCGACAGAGGCATGACTGGCGCGCTCGGCATTGAAGCCTGCGATGTCGTCTTTGTGCAGCAAGGCATAAAGCGGGGTGTCGAGAAGTTTCGGCTGGCTCATGTCGCATCACCTGATGGTTTTATGACGCCAGTATAGTGCCACTATTTGGCAGCCGTGAAGCCGGCGATGGCTTCACGGCTGAAATAGTTTTTACAGGCCCGGCATGCGCTGGCGAATCTGTGCAACAACGGTGTCGAGCGTCCCGCTTTCATTGGTCTGGACGCGTTTGCTGCACAGAATTTCTGCTGGCGTCAGGGGCTCACGGCTCGCCTGCTGGGCGGCGATAACAGCGAGGTTGGCGTCGGACGGATCCTTCTTGTCTGCCTGACGCAAGGCCAGCCAGCTCTCGATGACTGCCTGTGGTGCATTGCAATCGAGGATCAGGAACGGTGCCCCGGTGGCTTCGGCGATTTTCGCCGCGCCGTCGCGCTGAGCGCGCTTGAGGTATGTCGCATCGATGACCACCGGGAAACCGGCGTGCAGGATCACCGCGGCAATCTCATGCAGTCGGTTGTAGGTGGCGGCGCTCGCATCGGCACTATAAATGCCGGCCTGCGGGTCATTCGGTACGGTTTGCTCGCCGAACAAACGCTTGCGTTCAACATCCGAACGCAGGCGAATGGCGCCCAGCGCTTCCACCAGACGCATGGCGACGTGGCTTTTGCCGACAGCGGAAACGCCGTGGGTAATCGCCATGAACCGCGAAGGAATGGTGCTGTAGCTTTCTGCCAGGTTGGCGTAGTTGCGGTACTGACGCAGGGTGGTGGCGCGTTGCACCGGGTCGGCTTCGGCCGGCATGCTGAACAGGCTGACCTTGGCGCGAACCAGTGCGCGGTACGCTTTGTAGAAGTTCAGTAGCTCAAGGCCCTGATAGTCGCCGGTCAGTTCCAGGTACTGGCTGATGAAACGACGCGCCAGGCTTTTCAGGCCGCGATCTTCCAGGTCCATGGCCAGGAAACCGGTGTCGGCATAAACGTCGGTGAAGCGGAACGGTTCGTTGAACTCGATGCAGTCGAAGATCACGACCTTGCCATCGATCACGGTGGCGTTGCCCAGGTGGATGTCGCCGTGGCATTCGCGGATGAAGCCTTCAGCCTTGCGCTGGGCGAATAGCGGCTTCAGGCGTTCGAAGCTGCTTTCGGCCCAGGCTTGCAACGCATCAAGTTGCAGCAGATCGGCCTTGTCGCTGAGGAACGGGCGGATCTGTTCGAAGTTCTGGCGTACCGGTGCCATCACGCTGTCCGGGGTGCCGGCTTCGTGTTCGCCAGGCACTTTCGGTGCAGTGAGGTGGAATTGGGCAATCTGTGCGGCCATCTCGTCGATGTGCGCGGTGGTCAACTCACCATTGGCTTGCAGGGTGCTGAGCAACTGGCTTTGTGGGAATTGACGCATTTTCAGTGCGAAATCGACAACCGGACCTTCGCCGCCCAGTTGTGGCGCAGCTTCGCTGCCGGTAATAGGCAACACTTCCAGGTACAAATCGTGGGTCAGGCGCTGGTTGAGGCGCAGCTCTTCGCCGCAGAAATGCTCGCGAGCGTCGAGGCTGGTGAAGTCGAGGAAGCCGAAATTCACGGGCTTCTTCACTTTATAAGCAAAGGGACCGGTGAGGATGACCCAGGAGATATGGGTCTCGATGACCTGGAACCCGTCGACAGGATGCGGGTAGAGGGCCGGGTTTTGCAGGGCGGCGATCAGGGACTGGCTCACAGGCGATCCTTCAGAGTCTGGGGAAAATTCACGGCCGCCATTATGGCTGCAAGTCCGTCTGACGCAAACCTCGGAGGGCTCCTGTTGAGTATGAATAAAGTGCGTATAATCCGCCGCCATGACTCGTACTCGATCCCCCCGTACCCCCAAAAAACCACCTTCCCGGGGCTTGAGCCCCTGGCTGGGCTGGGCCCTTAAACTCAGTCTGGTCGGCCTCGTGGTGCTCGCCGGATTCGCGGTTTACCTCGACGCCGTGGTCCAGGAGAAGTTCTCCGGCAAGCGCTGGACCATCCCGGCCAAGGTGTATGCGCGCCCGCTGGAGCTGTTCACCGGCCAGAAGCTGAGCAAGGAAGACTTCCTCACCGAGCTCGACGCCTTGGGCTATCGCCGCGAAGCCGTGAGCAACGGCCCCGGCGCAGCGGCGGTCAACGGCAACACCGTCGACTTGAATACCCGTGGCTTCCAGTTCTATGAAGGCCTGGAAAAAGCTCAGCCGGTGCGTGTGCGTTTCTCCGGCGATTACGTGGCTGACCTTTCGGCGACCAACGGTTCGAAGCTTTCAGTCGTGCGTCTGGAGCCTCTGCTGATCGGTGGCATTTACCCGAAAAATCTTGAAGACCGCATTCTGATCAAAATCGATCAGGTCCCGCCGTACCTGCTGGAAACCCTGGTCGCCGTGGAAGACCGGGATTTCTATAGTCACTGGGGCGTGTCGCCCAAGTCGATTGCCCGCGCCGTGTGGGTCAACACCTCCGGCGGCAAGATGACCCAGGGCGGCAGTACGCTGACCCAGCAGTTGGTGAAGAATTTCTACCTGACCAGCGAACGCAGCCTGACCCGCAAACTCACCGAAGCCATGATGGCGATGCTGCTTGAGCTGCATTACGACAAACGGGAAATTCTTGAGGCGTATCTCAATGAAGTGTTCGTCGGTCAGGATGGGCAGCGCGCGGTGCACGGTTTCGGCCTGGCCAGCCAGTTCTTCTTCGGGCAGCCATTGTCCGAGCTGAAACTGCATCAAGTCGCCATGCTGGTGGGGATGGTCAAGGGGCCGTCCTATTACAATCCGCGTCGCAACCCGGAACGGGCGCTGGAGCGGCGCAATCTGGTGCTCGATGTGCTTGAGCAACAAGGCGTCGCCACCGCCGAGCAGGTCGCAGCGGCGAAGAATATGCCACTGGGCGTGACGACGCGCGGCAAGCTGGCGGACAGTTCATTCCCGGGCTTCCTCGACCTGGTTAAACGTCAGCTGCGCGAAGACTATCGCGACGAAGACTTGACCGAAGAAGGCCTGCGGATCTTCACCAGTTTCGACCCGATCCTGCAGATGAAGGCCGAAGCGTCGGTCAACGACACCTTTAAACGCTTGTCCGGACGCAAGGGTTCCGATGAGGTTGAGGCGGCGATGGTCGTGACCAACCCGGAAACCGGTGAAGTCCAGGCCATGATCGGCAGCCGTCAGGCAAGTTTCGCCGGCTTCAACCGGGCGCTGGATGCAGTGCGACCAATCGGTTCGTTGATCAAGCCTGCGGTCTATCTGACAGCCCTTGAGAAGCCGAGCCAGTACACGCTGACCAGTTGGCTGTCGGACGAATCCTTCTCGGTCAAAGGCGCGGACGGTCAGGTCTGGAAACCCCAGAATTACGATCGCCGTTCCCACGGTACGGTTTTTCTGTACCAAGGCCTGGCCCATTCCTACAACCTGTCAACGGCGCGCCTCGGGTTGGCGGTTGGCGTGCCGAATGTCCTGAAGACATTGGCGCGCCTGGGTGTCAGTCGCGAGTTCCCGGCGTTCCCTTCGATGTTGCTGGGGGCTGGTGGTCTGACGCCGATCGAAGTGGCGACCATGTACCAGACGCTGGCCAACGGTGGCTTCAATACGCCGATGCGCGGGATTCGTAGCGTATTGACCGCCGAAGGCGAGCCGCTCAAGCGTTATCCGTTCCAGATCGAGCAGCGTTTCGATCCGGCCTCCATCTACCTGATCCAGAGCGCCATGCAGCGAGTCATGCGTGAAGGTACCGGCAGTTCGGTTTACAACGTGCTGCCGAAAACCCTGACCCTGGCGGGTAAAACCGGTACCAGTAACGACTCGCGAGACAGCTGGTTCGCCGGTTTCAGCCAGGACTTGCTGGCGGTGGTGTGGCTGGGACGCGATGACAACGGCAAGACCCCGTTCACCGGTGCCACCGGTGCATTGCAGGTCTGGACCAGTTTCATGCGCAAGGCCGATCCATTGCCGCTGGACATGCCGCAACCGGACAATGTTGTTCAGGCCTGGGTCGATTCGCGGACCGGGCAAGGTTCCGACGGCAGCTGCCCAGGTGCCGTGCAGATGCCGTATATTCGCGGCAGCGAACCGCCTCCCGGCGCGGCTTGTGGTGGCGACAGTCCCGCATCCGGCGAAACGGTGATGGATTGGGTCAAGGGCTGGATGAATTAAGCAAAGAGGGTTTCAAGTGAACAAGTGGTTGATTCCAGCGGTTACCGCCGTGGCTTTGCTCAGCGGTTGTTCCTCCGTACAACGCGGTTCGATTCCGGTTGTGGACTCTGGCAGTGCTGTCTCCAACAGTGAGCGAGTGTCGGCAAATGGCGGTTTCCGCAAGACGACGACTAAACGTCCTGTGCAAGCCCAGACTCAAGCGATTCCGCAAGGTGACACGGGTGTCGTCGTGATGGTGCCAGGTGGCGGCGCAGTGGCGTCGGCCCCGATCAGCACCGGTCCGATTACGCCTGGCCCGATTACCCCAGGGCCGATCGACACCTCGCCGGTACAGTCGGCACCGGTCAATCAGGGCAGCTACAGCATGCCGTCGACGCCGAGCGGGATTCCTTCGGCGAGCTCCGGTGGATTGTCTGCCGATGAGCAACTGGACGGTCCGGTGCTGGCGCTGTTGACTACTGCTCAGCAGCAACAGGCCAGCGGCGATCTCAACGGTGCGTCCTCCAGCCTCGAGCGCGCCCAGCGAGTTGCACCGCGTGAGCCGCAAGTGCTTTATCGCCTGGCTCAGGTGCGCATGGCCCAAGGCGATGCGCCACAGGCTGAACAGTTCGCCCGTCGTGGCCTGACGTTCGCCAATGGTCGTCCGGCGCTTCAGGCCAGCCTGTGGGAACTGATCGCCCAGGCGCGTGAGAAACAGGGTGATTCCGCAGGTGCGGCACTGGCCCGTCAGAAGGCCAAGGTTGTGTCGTGATGGACGCACGCTTCCCCAAGATTGCCGAGCAACTGCTGTTGATCGAGCGTGAGCTACGGGTTCAGGGTTGGTGGGATGAAGTTTCGCCATCCGCTGAGGCGTTATCCAGCGTTGAACCGTTTTCGGTCGATACGCTCGATTTCGAGCAGTGGCTGCAATGGATCTTCCTGCCGAAGATGAAGGTCATCCTCGAACAGGATCTACCGCTGCCCAACGCGTCAGGAATTCAGGAGATGGCCGAAATGGTCTTCGCCGCCCGCAATGTCCAAGGCAGGGACCGGCAGCTGCAGGTCTTGCTCAAAGAGTTCGATCTGCTGATCACCGCCTCTCGCTGAATCGGATACTGCCAGTGCCTACTGGCAGTTATCCGCAATCTGTTTCTGTGCTTCGGTAGTGCGCTCCTGACGTTGTTCATCGGTCAGGCGGCGCCTCTCACCGTCCACGTCCTCACGCAATCGCGGATTGTTCTGCAGCTGGGCCAGGTTCGTTCGCGCCTGCCCGCAGAATACCTTTAGCTGGGCTTGCTGCTCGGCAACCTGCTTTTTCACTGTGTTGTCGATGGCCTGTTGATCGCCAATCGCCGTGCTGCGCGTTGGTGCGGCGGGTTTGCCGGCAGGCGGGGAGGGCGTCACCACGGTGGTGGCCTCCTGGCCTTGAGGCGGTTGCGCGCCGAAGTGGGTAACGCCTTGGGCGTCGACCCATTTATAGATCTGAGCGGCCATACACAAAGGGCTGATCAGCAAAGTGATCATTAAGAACGTTCGCATGCCATTTCCTTGCCAGAGTTGCGCAATTGAAGCTAACACAGTTGCGGTTTAGCGGTTTTTTCTTGCTTTCTCATGTGCTTACTTCAATAAAGCACATAGACGGCTTGACTTGCAGAGGACGAAACAGAAGAATCCAAAGTCCGCTGTAGAGGGACTGCCAGAAGCAGACCCACTCAGCAGATCATGAGGCGCACATCCGCGCCGACCTGTTACACCCGCAACGCGTTACCTCGCGCTGGGTGGGAAAGGCCCGCAACACTTGGGACGATCCCAATACTTGCTCAGTCAGTGCTGACGTAGTCGGCGACCACCGTCGCTCATGCTCTGCTGAGAAGTAAACCTATTAAGACCCGTCCCCGTTTATGTGGGCGGTATTCTGGCGTTTTAGAGGTGAGCAACGTGGAGCTTTTATCTGGCGGTGAGATGCTCGTCCGCTTTTTGCGTGACGAAGGCGTTAAATATATCTATGGGTACCCAGGTGGTGCCGCATTGCATATCTACGACGCGCTGTTCAAAGAACCAGCCGTTCAACATATTCTCGTTCGTCATGAGCAGGCTGCCACTCACATGGCTGACGGCTATGCGCGCGCCACCGGCAAGGCAGGCGTTGTACTGGTGACCTCCGGTCCCGGTGCGACCAACGTCATTACCGGCATTGCTACCGCGTACATGGACTCGATTCCGATGGTGATCCTGACCGCCCAGGTGCCTAGCACCATGGTCGGGACCGATGCCTTCCAGGAAACCGATATGATCGGTATCTCCCGGCCGATCGTGAAACACAGTTTCATGATCAAGCATGCTTCGGAAATCCCGGAGATCATGAAAAAGGCTTTCTACCTCGCGCAATCGGGTCGTCCTGGTCCTGTCGTTGTCGACATTCCGAAAGACATGACCAACCCGGCCGAGAAGTTCGAATATATCTTCCCGAAAAAAGCCAAGCTGCGCTCCTACAGCCCAGCGGTTCGTGGCCATTCGGGCCAGATCCGCAAAGCGGTGGAAATGCTGTTGGCGGCCAAGCGGCCGATCATCTATGCCGGCGGCGGCGTCATTCTGGGCAACGGCTCCGCGCCATTGACCGAACTGGCGCAACTGCTGAACGTGCCGGTCACCAATACCTTGATGGGCCTCGGCGCCTATCCGGGCAGCGACCGTCAGTTCCTTGGCATGCTCGGTATGCACGGCAGCTACACCGCCAACCTGGCGATGCACCATGCGGACGTGATCATGGCCGTGGGCGCGCGTTTCGATGACCGTGTTATCAACGGTGCATCGAAGTTCTGCCCAAGCGCCAAGATTATCCACATCGACATCGACCCGGCTTCGATCTCCAAAACCATCAAGGCCGACGTTCCTATCGTAGGCCCGGTGGAAAGCGTACTGACCGAGATGGTCGCTACCTTCAAGGAAATCGGCGAGACCCCGAACAAGGACTCGGTGGCTGCCTGGTGGAAGCAGGTTGAAGAGTGGCGCGGTGATCGCGACATGTTCCCTTACAACAAAGGGGACGGCAGCATCATCAAGCCGCAAACCGTTATCGAAACCCTGCACGAAGTGACCAAGGGCGATGCCTACATTGCGTCCGACGTGGGTCAGCACCAGATGTTCGCGGCGCAATACTACCGCTTCAACAAGCCTAATCGATGGATCAACTCCGGCGGCCTGGGCACGATGGGCTTCGGTTTCCCGGCAGCAATGGGCGTCAAACTGAGCTTCCCGGAAGCCGATGTGGCTTGCGTGACCGGTGAAGGCAGCATCCAGATGAACATCCAGGAGCTGTCCACTTGCCTGCAACATGACCTGCCGGTGAAGATCATCCTGCTCAACAACGGCGTGCTCGGCATGGTCCGCCAGTGGCAGGACATGAGCTACGGCGCGCGTCACTCGCACTCCTACATGGAATCGTTGCCGGACTTCGTCAAGTTGGCTGAAGCCTACGGTCACGTCGGCATGCGCATCACGGACTTGAAGGATTTGAAGCCGATGATGGAGCAAGCCTTCGCGATGAAGGATCGTCTGGTGTTCATCGACATCAAGGTCGACGCAGCTGAACACGTCTACCCGATGCAGATCAAAGACGGCTCCATGCGCGATATGTGGCTGAGCAAGACGGAGCGTACTTAATCATGCGACATATTATTTCCCTGCTTCTGGAAAACGAACCCGGCGCTCTGTCTCGTGTAGTCGGCCTGTTCTCGCAGCGCAACTACAACATCGAAAGCCTGACCGTGGCCCCTACCGAAGACCCGACCTTGTCGCGTCTGACGCTGACCACTGTCGGCCACGATGAAATCATCGAGCAGATCACCAAGAACCTGAACAAACTGATCGAAGTGGTCAAACTGGTCGACCTGTCGGAAAGTGCTCACATCGAGCGCGAACTGATGCTGGTCAAGGTCAAGGCTACCGGCGCCCAGCGCGCCGAGATCAAGCGCACCACCGATATTTACCGTGGACAGATCGTCGATGTCAGCGCCAGCGTTTATACCGTTCAATTGACCGGTACCAGCGACAAGCTCGACAGCTTCATTCAGTCCATTGGCACCGCCTCAATCCTGGAAACCGTCCGTAGCGGCGTAACCGGTATCGCTCGCGGCGACAAAGTACTCAGCATCTAAACCAAATTAGCGAACGGCCTGAACGGCCTGGATATATAGGGGAATTTCATGAAAGTTTATTACGAAAAAGACTGCGACCTGTCGATCATCCAGGGCAAGAAAGTTGCCATCATCGGTTACGGTTCCCAGGGCCACGCTCAGGCGTGCAACCTGAAAGACTCCGGCGTTGACGTGACTGTCGGTCTGCGCAAAGGTTCGGCCACTGTTGCCAAAGCCGAAGCTCACGGCCTGAAAGTGACCGACGTTGCTTCCGCTGTTGCAGCTGCCGACCTGGTCATGATCCTGACCCCGGACGAGTTCCAGTCTGCCCTGTACAAAAACGAAATCGAGCCGAACATCAAGAAAGGCGCCACCCTGGCCTTCTCCCACGGCTTCGCGATCCACTACAACCAGGTTGTTCCGCGTGCTGACCTCGACGTGATCATGATCGCGCCGAAAGCACCGGGCCACACCGTGCGTTCCGAGTTCGTCAAAGGCGGCGGTATCCCTGACCTGATCGCTATCTATCAGGATGCTTCGGGCAACGCCAAAAACGTTGCACTGTCCTACGCCGCAGGCGTCGGTGGCGGTCGTACCGGCATCATCGAAACCACCTTCAAGGACGAGACCGAAACCGACCTGTTCGGCGAACAAGCCGTTCTGTGCGGCGGTACCGTTGAGCTGGTCAAAGCCGGTTTCGAAACCCTGGTTGAAGCTGGCTACGCGCCGGAAATGGCCTACTTCGAATGCCTGCACGAACTGAAGCTGATCGTTGACCTCATGTACGAAGGCGGTATCGCCAACATGAACTACTCGATCTCCAACAACGCTGAATACGGCGAGTACGTGACGGGTCCGGAAGTGATCAACGCCGAGTCCCGTCAGGCTATGCGCAACGCCCTGAAACGTATTCAGGACGGCGAATACGCCAAGATGTTCATCAGCGAAGGCGCGACCGGCTATCCTTCGATGACCGCCAAGCGTCGTAACAACGCCGCTCACGGTATCGAAATCATCGGCGAGCAACTGCGCTCCATGATGCCGTGGATCGGTGCCAACAAGATCGTCGACAAAGCTAAAAACTAAGTCGCGCACTTGTACGAAAAACGCGGCTTAGGCCGCGTTTTTTCGTTTGGGCTGAAAGGTTCTGGTATAAAGCTGCATCGTTTGCGGCCGAACCGTCGTCCCAGACACCTGTCGAAACTTTCCACCCCGTTGCAAGGTAATGTCCATGAGCGAACGTCCCGAAGAGCCAAACAAGGCTTCTGACGCCGAAAGCCTGCTGCCCATCGATGAACACATCGAGGAAGGGCATGACGCTGAAGGTCGTAAAGTCCGGCATCGTGGTATCTATCTTCTGCCGAATCTGTTCACCACCGCGAACCTGTTCGCAGGGTTTTATTCCATCATCAGCTCGATGAGCGCCCAGAGTGCGTTGAGTGCCGGTGATTCGATTGGCGCGAGCAAGTATTTTGCGTTTGCCGCGATTGCGATTTTCGTCGCCATGGTGCTCGACGGCCTTGATGGTCGCGTTGCCCGCATGACCAATACCCAGAGTGCCTTCGGCGCCGAGTACGATTCGCTGTCGGACATGGTCGCCTTTGGTGTCGCGCCGGCGTTGCTGGCGTTTGGCTGGGCGTTGGGCGACATGGGCAAGGTCGGCTGGATGGTTGCCTTCATCTATGTCGCGGGTGCAGCGTTGCGCCTGGCACGCTTCAATACGCAAGTCGGCACCGCGGATAAACGCTACTTCATCGGTCTGGCCAGTCCGGCTGCGGCGGGTGTTGTCGCGGGGATTGTCTGGGCGTTCAGTGACTACGGCATTCAGGGTTCCAAGATGTCGTTCCTGGTTGCGCTGATGGTGGCCGCCGCCGGCATGCTGATGGTCAGCAACATCAAGTACAACAGCTTCAAGGAGCTGGACTTGAAGGGGCGAGTGCCCTTTGTCGCGATCCTCGCGGTAGTCCTGGTGTTTGCCGTGGTCTTCAGTGATCCGCCGCGCATACTGCTGCTGGTTTTCCTCGCTTATGCGGCGTCTGGTCCGGTGCAATACCTGTTGCATCTTCGTCGGCACAAAAACGCCGAGTGATGTAATTTCCCTCATACTCCGCAGTCTATTGGTGCATCTGTCCTCCAATGCTGCGGAGTTGCCATGCTGATCAAAGTCCCCAAAGCGTCTGACTGTCACGAGTCGGACGTCACGCCTGAATCCTTCTATCTTTCTCGACGCAATCTACTGGGCGCAGCCGTTGCCGGTCTGGCCGTGAGCAGTCTGCCGCGCTGGGCCAGTGCTGACGAAGCCGCTCGTTACGCAGATGTCGAGCCAGGCAAGGCGCCTTCCTGGTTTGCCGAAAAGCTTCCTGCTACTAAATGGGGGGCAGTCAACGTCAAGGATGAGGCGATCACGCCATTCAAGGATGCGACCCACTACAACAACTTCTACGAATTCGGCACTGATAAAGGCGACCCTGCCGCCAATGCCGGTTCGCTGAAGACTGAGCCTTGGACCGTGGTGGTGGATGGGGAGGTAGGTAAGCCGGGGCGGTATGCGCTGGAAGACTTCATGAAGCCCTATCAACTGGAGGAGCGTATTTATCGTCTTCGCTGTGTCGAGGCCTGGTCGATGGTTATTCCCTGGATTGGTTTTCCTCTTTCGGCGTTGCTGAAGCAAGTCGAGCCGACATCGAAGGCCAAGTTCATCCGCTTTGAAACGCTGCAAGATCCCAAGAGCATGCCTGGGCAGCGCTCAGGTTTTGCCTTGATCGAGTGGCCCTATGTAGAGGGTTTGCGCCTGGATGAGGCGATGAATCCGTTGGCCATTCTTGCGGTGGGCATGTATGGGCGTGAACTGCCGAATCAGAACGGGGCGCCTCTGCGTTTGGTGGTGCCTTGGAAGTATGGCTTCAAGAGCGTCAAATCCATCGTGCGGATCAGTCTGGTCAGCGAACAGCCGAAAACCACCTGGCAGAGCATTGCCGCGGATGAATACGGCTTTTACGCCAACGTGAACCCTACAGTCGATCACCCGCGCTGGACTCAGGCTCGTGAGCGTCGTTTGCCGAGCGGCCTGTTCAAGCCCAATGTTCGGGACACACAGATGTTCAACGGCTACTCGGATGAAGTCGCTTCTCTCTATACAGGGCTCGATCTGCGGAAGAACTACTGATGCGTTATCCGTTTTGGCGAATTGGCGTCTTTATAGCGGCGGCGGTCTGGCCGCTGCTTTGGTTGTATCAGGCCTGGCAGGATGTGTTGGGTCCCGATCCGGGCAAGGTCCTGGTTGACCGCCTGGGGCTGGGGACGCTGATCCTGCTGCTAATAACGTTAAGCATGACGCCTCTGCAGAAACTCACCGGTTGGGCGGGGTGGATCGCTGTGCGCCGGCAGCTGGGGTTGTGGTGTTTCGCTTATGTGGTTCTGCATCTGAGCGGCTACACGGCGTTTATTCTTGGATTTGATTGGTCGCAGCTGGGTGTCGAGTTGCGCAAACGGCCGTACATCATTGTCGGGACGTTGGGGTTTCTCTGTTTATTGGCATTGGCGATGACTTCTAATCGTTACAGTCAGCGCCGGCTGGGTGTTCGTTGGAAGAAGCTGCATCGGCTGGTGTATGTCATTCTCGGGCTTGGATTGCTGCATATGTTGTGGATCGTTCGTGCCGATCTCAAGGAATGGGCGATCTATGCTTCTATAGGTGCGCTGCTATTAGTGTTGCGCATCCCGCCTGTGGCCCGTCGAATCCCGCGTTTAATAGCCAAAAAAGCGCCTTCTGCAAGAAAAGCATAAATAGGTGTTGACGGCAGATTCTGGAAGTCTATAATTCGCCCCACTTCCGGCGCAGTCGAAACGGAAAACTCCTTGGTAAACAAAGAGTTACGCAGTTTTCGACAGCGAGTTGCTTCAGGTCATCGAAGCCCAGAAGGAGTTGATCAGGCGGGGTTGTTTGGCTTGATTGACGGTTCGATCTTCTCGGTCGAAAGCGGAGAAAAAGAGGTGTTGACAGCAGCGAGTAACGCTGTAGAATTCGCCTCCCGCTAACGAGAGATCGGAAGCGCAAGTGGTTGAAGTTGCAAAGGAAACTTTGAAAACTTCTGAAAATAACCGCTTGACAGCAACAGAGGCTGCTGTAGAATGCGCGCCTCGGTTGAGACGAAAGATCTTAACCAACCGCTCTTTAACAACTGAATCAAGCAATTCGTGTGGGTGCTTGTGGAGTCAGACTGATAGTCAACAAGATTATCAGCATCACAAGTTACTCCGCGAGAAATCAAAGATGTAACCAACGATTGCTGAGCCAAGTTTAGGGTTTCTTAAAAACCCAAAGATGTTTGAACTGAAGAGTTTGATCATGGCTCAGATTGAACGCTGGCGGCAGGCCTAACACATGCAAGTCGAGCGGCAGCACGGGTACTTGTACCTGGTGGCGAGCGGCGGACGGGTGAGTAATGCCTAGGAATCTGCCTGGTAGTGGGGGATAACGCTCGGAAACGGACGCTAATACCGCATACGTCCTACGGGAGAAAGCAGGGGACCTTCGGGCCTTGCGCTATCAGATGAGCCTAGGTCGGATTAGCTAGTTGGTGAGGTAATGGCTCACCAAGGCGACGATCCGTAACTGGTCTGAGAGGATGATCAGTCACACTGGAACTGAGACACGGTCCAGACTCCTACGGGAGGCAGCAGTGGGGAATATTGGACAATGGGCGAAAGCCTGATCCAGCCATGCCGCGTGTGTGAAGAAGGTCTTCGGATTGTAAAGCACTTTAAGTTGGGAGGAAGGGCAGTTACCTAATACGTATCTGTTTTGACGTTACCGACAGAATAAGCACCGGCTAACTCTGTGCCAGCAGCCGCGGTAATACAGAGGGTGCAAGCGTTAATCGGAATTACTGGGCGTAAAGCGCGCGTAGGTGGTTTGTTAAGTTGGATGTGAAATCCCCGGGCTCAACCTGGGAACTGCATTCAAAACTGACAAGCTAGAGTATGGTAGAGGGTGGTGGAATTTCCTGTGTAGCGGTGAAATGCGTAGATATAGGAAGGAACACCAGTGGCGAAGGCGACCACCTGGACTGATACTGACACTGAGGTGCGAAAGCGTGGGGAGCAAACAGGATTAGATACCCTGGTAGTCCACGCCGTAAACGATGTCAACTAGCCGTTGGGAGCCTTGAGCTCTTAGTGGCGCAGCTAACGCATTAAGTTGACCGCCTGGGGAGTACGGCCGCAAGGTTAAAACTCAAATGAATTGACGGGGGCCCGCACAAGCGGTGGAGCATGTGGTTTAATTCGAAGCAACGCGAAGAACCTTACCAGGCCTTGACATCCAATGAACTTTCCAGAGATGGATTGGTGCCTTCGGGAACATTGAGACAGGTGCTGCATGGCTGTCGTCAGCTCGTGTCGTGAGATGTTGGGTTAAGTCCCGTAACGAGCGCAACCCTTGTCCTTAGTTACCAGCACGTAATGGTGGGCACTCTAAGGAGACTGCCGGTGACAAACCGGAGGAAGGTGGGGATGACGTCAAGTCATCATGGCCCTTACGGCCTGGGCTACACACGTGCTACAATGGTCGGTACAGAGGGTTGCCAAGCCGCGAGGTGGAGCTAATCCCAGAAAACCGATCGTAGTCCGGATCGCAGTCTGCAACTCGACTGCGTGAAGTCGGAATCGCTAGTAATCGCGAATCAGAATGTCGCGGTGAATACGTTCCCGGGCCTTGTACACACCGCCCGTCACACCATGGGAGTGGGTTGCACCAGAAGTAGCTAGTCTAACCTTCGGGGGGACGGTTACCACGGTGTGATTCATGACTGGGGTGAAGTCGTAACAAGGTAGCCGTAGGGGAACCTGCGGCTGGATCACCTCCTTAATCGACGACATCAGCTGCTCCATAAGTTCCCACACGAATTGCTTGATTCATTGAAGAAGACGATAAGAAGCAGCCCGAAATTGGGTCTGTAGCTCAGTTGGTTAGAGCGCACCCCTGATAAGGGTGAGGTCGGCAGTTCGAATCTGCCCAGACCCACCAATTTTGTGTGGGAACCTGTAGAAATACGGGGCCATAGCTCAGCTGGGAGAGCGCCTGCCTTGCACGCAGGAGGTCAACGGTTCGATCCCGTTTGGCTCCACCACTACTGCTTCTGTTTGTTGAAAGCTTAGAAATGAGCATTCCATCGTGATGATGGTGAATGTTGATTTCTAGTCTTTGGCTAGATCGTTCTTTAAAAATTTGGGTATGTGATAGAAAGATAGACTGGACGTTACTTTCACTGGTAACGGATCAGGCTAAGGTAAAATTTGTGAGTTGCTCTTAATTGAGTATTATCGAATTTTCGGCGAATGTCGTCTTCACAGTATAACCAGATTGCTTGGGGTTATATGGTCAAGTGAAGAAGCGCATACGGTGGATGCCTTGGCAGTCAGAGGCGATGAAAGACGTGGTAGCCTGCGAAAAGCTTCGGGGAGTCGGCAAACAGACTTTGATCCGGAGATGTCTGAATGGGGGAACCCAGCCATCATAAGATGGTTATCTTAAGCTGAATACATAGGCTTAAGAGGCGAACCAGGGGAACTGAAACATCTAAGTACCCTGAGGAAAAGAAATCAACCGAGATTCCCTTAGTAGTGGCGAGCGAACGGGGACTAGCCCTTAAGTGGCTTTGAGATTAGCGGAACGCTCTGGAAAGTGCGGCCATAGTGGGTGATAGCCCTGTACGCGAAAATCTCTTAGTCATGAAATCGAGTAGGACGGAGCACGAGAAACTTTGTCTGAATATGGGGGGACCATCCTCCAAGGCTAAATACTACTGACTGACCGATAGTGAACTAGTACCGTGAGGGAAAGGCGAAAAGAACCCCGGAGAGGGGAGTGAAATAGATCCTGAAACCGTATGCGTACAAGCAGTGGGAGCCCACTTTGTTGGGTGACTGCGTACCTTTTGTATAATGGGTCAGCGACTTATTTTCAGTGGCGAGCTTAACCGAATAGGGGAGGCGTAGCGAAAGCGAGTCTTAATAGGGCGTCTAGTCGCTGGGAATAGACCCGAAACCGGGCGATCTATCCATGGGCAGGTTGAAGGTTGGGTAACACTAACTGGAGGACCGAACCGACTACCGTTGAAAAGTTAGCGGATGACCTGTGGATCGGAGTGAAAGGCTAATCAAGCTCGGAGATAGCTGGTTCTCCTCGAAAGCTATTTAGGTAGCGCCTCATGTATCACTGTAGGGGGTAGAGCACTGTTTCGGCTAGGGGGTCATCCCGACTTACCAAACCGATGCAAACTCCGAATACCTACAAGTGCCGAGCATGGGAGACACACGGCGGGTGCTAACGTCCGTCGTGAAAAGGGAAACAACCCAGACCGTCAGCTAAGGTCCCAAAGTTATGGTTAAGTGGGAAACGATGTGGGAAGGCTTAGACAGCTAGGAGGTTGGCTTAGAAGCAGCCACCCTTTAAAGAAAGCGTAATAGCTCACTAGTCGAGTCGGCCTGCGCGGAAGATGTAACGGGGCTCAAACCATACACCGAAGCTACGGGTATCACTTAGGTGATGCGGTAGAGGAGCGTTCTGTAAGCCTGTGAAGGTGAGTTGAGAAGCTTGCTGGAGGTATCAGAAGTGCGAATGCTGACATGAGTAACGACAATGGGTGTGAAAAACACCCACGCCGAAAGACCAAGGTTTCCTGCGCAACGTTAATCGACGCAGGGTTAGTCGGTCCCTAAGGCGAGGCTGAAAAGCGTAGTCGATGGAAAACAGGTTAATATTCCTGTACTTCTGGTTATTGCGATGGAGGGACGGAGAAGGCTAGGCCAGCTTGGCGTTGGTTGTCCAAGTTTAAGGTGGTAGGCTGGAATCTTAGGTAAATCCGGGATTCTAAGGCCGAGAGCTGATGACGAGTGTTCTTTTAGAACACGAAGTGGTTGATGCCATGCTTCCAAGAAAAGCTTCTAAGCTTCAGGTAACCAGGAACCGTACCCCAAACCGACACAGGTGGTTGGGTAGAGAATACCAAGGCGCTTGAGAGAACTCGGGTGAAGGAACTAGGCAAAATGGCACCGTAACTTCGGGAGAAGGTGCGCCGGTGAGGGTGAAGCATTTACTGCGTAAGCCCATGCCGGTCGAAGATACCAGGCCGCTGCGACTGTTTATTAAAAACACAGCACTCTGCAAACACGAAAGTGGACGTATAGGGTGTGACGCCTGCCCGGTGCCGGAAGGTTAATTGATGGGGTTAGCTAACGCGAAGCTCTTGATCGAAGCCCCGGTAAACGGCGGCCGTAACTATAACGGTCCTAAGGTAGCGAAATTCCTTGTCGGGTAAGTTCCGACCTGCACGAATGGCGTAACGATGGCGGCGCTGTCTCCACCCGAGACTCAGTGAAATTGAAATCGCTGTGAAGATGCAGTGTATCCGCGGCTAGACGGAAAGACCCCGTGAACCTTTACTATAGCTTTGCACTGGACTTTGAATTTGCTTGTGTAGGATAGGTGGGAGGCTTTGAAGCGTGGACGCCAGTTCGCGTGGAGCCAACCTTGAAATACCACCCTGGCAACTTTGAGGTTCTAACTCAGGTCCGTTATCCGGATCGAGGACAGTGTATGGTGGGTAGTTTGACTGGGGCGGTCTCCTCCTAAAGAGTAACGGAGGAGTACGAAGGTGCGCTCAGACCGGTCGGAAATCGGTCGTAGAGTATAAAGGCAAAAGCGCGCTTGACTGCGAGACAGACACGTCGAGCAGGTACGAAAGTAGGTCTTAGTGATCCGGTGGTTCTGTATGGAAGGGCCATCGCTCAACGGATAAAAGGTACTCCGGGGATAACAGGCTGATACCGCCCAAGAGTTCATATCGACGGCGGTGTTTGGCACCTCGATGTCGGCTCATCACATCCTGGGGCTGAAGCCGGTCCCAAGGGTATGGCTGTTCGCCATTTAAAGTGGTACGCGAGCTGGGTTTAGAACGTCGTGAGACAGTTCGGTCCCTATCTGCCGTGGACGTTTGAGATTTGAGAGGGGCTGCTCCTAGTACGAGAGGACCGGAGTGGACGAACCTCTGGTGTTCCGGTTGTCACGCCAGTGGCATTGCCGGGTAGCTATGTTCGGAATAGATAACCGCTGAAAGCATCTAAGCGGGAAACTAGCCTCAAGATGAGATCTCACTGGGACCTTGAGTCCCCTGAAGGGCCGTCGAAGACTACGACGTTGATAGGTTGGGTGTGTAAGCGCTGTGAGGCGTTGAGCTAACCAATACTAATTGCCCGTGAGGCTTGACCATATAACACCCAAGCAATTTGCTGACCTGAAAAGGCACCAGATTGCGGTGTGTGAAGACGAAATGAACCGAAAGTTCGATTGTTCACAAACACCGAGATCTATCACATACCCATTCGCTGGAGCGTGCGCCGTAAGGCAAGCGACCTGGCTACCGAATTTCTTGACGACCATAGAGCATTGGAACCACCTGATCCCATCCCGAACTCAGCAGTGAAACGATGCATCGCCGATGGTAGTGTGGGGTTTCCCCATGTGAGAGTAGGTCATCGTCAAGATTAAATTCCGAAACCCCTATCTGCGTATGCAGGTAGGGGTTTTGTTTTGTCCGCAGGAAAGTTCTCTTCAAGCTACAACACAAATTTGCACAGTTATTTTCGACTCATGACACTAGAATAGGTCCAACTTTTTCGGAGCCAGAGCCCTTATGCCAGATCCGGTTGACGCCCCCGGGCTGTCAGAATTACCGCTGGACGACTTGGTGGCGTGCCATGAGTGTGACTTGCTGATGCGCAAGCCTGAGCTTGCCCATGGCGAGAAAGCCCTGTGCCCGCGCTGCGGTTACGAACTCTACGCCCATCGGCACAACGTAGTGCAGCGCAGTCTCGCGTTGGTCATCGCCGCGCTGTTGTTGTACATCCCGGCGAACTTTTTACCCATCATGCAGCTCAATCTACTCGGGCAATCGTCGCAAGACACCGTCTGGACCGGCGTTGTCGGTCTGTTCGATACCGGCATGCAAGGCGTCTCGGTGATTGTGTTCCTGTGCAGCATGGGAATCCCGTTGCTCAAGTTGCTCTGCCAATTGGCCGTGCTGTTGAGCATCCGGTTTGATATCGGACGCAGCTACGGTTTGCTGCTCTACCGTATTTATCACCATCTAAGGGACTGGGGGATGCTCGAGGTTTACCTCATGGGCGTACTGGTGGCGATCGTAAAACTGGCAGATATGGCAGCCATTACAGTAGGTCTCGGTTTGGCCTGCTTTATCAGTTTGTTGTTGGTCCAGGTCTGGCTGGAGGTCGTGATGTCGCCTCATCAGATCTGGCAGGCTTTGTCAGGAGAGGATGCCCATGCGGGCGATTGATGCAGGCATTCTGATTTGCACCGAATGCCATGAATTGAACAAGCAGGAAGCCGACACCGACGAGCAAACCTGCACCCGTTGCGGTGCGCTGGTGCACGCCCGTCGCCCGAACAGTGTCATGCGGACCTGGGCACTGCTGGTCACCGCAGCGATTCTCTACATTCCGGCCAACGTGCTGCCGATCATGACTGTCAGCTCATTAGGGCAGGGCGATCCCAGCACCATCATGTCGGGCGTTATCCAGCTGGTTCAGCACGGCATGATTCCCATCGCCGCCGTGGTTTTTATCGCCAGTATTCTGGTGCCGACGTTCAAGCTGGTGGGCATCGCGCTGCTGCTGTTTTCAGTACAACGTCGCCAGCCCCTCTCGGCACGCCAACGAATCTGGATGTACCGCTTTATCGAGTTCATCGGCCGCTGGTCGATGCTGGACATCTTCGTGATCGCCATCCTGGTGGCGGTCGTGAATTTCGGACGGCTTGCCAGCGTCGAAGCCAATCTTGGTGCCATCGCTTTCGCCAGTGTGGTGATTTTGACGATGCTTGCCGCAGTTACTTTCGATCCCCGACTGATTTGGGATAACACGGAGTCGGACGACGACCATGACTGATTTGCCTACAGCTAAAACCCGACCGGCTTCGAACTGGTCTGCCATCTGGGTGCTGCCCCTGATCGCCCTGATCATTGGCGGCTGGCTCGGCTGGCGTGCCTATAGCGAAACTGGCATCGAGATACAGGTGCGTTTCGAAAGCGGTGAAGGCATTCAGGCCAATAAGACTGAAGTCGTCTATAAGGGCATGCCAGTCGGCAAGGTGAAAACCCTTAAGCTCGATGACGAAGGCAGTTCCAAAGGTGTGATCGCCACCGTCGAGATGAACAAGGACGTGGAGCAATACCTCAAGACCAGCACCCGTTTCTGGCTGGTCAAACCGAGCGTGACCCTGGCTGGTATCACCGGGCTGGAAACGCTGGTGTCCGGCAACTACGTGGCCATCAGCCCCGGCGAGGGCGAGCCTACCCGCAAGTTCAAGGCCTTGGCTGAAGAGCCCCCGCTGTCAGACTCTCAGCCCGGCCTGCACCTCACCATCAAGGCTGATCGTCTCGGTTCACTGAATCGCGGCAGCCCCGTGTTCTACAAGCAGATCAAGGTCGGCCAGGTCAAAAGCTACTTGCTGTCGGAAGATCAAAGCACAGTCGAGCTCAAAGTGTTCATTGAGCCCACCTACGCCAATCTGGTGCGCAAACACACCCGTTTCTGGAACGCCAGCGGCATCAGCATCGACGCCAACCTGTCTGGTGTAAAAGTGCGCAGCGAATCGCTCGCCAGCATCGTCGCCGGCGGTATCGCCTTCGCCACGCCGGAGAACCGCAAGGACAGCCCGCCCACCGATCCAAGCCTGCCGTTTCGCCTCTACGAGGACTTCGATGCCGCCGCTGCCGGCATTCGGGTCAAGGTCAAACTCAGCGATTTCGAAGGCCTGCAGGCCGGCCGTACTCCGGTCATGTACAAAGGCATCCAGGTCGGCAACCTGAAAGCGCTGAAGGTCGATCCGGACCTGAATGCTGCCACTGCCGAATTGACACTTGATCCACTGGCCGAGGATTACCTGGTCGAAGGCACTCAGTTCTGGGTGGTCAAACCGTCGATTTCCCTTGCGGGCATCACCGGGCTGGAGGCCTTGGTCAAAGGTAACTACATCGCTGTGCGACCGGGCGACAAAGGGGCCGCGCCGCAACGTGAATTTGTGGCCAGACCCAAGGCGCCGCCGTTGGACCTGCGTTCGCCCGGTCTGCATCTGGTGTTGTTCACCGAAAACCTGGGTTCGCTGGAAGTCGGCAGTCCGATTCTCTATAAGCAGGTCAAGGTTGGTTCGGTGCAGAGCTATCAGTTCTCCAAAAAGAAGAAGCAACTGGTGATCGGTGTCCACATCGAGAAGGAATACGAAGGCCTGGTCAATGCCTCGACACGCTTCTGGAATGCCAGCGGCATCACGCTCACAGGCGGACTGACCGGCGGAATCCAGGTCAAAAGTGAATCGTTGCAAAGCCTGATGGCCGGCGGCATCGCTTTCGAAACCCCCGAAGCCAAGGCGCCGTTGCAAAAACGCATTCCGCGTTTCCGCCTGTTCGCCAGCCATGAGGAAGCCAACCAGAAAGGCGCCGTGGTTACGATCAAGGTCGATCGCGCCGATGGCTTGCGCAGTGGCACTCCCGTGAGATTCAAAGGCCTGGATGTCGGCAAGATCGAAGATGTCGACCTCAGTGATGACCTGCAATCGGTGATGCTCACCGCACGAATCACCGAAGTGCCGGAGCGCATTGCCCGGGTCGGCAGTCAGTTCTGGGTGGTCAAGCCTGAGTTGGGCCTGATCAAGACCTCCAACCTGGAAACGCTGGTAACTGGCCAATACATCGAAGTGCAGCCAGCAGCGAAGAATCTGGGGCCGCAGAAGAACTTCGTCGCCCTGGCCACTCCACCGGAATCGGCCAAGCAAGAAGCCGGTTTGAGTCTGGTGTTGAGCGCCGCTCGCCGTGGTTCACTGAAAACCGGTGTGCCGGTAACGTACCGCGAGGTCACCGTGGGCAAGGTGACGGGCTATGAATTGGGTCAGACCGCTGACCGTGTGTTGGTGCACATTCTGATCGAGCCGAAATACGCGCCATTGGTGCGCAGCGGCACGCGTTTCTGGAACACCAGCGGTTTCGGGTTCGACTACGGCTTGTTCAAAGGCGCGACGGTCCGTACCGAATCGTTGGAAACGCTGATTCAGGGCGGTATCGCCTTCGCCACGCCGGAGGGTGATCGCATGGGCAATCCGGCGCGGCCTGAGCAGACGTTCCCGCTGTTCGACAAGTTTGAAGATGAATGGCTGACCTGGGCGCCGAAGATTTCACTCGGCAAATAGACTATTGGTGTCCCTGCTGCCGCCATCGCGAGCAGGCTCGCTCCCACAAGGGATTTGCTGTGACCACGGAATTTGTGATCGACACCAACCCCCTGTGGGAGCGAGCCTGCTCGCGAAGAGGCCCTCAAGTACACTGAATCACTAAAAAGACATGCCCAAAAAAAGGCCGCGATCCATTGGATCGCGGCCTTTTTAATGCCTTCGATTAACGCAAATCAAACCGCGTCCAGCTCCGGCTCATCTGCTTCAACGCTGACCACAGCCTTCACCTCATCATGACGACGGATGTACTTCCAGTCCGCCTCATCGATGTAGATCCCGTTTGGCCCACTGCCACCTTCCAGGTCGATCGCCACACTGGCGCAAACCTGCGGTTTCACACTCGCCAGGATCGGCACGAAGCCAAGTTGCAGACTCGTTTCCAGCAGCGCAGCCTGGTTCTTCTCGTCGATGTCCGCCGCCTCGTCGAGGTAGTACGGCAGGCGCACGCGACCGGCCTGGTCGCGGTCCATCAAGTGCAGCAACAAGTACATGTTGGTCAGCGCCTTGATGGTCATCGTGGTGCCGTTGGAGGCCGCGCCATCGATGTCAGTGTGGATAACCGGTTGACCATTGACCTTGGTGATCTCGAACGCCAGTTCGAACAAGTCCTTGAGGCCGAGCTGATTGTGGTTAGCCGCCACCAGACGCGCCAGGTATTCCTTGGCTTCTTCGTTCTTGTTGTCCTGATCGGCGCTTTGGCTCAGGTCGAAGACCGAAAGGGTTTCGCCTTCCTCGTACTGACCGGCGCTGTGGATGATCTGGTCGATGTGCTTGAGGGCCTCCTTGTTCGGCGCGAGCACGATGCGGAAGCTCTGCAGGTTGGAGACCTGACGTTTGTTGATCTCGCGGTTGAACAGCGCCAGTTGATGCTCAAGGCTGTCGTAGTCGCTGCGGATGTTGCGCAGGGTCCGTGCGATGTCGGTCACCGCCGCACGGCGCGCCTTGCCGAGGGTCAGCGCTTCGTCGGTGCGGTGCGCGTAAGCGTTGATCAGCAGTTGCAGGCGACGCTCCATATCGTCTTCGCTGTCGAACTTGGCCACGCCCTTGAGGCGAACCTGCGCATAAAGCGCCTCGATCTGGCCATCGCTGCGCTGCAAACCCTGCCAGCTGTCCTGATAGTCGTTGAGCAGCGGCAGCAGGTTGTCCATGGAATCATCGATCGGGTCCATGAACGGCGTACCGAACGGCAGGTCTGCGGGCAACAGCTGACGGCGGCGCAGGGCGTCGTCTAGGGTGCGTTGCTTGGCTTCCATGTCGCCGATCTGCCGGCCGACCAGTTGCAGCTTGGCGGACAGTTGCTGGACGCGCTCGGTGAAGGCATCGCTGGAACGCTTCAATTCGTCCTGCGCCGCTTCCATCTGCGCCAGTTGCTCCAGCTTGTCGCCTTCTTCGGCGCTCAGGGTTTGTGCACGGCGGAAATCTTCCAGGGCTTTTTGCGCATCCAGCACTTGCTGGTACAGCGCTTCGGTCTGGGTCTTGCTCGCTGCGCGGTCGGCGACCACGGCAGCCTGGGTTTTCAGTTGCTTGAGTTCTTTCTCCAGGCGGTCTTTCTGATCGCGCAATGCCGCGCGGTCGGCCAGGGCTTGCAGGGCTGGCGGTTCAATGTGCGAGATGTCGATGGCCAGGCCTGGTACTTCGAAACGCTCGCCTTTGAAGCCGTCGAGGATCAGCTCCAGGGATTTGACCCACTGACCGTCCTCATCCAGCGTAATGCCATGCTCACCCAGCGGCAGGCTGAACAGCGCGCTGTTGAACAGACGCATCAAACGCTCAACGTCCTGCTGCGAGAACTCTTCGCGCAGACGGGCGTAGCTGTTGTTGTCGGCGTGATCGAGTTGCTGTTTCACCGATTTCAGGCGTTTTTCCAGGTCCCGCAGACGTTCTTCGAGGTCTTCGGCAGAGAACTGCCGCGACTGGGCCAGCGCACCGGCCAGTTCATCGTGCGCGTCCTTGGCCGCGAGCAACTGCTGCTCCAGCACTTTGACGTCATCGACCAACGCGAAGCGATTCTTCAACGCCGAGAGTTCTCCGAGCCAACGCTGGATGCCGGTTATTTCCCGCTCCAGGCGCATCAACTCCTGAGTGCCGCCACGCTGATCGTTTTGCAGCGCGTCCTGTTCGTTGCGGTAGTGCTCGGCCTGAATCGTCAGCTCTTCCTTGCGCGCACTGGCGTAATCCGACCAAGTGCCAAGCAATGAATCGAGCAGCGGAGAGATACGGTGCAACTTGCCGCGCAGAATATTGCGCTGGGTCACGCCAGCGGCGAGGGCTTCAACCAATGGGCCGGCGGTGACCAGCGAGTTGTAGTCCTGCTCCATGCGTCGTACATCGCGGAACGCTTCTTCGCACGCGGCAATGTAATCGACACTGCCGGAACGCAGACTGTGTTCAAACGCATCGAGGAACAGCTGCTTGAGCTTGGCCGCGGTGATTTCGCGCATGTGCAGCAGGTTGATGAACAGTGCGCGGAACGTCTTCAGGCTCTGCTCGCTCGTGGAGCGCAGCGGGATCAGCGTCAGGTCCAGCGGGATTGATGTATGACCGCCGACCAGCAAGCGACGCAGCTCATCCGGCTTGAGTTCATAAGCTTTCAGGCCCTCACGCTCAAGGTTGGTGAACAGCTCTTTCTGGCGCAGGCAGGTGTCGTTCTTTTGATAGTGCGCGAGGTCCAGTTTGCCGGCGTAGGCAAAGAACTGGTGACCGAAACCACCGCCCGGGCCGCGCCCGACCACGCCGATTACGTGCGGGCCGTGGGGCAGCGAGACTTCGACCAGGATGTAACTGGTGTCCGAGGCGAAGTAGAAACGACGGGATTGTTCCAGGCTGTACTTGCCGAAACTCATGTCCGACATGCGCGCCAGAATCGGAAACTGCAACGCGTTGATCGAGGCGGATTTACCGAGGTTGTTCGCGCCGTAGACCGACAACGGTTCTTCCAGCGGGAACAGGCCGAGGCTGTAACCGGCGGTGTTCAAAAGGGCAAAGCGGCGAATGCCGTAGCGTTCCTTGCTCATGCGTCGGTCTCCTGTTCTTCTGCAATGGCGCGGGCCATGGCGTCTTCTTCGCTTTCTTCTTCGAAGTCACTCAGATCGAGCGGATCATCGGTTTGCAGCAGTTTTTCGTCGCTGTCGTCATCGATCAGCACCGGAACCGGCAGCGGTAAGACGCTGTGCAGGCTGGCCGCCAGATCGCGGTCTTGTTGAACCGACAGGCAAACGTCGAGGAAACGATGCATCGGCGGCAGGAAGCGGTAGATGCCGTTTTCTTCGCCGGCAAAACCGAGCTGGGTCATGCGGCGCATGATTTTTTCTTCGAGTTCTTCCACGGTCTGCACTTCAGCCTGGATGAACAGGTCGCGGTATTTTTCCAGCAAGGACGGCAATTCATCGCGGCCGAGGCTGCCACCGTCGAGCACGGCGACCGGGTCACGGCCCTGATCCGCCAAGTGCTCGACGAGGATGAAGGTGAACAGCGCCAGACGTTGCGCAGTCTTGTTCACCGCTGCCGCCGCAAGGTCCGGCACGAAGTAATAGAAACCACGGGTGTCGCAGACCAACTCATAGCCCAGCGCCCTGAACAGCGTGCGGTACTGGTCCTGGAAGTTCGACAGTTGCGCGTACAGCTCCGGGTCGCGGCGGCTGACGTGGTAGCCCTTGAACAGCTCGCGAAAGATCGGCGCCAGTTGGGACAGTTCGGATAGATCAAGATGCATGTGGGGTGCTCGCAGAATCCTCGGCGGCGGTGTCGCGGGCCGAGAGCAGGGCGAAGGAGCGCAGGCTGACCTGGTGCTCGTGAGTGTGGTAGTCGCGGCGTTCCAGACGCTCGCGTGTGAAGCGTTTTTCCCGCGACAGGCGCGAGAACCAGTAAAGCAATTCGTCGGTGGCGCCGTCCGGCTCCTGCTCCAGCAGCCAGGTCATCAGGTCCGGCATCGGCAGGGCGTCTTCGCAGCGTTCGAGCATTTCCCGAACCGTGCGTGGCGCGCGCGGCGCTTCGCCTTTCTGCGTTTTGTGAGCCTTGGGGAAGCGCGCCGGTTTCGGCTCGAATCGGGCCAGCGCATAAACGTAGGCTTCGACCTGACTGGCGCTGCCGAGGAAGGTGCTTTGCGGGCGGGTGAACATCGGCATCGCCGCTTGCGGCACCGCATCGATGCCTTTGCGACGAATGGCTGACAAGGCCAGCGCAGCGCCACGGGTCACGGCGTTGTGTCGACGGGCTTCTTCACGCAGCGGCAGCAGCAATTCGCGGGCGTGGCGCAGGGTCAGTTGGGCGCTGGTCTGCATTTCGAGGATGCGTGCGTGAGTACGCAGCAGCATGTCGTCGTCGACCAGGTGACCGAGGCGCTGTTGCTCGGTGAGCATGCGCAGCAGGACGTTCTCGACCTTGCGCACGCCTTGCTCGAAGGCGCCGTCGGCGTTCACCAACTGAATCATCGGCTCGACGTATTCGTCCCAGGTCGCCAGTACTTCGGCGTAACGCTGACGCAGCGGGATCTGCCGGTCGCTGGTCTTGGCGCGTTCGGCGACGGCCACCAGGGCCTGTTCGTCGTTGGCGAGTTTCTTCAATACATCGCGTACGCGCATGTCGAGCAAACGCAATTGGCGCGCCAGATCGTGGCCATCGCGAATGTCGAAAGCGTCCTGGATATAACCGGCCAGACGTTCGAGGTGGCGAAGATACGCTTCGATTTCCAGGCAAAGGCCCAGACGGTGCTCACGGCGCAGGTATGCGAGGAAGTCGTGGATCTGCGCGTTGAGCTCGAAACGGTTCGGGCTTTTTGCCACGGGAACCAGAATGTCGAGGCGGATCCACACGTCCAGCAGGCTGGTGATGTCCTGCGGCGTACTGTCGAGTTGCTGGGCGGCCAACTGTGAACGCAGTTCGTTGAGGCTCAATGTGCCTTGGTCGAAGTGCTCGCACAGTGGCTCCAGAAGTGCCCAGTGTTCAGCGAGGGCGCGCAAGACGCGCTTGGGTTCGATCATCGGAATGGCCGGCTGGTTGGCGATTAAAAGCCGCGATTGTACTGCATCGGGACCGATGCGATTCACTCTCGGGACGGGCTGTAGCTGTTTCTAAGGGAAAGAGTATCGATCAAGCGCGGGCGATCTTGAGCGAAGGGCGGTAGAATCAGCGCACTTTAGTCATCCACAAGTGGCCGACCTTTGCTAATCGAGTCCCGTCGCCGCGCCTATTTGACTGCCATGCAGGTGGTCAACTGGCTGCCGCGCACTGAATTGCCCTTTGCCGCGCCATCGCGTCCCGAGCTGATGGAGATGCCGGAGCCGTTGGTCGTCGCGCCGGTGGTGCCTGCCTCCGCGCCAGCACCCGCCGCTGCGCCGGTGATGGCACCGACGGAGCGCGTCAAGATCGAGGTGCCGCGGCCATCGCTGGCCAGCACCCGCACGAACGCCAAGGTCGAAGAAGACGCCGCGCCGGTCGTCGCCAAGTCTGTGCCAGTGCCGCCACCGCGTTTTTCCCTGCAATTGCTGCGCGCTGGTCGGTGCCTGCTGTTGGTCGAGTTACCCACAGGCGAAACGTTCCAGACCCGCGATCCAGCCTATCTGCTGCTCAAAGACATGCTGCGCGCCGCCGGTCTGCCAGACAGCCCGCAGATCATCGGCGAGCCGGTGCGCTGGCCGCTGTTGGCCCGGGGCACCATGGATCAGGGGCCGGAAGCCGCTCGGGACTTCGTGCAAGGTTTTCTCTCGGCCCGGCTGGAAGACGCTCCGTGCGTTTGCGTGTGGCTGATCGGCCTGCCAGCGGTGCGTTTTGCCGGTGAGGCGAACGCCGAATCCTTCAACCGTGAACTCCAGGTCGAAGGCCTGGGCTCGGTCTGGGCCCTGCCGGGCCTGGAATTATTAATGGAAGAGCCACAGCGTAAGGCTGATGTCTGGCAAGCCATGCGTCGGCTGATGGCGCGCTGGAAAGAATCAAATGAGTGACGCTGTATCGTTCCGCCCGATGACCGAGGCGGACCTGGACGCTGTACTGAAAATCGAATATGCGGCGTACAGCCATCCCTGGACCCGCGGGATTTTTCTGGATGGGCTGGGCAAGTACCAGATCTGGCTGATGTTCGAAGGGCAGCAACAGGTCGGTCACGGCGTGGTGCAGATCATTCTGGATGAAGCGCATCTGCTCAACATCACCGTCAAGCCCGAGAATCAGGGCCGTGGGCTGGGTTTGACGCTGCTGGAGCATTTGATGTCCCGGGCGTATGACGCCAAGGCGCGGGAATGTTTTCTGGAAGTGCGCGACAGCAACCGTGGCGCGTTCAAGTTGTATGAGCGTTATGGGTTTAACGAGATTGGGCGGCGGCGGGATTACTACCCCGCGGTGGGTGGGCGGGAAGATGCCGTGGTCATGGCCTGTACTTTGGTCGACTGAGCCTTTTTGAAGCTTCGCGGGCAAGCTTCGCTCCTACTGGACTGGTGTCGTACCCACTAATCCCGTAGGAGCGAGGCTTGCCCGCGAAGGCGTCCTGACTGACATCTACGATCAACGATTACCGTCCATCGGATCCCGCCGCGCCATCTCCGCCTCATCCAGCCCATTGCCCCCGCCAATATCGTCTTCATCGACAATACTCAAATCCCAATCCGCCTGATTGCCTTCACCGGCCTCATGGGCATCCCGCGCACCGTCTTCACGGATCAACGTTTCCGGGCTCATGTCATCATCTGTAGACTCATGGTCATCGGTCGAGGCCCCCGTCATGCCCGCTTCACGCACACGTTCCCGAGGCATCAGCCGTTCGCGCTCGGTTTCCGGCAGTTCGTCGCCTATTTTCGCGCTTGGTTCTTCCTCGTCGAAATCCAGTTCATGCATCGAACCCATGCGGTCTTCGTTGTCGTCGATGGGCTCGGGCTGCACCGCATCGTACGGACGTCGTGAATCAGTCATGGCAATTCCTCATACTGTGGGCCTTACTAGGGTGGACCCGCTGAACTCCTGAGAATTCCACCCGGCATTACTTGCATCAAGCGCGTGACCCCGACGGGCGGTTGTCTGTCAAACCAGCGCATCATTCTTGAGGCTTTACAGCATGAACGAATTACAAGATCTGATTGATAACAACGAACGCTGGGCCGAGGCGATCAAACAGGAAGATCCGGACTTCTTCTCCAAGCTGGCTCGCCAACAGACGCCGGAATACTTGTGGATTGGCTGTTCCGACGCCCGGGTGCCTGCCAACGAGATCGTCGGCATGCTGCCCGGCGACCTGTTCGTCCACCGCAACGTGGCCAACGTGGTGCTGCACACTGACCTCAACTGCCTGTCGGTGATTCAGTACGCGGTCGACGTGCTCAAGGTCAAACACATCCTCGTCACGGGCCACTACGGCTGCGGCGGTGTGCGCGCTTCGATGCAGGATCGCCAGCTGGGCCTGATCGACGGCTGGCTGCGCTCGATCCGTGATCTCTATTACGAGAAGCGTGAAGAACTGGCCGGGTTGCCGACCGAAGAAGAACGGGTCGACCGTCTCTGCGAGCTCAACGTGATCCAGCAAGTGGCCAACGTCGGCCATACCAGCATTGTGCAAAACGCCTGGCATCGCGGGCAGAACCTGTCGATCCATGGTTGCATCTACGGCATCAAGGATGGCCGGTGGAAAAGCCTGAACACGACCATCAGCGGTTTTGAGCAATTGCCGCCGCAGTACCGACTGCGTCCGGTCGAAACGCTGTAAAACGGTTCAACAGAGACTGCGCCGACGCCAGTGGTGGAAATACAACTGGCCGTCGGCGTTCGGCTGTTCATCGTAGCCGCAGATCCAGCCTCGACACTCCGGGGACCCGCACTGACAGGCGAACTGGCGCAGCAGTTTGTCTTCGGTCGTGGCGTAATCCATCGTCAAGTTGTCGCCTTTATTAATATCCGTCAGTGCCCACAACCACATTTCGCTCATGTCGAGAAAGACATTGGGGTCGCAGGAGTGCCTCAGCAGCCCGCTGAAGTGTGGGTCGTAGACGTGGATACCAGGCGCCAGTTGCCGGGTATGTCGATGGCGAAAAGGCAAGAGATGCCCCGACACGCGGCAGATTCGGCTGATCTGTGGAAATTCGCGCAGGGCTACGATGGCCGCGGCCAATCCACTCGCGTTGTAGATAATCTCGAAATCGACCCGGGAAGGAAATCCAAGGCCTGGCGGTAGCTCCGGGAATGGATAGAATCCATCGGGAGCTTGCGCCAGGGGCCCGTGCAGGGAATGAGGTTTCATAACGATCCTTGTCGGCAGCGCGTTGCGACTTCCCAACTGACGTCCTGTCAGCCCTGCAACACAGGGGGTTACCTCAAGATCTCGCAAATGAAACGACGGGTCTACTGTCAGAACTGACAGAAGGAAAGTGCGCTTTTGCGCGTAAGCCTTCGCTCACACGCAAACGTGCAAGGGCGTTTACAGCGCAGGCGCCGGAGCCGCAGTCACAGGTGCCGGGGCTTGCAGCTGTTTGAGCTCGGACTGGATCGGCGTCGTCGCGCATTTGGCCACGGCTTGTTCAGGCGTCAGGTTACGGATCGAGGTGTAGAACAGCTCGCAGGTTTTTTCTTTCTGGGTCACTTGCCATGTCTGTGTGCAGCCTTTCAGCTGAGCGGTCGGGTCGGTTCCGGGTTTGCTGCCCATACCGGCCTGCCAGCAGGCGGCGCTCAAATCCTGGCCCATGACTTTCAGGCCCGCGGCATCGGCCTTGGCCTGAGCATCGTCGCCGGTGTAGCTCTCTGGGTTGGCGGCGTACCAGATGTAGCTCGGGTGGTTGGAGCCCAGCACCGGCACCTTCACCCCGGCGCTCGGGCTGATCGTGGCCAGACCCAGCACATTCACGGTCGGCCCGTATTGCTGCTTGATCCAGTTACGCACCGGTGCGCCAAACGCGACCATCGGCAACGTGGCACCGCGGGCGTTCTGGCTGACTTCCTTGACCATGGTGGTCTGGTAGTCCTTGAAGTAGTCGTAGACACCTTCCAGATCCTTGCCTGCACTGGCCGGCGCCGCAATCGGCGCGATATCAATGATGGTCTGGTAACCCGGCGTCTGATCGGCGGGGATACCGTTGTCGGTCAGCAGCGTGGCCCAGCGATCCGTGGTGGCGGAGCGCAGGTAATCCTGGGCCTGTGTCAGGGAGTAATCCGGCGGGAAATGCAGCAGCTCGACGCTCTTGCGGTTTTCCAGGGCCATGCCCAGTGGCAGGAACAGATACCAGCTGTAAGCCCACTTGCCATCAACGTTGAGCTTTTTGGCGCCCGTGTAGGCCAGATCACCGGCATTGAGCAGCGCGGACAACGGTTTTTCGTAACCCTTCGGCACGCCGCTGATGTCGGCGTAGAGCTGACCGTTATCGGTTTTGACCCGCACTTTCGCGGTGCTGTAGCCATCGCGCTGTACGCTTTGCGTCAGGTAGTGCTCGACGGTTTGCTCAAGCGTCCAGTTGCGGAAGCAGACGACGTTGCAGTTGTTGGGGTAGGCGAACAGCCGCGTGACGCGTTCGGTGCTGCCCAGTTTCAGATCGACATTGGCGTGGGCGGCGGCGCTCAGGGTAAGGGCCGCGAGGGTAAGTCCTGTCAGTTTGAACATGCTCAGATCCTTTTCAGCGTGGGCCGCGTTGATCGCGGGCGATAGTTACTTAAGCAGATCGGCCGGCAATCGCTCACCTGAACATCAAATGAGTCAGGTGATATTCCGGTAAATACATCCGACACACGAAGATGACGCCGACCATCACCAGCAAAAACACCAACTGCAACGGACTGAAGTGCGCCCAATGCAGCGCTGTCAGCCAAGGACGCCGAGCGGCCAGTTCAGGGTCGAGCTGACCGATACGGCGTTTGTGCAAGAGACCGATCAGCATGAAACCGACATAAGTCGCCATGCCCGGCCAACCCAACAGAAGCCCGAACAGCAACGTGAGGACGGCTTGCGGAACACCGTGTCGCATCACCAGCCAACGGGTATCCGGGTTCCAGTGGCGGGGGACCAGGCCTTCGGTCAGCCACAGGTCCTGGACAACGACATGCGAGATGATCGGCACCCACCAGCTCATGGCGAAACGGAAGAACCAGACCGGCACGCAGGCGAATGCCAACGGGATAAATATCATTGGGATGCTGATGCTGAAGCCTTTGGATTTGTATTCGGTCGGGAAATAAAACAAAAACAGCGCCAGTGCGATGCCCGCCCAGACACGCACCCAGGTTTCGTCGGCGATGGGGCGCGGCAGGAAACGTCGCCAGTGAAAAACATCGGCGTGGGGCAACCGTAAGCGCAATTGCGGGTAACGCCACTTGAGGGTTTGCGCAAGGTCATGACAGGCCTGCCATTCGTTCTGGCCAAAGCCGTCGATCATTTTCTTCTGTTGGCCAGGCTGCATCGGATTCATCAGCAAGTGCGCGGCTTGAACGTCAGCGGCCCAGGTCCGGTTGTCTTGGGCCTTGGCCTGCAGGCTTGCGTAGAAGCTTTCCTGATTGCAGCGCTCAATCAGTGCCTGCCAGAGCGACATCGGTTCAGGATGAATGCCTTTTTTATCGTCCCAACCAAACACCTGACCGACGCGATCGAACAGTGGCAGGCTCCATTCGGTGTCGTTGAACAATTGCAGGAGGATCCGCTGCCACTCCTGACGTCGATCGAACACCTGCAGCCAGGGTTGTACGGTGTAACTTTTGAGCTGTGTCAGGAATTCCCGCTCCTTGCTGGCTTCGAGCAACTCCTGCAACACCTGCCGATAATCCTGCAGCAAGCCGCTGGCGAGAGCGTCTCGCTGCCAATCGGTCATTTCGACGTTTTGCCAGGGCGCGAGCCAATCGAGGTGCTGGACCGCCCAGGCGGCAATCGAATTGCGCAAGCCCGGATGATCGAAGCACAACGCCAGTAATCGCTGCTCAAACGCTTTGGCGCAGTGCTGTTGTTGCGCTTGGGCCCAGCGCTCGGACAGATTCTGCTCGGAGAGTCCGTCGAGCAAGGTGCGCGCCGCGAGTTCGTCCGGCGCTGCAACCGGTTCGTGAAGGGGCTGGGGGGTGGACGGTGCAAGGTTCAGCGAGCGGAGAGGGGGCGGACTTTCAAGGTTCAAGGGCCGAAGTGGAGGCGGATTTTGAAGGCTCAACGGGCGCACTCCGAGCACATCGGACCCTGCCTGGAGGTCGGTGTGATTGGGCTTCTCGACAACGTCGACCGTTGCGACTTCATGTTCTTCGGCGGCGTATTCGGCTCGCCATTGCGCAACACCCAGCGCCTGCTCATAGGCTTCACGCAAGCGCTGAAAGCCTTCGGGATCTTCATCGGGCCGGAAGGTTTTCAGCAGCCTTGCATAGCTTCGCTTGAGGGTGCGCGCATCAGCGTCTTCGGGCAGTTCCAGCACAGACCAGCAATCCATGTTGCTGCTCCTCAGTGCCAGAGACCGTTGTCCAGCGTGCCCAGTTGCTGGGTCAGTTCACTGCGCGCTTCACGGATCCGCCGTTCATCCTGCGAATCAAGCACGTGCTGAAACTGTTTGGCCCAATGAGCAATCTGTTCACGCATCTGCCCCAGACTTTCCTGATAGAGACGCTCAAGACGTGCGGTCAACACCGTATTGACCTGCTGATCGCGCGGATGAATCTTCAACAGCGCCAGGCCCTCCAGGCGTTCCTGAATCTCTTCGGGTGTGAGCACGCCGGGGTTGTTTTCGATGACCAGCGAATGCTTGTCGCCCGTCAGGGGAATGACCACCTGGGCTTCGAGCAAACCGTTGTTGTCGTAGGTGAAACGCACGTCGAGGGCGACTTCGCCGGCCTTGCGTTTCGGCACTTTGATGTCCAGTTGGCCCAATGCCACGTTGTCTTTGACCAGGCGGCTTTCGCCCTGAAAGATCTTCAGCAGCACGTGCTCTTGGTTATCTTGCAATGTGTACACCGTCTTGACCCGGCTCACCGGCACGATGCTGTTGCGCTCGATGATCGGCAAGTAATGCCCGCTTTCGTACTGCTGGCCGATTTGGGTCGAAGTCTCGATGCCCAATGTGTAAGAACAGACGTCGGTCAGCACCACTTCTTCCAGCGCGGCGGAGCGTGCTTTCAAGGCAGCCTGGATCGCCGCACCGTGGGCCACGACTTCGTCCGGATCGAGACTGATCGAAGGGAAACGCCCAAACAGGCCGGCCGCCAGTTTGCGCACCAGCGGCATGCGCGTCGTACCGCCTACCAGCAGGATTTCGTCGAGATCACTGACCCGAATCCGCGCGTCTCTCAGGGCCCGCTCGATCGGTGTGCGCAGGCGTTCGAGCAGCGGCGTGTAGAGCGTGGCCAATTGCGCTTGGGTGATGGTTTGCGTCCATTGCTGGCCGTCGACCCGCAGGCTGAATTCGGCGCTGCTGTCCTGGCCCAGGGCTTTGCGCACGCGCTCGGCCTCGCGACGCAAAGGCTGGATGATGCTGTTGCGGTCAGGAAAGTTGTCGGTGTTGCGATGGTGCTCAAGGAAATGCTCAAGCAGCACGCTGTCGAAATCTTCACCACCCAGGAAGTTGTCGCCCGCGCTGGCGCGCACTTCCATGACCCCGTCGAAGAGCTCCAGGATCGACACGTCGAAGGTGCCGCCGCCGAGGTCGAACACCAGGAACGAAGTTTCCTTGTCCCGTTGATGCAGCCCATATGCCAGCGCCGCAGCGGTTGGCTCGTTGATCAGTTTTTCAACCTTCAGACCCGCCAGCTCACCGGCAATGCGCGTGGCCTTGCGCTGGGCATCGCTGAAGTAGGCCGGCACGCTGATCACCGCTTCATGCACGGTTTCGCCGAAGGCCCGCTCGACGTCTTCCTTCAGGCTCTTGAGCACCAGCGCCGAAAGCTCCTCGGGACGGAATGACCGGTCTCCCAGACGCACTTCCGTAGCGCTGCCCATGTGCCGCTTGAACAGCGAAGCGGTCTGGCGCGGGTGAGTGTGCAAGCGCTCGCGGGCAGCCTGGCCGACCAGAACCCGGCCCTGATCATCGAGACCCACCACGCTGGGAGTGAGGAACTGGCCGAGTGCATTGGGCACCAACTCGCTGGACTCCCCGCGCCAGACGGCAACGAGGCTGTTGGTGGTTCCCAGGTCAATCCCTACGATCATGGCGATGAACTCCCTTTCCGGCCTGCAAAAAGCTGATACAGATAATATTCGCGCAAGGATATTACCGGAGCAGCGGGGTGGTAAAGGAAAGTAGTGGCACTGAGCTATTATTTGCGGCGGGACGTGGTTTGGTCCGGAAGCGTGGGATGTGACAGAGGGTTACAAGAGGTGCAGTGTCTACCGTTCTCGAGCACTGCTAGACTGGCGCAGTATTGGACTTGGCAAAGGTCACCCATGAAACCTTCTACTGCACTGGATCTAAAACGAGCAGCCGTCCGCGAGGTCGTCGGTCGATTTCGTACGTCCAACCCTCGTGTATTTGGTTCCGCGTTACTCGGGACAGATAAAGAAGGGAGTGACCTTGATTTACTGGTGGACGCTCTCCCAGGGGCCACGCTTTTCGATCTCGGAGGGCTTCAAGTCGAGCTCGAAGATTTGCTGGGGGTCAGTGTTGATCTGCTGACGCCGGGAGATCTTCCGTTGAAGTTTCGTCAGCAGGTACTCGAACAGGCTCGTCCCGTATGACTGTTAACCGTCTCGCAGATTACCTTGACCATATGCGGCAAGCCGCAAGCGATGCGCTGATTTTTGTCGAAGGCTTGAGTAAAGAAGAGTTTTCCGAAGACAAACGTACCCAGCAAGCTGTGATCATGAGCCTCATCATTATTGGTGAAGCAGCCACCAAAGTAATGGATGGCTATGCGGATTTTGCGAGCGAAAATTCACAAGTGCCATGGCGCAGCATGCGAGGTATGCGCAACCGCATTGCTCACGGCTATTTCGATATCAATCTCGAAGTGGTGTGGGATACCGTTCAGACGGCCTTGCCTGAGTTGTTGAAGGTTTTACCCTCCGATCAAATCTGATTGCACCTGCTTTGCACAGGTGCAATCAACTTCGTTTACGGCATCACCGGCGGCGTATACGTCAGCGTCGTCCCCAGCGCCCACAGCAAAAACAGCACCAGCGGCGTGTGCACCAGCAATTGCACGAACGAGAAGCCAATCAAGTCCCGCGCCTTCAACCCAAGCACGCCCAGCAGCGGCAGCATGTAGAACGGGTTGATCAGGTTCGGCAGGGCTTCAGCCGCGTTGTAGATTTGCACGGCCCAACCCAGGTGGTAATTCAGGTCGGTGGCCACCTGCATGACATAAGGCGCTTCGATGATCCATTTGCCGCCGCCGGATGGAATGAAGAAACCGAGAATCGCCGAGTAAACGCCCATCAGCAGCGCATAAGTGTCGTGGGACGCAATGCTGACGAAGAAGGTCGAGATGTGGTGGGCCAGGGTCTGCGCGTCAGTACCTTTGACCGTGGTCATCAGCGCAGCGATCGAGCCGTAGAGCGGAAACTGGATTAGCACGCCGGTGGTGGTCGGCACCGCTCGGGATACGGCATCGAGGAAGCTGCGCGGGCGCCAGTGCAGCAGCGCGCCGAGCATGATGAACAGGAAGTTGTAAGTGTTCAGGCCCGAGATCGCGCTGATCGCCGGTTTAGTCGAAAACTCGTGGAACAGCCATCCTGCGGCCAGCAGCACCAGCAAAATCGTCAGCAACGGGCTGTGCTCCAGCCATTCGCCGGGGCGGGTGCGCGGTTGCAGCGGTGGCAGGTTGAAGCTCGGGTCGATGCCGCAGGCTTCGGCGTCGCGGGCTGTTTTCGGCCCCGGCGCGGTGGCGTAGGCGATGATCAGCGAAATCACGATCAGTGCCAGCAACATGACGCCGGACTGCCAGAGAAAAATGGTCTGGGTGAACGGAATGACGCCGGTGATCGACAGAATCGAGGGTGGCAGGCTGGCCGGGTTGGCCTGTAATTGCGCGGCGGACGACGACAGGCCCAAGGCCCACACGGCGCCAAGGCCCAGATACGCGGCAGCACCGGCGGCGCGGTAATCCATTTTCAGGTCGGTGCGGCGAGCGAGGGCGCGCACCAGCAGACCGCCGAACACCAGCGACAGGCCCCAGTTCAGCAGCGACGCCACCATGGAAATCAACGCGACCCAGGCCACGGCCGAGCGGCCGTTTTTCGGGATCCGGGCCAGGCGGTCGATGAGTTTCACCGCGGGCGGGGAGCTGGCGACCACATAACCGCCGATGACCACGAACGCCATCTGCATGGTGAACGGGATCAGGCTCCAGAACCCATCACCGAAAGCCATGGCCGCGTCAGTGGGTTTGGCGCCCATGAACAGGGTCGCCACGGCCACGATGATCACCGCCAGCGCGGCAAATACCCACGAGTCGGGGAACCAGCGTTCGGCAAAACTTGAACAGCGCAGGGCAAAGCGTGCGGAGCGGGTATCTTCGATATCAGCGGCCACGGGAGTACCTCGAATTTTTATGTTTATTGTGGTCTTTGGGGCGGCAAAGGCCCGTCTGGACAGGTGCCAACAGTAAATCAATCAGTCATATTTTGTGACGAAGATTAACCAGGCTGAGACTTTGGTCTAACGGGTTGTCGGTGGGCGCGTTTGCGTAGACCATGGGCGCCTTGGTTTTTTGCCCGTGCCAGAGTTCTTTTCATGACTGCCAATACCGATTCGCGCCCGGCGCCCTTCAGCCGCTCGGACTACAAGACCCTTGGCCTGGCGGCCCTTGGCGGCGCCCTGGAAATCTACGATTTCATCATTTTCGTCTTTTTCGCGCTGACCCTCAGTCAGCTGTTTTTCCCACCGGAAATGCCCGAGTGGCTGCGCTTGCTGCAAAGCTTCGGGATTTTCGTGACGGGTTATCTGGCGCGCCCATTGGGCGGCATTCTGATGGCGCATTTCGCCGACCGGCTGGGGCGCAAGAAGGTCTTCAGCCTGAGCATCCTGATGATGGCGCTGCCGTGCCTGCTGATCGGCATCATGCCGACCTACGCCCAGATCGGCTATTTCGCACCGCTGCTGCTGTTGGTCCTGCGGGTCCTGCAGGGCGCTGCGGTCGGCGGTGAAGTGCCGAGCGCCTGGGTGTTCGTCGCCGAGCACGCGCCCGCCGGGCATCGCGGTTATGCCCTGGGCTTCTTGCAAGCCGGGCTGACCTTTGGCTACCTGATCGGCGCCCTGACCGCGACCTTTCTGGCGCAGGCGTTCACCCCGACGGAAATCCTCGATTACGCCTGGCGTTACCCGTTCCTGCTGGGCGGCGTGTTTGGGGTGATTGGCGTCTGGCTACGCCGCTGGCTCAGCGAAACCCCGGTGTTCATGGCCATGCAGGCCAAGCGCGAGGCCGCTGTCGAACTGCCGCTGCGCACGGTCTTGCGCGAACATCGCCTGGCGATATTGCCAGCGATGCTCCTCACCTGCGTACTGACGTCGGCGGTGGTGGTGTTCGTGGTCATCACCCCGACCATGATGCAGAAAACCTTCGGCATGACCGCCAGCCACACCTTCGCCTTGAGTGCCTTGGGCATTGTGTTCCTGAACATCGGCTGTGTACTCGCCGGGCTGCTCGTCGATCGCTTCGGCGCCTGGCGCACGGTCATGCTCTATAGCCTGCTGCTGCCGCTGGGCATCGGCGTGCTTTATACGTGCCTGATCACCGGGGGCCAATGGATCGGCTTGGCCTACGCGATTGCCGGACTCGGTTGCGGGGTCGTCGGCGCGGTGCCGTCGGTGATGATCAGCCTGTTTCCCGCGCGAATTCGCGTCTCGGGGATTTCCTTCACCTACAACATTGCCTACGCAGCGTGGGCGAGTGTCACACCGTTGTTGCTGATCGGTCTGATGCCGTGGAGTCCGTGGATTTGCGTGATCTTCAGTGCGGTGATGGGCGCGGTGGGCGTGAGCAGCGCTGCTTATTTCGGCACACGGATGCCCCGGGTTGAGCATTGCCCGGCCGCTGGCACGGCATGAACGCAAGGTCACTCAGGCGTGCCGCAACTATTTTTGTAGGACAACCCTGAAACGCTCTTCAGAAAATATCCGCAAGGCCGATGGCTAGGCTGCATGCCGCTTTCCATTCCTGTCCATCGGTGCTTTCCATGTTCAACAAACGCTTGAAGCAGGAGCTGTCGGCTCTTCGCGAAGAACTCTCCAGCCTTCAGCAAGTGAAGGACAGTCTGGAAAGCGAGATGCTGGTCCTGACCCTGGATCCTGATGGACGGATTCAATCGGTCAATCAGAATTTCCTCGGCGAGATGCTCTACAAAAGCAGCGACCTGATCGGCCGGCACATTGAAGACATCGTCCCGCCCCATGTGAAATCGGACGAATTCCACCTCCGCTTCAAGGCTGCGCTGACCCGCCGCGAGCACTTTGCCGGCGCCGTGCGTTTGCTGCGGGGCAATGGCAAGGAAGCCTGGTTGCGTTCGATTGTGCAGCCCGTGTTGTCCTCGGAGGGGCGGATCAAGCACTTCTCGATTTATTCCAGCGACCTGACCCGCACCATCGAGGCGTCCCGCGAGCATGAGAACCTGATCGGCGCGCTGGTGCGTTCGACGGCGGTCATCGAGTTCGATCTCAATGGCAACGTGTTGGCGGCCAACGAGCGGTTCCTCAGCGGCATGGGTTACAGCCTGGCGCAAATCAAGGGCAAACATCACCGTACGTTCTGCGAGCCTGAAGAGTACAACAGCGCGGAATACCAGAACTTCTGGCGCCGCCTGAACGCCGGCGAATTCGTGGCAGGCCGCTTCAAGCGTGTGGACAACCACGGTCGTGTGGTCTGGCTGGAGGCGTCCTACAACCCGGTGGTGGATGCCAACAACACGCTCTACAAAGTGGTGAAATTCGCCACGGTGATTACCGATCAGGTCAATCAGGAGCAGGCGGTCGCCGAAGCGGCAAACATTGCCTACAGCACCTCCCAGCAAACCGATCAAAGCGCTCAGCGTGGAACCGCCGTGGTGACTCAGGCGGTGGACGTAATGCGTGACCTGGCCCGGCACATGCAAACCGCCGGCGAAGGCATCGAAGCGTTGAACGAGCAGTCGCTGGTGATTGGCACCATCGTCAAAACCATCAGCGGCATTGCCGAACAGACCAACCTGCTGGCGCTTAACGCGGCCATCGAAGCGGCGCGCGCCGGTGAACAGGGGCGAGGTTTTGCGGTGGTGGCGGATGAAGTCCGGCAGTTGGCGTCCCGTACCAGCCAGGCCACCGATGAAATCGTTGGCGTGGTACGCCAGAACCAGGACATGGCGCGCAATGCCGTGGCCCTGATGACCGACGGCAAACTTCAGGCTGAACAAGGCCTGGCGCTGGCGGCGGAAGCGGGCACGGTGATCGTCGAGATTCAGGACGGCGCACAGAAAGTGGTGAACGCGGTCGGGCAGTTTGCCAATCAACTGGCGACTTGATAACTGACCTCCAGGTGGAAATCGCTACAATCGGCGTTTCCCCAGGAGCAGCCCTCATGAGCGTTTCTCACCGCCGTCCGGTTCCCTTGTCCAAGGCTTATCGCTTGCTCAATCACGGGCCGACCGTGCTGGTCAGCGCGGCGCATGAAGGCAAGCGCAACATCATGGCCGCGGCCTGGGCCATGCCTTTGGACTTCGAACCGCCGAAAATCGCCGTGGTGCTGGACAAGTCCACCTGGACCCGCCAACTGCTGGAAGCGTCGGGCACCTTCGTGCTGAACGTTCCCTGCGCGGCCCAGGCCGATATCGCCCAGACTGTGGGCTCGACGTCGGGCCTGGAGCTGACTCAGGGCCAGGGCCTGGACAAGTTTCAGATCTACGGCCTGCAGACGTTCAGTGGCGAGCTGATCGATGCGCCGATGCTTGAAGGTTGCGTCGCCTGGCTGGAGTGCCGACTGCTGCCGGAGCCCAACAACCATCAGCAATACGACCTGTTCCTGGCCGAGGTGATTGCCGCCCAGGTCGATGAGCGCGTGTTCAGCGAAGGCCGTTGGCACTTCGAGGGACACGATGCGCTACGCACCCTGCATCATGTGGCGGGCGGGCATTTCCTGACGATCGGCGAGCCGGTGGACGGCAAGACTCTGCAGCCGTAAACCGGCGGCCTTTTACACCCAGACGTCATTCTGCGCCGTGCGTTCGCCGCCTTCGCTGCCTGTATTCAGCACACCCTTGGGCTCGATCAGCAGCAGTTTCACTTCCTGCGCGGCAGAGGGTTTGTGCTCGACACCCTTTGGCACCACGTACATTTCCCCCGCGTTCAGCAGGACGTGGCCATCGCGAAAGTCGATGCGCAGCTGCCCCTCGATCACGATGAAGGTCTCGTCGGTGTCCAGGTGATCGTGCCAGATGAAATCCCCCAGCAGTTTCACCACTTTGAACTGGTAGTCGTTCATCTCGGCGATGACCCGAGGGCTCCAGTGCGAGTCGATCCGGGCGATTTTTTCAGCGAAGTTCAGGCTTTGGTAGGCGTTCATGAAGAAAGCTCTCGTGGTTGATCGTGAAGCCACGATAGTCAGCACGGCAGCGGGCTTCTTGTACGATTGTGCGCGCTCAGCGGCGGTGCATTTTCATCCAGCGGGCCGGTGAGAGGCCGTATGCCTTGCTGAATTGCCGGGTCATGTGGCTCTGGTCGGTGAAACCGGCGATCAGTGCGGCACTGACCAGAGACTGGCCCTGGATCAGCAGGGCGCGGACCAGGTCCAGGCGACGCATGGTCAGGTATCGATAAGGGCTGGTGCCAAACAACAGGCGGAAATCCCTCGACAGACTCCAGCGATCCCGACCGCTGTGCTGCGCCAGTTCCTCCAGTGTCACCGTGCGATCCAGGGCGCTGTGGATGAACTCCCGCGCGCGCTCCGCCGCCACGTAGTCGAAGCGTTGGCGTTTACCGGGCGCGCCGGAGACAGTGCTCAATGCCTGCGCCAGATCGAACAGCGCGTCCTGCTCTTCCAAGGGATCGAGGGGGCAATCCAGGCTTCGCAGCAGCACGTCGGTGGCGGCGAACAGGCGTGGGTCGGTCGACAATCCGGTCTTGATGAACGGCAGCGGTTGCCCGCCGAGTATCTGCTGGATCAGCGCCGGCTCGATGTACATCATCCGGTACTTGAAGCCGGCCTCGGTGCCAGCCTCGCCATCGTGGACTTCGTCCGGGTGCAGCACCAGGGTCCCGCCGGGCAGACTGTGGCGCCAGCCGCCGCGGTATTGAAAACTCTGCACGCCGGCCAGGGTCCGGCCGATTGCGTAGGTGTCATGGCGGTGAAGGTCGTAGCCGTGGCCGGCAAAAAATGCCTCGAAACGCTGAACCCCGCCCACGTCGGGGGCGCGATGGAACCAGTCGATGGGAGACGTGTGCTTGGCCATGGTGTCGTTGTCTTGAGCGCAATGTCGATCACGGTAACCCAGGGACCGGCCACCTGTCTGCTGGCCGACAAAACCCATGGGGCTGGTAGAAAACCGCATACAAATGTAGCAAGGTATCGAGCATTCTCTGCACCCTGTAAGCCATCGAGGCGCGGGTGCGTTTGATCGTTCGTCGAGGTGTCTGGTATGAGCAAACTGCGGGTAGGGATTATTTTTGGTGGTCGTTCGGCGGAGCACGAAGTATCGCTGCAATCGGCGAAAAACATCGTCGATGCGCTGGATCGGTCGCGCTTCGAACCGGTGCTGATCGGTATCGACAAGCAAGGCCATTGGCACCTCAATGATCCATCGAACTTCCTGCTCAACCAGGAAAATCCGGCCCTGATCGCCCTCAACCAGTCCAACCGGGAACTGGCCGTGGTGCCGGGCAAGGCCAGCCAGCAATTGGTCGAAACCTCGAGTCAAGAAATGCTGGGCCACGTCGATGTGATCTTCCCGATCGTGCACGGCACGCTGGGTGAAGACGGTTGCCTGCAAGGCCTGTTGCGCATGGCGGATTTACCCTTTGTCGGCTCCGATGTGCTCGGCTCGGCGGTGTGCATGGACAAGGACATCAGCAAGCGGCTGTTGCGTGACGCCGGGATTGCAGTCACGCCCTTCGTGACCCTGACTCGTGCCAGCGCCGCGCGCACCGGGTTCGCCGAGGTCCAGGCCAAACTCGGTCTGCCGCTGTTCGTGAAGCCGGCGAACCAGGGGTCGTCCGTGGGCGTCAGCAAGGTCAGTGACGAAGCCGAGTACACGGCGGCAGTGGAACTGGCCCTGGGTTTCGATGAAAAAGTATTGATCGAATCCGCCGTCAACGGTCGCGAGATCGAGTGCGCGGTGCTGGGCAACGAGGATGCCATCGCCAGCGGTTGTGGCGAGATCGTGGTGCGCAGCGGCTTCTATTCCTACGACAGCAAATACATCGACGCTCAAGCGGCAGAGGTCGTGGTGCCGGCCAACATCAGCAGCGAGGCCAGTGAGCGCATCCGCGCCTTGGCTGTCGAGGCGTTTCAGGTGCTCGGCTGTTCCGGGCTGGCGCGGGTCGATGTGTTCCTGACCGACAGCGGCGAAGTGCTGATCAACGAAATCAACTCGCTGCCCGGCTTCACCCGAATCAGCATGTACCCCAAGCTCTGGCAAGCCACCGGCATGACTTACAGCGAGCTGGTCAGCCGCTTGATCGATCTGGCGCTGGAGAAGCACAAGGCACGGCAAGCGCTGAAGATCACCCGATAAGCTACTCGGGACTATTCAAACAAGGATTTATGGATGAGCGATAAAACGGAGTACCTGTTTTCCTACGGCACCTTGCAGGACAAAGTCGTGCAACTGGCCAACTTCGGGCGCGAGCTCAGCGGCAGTGCCGATGCGATGCTGGGGTACGAGCAGTCCTGGGTCGAAATCACCGACCCAGAGGTGTTGGCCACCAGCGGCAAGACTCACCATCCGATTCTTCGTCCGGGAAGCGATAGCAGCGTCCCGATTCCCGGCATGGTGTTCCAGATCACACCCGAGGAACTAGCCGCCGCCGACAGTTATGAGGTATCGGATTACAAGCGTGTCAGCGTAGTCCTTCAATCCGGGATTGAAGCGTGGGTGTACGTGAGCGTGTAGTGTGCCTGCGTGATATCCGATGAGCCGGGGAGGGGAGATTTTCAGCGTCGGCCAGTACGCTTCGACCGACGTTTGATCAAGCTTGTTTCATAGGTTTAATCAGGCTCTCTGCTGGTATTCCGAACAGATCATGTAGTTTCCATATCATCGGGAGCGTCAACGCACGCTTGCCATTAAGCACTTCGTAAACCCGGTTTGTCCGGCCAATGGCAGGCGCAAGGTCCGCTGCGGACAGACCTGATTGTTCCATGCGAAATTTTATCGCATCGATTGGATTGGGCAGATCAACTGGAAACTGCTTCGATTCATAAGCTTCGATCAGTGTGATCATGATGTCGAAATAATCCCCTTCAGGCGTGCCAGGCTCTGGCTCATTGTCGAAAAGGGCAGATACAGTCTTGAGGGCTGCGCGGTAGTCCTCGTCGGTGTGAATCGGACGAATGTTCATTGGTTACTCCATCTCGACGGTATCGGCGTCGATTGCGTCGTACTGCTTGTGAGTGCCGACAAATTTTATGTAAACGGCGCCGAAGCGATAAGCCACAGCGACTACCAGCCGAAAGTCATTACCCTTGATGTTGAACACGACTCTACGGCTCTTGAGAATGCTGGCGGTAGCAAAGTGCGCTTTTATGTTCGCAGGTGTTTTCCACTCGGCATTTCTTGCCTCGTCAATCCAAGCTAGTAAGGATTGTTCTGCGTCCGGGTAGCGCTCCCAAAAACTTTTAAGCTGACTAATGGCGATAATTCTCATGGCGTGATCCTAGTCCCGTGATGGGACTGATGCAAGTCTGTGGAGGTGTGGCCGATGGGAGGTGCGGACTCGACTTTGTACCTAGGTGCTTCGGGTGGCTGAACTGATGCGAAAAATGATCTTTGAACTCTATCGAAGAAGCAGTGGTGTGCAGGTAGGAAAAGTCGGCGCGAGGTAGCCGAACAGGACTCATTACATACAAAAAAGGCCTACCTCCCGGTAAGCCTTTTCCACCCTCTGTAGGAATCAATCCCCCAACGCAGCCCCCTCACGCCGAGGATCGGCCCCGCCCGCCAACGAAGCCTTCCCCTGCGCATCCTTCATCCGAACAATCGCCTGGGTGCCGCTGGTCATGTCGATCTCGCTCACGCTGTGCCCTTTGTCCTTCAGCGCCTGAATCAACCCGGCGCTGAACTGCCCCTCTTCCAGTTCCGTCGGGCCGTTTCGGCTGCCGAAGTTGGGCAGGCTGATGGCGGCTTGCGGGTCGAGGTTCCAGTCGAGCAGGCCGATGGTGGATTTGGCGACGTACTCGATGATTTGCGAGCCGCCCGGCGAGCCGATGGTGGCGAGGAATTCGCCGCTCTGACGGTCGAAAATCAGCGTCGGTGCCATGGACGAGCGGGGGCGTTTGCCGGGTTCGACGCGGTTGGCGACTTTCTGCCCGTTTTCTTCGGGGATGAACGAGAAGTCGGTCATCTGATTGTTGAGCAGAAAACCCTGAACCATCACGTGCGAGCCAAACGCGGATTCGACGGTGGTGGTCATGGACACCGCGCCACCTTCGTCATCGACCGCGACCACTTGCGAGGTCGAGATGCGCAGCGGTGAACGGTCCGGTGCGTAGGCGATCTTGATGCCCGGCGGGGTGCCGGGTTTGGCCGTGCCCATGCTGCGATCGCCGATCAGGGCGGCGCGGCTGGCCAGGTAGCTCGGGTCCACCAGGCCTTTGACAGGGACGGGCACGAAGTCGGCGTCGGCCAGATAGAGCGCGCGGTCGGCGTAGGCCAGGCGCTCGGCTTCGGCAATCAGGTGCACGGCTTCTGGCGTCGGCTCGGTGCCGGCGGGTTTGTCGGTCTTGACCGGTTTCATTGAGGCCAAGGCAAAACGCTGGTCGCGTACTTCCAACGCCTGGAGTGTGCCGAGGATCTGCGCCACGGCGATCCCGCCCGACGACGGCGGCGGCATGCCGCAGACCTGCCAGCGTTTGTAGTCGGTGCATAGCGGCGCGCGTTCCTTGGCCGTATAGCCTTGGAGATCGTTCAGCGACAGACTGCCAGGGTTGGCGTGGCCCTGAACCTTGGCGACGATTTCTTGCGCAACCGGCCCTTTGTACAATGCATCGGGACCTTCTGTGGCGATGCGTTTGAGCACGGCGGCCAGTGCCGGGTTTTTCAGCTGAGTGCCGGCGGCTTTCGGGCTGCCATCGGCATTCAGGAAGTACGCCATCATGTCAGGCGAGCGACGCATGGAGGAATCTGAAGCGATCAGCTGATGCAAGCGCGGCGAGATGGCGAAACCTTGCTCCGCGAGTCGGATGGCCGGTTCGAACAGTTGCGCCCATGGCAGACGACCGTGTTTCTGATGTGCCAGCTCAAGCGCTCGCAACACACCGGGCGTGCCCACTGAGCGACCCCCAATCTGCGCCTGGGTGAAGGCCATCGGTTTGCCGTCGGCTTGTAGGAAAAGCTTCTCCGTGGCGCCGGCCGGTGCGGTTTCGCGACCGTCGTAAGTGCGCACGTTCTTGCCATCCCACAACACAATGAACGCGCCGCCACCGATGCCCGAGGATTGAGGTTCCACCAGCGTCAACACCGCTTGCATGGCAATCGCGGCATCCACCGCCGAGCCGCCCTGACGCAGCATCTCCCGCCCGGCCTCGGCCGCCAGAGGGTTGGCTGCCGCCGCCATGTGTTTCGAGGCGTGCCGGGTTTGCAGGTCGGTGCGATAACCCGAGGCGACTTCCGGCGCGATCGGCAATGTCGACGTGGGCGGGGCGTTGCACGCTGCAAGGGTCAGCGCGGTGGCGATCAGCGAAAAGGCTGACAGGCGATAGCGGCTCAAGCGGAAGGCTGAGAACACGTTGGGCACTCCGTCCGTGGGAAAAGATCAGGGGACTTTATCGGCCGACAGGGCGTGGTGCAAACCACGGATGAGAGCCAAGACGCTTTTACCCTTCATGAGTTGACTGATTTTCTGTAGGGTCGAGGGCATCAGACGGATCAGAAAATCAACAAGAGGCAGCCATGCAGACCGAGTTTCCCACCCAGCCGAGTTATCGCACTCAGCGTGAGCAATTCCTCGCCGCAGCGACCGCGGCCGGAGCGACGTTGACTGAATATCCGCATCCCCTCAAAGGACCTTTCGGTGAACCCTTGAGCACCGATGTGGCGGTGTTGGGTGATCCAGGTGCCAAGCGATTGCTGATTGCGTTGAGCGGCACCCATGGGGTGGAAGGTTTCTATGGCTCGGGATGCCAGATCAAGTGGATGCAGGAGTTGGGCAAGCGTTCACTGCCGGTCGATGTCGCGGTGGTGATGATCCACCTGATCAATCCCTGGGGCACCGCATGGCTGCGTCGGGTCAACGAAGACAACATCGATCTGAACCGCAATCACCTGAACTTCGAACGTCCGCTGCCGGACAATCAGGCTTACGCAACGCTGCATGACATCTATGCGTTCACTGAGTTGCGGGGGCCCGAACGTGAGCGCGCCGACGCCTTGCTCGACGGACAGATTCGCGAACACGGCTGGCCAGCGGTGATGTCAATCGTCGAGGGCGGCCAGCACAGTCATCCCGATGGGCTGTTTTATGGCGGCCTGGCGCCGAGCTGGTCGAACCGCACGCTGCACGAAATCCTGCAAACGCATGTTGCCCACGCCGAGGTCGCGATGTGTTTCGATTTGCACACCGGCGCTGGCGAGTACGGTCATCCGATGTTGCTGACCATCACCGAGGCGGCTTATCCGGCGCTACCCGATGCGCAGGCCATTTATGGACCCTGGCTCTACACGTTGCTGACCGGTGCCGACACCTTGAGTGAAACCGGCGTGGCGGCCACCGCGACGGGCTACACCTCGCAGGCACTGATCAATGCACTGCCGCAGGTCAAACTGATGCCGTTCGTGATCGAGTGCGGGACGTATCCGGGGCCGGACGTTCATCGTCATTTGCGCGATGACCACTGGCTGCATCTGCACGGCAATCCAAGTAATGCGGTGGGGCGCGAGATCAAACTGAATCTGCTGGAGCAGTTCTATCCTGCCGACAGCGACTGGCAGGCGATGGTCTGGCTGCGGACGTGGCAGATTTGGGAGCGCGCGTTATCGGCGTTGCCGACGGTTCGTTCTTGAAGTGCTGTTAGGGGCACTTTTCGCGAGGCATAAAAAAACGGCCTACCTTTCGGTAAGCCGTTTTTAGTACTTGGTGGCTACACAGGGACTTGAACCCCGGACCCCAGCATTATGAATGCTATGCTCTAACCAACTGAGCTATGTAGCCAAGTGGCGCGCATTATTCACCGGTAATGCAGATGCGTCAAGCGTAAATCCAAAATATTTCTCTACGCTTTCAACCGCTTATCCACCTGAGCCGAATATTCGGGCCGGGTGAGGGCGTCAACTGAGCTGAAATCTCCCGGTATTGGCACTCAAGGCCTTGCTGCCCTGGCTCAAGGTGTCCGCCGCCAGGTTCACCGCCCGCGCGCCTTCGAGCAACCTTACCGCGGCCTGATCGACCTGCTGGATGTTGCCGCTGACTTCATCGGCGGTGCTGGCCTGTTCCTCAACCGCCGTGGCGATCTGCGCCAGGGTGTCGGTAACGCCTTGCACCGCGTGGGCAATTTCCCCGAGGCGCTCGCCCAGGCCGGTGACCGACTGGGCATCACTTTGCGCTTGGCTACAGGCCGCTTCCATCAGGCTGACCGCCTCATTCACCGTGCTGCGCAGACTGTCGACAGTGCCGGCGATCTGCGCGGTGGAGGACTGAGTGCGTTGCGAGAGGCTGCGCACTTCATCCGCCACCACCGCAAAGCCGCGACCCTGTTCGCCCGCGCGAGCCGCCTCGATCGCCGCGTTGAGCGCCAGCAGATTAGTCTGCTCGGCCACGCCGCGAATGGTGTCGACCACCAATTGAATCTGCTGGCCTTGTTCGCTGACCCGGCCGAGTGCCGCCGCCGTGTCGTTCAAGCGCTGGTTGAGCTGCTGAATACTCGCCGTGGTGCGTTGGCTGTCGCGGCTGCTGTCGGCCGCAATGCGTTGGGTGTGTTGAGCGCTGCCGGACGCCTGTTCGCAACTCTGGGCGACACCCTGAGAGGTCGCGGCCAACTGCGTGGCCGCAGCGGCGATCTGGCTGATCTGCAATTGCTGCGCTTCAACTTCGCCCAAGGCGCCGCTGGAGTGATGGTTGAGGGTGCGCACCGCGTTGCTCACCTGCAAGGTTTCGTGATCGACCCCCAGCAAACTGTTGCGCAGCTGCACCACGGCGACATTCAGGGCGGTGCTGATGGCCGCCAGCTCGTCGCGCCCCTGCACCGGCACTTGCAGGCTTAGGTTGCCGTCGCGCAATGCTTCTGCCAGCAGGGTGATGCCGCTGGCGCTGCGACGGATCGAGGCCTGCAAGCAGATGAACAGGTACAGCGCGGCCAGCAGCAGGCAGCCAAAGATCGTCGCCACCAGAATAAACTGGCTGATCGCCGAGCCATGGTAGTAATCCAGGCGTTGATCCAGCGAAACCAATGACTGCTGGCGCAGCGAGGCGAGGTCGGTGAGCAGGCTGTCGAGGCTGCGCTCGAATTCTTCCGGCTTGAGCTTGATGCTGCCGCCGAAGACGCCGTCATCGAGGACTTTCAGTTCAGCATCGAGATGCTTGAGGCTGTCGTGGTATTGCCCGGCCCAGCTTTGCAACGCGCTGGGCAGGCGTGCTTCCAGCAGGCTGGCGGTTTTCGCCAGCTGTTCCCGGGCATCGCCGATACGACTGCGCAAATCGCGCAATTGCAGACGGCTTTGCAGGGTGAACTGCCCGGACACCACCGATGCCTGACCGACGCTGGCCAGGCGGCCAACCCGCTCAATCAGGTCCGGCGCATGCTGTGTCGAGATTTGCGTCAGCAAGTAGGTTTCCAGCCACGGCGCGAGGGTCAGGCGATTGTCCATGGCGATCTGCTCGCGCAGGGCTTGCAGCGCACTCAAGGCATTGGTGAAACGATCGTAGCCATCCGGCCACCAACCAACGCTGCTCAGGCTTTTCGAGTCGAGGCCGTTGAGGGCGGTTTGCAGGGCCTGATAACGGGTCAGGGTTTCGCCCTCGGCGCCTTCGGTTTTCAGCGCATCACCGAGGTCCGAGGTGGCTTGGGCGACGGCGGGTTGAACCGCATCGAACCCAGCCATCGCGGCAAGGGTTGCAGGCGTTGGCTGGCGATTGGTTTCCGTCGCACGCCAGCGGGCGGCGCGGTCACGTTGGGCGGCGAGCAGGTTATCGAGCGCATCCAGGGCGAGCAGTTGCCGAACACCGGCACGTTCGCCGGAGATCAAGTTAAGTTTGGCGCGATAGTCCTGACCAATCATCACCAGGCTGCCTGCCAGCGGCAGGATAAACAGCAGAAACAACAACTGAAATTTGCGTGCGAAGCCAAAACGCCCCAGCAATCCGATCCCCGGTGATAAAAAAGCCTGCATGCCCCATGACTCCTCTGGACACCACGCACCAATGGCGTGCGTCGGGGTCGTTGCGACCGCGACTTGTGCCCTTTTAAAAGGCCTCGAAAGTTCACCCTTGTCAGCTCTGTAGGCCGACTCTGTAGCGAAACTTCCCATTCTCGGTCCCCTTTGTAAGGGGCCGCGTTGAAGCGGATTAACAAGGCAAGATTCAGACCATGGCGTTGCGCTATCACCTTCTTGGCGATGAGTGTCGAGGTCGTTAGCAGGCTAAGGGGATGGCGCTGCCGCACTGAAAAATGGCACATTGACGCACCTGCCTGCGTGCACCCATCTGCTGTACGGAAATTCTCATGGCTATCAGCAATGTTCAGACCGGCACGACGTCGGCACCCGCGACTTCACAAAGCAGCCCTCTGGTCATGCGCATCATTGGCGCGGTGGCGCTGGCGCATTTGATCAATGATCTGATCCAGTCGGTTCTACCGTCGATTTATCCGATGTTGAAGGCCAACTATGGCCTGACATTTACCCAGGTTGGATTGATCACTTTGACGTTCCAGCTGACGGCTTCGCTGTTGCAGCCATGGGTCGGTTACCACACCGATCGCCATCCCAAGCCCTGGCTGCTACCGGCGGGAACCGTCTGCACGCTGGTCGGTATTTTGATGATGTCGGTGGTCGGTACTTTTCCGCTGATTCTGCTGGCGGCGGGGTTGATTGGCATCGGCTCGTCGACCTTTCACCCGGAAGCTTCTCGCGTGGCTCGACTGGCCTCGGGCGGGCGATTCGGTCTGGCGCAATCGACCTTTCAGGTCGGAGGCAATGCCGGCTCGGCCTTCGGCCCGTTGCTGGCAGCGGCGATCATCATTCCCTTCGGCCAGGGCCATGTGGCGTGGTTTGGATTGTTCGCCGTGTTTGCGCTGTTCGTGCTCTATCGGATCAGCCGCTGGTACGCCAACCACTTAAACCTGTTCAAGCTCAAACAAGGTCAGGCGGCAACGCACGGCCTGTCGAAACGCCGGGTGATCAGCGCGCTGGTGGTGCTCGGGCTGCTGGTGTTCTCCAAGTATTTCTACATGGCCAGTTTCACCAGCTACTTCACCTTCTACCTGATCGAGAAGTTCGACCTGTCGGTGGCCAGCTCGCAGCTGCATCTGTTCCTGTTCCTGGGCGCCGTGGCGGCGGGGACGTTCTTCGGTGGGCCGATTGGCGACAAGATCGGGCGGAAGGCGGTGATCTGGTTCTCGATCCTTGGCGTGGCGCCATTCACGCTGATCCTGCCTCACGTTGATCTGTTCTGGACCAGCATTCTGAGCGTGCTGATCGGCTTTATCCTCGCGTCAGCCTTTTCGGCCATTGTGGTGTACGCACAGGAACTGGTGCCGGGCAATGTCGGGATGATTGCCGGGGTGTTCTTCGGATTGATGTTCGGTTTTGGCGGGATTGGCGCGGCGTTGCTCGGGCATCTGGCGGATGTCCACGGCATCGAATACGTGTACTTCCTGTGCTCGTTCCTGCCATTGTTTGGCGTACTGGCGATCTTCCTGCCAAGAACCAAAAAGGCGTAGCACCGCTCCACCTGTAGGAGCGTGGCTTGCCCGCGAAGGCCATTACGCGTTTGCCAGGAACACTGCGTCATCGTTCTTCGCGGGCAAGCCTCGCTCCTGCAGGATTAGGTCTCGCCCGGATTTCAGGCACAAAAAAGCCGCGTCTTAAACGCGGCTTTTTCTTGTTCGGCTTCTTTTACACGTTGAAACGGAAGTGCATCACGTCGCCGTCTTTAACGATGTAGTCCTTGCCTTCCAGGCGCCATTTACCGGCTTCTTTAGCGCCGGCTTCGCCCTTGTACTGGATGAAGTCGTCGTAGGCGATGACTTCAGCGCGGATGAAGCCTTTTTCGAAGTCGGTGTGGATCACGCCAGCGGCTTGTGGCGCGGTCGCACCTACGCGGACGGTCCAGGCGCGGACTTCTTCGACACCGGCGGTGAAGTAGGTCTGCAGGTGCAGCATTTCGTATCCGGCGCGGATCACGCGGTTCAGGCCAGGCTCTTCGAGGCCCAGGGCTTCGAGGAACATGTCTTTCTCTTCGCCGTCTTCGAGTTCGGCGATTTCGGCTTCGATCTTGTTGCAGACCGGAACCACCATGGCGCCTTCTTCTTCGGCGATGGCCTTGACGATGTCCAGCAGCGGGTTGTTCTCGAAACCGTCTTCAGCGACGTTGGCGATGTACATGACCGGCTTGGTGGTCAGCAGGTGGAAGCCACGAATCACCGCTTTATCGTCGGCGCCCATGTTCTTCATCAGCGTGCGCGCTGGCTTGCCGAGGGTGAAGTGAGCGATCAGTTGCTCCAGCAGACCTTTCTGGACCACGGCGTCCTTGTCACCACCCTTGGCGTTACGGGCGACTTTCTGCAGTTGCTTCTCGCAGCTGTCGAGGTCGGCGAAGATCAGTTCCAGGTCGATGATTTCGATGTCGCGTTTCGGGTCGACGCTGTTGGAGACGTGAATCACGTTCTCGTCTTCGAAGCAGCGGACCACGTGAGCGATAGCATCGGTCTCGCGGATGTTGGCGAGGAACTTGTTGCCCAGGCCTTCACCTTTCGAGGCGCCGGCCACCAGGCCCGCGATGTCGACGAATTCCATGGTGGTTGGCAAGATGCGCTTTGGATTGACAATGGCCGCCAGGGCTTCCAGGCGTGGATCCGGCATCGGCACGATACCGGTGTTCGGCTCGATGGTGCAGAAGGGGAAGTTCTCGGCCGCGATCCCGGATTTGGTCAGGGCGTTGAATAGGGTGGACTTGCCGACGTTAGGCAGGCCGACGATGCCGCAATTGAATCCCATGGTGTTTTCCCCGAGGAGTGAGTCAGGCCTTCTGGCTGTGCAGGTTTTTCATCGCGCGGTTCCATTCACCGGCGAGGATATCCGGCAGCACGCCGAGGGCAAAGTCGATGCTGGCATCGAGTTTTTCCTGTTCGGCGCGTGGCGCACGACCCAGGACGAAATTTGAAACCATACTGGCAACGCCCGGGTGGCCAATGCCAAGCCGCAAGCGGTAAAAGGTATTCTGATTGCCCAGTTGCGCGATGATGTCGCGCAACCCGTTGTGACCGCCATGGCCGCCGCCCTGTTTGAGCTTGGCAACGCCGGGTGGCAGGTCGAGTTCGTCATGCGCCACCAGGATTTCTTCAGGCGTAATGCGGAAGAAGCCGGCAAGTGCCGCGACGGCCTGGCCGCTGCGGTTCATGTAGGTGGTGGGAATCAGCAGACGAACATCCTGACCCTGATGCGAATAGCGCCCGGTCAGGCCGAAATATTTGCGATCGGCCACAAGGTTGACGCCTTGCGCGTTCGCGATGCGCTCAACAAAAAGGGCCCCTGCGTTATGCCGGGTCTGTTCGTATTCAGCGCCTGGATTTCCCAGGCCAACGATCAGTTTGATGGCAGTCACGATAGGGGCCCTTCTTTGGAGTGGTGGATAACATCGCCGCAATCAGTGTGTGCGGCGAAAGTGGACGAAAAGTGCTCATTTACCATTATGTAAACTCCGCGTTCTCGCCCGCTTTCTCGCTACGTTCCAGTCCGCGATGTTACTTGATCACTCCGGCATGACAGAGTGAATTACTCTGCTTCGCCTTCTTCAGTAGCTTCTGGAGCAACACGTGGAGCGTGGACGTTGGCAACAGCCTTGTCATCGCCGTGTGCCAGAGCAACAAACTCAACGCCTTTAGGGGCTTTGAGGTCGGACAGGTGAATGATCGAACCGATTTCGGCGTTAGCCAGGTCGACTTCGATGAATTCAGGCAGGTCTTTTGGCAGGCAGGTCACTTCGATTTCCGAAACAACGTGCGAAACTTCGCCGCCTTTCTTGATCGGGGCTTCTTCGCCAACAAAGTGTACAGGCACGATAGCGGTCAGTTTCTGGCCAGCTACAACGCGCACGAAGTCAGCGTGCAGTACGTGGCCTTTGGCCGGGTGACGCTGCAGAGCCTTGATGATTACGTTTTGCTTGGTGCCGCCAACGTTCAGCTCGATGATGTGGCTGTAAGCCGCTTCGTTTTCGAGCAGTTTGGCAACTTCTTTAGCCAGCATGCTGATGGATTCAGGGGCTTTTTCGCCACCGTAAACTACAGCTGGAACCAGGCTTGCGAGACGACGCAGGCGGCGGCTCGCACCTTTCCCCAGGTCGGAACGCACTTCAGCATTCAGAGTAAATTCGTTCATTTTGTATCTCCAAAATAACCACATTCGCCCCAGCGGTTGCGACCAGCGCTAAAGGCGATATGGGCAAAAAAGCCCCGCCCCGGCAGGAATGCCGGGGCGGGGCGCTTTTCGTCAGCGAGACAGTCGAGAAGGGCAGGGCCCTTAACGGAACATCGCGCTGATCGATTCTTCATTGCTGATGCGGCGGACCGCCTCGGCAACGACCGGCGCGATATCCAGTTGACGGATACGCGTGCAGGCTTGAGCAGCAGCGGACAACGGGATGGTGTTAGTCACCACCAGTTCGTCCAGCATGGAATTTTCAATGTTTTCGATCGCCCGACCGGACAGCACAGGGTGTGTGCAGTAGGCGAAAACCTTGGCGGCGCCATGCTCTTTCAGGGCCTTGGCCGCGTGGCACAGAGTGCCGGCGGTATCGACCATGTCATCGACCAGAATACAGGTACGCCCTTCGACATCACCGATGATATGCATCACTTCAGAGTGATTGGCTTTCTCACGGCGTTTGTCGATGATCCCGAGATCCACGCCCAGGGATTTGGCAACAGCACGTGCACGCACGACGCCGCCAATGTCCGGGGACACGATCATCAGGTTTTCGAAGCGCTGATCTTCAATGTCATCCACCAGAACCGGGGAGCCGTAGATGTTATCTACCGGAATATCGAAGAAACCCTGGATTTGGTCAGCATGCAGATCAACCGTGAGAACACGGTCGATGCCGACTACGGTAAGCATGTCAGCAACGACTTTCGCGCTGATAGCCACACGTGCGGAGCGCGGACGGCGATCCTGACGGGCATAACCAAAGTAAGGAATAACAGCAGTGATACGAGTAGCCGAGGAGCGGCGGAAGGCATCAGCCATCACTACCAGTTCCATCAGGTTATCGTTGGTCGGAGCGCAAGTCGGCTGAATAATGAAAACATCTTTACCGCGGACGTTTTCATTGATCTCGGCAGTAATTTCGCCGTCGGAGAACTTACCGACAGAGATGTCACCGAGAGGGATATGCAGCTGACGTACAACACGCCGAGCCAGATCGGGGTTAGCGTTCCCCGTAAAGACCATCATCTTGGACACGCGCAGTACCTGAAGGCTGAGGGTAACCTGGATGAGTATAGGAAAATGGCAGGGGCGGCTGGATTCGAACCAACGCATGGCAGGATCAAAACCTGCTGCCTTACCGCTTGGCGACGCCCCTGTATCTGTTGCAACGATTACCCAGTAATCGATTCCTTTAGAGCAGATTTTGCAGCTTGCGATGCAACATCGAAACGTTGCTTCCTTTTGCTACAAACCCTGTAAGGGTCTCTGTAAGAAGGGCCGAGACTTTATCAGCTTCAGCTTTGCTTGGGAAGCCCCCAAACACACAACTTCCAGTTCCGGTGAGTTTTGCTTCGGTAAATTTACCTAACAAATTCAATGCGTTACGTACATCTGGATAACGCCTTGCTACCACCGGTAAGCAGTCATTTCGACTGTTTCCCTTGGGAACGGGGCGCACTTTAATGGGAGAAGAGTTACGTGTCAACAACGGATCTGAAAAAATTTCTGCTGTACTTACAGATACTTGCGGCACAAGCACGAGATACCACGGTTCTTCGGGGTCTACAGGGGTGAGTTTCTCCCCTACGCCCTCGGCGAAAGCCGCGTGCCCACGCACGAAAACCGGCACGTCGGCGCCCAGTGTCAGGCCCAGCACGGCCAGTCGATCCTCATCCCAACCCAGTTGCCAGAGATGATTGAGGCCGAGCAAAGTCGTCGCGGCATTTGAACTGCCGCCACCGATTCCACCGCCCATGGGCAGGATTTTTTCGATCCAGATATCGATGCCGAGCGAACAACCGGATTGCTCCTGAAGTTTTTTCGCGGCTTTGACGATCAGGTTGCTGTCGTGAGGGACCCCATCGAATTCGGTGTGCAACCGAATCACACCGTCGTCACGAACGGCAAACGTGATTTCGTCGCCGTAATCGAGAAACTGAAAAATCGTCTGCAACTCGTGATAACCGTCTTCACGGCGGCCGAGAATGTGCAGCATCAGATTGAGTTTGGCCGGGGAGGGCAGCGTCAAGCGCGCAACGGTCATGTTCACTGCCCCAGTTTGCGTGGTTGCCATTCCTTGATCACCAGCGTGACATCAAGGTCGGTGCCGTGCAGTTTGATCCGCTCGGGCAGCCAGTAGCCGTTTTGCTCGGCGTAACTGAGGTATTCGACTTGCCAGCCGTCCTGCTCGAGATTGGCCAGCCGACTGTCGGCGTCCAGGGTCAGGCGACTTTTGCTGTCCGGGGCCGGAAGCCCGCGAACCCACCACGCCAGATTGGACACCGGCAGCTTCCAGCCGAGCTGTTCTTCAACCAGCGCTTCGGGGGTCGTGGCGTCATAACGGCCCTGATTGGCCACTTCCAGCGAGACTTTGCCCGGACGGCCGGTCAAACGAGCCGCGCCGCGACCCAGCGGGCCGGAGAGGCGAATGTCGTAGTAATCCTGTCGCTGCAGCCAGAACAACGTGCCGCTGCCCGAGTCTTTTGGCGCACGAATACCGATCTTGCCGTTGATCTGCCAGCCATCAAGGCTGGTCAGCTGCTGTTTGTAATCGCGCCATTGGGCCGTGTTGCCTTGGCCCTGGACCGATTCGCGGGCGCCGAAGCCCGCGCAACCGGCGAGCAGGGCGATGAAACTGAAAACAACAAGGTGGCGCAAAAACATAATCTTAAAGAGTCTCTGATCCGGTCAGGCGCTTGATGGTGCTGCGCAGGATGGGGCTGTCGGGTTGTTCCTTGAGGAACTTGCTCCAGATTTGCCTGGCTTCCCGCTGTTTGCCATTGGCCCACAGGACTTCGCCCAGGTGAGCGGCAACTTCCTGATCGGGAAAGCGATCCAGGGCCTGACGCAGATAGCGCTCGGCTTCATCGAGATTGCCCAGGCGGAAGTGCACCCAGCCGAGGCTGTCGAGTACCGCTGGGTCTTCCGGGTTGATCTGGTGCGCTTGTTCGATCAGGGCCTTGGCTTCGGCGTAACGCGTCGTGCGGTCCGACAGGGTGTAGCCGAGGGCGTTCAACGCCATCGCATTGTCCGGGTCGCGCTTGATGATCAGGCGCAGGTCTTTTTCCATCTGCGCCAGGTCATTGCGTTTTTCCGCCTGCATGGCGCGGGTGTAAAGCAGGTTCAAATCGTCCGGGTACTTCTGCAGCGCGGTTTGCAGAACCTTCCACGCCTTGTCGGGCTGATTGTTGGCAGACAAGGTCTCGGCTTCGATCAGGTACAACTGGATCGCGTAATCAGGTTGCTCGTCGCGTTCCTTAGCCAGACGGCTTTGGGCTTCGGCGGTCTTGCCGTTGTTGATCAGAATGTCGGTCTGGCGCAGTTGCGCAGGCAGATAGTCATTGCCGGGGCCGACCTGGGCGTACTCGATCAGTGCGCCTTGTGGGTCGTTGCGCTCTTCAGCTATACGACCGAGGTTCAGGTGCGCCGAATCGACGTGGCTTTCCCGGGCGACCAAGTCTTCCAGATAACCCTTGGCCTCGTCCCAGGCCTTGGCTTCCAGGCACACCAGCGCCAGGGAATAACGCAGTTCGTCGTCTTCCGGGTATTGCTGGACCAGGCTTGAGAACTCGACCTTGGCGTCGTCCATGCGGTCTTGTTCAACCAGCATGCGTGCATAGGTCAGGCGCAGGCGTTTGTCGTCCGGGTATTTCTTGATGCTTTTTTGCAGCAGTGGCAAGGCTTCATCGCCACGGTTGAGCACTTGCAACAGGCGCGCGCGCAGCAGGATCGGGGCAATTTCGCCGTCGTCCGGCGGATTGTCTTCAAGCAAGGTCAGCGCGCCTTTGGCGTCACCGTCCTGTTGCAACAGCAAAGCCTTGCCGAAAATCAACTGGTTGTTGTTCGGGTGGCGCTGCAATAAGCGGTCAAAACTTTTCATCAGGCCGTTGCGCGTGTCCTGGTCGGTATCGGCCGCGGACAGGGCAAGAAAGTCGAAATGCGTGTCGCCTTTGCCGAGCAGGACTTTCTCCATATAGACCATGGAGTCGTCATAACGCCCGGCGCGCGCCAGCTGCACGGCAGCCGCGCGTTGCGCCTCGAGATCGTCCGGGGCGTTTTTTGCCCAGATCAGCGCGGTATCCAGGGCAGCCTGATCGGCGCCAAGGTATTCGGCAATGCGGAAGGCTCGCTCGGAGATGCCCGGATCCTGAGTGTTGATGGCCTGGGTGACGTAGTTGTCCAGGGCAATGTCGAAACGATTGCGCTGGCCAGCCAGTTCGGCGCTCAACAGGCTGAAGACGGTTTCTTCACTGAATGAGCTGTAAACCTTGGGCTTTTCAGGGGCCGGAGTGCTGTCTTCGACCGGCGGCGTACCGTCCGACGAAACGGGTGCCAAGACCTGGCAGCCGCTGAGGAAGACAAAAGCGAGGAGCAACGCGGAGGATCTATTCATATAGGAAGAGGACGACTAACCTGCGGTCGGATCATCATGACACAAGCCTTCGGCCAAACATAACCGAGTCTCGATGGATGCCTTTATAGAGGCAGGTCATTGGGACAATAGTCAGCGGTAGTTGTTCTGGCTCTGTCGAAGTAGGACAATTGCCGGCTTCACGTCACCATCAGCGACCTTGAATGGCCTTCCTTGCACTCGGTATCAACCACAAGACTGCTTCAGTAGACGTCCGCGAGCGCGTGGCCTTTACCCCTGAGCAGCTGGTGGAGGCCTTGCAGCAGCTCTGCCGACTTACCGACAGCCGCGAAGCTGCGATCCTCTCCACCTGCAATCGCAGTGAACTCTATATAGAACAGGATCACCTTTCGGCTGACATCATCTTGCGCTGGCTGGCCGATTATCATCATTTGAGCCTCGAAGAGCTGCGTGCGAGCGCTTATGTGCACGAAGATGATGCGGCAGTTCGTCACATGATGCGGGTGGCTTCCGGGCTCGATTCGCTGGTGTTGGGCGAACCGCAGATCCTCGGCCAGATGAAATCGGCCTACGCCGTGGCGCGTGAGGCCGGCACCATCGGTCCGCTGCTCGGGCGCTTGTTTCAAGCGACGTTCAACGCGGCCAAGCAAGTGCGCACCGACACGGCCATCGGCGAGAACCCGGTGTCCGTGGCGTTTGCCGCGGTCAGCCTGGCGAAACAGATTTTCAGCGATTTACAGCGCAGCCAGGCCTTGCTGATTGGCGCCGGAGAGACCATCACCCTGGTCGCCCGCCACCTGCATGAACTGGGTGTAAAGCGCATTGTGGTCGCCAACCGAACCCTGGAACGCGCGAGCATCCTTGCCGAGCAGTTTGGTGCCCATGCCGTTTTGCTCTCGGACATCCCGGCAGAGCTGGTGCGCAGCGACATCGTGATCAGTTCCACTGCCAGCCAGTTGCCGATCCTTGGCAAAGGCGCCGTGGAAAGCGCGTTGAAACTGCGCAAGCACAAACCGATCTTCATGGTAGACATCGCTGTTCCTCGGGATATCGAGCCGGAAGTCGGCGAGTTGGACGACGTTTACCTCTATAGCGTCGACGATCTCCACGAAGTGGTCGCCGAGAACCTCAAGAGCCGGCAGGGCGCTGCCCAGGCGGCGGAAGATATGGTCTTGGTCGGTGCCGAAGATTTCATGGTCCGCCTGCGTGAACTGGCGGCGGTGGATGTGCTCAAGGCCTATCGCCAACAAAGCGAGCGCATGCGCGACGAAGAATTGCAGAAGGCCCAGCGCATGCTGGCCAATGGCAGCAGCCCCGAAGAGGTGCTGGTGCAATTGGCGCGTGGCCTGACCAACAAACTTTTGCACGCCCCGAGTGTGCAGTTGAAAAAGCTTTCTGCCGAAGGCCGCCTCGATGCGCTGGCCATGGCCCAGGAACTCTTTGCCCTGAATGAGGGCTCATCGGATAGCTTTTCGGATAAGAAACCGCAATGAAAGCGTCACTGCTCAATAAGCTGGACATCCTCCAGGACCGTTTCGAGGAATTGACCGCCCTGCTTGGCGATGGCGAAGTCATTTCCGATCAGAACAAATTCCGCACCTATTCCAAGGAATACGCGGAAGTCGAACCGATTGTCGCCACCTATAAACAGCTGCTCAAAGTGCAAGGCGACCTCGAAGGCGCCCAGGCACTGCTCAAGGACAGCGACCCGGACATGCGCGAAATGGCCGTGGAAGAAGTTCGCGAAGCCAAAGAGCAACTGATCGACATCGAAGCCAGCCTGCAACGCATGCTGCTACCCAAGGACCCGAATGACGGGCGCAACGTGTTCCTCGAAATCCGTGCCGGCACCGGCGGTGACGAAGCGGCGATTTTTTCCGGCGACCTGTTCCGTATGTATTCGCGTTATGCCGAGCGGCGTGGCTGGCGGGTGGAAATTCTCTCGGAGAACATCGGTGAGCACGGCGGCTATAAAGAAGTCATCGCCCGTGTTGAAGGCGAAAACGTCTACGGCAAACTGAAGTTCGAATCCGGCGTGCACCGCGTGCAACGGGTTCCGGCCACCGAATCCCAGGGTCGCATCCACACCTCGGCCTGCACCGTGGCGGTGTTGCCTGAGCCGGATGAGCAGGAAACGATCGAGATCAACCCGGCGGATCTGCGGGTCGATACCTATCGTTCCTCCGGGGCCGGCGGCCAGCACGTCAACAAGACCGACTCGGCGATCCGCATCACGCACTTGCCGTCCGGTATCGTCGTCGAATGCCAGGAAGAACGCTCGCAACACAAGAACCGCGCCCGGGCGATGTCCTGGTTGTCGGCCAAGCTCAACGATCAACAAACCAGCGCCGCCGCGAACGCCATCGCCAGCGAGCGTAAGCTGCTGGTCGGTTCGGGCGATCGCTCCGAGCGCATCCGCACCTACAACTTTGCCCAGGGCCGGGTGACCGACCACCGGGTCAACCTGACGCTGTATTCCCTCGACGAAATCCTAGCGGGCGGCGTCGAGGCCGTGATTGAACCGTTACTGGCCGAGTTCCAGGCCGATCAATTGGCAGCGATAGGTGAGTAAATGACGATCATTGCCAGTTTGTTGCGCGCCGCCGATTTGCCCGACTCGCCCACGGCGCGTCTGGATGCCGAATTATTGCTGGCCGCGGCCTTGGGCAAGTCCCGCAGCTTTCTGCACACCTGGCCGGAACGCATTGTGCCGAGCGAAGCCGCGCTGAAGTTTGCCGAGTACCTGCAACGTCGTCGCGGCGGTGAGCCGGTGGCCTACATTCTGGGGCAGCAAGGGTTCTGGAAGCTTGATCTGGAAGTCGCGCCGCACACGCTGATCCCGCGCCCGGATACCGAACTGCTGGTGGAAGCGGCGCTGGAATTGCTGCCAGCCACACCGGCCCAAGTGCTCGATCTTGGCACCGGCAGCGGCGCCATTGCCCTGGCTTTGGCCAGCGAGCGTCCGGCGTGGAAAGTCACTGCGGTGGATCGCATACTCGAGGCCGTGGCGCTGGCCGAACGCAATCGTCAGCGCCTGCACTTGAACAATGCCACGGTACTGAGCAGCCATTGGTTCAGCGCCCTGGAAGGTCAGCGTTTTCATCTGATCATCAGCAACCCGCCGTACATCGCCTCCGCCGACCCGCATCTGGTAGAAGGCGATGTGCGCTTCGAACCAGCCAGCGCTCTGGTGGCTGGCATCGACGGGCTCGATGATCTGCGCCTGATCGTCGCCCAGGCGCCGGATTATCTGGAAGCGGGTGGCTGGCTGATGCTCGAGCACGGTTACGATCAAGCCGAAGCCGTGCGCGACTTGCTGTTGAGCCGCGGCTTTGAAGCAGTCCACAGCCGCACCGATCTGGGCGGTCACGAACGTATCAGCCTGGGGCGCCTGCCGTGCTGAATGATCAGGAGTTGTTGCGCTATAGCCGGCAGATTCTGTTGCAACACGTCGATATCGACGGCCAGTTGCGGCTGAAAGAAAGCCGCGTATTGATCGTCGGTCTCGGCGGTCTTGGCTCACCGGTGGCGCTGTATTTGGCCGCGGCCGGTGTCGGCGAGCTGCACCTGGCGGATTTCGATACGGTCGACCTGACCAATCTGCAACGCCAGATCGTTCACGACACTGACAGCGTCGGCTTGAGCAAGGTCGATTCAGCGATCCGCCGACTGAGCGCGATCAATCCCGAGATCCAACTGATCGCCCATCGCACCGCACTGGACGAAGATTCCCTGGCGGCCGCCGTGGCGGCGGTGGATCTGGTGCTGGACTGTTCCGATAATTTCTCGACTCGTGAAGCGGTCAACGCGGCCTGCGTTACTGCCAGCAAACCGCTGGTCAGCGGCGCGGCGATTCGCCTCGAAGGGCAATTGTCGGTGTTTGACCCGCGACGCCCGGAAAGCCCGTGCTACCACTGTCTATACGGTCACGGCAGCGAAGCCGAATTGACCTGCAGTGAGGCCGGTGTTGTCGGTCCACTGGTTGGGCTGGTGGGCAGCCTCCAGGCGCTGGAAGCCCTGAAACTGCTGGTGGGTTTCGGTGAGCCATTGGTGGGGCGCCTGTTGCTGATCGATGCCCTGGGCTCGCGCTTCCGTGAATTGCGGGTCAAGCGCGATCCTGGCTGCAGCGTCTGTGGTTCAAAACATGCGTGAAGCGCCAATCGGCGTATTCGACTCCGGCGTCGGTGGGCTTTCGGTATTGGCCGAGGTCCAGCGTTTGCTGCCCAACGAGTCGCTGCTGTACGTCGCCGATTGCGGCAATGTTCCCTACGGCGAAAAAACCCCTGAATTCATCCAGCAGCGTTGCAGCGTGATGGCCGAATTTTTTCAGCAGCAGGGCGCGAAGGCCTTGGTGCTGGCCTGCAACACGGCGACCGTCGCCGGTGTTGCGGACTTGCGGCGCGATTTCCCTGCGTGGCCCATCGTCGGCATGGAGCCCGCCGTCAAACCTGCCGCTGCCGCCACCCGCAGTGGTGTGGTCGGCGTACTTGCCACCACTGGCACGTTGCAGAGCGCCAAGTTCGCGGCGTTGCTCGATCGTTTCGCCACTGATGTACGCGTTATAACTCAGCCGTGCCCCGGCCTGGTGGAGCTGATTGAAAACGGCGATCTGCACAGCGAGGCATTGCGTCAGTTGCTGGCCGGGTACGTCGGGCCGCTGCTCGGCGCCGGGTGCGACACGATAATTCTGGGCTGCACGCATTATCCCTTCCTAAAGCCATTGCTTAAGCAGATGATCCCTGAAGACATCAGCTTGATCGACACCGGTGCCGCTGTTGCGCGGCAACTCCAGCGTTTGTTGGCCGAGCGTGAGTTACTTGCCGAGGGGCCGGCACGTGCTGCGCAGTTCTGGACGAGTGCCGATCCGGAGCATTTCAGGACTATTTTGCCGACGCTGTGGAACAGCGGCGGTGTTGTGCAAAGCTTCGATAGATAACTAAAAAAAAAGTAGGCGAAAACGAATAATTGGGCTGAACTTCTGATTAATCGTCGACTTCTATAGCGGTGAGCAACAAAAAAACCATATGAAATCGTTCGGAAAAGGATGTTTCTAGTGAAGCGACTATTCTGCTTGGCCGCGATTGCGGCCGCACTGATGGGGCACAGTTTTACCGCGCAGGCGGCAGGCGTGGAATTCGCGGTCGGACAGACCAGCGAGTCGACCATGACCTATCGATTGGGCATGCAATTCGATTGGGACAAGAGCTGGTTGCAGAGTGATATCGGTCGTTTGACGGGGTACTGGAGCGGTGCCTACACCTATTGGGACGGCGACAAGACCTCCAGCAACCACAGCCTGTCGTTCGCGCCGGTGTTGGTTTACGAATTTGCTGGCCAGACCGTCAAGCCTTATGTGGAGTTGGGCGTTGGCGTCGCGGTATTCGCCAATACCGAAGTCGAAAACAATCAACTCGGCAGTGCTTTTCAGTTTGAAGACCGGTTCGGTTTTGGCCTGCGCTTTACCGGTGGACATGAAGTCGGCATTCGTGCGACGCACTATTCCAATGCCGGGCTCAGTAGCCCGAACAACGGTGTAGAAAGTTACGCGCTGCACTACACGATGCCGCTCTGAGACTCGCTCCTTTAAGTGTGGGAGCGAGCCTGCTCGCAATTGCGGTCTGCCATTCAGCAACAGTGTTGACTGACAGGAAGCCATCGCGAGCAGGTTCGCTCCCACACTGGATGTGCGTCGACTTCAAATTCAGCGATACGCCGTGGTAATCCCCTGGCGCTCTTCGAGGCACTCCGGTGCGCCCATCTCGAACTCCCGGCAGATCAGCGGGCGCTTTTCGTAGATGGTGCACATCATGCTGTTGCGGTCCAGCGCAGCGCACCAGCCGTCATCCAGACGCAGCATGACTTCCCCGCCCCAATCATCGGTATCGATAAAACGTTCAGGCACGCCCGTGTCGGTGATCAGCATGACTTCGAGCTGGCAGCAACAGGCTGCGCAAGTCGAGCACGTGACGGCCGGTTCGGTGATTTGCGTGTGGGGAATGGTTTTCATGGCGGGCAGTGTAAGGCAGTGGGCCCTGGCTGTGTTAAAGGCCTGACGGACGCTTAGCTGCGGGTGTCCGCCGCCAGCCGTTGCGCCATGAAATGCAGCGTTGGGAACAGCATGGCCCAGAGCAGGCCGATACCCAGCAGCGTGGGCACCTGACCGTAAGGAAACTGCACGCCGGCCAGTTGTCCACCGGCGTAATACGACAATGGCCCACCCACGGCGCCCAGCAGGCTGCCGAGCCACCAAGGTTTGGCGGTCCATTGCAGGCAGTGGCGCAACGTGGTTGCCAGTAACGCCCACAACAGCATCAGCCACAGCGGGATCAAGGGCGCGACGTCGGCGAAATCGAACACACCAAGCCAGCGCAACGAACTGTCGACGGTGGTGCCCAGCAGCACAACGCTGAGAATCAGTCGGCCTTCATCCGCCCAGCGACTTATCCACAGCAGATGAATCACCAGTACCGCCAACGCCACCAGCAACCATAAACTGTCGCCGCCCATCACACAGGCAAACCAGCCGAGCTGAAACAGTGCGGCATTGGCCAAGCGCTCACGCATCGAAGCGCCCTAGCAGCGGCGCGGGCATTGCCGAGGGTTTGGCCAGCACCATTTGCGCGGTGCCGATGGTGCGCTCCAGAAACCCCCCTTCGCAGTAGCACAGATAAAATTCCCACAACCGCAGGAAATAATCGTCGTAGCCCAACTCGCTCAAGCGGCCCTGGGCTCGGCGAAAATTCTCATGCCACAGGCGCAGGGTTCGGGCGTAGTGCAGGCCGAAATCCTCCATGTGCAGCAAATTCATGTCGGTGTCGCGGCTGATGACTTCCAGCATCTTCTGCACACAGGGCAGGGCACCGCCAGGAAAAATGTAACGCTGAATGAAATCGACGCTGCCCTTGGCCTGTTCGTAGCGCTGTTCGCGGATGGTGATGGCCTGCAACAGCATCAAGCCGTTGCTTTTGAGCAACTGCGCGCATTGCTTGAAATAGACCGGCAGGAAGCGATGGCCGACCGCTTCGATCATCTCGATCGACACCAGTTTGTCGTACTGCCCGGTGAGGTCGCGGTAATCCTTGAGCAGCAGCGTGACCTGGTCTTGCAGGCCGAGGGCTTCAATGCGTTGGGCAGTGAAGGCGTACTGTTCTTTTGAAAGCGTGGTGGTGGTGACCTTGCAGCCGTAATGCTGCGCCGCGTAAAGCGCCATGCTGCCCCAACCGGTGCCGATTTCCAGCAAGTGATCACTGGGTTTGAGCGCGAGTTTCTGGCAGATCCGTTCCAGCTTGTTCAACTGCGCCTGTTCCAGGCTGTCTTCGTCCGTCAGGAACTGTGCGGCGGAATACATCATGGTGGGGTCGAGAAACTGTTCGAACAGGTCGTTGCCCAGATCGTAGTGGGCGGCGATGTTTTTCTGCGAACCCTTGCGCGTGTTGCGATTGAGCCAGTGCAGCGCTTGAACGAAAGGGCGGCCGAGTTTCGCCAGGCCACCCTCCAGCGCATCCAGCACCTCAAGGTTACTGACGAACACGCGAACCACCGCGGTCAAGTCCGGCGAGCTCCAATAACCGTGGATAAACGCTTCGCCAGCGCCGATCGAGCCGTTACCCGCCACCAGCCCCCACGCCGCCGCGTCGAGGATATGGATCTCCCCGATCAATGGGCTGCCTGCGGTCCCGAAAACTTGTCGTTCGCCGTTTTCGATGACCACCAGTTGTCCATGTTTGAGCTGCGTGAGTTGCCGCAGTACACCACGGCGCAGCAACGATCCGGTCAGGCCGTTGGTGCTGAGCAGATTGACTTTGGCCGAGGCGCTAGAGGATTTCATGACGGTGATCCTTGGGAGGAACGATGGCGGTTTGAACGCTGCCAACGGCAGCCTGATGAGCAAATATCGGTGCGCGCTTGAGCAGCAGGCGCAGGGCCTGCCAATAGATCGCCAGGCAGGTTTTCGCCGTCATCCATGGAAAGCGCCGCAAGTAACGATGCAGGCTGGCACGGTCCAGTGCCTGGCGTTTCAAGCTGAGCGTGGCGTCGAACAACTTCAGCTCGCCCTGCCAGTCCGCCATGTGCACGCCGAGCCGTTTCGCGGCGGGGCTGAAACTCATGCGGTATTCCAGGTCTGGCGGTAGAAACGGCGAAACGTGAAACGCCTTCGCCACGGCAAAATGTTGATGGAAATCGCCGAGATTCTCCGGGGCCTTGGCCGGCAATACATAGTGATAACGCTCGCGCCACGGGGTGTTGGTGACTTCGCAAAGAATCGCCGCCAGTTGCCCGTCAGCCTCATGGCAGTAGAAAAAACTCACCGGGTTGAACGACAAACCCCAACTGCGCGGCTGGGTCAGCAGGCAGATCGAGCCTTGGGGCGCATGACCGATGGCCTGGCCGACGAGCTGGCGCACCGCGTCAATCAGGCGCATGCCGCTGCCGGTATAGGTTTTGAGGTAATCGCTCTCGCGAAACGAGAACGGTGCAAAGCGACGGTTGCCCGAGAACGGCGACAGGTCGAACACGGCCTCCTGTTCGTCGAGGTCCAGGTACAACAGACCGATCCGGTAACGGAAGGCATGAGGCTTTGGGGCGAACCGCCGATGCGAGATCCAGCCGCTGTAGAGGGCGCTGTTCACAACACTTCACCAAACGAGCGAGCAACGCGCAACGCGCTGACCACGCCGTCTTCATGGAAACCGTTGGCCCAATAGGCGCCGCAATAATAAGTGTGTTGCGCGCCGTCCAGTTCCTCCCAACGGCTTTGCGCAGCAACGGCCGCCAGGCTGAATTGCGGATGGGCGTAAGTGAATCTGGCGAGCACTTTACTCGGGTCGATGCCAGCGCTCTGGTTGAGGCTGACGCAGAACGTGGTGTCGCTCTGGATGCCTTGCAGGATATTCATGTCGTAGGTAACGGCGGCCCGTGTATGGCCTGGGCCACCGAGGCGGTAATTCCAGCTGGCCCACGCGAGTTTTCGGGTGGGTAGCAGGCGTGTGTCGGTGTGCAGCACCACTTCGTTGTCGGCGTAGGGCAGGGCGCTGAGGATCGATTGTTCGGCATCGCTCGGCTTGGCCAGCAGTTGCAGGGCCTGATCGCTGTGGCAGGCAAACACCACTTTATCGAATCGTTCGCTGCCGGCGGCGCTGTGGATAATGACGCCTTGTTCATCACGCTCGACCCGGGTGACGGGGCAGTTGAGTCGGATGTTCTGTTTGAACGTCGCCGTCAGTGGCTCGATGTAAGCGCTCGAACCCCCTTCGATCACCCGCCACTGCGGACGATTGCTGATGGACAGCAGTCCATGATTCTTGAAAAACCTGACGAAAGATTGCAATGGGAAACCCAACATGTCAGCCATGGACATCGACCAGATTGCTGCGCCCATCGGCACGATGTAATGCAGGATGAAGCGTTCGCCATAGCGGCCGTTTTTCAGATAGTCGTCCAGCGTGGTGTCGGCGGCGATCCGACCCTCGGCCAGGTCACGCTGCGCCTCTTTGTTGAAGCGCTGGATATCGCGCAACATGCCCCAGAAGCCGGGTGACAACAGATTTCGCCGTTGGGCAAACAAGCTGTTGAGGTTATTGCCGTTGTATTCCAGGCCCGAGTCCGGATCCTTCACTGAAAAACTCATTTCAGTCGGTTTCGACTCCACGCCGATCTGGCCGAGCAGGCGAATGAAATTCGGGTAGGTCCAGTCGTTGAACACAATGAAACCAGTGTCCACGGCGTAGCGCTGGTCATCCACGGTCACGTCCACGGTATGGGTGTGCCCGCCGATCCAGTCGCTGGCCTCGAACAGGGTGATCTCATGCCTGCGATTGAGCAGGTAGGCGCTGGTGAGCCCAGAGATTCCGCTGCCAATGATCGCAATGTTCACGGCACGTCCCTGATCGGTGGGCTGCTGCGCACCATGCGTTTGCCGATGGCCAGTTTCACGCAATTGGGCATTTTCGACAGGGGCCAGAGAGCCGCCATGAACAGCCCCGGAAAAGCGATCTCCAGGGGACGGTTCTTGAGTTTGGCGAAGATGTGCCGGGCGGCTTTCGCCACTGGCCAACTGAGCGGCATCGGGAAGTCGTTTTTCGCCGTCAGCGGGGTCTCGACAAACCCCGGGCTGACCACCGTGACTTCGATGCCTTCCGGCGCAAGATCGATGCGCAGGGATTCGAACAGATAACGCAGCCCGGCCTTCGACGCGCCATAGGCTTCGGCCCGTGGCAGCGGCAGGTAGGTCACCGAACTGGCGACGCCCACCAGATGCGGCGCGGTGCCCTTGCGCAACAAGGGCAACGCGGCCTCGATGCAATAGGCGCTCGCGAGCAGGTTGGTGCGCACCACGTGTTCGACGATCGAGGAATCGAACTGCTTGACGTCGACGTATTCGCACGTGCCGGCGTTGAGGATCACCGTGTCCAGCGAGCCCCATTCATGGGCGATCTGTTCGCCGATTTCGCGCACCGCCTGACTGCTCGTCAAATCGCCGGGCACGACCAGCACTTGCCCCGGATAACGCAGGGACAAGACTTTCAGCACCGCTGTAGAGCGCGAGCTCACGGCCAGATGAGCACCGGTTTTGAGGATTTCTTCAGCCAGCGAGGCGCCGATGCCGCTGCTGGCACCCGTCAGCCAGTATCGCCGTGGAGTTGTAAGACTCATCCCATTCTCCTTTTCAGCCAGGCAATCGCCCGACCCAATACGGGTAAATGTTCGTAAAGCAGTGCCCCGGCATCGAAGTAATCCCGGTGACGATAAACCTTGTCGCGCCAGAGCAGGTACGAGCAGCCGTCGACACGAATCAACTGGCCGCCACTCAGGCGCGGATGGCGGTAACTCATGACCCAGCGCAGATAACCTTGACCTTCGCCGGTCTGGTCGAAACCGTGAAAATCGAAACGCAGTTCGGTGACGTTGGCGTAGAGCTCCGTGAAGTAGCTGCGCAACTGTCCGAGCCCTTGCACTTCATGCAGCGGATCGGTGAAGTGCACGTCTTCGGTGTACAGCTCGCCGAGGCGTTGCAAACTGTTTTTATCCAGCTGCGCGAATTGCCGGGCAAACTGCCGCAGGAAATCACTCATGAGCGCCTCCGGCATCGTGTCGCGAGGGCAAGTTCTTGAACGCGGCCAAGGCTCGCTGGCGCGAAGTGCTCAGGTTGACGATCGGCGACGGATAATCCGCCACGCCGAACAGACCGCCGACGTTCGCCGGGTTGTGCACGTCTTTTTTGTTCAGCCCAGCCAGTTCCGGCAGCCAGTGCTTGATGAACACGCCTTCAGCGTCGAATTTCTCCGATTGGCTCAGCGGATTGAAAATACGGAAATAAGGGGCCGAGTCAGTGCCCGTGGACGAACTCCACTGCCAGCCACCGTTGTTCGCCGCCAGGTCACCGTCGATCAAGTGGCGCATGAAAAAGCGTTCGCCTTCGCGCCAGTCGATCAGCAGGTTCTTGGTCAGGAACATCGCCACCACCATGCGCAAGCGGTTGTGCATCCAGCCGGTTTCGAGCAATTGACGCATCGCTGCGTCGATGATCGGCAGGCCGGTACGGGCTTGCTGCCAGGCCAGCAGTTCTTCCGGGGCGTCGCGCCAGGCCAGGGCTTCGGTTTCCGGGCGGAAGGCACGGTGACGCGAGACCCGTGGGTAGCCCACCAGAATGTGTTTGTAGAACTCGCGCCACAGCAACTCGTTGATCCAGGTGACCGCGCCCACCTTGCCGCTTTCGAACTCGCCTTGATTGCTGTGCAGGGCGGCGTGCAAACACTGACGCGGGGAAATCACCCCGGCAGCGAGGTAAGCCGAGAGCTGGCTGGTGCCGGGTTTGGCCGGGAAGTCGCGCTCGCTTTTGTAGTAATCGATTTGTGCGTCGGCGAAGGTGTCGAGACGGCGTTGAGCTTCGGCTTCGCCTGCGGGCCAGAGCTGGCGCAAGCTCTCGCTGGGCATGTCGAACCCTTTAACACTCGATGGAATGTCGTCACTGCTGATGGGCAACGGATCCTGTACGGCCGGTTTGGCCACCCGTCCCGGAAGCGACCGGTGCAGACGTTCGTAACAGACTTTGCGGAACTGGCTGAAGACCTGGAAGTAGGTGCCAGTCTTGGTCAACACGGTTCCCGGTTTGAACAACAACTGATCGAGGTAGCTGAAGAAGTCGATGCCATGGGCCTTGAGCGTTTCGGCGACTGCCGTATCGCGACGGCTTTCATGAACCCCGTATTCCTCGTTGACGTGCACCGCCTCCGCGTTTAATTGCTGACACAGCTTGAGCAAAACCTGCGGCGCTTCATCCCAGCGAGGGGCGTGGCGGACCAAAAGGGGAATGTTCAGTTCGCCCAGCGCGTCGCTCAGTTCACCCAGATTGCGCAGCCAGAAATCCACTTTGCACGGCGCGTCATCGTGTTCCAGCCATTGCGCCGGGCTCAACAGGTACACGGCCACCGTCGGGCCGCGAGCGGCAGCAGCCGAGAGGGCGGTGTTGTCGTGCAGGCGCAAGTCGCTACGCAACCAGATCAAATGCATGGAAGTGTCCATTAAATAAGCCCACGCTTGACCAGTTCCTGGTGAGCCGATAGCGGGTCTTCAGCCAGGAACAAATCAACACTCTCGGACGTTTTTGCGGACAGCTCGGCGTGGTGGATGCATACCGTTGGTCCGGCAATCATTTTTGGGCAACTGACGCCATTCAAAAGTTTCGGCAGCTGCGAAATGTTCATGGCTTTGCTGGAATACAGCAGTACGCCGCGGGCTTGCAGGTGATCGACCGCCAGCGCGAGTTCGCCCGGCGGCAGCGGCCAGTCGAAGACCTCCACCGGGCAATCGGCGCTGCTGATCAGCCACGCGGTCAGCCACAGGCAAGGTTCCAGTGGCTGGTCCGAGTGATTGATCAATAGCAAGGGCGCGGTACGTAACTGACGGTTGTTATGGTAGATGCGTGCGCCGAATTTGCTACGCAGCCAGGAAAAGAAAAACACCCGCTCCATCTGCGCGCCGAACTGGCCCTGCCAGCGTTGCTCCAGCTCCGCCAGCAACGGCATCAGCAGTTGTTCGCACAAGGTACGAGGCGGATACAGCGCCATGGCTTGATTGACGGTGTCATCCAGCGTGCGTTCATTGAGCTGGGTCACCGCTTGCAGCAATGTCTGGCCCAGCACTTGCCAATCGTTTTCGACGGTTTCGGTAAAGGCCTGGGGCGTGTCGAGCAGATGCTTGACCTGACTGACGGCCACGCCGCGATTGAGCCAGGTGAGGATGGTCAAAATCCGTTGTACGTGTTCGGCAGAGAACAGGCGATGCCCCTTGGGCGTGCGCTGGGGCACGATCAGCCCGTAACGACGTTCCCAGGCACGCAGGGTCACGGCGTTCACGCCAGTCTGGCGCGCCACTTCGCGAATCGGCAACCAGCCTTCGTCCAGGGCTTTCTTGAAGTCGGCGCCAAGGTCTTCGCTGGCGCTGGTGTCGATTGGGCTTTTCATTAGATGGCGTTTCGCAGGCTGAGGTTTTCCGGGTGCGGCTGAAGGTAAACCTGCTGCGCGATGTACGGATCCGGGTGTTGACGGAAATAGTGTTTGAGCAGCGTCAGCGGCACCACCAACGGCACGATGCCGTGCCGGTACTGGCCGATGACGTGCTGCATTTCCTGCTTGTCTTCAGGGCTGATGAATTGCTTGAGATAACCGCTGATGTGCTGCAGGACGTTGGTGTGGGTACGCCGCGTCGCGCATTTTTTCAATGCCGCCATCAGTTCGCTGAAATAGCGCGGGCCGAGTTCCGCAGGATCGGTCTGGCCCATGTTGCCCAGCAGGTTGCCCAGGGTTTTGTATTGCAAGGGGTTATGGGCCATCAGCAAGTATTTGTAGCGCGAGTGAAATTCTATGAGGCCGCGTCGTGTCACCCCTTCTCGCAATAGCTGCTGCCAGGCGCTGTAGGCGAACACGCGGGTCAGGAAGTTTTCGCGCAATACCGGGTCGTTGAGGCGGCCATCTTCTTCCACCGGTAAGTCGGGGTGCAGGGCGCAGAACGCTTGGGCGTAGATACCACGTCCACCTCCGTCCACCGGCGACCCGTTGGCCTGGTAGACCTTGACCCGCTCGAGGCCGCAGGAAGGGGATTTCTGCATAAAGATGTAGCCGCAGATATCGTCCAGCTCCGCAGCCATTTTCTGACCGTACTCGGCGAGCGGCCGGGTGACGTTGGTCTCAGGGTTGACGGTGCCAACGGCTTCGGGATGTTCGGGGTCGCCGATCAGGCGGATCGGTTCGCGAGGGATACCCAGGCCAATGGCGACTTCAGGGCACACCGGTACGAACTCGAAATAGTCGGTGAGGGTTCGGCTGCACAGGCGCGATTCCTTGTGCCCACCGTTGAAACGCACCTCCGCTCCCATCAAGCAGGCGCTGATGGCGATTTTCGGTAGAGTCGCTGGCTGTACATGCATCGGAACACCTCGAATCCAGACCTGTACAGAGCGGTAACTCTGTACAACTTTGTCTTCATCATAGATTCAAAGGTGTACAAGTCAAATTATTTGTATAGGTTTTCGAGAGGGGGTTGCATTCCCTTGTGGGAGAGGGCTTGCTCGCGATAGCGGTGGATCAGGCGACACATGGGTAGCTGACACACCGCATCCGCGGGCAGGATCTATTTCCAGCCGAGTATCCAGTCGTCGCTGGCTTTCAGCGATTGCCATGGGAGACGCTCACTGCGTTGGGTCAGCACCGCCTGCAATTCGACGTCCAGCACCGTGCCTTCCTCATCGCGGAACAGTTCGGTCACCAGAAAATGTTTCTCGCGGTTTCGCGGGTGGGCTGCTGTCCATTTCGACAGCAGCAATTTACTCGGATTGATTCTATTCACTGCAAGTGCTCGTGTAACCGTCGTGCAGCTTCCTGGCCGCTGAGCCAGGCGCCTTCGACACGCCCGGACAGGCACCAGTCGCCGCATACATACAGTCCCAGGTCGGCATCGGCCAAGGCACCCCATTCGTGACTGCTGGCGGGACGCGCGTAAAGCCAGCGATGCGCGAGGCTAAAGGTCGGGGCGGGCATGGCGCTGTGCAACAGCTCGGCAAATGCACCGTGCAGTTGCTCGATCACCGCCTCCTTGGGCAGGTCGATATGTTGCCGGCTCCAGGCGCTCGTCGCATGCAGTACCCAGGTATCCAGGGTGTTGTCGCGCCCGGGTTTGCTGCGGTTGCGCGCCAGCCAGTCGAGCGGGCTGTCCTGCACGAAGCAACCTTCCATGGGTGTATCCAGCGGCGTATCGAACGCCAGCGCCACCGCCCACGTTGGCTCCATTTTTACCCCGGCGGCGGCCCCGGCGAGTTTCGGCGCGGAGGCCAGCAGTGCCGTGGCTTGAGGCGCCGGCGTGGCGATCACCACATGACTGAACGGACCATGGGTGAAGCCTTCTGCGTCTTGCAGGTGCCAGTGTTCTTCACCGCGATAGACCTCGGTGATCCGGCAGGCGAAATGCACTTCCAGGTCGCCGAGCAGGCCGCGGGTGATGGCGCTCATGCGCGGTGTTCCGACCCAGCGTGTCTGTTCGTCCGGCGACAGGTTGAGCTGCCCGCCGTGGAAGGTGTAGAGCTGCGGCGTCCACTCGGCGACCCAGCCGTTGGATTGCCAACGCTGGACCTCGGTGACGAAGCGCCGGTCGCGGGCAGTGAAATACTGCGCGCCCATGTCCAAGGCACCCGCATCACAGCGCTTGCTCGACATGCGTCCGCCACTGCCGCGGCTTTTATCGAAAAGTTGAACACTGTGCCCGACTTCTGTCAGGGCCTGAGCGGCTGAGAGCCCGGCGATGCCGGTGCCGATGATTGCGATAGGTACAGTCATAGGGGCCTCGTTTACCTTTCTGTACAGACTACGCCGTGGTTTAAACCTGTACAATATTGTTTTTTGGTATAACTTTTAGCGTTCTCGATCTGACAGCTTGGCCTATTGTTAAACACAGACACTGCCCGATACCAAAGATCCCTGCTTATAAAAATAGACTAGTGATCAGGGTAAAACGCCACGCGAGGAAGAAGTCATGCACATATTGCTGACCGGCGGTACTGGTTTGATAGGACGTCAACTCTGCCGACACTGGTTGAGTCAGGGACATCGCCTGACAGTCTTGAGCCGCACGCCGGAAAAAGTCGCGAAAATCTGCGGTGCCCAAGTTCGCGGCGTCGCGTTGTTCGAAGACCTCGGGCAAGAACCGGTGGACGCAATTATCAATTTGGCGGGCGCGCCCATTGCCGATCGGCCATGGACGTCCAGGCGCAAAGCCTTGCTCTGGGCGAGTCGCATCACCCTGACCGAAACCTTGCTGGCCTGGCTCGAGACCCGCGCGCAGAAACCGCAGGTGTTGATCTCGGGTTCTGCCATCGGCTGGTACGGCGACAGTGGCGAGCGCGAACTGACCGAAGCGTCTCCGCCGTCCATCGATGATTTCGCCAGTCAGTTGTGCATTGCCTGGGAAGAAACCGCCCAACGCGCCGAGGCCATGGGTATTCGGGTGATCCTGATTCGAACCGGTTTGGTGCTGTCTGCCGAGGGCGGCTTTTTGTCGCGGCTGTTGCTGCCATTCAAACTGGGGCTGGGCGGGCCTTTGGGCAGTGGTCGGCAGTGGATGCCCTGGATTCATATCAACGATCAAATCGCCCTGATTGATTTTCTTCTGCATCGCAATGACGCCAGCGGTCCATATAATGCCTGCGCGCCAAAACCGGTGCGCAACCGCGAGTTCGCCAAAACATTGGGCGCCGTGCTGCACCGACCGGCGTTCATGCCGATGCCGGCCTTGGCCTTGAAAGTGTGCCTGGGTGAGTTGTCACTGCTGTTGCTGGGCGGCCAGAAGGCCGTACCGGCGCGCTTGCTGGAAGCGGGTTTCACGTTCCAGTTCACCGATTTGCGCGCGGCCCTGGACGACCTGTCCAGCCGCCTTTGAAATAGGACGTTGCATGACCGATCACGCATTGCTTCTGGTTAACCTGGGTTCACCTGCCTCTACATCGGTGGCGGATGTGCGCAGTTACCTCAATCAATTTCTGATGGACCCCTACGTGATCGACCTGCCATGGCCGGTGCGACGCTTGCTGGTGTCGCTGATCCTGATCAAGCGTCCGGAGCAGTCCGCCCACGCCTACGCGTCGATCTGGTGGGAGGAGGGCTCGCCGCTGGTGGTGCTCAGCCGTCGCCTGCGCGAGGCCATGGTTGCGCAATGGCACCATGGGCCGGTTGAGCTGGCGATGCGCTACGGCGAGCCGTCGATTGAGACGAAACTGGTTGAGCTAGCGGCTCAGGGCCACAAAAAAATCACCCTCGCACCGCTTTATCCACAATTCGCCGACAGCACCGTGACCACGGTGATTGAAGAAGCCAAGCGGGTGGTGCGTGAGAAGCGGCTCGATGTGCAGTTTTCGATTCTCCAGCCGTTCTACGATCAGCCGGAATACCTCGACGCATTGGTCGCCAGCGCGAAACCTTATTTGCAGCAGGATTACGATCACCTGTTGCTGAGCTTCCATGGTTTGCCGGAGCGGCACCTGAAGAAGATCGACCCTACCGGTCACCATTGCTTCCAAAGCGATAATTGCTGCCAGAACGCTTCGCCAGAAGTATTGGCGACCTGCTACCGCGCCCAATGCCTGCGCACGGCGTCGGAGTTTGCCAAGCGCATGGGGCTGGCGGATGGCAAGTGGTCGGTGTCGTTCCAGTCGCGTTTGGGCCGGGCGAAATGGATCGAACCCTACACCGAAGCGCGCCTCGATGAGCTGGCGGGAATGGGCGTGAAGAAGGTGCTAGTGATGTGCCCGGCGTTCGTTGCCGATTGCATCGAGACGCTTGAGGAAATCGGTGATCGCGGGAAGGAATTGTTCCGCGAGGCGGGGGGCGAGGAATTGGTGCTGGTGCCTTGCCTCAACGATGATCCGCAGTGGGCGCGGGCGTTGAGTGCCTTGTGTGAAAGGGCGCCGTTGGCGCTTTAAAAGCTTCGCGGGCAAGCCTCGCTCCTACAGAATTGCGTCGTTGTGTCGAGCGACACACAACTTGTAGGAGCGAGGCTTGCCCGCGAAGGCATTCTCAAGGCTGACTACAACAACGGCTCATCCGCCTTCTTGTGCTTCCAGCTGTCATTGCCCGGCAGCAACAGATTCAGCCCGATCGCTACCACCGCGCACAACGCAATGCCTTTGAGGCCGAAGTCATCGGGGCCGGTGCCAGTGCCGACCAGCACACCGCCAATCCCGAACACCAACGTCACCGACACAATCACCAGATTGCGCGCTTCGCCCAGGTCGATCTTGTGGCGAATCAGCGTGTTCATCCCCACCGCAGCGATCGAGCCAAACAACAGGCACAGAATCCCGCCCATTACCGGCACCGGGATGCTTTGCAGCAGTGCGCCGAACTTGCCGACGAACGCCAGGCTGATGGCAAAGATCGCCGCCCAGGTCATGATTTTCGGGTTGTAGTTCTTGGTCAGCATCACCGCGCCCGTCACTTCGGCGTAGGTGGTGTTGGGCGGGCCGCCGAACAGACCGGCAGCGGTGGTGGCAATGCCATCGCCGAGCAGGGTGCGGTGCAGGCCGGGTTTCTTCAGGTAATCGCGGCCGGTCACGCTGCCGACGGCAATTACCCCGCCGATATGCTCGATGGCTGGCGCCAGGGCTACCGGAACGATGAACAGAATCGCCTGCCAGTTGAACTCCGGCGCGGTGAAGTGCGGAATCGCAAACCACGGTGCGGCGGCAATCTTCGCGGTGTCGACAACGCCGAAATAGAACGCCATGGCAAAACCGACCAGCACGCCGGAAATGATCGGCACCAGGCGGAAGATGCCTTTACCGAACACGGCGACGATCAGCGTGGTGAGCAGCGCCGGCATCGAGATCAGCATGGCGGTCTGATACGGAATCAGCTCGGTGCCGTCGCCAGCCTTGCCCATCGCCATGTTGGCGGCAATCGGCGCCATGGCCAGGCCGATCGAGATGATCACCGGACCAATCACTACCGGTGGCAGCAGACGGTCGATGAAACCGGTGCCTTTGATCTTCACCGCAAGGCCGAGAAAGGTGTAGACGAAACCCGCCGCCATCACGCCGCCCATGGTCGCCGCGAGGCCGAACTGGCCCTTGGCGAGAATGATCGGGGTGATGAAGGCGAAGCTCGATGCGAGGAATACCGGCACCTGGCGCCCGGTGACGATCTGGAACAGAATCGTCCCCAGGCCTGCGGTAAACAGCGCCACGTTAGGGTCAAGGCCGGTAATCAGCGGCATCAACACCAGGGCGCCGAAGGCCACGAACAGCATCTGTGCGCCAGACAGAACCGTGCGCCAGAGCGGATCGTTGAACTCTTGCTGCATGCTCAAGCGTCCTTCTGCTTGGTACCGAAGATCTTGTCACCGGCATCGCCCAAGCCTGGGATGATGTAACCGTGTTCGTTGAGTTTTTCATCAATGGAGGCGGTGTAGATCATCACGTCCGGGTGCGCTTTGCCTACAGCGGCGATGCCTTCCGGCGCGGCAACCAGCACCATGGCGCGGATGTCGCGGCAACCGGCCTTTTTCAGCAGGTCGATGGTGGCGACCATGGAGCTGCCGGTGGCGAGCATCGGGTCGATGATCATTGCCAGGCGCTCGTTGATTTCCGGAACCAGTTTTTCCAGGTAGGTGTGGGCCTGCAGGGTTTGTTCGTTGCGGGCCACGCCGACGGCGCTGACCTTGGCACCCGGGATCAGGCTCAGCACGCCTTCGAGCATGCCGATGCCGGCGCGCAGGATTGGCACCACGGTGATTTTCTTGCCGGCGATTTTCTCCACCGACACGGTGCCGCACCAACCTTCGATGTCGTAGGTTTCCAGCGGCAGGTCTTTGGTGGCTTCATAGGTCAGCAGGGCACCGACTTCCTGAGCGAGCTCACGGAAATTCTTCGTGCTAATGTCGGCGCGGCGCATGAGGCCGAGTTTATGACGGATCAGCGGATGGCGGATCTCGAGGATGGGCATGGGAAAGGCTCCGGCGGCGGGCAAAAAAACCGGCCTAGATTAATCTATCCGAGGGTGTTGTCCTATAGACATACAGTACGTTAGTCCACAAACGCTTGATCTGGCCGTGCGGGATGCGTACCTTTGCCCGCTTTTCCCGAATCCGTCCCCCCCTGGAGAGCGCCATGTCCGCTGATCTCGAGCATATCCGTCAAATCATGCGAGAGGCTGACTGCCTGTACACCGAAGCTGAAGTCGAGGCGGCCATCGCCCGCGTCGGTGCACACATCAATGAACAGCTGGCTGACACTAACCCGGTGGTGTTCTGCGTGATGAACGGCGGCCTGATTTTCGCCGGCAAGCTGCTCACCCATCTGCACTTCCCGCTGGAAGCGTCCTACCTGCACGCCACCCGTTATCGCAACGAAACCAGCGGCGGCGACCTGTTCTGGAAAGCCAAGCCGGAAGTTTCGTTCCTCGACCGCGACGTGCTGATCATCGACGACATCCTCGATGAAGGTCACACCCTGGGGGCGATCATCGATTACTGCAAACACGCTGGCGCGCGTAAAGTGCACACCGCCGTGCTGATCGACAAGGACCACGACCGCAAGGCTCGCCCGGACCTGAAAGCCGATTTCGTCGGCCTGCCGTGCATCGACCGTTACATCTTCGGTTACGGCATGGACTACAAAGGCTACTGGCGTAACGCCAACGGGATTTTTGCTGTTAAAGGAATGTAAGAACATGACCGTGCCCAGCTTTCTTGATCAAACGTTGTTCGCCGGATTGGCCGAGAAAGCTGCGGCCAATCCGCGCGGGCGCCAGCATCACAACTTCCATCAAATGGAAGAGGCTTGCCACCGCATGGCCGTGGGATTGCAGCCGAGTACGTATATTCCCCCTCATAGGCACTTGAGTGATGACAAGGCGGAAACGCTGTTGGTGCTGCGGGGGCGTCTTGGCCTGTTGATTTTTGATGAGTCTGGAGGCGTTATCCACAGGCGCGTTCTGCAAGCCGCTGGCGAATCGGTAGGCGTGGATCTTCCTCCCGGCGTGTTCCATGGCCTGGTCGTGCTGGAAGCCGATAGCCTGATGTTCGAATGCAAGGCCGGGCCTTATCGGCCGGTCGGTGAGGGTGAGCTGGCGCACTGGGCACCACGTGAAGGCGAGCCGGGTGTGGCCGAGTATCAGGCGTGGATGCGCGCACAGTTTGATTGAGCCGTGCGCTCAATTTTCCTCGGCCAGCCAGCGTTCGCTTTTGCGACGGGCCTGTTCCAGGTTGTTCACGTAGGCCAGCTGACGCTGTTCCCGATGGATGCCCGCGCGCCTGAGCTTCAGGCGCACCCGTGGAGCGGTCGCCACCAGAATCAGGCCGATGCCGTCCTTGCGGTAATCCCTCAGGATATTGTCGAAGGCGGCCAGCGCCGTCATGTCCAGCATCGGCACGGCGCTCATCTCGACGATCACCACTTTGACCTCCGGGTTGAATTTGCGTAGCACCCCCAGCGCTTTTTCAGCTGCGCCGAAGAACAGCGGCCCGCGTATCGCGTAGCAGCGGACGTGCTCCGGCATGTCCTGCAAGGCTTGATGGAAGCCGCGAGGCAGTTCGGCGGTGTCGGTGAGATCGCTCATGCGCTTGATAAATAACCCGGCGGCCAGCAGCAGGCCGACGGCGACGGCCATCACCATGTCGAACAACACCGTCAGGCTCAGGCAGGTCAGCAAGACCAGCACATCGCTGCGAGGCGCGATGCGCAAGGTATGGAGCACGTGCCGGGCCTCGCTCATGTTCCACGCCACCATGACCAGCAACGCGGCCAGTGCCGCCATCGGCAAGTAGCTGAAAAGCGGTGCCAGGACGAGTATTGCCATCAGCACCACGGCGCTATGAATTATGGCGGCCAGTGGCGAAAAGGCGCCGCTGCGCACGTTGGTGGCACTTCGGGCAATGGCCGCCGTGGCGGTAATGCCACCGAACAACGGTGCGATCAGGTTGCCCAGGCCCTGGCCCAGCAGTTCTGCGTTGGGGTCGTGTTTGCTGCCGGTCATGCCATCCGCCACCACCGCACACAACAAGGATTCGATGGCGCCGAGCATGGCAATGGCGAACGCGGGCGCCAGTAACTGACGGATCAAATCGTAAGACAGGTGCAGCGGCTGGCCGTCGGGGCCGGATAGATTCCAAGGCCAATCGAAGCTTGGCAGGAACGGCGGAATGCCGGGATGGCTGACGCCGTCGACCATATAGCTGAAGCGCTCACCCAATGTCGCCACCGCCAGCCCGCCGTGCTCCAGCGCCACCCCCAGGAGCGCGCCGATTGTCAGCGCCACCAGATGCCCCGGAATCCTCGGCACCCACCGTGGCCAGACAATCAGAACGGCCAGGCATGTGAGGCCGATGATCCCGTCCCCTAGTCGGGCGCTGGGCAACGCCAGAATCAATACGCCCAGTTGTTCGATGTAGTGTTCTGCCTGGCCGGCGGTGGTCAGGCCCAGCAAATCCTTCAATTGCAGGGTGGCAATGACAATGCCGATCCCGGCGGTAAAGCCCAGGGTGACCGGGTACGGAATGTACTGAATCAACCGCCCGGCTCGAATCAGCCCCAAGGCAATGAGAATGACGCCGGCAAGCATGGTGCAAAGCAGCAGGCCGCCCAGGCCATATTGTTGGGTGATGGGCAACAGAATGACCACGAACGCGGCGGTCGGCCCACTGACATTGAAACGTGAACCTCCCGTCAGGGCGATCAGGGGCGCAGCGATCAGTACCGTATACAACCCTTGCTGGGGCGGTACACCTACGGCAATCGCCAGGGCCATGGCCAACGGGATGGCAATAATCCCTACCGTCACCCCGGCACTGATGTCGCCGCGTAAGCGCCTGAGGGTGTAGCCGGCGCGCCAGGTCTGACGCCAGGCCGCAAACAACGGGGGGACGGAGAACGTCATGCACACTCCCTAGAAGACGATGCACTGTTGAACGACGGCTGAAAGCTCGTCCAGCATGGCCAACCTCGTACTGCGAAGTATTGACCTATATCGCCAATTCGCGCGGTTGATCCTCATGCTAGAGTGCTTGGCCTCGTCTTCGGAGCCCGTCATGAGCCTTTTGATCCGCAGCTGCGCCGTCCTGTTGCTGACCCTCAGCCTGCCTCTGGCGGCCGCCCCGGCGCCGATGCACGCGCAGTTTCTGCCGCCTGATGACCTGACCTTGCGTGACGCGGAGCCCGAGCAGCAACAGTTGTTGCAGGTCACCGAATATTCGGTGGTGGTTGGCAGCCAGCGTCAGTCCAATCAACAACCGATTCCGGTCACGTCTCCGATGATGATCCGCCTCAAGGGCAAATCCTTGAACAAGGGCGCGACCATCAACCAGGTGCTGGTCAATTTCGACGGCGAAAGCAAAAGCCTGAAAAAGCCGATCTATGACGAAAAAAGCAAAACCCTGACGCTGTTTTACCCGATGGCGCAGTATCGGGTGGTGATCGATTTGTTGCGCAATGGCACGGTGTATTGCCAGTTCCTCAGCTACGCCAACGGCCATGTCTGGGCCGATCTGCACACGGGCGCTGTTCGTCCGCGTTGAGCCTTGTGCCCGGGCAGGGGTAAACTGCCCGCCCCGTGAAATGTCTGCGAGCTGGAGTCGGCAATGCGTAAAGATAAGAAACAAGTGATTGGTGACGAGATCGGCGATGAGCAGATCAAGTTGTTTCTCGATTTCGAACCGGTCGACGCCACTTCGCCGTCCCTGCATAAGCTGATCAAGGCCTACCGTGGCCTGCGCATCGATGACTTCGAGCGTTTTCTGACATTCTTCGTCGCAGCCGGCCTGGACCTGGATGGCAAGGATGAGCACGGCAATGACTTCGTCGCCCTGATCAAGGATCAGCGCAATGCGGCCGAGTACATCGAGTTGATTGCCAAGGCGCGCGGCTGATCCCGGACACACCGGAATATGTGGCGAGGGAGCTTGCTCCCGCTTGAGTGCGCAGCGCTCACAAAATCTATGCCGTTCGCAGAGCTTTGGGGCCGCTTCGCAGCCCAGCGGGAGCAAGCTCCCTCGCCACAAAGATAATTTCAGCGTCCTAAAAAAAACGCCCCGCTCTCACTGAGAACGGGGCGTTTTTCATGGGGCCGAATCAAGCGTAGCTTTCGGTCTCGTTACTGGCTTCAACCAGTTCCAGGGCGACGTTGTTGTGCGCATTGATCTTGCGATACAGCGCAGCGTCGGTTTCCAGAACTTTTTCCCGGGCCGGGAAGATTTCCGCCAGTTTGGCAGCCCATTCGCCGGATGCCTTGTTCGGGAAGCATTTTTCAATCAGCTCAAGCATGATCGAAACAGTCACCGAAGCGCCTGGGGAGGCGCCGAGCAGGGCGGCAAGGGAACCGTCCTTGGCCGCGACCAGTTCGGTACCGAACTGCAGAACGCCGCCTTTTTTCGGATCCTTCTTGATGATCTGCACCCGTTGGCCGGCCACTTCCAGGCGCCAGTCTTCGGCTTTCGCCTCAGGGTAGAAGCGACGCAGGGAGTCCAGACGCTGCTCCATCGACTGCATTACTTCGCTGACCAGGTACTTGGTCAGGTCCATGTTGTTTTTCGCCACGGCCAGCATCGGGCCGATGTTGCCGGCGCGAACCGACATCGGCAGGTCCATGAAGGAGCCATGCTTGAGGAACTTGGTGGTGAAACCGGCATAAGGTCCGAACAGCAGGGACTTCTTGCCATCGACCACGCGGGTATCCAGGTGCGGCACCGACATCGGTGGAGAACCCACCGCAGCCTGGCTGTAGACCTTGGCCTGGTGATGCTTGACCACTTCCGGATTGTCGCAACGCAGCCACTGGCCACTGATCGGGAAGCCGCCGAAGCCTTTGCTTTCTTCGATGCCCGAGGCTTGCAACAGCGGCAGTGCCGCGCCGCCCGCTCCGAGGAAGACGAATTTGGCGTCGACTTCACGGGTGTTGCCGCTGTTGACGTCCTTGATGCTGACGGTCCAGCCGCTGCCGTTACGCTTGAGGCCCGTCACGCGCTTGCAATACTTGACCTGGGCATCGGGTGCGCTGGTCAGGTGCTTGAGCAATTGATTGGTCAGGGCGCCGAAGTTGACGTCGGTGCCGTTCATTACGCGGGTGGCTGCGACGACTTCGTCGGCTGGCCGGCCCGGCATCATCAACGGCATCCAGTCGGCCATGGTGGCCTTGTCTTCGGTGTATTCCATGTCCGAGAAGGCGTGGTGCTTGCTCAGGGTCTTGAAGCGTTCCTTGAGGAAGGAAACGCCATCATTGCCCTGCACGAAGCTGAGGTGCGGCACCGGGCTGATGAACGTCTTGCAGGAGCCGAACGTGCCTTTTTTGGTCAGGTAGGACCAGAACTGCTTCGACACTTCGAACTGAGTGTTGATGTGCACGGCTTTCTTGATGTCGACGCTGCCGTCGGCCGCCTGCGGCGTGTAATTGAGCTCACACAGCCCGGCGTGACCGGTACCGGCGTTGTTCCATGGGTTGGAACTCTCCGCAGCACCGGAATCCATCAGCTCGACGACTTCCAGCTTGATCGCGGGGTCGAGTTCTTTGAGCAGTACGGCAAGGGTGGCACTCATGATGCCGGCCCCAACCAGTACTACGTCGACTGCTTCGTTATGCGCCATTTAACGCGTCTCCAAAATCTGCAGCACCAAATTGTCGGCATGGCTGCCAGGCGTTCCGGGGCGTGTCAGTGATGCCCAGGTACCCGTGGTCAGTGTTGCCATGTCCGAATCTTCGCAATTTTTCGCAACTTCGACGGATGCATGCGGCCGGGCCTAAAGAGTTACATGAACTCATCTCAGCGCGCGGCTGGCAATTCGACTTATGGTCGAGACATCCGTTTGTGCAACCAAATCCGTAGCGGACAGGCTTCAGGCTCCGGTGTTCGAGGAGTACTCGGTCCTGTGTCGTTGGGCTGTTTCAGACGCTAATGGTGCATGTTCAGACGCAAAACTATTCATTTGCTCGCCACACTCTTGTGAAGTTGTGAAAACCCGTTTTTTTCACGCTCTTTTGAAGACGTGAACCTCAAAAAAGGGCTGTCCCAGCCTGGCACCGTGCCCGGATGGATTGCCGTCATGGGGTACATGACAGGCAAAACGGGCAAACAGCTCAGTGACCGAGCGTAATGACAGCTCTGCAGATTCGCGAAAAGTGGGGTTTTTGCTCAAGGAACAGCAAGCGCGCCAGCTTCACTCGATCTGTGTGGGCGGCTCTCTGTGGGCGGTGCGGGGTGCCAATACCGAAGCATTGACGATGCTGCGAGGCCCGATCAGGAGACGTCCTTATAATCGGGGGGAGATTGTATCTAAGAAACGCAGGGAAATGGACGTGTTTAATGACTTTTATTAGGCGTCTGGTCAGGTGGTCAACAGATGTTGCACCCGTGCACGTGGCCGGCGCTGGCTGACGCGGGCACTCGGGGGCAGGGGATGGTGCAACCAATTGAGGCGGATTTCTTCGATTTCGACCCAGCCATCGCCCATCGGCTGGAGGCTGCACTGCTTGAACGCCTGGCAATGGCCATTGCGGTCGAGCAGGGCAAAACTGCGGTGCAAGGGGCGTGGCGCGAACAGCGAGATGAGATAACGCATGACAAAGTACCTTGTGGGTGACCTGCCGAGAAGGTTGCCAGCAAGCCGTGACGTGAAAGTGTATGGGCGATGACAGATCTGTGACACGAGGGGGTTTCTGATGGGTTTGTAGGAAATTACTTCAATCATTGCAGCGCCCTAGTTCGCTGCAGTGGCGCACGGCTATACTGCGGGCCTGTTTGTGCCTGATTCTGGAGAGAAGAGCATGTTGCAACGCCTGTTGTTCGGTTTGATCACTGTGACCAGTTTGACCCTCGTCGGCTGCGCCCACAGCCCGCAACAACTGAACCCTGAACCCAAGCTGACAGCTCAGCTGGCGCCGGTCGGCCGCGGTCAGCCGGTGGTGGTGCGTGTGGTGGATGGTCGTCCGTCGCCAACCCTGGGCACCCGTGGTGGCTTGTACCCCGAGACCAGCGCGATCACCGTGCAGGGCGCGCAGATCCTGCCGAAGTTGCAGGCACAGGCCGAGGCGGCCGTGCGGTTGCTGGGCTTCACCCCGACCTCGAATGCGCTGAATGCCCCGCAATTGACCGTGACCCTGGCCGAGTTGAAGTATCAGTCGCCTAAAGAAGGCATGTACGTGACTGAAGCGACCATCGGCGCAACCTTCCGCTCGGATGTGCAGAACGCCAACCGTCGCTACAGCGGCCGTTACGGCGCATCCCTGGACCAGCGTTTCGGTATGGCGCCGAATCAGGAAACCAACACCAAGCTGGTCAGCGACGTGTTGAGCGATGCGTTGACGCGTCTGTTCAAGGACCCGACGATTGGTCAGATTCTCGGCGAGTAACTTTCGCGAGATTCAAAAAAGCCCGGTGCCAGCAATGGCTCCGGGCTTTTTCATGCCTGCTGATTACCGATCACCAGCAGGCGCGAGGCTGGTGGGGTCAGGCCGCTTGTGAATAGAAATCCAGCACGCTCACGCCGGTCAGCAAATCCGTCTCTGGCAAATCCGCATGCTGATGCCCGCCCAGTGCGCAATAAACCAGCCAATGGCGGTCCTGAACGTTAAAGGCGAGGCTTCCTACGAGGTTTTGTTGTTCGTCACTCTGGGCGATGAGGTAGAGGCGGTCCTGGTTTTCGGCGTGCAGCATGACGGTATCCGTGTCGGTTTCGAGGGCCGCCAGACTGGCGTATTCAGATGACGGAGCCGTGACACAGGGCAGCATTTGCTCAGATGGTTCGTTATTTGTCGGAAAGGCAGGGCAGGGGGACAGGCTTTCGGTAGAATTCTCGCCGCGGTCGTCGGTTCGGCGTCTGCCACACCTGTTTTGCCGAGGTCCGTGATGTCGTTGCATTTGATTTCGCTGTTCACCCACCATCCCGCCAAGTTGATCAACCTGCTGGCCTTGCTGTTGGCCTTCCCGGGTAGTTGGCTGCTGCATGCCACGCGTCGCCGTGAACAACGCGCCATGGCGAGCCTTGTCGCCCAACGCCAGAGCCGTCCGAACGAAGAGCCCACCCTGGATTGGGCGACGTTGCGCATGAACCGTTTCTTCTACCGCTTCGGCTTCGCGTGCCTGGGGTTGGCGTTGCTGGTGTCTTGGATCAGCACCTGGTTCTGAATCTTTGACGCAGAACCTTGTGGCGAGGGAGCTTGCTCCCGCTGGGCTGCGAAACGGCCCCACAACCAGCCATCCTTGTAGCGTCAGGCAAACCGCGAGCACCGATGTTTCGACTGCTGCTTAGTCGGGCGGGAGCAAGCTCCCTCGCCACAGGGACAGTGCCTTGCCGACCTACCGCGTCAAGGCAAATAAAAACGGCGCCTCGAAGGCGCCGTTGTTGTATCCAGTCAATTACAGCGGCAAACCTGCCTTGACCCGATACTGATTACGCACCGGCGTCGCATATTGCAGCACCAGATACGGCCGATGTTCCTCAGGGCAGGCTTCCAGTCGGCGTTGCCATTCTTCCTGGGCCTTGGCCAGTTCGTCGGCCGCAAACACCTCGGCAGCTTTTGGCACCTGCAATTGCGGGTCAGCGTCTTTCCACTGCGCGTAAGCCAGGTAATGCACCGGGAATAACCGGTAGCCGCCGAGAATCTGCCGGTCTATTTCGATCGCCAATTGCTTGGTGTCGTCGAACAGTTCGGTGATCGGCGCGGCGAAGTTCACGTGCACCCGGCCCTTGTAGCCGGTGATGCCCTTGGCGATGCTGACGTCGTCCTCGCCCGGGACTTTGGTGTAGCTGCCGGTGGTGGCGCGGATGAACAACTCGCGGGCCTTGGCCTGGTCGCACGGGTCGTATTCGTAGCTGATCGACACCGGGCTGACGTTGAGCGAGCGGATGACTTCGCCGAACGGCTCGTCCTTGCGGCTCATGTGGAACATCTTCAGGATCGCCGACTCGGTGCGGTCATCACCGTCCTTGGCCCGGCCCTCGGCCTGGGCGATCCAGATGGAGGCGCAATCGTTGCGGATCGAGTGGTTGATGTAGGCGGACAGCAGCTGATACGCCGCCATCTTCTCGCGACGCCCGGTGATCGAACGGTGCACGATGAAGCTCTTGTTCAGGCGCATCAAATCGCTGACAAAGGGCTTTTGCAGCAAGTTGTCGCCGATCGCGATGCGCGGTGTCGGCAGGCCGGCGTGGTACACGGCGTAGTTGACGAAGGCCGGGTCCATCACGATGTCACGGTGGTTGGCGATGAACAAGTAGGCGCTGCCGGACTTGAACTGCTCGACACCGGTGTACGTCACACCGTCCGTGGCTCGTTCGATGGTGTGGTCGACATACATCTCGACTTTATCCTGCAACGTCGCCACCGAGGTGACGCTGGCGAACTCACGGCGCAGCCGATGAGCTATAAGAGGTTTGAGCGCCCAGCCAAAGGCACCGGCAAAACGCGGGAAGCGGAAATGGATGAGGATATCTAGAAACGCCTTGTCGCCGAGCAGTCGGTCCAGCACCGCAGGGACTTCGCTGTCATTGTAAGGTCGGATGGCATCGAATTCGCCCATCATGCTCTCTTGTTAGAAACGGCTAGGGTAAGTAAAGGTTTTGCTCGAAAACCAACGGGGCACGGTCTGAAAAGTTAGCCAGACAAAAATAGCCCTGCAAATAGACCGGCGATTATACGCACAAGTCACTTGGGAGACCGCGATGCTGGAACCTGCGTTGTACGAATGTCCGTATTGTGGTGAAGAGGTCGAGACGACGGTGGACCTGTCCGGTGGCGATCAGACCTATATCGAGGACTGTCAGGTGTGCTGTCGGCCGATAACGTTTGTGTTGCAGGTAGACGGAGAGGAATGGCATCTCGAAGTGTTCAGCGAAAACGAGTAAGGGGCGTCTATGCAGCGAATCTACGAGCCGGAAAACCTGATGGAAGGGGAGTTGCTGCAAGGCATGCTGGCCAGCGAGGGCATCGAGGCGCATCTGGTGGGCCGCGATTTGATCGGCGGGACCGGTGAACTGCCGATCTACGGCCTGCTGGGTTTGTCGGTGGACAACGACCAGGCCGAATACGCCCGCGAGCTGATCACCGCGTACAATGCCGCGCTGCCACTGCCCGGTGATGAACCGGACAGCTTTCCCGGCACGCTGGTCTGTTAGGCTGGCGTTCGTTTTATTGAGAGTCGTGTTGCCCCATGTGTGGACGTTATGCCCTGTTTCGCTGGAACCCCGCCTTCGCGGCCCTGCCTGGCTTCCCCGCCGATCAGCAGGCCCAGTGGAATATTTCCCCCAATGATTCGGTGCTGATGCTGCGTGCCGGTGCAGACGCTCAGCGTGAGTTGGCGCGGGCGCGTTGGGGGCTGACGCCGCCGTGGCTGACCGATCTTTCCCGCACCCCGGCCCATGCCCGGGCCGAAACCGTCGCTGAACAACCGATGTTTCGTCAGGCCTTGCGCGAACGCCGTTGCCTGCTGCCGGCCAACGGTTTCTACGAATGGCGTGGCACGACCCGCAAGCGCCCGTATTGGCTGACGCCGGGAGAAGGCTCGACCTTGTTTTTTGCGGCGATCTGGGAAGCGTATCCGGTGCAGGAGCAGGTGTGGCTGAGCACGGCGGTGATCACCCAGCCGGCCGCGAGTCAGCGTCGGCCGTTGATTCTGGATGAGGCAGGGCAGGCGGCGTGGCTTGATCCCGAGACGCCGCTGCATGTATTACAAGGGTTGCTGGCCAGTGAGCCCGCGGCGTTGCGCGAGCGGGTATTGGCAAATCTGGTGAATGATCCGAAGCTGAATGGGCCGGAGTGTCTGACCCCTGGTTAAAGGTTGCCTGTGCTGACGCCTTCGCGGGCAAGCCTCGCTCCTACGGACCACCGTGTTCTGTAGGAGCGAGGCTTGCCCGCGAAGGGTTTTTTGGATCAAACCTTGAACTGATTGATCAACCGCCGCTGCTGCTCAGCCAACTTGGTCAGATCCGCACTCGCCGCACTGGATTCATCCGCCCCGCCGGCCACTTCATTGGCCACTTGCCCGATGTTGATCACGTTACGGTTGATGTCATCCGCCACCGCGCTCTGCTCTTCGGCCGCACTGGCAATCTGGGTGTTCATGTCATTGATCACCGACACCGCCTGAGTAATGGTCTCCAGGGCCTCGGCCGCTTTCGCCGCATGTTGCACGCTTTCGTCTGTGCGGTTCTGGCTGTCCTCCATGACCCGCACTACATCGCGGGTGCCTTGTTGCAGTTGCTGGATCATGGTCTGGATTTCTTCAGTGGCTTTCTGAGTCTTCTGCGCCAGGTTGCGCACTTCATCGGCCACCACCGCAAAACCGCGGCCCTGTTCGCCCGCGCGTGCCGCTTCAATGGCCGCATTCAAGGCCAGCAGATTGGTTTGTTCAGCGATCCCGCGAATGGCGGTCAGGATCGCGTTGATGTTCTCGCTGTCCTTGGCCAGGGTTTGCACCACGCCCACAGCCTTGCCGATTTCAATTGCCAGGACGCCAATCGAATTCGACGTATCCCGGACAATTTGCATGCCCTGGGCCGCTGCCTGATCGGCATGGCTGGCAGCTTGCGCGGCCTGGGTGGCGTTGCGTGCCACGTCTTGGGCGGTGGCGGTCATTTCATGCACCGCCGTCGCCACTTGATCGATCTCGGCCATTTGCTTCTGCACACCGATGTTGGTGCGGATGGCAATGTCGGCGGTGTGTTCCGATGAATCGCTGACGCTCTGCACCGAGGTCACGACCTGGGTGATCATCGCCTGTAGCTTGGCGAGGAACGTGTTGAAGCCTTTGGCAATCGAGCCCAGTTCGTCGGCGCGGTCGCTGGTCAGGCGGCGCGTCAGGTCGCCTTCGCCTTTGGCGATATCGTCGAGCATCGCCACCATTTGCTTGAGCGGACGGGCGATGCCGTGGCCCACCAGCCAGATCACCAACAGACCGATACCGGCGATCAACAAACCGACCATGGCCATTCCGAAGGTGTCGGATTTGCGCTGAGCGTCCAGGTCGCCCTGGAGTTTTTGCAGGTCGGCCATCACGGCGTTCAGCGGCAGTTGCAGCATCAAGGTCCAGCGCGCATCGGTCTGGCCGATGCCGAAGGGCAGGTACAACTCGATCCTGCCCTGGGCCTTGTCGACGGTGTAAGTCACTTCGCCGCCCTTGAGGTGGGTCATGTTGGCGATCTGCTTGCTGTCGAGAATGTCGCTGACCTTTTCGCCGAATTTGCTCGGGTCCTTGGTGTAGGCAACGATCCGGCCATTACCGCCGATCAGCGCCATTTCCCCTGCGCCGCTGTACAGTTTCTGATTCGCCCCCAGCAACATTTCCTGGATGAAGTTCACCGACAGGTCGGCACCGACGATGCCCTGGAAGGCGCCGTTGAGCATGATCGGTTCAATAAAGGAGGCGAGCATGACGATTTTGTCGCCGACCTTGTAGGGCGCCGGATCGATCACGCAGGACTTCTTGGTTTCTTTCGAACACAGGTAGTACTCGCTGGCACGCACGCCGGTGGACAGGGTTTTCTGGTCATCGACGTCCACCAGTTTGTCCAGGCCCAGGGTGCCGTCCTCGTTGCGAAACCACCACGGCAGGAAGCGCCCGTTGCTGGCGTCGATGCCGACCACCTTGGTGTCGACGTAGGCCGCATCGTTGTGATCGAGCGCGTCTTTTTCCCAACCTATATAGGTGCCGAGAATTTTCGGGTTCTTGGCCACGTTTTCCTTGATCAGGCTGATCAACTGCTCCCGGCTCAGACTCAATGTCGGCTGGCCATCGGCCCCCGGCGTACCGATCAGCGCGTTGACCCGCACCAGGCCGCCAGCGATCAGCAGCGGCGCTTCGAGTTCGCGCTGGATCTGGCTGACCTGGGTTTGCGCCAGAGAGGTCAGGCGCTGCTCGATGACTTGCTCGAATTGCGCCTGGGTCCGCTCCTGGACCATGTCTTGCGTCCGGGCGCCGGAAAACAGTGCGTACAGCACCAGCGCGGCGACTACGCTAAGGACGATGGCGCCGGCGAGGGCGGCCACGGAAAACTGGATCGACTTGAATTTCATGGGTGCTCCGCACGCAAGAGGACGTCTGCGGTGGTGTATCGGCAGGATGCTGGAGGGCCATGAGCGAGGCAGCGCGAAATGGCTGTTTTGGAGTGGTTGATGTCGTAAATGAATCATTGCCGGGCGTTGGCGGCCGTGGCGAGCGCCGTTATGTGAATTTTTTCCTACGGCAATGAGAGCTTTATCTGAAATGAGCGTCTACACGTCAGTTGTATCTGGTGCGGATACAGTTACCCGCCTAGGATACCCGGCATGTTTTCAGGGAGTTTTTTGATGAACAAGACATTGGTTGTGTGTGCGCTGAGCGCAGGTTTGTTGCTTGCCGGTTGTCAGTCGGTCAATACCACCAGCGGTGGGGCTGTTGGCGTAGAGCGTAAGCAGTACATGTTCAGCATGTTGTCCACCGACGAAGTCAACCAGATGTACGCGCAGTCTTATCAGAAGACTGTCGGAGAGGCGAGCACCAAGGGTGTGCTGGACAAGACCAGTAACGACGCCAAGCGCGTCCAGCTGATTGCCGATCGGCTGATTGCCCAGGCGCCGGTGTTTCGTCCGGATTCGGCCCAGTGGAAATGGGAAGTCAACCTGATCAAGAGCGACGAGCTCAATGCCAACTGCGGGCCTGGCGGCAAGATCTTTTTCTACACGGGGCTGATCGACAAACTGCAACTCACCGACGATGAAATTGCCGCGATCATGGGCCATGAAATCGCCCATGCCCTGCGCGAGCATGGTCGTGAAGCGATGTCCAAGGCATACGGCGTCGAAATGGCCAAGCAAGGCGCAGGTGCGTTGCTCGGTCTGGGTCAGGACAGCCTGGCCCTGGCGGACACCGTGGCGAAATACGGCATGACCTTGCCCAACAGCCGTGGCAATGAAAACGAGGCGGACCTGATCGGCCTCGAGCTGGCGGCCCGCGCCGGTTACAACCCGAATGCGGCGATCACCTTGTGGAACAAAATGAGCAAAGCCTCGGAAGGCGCCCCACCTGAGTTCTTGAGTACGCACCCGGCTTCGTCCAGCCGGATTGCTTCGTTGCAGGCGGCGATTCCGAAGGTGATGCCGTTGTACGAGAAAGCGCCGAAATCCTGATGGTCAGGCGGTGATGCCGTTGACGCCTTCGCGGGCTAGCCTCGCTCCTACAGGTTTTCGGTCGATTACGACACAGAATCTGTAGGCGCGAGACTTGCCCGCGAGGAACGATAACGCGGTCTATCAACCTACGGCGTCAAACCCACCCGCTGCTCTGCATCGCCTTGTACACCGCCACAATCGCCAGGACAAAGAACGCCGACGCCGCCAGGCGACGGATCAGGGTGAGCGGCAATTTATCCGCCGCAAAGTTACCCGCCAGTACCACCGGCACGTTGGCAATCAACATCCCGGCGGTGGTGCCGATGATCACCAGCCACAAATCCGGGTATTGCGCGGCGAGCATCACCGTGGCGACCTGGGTTTTGTCGCCCATTTCTGCCAGGAAAAACGCGATCAGCGTGGTCAGGAACGGCCCGAACTTGCGGGCGGTGCTGGCTTCATCGTCGTCCATCTTGTCCGGCACCAGGGTCCACAGTGCGGTCGCGGCGAAGCTCGCCGCCAGGATCCAGTGCAACACCGCATTCGAGAAGAAACTGCCGAACCAGGCGCCGACCGCACCGGCCGCCGCATGGTTGGCCAGGGTCGCGGCGACGATGCCGGCGATGATCGGCCAGGGTTTGCGAAAGCGGGCAGCGAGAATGAGCGCGAGCAGTTGCGTCTTGTCGCCGATTTCGGCCAAGGCAACGATTGCGGTGGGAACGAGCAAAGAGTCCAGCATCAGGGATTTTCCTAAGGGGCGGGTCGACACGGCTATGACACGTACAGCCTTCCCGCCCCGGGTAAGGTGTTCGTGTCATAGGTCTTGTCAAACCCTGCGATCCGTCTGATGCGGACGCTTGGGTCGCATACGCCATGGTCTGTTGACCAAGTATGTTGACGTATGCCGGACGAGCATGGCGCTCGTGGGAGACTACTCCCCTAGGACGGAGCGGATTCTGCCTAGGCAAAACCCGTTAGGCAAGCACTTATTTTTCAGCCTCGTTTGGCCCGATAAATTCTGAAACCCTGTCCTTCGGCCTTGATCGCGCACACGCCCAAGTGCTCTTCGATCAGCGGCTGATACTTCAGGAAGCTGTTCGCAACCAAGCGCAGTTCGCCGCCGTTTTTCAGATGTTTGGCTGCTTTTCGCAGCAAGTTCTCGGTGGCGAAGTAGTCGGTGTGAACGCCGACATGGAACGGTGGATTGCTCAGAATTGCACTTAAACCCATCGGTGCCGCGTCAATGCCGTCACCGGTAATCACGTCCGCTTCCAGGCCATTGGCAGCCAGCGTCATACGGCTGCTGGCGGCAGCGAAGGCGTCCACGTCAAGCAACGTCACCTGATTGTGCGGATAACGACGTTTCACCGCCGCGCCCAGTACACCGGCACCGCAACCGAAGTCGAGCAAGTGGCCGCTCGGCAACTTGTCCAAGTGTTCCAGCAGCAATGCGCTGCCGCGATCCAGCCGGCCGTGGCTGAACACGCCCGGCAGGCTGATGACTTTCAGCGGACCTTCGGCCAGCGGCAATTCATAGGTCTGGGCCAGGCTTTCCAGCGACTTGGCTTCTGGCGCGTTGGCCACGGTGACCAGCCAAAGCTGGCAATGCCGCGCGCTGTCGAGCTTGCGTGGCTTGCCGAACGGGTTCAGTTGCTTGGCCGCGCCTTCGATGCCGCTGCGTTTTTCACCCACCAGGTACAACTCGCGACCGGCCAGGCGAGAGGCGAGGGCGTTGAGAATGTAATCGGTCAGGTCCTTGGACTTGGGTAAAAACACCACCGCCGTCTCGAACTCACGCTCGGGTGCGGTCACACCAAAATGGCTGCGCTCGGCAAAACGCGCCTCCAGCGCCGCTTGATCACCGGCATGCCAGCACCAGCCATGGGCGTCGGGCAGACGGCCCAGCAAGTCGTCGGCGGGCAAACCGGCCAGCAGCACCGAACCCTGAAATAAGTCGGCCTGACGAAGCAGTACTTCACTGCGCGGATCCATAACTGCTCCTGTGAAAAAAAGTGCCGCAGTCTATCAACTGACGACCCGCAGCGCTTTACCGCTGAAGTATCCCTGCGCGTTTTCGGTCAACTGACCGACGATCCTTTGCCGCGCCTCGCGACTGCCCCAGGCGTTGTGCGGCGTGACGATCAGCCGTGGAATATCGTGGGCCAGCAACGGATTGCCGGCGGTCGGTGGCTCGACGCTCAGCACATCGGTCGCCGCGCCGCCCAGATGACCGTTGCGCAAGGCATCGGCCAGTGCCTGTTCATCGATCAAGCCACCGCGTGCGGTGTTGACCACGAACGCGCCGGGTTTCATCGAGGCCAGTTCGCGGGCACCAATGAAGTGGCGGGTGTGTTCGTTGAGCGGGCAGTGCAGGGTAAGCGCATCGATTTGCGGCAGCAGTTCATCCAGCGACAAGCGATCCGGCCGGGCAGGGCGCCCCGGAATCTGCCCCAGCAACACGCGCATACCGAAGGCTTCGGCCAGCCGTGCGACGGCGCCGCCCAGTTCGCCATGGCCGAGCAGGCCGAGGGTTTTGCCTTCAAGTTCGACAATCGGGTAATCCAGCAGGCAGAACTGTTTCGCTTGCTGCCAGCGGCCTTCACCCACGGCTTTCTGATAGTCCGCCAGGCGCGTGGCCAGGTTGAGCAGCAACATGATCGTGTGCTGCGCCACCGACGGTGTGCCGTAGCCCTGGCAGTTGCAGACCGTGATGCCGTGGGCACGAGCGGCCGCGAGGTCGACGTTGTTGGTGCCGGTAGCGGTGATCAGGATCAGCTTCAGATCAGGGCTGGCGGCGATGGCGTTGGCGTCGATCAGAATCTTGTTGCTGATGGCCACGGTGGCGCCCTTGAGACGTTCGATCACCTGCTCCGGCGTGGTCTGTGCGAATAGCTGCAAGTCGTCAAAGCAGTCGCGCAACGGGCTGAGATCGAGGTCGCCCAGGTCCAGGGAAGGGTGGTCGAGGAAAACGGCGCGGCGAGAGTTCGTCATCAACTGTACCTTTTGTGCGGTGAACTGAAGGCGTAATCTGCCGAGCCTACCAGATGAAACATATAGTTACGCATTGCAGGCCAGGTGCGAAACCTGTGGGAGTGAGCCTGCTCGCGATGGGTCATTAACATTCAACACCTTTGTTTAATGTCAGATCGCATCGCGAGCAGGCTCGCTCCTACAGGGGTTGGCGTTGACCTGTGAATTTCATTTTGATCGATCTACCCCAAAGGAGCCCCCATGTACTGGACAGAGTTCTTGACCGTTGCCCTGATTCACTTGCTCGCCGTCGCCAGCCCCGGCCCGGATTTCGCCGTGGTGGTGCGTGAAAGCGTGACTCATGGCCGTCGCGCCGGGACCTGGACAGCGCTGGGCGTCGGTACGGCGATTTTCCTGCACGTCGGCTATTCATTGCTCGGCATCGGCCTGATCGTGTCGCAGTCGATCGTGCTGTTCAACGCCTTGAAATGGGCGGCTGCCGCGTATCTGCTGTACATCGGCTACAAGGCCTTGCGCGCGCAACCGGCTAAAGCCGTCACCGACGACTTGCACAAGGAAGCCGGCGAGCGCACACCCCGCGGTGCCTTCACCTCAGGTTTCGTGACCAACGGCCTGAACCCCAAAGCCACGCTGTTCTTTTTGTCTCTGTTCACCGTGGTGATCAACCCGCACACGCCGTTGGCGGTACAGGCAGGCTACGGGCTCTATCTCGCGGCGGCGACGGCCGTGTGGTTCTGCCTGGTGGCGCGGCTGTTCAGCCAGCAGCGCGTGCGCGCCGGTTTTGCGCGGATGGGCCATTGGTTCGACCGGACCATGGGTGTGGTGCTGATCGCCATCGGCGTCAAACTCGCTTTTACCGAGATGCATTGATCGCGCAGAGCCCTGGATCACGAATCCCCGCAAATGCTGGCGCAAAGCTAGCATTTGTACGGGTCTGCAAATCATTCCTTTGGCTGATTTGGCCGGCGTATAAGGGTTCTAGAGTGTTTGCCTCTTGAAGCCAACACCGTGCAGTCAGAAAAGGGATTCTTATGTTGCAGACTCGCGTTATCCCCCCAGCCGAAGGCGCTTACCAGTATCCGTTGCTGATCAAACGGCTGCTGATGTCCGGCGCTCGTTACGAGAAAACCCGCGAGATCATTTACCGCGACCAGTTGCGCTACAGCTATCCGACCCTGATCGAGCGGGTCGCGCGGCTGGCCAACGTGCTCACGGCGGCCGGGGTCAAGGCCGGCGATACCGTGGCGGTGATGGACTGGGATAGCCATCGGTATCTGGAATGCATGTTTGCCATCCCGATGATCGGCGCGGTGATTCACACCATCAACGTGCGCCTGTCACCGGAACAGATCCTCTACACCATGAACCACGCCGAGGACCGCTTCGTGCTGGTCAACAGCGAATTCGTCGGGCTGTACCAGGCGATTGCCGGGCACCTGACCACGGTCGAGAAAACCCTGCTTCTGACAGATCTGCCGGAAAAAACCGCCGACTTGCCGAACCTGGTAGGCGAGTACGAGCAGTTGCTGGCGGCCGCGAGCACGCAGTACGACTTCCATGACTTCGACGAAAACTCGGTCGCGACCACGTTCTACACCACCGGCACCACCGGCAACCCTAAAGGCGTGTACTTCACCCACCGGCAACTGGTGCTGCACACCATGGGCGTGTCGACCATCATGGGCGCCATCGACAGCGTGCGGCTGCTGGGCACCAACGACGTGTACATGCCGATCACGCCGATGTTCCACGTGCATGCCTGGGGCTTGCCGTATGTGGCGACCATGCTCGGGCTCAAGCAGGTTTATCCCGGCCGTTACGACCCGGAGTACCTGGTGGAGCTGTGGCGCAAGGAGAAGGTCACCTTTTCCCACTGCGTGCCGACCATCCTGCAGATGGTCCTCAATTCCAAGGCGGCGCAGAGCACCGATTTCGGCGGCTGGAAAATCGTCATCGGCGGCAGTGCGCTGAACCGTGCACTGTACGAAGCGGCCAAGGCCAAGGGCATTCAGCTGACCGCCGCTTATGGCATGTCGGAAACCGGGCCGTTGGTGTCCTGTGCCCACCTCAACGATGAGCTGATGGCCGGCACCGAAGACGAACGCACCACGTATCGCATCAAGGCCGGCGTACCGGGGCCACTGGTGGAGGCGGCGATCGTCGACACCGACGGCAACTTCCTGCCCGCCGATGGCGAGACTCAGGGCGAACTGGTGCTGCGTGCGCCGTGGCTCACCGAAGGCTACTTCAACGAACCGCAAAAGGGTGCCGAGCTCTGGGCCGGGGGCTGGCTGCACACCGGCGACGTGGCGACGCTGGACAGCATGGGCGTGATCGACATTCGTGATCGCATCAAAGACGTGATCAAGACCGGCGGCGAGTGGATCTCGTCCCTGGACCTCGAAGATCTGATCAGCCGTCACGTGGCGGTACGCGAAGTAGCAGTGGTAGGCATCGCCGATCCACAGTGGGGCGAGCGCCCGTTTGCGCTGCTGGTGATCCGCGAAGGGCATGAGATCGGGGCTAAAGAGCTCAAGGAACACCTCAAGCCATTCGTAGAGTTGGGCCACCTGAGCAAGTGGGCGATCCCGAGCCAGATCGCCCTTGTTACTGAAATTCCCAAGACCAGTGTCGGCAAACTCGACAAGAAGCGCATCCGCCTAGACATCACTGAATGGCAGGCCAACAACAGCACCTTCCTCTCGACGCTTTAAGCGCCTTCTGGTGTGCCCGAAAGGGCACGCCAGCCCCACCAAGCAAGCGCTTGGCTTGTGAAATCCGAATTTTCAGCCATCCTTGGCATGCCGACATGTGTCGGACTGGCGAAAGGACTGTTCCAGAGTGGCCGGCAGCTGCAAATCACACTTTAGAGGGATCAAGCTCTACTACCTGCTGGCTATAGTCCGCTCAAGGATTTTTAAGAACGGAGCGCACGCACAAAACGGGGCGATGCAATTTGGAGTGACTTCGGGACGCCTTGGCTCCCCGTCATCCACAACGTTTTTAGAAGTGCTAACTGCCATAACAATAATGCACATGGAGTAGCGTCGATGACATCAGTAAACACGTTCTGGCGCCGGGCGAAATTGCCCCTGGCGGTCAGTCTCGCCTCTTCGCTCGCCGGGCCTGCATTCGGCGTCAGTTTCAACGTTGGTGAAATCGAAGGTCAGTTCGATTCTTCCCTCTCGATCGGTTCCAGCTGGTCTACCGAGAGTGCCAACAAGAACCTCATTGGCGTGAACAACGGTGGCAGCGGCCTGTCCCAGACCTCTGATGACGGTCACCTGAACTTCGAAAGCGGGAAAACCTTCTCGAAGATCTTCAAGGGCATCCATGACCTTGAATTGAAATATGGCGACACTGGCGTTTTCGTCCGTGGCAAATACTGGTACGACTTTGAACTGAAGGACGAAAGCCGTCCGTTCAAGGACATCAGCGACAACAACCGCAAGGAAGGCGCCAAGTCCTCCGGCGGGCAAATCCTCGACGCCTTCGTCTACCACAACTACTCCGTTGCCGATCAGCCGGGTTCCGTGCGTCTGGGCAAGCAGGTAGTGAGCTGGGGTGAAAGTACCTTCATCGGCGGCGGCATCAACTCGATCAACCCGATCGACGTGTCTGCGTTCCGTCGTCCGGGTGCCGAGATCAAGGAAGGCCTGATCCCGGTCAACATGTTCTATGTGTCCCAGAGCCTGACCGAAAACCTGTCGGCAGAAGCCTTCTACCAGTTGGAATGGGACCAGACCGTTGTCGATAACTGCGGCACGTTCTTCTCGCAGCCGGACATCGTTGCCGATGGTTGCACCGACAACCTTCGCGTGCTGAACAAGCGTTCGCAGATTCCAGCCGTGGCGTTGGGTCCATTGGCCGCCAACGGCGTCAATGTCAACGAGGAAGGTGTGCTGGTCCAGCGTGGCGGCGATCGTGATGCTCGCGACAGCGGCCAGTGGGGCGCGTCCCTCAAGTACATGTTCGAGCCGCTGGACACCGAGTTCGGTGCCTACTTCATGAACTACCACAGCCGTGCGCCGATCTTCAGCGCCACGGGTGCGCCGCAGTCGGTCTATAACACCGCGGCTTCTCTGCCAGGACCGTTCGCCGCACTCGCGCCGCTGCTGGTGGCAGGTAACTCGAAATACTTCATCGAATACCCTGAAGACATTCGCCTCTACGGCCTGAGCTTCTCTACCACCCTGCCTACCGGTACGGCGTGGAGCGGTGAACTGAGCTACCGTCCGAACGCACCGGTGCAGCTCAACTCCACCGACATTCTGTTCGCCGGTGTACGACCTCTGGGCGGTGCCCTGGGTAACGCTTCGCTGCTCTCTGCCGGCCCGGGTCAAGACCTGCACGGCTATCGTCGTAAAGAAATCACCCAATTCCAGACCACCCTGACGCACTTCTTTGACCAGGTCATGGGCGCAAGCCGTCTGACCCTGGTGGGCGAAGTGGGCGTGACTCACGTCGGCGGCCTGGAAAGCACTTCCGACCTCCGTTATGGCCGCGATCCGGTCTACGGTCCGGGTGCATTGCCAGCCACTGGCGGGGCGAATACGTGTGTGGCCCTCAACACCAGCACCATCAACGGCGCCGGCCCAGGCACTCCAACCAACAACCGCAGCCGCAACTGCAACAGTGACGGCTTCACCACGTCGACTTCGTGGGGCTACCGTGGTCGCGCCATCTGGGAATACAACGACGTGTTCGCCGGTGTGAACCTCAAGCCGAACGTGGCTTGGTCCCACGACGTGGACGGTTACTCGCCAGGCCCTGGCGGCAACTTCGAAGAAGGTCGCAAAGCGGTGAGCCTGGGTGTCGATGCCGAATACCAGAACACCTACACCGCGAGCCTGGCCTACACCAACTTCTTTGATGGCAAGTACACCACCGTCGATGACCGCGACTTCGTTGCGCTCAGCTTCGGCGTGAACTTCTAAGCACTGTTTTTTCAGGACGAACACACATATGAAAATAACAAAGAGTCTGTTCCACGCTGGAGTTCTGGGGCTTTCGCTGCTGGCGACCAGCGTCATGGCGGCAGTGCCTGCTGCCGAAGCGGACAAACTGGGCAAGAGCCTGACGCCGATGGGCGCCGAGATGGCGGGCAACGCTGACGGTTCGATCCCGGCCTGGAAACCGATGGCGAAAAACGCCGGCGCCGTCGACGGCAAAGGCTTCCTGTCTGACCCGTTCGCCAGTGAAAAACCGCTGTTCACCATCACTGCGCAGAACGTCGACCAATACAAAGACAAGCTCGCTCCGGGCCAGTACGCGATGTTCAAGCGCTACCCGGAAACCTTCAAGATGCCGGTTTACCCGTCCCATCGTGGCGCGACCGTGCCGGATGCCGTGTTCGCCTCCATCAAGAAAAACGCCACCAACACCAACCTCGTGTCTGGCGGCAACGGCCTGGAAAACTTCGAAACCGCCGTACCGTTCCCGATTCCAAAAACCGGCGTTGAAGTCATCTGGAACCACATCACCCGTTATCGCGGAGGCAGCGTGACCCGCCTGGTGACCCAGGCGACGCCACAACCGAACGGCTCTTACAGCCTGGTGTACTTCCAGGATCAGTTCGTGTTCCGCGACAAGATGAAGGACTACGATCCGGCGAATCCGGGCAACATCCTGTTCTACTTCAAGCAGAAAGTGACCGCGCCGGCACGTCTGGCCGGTGGTGTGCTGCTGGTGCACGAAACCCTCGATCAGGTTAAAGAGCCACGTTCGGCGTGGGTCTACAACGCCGGTCAACGTCGAGTGCGTCGTGCGCCACAAGTGTCCTATGACGGGCCGGGTACTGCGGCTGATGGCCTGCGGACCTCCGACAACCTGGACATGTACAACGGTGCGCCGGATCGCTACGACTGGAAGCTCGAAGGCAAGAAAGAGATGTACATTGCCTCCGACAGCTACAAGCTCGATTCACCGCAACTGAAGTACGACGACATCATCAAGGCCGGTCACATCAACCAGGACCTGGCTCGCTACGAGCTGCGCCGGGTCTGGCATGTGGTGGCTACCTTGAAGGAAGGTCAGCGTCACATCTACGCCAAGCGCGACTTCTACATCGACGAAGACACCTGGCAAGCCGCGGTGATCGACCACTACGACGGCCGTAATCAACTGTGGCGTGTGGCGGAAGCTCACTCCCAGAACTACTACAACGTGCAAGTGCCGTGGTACACCCTGGAAACCCTGTACGACCTGCAATCGGGCCGTTACCTGGCACTGGGCATGAAGAACGAAGAGAAGTCGGCGTATGACTTCGGCTTCACCGCGACCACCAGCGATTTCACCCCCGCTGCGCTGCGTCAGGACGGGGTTCGTTAACCTGCACTGAACAGAGGCCGCATCCTCGAAAAACGCCCCGACTGGTTCGGGGCGTTTTTTTTTTGCCCGGATTTCTCACTGTGAATCTTCAGTGTCGATGACGGCCTATCGCGAGCAAGCTCACTCCCACAGGTAACGCGCTCTTCCATGAGAGCGCCGTCAACTGTGGGAGCGAGCCTGCTCGCGATGGACGCGACACGGGCTGTCAGGAAAACTCCATCTCAAGCCCCGCAACTTCTGCTTGTATTCTTTTTGTAGCCATTTGTAGCAATAACCTTCATTCCCTCTTCGTTTACCGATAGTCTGCGGACATCTGCAACGCCGCCACCCGCAATTCAAACAAGAGCCGGCCATGACTGATCTGTCCCCACTCCCGGGCCCTGCAAGCGTTGCCGTCGCGGCACTGGACGGGCGCTTTTTTCGGCCCCCGTTGCCCGACGGCCATGTGCTGCGGCCTCGCCTGTGCGAGCGCCTGAGTGCTGGCCTCGGTGGCAGGCTGTTGCTGGTCAGTGCACCCGCCGGGTTCGGCAAGAGCTCACTGGCGGTGGAGTTCTGTCAGGGGCTGCCGGCCCATTGGCACAGTCTGTGGTTGGGGTTGAGTCCTCGAGACAGCGATCCGGGGCGTTTCCTCGAGCGGTTGCTCGAAGGTCTTCAGGATTACTTTCCGAAGCTCGGCAGCCAGGCCCTGGGTCTGTTGAAAATGCGCCAGCGCCATCAGCCCTTCGCCTTCGAAGAATGGCTGGACGGGTTGCTCGATGAACTGGCCATCCACCTTTCGCCGATGACACCTTTGCTGCTGGTGCTGGATGACTATCACCTGGCGCAGGGTCCTGTGCTGGATCGTTGCTTGCAGTTTTTCCTCAATCATTTGCCCGATGGCTTGCTGGTCATGGTGACCAGCCGACAGCGTCCGGACTGGCATCTGGCGCGTTTGCGCTTGTCGCGGCAATTGCTTGAGTTGCATGAGCAGGACCTACGACTGACCCACGATGAAGCCCTCACGTTGCTCGATCGGCACAGCAGTTCATTGCGTGGCGAGGCACTGGAAAACCTGATCCAACGCAGTGAAGGCTGGGTCGCCGGCCTGCGTTTCTGGTTGCTGGCGGCGTCCGAAGCCGGTACCGACGGTGCATTGCCGCAGTCGTTGCACGGCGGAGAAGGTCTGATTCGCGATTACCTGCTCGAAGAAGTCATCGATTGCCTGCCCGCCGAAGTGCAGTCGTTTCTGTACGACACCGCGCCTCAGGAACGTTTTTGCAGCGAGCTCTGCGACGCGGTCCGCGAGGCCCATGACAGTGCCGAAATCCTGCGTTTCCTTCAGGCGCACCAAGTGTTTCTGGTGCCGCTGGACGAGCACGGTCACTGGTATCGCTATCACCATTTGTTTTCCGACCTGCTGCGTACCCGGCCCGCCGCCCAGTCAATCGTGCCGGCCGCCAGCCTGCATCTGCGCGCCTGTCGCTGGTTCAATGCGCAGGGGTTGCTCGACGAAGCGGTGGAGCAGGCGTTGCGCGCCGGACACCTGGACGTTGCAGCGAACCTGGTGCAAAACCTCTCTGAAGAACAACTGCTCGCCGAACAGAATGTCGGCATGCTGCTGCGCTGGAAGATGGACTTGCCCGACAGCCTGCTGATCAGCACGCCGCGCCTGATTGTGCTCTACAGCTGGGCGTTGGGACTGGCCTGTCAGCTGGACGCTGCGGAGGAGCTGGCGGCGCACTTGAGTCGTTTCCTGCCAGCCCCGTCGGCCACTGCGCAGAAGTCCATGCTGGCGCAATGGCTGGCCCTGAGTGGCATCATCGCCCGGGGGCGCGGCAATCGCGCGCTCACGCAACTTTACTGCACCGAAGCGCTGGATAGTCTGCCGGCCAAGCGCTACGGGCAACGGCTGATGTGTCTTTCTACGCTGTCCAACCTGGCGATCGCCGACGGCGACCTGTGGCGTGCACGCAGCTTGAACCGCGAATCGCTGGAATTGGCGCAACGGGTCGGCAACCCACTGTTCGAAGCGCTGGCCCATTACGACCGCGCGCGTGTGCTGCAAGCGCGCGGGGAAATCCTGCGCTCGTTGCAGGAGGTCCGTCAGGGGCTGCAACGCCTGCAAGGCTTATCCCCGCAACGGCTTTATGCCGTGCGTGCGCGCCTGACCTTGTACGAGGGCTTTTTGCTGGCCGTGCGCTTGCAGCCGCAAGCCGCGCGGGTGCGTCTACAAGCCGGCTTGAATGAAGCCCGAGCCTGTCGCGATATCAGCGTGTTGATCGGCCACTGCGTGATCGCCCGGCTCGAGGGCAGCAGCGGCGAGTTCGCCAAAGCCTTCGCCGAACTCGCCGAAGCCGAACGCCTGATGCACATCTGGGACGTGCCGCCGATCTACTACCTGGCGATGATCACCCTGGTCAAATGCGAGCTCTGGCTGGCCCAGGGCCGAACCGATCTGGCCGAAGCCTGGCTGGCGCGATTGGGACAGACCTACAACGGCGACCACGCGGCAGCGCCGCCGGAATTCCATCCACAGCTGCCGCTGCATATCGAATTGCAGCAAGCCTTGCTGGAGGTGATCCAGGGGCAGCCGATGCTGGCCGAGGGGCGTTTGAACGCGCTGCTTGAGCATGGGCAGAAATCGGGACGGCAAATGCTCAGCGTGATGGCGCTGACGCAGAAAATCACCCTGTTGCTTTCGGTCGGGCGTGAGCCCGAGGCGCGCAAGGCGTTTGCCCAGGCACTGGAAGCGGCAGCTGGTGGCGTCCTGCAACCGTTCGACCGATTGCTGGCCGAACACCCGGACTGGCTGCGCGGGCAACTGCAACTATGCGCTCCTACAGTCGTTTCGCAGGAACTGACCGAAAAACTACCAGCCATGGCCGCTCGCCCGACACTGGAAGCATCCCCCGCAACGGAACAGCTCAGCACCCGTGAGCTGGCCGTCCTGCGCCTGATCGCCCAAGGGTGCTCGAACCAGGAAATCAGCGATCAGCTGTTCATCTCGCTGCACACGGTCAAGACCCACGCCAGTCACATCAATAGCAAACTCGGGGTTGAGCGAAGGACGCAGGCGGTGGCGCGAGCTAAAGAGTTGGGACTGTTGACCTAGCGTCACAACGCTCACACCGCCAATAAAAACGCCCCGATCAAGTCGGGGCGTTTTTATTAGTGCGGGTGGCGAAAACGTTACGCCACCAGATCGGTGGCGCTAAAGGTATTCACCCCGACCAGCTGGATTTCGAAGTCGGCACCCGCATTGCCGCTGACATTACCTGACAGCACGTGATCGACGAATCGCAGCTGCCCGGCGCCTGTGAAATCCCCGGCACCGATGAAGGTAAAGCCATTGAAGCCATTGACCTGCAGATTGGCGTCGAACTGCGACAGATCAATCTTGTCGCCCTGCAAGGTGCTGAAGTCGGTAACGACGTCGCGGTTGCCGCCTGTGCCCATGTCGCTGACGCTGCTGAATACGAACTTGTCGGCACCGGCGCCGCCGATGAGTGTATCTGTGCCGGCCCCACCGTTCAGGGTGTTTGCGTCGGTGTTGCCGGTGAGGGTGTTGTTCTGGTCGTTCCCGAGCAAGGTAAAGGCACCGTTGCCCAGCAGCAGGATGTTTTCGACGTTTTGCAAGCTGTTCAGGTCGACGGTATGGTCCTGCGCGGTGGCGTTGTACATGACATAGAGGGCGTCATTGCCTTCATTGGCGTTTTCCTGCACCAGCGCCAGTTCACCGGACTGATCCACCGCGTAGTAGTCGTTGCCCTTGCCACCGATCATGGTATCCAGGCCTTCTCCGCCATTGAGCCGGTTGTCGCCATCGTTGCCGGTGAGCACATTGTTCTGGGCATTGCCGATGGCGTAGATGTCGGCAGTGCCGGTCAATACCATGTTCTCGACGTTGGCGCTCAGGCTGTAGTTGACCGACGAGCGCACGGTGTCGATCTCGTTGGCCAGGGTGCTGGTCTCGTTAACGACGTCGCCGATGTTGTCGACGATGTAGGTGTCGTTGCCCAGACCACCGGTCATGAGATCGGTACCGAGACCGCCGTCGAGGACGTTGTCGCCACTGGTGCCTATCAACACGTTGTTCAAGGCGTTGCCAGTGCCATTGAGGTTGGCGGTACCAGTCAGGCCCAGGTATTCGACGTTGGCGCTCAGGGTGTAGCTGATCGAGGACATGACCGTGTCCGCTTCACTGGCCAGGGTGCTGGTTTCAACCACCACGTCACCGGCGTTGTCGACGAAGTAGGTGTCATTGCCGGCGCCGCCGGTCAGGATGTCGGCACCGAGGCCGCCGTCGAGGACGTTGGTGTCGGCGTTGCCGGTCAGGCTGTTGTTCAGGCCGTTGCCGAGCAAGGTGAAGGCACCGTTGCCCAGCAACTGGACGTTTTCGACGTTTTGCAGGCTGCTCAGGTTCAGGTCGACGGTATGGTCCTGCGCTGTGGCGTTGTACATGACATAGAGGGCGTCATTGCCTTCATTGGCGTTTTCCTGCACCAGCGCCAGTTCACCGGACTGATCCACCGCGTAGTAGTCATTGCCCTTGCCACCGATCATGGTATCCAGGCCTTCACCGCCATTGAGCCGGTTGTCGCCATCGTTGCCGGTGAGCACATTGTTCTGGGCATTGCCGATGGCGTAGATGTCGGCAGTGCCGGTCAATACCATGTTCTCGACGTTGGCGCTCAGGCTGTAGTTGACCGACGAGCGCACGGTGTCGATCTCGTTGGCCAGGGTGCTGGTCTCGTTAACGACGTCGCCAATGTTGTCGACGATGTAGGTGTCGTTGCCCAGGCCACCGGTCATGAGGTCGGTACCGAGACCGCCGTCGAGGACGTTGTCGCCACTGTTGCCTACCAGCACGTTGTTCAGGGCATTGCCGGTGCCATTGAGGTTGGCGGTGCCGGTCAGGCCCAGGTATTCGACGTTGGCACCCAGGGTGTAGCTGATCGAGGACATGACCGTGTCCGCTTCACTGGCCAGGGTGCTGGTTTCAACCACCACGTCGCCGGCGTTGTCGACGAAGTAGGTGTCATTGCCGGCGCCGCCGGTCAGGACGTCGGCACCAAGGCCGCCGTCGAGGACGTTGGCGTCGGCGTTGCCGGTCAGGCTGTTGTTCAGGCCGTTGCCGAGCAAGGTAAAGGCACCGTTGCCCAGCAGCAGGATGTTTTCGACGTTTTGCAGGTTACTCAGGTTCAGGTCGACGGTATGGTCCTGCGCGGTGGCGTTGTACACGACATAGAGGGCGTCACTGCCTTCGTTGGCGTTTTCTTGCACCAGCGCCAGTTCACCGGACTGATCCACTGCGTAGTAGTCGTTGCCCTTGCCACCGATCATGGTATCCAGGCCTTCACCGCCATTGAGCCGGTTGTCGCCATCGTTGCCGGTGAGCACGTTGTTCTGGGCATTGCCAATGGCATAGATGTCGGCGGTGCCGGTCAATACCATGTTCTCGACGTTGGCGCTCAGGCTGTAGTTGACCGACGAGCGCACGGTGTCGATCTCGTTGGCCAGGGTGCTGGTCTCGTTAACGACGTCGCCGATGTTGTCGACGATGTAGGTGTCGTTTCCGGCGCCGCCGGTCAGGACGTCGGCACCGAGGCCGCCGTCGAGGACGTTGGCGTCGGCGTTGCCGGTCAAGCTGTTGTCCAGACTGTTGCCGGTGAGGTTGAATGTACCGTTGCCCAGCAGCAGGATGTTTTCGACGTTTTGCAAGCTGTTCAGGTCGACGGTATGGTCCTGCGCGGTGGCGTTGTACATGACATAGAGGGCGTCATTGCCTTCATTGGCGTTTTCCTGCACCAGCGCCAGTTCACCGGACTGATCCACCGCGTAGTAGTCGTTGCCCTTGCCACCGATCATGGTATCCAGGCCTTCTCCGCCATTGAGCCGGTTGTCGCCATCGTTGCCGGTGAGCACATTGTTCTGGGCATTGCCGATGGCGTAGATGTCGGCAGTGCCGGTCAACACCATGTTCTCGACGTTGGCGCTCAGGGTGTAGTTGACCGACGAGCGCACGGTGTCGATCTCGTTGGCCAGGGTGCTGGTCTCGTTAACGACGTCGCCGATGTTGTCGACGATGTAGGTGTCGTTGCCCAGACCACCGGTCATGAGATCGGTACCGAGACCGCCGTCGAGGACGTTGTCGCCACTGGTGCCTATCAACACGTTGTTCAAGGCGTTGCCAGTGCCATTGAGGTTGGCGGTACCAGTCAGGCCCAGGTATTCGACGTTGGCGCTCAGGGTGTAGCTGATCGAGGACATGACCGTGTCCGCTTCACTGGCCAGGGTGCTGGTTTCAACCACCACGTCACCGGCGTTGTCGACGAAGTAGGTGTCATTGCCGGCGCCGCCGGTCAGGATGTCGGCACCGAGGCCGCCGTCGAGGACGTTGGTGTCGGCGTTGCCGGTCAGGCTGTTGTTCAGGCCGTTGCCGAGCAAGGTGAAGGCACCGTTGCCCAGCAACTGGACGTTTTCGACGTTTTGCAGGCTGCTCAGGTTCAGGTCGACGGTATGGTCCTGCGCTGTGGCGTTGTACATGACATAGAGGGCGTCATTGCCTTCATTGGCGTTTTCCTGCACCAGCGCCAGTTCACCGGACTGATCCACCGCGTAGTAGTCATTGCCCTTGCCACCGATCATGGTATCCAGGCCTTCACCGCCATTGAGCCGGTTGTCGCCATCGTTGCCGGTGAGCACATTGTTCTGGGCATTGCCGATGGCGTAGATGTCGGCAGTGCCGGTCAATACCATGTTCTCGACGTTGGCGCTCAGGCTGTAGTTGACCGACGAGCGCACGGTGTCGATCTCGTTGGCCAGGGTGCTGGTCTCGTTAACGACGTCGCCAATGTTGTCGACGATGTAGGTGTCGTTGCCGGTGTCGCCTGCCATGAGGTCGGAGCCTGCACCTCCATCCAGAATGTTGTTGCCGATATTACCGTTAAGCATGTTGTTCAATGCGTTGCCGGTGGCATTGACATTGGCGCCACCGACAAAGGTCAGGTTCTCGACGTTGGCGCCCAGTGCGTAATCGATGTAGGAATAGGCGGTGTCGATTTCTGACAGCGAGGTGCCGGTTTCGACGATTACATCACCGATGTTGTCGACGACGTAGGTATCGTTACCCGCGCCACCGTTCATGGTGTCAGCGCCTGCCATACCATTGAGGATGTTATCCAGCGCATTGCCAATCAGCGTGTCATCAAAACTCGAACCCGTAGCATTTTCGATTTTCGCGCCATACGCGATTGCCAGTCCTTCGTTGAAGGCATTGCCGCTCTGGTCGGTGAATGCTTTACCGATCTGGCTGAACTGGCCTTCATTGAGGTTGATGCGCACGGCCGCCAATTGATTGCTGCCGTCGATGCTATCGATACCGCCAGCGTCCCAAATCGTTTCGAACACTGATTGGGTTGCAGCCCAGGAATAAACGTTGTTGCCGGTCATCCATGAGTTGTTGGCGCCATACAGACTCTGGATGGCCAGAATGTCGAGCAACATCGGGGTTGTCGGCAAATATGAATAGTTGTTGTTGTAGCTCATTATGGTGAACGCGACGTCATCCAGTAGCGGATCAATCGTGGTCGCGTTTAAGCTGTTTGGCGAGAACGGGTGCTTGAGGCCAATGGCATGACCGATCTCGTGGATAAAGGTCATGTAATCGTAGGAACCGGTGAAAGGGGACATGTTGGCTGGGTCACCGATCCAGACATCGCCACCTTTAGGTGTGTTGGACGGTGAGTAGGCCCAGGCAGCAGCCTGATCCTTCATCAACGCATAGCCGCCAAAGCGCAGGTCACCGACGTTCGAAATGTTGTCGGTGGTCTGTGTAAATTTGATATTGGCGACTGCGCTCCAGGAACTCAGCGCTCTGATAATGCCGTCACGCTGGTCCTGCGACAGCTGGTACATCGCCAAGTATTCATTGTCGGCACTGTAGTTGGTGGCAAAGTAGGAATTGCTGCCGGAGATGAAGCTGTAGCTCAGGTTCGTCGGTCCGCCAACGGTCCAGTTGGAACCAAGCCAATAACTCCCGGACAGCAGACTGTCTACGGGTTTGATGCCGGTCAGCGAAGAATAAAAGCTTAAGGTGTAACCAGATGGAGAAGGCATGCGAAATTCCTGAGTGCGCTGCGGCCCTTCCTGAATGCGACCGCTACAAAAGTATGATTTTGCACCAGAACGGGTGTATTTGACATCATATGGCCACTACTTTTATGTTTTGTGGCGTCAAGTAATTGGCCTGGCGATCTGTATCGGCGAGTGGCGTAGAATCCTGAGCTACGCCCAACGCCTTCCGTCTGATACAGGCCATCGACTGACCATGACCGTTCCAAGCCCCACCCTGATTCGCGAAACTTTCCCCGTCGGCCCTTTGCAGTGCAACTGCACGATCATCGGCGACCCGATCACCAAAAAAGCCATCGTGGTCGACCCGGGTGGCAACCACGAACTGATCCTCGCGCGCCTCGATGCCTTGGGCCTGAAGGTGGTGAGCATCATCCACACCCATGCGCACCTGGATCACTTCCTGGCCTCCGGTCAGCTCAAGGAGAAAACCGGCGCGACGCTGCATCTGCACAAAGAAGATCAGTTCCTCTGGGACAATCTGGAGATGCAGTGCCAGATGTTCGGTGTGCCTTACACGCCGGTGCCGTCGCCGGATCGCTGGTTGGCCGACGATGAAGAGCTGGCTTGCGGTTGCGGCGTGGCGTTGCACACGCCGGGTCATACGCCGGGTTCCATGAGCTTTTGGTTTTCCGAGGCCAAGCTGCTGATTGCCGGTGACACGTTGTTTCGTCGCGGGGTAGGGCGTACGGATTTGTGGGGCGGCGATCAAGCGACCATCGTGCGGTCGATCAAGCAGCGACTCTATACGCTCGACGAAGAAGCAACGGTCGTGACCGGGCATGGTCCGGACACGCGCTTGGGCGATGAAATGCGCGAGAACCCGTTTGTGCGGGCTTGAAGGCAATCGACGGAATTTTCGTCGGCCAAAACGATCCAACACCCGCAAAGGTCCATTGCCTTTGTCCGTTGCACCCCAGAATGCAAAAGTAGGAGCTCTTCATGTTCACCAAGCAGCGTTTGATTATTGTCGCTACGGCTGTGGCCTTGCTGTCTGGCTGCGCCTCGCCTAACCCTTATGACAACCAGGGCCAGGCTGACAGTGGCTCCACGGGCATGAGCAAAACCGCTAAATACGGTGGCCTCGGCGCTCTGGCTGGCGCCTTGGCTGGCGCCGCCATCGGTCATGATAACCGTGGCAAGGGCGCGCTGATTGGCGCTGCCGTGGTGGGTGCTTCCGCTGCCGGTTACGGTTACTACGCTGACCAGCAAGAGAAAAAGCTGCGGGCCAGCATGGCCAACACCGGTGTCGAGGTGCAGCGTCAGGGTGACCAGATCAAGTTGATCATGCCGGGCAACATCACGTTTGCCACCGATTCGGCAAATATCGCCTCCAGCTTCTATCAGCCGCTGAACAATCTGGCCGGCTCGCTAAAGGAGTTCAGCCAGAACCAGATCGAAATCGTCGGCTACACCGACAGCACCGGCAGCCGCCAGCACAACATGGACCTGTCGCAACGTCGTGCGCAGAGCGTGGCGACCTACCTGACCTCGCAAGGTGTCAGCGGCGCCAACCTGTCGGCGCGCGGTGCCGGGCCGGATAACCCGATTGCCAGCAACGGCGACGTCAATGGCCGGGCGCAGAACCGCCGCGTTGAAGTCAACCTGAAGGCGATTCCGGGTCAGCAGTACGGTGGTCAGCAGCAGCCGGGTACGGTTCAGCAATACCCGTAACATCTGCGCAATAAAAAACTGTGGGAGCGAGCCTGCTCGCGAAGGCGGCGTGTCAGACAACAATCAGGTTGGGCTGACACGCCGCCTTTCGCGAGCAGGCTCGCTCCCACATTTGGTTTTGGCCTGTCGCGACTTTCCTAGTTGGCTTCTTTTACCGCGCTGAGAAACGCGCAAGTACGTTCCTGTTGCGGGTGCTCGAAGATCTGCTGCGGCGTGCCTTGTTCATGGATCTGGCCCTTGTAGAAGAAGCACACGCGATCAGCGAACTCCCGGGCAAACCCCATCTGGTGTGTGACCATCAGCATGGTCAGGTTGTGCTCGGCACCGAGTTTGCGGATCACGTTGAGCACTTCGCCGCACAATTCCGGGTCGAGCGCCGAGGTGACTTCGTCAAACAGCATGACCTTGGGCCGCATCGCCAATGCCCGGGCAATCGCGACCCGTTGTTGCTGCCCGCCCGACAGCTGCGAAGGGTAGTGCCCCAGTTTGCTGCCCAGCCCGACCAGTTCCAGCAAATCTGCCGCCCGTTCCCGCGCTTCGGCCGGTTTCATGCCGAGCACCTGCACCGGCGCTTCGATGACGTTTTGCAGCGCCGTCATGTGCGGGAACAGGTTGAAGCTCTGGAACACCATGCCGATCTTGCCGCGAACGCGACGGATATGCCGATCATTGGCCGGTACCAGCACGCCATTGCGGTTAGGCATGTGGGTCAGCAGGTCATCCTCGATGCGGATCAGTCCGTCATCGATGCCCTCAAGCGTCATCAACACCCGCAGCAGCGTGGATTTGCCCGAGCCACTGGGGCCGATGATCGCGACTTTCTCCCCTGGCGTAACGTCCAGGTTCAGGTGGTCGAGTACGGTGAAATTGCCGTAGCTCTTGGTGACGTCCTGGAAGCTGACAATCGGCTTGACCGGATTGGGTTCATGCATGGCCGTGGCCTCCTGCGGATGCAGCGGTGACGGATGGCTGCGCCGGGAAAGGTCGGTAGGTGTCGAGAGTGGAGAAGTCATTAGCGTAGCTCCAGGCGCACTTCAAGGCGCCTTACCAGATAAGCCAAGGCGATGCTCAGGGCGAGGAAAAACAGACCGACCATGGTGATCGGCTCCAGGTAGCGGAAGTTCTCGGAACCGATGTTTTTGGCCTGTTGCATGATTTCCACCACGGTAATCGCCGACAGCACCGGGGTGTCCTTGAGCATCGCCACCAGGTAGTTGCCCAATGGCGGCAGGATCGGCCGCAGGGCCTGGGGCAAGATGATGTTGCGGTAGGCGCTGTAGGGCGCGATGTTCAGCGCCGTGACCGCTTCCCATTGCGCTCGCGGCACGGCGTCGAGGCCACCGCGATACACCTCGGCGATGTAGCAGGCGTAATGCAGGCCGATGCCGAGAATCCCGACTTGCATGGCCGTCATGCTGACGCCGTAATTGGGCAGCACGTAGTAGAGGAAATACACCTGGATCAGCAGCGGCGTGCTGCGGATGAACTCGATCACCCCGGTTGCCGGCCACGACAACCAGACTCTGCGGCTGCGTCGGCCAATCGCCAGGAACAGCCCCAGGACAATGGCAATCAGGAAACCGATCAGGGTAATCCCCACGGTGTTGAGCGAAGCGCGCACCAAATCGGGGAGGATTTGCCAGGCGTAGGTCCAGTCGAACAGTGTCATGACAGACCTCCACGCATCCGCCCGCGAGCCAGACGCCGCTCTATCTGGCGCATGCCGATATTGATGGCTTGCGCCAGGACGAAGTAGATCACCAGCGCCAGGCTGAAGATTTCCAGGGTCTGGAAGGTTGCCTGATCGAGTTGCCGGGCACGAAAGCTCAGGTCCGACAACGTGATCAGCGACACCAGCGAGGTGTTTTTCAGCAATTCGATCAGCAGGTTGGTGCCGGGTGGGATGGCCGCAAGTAAGGCCTGCGGCAGGATGATCCGCCGAAAGCGTTTGTAGCCGCTGAAGTTCAGCGCCGTGGACGCTTCGTACTGACCTTTGGCGACCGAGCTGATCGCGCCGCGCATCACCTCGGCGCCGTAAGCGCCGATGTGCAGGCCGAGGCCGACAATGGCCACGCTGTAGGGGCTCAGCTCAATATTGAACGGCGGCAACGGCAGCACAAAAAACAGCCAGAACAATTGCACCAGCAACGACGTGCCGCGGAACACTTCAATGTAAGCAATCGAAAACCAGCGCAGTGCCCGCCATGGCGACATGCGCCCGAGTGCCGCCAGAATGGCGGCGACAATCGCCAGCAGCGAGCCGAAGAATGTCACCTGGAGGGTTACCCAGGCGCCTTGTATCAACAGCGGAAGTAATTCACCCATGATTCAACCTGGCCATCCGGAGTAAGCAGGGGAAATAGGCATCGCGCCGCGGCGCCATGCCTGTTTCGACTATTGAGCGCAGAGCTCGGCAGCCGTTTTGCTTGTCACGTTGGATTTGTCGAAGCCGAAAGGGGCGACCGCCTTGAGGTGCTCTTCGGAGCCCAGCCACTTTTTCATCTCGGCGTTGACCGCATCACGCAGGTCCTTGTCTTCCGGGCGGAAGGCGAGGGCGCCGTAGCCGATGTGCGACGGATCGTCCTTGAACTCAGTGACGGCTTCGACTTTCTCGCCGCCCTTGGCGGCCAGGCCTTTCATGGTCAGTTGCGTGCCCACTGCCGCGTCGGCACGGCCGGCGCGCACGGCTTGCAGCTGCGCGGTGGTGTCCGGCACCTGAAGGATTTGCGCATCCTTCACGCCGGAGTCGCGCGCATAGGCCAGGTTCACCGTGCCGGCCATGATCGCCAGCTTCACATCAGGGTTCTTGGCGATGTCTTCATAGCTGTGCAGGTTCTTCGGGTTGCCTTTGGCCGTGAGCAGGGCGTCCGGCAGCTGGTACTGCGGATCAGTAAACAGCACCTGCTTGCAACGAGCCGGGGTGATGTACATGCCGGCGGCAATCACGTCGAATCGCCCCGCGCGCAGTCCCGGGATCAAGGAGCCCCATTCGGTCAACACGCCGTCGACTTTCTTGATGCCCATCTTCTCGAAGATCGCTTTGGCGATTTCCGGCGATTCGCCGGTAACCTTGCCGTCGGTTTCGGTATAGGCGAAAGGGGTTTCGTTGGCGTAACCGATGCGAATGCTGCTGTTCTGTTTGACGGTTTCCAGCGTATTGGCGGCGTGGGCGCTGGCAGCCAGGCCGAACAAGGCACACGCCACGAACAGACGACGCAAAACATGGGGGGTGCGGGTGGGGAAATTGCTCATCGATAAAATCTCCTGTTTCTTGTGGACCCGTCTGTGACGGCTCTGTGGTAGGAGGCAGTGTGACAAGAGCAAAGCGTATAAGGACTGATCCATGGCGCGGGACGCAGTTCCGATACAGGTCGATTGGTTTTGTTGTGGGGGCTTGAAGCGTGCCCGGGCATCGACCTTGAACCGAGCATACAAAAGCCTCGGGCATCGTGGCATTGCACTAGGACAATTGCTTTGCATGTATTCTCGCGGGATGCTGTGCGCACTGGCACCTACGCGGGTTTTAGCGCCGATGGATAAGTGGAAAGCAGCATTGGACGTCGCCCGCAGCGGTGAGTCCAAATACAAGATCCTGGTGCAGGCCATCGCCGACGACATCGAGCAAGGCGTGTTGGCCAACGATCAGCGCCTGCCGCCGCAACGGCACGTCGCCGATGCGATGGGCATCAGCGTGCAGACGGTCACCAACGCCTATAAGGAGCTGGAGCGCCAGGGCCTGGTGCGTTGCGAAGTCGGGCGCGGCAGCTTTGTGTCGCGACGCATGAGCGATCGGGTCGCCACCTATATTCTCGACAGCCCCGAGCGGGCCCTGGTGGATTTTTCCATCACCCGGATCATGCACACCCGTGAGCATGACCAGTTCTGGCGCGAGACCTGCCGCGAACTCAGCACCGAAGAGGATCAGCCGTGGATTCATGCATTTCGTCCGATTGCCGGGTTCGAATCGCACCGGGAAGCGGCCATGCACTGGATCGGGCGACAAGGGTTACGGGTCGAGCGTGACGACATCCTGATCACCAACGGCGCGGCCCACGGCATCTTTCTCGCGCTGGCTTCCTTGGCCGGCCCGGACGATGTGGTGCTGTGCGAGGGCGTCACCGACCACGGTGTGATCGGCAATTCCCAGGTGCTGGGGTTTACCCTTAAAGGCCTGGAGATGGACCGTTACGGCATTGACCCCGAGCATTTTGAAGACATGTGCAGTAACGAGCGCATCACCGCGCTGGTCTGTACACCGAACCTGAACAACCCCACCACCAGCCTGATGCCGGATAGCCGCCGGCGTGAAATCGCCGAGATCGCCCGGCGCTTCGGTGTGCACATCATTGAAGACGATGTGTACGGCCCGTTGCTCGATGAGCGACGCGCGCCGCCGATCAGTCATTACCTGCCGGAGCTGTCGTTCTATTGCACCAGCATGACCAAGTCGGTGCTCACCGGTTTGCGCATCGGTTATCTGGTCGTGCCCAAGCGGCTGGCGCTGCGCACCGAGAGTATCTTGCGGGTCAACAGCTGGATGGCCACGCCCATGGTGTCCGAGATCGCGGCGCGCTGGATTCGTGATGGTCGCGCCGACACCCTGGTGGGCCTGCAGCGCAAACTCCTGGCGGGCCGCCAGGCGCTGGTCACTGAGTATCTGGACGAATACCTGATCGCCCAGCACCCCTATGCCTTGAACGCCTGGATCGGAATTCCGCCCCATTGGGAAATCGACAGCCTGGTCCGGGCATTGCGCCACAAACACATTGCCGTCACTTCACCTGACCCGTTCACCGTGCGCGGCACGCCTCGGCCGCGAGCGGTGCGGGTCTGTGTGGGCGCCGAATGCAGTGATGAAGAAATGCGTGTTGCGCTGATCGGCATGCGCGAGATCTTCGGTCAGTACCCGCAGATCCATGACTTTTGAGCGAGAAAAAGTTCGCTAAAAGTTTGTCGGCTAAATTGCCCTAGTACATTCATCGCGACAATCCAGCCCTCTTAGACTGCGCCCAACACCTCGGTTGGGATGCGGTCATGTCAGCACTGCAATTGAACGATATTTACCTCGCTCGCCAGCGGATCGAATCGTTGGTTCGGCGCACGCCCATGGAGTATTCACCCAGCCTCTCGCAGCGCTTGGGTGTGGCGGTGTTTCTCAAGCTCGAATCCCTGCAACTGACCGGCAGCTTCAAGTTGCGTGGCGCCAGCAATGCCGTGGCGCAGCTTGATGTCGAGCAAAAGGCCCGTGGCGTGGTGGCCGCCTCGACCGGCAATCACGGTCGGGCGCTGGCGTATGCCGCGTCCCGGCAAGGTGTGAGGGCGACCATTTGCCTGTCGCGCCTGGTGCCGGCGAACAAGGTGCAGGCCATTCGGGATCTGGGGGCCGAGGTGTGCATCGTCGGTCACTCTCAGGACGATGCCCAGCGCGAAGCCGAACGGATTGCCAGCGAGCAGGGCGCGACATTGCTGCCGCCCTTCGACCACCCGGCGATCATCGCGGGGCAAGGCACCCTCGGGCTGGAAATCCTCGAGCAGCAGCCAGAGGTGGCGCAAGTGCTGGTGCCGTTATCCGGCGGCGGTCTGTTTGCCGGCGTGGCACTGGCGATCAAAAGCGCCAATCCACACATCGTCACTCACGGCATCAGCATGCAGCGCGGCGCGGCGATGCACGCCAGCCTTGAAGCCGGGCATCCGGTCGAAGTCGAGGAGTTGCCGACCCTGGCCGATTCGCTCGGCGGCGGCATCGGGCTGGACAATCGTTACACCTTCAACATGACCCGCAACCTGTGCGACCACCTGCATTTGCTCAGCGAAGCCTCTATCGCCAATGCCATCCGCCATGCCTACCGCGAAGAGCGTCTGGTGCTCGAAGGCGCGGCGGCGGTCGGCATTGCCGCGTTGCTCGACGGCTTGATTGAGCCGCGCGGGCCGATCGTGGTGGTGGTCAGCGGCGGTAACGTCGATGTCGATCAGCATTTACGCGTGCTCGCCGGAGCCGATGCGTGAACCCCACAACAATAACCATCCGATTGGAGCGCTGCGTTGATGAGTGACATTACCTTATTGAGCGAAGCGGATTTGCGCGCCTGTGTGGCGCTGGATTTGCCGAGTATCGAAGCCATCGAGCAAGCCTTTGTGCTGCTGGCCACGGCCGCCGTGGCAATGCCGCCGATCCTGCGTCTGGACATCCCGGAGCACAACGGCGAAGTGGACGTGAAGACCGCGTATCTGCCGGGTCTGGAGCGTTTTGCGATCAAGGTCAGCCCGGGCTTTTTCGATAACCCGGCACTCGGCCTGCCGAGCCTCAACGGCATGATGATGCTGTTGTCGGCGCGCACCGGTTTGCTGGAGGCCTTGTTGCTGGATAACGGTTACCTGACGGCCGTGCGCACTGCGGCGGCGGGTGCGGTGGCGGCGCGGGCCCTGTCGCGGCCCGACAGTCGCAACGTTGCGCTGATCGGGGCCGGCGAGCAGGCCGCGCTGCAGTTGCAGGCCTTGCGCCTGGTGCGTCCGATTGAATCGGTGCGGGTCTGGGCGCGTGACAGCGCCAAGGCAAACAGCTTCAGTGCAGAACTGGCGCGCAGCAGCGGTCTGGCGGTGACGCCTTGCGCGAGTATCGAAGAGGCCATGGCCGACGCGGACATTGCGATCACTTGCACGCCCAGTCGTGACCCCTTGATTGAAGCGCGCCATTTGCATCCCGGCCTGCACATCACTGCCATGGGCTCCGACGCCGAACACAAAAACGAAATTTCGCCCCAGGCGTTGGCGCAGGCCGACCTCTACGTGGCTGATCGCTTGAGCCAGACCCGCCTCCTCGGTGAATTGCATCACGCCTTGGCGGCCGGCGTCATGGCCGATGAATCGCGCCTGGTCGAGTTGGGTCAGGTGCTGGCCGGGCAACGTCCCGGCCGCACCGATGCGGCACAGATCACCGTGTGTGACCTCACCGGTACCGGCGCTCAAGACACCGCCATCGCCAATCTGGCCTTCGAGCGTGCGCGCTCGGCCGGCAAGGGTTTCCAGTTCGGCAGCTAAGCCGTTTTTTCATCCGTGCGTCATTTATCAGAGGGCATGTGCATGTCTCAGATAGTCGTCAATCTCCCGTTCGAACGGGAGGAATACGCTCAGCGTCTGGCCAGGGTTCGAACGGCCATGCAGGCTCAGGGCATCGAGTTGCTGCTGGTCACTGATCCATCGAACATGGCCTGGCTGACCGGCTATGACGGTTGGTCGTTTTACGTCCATCAATGCGTGTTGCTGGCGCTCGACGGCGAGCCGGTCTGGTTCGGGCGCGGGCAAGATGCCAACGGCGCCAAACGCACCGTGTTCATGCGGCATGAAAACATCATCGGTTACCCGGACATTTATGTGCAGTCCCGGGAACGCCATCCAATGGATTACCTGTCGCGCGAAGTCATCAGCGCTCGCGGCTGGGACGCGCTGACCATTGGCGTGGAAATGGACAACTATTACTTCAGCGCCGCCGCCTATCTGTCGCTGAAGAAACACCTGCCAAAGGCCACGCTGATCGACGCGGTCGGGCTGGTGAACTGGCAGCGGGCGATCAAGTCGCCCCAGGAAATCGCCTACATGCGCATCGCCGCGCGCATCGTCGAAAACATGCACGCGCGGATCCTTGAACGCATTGAGCCGGGCATGCGCAAAAACGAACTGGTGGCCGAGATCTACAGCAGCGGCATTCTCGGCGCCGACGGTCATGGCGGTGATTACCCGGCCATCGTGCCGCTGTTGCCGACCGGGGCCGATGCCAGCGCGCCGCACCTGACCTGGGACGACACGCCATTCGAGAAGGGCGCCGGCACGTTCTTCGAAATCGCCGGTTGCTACAAGCGATATCACTGCCCGTTGTCGCGCACCATTTACCTGGGCAAACCGCCGCAGCATTTCCTCGACGGCGAAAAAGCCGTGGTCGAAGGCATCGCCGCCGGGCTCGAAGCGGCCAAGCCAGGAAACACCACGGGTGACATTGCCGTCGCGTTTTTCAAAGTGCTGGAGAAGTTCGGCATCCACAAGGACAGCCGTTGCGGTTATCCGATCGGGATCAGTTATCCGCCGGATTGGGGCGAGCGCACCATGAGCTTGCGTCCCGGCGACACCAGCGTGTTGCAACCGGGCATGACCTTCCACTTCATGCCGGGCCTGTGGATGGACGATTGGGGGCTGGAAATCACCGAGAGCATTTTGATCACCGAGACCGGTGTCGAAACGTTGTGCAACGTGCCACGCCAACTGTTCGTGAAGGATTGAGCCATGAGCGAATTGCCTGATAACCCGATCAGCGCCACGGTGGATTTCGCCCGCGAAGGCGTGCAGCACGGGTTTCTCAAACTGCCGTATTCGCGGGACGACTCGGCCTGGGGCGCGGTGATGATTCCGCTGACGGTGATTCAGCGTGGTCAGGGACCGACGGCGCTGCTGACCGGCGGTAACCACGGCGACGAATACGAAGGCCCGGTTGCGCTGAGCAAACTGGCGCAGGGCCTGACGGCTGGTGAAGTGAGCGGGCGGGTGATCATCGTCCCGTTCATGAATACCCCGGCGTTCCACGCCGGACGGCGCACGTCGCCCATCGACAAGGGCAACCTGAATCGCAGTTTTCCCGGCAAGCCAGATGGCACGGTGACCGAGAAAATCGCCGATTACTTCAACCGGACCTTGTTGCCTTTGGCCGATATCGTGCTGGACATTCATTCCGGCGGCCGCACCCTGGATTTCCTGCCGTTCGCCGCGTGTCATGTGCTGCCCGATAAACACCAGCAAGCCCGATGCGAAGCCGGCATGCGCGCGTTCAATGCTCCGTACAGCATGCGCATGCTGGAGCTGGATGCGGGGGCGATGTACGACACAGCCGCCGAGCGACAGGGCAAAGTTTTCGTCACCACCGAACTGGGTGGCGGTGGTTCGTCCAGCGCACGCAGTGTGGCGATCGCCGAGCGCGGGGTGCGCAATCTGCTGGTGCATGCCGGGATTCTCGAAGGCGAGGTCCAGACCGCTGCGTCGATCATGCTCGACATGCCGGATGCTGATTGCTTCATTGCCAGCGAACATGACGGCTTGCTGGAATTGTGTCGCGATCTGGGTGACAACGTGAGCAAGGGCGAGGTGATTGCCCGGGTTTATGACGCCACCCGCAGCGGTGTTGCCCCGGTGGAATATCGTGCGGCCCGCAGCGGTTTACTGGCGGCGCGGCATTTCCCCGGGTTGGTGCAGTGCGGTGACACCGTGGCAGTCATCGCCGAAGTATTGGCGTAACACAATCCTTGTGGGAGCGGGCAAGTCAGCTCCCACAAGGTCCCAATGGCACAGGAGTTCCTCGGCCCATGCACAAGCTTGATCGCTACGACCTGAAAATCCTGCGAATCCTTGCCGAAGACGGGCGGATCACCAAGTCGAGCCTGGCCGACGCGATCAATCTATCGGTGACCCCGGCCTGGGAGCGCGTGCGCAAACTGGAAGCGCTTGGGTTGATCAAGGGCTACCGGGCGCAGATTGACTGGAATGCGGTATTCAAAAGTCAGCAGGTCCTGGTCGAAATCACCCTGGCCCGACACACCGCACAGGATATGCGCCGGTTCGAGCAACGCATGTGCGAGGCGGCTGAAGTGGCGTTCTGTTACGCCACCGGTGGCGGGGTGGATTACATGGCGATGATCCAGGCGCCGGACATCGATCACTACCAGCGGTTTATCGACCAGCTGCTGCTCGACGATCTGGGCATCGAGCGTTACTTCACCTACATCGTGACCAAGACCATCAAGACCGCTGGCGCCTTGCCGGCGGAGTTGGCACAAGAGCCCTGAACACGACAGATCCGTGTGGGAGAGGGTTTGCTCACGTTGACTGACACGCCGCTTTCGCGAGCTGGCTCGCTTGTATGGTAGGACTTGAAGGGAGGAGGAGGGACAAGGCTCGATTCTGACTGTTGACGCAGTACAGACTGTGGGAGATTTCGCCCCTCCTCCTTTCACCCAAGCGCCGATAAAGAATGCATCTGGCTAGACCGACGATAGGAACAAGCCTGCGCCTCTGGGTGAGCCCTTCAAGTGCTCAAACCTTATCTCGGAGGAAATCCTATGGCAATGCCGGTCTCTCTATCAAAACCGATCGTGGGCGTGGATGTCGCCAAGAATGAACTGGTGATTTATCAGGCTGATAACGATTTGCTTAAAGAGATTCCCAACACTAAAACATCCATCAAGCAGTGGCTGAATACGTTGCCGGGGACGGTGGCTATTGCCATTGAGGCGACCAACATCTATCACCTGGACTTTGCTGATCTGGCCTATGAGGCCGGATGTGCGATTTACATGGTGGGAGGCTATGAACTCAAACATTATCGCGAAGGCGTGAAAATCCGCGCCAAAACCGACGCGCTGGACGCCAAGTTGCTGGCCCGTTACCTGAAGAACGAAGCCGAGGAGTTGCGCCCCTGGACCCCTCCATCACCGCTGTACCGCCAGCTCCTGAGCCTCTTCCGCCGCCGGGCTGCCTTGGTCCAGGCTAGGGTTGGCCTGGTGCAGAGTTGGTCGAATGAGCCGCTGCTGAAAGCGGCTTTTGCAGAACAAGTGAAGTCCATGCAGCAGCTTGAAACGCTGATCGAAAAGACGATCAACGATCAGCTCAAAGAAGCCGGTTTACTCGGTCAACTGAAACGTTGCCTGAAAGTTGAAGGCATTGGATTTTTGACTGGGGCTCGCTTGATAACTGCATTTCAGCGCGGGGATTTTAGAAACGCGGATGCGTTTATCGCCTTCCTGGGCATGGATTTACGGGTGTCTAAATCAGGACAGAAGGACGGTCGCCGCAGTTTGACCAAGCGCGGTGACCCCGAGGCCCGCCGGCTTCTGCACAATGCAGCGATGTCGGCTAGCCGTACGAAAGCCTGGAAAGGGTTTTACGAAGCCCAAAGAGCCCGGGGCTTCAGCACTACTGAGGCGCTGGTGATGCTGGCTCGCAAGCTTGCGCGGGTGGCATTCGCCTTGCTGAAAGGGCAGAGCGAATATCAGTCAAAGGTCAGTTGAGGGTTTCCCCTCAACCATAGAATCTCCCACATGACTGCTTGTCTGACTGAAAGAACAGTGTTCGTTAAGGCTCACCGCAAAATCTTCGGTTTTGCGCTGTTCAATCAGAAAAAACCGCCTGCCAAGCCCCGCCAAACACCCAATAACCCGAGCCGAGCTGCCCTAGCATGGTTCCACGCACACGGTTTGGAGTAACCGCCATGACATACAAACATCCGCTGCTGTTCAAGGCACTGTGTTACGTCGATGGGCATTGGGTCCACAGCGACAGTGGTCACAGTGTCGCCGTGCATAACCCTGCCGACCTGAAATTGATTGGCCACGTGCCGATGCTCGATCAGCCGCAGATTGTCGCGGCTGTCGATGCCGCGCACCGGGCCTTTGCCGGCTGGCGCGAACAAAGCCTCGATGCGCGTGGGACGATTTTGCGGCGCTGGGCGGCGTTGATCCTTGAGCATCAGGAAGACCTGGCGCGCATCCTCAGTCAGGAACAAGGCAAGCCGCTGGCCGAGTCTCGTGGGGAAATCGCTTACGCCGCGAGTTTCATTCCCTGGTTCGCCGAGGAAGCACGGCGTCTTTATGGGCAAAACATTCCCAGCCACATTCCTGGTGCACATCTGGGCACTCTCAAGGAGCCGGTCGGCGTCTGTGCACTGCTGACACCGTGGAATTTCCCGTCGGCCATGATCACCCGCAAAGCGGCCGCCGCCCTGGCCGCTGGCTGCACCGTAGTGATCAAACCGGCCCATGAAACGCCTTTTTCAGCATTGGCGCTGGCGCAACTGGCGGAGGAGGCGGGCTTCCCGGCGGGCGTGTTCAACGTGGTGCTGGGCGAGCCGCAGATGACCATGCAAACCCTGGTGCAGGACAGCCGCGTGCGTTCGGTCAGCTTCACCGGCTCGACCCGCGTCGGCAAGTTGGTGCTGCAAGCGGCAGCGCAGGACGTGAAGAAAGTCTCGCTGGAACTGGGCGGCAATGCGCCGTTCATCGTCTGCGCCGATGCCGATCTGGCGCTGGCGGTGAAAGTCGCCGTAGAAGCCAAATTCCAGACCTCCGGTCAGGATTGCTGCGCGGCCAACCGGATCATGGTGCAGCGCTCGATTTACCCGGAATTCCTCCAGCGCTTTGCCGCTGCGGTTCGCGAGCTGCGGGTCGGTCCGGCCCTGGTGGGCGATCAAGAACAACCTGTCGACATCGGCCCGTTGATGCACCGGGCCGCTTTCGAGGTGACGGCCGAGCGTGTGGCTGACGCCCTTCAACTCGGTGCGCAACGCTTGGTCGGCGGCGAGGCTCACGCCTTGGGGGGATTGTTCTACCAGCCGACGGTGCTCGCGGATGTCACCCCGCAGATGCGCATCTACCGCGAAGAGAATTTCGCGCCAATTGCGGGGGTGATGCCGTTTGACACCCTTGAGCACGCCATCGAAATGGCCAACGACACCGAATACGGTTTGGCCGCCTACATTTGTTCCAATCGCCTGGACCTGATCTACCCGCTGATTCGCCGACTCGATCACGCCATGGTCGCGGTCAACGGCGTCAAATTCACCGGCCATCCAATTCCGTTCGGTGGCATGAAAGCCTCGGGTCTGGGCCGCGAAGGCGGCACCGAGGGCTTCGAAGCCTTTGTCGAAACCAAATACTTTTGCCTGCACCATCAAGGCCAGTTCTAAGGAGACATGTCATGAACCAAGAACTCGATACCCTGTTCGAACAAGACCGCGCGCACTTCATGCACCCCTCGACCCACGCCCATGACCACGCCAGCGGCGCGCTCAAGGGACGCATCATCAAGAGTGCGTCGGGCATTCGCATCCGCGACCACGAGGGCCGCGACTTCATCGACGCCTTCGCTGGCCTGTACTGCGTGAACATCGGCTACGGCCGTACCGAAGTCGCCGATGCGATCTACAAGCAGGCCAAGGAGCTGGCGTATTACCACACCTATGTGGGGCATTCGACCGAGGCGATCATCGAGTTGTCCAGCCGCATCATGGACTGGGCGCCGCAGGGCATGAAAAAGGTCTATTACGGTCTGTCCGGGTCTGACGCCAACGAAACCCAGATCAAACTGGTGCGTTACTACAACAACGTATTGGGTCGCCCGCAGAAGAAGAAAATCATCTCCCGCGATCGCGGTTATCACGGCTCGGGCATCATGACCGGCAGCCTCACCGGCCTGCCGACTTTTCATCAGCACTTCGACCTGCCGGCCGAAGGCGTCAAACACACCGTTTGCCCGCACTGGTACCGAAAGGCGCCGGCCGGCATGGATGAAGCGGCGTTCGTGCGCTATTGCGCCGACGAACTGGAGAAAATGATCCTCGCCGAAGGGCCGGACACCGTGGCCGCGTTCATCGGCGAGCCGTTGATGGGCACCGGCGGCATCATCGTTCCTCCGGCGGGTTATTGGGCGGCGATTCAAGCGGTGCTCAACAAATACGACGTATTGCTGATCGCCGATGAAGTGGTGTGCGCGTTCGGTCGGCTGGGTTCGAAGATGGGCAGCCAGCGTTACGGCATGCAGCCGGACTTGATCACCACCGCCAAGGGCCTGACGAGCGCCTATGCACCATTGTCGGCAGTGATCGTCGGCGAAAAAGTATGGGACGTAATCGAAAAAGCCTCTGAATCACAAGGTGCGATGGGCCATGGCTGGACATACTCCGGTCACCCGATCTGCGCCGCCGCGGCCTTGGCCAACCTCGAAATTCTGGAGCGGGAAAACCTCACCGCCAACGCCGAGAAAGTAGGCAGCTACCTGAACCGCCGGTTGCGCGAAACCCTGGAAGGCCATCCGCTGGTGGGTGAAGTGCGCGGTGACGGCATGCTTGCCGCCGTCGAGTTCATGGCCGATCGCGAGCAGCGCACGCCGTTCGACGCCGCCTTGAAGGTCGGCCCGAAAGTTTCGGCGGCCTGTCTCGAGCGCGGCATGATTGCCCGGGCGATGCCTCACGGCGACATTCTCGGCTTTGCGCCGCCGTTGATTTTGACCGAGGAAGAAGCCGACCTGATCGTCGACATCACCAAGAGCGCGGTAGATCAGGTGGCCAGCGAAGTGCTTGGCTGATCCCCAGCCTGGTTGAACAGGGCCCGTCCGATTCTCAGATCGGGCGGGCTTTTTTGCGTCGCCTGTTCAGGCCCGCAAAGAGGCCTTGACAGGCACCAAAAATCCTCGATCAGAAACAAAAAAACCTCGGACAATCACTCGTCCGAGGTTTTTTGTGTCGCGCGAAACCTGATTACTTCTTCAGGCCGTAATGCTCATCGAGCATGCCCGGCGCGTTCGGAGCTTTGGGGGCGTAGTCGCGAGGCGGTTCCTGATTGCGCGGTGGCGTCAGGCGTTCCCGTGGAGCCTGTGCCGAATCGGCGTGCAGGGCGGCCAGCAAGCGTTGACGAGTCTGCTCGTCCAGGGCCAGGCGGTTGGCACCCTCGGCGAGGTGATCCTGCACTTCCTGATAGCTCGCCGTCAGCTTCTTGACCAGGTTTGCAGTGCTGTTGAAGTGGGTGACCACCTCGTTCTGATAACTGTCGAAACGTTCCTGAATGTCATCCAGCTGACGTTGGGTGCTGCTAGGCGCGGCATTCGGCACCAAACGAGCGATCAGGAAACCAATGGCGACACCCACAACCAGGGCAAGAGTCGGCAACAACCAAACTAAGAGCGAGTGTTCCACGAGTCCTTCCTCTATAAACGGCTTTGCTTTACGTTAACGGCTCGAACCTGCGCTGTATACCGCGATTCACTCGCAATAGATTGGCACAGACAATTTGCTAGACGAGTCGACCCGATTCGAGGTCACGGAGTTCCTTCCTTGCTTATGCGCGAAACCCCTGTAGTGATTGATGGCCCGGTCGGCCAACTGGAAGCCCTTTATCTTGATAATGAGCAGCCGCGCGGCATCGCGCTGATCTGCCACCCGAACCCGGTGCAGGGCGGCACCATGCTCAATAAAGTCGTCTCGACCCTGCAGCGCACCGCGCGCGACGCCGGTTTGATTACTTTGCGCTTCAACTACCGTGGCGTCGGTGCCAGCGAAGGCACCCACGACATGGGCACCGGCGAAGTCGACGACGCCCAAGCCGTTGCCGAATGGCTACGGGCCAAACACCCCGAGTTGCCGCTGACCCTGTTCGGTTTCTCCTTTGGTGGTTTTGTTGCAGCAAGTCTCGGCGGACGCCTGGAAGCCAGGGGCGAACAGCTCAAGCATCTGTTCATGGTCGCGCCGGCTGTCATGCGCCTGGGCGATCAGGATCAACTGCCGCAGCAGGGTGAACTGACCCTGATCCAGCCGGAAACCGACGAAGTGATCGATCCGCAACTTGTTTACGAATGGTCCGACAAGCTCGAACGCCCCCATGAGCTGCTGAAAGTGGCAGAATGCGGACACTTTTTTCATGGCAAGCTGACCGATCTCAAGGATCTGATCCTGCCGCGCCTTTCGAATTGATTGCAGTCTGACAAGCGATTACCCATGACGACTCGTACCCGTATCCTCACCGGCATCACCACTACCGGCACGCCGCACCTGGGCAACTACGCCGGCGCCATCCGCCCGGCGATCCTGGCCAGCCGTGACAGCAATGCCGATTCGTTCTACTTCCTGGCTGACTACCACGCCCTGATCAAATGCGACGACCCGCTGCGCATCCAGCGCTCGCGTCTGGAAATCGCCGCGACCTGGCTGGCCGGTGGCCTGGATGTGGATCGTGTGACGTTCTATCGCCAGTCCGACATCCCGGAAATTCCCGAGCTGACCTGGCTGCTGACCTGCGTTGCCGCCAAGGGCCTGCTCAACCGCGCCCATGCCTATAAGGCCTCGGTGGACAAGAATGTCGAGACCGGCGAAGACCCGGATGCGGGCATCACCATGGGCTTGTACAGCTATCCGGTGCTGATGGCCGCGGACATCCTGATGTTCAACGCCCACAAGGTGCCGGTCGGTCGTGACCAGATCCAGCACGTGGAAATGGCCCGCGACATCGGCCAGCGCTTCAACCACCTGTTCGGCCAGGGCAAAGAATTCTTCACCATGCCGGAGGCGCTGATCGAAGAAAGCGTCGCCACGCTGCCAGGCCTCGACGGTCGCAAGATGTCGAAGAGCTACGACAACACCATTCCGTTGTTCAGCAGCGCCAAGGAAATGAAGGACGCGATCTCGCGGATCGTCACCGACTCCCGCGCGCCGGGCGAAGCCAAGGATCCGGACAACTCGCACCTGTTCACCCTGTTCCAGGCGTTTGCCACGCCGGCACAGTCCGATGAATTCCGCAGCGAACTGTTGCAGGGCCTGGGTTGGGGCGAGGCGAAGAATCGCCTGTTCCAACTGCTCGATAGCGAGCTGGGCGAGTCCCGCGAGCGTTATCACCAGTTGATCGAGCGCCCGGCGGATCTGGAAGACATGCTGCAACTCGGCGCGAAAAAAGCGCGTTCGGTGGCTACACCGTTCCTCCACGAACTGCGCGAAGCGGTCGGCCTGCGCTCTTTCGTCGCTCAGACCCAGGTCGCTGCCACCACCAAGAAGAAAGCCGCGAAAGCCGCGCGTTTTGTCAGCTTCCGCGAAGAAGACAGCAGTTTCCGTTTCCGTCTGCTGGCGGCCGATGGCGAGCAACTGCTGTTGTCGCGCAACTTCGCCGACGGCAAAACCGCTGGTCAAGTGACCAAGCAGCTGCAATCGGGCCAGCCGTTGGATGTGCGCAGTGAAGAGCAGAGCTTCAGCGTCTGGCTGGAAGGCGAGTGCGTAGCCGACAGCCCGACCTTTGCTGACAACGCCGCTCGCGACGTCGCCATCGACGCCCTGCGGGTTGCGCTGACACCGGTTCAGGAATAAATCAACGGCTCGACCCGACCAAGGGCCGATTGCCATTCCCACGGGCCGTCGCTACAGTGACGGCCCGTTTTTGTTGCCTTGCTAACGAATTATGACGCCCCTAGAACGATATCAAGCTGATCTGAAACGCCCGGAATTCTTCCATGACGCCGCGCAGGAAACCGCCGTGCGTCATTTGCAGCGCCTGTACGACGATCTGGTCGCTGCGTCGAACACCAAGCCGGGCCTGCTCGGCAAACTGTTTGGCAAGAAAGATCAGGCACCGGTCAAGGGCCTGTATTTCTGGGGCGGCGTGGGTCGCGGCAAGACTTACCTGGTCGACACCTTCTTCGAAGCGCTGCCGTTCAAGGAAAAGGTCCGCACTCACTTCCACCGCTTCATGAAGCGCGTGCACGAAGAGATGAAGACCCTCGGCGGCGAGAAGAACCCGCTGACCATCATCGCCAAGCGCTTCTCTGACGAAGCCCGGGTGATCTGTTTCGATGAGTTCTTCGTGTCCGACATCACCGACGCGATGATCCTCGGCACGCTGATGGAAGAGCTGTTCAAGAATGGCGTGACCCTGGTTGCGACCTCGAACATCGTGCCGGACGGTCTGTACAAGGATGGCCTGCAACGTGCGCGCTTCCTGCCGGCCATCGCGCTGATCAAACAGAACACCGACATCGTCAACGTCGATAGCGGCGTCGACTATCGTCTGCGCCACCTCGAGCAAGCCGAGCTGTTCCACTTCCCGCTGGACGAAGCCGCTCAGGAAAGCCTGCGCAAAAGCTTCCGCGCCCTGACTCCGGAATGCACGGCCGCCATCGAGAATGACGTGCTGATGATCGAGAACCGCGAAATTCGCGCCGTGCGCACCTGCGATGACGTGGCCTGGTTCGACTTCCGCGAACTGTGCGACGGCCCGCGCAGCCAGAACGATTACATCGAGCTGGGCAAGATCTTCCACGCCGTGTTGCTCAGCGGTGTCGAGCAGATGAGCGTCACCACCGACGACATCGCCCGACGCTTTATCAACATGGTCGACGAGTTCTACGACCGTAACGTCAAGCTGATCATCTCGGCTGAAGTCGAGCTCAAGGACCTCTACACCGGCGGTCGTCTGAACTTCGAGTTCCAGCGCACGCTCAGCCGTCTGCTGGAAATGCAGTCGCACGAATTCCTGTCCCGGGCGCACAAGCCGTAGGACGATTCGGAAAATAAAAAAAGGGCCTGCACATGCAGGCCCTTTTTTGTTCACCGCAGATTTCCTGTGGGAGCGAGCCTGCTCGCGAAGGCGGAGTGTCAGTCACATAGATGTTTGATGTGATACCGCTTTCGCGAGCAGGCTCGCACACAGTGGATTTTGTGGTGGGGTTGACGCTTAGGCGGCTTGCTGAAACTGCTGCCGATACTGATTTGGCGACAACTCGGTGTGCTGGCGGAACAGCCGCGCAAAGAAGCTCGCATCGTCATAGCCGACTTCATAGCTGATGGTCTTGATGCTCTTGCGGCTGCCCGACAGCAATCCCTTGGCGGTTTCGATGCGCAGGCGTTGCAGGTAATGCAGAGGCTTGTCGCCGGTGGCGGTCTGGAAGCGCCGCATGAAATTGCGGATGCTCATGCCGTGTTCGCGGGCGACGTCTTCGAAGCGGAATTTGTCGGCGAAGTGTTCTTCGAGCCAGTGCTGAATCTGCAGGATGATCACGTCCTGGTGCAATTTCTGTCCGCCGAAGCCGATGCGTCCTGGCGAATAGCTGCGCTGCACTTCGTAGAGAATGTCCCGGGCCACGGCCTGGGAGACGTTGGCGCCGCAGAAGCGTTCGATCAGGTAGATGTAGAGGTCGCATGCCGAGGTGGTGCCGCCTGCGCAATACAGGTTGTCGGCGTCAGTCAGGTGCTTGTCCTGATTGAGATAAACCTGTGGGAAACGCTCGGCGAAGGCATTGAAGAAGCGCCAATAGGTGGTCGCCTCCTTGCCGTTGAGCAGGCCGGCCTCGGCGAGCCAGAACACCCCGGTGGCCTCACCGCAAAGCACGGCGCCGCGAGCGTGTTGCTGACGCAACCAGGGCAGGACCTGTGGATAACGTTGGCAAAGGGTATCGAAATCGTCCCAGAAGGCCGGGAGGATAATGACGTCGGCATTTTCCAGGCCGCCGTCCACCGGCATGATCACATCGCTGAAGCTGTTCACCGGTTTGCCGTCGGGGCTGACCAGCCGGGTTTCGAACGCCGGTGTCAGGCCCTGGCCCAGTTGTTTGCCGTATCGCAGGCTGGCCAGATGAAAGAAATCCTTGGCTTGCATGAGGGTGGAAGCGAAAACCCGGTCGATAGCCAGGATGCTGACGCGCCGCAAGGGCGTGGAGACTTGGTTAGACATAATTCAACTTTATTCTTATAGGGGAAAGTGGTCACCAGACGGCTGGATCGTCTTATTTTTTGTCTGATGTGTCCAGTGTCCTGTATCGGATGCGGGGCTTAGTCTCTGAAGGTCAACTTCTTCCAACAATTAATGACAGGTGCCGCATGATCCCCAGAACCTTGTTCAGTTCCGAGCACGAATTGTTTCGCGACAGCGTGCGAACGTTCCTCGAAAAAGAGGCCGTGCCGTTCCACGGGCAATGGGAAAAACAAGGCTACATCGACCGTAAACTCTGGAACAAGGCGGGGGAGGCGGGGATGCTTTGTTCGCACCTGCCGGAGGAATACGGTGGGCTGGGGGCAGACTTTCTCTACAGCACGGTGGTGATCGAAGAGGTCGGTCGTCTCGGCCTGACTGGCATCGGTTTTTCTCTGCATTCGGACATTGTGGCGCCGTACATCCTGCATTACGGCAGTGAAGCGCTGAAGCACAAATACCTGCCGAAACTGGTGTCCGGCGAAATGGTTACCGCGATTGCCATGACCGAACCGGGCGCCGGTTCCGACTTGCAAGGGGTGAAAACCACCGCCGTGCTGGATGGCGACGAGTACGTGATCAACGGATCGAAAACCTTCATCACCAACGGCTTTTTGGCTGATCTGGTGATTGTCGTGGCCAAGACCGATCCGAAGGCCGGCGCGAAGGGCACCAGTCTGTTTCTGGTCGAGGCCAACACCCCGGGCTTCGACAAGGGCAAGCGCCTGGAAAAGGTCGGCATGAAGGCTCAGGACACGTCGGAGTTGTTCTTCCAGGACGTGCGGGTCCCCAAGGAGAATCTGTTGGGGCAGGCGGGCATGGGCTTCGCTTACCTGATGCAGGAGTTGCCTCAGGAGCGCCTCACCGTCGCCATTGGCGGGTTGGCGTCGGCCGAAGCTGCGTTGAAATGGACGCTCGATTACACCCGTGAACGCAAGGCGTTCGGCAAGGCGATTGCCGATTTCCAGAACACGCGCTTCAAGCTGGCGGAGATGGCGACTGAAATCCAGATCGGCCGGGTCTTCGTTGATCGCTGCCTGGAGCTGCACCTGCAAGGCAAGCTGGATGTGCCGACCGCCGCGATGGCCAAGTATTGGGGGACTGACCTGCAATGCAAGGTGCTCGACGAATGCGTGCAGTTGCATGGCGGTTACGGATTCATGTGGGAATATCCGATCGCCCGAGCGTGGGCCGATGCGCGGGTGCAACGGATTTATGCGGGGACCAATGAAATCATGAAGGAGATTATTGCGCGGTCGCTTTGATTTTGCGGTGACTGTCAGGCCCTCATCGCGATCAGGCTCACTCCTGCAGGGATTGTGCAAAACCTGTGGGAGTGAGCTTTTCGCGATGGGGACTATGAGTCGATCAAGGCGCCGGGTTCGGGTGATCCTTGTGAATCGCCTCAATCCCCGCCAGCACTTCATCGGAAAGTTTCAGCTCGAAACTGGCGATGTTGCTCTCCAGTTGCTCCAGGGTTGTGGCGCCGATGATGTTGCTGGTCACAAACGGCTGCTGATTGACAAACGCCAACGCCATTTGCGCCGGGTCCAGGCCGTGTTCCCGGGCCAGTGCGACATAACGGCTGCACGCTGCTTCCGATTGCGGGTTGAAATACCGGCTGAAGCGGCTGTAGAGGCTCAGGCGGCCTTTTGGTGGACGTGCGCCACCTTCGTACTTGCCCGACAGGAAACCGAACGCCAGCGGCGAATAGGCGAGCAGGCCGCACTGTTCGCGGATGGCGATTTCCGCCAGGCCGACCTCGAAGCTGCGGTTGAGCAGGTTGTACGGGTTCTGGATAGACACCGCGCGCGGCCAGCCACGGGCTTCGGCCAGGGCGAGGAAGCGCATGGTGCCCCATGGCGTTTCGTTGGACAGGCCGATGTGGCGGATCTTGCCGGCCTTGACCTGCTCGTCCAGCGCTTCGAGGGTGTCCTCCAGCGGCGTGAGGTTGGCTTCGGTCTGGTGTTTGTAACCGAGCTGGCCGAAGAAGTTGGTGCTGCGTTCCGGCCAGTGCAGCTGATAGAGGTCGATGTAGTCGGTTTGCAGGCGCTTGAGGCTGGCGTCCACGGCTTCAGTGATGTGCTGGCGGTTGTGTCGCAGGTTTTTATCGCGGATGTAATCGATGGTGTTGCCGGGGCCGGCGATTTTGCTGGCGAGGATCCAGTCGGAGCGATCGCCGCGACTTTTGAAGTAATTGCCGATGCAGCGTTCGGTAGTGGCGTAGGTTTCGGCCTTCGGCGGCACCGGGTACATTTCGGCAGTGTCGATGAAATTGATCCCGGCGTTCTTGGCCCGTTCGATCTGGGCGAAGGCTTCAGCTTCAGTGTTTTGCTCGCCCCAGGTCATGGTTCCGAGGCAGATGGCACTCACGTTCAGATTGGTTCGGCCTAGCTGGCGATAGTCCATCGGGTGCTCCTTGGGCAAAACAATCATAAAAGCAGGTTGAATTATTTTTCGCAATCTGCATAATTGCGCACCTCTTTCTGCAGTGGAAGTGATGCGCCGCCGCCGAAGAATCTTGCCGTTGAACGGACGCGCCGACCCGAGCCCCCGAAAGCGTCTGTATCCGGCTGCCTTTGACTTGTCAAAGTACGCACTATTCAGTAAGATCCGCCGTCTAATTTACAGGGCGGCCCCTGAGGCTATAAAGAATGAAAACTTTTACTGCTAAACCGGAAACAGTACAGCGCGACTGGTTTGTCGTCGACGCTGCAGGTCAGACCCTGGGTCGTCTGGCCACCGAAATCGCGAGCCGTCTGCGTGGCAAGCATAAAGCTGAGTACACTCCTCACGTTGACACCGGCGATTACATCGTCGTTATCAATGCCGAGCAGATTCGTGTAACCGGTGCTAAAACCACCGACAAGATCTACTACTCCCACTCCGGTTTCCCGGGCGGCATCAAGTCGATCAACTTTGAAAAGCTGATCGCCAAAGCCCCTGAGCGCGTGATCGAGACCGCGGTCAAAGGCATGCTGCCTAAGAACCCGCTGGGTCGCGACATGTATCGTAAGCTGAAAGTCTATGCGGGCGCTGTACACCCTCATACTGCTCAGCAGCCCCAAGAACTGAAGTTTTAACGGAATAGTTCATTATGTCGGCGACTCAAAATTACGGCACTGGCCGTCGCAAGACCGCAACCGCACGCGTTTTCCTGCGTCCGGGTACTGGTAACATCTCGATCAACAACCGCTCCCTGGATAATTTCTTCGGTCGCGAAACTGCCCGCATGGTAGTTCGTCAGCCGCTGGAATTGACCGAGACAGTTGAAAAGTTCGACATCTACGTCACCGTTATCGGTGGCGGTGTAAGTGGTCAAGCTGGCGCAATCCGCCACGGTATCACTCGCGCTCTGATGCAGTACGACGAAACCCTGCGTGGCGCTCTGCGCAAAGCTGGCTTCGTTACTCGCGATGCTCGTGAAGTTGAACGTAAGAAAGTTGGTCTGCGTAAAGCGCGTAAGCGTCCGCAGTACTCGAAGCGTTAATTCGCTTTCGCGTTCAAAAAGAACGCCCAGTTTCCTCGCGAAGCTGGGCGTTTTTTTATGGGCGCGATTTATCAAAGAATTGCGCTGTGACAACTTGCCACAGCCGTAGAAGCCCTATACTGCAAGGCTTGGCAGTGAAGCCCCTCGGTAATTACCTTGTCAGAATTGGGGCTTTTCATTACCATTCGGCAAAATTTTTATAAGTTCAGATTTTTACTTAGTAGACGCCTGATTTAACAGGCCACAAAGCTGATGGGAGAGGACTGAATGAGCAATGACGGCGTGAATGCAGGCCGGCGTCGCTTCTTGGTAGCAGCCACATCCGTGGTGGGTGCTGCAGGAGCGGTGGGGGCTGCGGTCCCGTTCGTGGGGTCATGGTTTCCCAGTGCCAAGGCGAAAGCCGCAGGTGCACCGGTGAAAGTGAATGTCAGCAAAATCGAACCAGGTCAGCAGATGATTGCTGAGTGGCGCGGTCAGCCGGTGTTCATTGTCCGCCGTACCGAGGAAATCCTGGGGAATCTGAAAAAGATCGAGGGCCAGCTGTCTGACCCGACCTCCAAGAACTCGACACAACCGACCTATGTCGACCCGGAAACGCGTTCGATCAAGCCAGAAGTTCTGCTGCTGATCGGTATCTGCACGCACCTGGGTTGCTCGCCGACCTTCCGTCCAGAAGTGGCACCTGCGGATCTGGGCAAGGACTGGGTAGGTGGTTATTTCTGCCCTTGCCACGGTTCCCACTACGATCTGGCTGGCCGCGTCTACAAGTCGCAACCTGCGCCTTTGAACCTGCCAGTTCCCCCGCATTCCTATGAGACCGATGACATCATTGTCATTGGCGTCGATACGGAGAAAGCGTGATGAGCAAGTTCATGGATTGGGTTGATGCACGCTTTCCCGCGACCAAAATGTGGGAAGACCACCTCAGCAAGTACTACGCCCCGAAGAACTTCAACTTCTTCTATTTCTTTGGCTCCCTGGCGCTGCTCGTTCTGGTCAACCAGATCGTTACCGGTGTCTGGCTGACCATGAGCTACACGCCATCGGCGGAAGAAGCGTTTGCTTCCGTTGAATACATCATGCGCGACGTCGAGTACGGCTCGATCCTGCGTATGTTGCACGCCGTCGGCGCTTCGATGTTCTTTATCGTGGTTTATCTGCACATGTTCCGTGGCTTGCTCTACGGTTCGTACCAGAAGCCGCGTGAGCTGGTGTGGGTCTTCGGCATGCTGATTTACCTGGCGCTGATGGCTGAGGCCTTCATGGGTTACCTGCTGCCGTGGGGCCAGATGTCCTACTGGGGCGCCCAGGTGATCATCTCGCTGTTCGGTGCGATCCCGGTCATCGGCAACGACCTGACCCAGTGGATCCGTGGTGACTACCTGATTTCCGGTATTACCCTGAACCGCTTCTTCGCCCTGCACGTCGTGGCCCTGCCGATCGTGATTCTCGGTCTGGTGGTGCTGCACGTCCTGGCGCTGCACGAAGTCGGTTCGAACAACCCGGACGGCGTCGACATCAAGAAACACAAAGACGAAAACGGCGTACCGCTGGACGGCATTGCCTTCCACCCGTATTACACCGTGAAAGATATCGTCGGCGTGGTGGTGTTCCTGTTCATCTTCTGCTCGATCGTGTTCTTCTTCCCGGAAATGGGCGGTTACTTCCTCGAGAAGCCGAACTTTGAAGTGGCGAACGCCTTCAAGACCCCTGAGCACATCGCTCCGGTCTGGTACTTCACACCGTTCTACGCGATTCTGCGGGCGGTTCCGGACAAGCTCCTGGGCGTTATCGCCATGGGCGCGGCCATCGCTGTGCTGTTCGTCCTGCCGTGGCTGGATCGCAGCCCCGTCAAGTCGATGCGCTACAAAGGCTGGCTGAGCAAAATCTGGCTGGTGGTGTTCTGCGTCTCGTTCGTGATCCTCGGCATTCTGGGTGTTCTGGCTCCGACGCCGGGGCGTACGCTGCTGTCGCAGGTATGTACCTTCCTGTACTTCGCCTACTTCATTCTGATGCCTTTCTACACCAGGCTCGAGAAGACCAAACCGGTTCCGGAAAGGGTGACTGGCTGATGAAAAAGCTATTTGCTGTACTGATTCTTGCTGCCATGCCTGTGTTGTCCTTCGCGTCGACGGCCGGTGCTCCTGAACTGGAAAAGGTCGATATCGACGTTTCTGACAAAGCGGCCATGCAGGACGGCGCGCGTACGTTCGCCAACTACTGCATGGGTTGCCACAGCGCCAAGTTCCAGCGTTACGAGCGTGTTGCCGATGACCTGGGCATCCCGCATGACCTGATGCTCTCGAAGCTGGTGTTCACCGGCGCCAAGATCGGCGACCACATGAGCATCGGCATGCAGCCGGCTGACGCCAAGACCTGGTTTGGCGCCGCACCGCCTGACCTGACTCTGGTAGCGCGTGTTCGTGGTACGGACTGGCTTTATGGTTACCTGAAGTCCTTCTACGAAGATCCGTCGCGTCCTTGGGGTGTGAACAACAAGGTTTTCCCGAACGTGGGCATGCCTAACGTCCTGGTTGGCCTGCAAGGTCGTCAGGTTGTCGGTTGCAAGCAGGTTCCGATCGTCGAAGACGGCAAGAAGCAATATGATCCGCTGACCGGTAACGCGCTGACACATGAAGCGTGCGATCAGCTGACCATCGTGCCGAAGAGCGGTGCTCTGACCGAACAGCAGTTCGATGAGAAGGTCAAGAATCTGGTAACCTTCCTGGCTTACTCGGCTAACCCGGTTAAGCTGGAGCATCAGCGCATCGGTACCTATGTGTTGCTGTACCTGGCGTTCTTCTTCGTATTCGCTTACTTGCTCAAGCGTGAATACTGGAAAGACGTCCATTGATAAAGCTGTAAGCAATTGCTGTTAATCGCACGCGCCCAGGGGCGTCTCTGAAGGTGTAACGAGTCTGGCAAGCCAGACGTTACGGGAGGCGTCCTCTGGGCGCGTGCGTTTTTCCGCTTCCGATAATTTCAACAAGCGAGGAGGACCGCCATGGGCGTGACCAATCGGTTGGCCTGTTACTCCGACCCCGCCGACCACTATTCCCACCGAGTGCGCATCGTACTTGCAGAGAAGGGTGTCAGCGCAGAGATCATTTACGTGGAAGCTGGTCGCCAGCCGCCTAAACTGATTGAAGTGAACCCTTACGGAAGTCTGCCCACCCTGGTCGATCGTGACCTGGCGTTGTGGGAGTCGACCGTGGTGATGGAATATCTGGATGAGCGTTACCCGCACCCGCCCTTGCTGCCGGTTTATCCTGTGGCGCGTGCCAACAGCCGTCTGCTGATCCATCGTATTCAGCGTGACTGGTGTGGTCTGGTGGATCTGATCCTGGATTCGCGGACCAAGGAAGCCGCCCGCGTCTTGGCTCGTAAAGAGTTGCGTGAAAGCCTGACTGGCGTGTCGCCGTTGTTTGCCGACAAGCCGTTTTTCCTCAGCGAGGAACAAAGTCTGGTGGATTGCTGCCTATTGCCAATACTCTGGCGTTTGCCAATTTTGGGTATTGAACTGCCGCGGCCTGCCAAGCCGCTGCTTGATTACATGGAGCGCTCGTTTGCGCGTGAGGCTTTCCAGGCGAGTCTGTCTGGTGTCGAACGCGATATGCGCTAAGGCTTAAGGAGCCGCTATGAACTCCAGTCGACCTTATCTGGTCCGCGCGCTCTATGAGTGGATTGTGGACAACGATTGCACCCCGCACATGCTGGTCAATTCCGAGTATCCATCGGTGCAGGTGCCTCAGGGTTTTGCCAGTGACGGACAGATTGTCCTGAACGTATCGCCGGCTGCCGTGCGTCATCTGCACATGGACAACGAAGCGGTCAGCTTCGAAGGGCGCTTCGGTGGCGTGCCGCACACTCTGTACGTGCCTATCGCATCGATCCTGGGTATTTACGCCCGGGAGAATGGTCAGGGCATGGTGTTCGATCTGGAATCGCCTATGGAAGACGTGGAAGATATCGAGCCGGATGATGACATTCCGCCGCCCGACAGCGAACCACCGCGTCCCAGCGGTCGACCCAGTTTGAAAGTGGTGAAATAAAAAAAGGGTGATCCGCGAGGATCACCCTTTTTTATTTCATGTGTCCCGTCCTGAATAAGGTTTACACCTTCTGATCTGTTTTTCAGGAGGACGTAATGGAATCAGCAAAAAGGCGTAGTCAGCGAGACTACACGCTGACCTTTAAATTGTCGGTAGTCGATCAGGTCGAAAAAGGCGAGCTGAGCTATAAAGAGGCTCAGGAGCGCTACGGGATTCAAGGCAAAACGACCGTTCTGACGTGGTTACGCAAGCACGGTCGGCAGGATTGGAGCCCAGGCACATACATTGGCTCGCCGAGGATGGGGTCTATGCCCGACAAAAACCGACCATTAACGCCAGAACAACGCATCAAAGAGCTTGAAGAACAGTTGGCGCTGTCCAATCAGAAAGCGCAGTTTTTCGAGGCGGTCGTGGATGTCTTGAAAAATGACTACGGTCTCTCTGTCGTAAAAAAGCGTCCCGGCAAGTCCTCGCGCAAAAACGAATCCAAAACCTGAGCATCAGCAGGGCTTGCCAGTTCATGGGGATAAGCCGCCAGGCTTACTACAAACGCAATCGCGCCGATGCAGCTCGTCTGGTTCTGGATCAGAAAGTTGCCGATTTCGTTCAACAAAAGCGCCTGCGGCAGCCGCGGCTGGGCACCCGAAAGCTGTATTACTTGCTGCAATGCCAGCCTCAACTTGAGCTGCAAGTGGGGCGAGATCGGCTGTTTTCGATTCTGCGTGAACGGCGTTTATTGGTGGCTCGCAAGCGGGCTTATCACAAGACGACCAATAGTCATCATCGCTTTCACCGCCACCCGAACCTGCTCAAACCAGGTCCTGATCAGGTTGTTCCCTGCGGCCCGGAACAAGTCTGGGTGGCTGACATAACCTATTTGCCAACTCAGGAAGGTGTGGCTTATCTGAGCCTTGTGACGGATGCTTTTTCGCGAAAGATCGTGGGCTATCACGTCCATGAAAGCCTTCATGCCGAGTCGGTAGCACACGCGCTGAGCTGGGCGGTAAAGCACCGTCGGACAGAGCAGCCGTTGGTGCACCACTCAGATAGAGGTATCCAATATTGCTCGGGGATGTACCAAGCGTTGCACGCGAAATACGGCATTCGATGTTCAATGACGGATGGCTATGACTGCTACCAAAATGCCTTGGCAGAGAGGGTCAACGGGATACTGAAGACAGAGCTTATGCTTCAGCGGCCGCAGGATTTGACGCAAGCGAAGAAGATGGTGAGTGAGTCGGTATCGATCTACAACGGCGAGCGACCGCACCTGTCTTTGAAATACAAAACGCCCGATGCGGTGCATCGGGCGTTAGGGTGAAACAGGTGTAAACCTATTTCAGGACTAGACAATGTAGGCGCCAGGCTTGCCGGCGAAGGCGTCTTTAAGAGCACCATCGCCGATAAGCCATATCAGTCAATGTACTCAAACAACTTCACAATCTTCTGCACGCCAGAAACGCTTTGCACCAGATTGGTAGCCTGCGCCGCTTCCTGCTTGGTCAGCAGGCCCAGCAGATAAACGATGCCGTTCTCGGTGACGACCTTGATGCGCGAACCCGGGATGTTCGGGTCGGTGAGCATCTGGGTTTTGATCTTGGAGGTCAGCCAGGTGTCGTTCTGACGGGCAAGGAAACCGGAGGGCGGCAGGACCTGCAGTTCGTTATGCACCTTCTTCACGCGCTGGACCGCGGCGGCAGCCTGTTCGGCCTTGGCCTTGAGCTCGGCAGTCGGTGTTTGCCCGGCGAGCAGCACAACGCCGTTGAAGCTGGTGACGACGATGTGCGAATCGTTGTCCAGGGCAGGATCGGCCTTGGCGACGTTCACGCCGACCTTGGTGTCGATCAGGGAGTCATCGATCTTGCTGCCGAAGGTGCGCGTACCGCGGTCATCTTCAATGGGGGCTTCACGGCTGGCTTTAACCACCGAAGTGCAGCCGCTGATGCCGAGGCACAGGGTCAAGGCCAGAAGGCCTAGGCGATTAGGGGTCATTCTTCACTCCCGAACAGTTGGCTGTCGATCAAATCGCAAAGGCAATGGATCGCCAGCAGGTGGACTTCCTGAATACGTGCGGTGACGTTGGCCGGTACGCGAATCTCGACGTCCTCGGGTAATAGCAACGACGCCATGCCGCCGCCATCGCGACCAGTCAATGCTACGACAATCATTTCGCGATCATGTGCGGCCTGGATCGCTTGAATAATGTTCGCCGAGTTACCGCTGGTGGAAATCGCCAGCAATACGTCACCCGGTTGGCCCAGCGCGCGGATCTGTTTGGAGAAAATTTCGTTGTAGCTGTAGTCATTGGCGATCGAGGTGATCGTCGAGCTGTCGGTGGTCAGCGCAATGGCGGGCAGGCTCGGACGTTCGCGCTCGAAGCGGTTGAGCAGCTCGGACGAAAAGTGCTGGGCATCACCGGCGGAGCCGCCGTTGCCGCAGGAAAGCATTTTGCCCTCATTGAGCAGGGCGTTGACCATTACCTGGCTGGCTTGCTCGATGTGCGGTGCAAGTACGTCCATCGCCATTTGCTTGGTGTCGATACTGGCCTGAAAAAGCTGGCGAATTCGGGATTGCATGTCCATCTGTGTGACCTTAATTAGCGCGGCTACTCGGCACATGAATGTGCAGCCCGCAAAGCAAAGAGCAAAAGTGTTGGGTAAAGGTGTCCGCTTCGGGGTGCAGGCGATCAGCTATCGAAGGCATTCTGCAACCAGTTCAACTGATCGAGGTTGCTGTCGATGGCAACCACGTCGAAGCGGCAGGGGGAATTGGCCCAACGCGACTCGCGCTGAAGAAAATACTGCGCGGCGAAAATCAGTTTCTGCCGTTTGCGCCCATCGATGCTGTCGAGCGCTCCACCCCACTGGGTGTTTTTTCTATAGCGGACTTCAACGAATACTACTGTATCGCCATCAAGCATGACCAGATCAAGCTCGCCGCGTTTACACAACCAGTTCTGCGCCAGCAGGCGCAGACCTTGCTGTTGAAGATGCTCGAGCGCATGGCGCTCGGCATCTTTACCGCTTTGCTGGCGTGACCTGTCAGGCATCAGCGTGAGGTATCCGGCAGGCGTTGAACCTGACCGCTGACGAACTGTGCCCAAGGCAACTGGCGCACCACGCGCTGGTTTTGAGTCATGCCCAGGCTGCCCGACTGACCTTCAATACGGCTGTCCGGCAGTGCCTTGAGTTGCCCCAGTCGCGGTGCCAGGCGATAGGCGTCAACGCCCATTGCGTAGAGGCGGCCGAGGCTGCCGGCGGCTTGCGGCCATTGTGCGGTGACCTGTTTGCGCAGCGGATCATTGGCGTCCAGCAACCATGGGGTTTCGCAGAAGCGGATGCCGTTCATGTCGTTGTACTGGTTCACGTCGCCGCTGGCACTGAACACGTGGGAGGTGGCGTAAACCGGCACATCGCCCGCGTACTGGAAGTTCAAGGTCGGTTTGATCTGCTGGGCCTGTTGCGGAGTAGCAGCCAGGAAGATGAACTCGATGTCCTGACGGCGCGAAGGCTGGGCTGCTATCTGCGAGCCGACGGTGCTTTGCAGGCTCTTGGCGCGACCTTCGCTCTGGCGCAGCTGGAACATGTCGGCAATCTGCTGGGCCAGTTGAACCGGTTGGTCAACGCGCTCGGTCGCGACAATGCTGCCACCGTTGGCTTGCCAGTCCTGGCTGAATGCGCGCAACACGCGATCGCCCCATTCGCCTTTCGGCACCATGATGGCGGCGCGATGCAGGCCGTCGGCGCGAGCGCGACGAGACACTTCACGGGCTTCGTCTTCAGCGGCCAGACCAAATTGGAACAGCTGGGCCGGACCTTGTTCACCTTCGCTGTAGTTCAGCGCCAGGGTGGTGATCGGCAGTTGCGGGCGAGCACTGAGCTGTTTGACCAGTGGTTTTTCCAGCGGACCGACCACCAGTTGCACGCCATCGGCCTGGGCCTTGCGATAGAACTCGTCCATCGAAGTCAGTTTCGAGCTGTCATAGAACTCAATGGCAGGCGGCTTCTGCCCGGCTTGTTGAGCCTGGTAGTGAGCAGCCATGAAGCCTTCGCGCAGTGCTTTGCCGACCGACGCCAGCGGGCCGTCTTGCGGCAGCAGCAGGGCGATCTTGCTCAGGGGCTGGCTGGCCAGTTCCTTGAGCTTGGTCAGTGGCAGAGGCAACTGAATGGCAGCCGGGTGCTTAGGGTTCTGGGCGCGCCAGTTGTCAATCGCGGCTTGCTGCTGTTCCAGGGTTCCGGCGGTTTTCACCGCCAGTGCCAGGCCCATCCAGCCGCCGAGGTCATCATTGGTGGTGGGCTGCAGTTGATCGGTTGGCAGCGAGGCGATCAGGGTCCAGATCGCTTCGTGGTTTTTGGCGGCGGCTTCACCTTCGAGCATGGGTGCGATGAAAATGCGCTCCCGTGCGGCGGCCAGCGTCTGTCCGTCGGCCTCAAGGGCGCGAGCATGGACAGTGCCGGTGCGAACCTGTTGCTCGACCGGCAACTCGCTCAGGCGTTGCAGGCTCGGATGGCTCAAGGCAGTCAACGCCGCCTTGGGCTGATTGCGCGCCATGGCCAGTTCAGCCGCCAGGGTGCTGGCGAAGACCTGTTGGCCTGGCTTGAGTTGTTCCACCGGAACCTGTTGCAGGATTTGCGCGGACTGGCCGGCATTGCCCTGACGATAGGCCTGGTCGGCCGCGCTCAGGCGCAGCAACGCAGCTTTTTCCGGGTCCTTGCTTTGAGCGGCCTGTTCGAGCAGCTGCTCGATACTGGCGTCAGGGGTCCGTGGAAGTTCGCCAAGGCTGGAGGAGGGCGAGCTGGCGCAAGCCGCCAGCAAGGCAGCGAGGCAGAGGGCAGTGAACAGCCGCAGGCAAGCGATCATGTAGTGTTCCTGATACTCGATCAAATTAGCGTGGAATTGTACCCAAGCACTGGCCGGGGCGCGATGTTACTGGCGTGAATCGATCAATTTAGCTCGTACAAATGTTGCAGCGCTGCACAAACGCCTGAAAAACCTGAGGAGGGCGGGGCGATCGCAAGCGCCGCTACGCGCTACAATGTCGCCTTTTACCGATCATGAGGTGTGCGCTTTGACTGCTCCAGGTGCTTTGAATTCCGCTGCTGGCTCGCTTTATGTGGTGGCGACGCCCATCGGCAACCTGGACGACATCAGTGCACGTGCGCTGAAGATCCTGCGCGACGTCGCGTTGATTGCCGCCGAAGACACTCGTCACTCACAGCGCCTGATGCAGCATTTCGGCATTCCCACGCCGCTGGCCGCGTGCCATGAGCACAACGAGCGCGACGAGGGTAGCCGCTTTATCACGCGATTGCTGGCGGGGGATGATGTGGCGCTGATCTCCGATGCTGGCACGCCGCTGATTTCCGATCCGGGTTATCACCTGGTGCGTCAGGCTCGTGCCGCCGGGATCAATGTGGTGCCGGTTCCGGGTGCCTGTGCATTGATCGCGGCATTGTCGGCGGCGGGGCTACCGTCGGACCGTTTCATTTTCGAAGGCTTCCTGCCGGCCAAGGCTGTCGGTCGTCGTGCTCGTCTTGAGCTGGTCAAGGAAGAGCCGCGCACACTGATTTTCTATGAGGCGCCGCATCGCATCCTTGAGTGCCTGCAAGACATGGAGCTGGTGTTCGGTCCTGAACGTCCGGCGTTGTTGGCCCGTGAAATCACCAAAACCTTCGAAACCCTCAAAGGCCTGCCGCTGGCCGAGCTGCGTGAGTTCGTCGAGTCGGACAGCAATCAGCAGCGTGGCGAGTGTGTGGTGTTGGTGGCGGGCTGGTCTGTACCCGAGACCGAGGACGCGGTCAGCAGTGAGGCCATGCGCATCCTCAATCTGTTGCTTGAAGAGATGCCGCTCAAGCGTGCGGCGGCATTGGCGGCGCAAATTACCGGTGAGCGCAAGAATGTGCTCTATCAGGTGGCGCTGGATAAACAGAAGGGCGAGTAAAAACCCGACGCACAGGAGCAGCCAAAGGCGTTTAGCGCTTGTTCTTCGGCCGCTCTGCCGTTAACCTTCGCGGCGGAGAGTCGATTGGACAGTCGCTGCCCTCTATGAAAATTAGGGGGGGGAGGAAAGTCCGGGCTCCATAGGGCGAAGTGCCAGGTAATGCCTGGGAGGCGTGAGCCTACGGAAAGTGCCACAGAAAATAACCGCCTAAGCGCTTCGGCGCCGGTAAGGGTGAAAAGGTGCGGTAAGAGCGCACCGCACGTCTGGCAACAGTTCGTGGCTAGGTAAACCCCACTTGGAGCAAGACCAAATAGGGTCCCAAGGCGTGGCCCGCGCTGGGACCGGGTAGGTTGCTAAAGATGTCCAGTGATGGCCATCGTAGACGAATGACTGTTCAAGACAGAACCCGGCTTACAGATCGACTCTCCACCTTTTTCTCCTCCCTGCTTTAATCATTTAAGCAGGGCGCTGGTAGTAGCATTTTCCCTCCTTCCAGAATCGTTGCCAGAACACTTTCGTAATACCGAAAAAATCTTACTCTTAACAAACTACTTTAACTTTCGAACGCAGCCTTCTGTGCTGATTCAAGTTATTGGGCAAATTCAGCCGTCAGATTGTCGTTACCCCTCCGTTTACCCTCCTAAATCTCAGTTCTGTAAGGCTTTTCCTTTAAACCGCGCCTTGACGGTGCGGTGGCCGCATTCCTATAGTGTGCGCAAGTGGCGGAAAGTGGCATGAAGTGGGTTTTTTGAGCGTAAAACGCTAATATTTGGAGAAACGCTGACGTGTTTCGCGGAGCTAACGCTATCAGTCTCGACGCAAAGGGCCGTCTCGCTATGCCGAGCCGGTACCGTGACGAGCTCGTTTCGCGTAGTTCCGGTCAACTGATCGTCACAATTGATGCCGTTGATCCGTGTTTGTGTGTTTACCCCCTCGATGAGTGGGAAATTATCGAAACCAAACTGCGCGCACTGCCTTCGCTTCGCGAAGAGAACCGCCGCCTGCAACGTTTGCTGATTGGTAATGCCGTCGACCTCGAGCTCGATGGCAGTGGTCGTTTTCTGGTTCCGCCGCGTCTTCGTGAATATGCCAGGTTGGATAAGCGCGCGATGTTGGTAGGCCAACTGAACAAGTTCCAATTGTGGGACGAGGATGCCTGGGATGCGGTTTCTGCCGCTGACCTGGCTGCTATTCAACAACCGGGCGCCATGCCTGATGAACTGCGTGATTTGATCCTGTGACTATTGATAGCGGCTTTAACCACATCACCGTACTGCTTGACGAAGCCGTGGAGGCTCTCGCCGTACGTCCTGATGGCTGCTATCTGGACGGTACGTTCGGGCGCGGCGGGCACAGTCGGTTGATCCTCAGCCAGCTCGGCCCCGATGGTCGGGTCCTCGGATTCGACAAAGATCCTCAAGCGATTGCCACCGGGCAAACGCTAGCGGCCGAAGACGGCCGCTTTGTCGTTGTGCAGCGCAGCTTTGCCGAGCTGGGTTCGGAAGTGGCCGAACGTGGCCTGCACGGCAAGGTCAGCGGCGTGTTGCTCGACCTGGGCGTGTCTTCGCCACAGCTCGACGACCCTGAGCGCGGCTTCAGTTTCCTCAATGATGGCCCGCTGGACATGCGCATGGACCCGTCCCGCGGGATCAGCGCTGCCGAATTCGTCAACACCGCACCGGTGGAAGAGATCGCCCGCGTATTCAAGGAATACGGCGAAGAGCGTTTCTCCGGCCGCATGGCCCGTGCCGTAGCCGAGCGTCGCGACATCAAGCCGTTCGAGCGCACGGCCGACCTGGCTGAAGTCCTGAAAGTCGCCAACCCGGCATGGGAAAAGGGCAAGAACCCTGCCACCCGTGCGTTCCAGGGCCTGCGTATCCACGTCAACAACGAACTGGGCGACCTGGAAGCCGGCCTCGAAGCCGCACTGGACTGCCTGGAGATCGGCGGCCGTCTGGTCGTCATCAGCTTCCACTCGCTGGAAGACCGCATCGTCAAACTGTTCATGCGCAAGCTGGTAAAAGGCGAAGCCGACAACCTGCCGCGCAACCTGCCGGTCCGTCACGTCGCGTTCGAACCGATCATCAAAATCCATGGCAAAGCGCAGTCCGCCTCCGAGGCCGAACTCAAAGCCAACCCACGTTCCCGGAGCGCTGTCATGCGCGTCGCGGAGAAGCTGCGGTGAGCAAGCTTTTCGCCAAGCCTCTTCCCGGCGGAAGCTTTTTCATGCTGCTGCTGTTTATTGGCGTGCTCGTGTCGGCCATCGGCGTGTCGTACAGCGCCCACTGGAACCGTCAGTTGCTGAACTCGCTGTACGCCGAGTTGAGCGTGCGCGACAAGGCGCAGGCGGAGTGGGGCCGGTTGATTCTCGAGCAGAGCACCTGGACTGCGCACAGCCGTATCGAAGTGCTGGCCACCGAGCAACTGAAGATGCGCATTCCCGGCGCCGCTGAAGTGCAGATGGTGGCGCCATGATGAAACTCGAAGGCGCACTGTTCCCATGGCGTTTCCGCCTGGTGCTGGGCTTGCTCGGCATCATGGTCGCGGCGATTTGCTGGCGCATCATCGACCTGCAAGTCGTCGACCGTGCCTTCCTTAAAGGTCAGGGCGATGCGCGCAGCGTTCGTCACATTCCGATTCCGGCTCACCGTGGTCTGATCACCGACCGTAACGGCGAGCCTTTGGCCGTGAGTACCCCGGTCACCACTCTGTGGGCGAACGCCAAGGAAATGCAGCTAGCCAAAGATAAATGGCCAGCCCTGGCGGCCGCGCTGGGCCAAGACCCTAAAGCCCTGGCCGAACGTCTCGAAGCCCAGGCCAACAAAGAATTCATCTACCTGGTCCGCGGGCTGACCCCCGAGCAGGGCCAGTCCGTGCTCGACCTGAAAGTGCCGGGTGTCTACGGCATCGAAGAGTTCCGGCGTTTCTACCCGGCCGGTGAAGTCACCGCACACATGGTCGGCTTTACCGACATCGATGACCACGGTCGTGAAGGGGTCGAACTGGCCTACGACGAATGGCTGGCCGGCGTCCCCGGCAAGCGACAGGTCATCAAGGATCGGCGTGGCCGACTTATCAAGGATGTCCAGGTCACCAAAAACGCCAAGGCCGGCAAGCCCTTGGCGTTGTCCATTGATCTGCGTCTGCAATACCTGGCCAACCGCGAGCTGCGTAACGCGATCATCGAGAACGGTGCCAAGGCCGGCAGCCTGGTGATCATGGACGTGAAGACCGGTGAGATCCTCGCCATGGTCAACCAGCCGACCTACAACCCGAACAACCGTCGCAACCTGCAACCGGCGATGATGCGCAATCGCGCCATGATCGACGTGTTCGAGCCGGGTTCGACCATGAAAGCCATTTCCATGAGTGCAGCGATCGAAACCGGGCGCTGGAAACCGAGCGACACCGTCGAGGTGTACCCGGGCACTTTGCAGATTGGTAAATACACCATCAAGGACGTCTCCAGGTCCGAAGGCCCGGTGCTTGACCTGACCGGCATCCTGATCAATTCCAGTAACGTCGGCATGAGTAAGGTCGCGTTCGATATCGGCGGCGAAACCATCTTCCGCCTCGCGCAGAAAGTCGGCCTCGGCCAGGACACCGGTCTCGGCTTCCCGGGCGAACGCGTTGGCAACCTGCCGAACTACCGCGAATGGCGCAAGGCTGAAACCGCCACGCTGTCCTACGGCTACGGTATTTCCGTGACCGCGATCCAGCTGGTCCACGCCTTCTCGGCCCTGGCCAACAACGGTCGTCTCGCACCGCTGACCCTGATCAAAACCGACAAACCAGCGCAAACCACGCAAGTGCTGCCGGAAGCCGTCGCGAAAACCATGCAAGGCATGCTGACCCAGGTGATCGAGGCTCCGCGCGGTGTATTCCGTGCGCAGGTGCCGGCGTATCACGTGGCCGGCAAGTCGGGTACTGCGCGCAAGACGTCGGTGGGCACCAAAGGCTACGCCGAGAATTCCTACCGCTCACTGTTCGCCGGCTTCGGCCCGATGAGCGATCCGCGCTATGCAATCGTGGTGGTGATCGATGAACCGACCAAAGCCGGTTACTACGGTGGTCTGGTATCGGCCCCGGTGTTCAGCAAAGTGATGTCCGGGACGCTGCGCCTGATGAACATCACCCCGGACAACCTGCCACCGACGCAAACCGCTAACGCCACACCGGTCGTTCCACTGAAAGCCAATGGAGGGCGCGGCTAATGTCTTTGAGCCTGAACAAGATTTTCGCCCACGCCGGCCGCGATCTGTTGATCCGCGAGCTGACCCTGGACAGCCGTAACGTGCGGGCTGGCGATCTGTTTCTCGCCGTTCCTGGCGGCAAGCTCGACGGGCGCGCGCACATCGTCGATGCCTTGCAACGCGGTGCTGCTGCCGTGGCTTACGAAGTCGAAGGCGCTACCGTTTTGCCGATCACCGACGTGCCGCTGATTCCGGTCAAAGGCCTGGCGGCGCAGCTGTCGGACATCGCCGGTCGCTTTTATGGCGACCCGAGCCGGCACCTGAACCTGGTCGGCGTGACCGGCACCAACGGCAAAACCAGCGTCACGCAATTGGTTGCACAAGCCCTGGATTTGCTCGGCCAGCATTGCGGCATTGTCGGCACCCTGGGTACCGGCTTCTACGGTGCACTGGAAAGTGGCCTGCACACCACGCCGAACCCGATCGCCGTGCAAGCGACCATGGCTGACCTGAAAAAGGCCGGCGCCAAAGCCGTCGCCATGGAAGTGTCTTCCCACGGCCTGGACCAAGGCCGCGTGACCGCGCTGGCATTCGATGTGGCGGTGATGACCAACCTGTCCCGCGATCACCTCGATTACCACGGCACCATGCAAGCCTACGGCGAAGCCAAGGCCAAGCTGTTTGCCTGGAACGATTTGAAGTGCCGGGTGATCAATCTCGACGACGAGTTCGGCCGCCAACTGGCTGCGGACAAACGTGAGTCGCGCCTGATTACCTACAGCCTGGTAGATTCCAGCGCTTACCTGTATTGCCGTGAAGCGCAGTTCGATGACGAAGGCGTGCGCGCCACGCTGGTCACGCCTCAGGGCGAACACCATTTGCGCAGCACCTTGCTCGGCCGATTCAACCTGAGCAACGTGCTGGCCGCCGTCGGTGCCTTGCTCGGCCTGGACTACGCACTGGACGAAATCCTCAAGGTCCTGCCGAAACTCGAAGGCCCGGCCGGTCGCATGCAGCGCTTGGGCGGCGGCACTCAGCCGCTGGTGGTGGTCGATTACGCCCACACCCCGGACGCGTTGGAAAAGGTCTTGATGGCCCTGCGTCCACACGCCAAAGGCCGTTTGTTGTGCCTGTTTGGCTGTGGCGGCGATCGCGATCGCGGCAAGCGTCCGCTGATGGCCGAAGTGGTCGAACGTCTGGCCGACGGCGTGCTGGTCACCGATGACAACCCTCGCACCGAAGATCCTTCGTTGATTTTCGATGACATCCGCGCCGGTTTCACCGCTGTGGATAAAGTCACCTTTGTCGCTGGCCGTGGGCAGGCGATTGCCCAGTTGATCGCCAGTGCTTCGGCGGATGACGTGATTGTCCTGGCCGGTAAAGGTCACGAGGACTATCAGGAAATCAATGGCGAGCGTCACGCTTTCTCCGATCTGGTCGAGGCCGATCACGCCTTGACCGCATGGGAGGTGGCCCATGCTTAAAGCGTTGAAACTGAGTGAGCTGACTGGCGCACTGAATGCACGATTGATCGCAGCCGATGCCACGTTCGATGGCGTCAGCATCGACAGCCGCGCGATCAAACCGGGCCAACTGTTTATTGCCCTGGCCGGTCCGCGCTTCGACGGTCATGACTATTTGAACGACGTCGCCAGCAAAGGCGCGGTTGCCGCTCTGGTCGAGCGCGAAGTCGCCGACAGCGCGCTGCCGCAATTGCTGGTCAAGGACACCCGCCAGGCGTTGGGCCAACTGGGCGCGATGAACCGTGCCGCGTTTACCAACCCGGTCGCGGCGATCACCGGTTCCAGCGGCAAAACCACGGTCAAGGAAATGCTCGCCAGCATCCTGCGCACGCGCGGTCCGGTCCTGGCGACCCGTGGCAACCTGAACAACGACCTCGGCGTCCCGCTGACCCTGCTCGAACTCGCGCCGGAACATACCTCGGCCGTCATCGAACTCGGTGCTTCGCGTCTTGGCGAAATTGCCTACACCGTCGGCATGACCAAGCCGCACGTGGCCGTGCTCAACAACGCCGGGACCGCCCACGTCGGCGAGTTCGGCGGGCCGGAAAAAATCGTTGAAGCCAAGGGCGAGATCATTGAAGGGCTGGAGGCCGATGGCGTCGCTGTGCTCAATCTTGACGACAAGGCGTTCGGCATCTGGAAGGCCCGTGCGGCCGGCCGCAAAGTCCTGACGTTCGCCCTGAACAACCCAAGCGCCGACTTCTATGCCAGCGACCTGGATCGCGATGCGCGCGGTTGCCCGGCCTTCAACCTGCACAGTCCTGAAGGTGTGGAGCGCGTTCAACTGAACCTGCTCGGCACTCATAACGTTACCAATGCCATGGCCGCCGCCGCTGCCGCACACGCCTTGGGCGTGTCGCTGTTCGGCATCGCCACCGGCCTCGGCGCGGTGCAACCGGTCAAGGGCCGCACCGTCGCGCAACTGGCCAGCAATGGCATGCGCGTGATCGATGACACGTACAACGCGAACCCCACCTCCATGTGCGCCGCCGTTGATATACTCGCCGGCTTTTCCGGCCGCACCGTTCTGGTGCTCGGAGATATCGGCGAACTGGGCGATTGGGCAGAGCAGGGGCACCGCGATGTGGGCGAGTACGCCCACGGCAAGGTTTCCGCGCTTTACGCCGTTGGACCACTGATGGCTCACGCCGTGAACGCTTTCGGTCCACAGGCCTTTCACTTCAGCACTCAGGCTGAGCTGATCAAGGCCCTGGGCGCCGAGCAAGACACAAACACCACCATTTTGATCAAGGGCTCGCGCAGCGCTGCGATGGAAAACATCGTCGCCGCTTTGTGCGGGTCCAGTCTGGAGAAACATTAATGCTGCTGCTGCTAGCGGAGTATCTGCAACAGTTCTACAAAGGCTTCGCGGTCTTTCAGTACCTGACCCTGCGCGGGATCCTCGGTGTGCTGACCGCGCTGGTTTTGTCCCTGTGCTATGGCCCGTGGATGATCCGCACTTTGCAGAACCGTCAGATCGGTCAATCCGTTCGCCACGACGGTCCACAATCGCACTTGTCCAAGTCGGGCACCCCGACGATGGGCGGTGCACTGATCCTGTCGTCCATCGGCGTCAGCACCTTGCTCTGGGCTGACCTGAGCAACCGTTATGTCTGGACCGTGTTGCTGGTGACGTTGCTGTTCGGCGCTATCGGCTGGGTCGACGACTATCGCAAAGTGATCGAGAAAAACTCCAAAGGCCTTCCGAGCCGCTGGAAATACTTCTGGCAGTCGGTGTTCGGCCTGGGCGCGGCGATCTTCCTTTATATGACCGCTGCGACGCCGGTGGAAACGACCCTGATCCTGCCGATGCTCAAGGACTACAGCATTCCGCTGGGCATAGGCTTCGTCGTTCTGACCTATTTCGTGATCGTCGGCTCGAGCAACGCGGTCAACCTGACCGACGGCCTCGACGGTCTGGCGATCATGCCGACGGTGATGGTCGGCGGCGGTCTTGGCATCTTCTGCTACCTGTCCGGTAACGTGAAATTCGCTGAATACCTGCTGATTCCGTATGTGCCGGGCGCCGGTGAGTTGATCGTGTTCTGCGGTGCCTTGATCGGTGCGGGCCTCGGTTTCCTCTGGTTCAACACCTATCCGGCGCAGGTCTTCATGGGCGACGTCGGCGCGCTGGCGCTGGGCGCGGCCCTGGGCACCATCGCGGTGATCGTCCGTCAGGAAATCGTCCTGTTCATCATGGGCGGCGTGTTCGTGATGGAAACCCTGTCCGTGGTTATCCAGGTTGCTTCTTTCAAGCTGACCGGTCGCCGTGTGTTTCGCATGGCACCCATTCACCACCATTTTGAACTCAAGGGCTGGCCCGAGCCGCGTGTGATCGTCCGTTTCTGGATCATCACCGTGATTCTCGTACTGGTCGGCCTTGCCACCCTGAAGCTGAGGTAGAACGAGTGTCTCTGATCGCTTCTGACCACTTCCGCATCGTTGTCGGCCTCGGCAAGAGCGGCATGTCCCTGGTTCGCTTCCTGGCGAACCGGGGCACGTCGTTTGCTGTGGCCGATACGCGGGAAAATCCACCGGAACTGGCCGCGCTCAAGCGTGACTATCCGCACGTGGAAGTGCGTTGTGGCGAGCTGGACGTCGAGTTCCTGTGCCGTGCCGACGAACTCTACGTGAGCCCCGGCCTGGCGCTGGCGACTCCGGCCCTGCAGGCTGCCGCCGCCCGTGGCGTGAAATTGTCCGGTGACATCGAGCTGTTCGCGCGTAACGCGAAGGCGCCGATTGTCGCCATCAGCGGTTCCAACGCGAAAAGCACTGTCACCACCCTGGTCGGCGAGATGGCGGTGGCGGCGGGCAAGCGTGTCGCTGTCGGTGGCAACCTCGGTACGCCGGCGCTGGATTTGCTCAGCGACGACGTCGAGTTGTACGTGATGGAGTTGTCGAGCTTCCAGCTCGAAACCACCGATCAACTCAACGCCGAAGTGGCGACCGTGCTCAACGTCAGTGAAGACCACATGGACCGCTACAGCGGTCTGCCGGCCTATCACCTGGCCAAGCACCGGATCTTCCGTGGCGCGAAACAGTTTGTGGTCAACCGTCAGGACGCCCTGAGCCGTCCGCTGATGGGCGAGGGCCAGCCTTGCTGGACCTTCGGTTTGAGCAAGCCCGATTTCAAGGCTTTCGGTATCCGCGAAGAAGACGGCGAGAAGTACCTGGCCTTCGAATTCCAGAACCTGATGCCGGTGCGCGAGTTGAAAATTCGTGGCGCCCACAACCAGGCCAACGCGTTGGCAGCATTGGCCCTGGGCCATGCCGTCGGCCTGCCTTTCGACGCCATGCTCTCGAGCCTGCGCACCTTCGCCGGGCTGGAACATCGTTGCCAGTGGGTTCGTGAGCTGGACGGCGTGAGCTATTACAACGATTCCAAAGCCACCAACGTCGGCGCCGCACTGGCGGCCATCGAAGGCTTGGGTGCGGACATCGACGGCAAACTCGTGCTGATCGCCGGTGGCGATGGCAAGGGTGCCGAATTCAAGGATCTGCGGGATCCGGTGGCAGCCAATTGCCGCGCCGTGGTCCTGATGGGCCGTGACTCTGACTTGATCGGCCAGGCCATCGGCGATGCCGTGCCGCTGATTCGCGTCGGTTCGCTGGATGAAGCGGTTGCCCAATGCCGCGCCATCGCCGAACCGGGTGACGCCGTGCTGCTGTCGCCCGCCTGCGCCAGTTTCGACATGTTCAAGAATTACGAAGACCGTGGTCACCAGTTCGTCCGCGCCGTGGAGGATCTGGTATGAGCCTGATGAACATCATCAAGCCTTATCCGTCGCCGATCATCACCGGACGCGGGATCGACCTCGACTTCCCGATGCTCGCCGGTTGCCTGGCCTTGATCGGTCTCGGGCTGGTGATGATTGCCTCGGCGTCGACCGAAGTGGCGGCCGTGCAGTCGGGCAGTGCCCTGTACTACATGATTCGCCACTTGATCTACATCGTGCTGGGCCTGGGTGCCTGCGTCGTCACCATGATGATTCCGATCGCCACCTGGCAGCGCCTGGGCTGGCTGATGCTGCTCGGCGCATTCGGTTTGCTGGTAATGGTGATCATCCCGGGGATCGGCCGTGAAGTGAACGGTTCGATGCGCTGGATCGGTTTCAGTTTCTTCAACGTCCAGCCATCCGAGATCGCCAAGGTGTTCGTGGTGATCTACCTCGCCGGTTATCTGGTGCGTCGCCAGAAAGAAGTGCGGGAAAGCTGGATGGGCTTCTTCAAGCCGTTCATCGTGCTGCTGCCCATGGCCGGTCTGTTGCTGATGGAACCGGACTTCGGCGCCACCGTTGTCATGATGGGCGCGGCGGCTGCGATGCTGTTCCTCGGCGGGGTCGGACTGTTCCGTTTCTCCTTGATGGTGGTCCTGGCGGTCGGGGCGGTGGTGCTGTTGATTCAAGTTCAGCCGTATCGAATGGCGCGTCTGACCAACTTTGCCGATCCATGGGCCGACCAGTTCGGTGCCGGCTATCAGTTGTCGCAGGCGTTGATCGCGTTTGGTCGCGGCGAATGGCTGGGCGTTGGCCTGGGCAACAGCGTGCAGAAACAGTTCTACCTGCCGGAAGCCCACACCGACTTCGTGTTCTCAGTCCTTGCCGAAGAGCTGGGTGCCGTGGGTTCCTTGTGCACGGTGGCGTTGTTCGTCTTTGTTTGCGTGCGTGGCATGTACATCGGCTATTGGGCCGAGAAGGCCAAGCAATTCTTCGCCGCCTACATCGCTTATGGCCTGTCGTTCCTGTGGATCGGCCAGTTCCTGATCAACATCGGGGTGAACGTCGGCCTGTTGCCGACCAAAGGCCTGACCCTGCCGTTCCTCAGTTATGGCGGCAGTTCGTTGGTGATTTGCGGTGCCTGTCTCGGCTTGTTGTTGCGCATCGAGTGGGAGAGTCGAACCCACCTGGGCAGCGAAGAGATGGAGTTCCATGAGAGCGACTTCGCCGAGGAGCCGACCCATGGGCGCTAACGTCTTGATCATGGCGGGCGGTACCGGTGGCCACGTGTTCCCGGCGCTGGCGTGCGCCCGCGAATTCCAGGCCCGCGGTTACACCGTGCACTGGCTCGGAACCCCGCGCGGGATTGAGAACGACCTGGTGCCGATGGCCGGTATCGAGCTGCATCGGATCAACGCCACCGGTCTGCGCGGCAAGGGCAAGTTGTCCCTGCTCAAGGCGCCGTTCATGGTGCTCAAATCCGTCTGGCAGGCGCGGGCGATCATTCGTCAGCTGCGGCCAGTGTGCGTGGTCGGCTTCGGTGGTTATGTGACCGGCCCCGGTGGCGTTGCAGCCAAACTGGCCGGCGTGCCGGTGATCGTTCATGAACAGAACGCCGTGGCCGGTACCGCCAATCGGTTGCTGGTGCCGTTGGCCGCCCGAGTCTGTGAAGCGTTCCCCGACACCTTTACCCTGTCGGACAGCCGTCGGACCACCGGTAACCCGGTGCGCACCGAGCTGTTCCTCGAAACACAGCGCCCCGCCCTGGCGGGTCGCAAGGCGCGTTTGCTGATTCTGGGCGGAAGCCTGGGCGCAGAGCCTTTGAACAAGTTGCTGCCTGAAGCCCTGTCGCAAGTCGCCCCCGACCTGCGCCCGGAAGTGTTTCATCAGGCCGGCAAAAACCACGATGAAGTGACTGCAGAGCGCTATCGCGCGGCTGGCGTCGAGGCGCAAGTGCAGCCTTTCATCAAAGACATGGCCCAAGCCTATGGCTGGGCCGACCTGGTGGTGTGCCGCGCAGGCGCATTGACCATCAGTGAGCTGGCTGCCGCCGGTCTGCCCTCGATGCTGGTGCCATTGCCCCACGCGATCGACGATCACCAGACCCGCAACGCCGATTATTTGGCCCGTGAAGGCGCTGCCTTCCTGATGCCGCAAAGAACGACTGGCGCAGCGGATCTTGCCGCACGCCTGACAGAGGTCCTGATGCAACCACAACGACTCAACGACATGGCCACTGCGGCACGCCGCCTGGCCAAACCCGATGCCACCCGTAACGTGGTCGATACCTGCCTGGAGGTGGCCCATGGTTGAGAAACAGAAAGCCATGCCGCAACCGGAAATGCGCCGCATCCGTCGCATCCACTTCGTCGGCATCGGCGGCGTGGGCATGTGCGGCATCGCCGAAGTGTTGTTGAACCTGGGCTATGAAGTGTCCGGTTCCGACCTGAAAGCTTCGCCCGTGACCGAGCGTCTCGAGTCTTTTGGCGCGCACATCTTTATCGGTCACCGTGCTGAAAACGCCGCTGCCGCTGACGTGCTGGTGGTATCCAGCGCCGTGAACACGTCCAACCCGGAAGTCGCCACCGCGCTGGAACGTCGCATCCCTGTGGTGCCACGCGCAGAAATGCTGGCCGAGCTGATGCGCTATCGCCACGGCATCGCCGTCGCCGGTACGCACGGCAAAACCACCACCACCAGCCTGATCGCTTCGGTGTTCGCGGCCGGTGGCCTGGACCCGACGTTCGTCATCGGTGGCCGCCTGAATGCCGCGGGCACCAATGCCCAGCTTGGCACCAGCCGCTACCTGATCGCCGAAGCCGACGAAAGCGACGCCAGTTTCCTGCACTTGCAGCCGCTGGTGGCCGTGGTCACCAACATCGACGCCGACCACATGGCGACCTATGACGGTGACTTCAACAAACTGAAGAAAACCTTCGTCGAGTTCCTCCACAACCTGCCGTTCTACGGTCTGGCGGTGGTGTGCCTGGACGATCCGGTGGTGCGTGAAATCCTGCCGCTGGTGAAACGCCCGACGGTCACCTATGGCTTCGGCGATGACTGCGACGTGCGCGCCATCAATGTGCGCCAGCAAGGCATGCAGACCTTCTTTACCGTACTGCGCCCTGATCGCGAGCCGCTGGATGTCTCGGTGAACATGCCGGGTAACCACAACGTGCTGAACGCGCTGGCAACCATCTGTATCGCCACCGACGAGGGCGTCAGCGATGAAGCCATCGTCCAGGGCCTGTCCGGCTTCCAGGGTGTCGGTCGACGCTTCCAGGTCTACGGCGAACTGCCGGTCGATGGCGGCAACGTCATGCTGGTCGATGATTACGGTCACCACCCGACCGAAGTCGCGGCCGTGATCCAGGCCGTCCGCGGTGGCTGGCCGGAGCGCCGTCTGGTGATGGTTTACCAGCCGCACCGTTACAGCCGTACCCGCGACCTGTACGACGATTTCGTCAATGTACTGGCCGATGCCAACGTCTTGCTGCTGATGGAAGTCTACCCGGCCGGTGAAGAACCGATTCCGGGCGCCGACAGCCGCAAGCTGTGCAACAGCATTCGTCAGCGCGGTCAGCTCGACCCGATCTACATCGAGCGCGGAGTCGACCTCGCGCCACTGGTCAAGCCGCTGCTGCGTGCCGGCGACATACTGCTGTGCCAGGGCGCCGGTGATATCGGTGGTCTCGCCCCGAAACTGTTGGCCAGTCCGCTATTTGCGGGTGCTGTTGCCGCGCCGACTGCGGGGAAGTTGAAATGACTGCTGCCTACGCCAACCTCGTCTCCACGGTCGCGCCGAAAGACTTCGGCCGCGTCGCCGTGCTGTTCGGCGGCAAAAGTGCGGAGCGTGAGGTGTCCCTGAAGTCGGGCAACGCGGTACTCGACGCGCTGCTGAGCGCCGGTGTGGATGCGTTCGGCCTCGATGTGGGCGATGACCTGCTGCAGCGTTTGCTGAACGAAAAGATCGACCGCGCCTTCGTCATCCTCCACGGTCGTGGCGGTGAAGACGGCAGCATGCAGGGCCTGCTCGAATGCCTGGGTATTCCCTACACCGGCAGCGGCATCCTGGCTTCGGCACTGGCCATGGACAAGCTGCGGACCAAACAGGTCTGGCACAGCCTCGGTATCCCGACGCCATGTCACGCGGTACTGAGCTCAGAGGCTGATTGTATTTCGGCAGCGACGGAACTGGGCTTCCCTTTGATCGTCAAACCGGCCCATGAAGGTTCAAGTATCGGGATGGCCAAAGTGACGTCCGCGTCGGAATTGATCGACGCCTGGAAAGCGGCCAGTACCTACGATTCGCAAGTGTTGGTCGAGCAATGGATTCAAGGTCCGGAGTTCACCATCGCCACCCTGCGTGACCAGGTGTTGCCACCGATTGCCCTGGGCACCACGCACAGCTTCTACGACTACGACGCCAAGTACGTGGCTTCCGATACTCAGTACCGGATCCCGTGTGGCCTGGACAGCACCAAGGAAAAAGAACTGATGGACCTCACGGCGAAAGCCTGTGAGGCGCTGGGTATCGCCGGTTGGGGCAGGGCAGACGTGATGCAGGACGCCGACGGGCAGTTCTGGTTCCTCGAAGTCAACACCGCACCGGGCATGACCGATCACAGCCTGGTGCCGATGGCGGCCCGTGCCGCCGGTCTGGATTTCCAGCAACTGGTTCTGGCGATTCTGGCCGCAAGTATCGAGGCGCGGGGTTAAGACCATGCAAGGCGCACAGCTGAGACATCAGCCCCCTCCAGCACCCGGCCGCAAGCCGGTGCCACGGGGTGCGAGCCGAATGGTGGCCAAAGAGCCGATGTCTGCGCGCCTGCCGAAAGCCAATTTTGGTTTTCTGAAAAGCCTGTTCTGGCCGGTGATGTTGGTTGCGCTGGGGTTCGGCACTTACGAAGGCGCGCAGCGTTTGCTGCCCTACGCCGACCGGCCGATCACCAAAGTCGCTGTGCAGGGTGACTTGAGTTACATCAGCCAGCAGGCGGTGCAGCAGCGAATCGCCCCTTATGTGGCGTCGAGCTTCTTCACCATCGATCTTGCGAGCATGCGCACCGAACTTGAAACGATGCCATGGATTGCCCACGCCGAAGTGCGTCGGGTGTGGCCGGATCAAGTAGTGATCCGCCTGGAAGAACAACTGCCGATAGCCCGTTGGGGCGATGAATCGCTGTTGAACAACCAGGGCCAGGCGTTCACCCCGCGTGAGCTGGCCAATTACGAACATTTGCCACAGCTGTTCGGCCCACAACGGGCGCAACAGCAAGTGATGCAGCAATACCAGGTGCTGAGCCAGATGCTCAGGCCGATGGGCTTCTCGATTGCACGCCTGGAGCTGCGTGAACGAGGCAGCTGGTTCCTGACCACCGGCGCCGGCAGCGCGGGCCCGGGGATCGAACTGCTGCTGGGACGCGGCAAGCTGGTGGAAAAGATGCGCCGCTTCATTGCCATCTACGACAAGACGCTTAAAGAACAGATTACGAACATTGCGCGCATCGATCTGCGCTACGCCAACGGCCTTGCTGTTGGCTGGCGGGAACCTGTAGCGCCCACGACAGCCCAACCCGCTGTCGCGAAGAATTAAGAAGAGGCAGGACCCATGGCAAACGTGCAAAGCGGCAAAATGATCGTCGGTCTCGATATCGGCACCTCCAAGGTGGTGGCGCTGGTCGGCGAGGTCTCGGACGACGGCACGCTCGAAATCGTCGGGATCGGCACTCATCCGTCCCGTGGCCTGAAGAAAGGCGTGGTGGTGAACATCGAGTCCACCGTGCAATCGATCCAGCGCGCGATCGAAGAAGCGCAGCTGATGGCCGGTTGCCGGATCCACTCGGCGTTCGTCGGCGTGGCCGGCAATCACATCCGCAGCCTGAACTCCCACGGCATCGTGGCGATTCGTGATCGCGAAGTCAGCTCCGCCGACCTTGAGCGTGTCCTCGACGCCGCCCAGGCCGTGGCGATCCCGGCTGACCAGCGCGTACTGCACACCTTGCCGCAGGATTACGTGATCGATAACCAGGAAGGCGTTCGTGAGCCGCTGGGCATGTCGGGCGTGCGTCTGGAAGCCAAGGTCCATGTGGTGACCTGCGCCGTCAACGCCGCACAGAACATTGAAAAATGCGTGCGTCGCTGCGGTCTGGAAATCGACGACATCATTCTCGAGCAACTGGCGTCGGCCTATTCGGTCCTGACCGACGACGAGAAAGAGCTGGGCGTGTGCCTGGTGGACATCGGCGGCGGCACCACCGACATCGCGATCTTCACCGAAGGCGCGATCCGTCACACCGCGGTGATCCCGATTGCGGGCGACCAGGTGACCAACGACATCGCCATGGCGTTGCGCACCCCGACCCAGTACGCCGAAGAAATCAAGATTCGCTACGCCTGCGCCCTGGCCAAGCTGGCCGGTGCCGGTGAAACCATCAAGGTGCCAAGTGTTGGCGACCGTCCACCGCGCGAGCTGTCCCGCCAGGCCCTGGCCGAAGTGGTCGAGCCGCGTTACGACGAACTGTTCACGCTGATCCAGGCCGAACTGCGCCGCAGTGGCTACGAAGACCTGATCCCGGCCGGCATCGTGCTGACCGGCGGTACCTCGAAAATGGAAGGCGCGGTCGAACTGGCCGAAGAGATCTTCCACATGCCGGTCCGCCTGGGCGTGCCCCATGGCGTCAAGGGCCTGGACGACGTGGTCCGCAACCCGATTTATTCCACAGGCGTAGGCCTGTTGATGTACGGCCTGCAGAAGCAGTCCGACGGGATTTCGTTCTCGGGCATCAGCAGCCGCGACAGCTACAGCAATGAAGAACCGAAAGCCGCCTTGCTCGATCGCATCAAGAGCTGGGTACAAGGCAACTTCTGACGAAGCAGATTCAGGCGGCAAGCTACAAGCCGCAAGAGCAAGCAGTAAAAGCGACAAGCAGTAAAAGCAGTAGGCGAAAAAACTAGAGAACGTAAAGGAGAGGGAAAATGTTCGAACTCGTAGACAACATCCCCGCAAGCCCGGTTATTAAAGTTATCGGTGTTGGCGGAGGCGGCGGCAACGCCGTCAACCACATGGTCAAGAGCAACATTGAAGGCGTTGAATTCATCTGCGCCAACACTGATGCCCAGGCGCTGAAATCCATCGGCGCGCGGACCATCCTGCAATTGGGTACCGGCGTTACCAAAGGTCTGGGCGCCGGTGCCAACCCTGAAGTAGGTCGTCAGGCCGCTCTCGAAGACCGTGAGCGCATTGCCGAAGTCCTGCAGGGCACCAATATGGTGTTCATCACCACCGGCATGGGCGGTGGTACCGGTACCGGTGCTGCGCCGATCATTGCTGAAGTGGCCAAGGAAATGGGGATTCTCACCGTTGCGGTGGTGACTCGTCCGTTCCCGTTCGAAGGCCGCAAGCGTATGCAGATCGCCGACGAAGGTATCCGTCTGCTGTCTGAAAGCGTCGACTCGTTGATCACCATTCCCAACGAGAAGCTGCTGACCATCCTCGGTAAAGACGCCAGCCTGCTGTCGGCTTTCGCCAAGGCCGACGATGTACTGGCCGGTGCCGTTCGCGGTATCTCCGACATCATCAAGCGTCCGGGCATGATCAACGTCGACTTTGCCGACGTACGGACTGTAATGAGCGAAATGGGCATGGCGATGATGGGCACTGGCTGTGCCAGCGGTCCGAACCGTGCACGTGAGGCCACTGAAGCGGCCATTCGCAACCCGTTGCTCGAAGACGTGAACCTGCAAGGTGCACGCGGCATCCTGGTGAACATCACCGCCGGTCCTGACCTGTCCCTGGGTGAGTACTCCGACGTGGGTAGCATCATCGAAGCCTTCGCTTCCGAGCACGCGATGGTCAAGGTCGGTACCGTTATCGATCCGGACATGCGCGACGAACTGCACGTGACTGTGGTTGCCACCGGTCTGGGCGCGAAAATCGAGAAGCCTGTGAAGGTCATCGACAACACCGTTCACACCTCCATGGCCTCCCAGCCGCAACAATCGGCGCCCGCTCGTCAGGAACAACCGGCGGTAAATTACCGTGACCTGGACCGTCCGACCGTCATGCGCAACCAGGCTCAGGCCGGTGCTGCGACTGCCGCGAAGATGAATCCGCAAGATGATCTGGATTACCTGGACATCCCGGCTTTCCTGCGTCGTCAGGCTGATTGATGGAATGTATCAGGGCTATGAAGGTGATTGGTGTTCAGCAAAGGTCTGGTCTGCTATTATCGCCAGCCTTTGTTGATACCAGTTCGCAATTTGCGCTGAAGCGGCCCAAGCCATGATTAAACAACGCACACTGAAAAATATTATCCGTGCTACAGGTGTAGGCCTGCACTCCGGGGAGAAGGTTTACCTGACCCTCAAGCCTGCACCTATCGACACCGGCATTGTGTTTGTTCGTGCCGACCTCGACCCTGTGGTGCAGATTCCTGCCCGCGCGGAAAACGTTGGTGAAACCACGATGTCGACCACATTGGTCAGTGGCGACACCAAAGTGGATACGGTGGAGCACTTGCTCTCGGCCATGGCTGGCCTGGGCATCGATAACGCCTACGTCGAGCTCTCCGCGTCCGAAGTCCCGATCATGGATGGTAGCGCTGGACCTTTCGTATTCCTGATTCAATCGGCCGGCCTGGAAGAACAGGACGCACCGAAGAAGTTCATCCGGATCCTGCGGGAAGTGACAGTGGAAGACGGCGACAAGCGCGCCACTTTCGTCCCTTTCGAAGGCTTCAAGGTGAGTTTCGAGATCGATTTCGATCACCCGGTTTTCCGTAACCGCACACAAAGTGCAAGCGTGGATTTTTCCAGCACTTCGTTCGTAAAAGAAGTCAGCCGCGCCCGTACCTTTGGTTTCATGAGTGACATCGAGTACTTGCGCAAGCACAACCTCGCACTCGGCGGCAGCGTTGAAAACGCTATTGTGGTCGACGCGGATGGTGTACTGAACGAAGACGGCCTTCGCTATGAAGACGAATTCGTGAAGCACAAGATCCTCGATGCAATTGGTGACCTCTACCTGCTGGGCAATAGCCTGATTGGTGAGTTCAAGGGCTTCAAGTCCGGACATGCATTGAACAACCAGCTGCTGCGCAAGTTGATTGAGCAGACAGATGCTTGGGAAGTCGTGACTTTCGAAGACGCCAGCACTGCACCGATCTCTTACATGCGTCCCGTAGCGGCCGTGTAAGTCAAAAACCTCTCTAGTTTTTAAAGGCTGCCTTCGGGTGGCCTTTTTTTATGCCCGCGGGAAAGAGGTAGACCGAGCGCCATTGTAGGAGCGGGCGGTGCGGCGATCCGACGTGCCCGCAAAGAGGCCAGTAGCGACACCGCAGATTTCAAGCCGTGGCGACCACCCGATTCCGTCCGTTTTCCTTGGCCTGATACAACGCCTTGTCCGCCGCAAACAGCAAACTCTCCAGGCTGATATCCGTCGCTGTCGTCCAGGTGCTGATCCCGATACTGACAGTCATCGGCCCATCAGCGCCCTCAACCAGCGGCAACTGCTCAACGGCCTTGCGGATATTTTCGGCAATCTGCCGCGCACCGGCGCTATCGGTTTCCGCCAGGATCACCGAAAACTCCTCGCCGCCATAACGGGCAGCCAGGTCCGCCGGTCGTCGCACGTGGGCGCTGATAACGTTGGCCAGCGAGCGCAGCGCTTCGTCGCCGGCCTGATGGCCATGGCGGTCGTTGAACGCTTTGAAATGGTCGGCATCAATCATCATCAGTGACAAAGGCATGCCGGAACGTTGAGCGCGAAACCATTCATGGCGCAGGGCCTGATCCAGCGTTCGGCGGTTGGCCAGCCCCGTCAACGCATCGGTGGCGGCCAGTTGCGCCAGTTCGTGTTCGGCATTGTGACGCCGGCGCAATTCCCGGCGCAGCACCCACGTCAGCCACAGCAGGCTCACGCACAAGGCAGCGGTTGCAGAGCTGACCACCACTGCAGTGCGTTTCCAGGCCGAAAAGACTTCATCACTGGACAGTGCAACGATGACGATCAACGGTAAATTTCCGACCTTGGAGAAGGTGTACAGGCGCTTGTCACGGTATAGATCGGACATGCTGGTGAAGCTGCCGTTGCCTTCTTTGACGATGCGCTGGAAATTGGGGCGGTTACTGAAATCCTTGCCGATCAGCTCTTCGGCCAGGCGTGGTTGCTGGGCCAGGAGAATCCCGTTCTTGCTGATCAGATTGACTGTGCTGTCGCGGCCGATGCTCAAACTGTTGAACAACTGATCGAAGTAACTCAAGCGCATGGCGGCTTCGGCAACCCCCAGAAACTCACCCTGGGCGCCACTCACCCGTCGACTGAAACTGATACGCCAATCGTGTTCGGCCGACCTGGCCCGGAAGGGCGGGCTGATGAACATGCCCGGGGCCGGGTTGTTCACGTGCGACTGGAAGTATTCGCGATCAGCGTAGTTGCCTTGCCTGGGTTCCACCGACGCCGAGTCGGCGATCACGTCGCCCTTGTTGTCGAGCAACAAAATGTCGCCCTTGTACGGCGCGGCGGTGGCGCGGTCGAAATAGGCCAGATGGCGAATGGTGGGAGAAACGCTCTTGAGATCTTCTCGCCGGGAGGCGGCGATCAAACCCAGCAGGGAAATATCATAGAGTTCGACATTGCGCAGCACATCGGCGTCGATCAATTGCACGATGTTGTTGGCGGCGCGAGCGGCGGACAACTCGGCGTTGGCGCGTTCACGGATCAGCAGGAAGGTCACAATGCTGAATATCGCAATCACCAACAGCACACTGCCGAGAGTCAGAAGTTGCTCCGATCGTGTCGAGCTGATCGGATGTTGAGATTTCTCATTGCTCACACTCATGGTTCTGACTTCTGCAAATAAGGCGTTATAAAAGTTTTTTACAAGAATCGGGCAGAGTTCCAGAAACCGGTCGCGTCCAGAGCGCTTGTATAAATGCCGGATAAAAAAAAGGCCAGCAAAAAAATGCTGGCCTTTTGCTTAGTGAAGCTTAGAAGACATTGAGCGGGTAGTCGACGATCACCCGGTATTCATCGGTGTCCTGATCCAGCGCGCCATAGCCATTGCCGCCGCGGTTGGTGGCCCATTGCATGCGCACCGCCAGATCCTTGGCCTTGCCGCCCTGGATCACATACTCGAGATCGATGTCGCGCTCCCAGTGCCTGGCGTTTTTGCCGTCGGCGCTGTACCACGAGGCGTAGCCACGGCTGTCCGGATCGACTTTGGTCAGGTCCAGTTCGCCTCGGGAGTAGGACAGCGCCGAGGTCAGGCCGGGCAGGCCGAGACCGGCAAAGTCGTAGGCGTACTTGAGTTTCCACGAGCGCTCGTTCGGGCCGTTGAAGTCAGAATACTGCTGGGAGTTGTCGAGGAAGACGCTGTCGCCCTGGCTGATGTAGTCGAACGGCGTGTTGCCGTTGACTCGCTGATACGCCGCCGTAACGCTGTGAAAGCCCACGCCGACGGTGAAATGCAGGCTGTAGGCGTTGTTGTCGATGTTACCCAGCAGCGCATCGCCGGTGTCTTGCGTGTGATAGAAATGCAGGCCCGGGTTGAGGCTGACCAGGTCGTTCAGCGCGTAGGTGTAATCCAGGTCGTAGTAGTACTGGTTCCAGATGTCCTTGAGTTCGGAGGCGTACAGGCTGCTGGTCAACCCCGGCAGACCGCTCCACGCCACACCGGCCCAGTTCAGGTGCTGACTGTCGTCACCGTCTGCCAGGCTGCCGTAGGAGGTGCCGATGCGGGTGTGACCGCTCTGGTTGTACGGCTTGGTGAAGCTCGCCTGGCCACCTTCGATCAGGAAGCCGTCGAAGCTGTGGTTGGTCAGGCTGACCCCACGAAAGGTCTGCGGCAACATGCGGGTTTCGCCGCCGGCAATCACCGGGTTGGCGAGGAACAGGTCGCCGGCCTTCAACTCGGTATCAAAAGCACGCATTTTGAGCGTACCACCTGCCGTTGAGAACGACCCAGGCGCTTTGCCGTTGCCATCGCTGATCGGCAGGATGCTCGAACCATCCGTGCCGCCACCGCCGTCGAGCTTGAGCCCCAGCATGGCGTGGGCGTCAACGCCGAACCCGACGGTGCCCTGGGTGAAACCCGATTCAAAGAGACCGAGGAAACCCTGACCCCACTCGATGTTGTCGTCCGTCTGCTGCAGGCGGTTGCGGTTCATGTAGTAGTTACGGACATTAAGGTTGAGGCTCGAACCTTCGACAAAACCTTCCTGACTGGATTCGTCGGCGGCGTAGGCGGCGGGGGTCATCGTTGCAGCAATTGCAATGAACAGCGGGTTGAAACGGAGAGAGAAACGCACTTGCGGTAAAGCTCCTTGGTCAACTAAACACTTCATACTCTTGAAGTGCAAAATGTTTCTTGTCAGTGAAGACGAACTGGACGGCGTTTAAACCACAACGAAAAAAAGCCGCTGATAGCAGCGGCTTTGAAGACAACTTTTCAAAGGGAAGAGCCGATGAAAAGTGTCGAGGGAAAAGGAGCAAACGGGTCGGATCAGCTGTCTTTCTCAACCCGTGGTTGGCTTGAAGACATTGATGCTTGAGGGGTTTGCGCAGCCTCTTTAGCCTTGGCTGTCATTTCGCCCTGATGCTCTTCATACGAAGCGGCGCGTGCGGCATTGTGCGCGACGAAGGCCGGCGATTCTTCAGCCACGGCGAACGGAGACAGGAACAAAGAGGACAAAACGAAAGCGCTGGCAATACCCATAGTGTTGGACATCTTTAAAACCTTCTTGCTTGGCAAGTGCTGTTTGGTGCGGCAAAGATAAGGGGGATTGGACAGGGGAAAAAGAGCGGATTCATGAAAGGACTGTTGCGCTAAAAGCAACAGTAGCCGGCAGCGGGAAATGGCTTTTGTGGTGAGGGAGCTTGCTCGCGCTCGACTGCGCAGCAGTCGCAAACAACCCCCCGATTTTCCTGAGGAACCTGAGTGGCTGATTGGGGGGCTGCTACGCAGCCCAGCGCGAGCAAGCTCGCTCGCCACAGGGAAGGGTCTAGACCGGGAGGTGGATGCCGAAGGTGTTCATGCCGTGATCACTGCGCACAAACACATCACCGCCATGCATCAGCGCAATCGCCTTGACGATCGCCAGCCCCAGCCCATGGTTATTCCCGCTGTTGCTGCGCGATGCGTCGACGCGATAAAAACGCTCGAACAATCGAGGCAAATGCTCGCTGGCAATCGGCGACCCGGGGTTGGCCACGCCGATGCTCACCTGGTGCTCCTCGACCTCGATCCGCACCTCAATCACCTGCCCAGGCCCGGTGTGTTGCACCGCGTTACTCAGCAAATTGATCAACGCCCGGCGCAGATGCGCAATCTCGATCCGCACCTGCGCATCTCCACTGACTTGCACCTGAACCTGCGCATCCTCAAGAATGAAATCCAGGTATTCAAGAGTCGTGGCCACTTCGTCGGCCAGCGAGGTGGAAGTCAGTTTGGTCGCCTTGCTGCCCTGATCCGCGCTGGCAAGAAATAGCATGTCATTGATGATCGAACGCAGCCGTTCCAGCTCTTCGAGGTTCGATTGCAGCACTTCGAAGTAGTGTTCCGCCGAGCGTCCACGGGTCAGCGCGACCTGGGTCTGGCCGATCAGGTTGGTCAGCGGCGAGCGCAGTTCGTGGGCGACGTCGGCGTTGAACGACTCAAGCCGCGAATAGGCCTGCTCGACTCGCTCCAGTGTGGAGTTGAACGAATTGACGAACTGATTGAGCTCCGGCGGCAGCGGCGATAAGCGCAAACGCCCGGAACGCAACGGCGGTGCCAGGCGTTGGGCTTCCTGCGACAACTTGATCAAGGGTTTGAGGCCAATTCGCGCCACCCAATAACCCAGCGCCGAGGCCAGCAACACGCCGATAATTGCCAGGCTGATCAGCGCGATCAGCAAATGATGCTGGGTCTGGAAAAACGTCTCGGTGTCGATACCGATCATGAAACGCAGCGGCGGCCGTTGATCCTTGGCCGGGAACTGGCTGACCAGCACTTTCAGCGGATAAGGCTGGTCCGGCAACGTCATGTCGCGCATCCCCAGCGGCCCTTCGGCAAAGGCGCGGATCTGCGGTGTCAGGTTGCCGTATTCGTAGTGAGGGTCGCCGCTGATGATCCAGAAACTGATGCGCTTGTCTTCTTCGCCGAGCAACTTGAGCTTGTTGTTGATCTTCACCCAATGCTCCGGCGTGCCATATCGCCCGACGGTGGATTCGAGCACGCTGTAACGCGCGTCCAGCTCCGCCTCGGGCAGCAAACCCAGGCCTTTGTCGACCTGCTGGTACAAGGCCCAGCCGATCAACAGGAACACCAGCAGCGCCACCAGCGTGAACATCCCGCTCAGGCGCAGGGCAATCGAATTACTGGACACCGCGGCTCTCCAGCACATAACCCATGCCCCGGATCGTGTGCAGCAGTTTTTCGTCGAACGGCCCGTCGAGCTTGGCCCGAAGGCGTTTGATCGCGACTTCTACGACGTTGGCGTCGCTGTCGAAATTGATGTCCCAGACCATCTCGGCAATCGCCGTTTTCGAGAGGATTTCACCCTGGCGACGGGCCAGAACGCTGAGCAGCGAGAACTCCTTGGCGGTCAGGTCCAGGCGGGTGCCGGCGCGGGTGGCCTTGCGGCTGATCAAATCGATCCACAGGTCGGCGATGCTCACTTGCACGGGTTCGTGGCCGCCGCTGCGCCGGGTCAGCGCTTGCAGGCGCGCCACCAGTTCGAGGAAGGAAAACGGCTTGCCGAGGTAATCGTCGGCACCGTCGCGCAAGCCTTTGATGCGGTCTTCGACCCGCTCGCGGGCGGTGAGCATGATCACCGGGGTTTGCTTGCGCGCACGCAGCGCGCGCAATACACCGAAGCCGTCGAGGCCCGGCAGCATGACGTCGAGGACGATCACCGCATAGTCGCTTTCCAGCGCCAGGTGCAGGCCTTCGACGCCGTCGCGCGCCAGGTCCACGGTGTAACCCTGTTCCGTCAGGCCGCGGTGCAGATAGTCCGCGGTTTTTTCTTCGTCTTCGATAATCAGAACGCGCATGACCCCGCCTCAGTCTGTGGTTGCCAGCGCCGGCATCGGTGCGGGTTTGGGCTTATGGAAAAGCCGCTCAAGCCACAAGTATATGACCGGAGTGGTAAACAGCGTCAGCGCCTGGCTCACCAGCAAGCCGCCGACCACCGCGATTCCCAATGGCTGGCGCAGTTCGGCGCCGGTGCCGTAGCCGAGCATCAACGGCAGGGCGCCGAGCAGGGCGGCGAGGGTGGTCATGATGATCGGCCGGAACCGCGTGATACAGGCCTGGTAAATCGCCTCTTCCGGTGGCAAGCCACGATTGCGCTGGGCATCGAGAGCGAAGTCGATCATCAGGATGCCGTTTTTCTTGACGATGCCGATCAGCAGCACCAGCCCGATCAGCGCCATGATCGAAAAGTCCTGGCCGCAGATCCACAGCATGATCACCGCGCCAAGCCCCGCCGATGGCAGCGTTGAAATAATGGTCAACGGATGGACGAAGCTCTCGTAGAGCACGCCGAGAATGATGTACACCGCCACCAGCGCCGCCAGGATCAACCACGGCTGGCTGGCCAGCGAACTCTGGAACGCTTGCGCCGCGCCCTGGAAGTTGCCGCTCATGGCGGCCGGCATGCCGATGTCGGCCTTGGCCTGATTGAGCATGATCACCGCATCGCCCAACGCCACGCCGGGCGCCAGGTTGAACGACAAGTTGGCGGCCGGGAACATGCCGTCGTGAGCAATAGACAACGGGCCAACCGTTGGCGCATCGAATGTCGCCAGGGCCGACAACGGCACCATTTCCCCGCTCAGCGGCGAGCGCAGGTAGAAATAATTGAGGCTTGCGGCCTTGCCGCGTTGCTGGGTGTCCAGTTCCAGGATCACGTTGTATTGGTTGATCTGGGTCTGGAATTCATTGATCTGCCGTTGGCCGAACGCATCGTACAGCGCTTCATCGACATCACTGGCGGTCAGGCCGAAACGCGCGGCGGCGCTGCGGTCAATGCTGATGTGGGTGATGCTGCCGCCCAGTTGCAGGTCGTTGGAAATGTCGCGGAACGCCGGGTTGGCGCGCAGTTTTTCGGTCAGGCGTTGGGTCCAGGTGCTGAGCGTTGCGCCGTCGTTGCTCTTGAGCACGTATTGATACTGGGCGCGACTCGGGCCGGAGCTGAGGTTGATGTCCTGGCCGGCGCGCAGATAGAGCACGATGCCCGGGACTTTCATCAGTTTCGGACGGATCCGGTCGATGAACTGGCTGGCCGAGACGTCGCGGTCGCCGCGTTTTTTCAGGGAAATCCAGAAGCAATGGGATGGACTCCTCCTCACCTCGGCATCTTGAGTGCCAGACTGAAGGTACGAACCGCAGTCAACCGTGAGAAGGAGTCCACACATGAAGCTTATGCGCATTGGGGTCGACTTGGCCAAGAACGTGTTTCAGATCCACGGCGTGGATCGTCATGAGCAGCCAGTCTGGCGGCAGCGTCTGCCTCGCGATCGCTGGCTGCAAACGGTGCTGGAGAAGACCGAACCCGGCTGTGAGATCGGCATGGAAAGTTGTAGCGGTGCGCACCATTGGGCGCGGCAGCTACAGGCACGCGGATTTCAGGTGAGGCTGATCGCGCCTCAGTTCGTCAAACCGTACGTCAAGAGCAACAAAAACGACGCCAACGATGCCGAGGCAATCTGTGAGGCGATGAGCCGCCCCAGCATGCGCTTCGTCGCCGTCAAGACCATCGAACAACAGGATATCCAGGCGACGCATCGCATCCGGGCCGGCTTAATTGAACAGCGGACCGCCAAAGCCAATCAGGTTCGTGGGCTGATCGCCGAGTACGGCCTCATTGCGCCGAAGGAGTTACTGATGCTGCGTCGCGCAATACCGTGCTGGCTAGAAGATGCGGATAACGGTTTGACGATACGTTTTCGTCGTCTGCTGAAGGGTTTGTGGGATGACCTGCGCGCACTTGATGAGCGCGTGGGCGAACTCAATGGCGAGATATCTGCGATCGCGGCATGTGAGCCAATGGCCGTCCGTTTACAGCAGCTGCGTGGAGTCGGCCCGATGATTGCCACCGCGCTGGTTGCTGCCATCGGTGATGCCAGTCAGTTTGCCAACGGCCGACAACTGGCCGCCTCGCTAGGGTTGACGCCAAAGCAACACAGCTCTGGCGGCAAGGATCGACTGCTTGGCATTAGCAAACGCGGGGATGCTTATCTGCGAACGCTGATGATCCACGGTGCGCGGTCGGCACTGCGCACAGCAAAATCCAAAGACGATCGACTCAGCCAGTGGGCTGTCCGTTTAGCCGAACGTTCACATCCCAACGTGGCCGCTATCGCACTGGCCAACAAAACTGCACGCATGGCCTGGGCGATGCTGCGCAACGGCACTGATTACCAACCGGATCGGGCAGCGGCCTGAATTATTCACTCCAGGAGAATCCCCCCCACACCACGATTGCGAAGCAACCCGAGCAATGGCAAACCGGTCGAACCGGCGTCGGCAAAACCCTCTAATGTCCAGGTGCGTAAAGCACGTAGAAGCGATTGGGAGCCGACGCGCGAATAGCCCATCATGGCCCTGCATCAAAACGATGCCGTTGTAAGAGGCCGAATATACGTGTGCAGTCGGCACGGGCGCCAAAGCGAAGGAGGCTTGCAACGAGGAGGAGTCCATATACGGCCATTGGCGATGGTCTGGTTACTGCCCGAGACCCCGACCGAGTGGGAAAACGCCGCCACCGCTGGGTCTGCGGCGACGATTTCGGCCATCGCCAGGTGTTTTTTCACCATGTCGCCGTAGGAAATATCGGCGGCGGCTTCGGTGGTGCCGAGGACAAAACCGGTGTCCTGCACCGGGAAGAACCCTTTGGGAATAAAGATGTAACCGGCCACCGCCAGGCCCAGTGACAGAAAGAAAACCCCGATCATCAGTTTCTGGTGGGCGAGGGCACGGCGCAGCAGTTTTTCATAACCTGTCAGCAAGCGTTCGCCAAACGTGGGTTTGCTGTGGGCGTGATGCACCGGGGCGCGCATGAACAGCGCGGCCAGGGTCGGCGCCAGCGTCAGCGACACCACCACCGAAATCATGATGGTCGAAGTGGCGGTCAGGGCGAATTCCTTGAACAGCCGCCCGACCACGCCACCCATGAACAGCAGCGGAATGAACGCCGCCACCAGCGAGAAACTGATCGAAACCACGGTAAAACCGATCTCGCCGGCACCCTTGATCGCCGCCTCGCGCATGCCGTCGCCGGCCTCCAGGTGGCGGTGAATGTTCTCCACCACCACAATCGCATCGTCGACCACAAACCCCACGGCCACCACGATTGCCACCAGCGTCAGGTTGTTCAGGCTGAAACCCATGATGTACATCAGGGCGAAACTGGCGACCAGCGACACGCCCAGTACGGCGGACACAATCAGGGTCGCCGACCATTGGCGCAGGAACAGCGCCATCACCGCCACCACCAGCATGATCGCGATCAGCAGGGTAATTTCCACTTCATGCAGGGAGGCGCGGATGGTCTGGGTGCGGTCGACCAGCACCTTGACCTGCACCGAGGCCGGCAGCATGGCTTCGAGGCCGGGCAGGGCGGCCTGGATGCGATCAACGGTTTCGACGATGTTGGCGCCCGGCTGCCGGAAAATCACCAGGTTCACCCCGGGTTGATCACCGGCCCACGCCTGAACGTAGGCATTTTCCGAACCGTTGACGACTTTAGCGACATCCTTGAGGTGAACCGGGGCACCGTCCTTGTAGGAAACGATGAGCTGGTTGTATTCCTCGGGGTGGAACAATTGGTCGTTGGTCGACAGTGTCGAGATACTCGACTCACCGTACAACGCACCTTTGGCCAGGTTGAGGCTGGTTTGCTGGATCGCCAGCCGAATGTCCGCCAGGGTCAGGCCGATGGCCGCGAGTTTGTCGGCCGAGACTTGAACACGGATTGCCGGACGTTGCTGGCCGGTGATGTTGATTTGGCCTACGCCGTCGATCTGACTGATCTGACGCGAGAGCAGGGTTTCCACCAAGTCACTGAGTTCGGTGCCGGGCATCAAGGTTGAGTTGATGCTGAGAATCAGCACCGGGCTGTCGGCCGGGTTGACCTTGCGCCACGTCGGCAGGTTCGGCATGTCCTTGGGCAGCTTGCCGGCGGCGGTGTTGATTGCGGCCTGCACTTCCTGGGCGGCGGTGTCGATGCTTTTGTCGAGGGTGAATTGCAGGGTCAGGTTGGTCGAGCCCAAGGCGCTGCTCGAGGTCATCTGGGTCACGCCGGGGATGGCGCTGAATTGCACTTCAAGCGGCGTGGCCACCGACGACGCCATGGTTTCGGGGCTGGCGCCGGGCAATTGTGCGGCGACTTGAATGGTCGGGAATTCGGCTTCCGGCAGCGGCGCAATCGGCAGGCGCGGGAAGGCGATGACGCCGAGCAACACCAGGGCAAAGGTCAGCAGGATCGTCGCCACCGGATGATCGATGCACCAGGCTGAGACAGAACCGTGGCCCTTCATGGCTTCGACTCTGATTGCACCACTTGCGGCGGCTCGGTCATTACCTGCACGGTCGAGCCGGGTTTGAGCCGCGACTGGCCGTCGCTGACCAGCACGTCACCCGGTTTTACGCCTTTGATGATGTCCTGGCCGCTGCCTTGGTAGACCATTTGTACGGTGACGGTTTCGACCTTGTCGCCGTTGACGCGGTACACGAAATGTTGATCGAGGCCACGCTGTACGACAGTGGGCGGGACCACCAGCGCATCTTTATCCAGGGCTGTCTGAATTTTTACCGTCACCAGCAGGCCCGGCCAGAGCTTCTGCCCGGGATTGTTGAATTCCGCCTTGGCGCGGATGGTCCCGGTGTTGGCGTTGATCTGGTTGTCGATCAGGGTCAGGTGGCCTTCGCCCAGCAGGTTGCCGGTTTCGCCGTCGGTGTCGGCGCCGATATAGGCCTTCACTTGTGCGCGCTCGGGGTCGCCGATAAGGCCTTGCAGGGTAGGCAGCATTTGTTGCGGCAGGGAAAACTCGACGGCGATCGGGTCAATCTGGGTCACGGTGAACAGGCCCAGGGTGTCGGTCATGCGCAGGAAGTTGCCTTCGTCCACCGTGCGAATACCGACGCGGCCGGTGACCGGGGAGCGAATCTGGGTGTAGGAAAGCTGCACCTGAGCGGCGTCGATTGACGCCTGATTGCCTTGGGCGGTGGCTTTGAGCTGGTTGACCAGGGCTTGTTGCTGGTCGTAGGTCTGCTTGGATACGCCGTCGTCGACGCTGAGCAGTTTGTAGCGCTTGAGGTTGACCAGCGCGACTTGCAGTTGCGCCTGGCTTTCGCCGAGTTGTGCCCGAGCCTGGTCGAGGCTGGCGCGGATCGAGCGGTCATCGATGGTGGCGAGCAGGTCGCCTTGTTTCACCAATTGGCCTTCTTTGACCAGGATTTTGGTGAGGATGCCGTCGATTTGCGGGCGGACTACGACGCTGTGCAGGGACAGGACCGAGCCGATGCCGGTGACGTAGCGGGGGACGTCTTTTTCGGTGACGCTGACGACTCGAACCGGGATCGCTGTGGTCGCGGCGAGTTTGGCGGTGGCGGGTTTGGTGGCGTACCACGCGCCACTCGTTGCCAGGGCGATCAGCAGGCCTGCGATCAAGGCGGTTTTTTTCTGGGTTCGCATGCGAGTGGGGGCGCCGGGCTAGGTGGTCGGGAGTCGGGTCGGGTCGGGTTTATACCTTCCTTTATAAACCTGTTCGGCGGTCAGGAAGGTGACTGCTAACTGACGGCGCTGTCAGTTTGGGCTTGGCGGCCTGGTAGCCGACCATGCTCCTGTTGATGGCGTACATATCCATTCCTGCGGTAACGGCTGCTGGCGGTTTCGCTCTTACAGCGAGTCCCTTTTGCAAACGCCCAAAAGGAACCAAAACGCTTCGCCCCAGCGTCCGGCCCCTCGCCTGGGCTCGGCGTTCCTTCGCTCCGGCATTCATCTGGGGGCATCGCCTCCGGTCGGCTTCGCTTCGACCTCCTCTCGATGTGTGCGGCTTCGCCGCACGGCGCTACGCGCCCACCCCCCAGATGAACGCCTCCACTCAGCCTCCCGAAGGGGCGGACAGATCAAGATCAAAAGCAGGCGAGCTAACGCTCGGCCTAATGAGTGGTGAAAAGCGAAGCGTGTACACCGAACCCCTTGTAGGAGCGAGGCTTGCCCGCGAAGGCGGCCTGACAGCCGACCAATTTCTTGCAGACGTGCATCGTTCCACTGTAGGAGTGAGCCTGCTCGCGATGGCGGCCTGCCAGCCGACCAATTTCTTGCAGACGTGCATCGTTCCACTGTAGGAGCGAGGCTTGCCCGCGAAGGCGGCCTGCCAGCCGACCAATCACTTGCAGATGTAGATCATTCCACTGTAGGAGCGAGGCTTGCCCGCGAAGACGGCCTGACAGCCGACCAATTTCTTGCAGACGCGCATCGTTCCACTGTAGGAGCGAGGCTTGCCCGCGAAGGCGGCCTGCCAGCCGACCAATCACTTGCAGATGTATATCATTCCCTGTGGGAGCTGGCCTGCCAGCGAAGGCGGCCTGCCAGCCGACCAATCACTTGCAGACGTGCATCGTTCCACTGTAGGAGCGAGGCTTGCCCGCGAAGGCGGCCTGACAGCCGACCAATTACTTGCAGATGTAGATCATTCCCTGTGGGAGCTGGCCTGCCAGCGAAGGCGGCCAGCCAGCCGATCAATATTTCGCAGATGCACCCAATCCAATTGTAGGAGTGAGCCTGCTCGCGATAGCGGTCTGCCAGCCGACCATTTTCTCTCTACTGCCCCCGATTGATCGTTCCCTACGCTCCGCGTGGGAATGCCGCCCGGGACGCTCCGCGTTCCATTTTTGTGTGTTGAAAGATGTGTAAAAAACACAGCGTTTTCCCACGCATTTTTCAGGTTGCCGGGTAGGAAGCGTGTTCTCTAACCTTTGGCTGTCGCTGCAAATTCAGCGACCGGGCGTGAGATCCCCGGCAACTAGTATGCATCTAGCGCCAATGCCACCATAATTGGCGCCAGCTTATCCGCTGCCTGTAAATGCGTTATGGCGGCTGTGTGCGGGCAGACTTCGGTCTGGCCGGGTGCCTACTACCGGTGATCTCACACTGCACATAGCTGCCACCTCTTCGCCGCGTGAGATCCGGCGAATGGTGGCACCCATTTCAGTAGGAGTTTGCATGGATAAGTTAATCCCCGATCCACCCATCAATACCACCACACCCCGCGACGAAACCACCCAGGCCGAATCGCTCATCAAAGACCACGAAGCCATGAAGCGCGCGCTCGATTACTACCTCGATCCCCCCGAGCGCTACATCGAAAAACCGCGCCGGCCGAGCACGATGTTTGTGGTCGATCCTGATGTTGATTCTGAAAGTCTGTTGGCCCATGCCTGTGAATCTTTGGCATCAGCGAGTGTGATGAGCAGTGATTTTGCGACGAGTTTGGAGGGGCCGCAGCGGCATACGCTGATGGCGATTCAGCAGGTCATCATGCTGGCGGAGTTGGCGGTGAATCGGGTGTTGGATAGGGTTGAGGTTCCCCGGTAGATAGCGTTCGGTCTGGTTGACCGCGTGATCGTTCTTCGCGGGCAAGCCTCGCTCCCACAGGTGCGGGGGTTGCTCGCGATTGGCACAAAACCCGACGGACTCGCTTGCGGCGTGAAGCTTGCGGCTCTGGACACAGGTATACTGCCGCTCTTTCGCGGCTCGCTGACCGGGCCCGACTTTTTGCATCACCCCGGAGCTTTCATGACTTCCCCGACACAACCGCCGGTTGCCGACGCTTTGAGCGACGACCCGGCAGACCTGCCAGACAGCGTCGACTCCAGCGCAGACAGCGAAACCAAAGCCGCGATCCCGGCGTTCAAGTTCCCGTTCAAACCGGGTGATTTGGCCGCTGCGAAGAATGCAAGCCAGCCTTGGTACAAGAATGGCGCGAAGAATGGCCATACCAAGACGCCAGGGGCTGCGCCTCCAGGGACTCGTCGGTCGATGGGTAAGCGCTGAGTTTCAAACGCTGCGGTGCCTGATCAATCGCCTTCGCGAGCAGGCTCGCTCCCACAGTAGATCTCAACAGGACACAGATTTTGTGTACGACGCAGATCAATGGTGGGAGCGAGCCTGCTCGCGAAGGGGCCATAACAGGTTGAACAGCCCTGGAATCAAGCCACCCGCAACGAAATAAACGCATAGTTCACCGGCGCTTCCGTCGCCACCATCGCCCCGGCCGCCTGCACTTGCACGGCGATGTCTTCCCCTGACACATGAAACTGCCAATCACTGCCTGAGCCCGCCAGCGGCTGCGCGGCAACCTGGTCGATGACCGCAGCAAACGCCTTCATATCCGGCAGATAAGCCGTAAATCCATCCCCCTTCAACGCTGTCGTCCGAATCCCCAGCAGCCCGCAAATCGCATCCTTGGTCTGAATGTCATCGCGATCCGCCTGACGCGAACGTTGGATCAATCCCGCGAGCTCCTGATCCACCAACTTACCCCCGATGATCAAGTCCGGTCCCTGTTCCCACGATTCGGGCGGGCATTCTTTCACTGCGGTGTTCAGCGCAATGTGCGGATTGATTTCCATCGGGTAGATGCGGCACACCAGCGGGCGGCGTTCGTAGATTCGGCAGAGGTTGTCTTCGTCAAGATTCCGGCAGGGACCGACGTTGTACGCGGCAAAAGTGATCGCCACGTAAGCCTCGGACGTGCCGCTTCGAACCACTGCTGAGCGACGTTCGGCGTGTTCGCGTTGCTGCACGGGAAGGCCCAGGCCGTTGCCGAGGAAACCTTCCACCAGCACGATCACCTGACCGCCGTCGGCCGCCCACATGCGGGCTTCGGCCAGGGTCAGGGGCACGTGGTGGTCGTTGCAGCATTTGCCGCAACCTACGCAGGAAAATGTCGTATTCATTGAGCGGCCGGTCGCTTCCGAGGGCATGGAACGGCGCCAGAAAGACACCGCGAAGGCTCGGGTCGAAGCAAGTTATGCGCCAGTCACTGGGTTTTGGCGGTGGGGCGGATGGAGTCCCATTCGGTCACGTAGGCGGTTTTGCTCTTTTTGTTGTAGAGGCACAGTTCGGTGCCTTGCTGGCCTTTCATGTGTTTTTGCGGGTATTGGCCTTGCATCAGGAGCGCGGTGTAGTCGACCCGGTCGTCGAACTGCGCGGCGGTGCCGACGGGTTTGGCGTTTTTCAGGCCGCTGGCTTTGGTGCAGCTGGCGAGCACGGCTTTGTCGTAGGCGGCCCAGGCGTCGGGACTGGAGGCGTGGGCTTGGGGGGCGAGGGCGGTAAGGCAGAGCAAGGTCAGGGTGGCGGTTTTCATGGGTCAGGCATCCTTGGGCATTGAGTTGGCCGAGGGGGGGAGTATGCCTGATGGTATTGGGTTGAATGTGTCGGCCCCATCGCGAGCAGGCTCGTACAGTAGATCTTCACCAGACACCGATGTTGTGTACGACAAAAAACATTGTGGGAGCGAGCCTGCTCGCGATGGCGGTGTATCAGACTGGGACCAATTCTCGGCGGACTACATACATCCCGGCGCTTTCATACAGCCGCTGCGCCCGAAGGTTGTCTTCCAGTACTTTCAAATCCACATAACCTTCCCGGCGGGCCTGAAACACCTGGAACGCGTGGAGCAGTAATGCGCGACCAAGCCCGCGTCGCTGTGCCCGTGGGTGCACCATCAACTTCTTGATGTAGGCGCTGGTCCAGCACTGCGCCACGCCGACGATCCCTTCGGCATCTTGAGCGATGAAGCAGAGCGTGGGGTCGTATTCAGGATCGGTTTCAAAACGTCGCTGCCAGATCGCCAATTCCGGCACACGACCACCGCCTTCCAGGTGACCCAGTTCCATCACGTGATGGACAGCTTGGGCGACTTCGGGACGGTACTCGATCAATTCAATGCCGACCGGCCACGTGATTGCGGGCACCGCCTCGGCAAGGTTGCGCCGCATCAGCAAGCAAAAGCGTTCGGTCATGACTCAGTGACCTTGTTCGGTGACGGCCTTGGCCGCTTCGATCAGGCACCGGGTCAGTTCTGGCGAGGAGAACTTGGTCAGCACCGCGTTGGCCCCGGCCAGGCGCGCTTTCTCACTGTTCATCGCGCTGTCCAGCGACGTGTGCAACAGCACATAAAGGTGCGAGAAGTCCGGCGTCTCGCGCAGGGTGCGGGTGAACGCGTAGCCGTCCATCTCCGACATTTCGATGTCCGAGACGATCAGGTTGATCTGCTGCGCCGTGCCTTGCAGGTCCAGCAGGCAGTCGATGGCTTCCTTGGCGCTGCGGGCGGTGTGGCATTGCAGGCCGAGGTTGCGCAAGGTGTGAACCGATTGCTGCAGCGCGACCTGGCTGTCGTCGACCACCAGGATCCGAGCGTTACCCAGCACTTCGGCGTCTTCCATGCTCAGTTCGGTCGGGGCCATTTCGATCTGCGCCGGGGCGATGCCGTGGATGACCTTTTCGATGTCCAGCACTTGCACCAGGGTCCCGTCGACCGAGGTCACGCCGGTGATGTATGAGCGCACACCGCCGGAGCCGAAGGGCGGCGGACGGATGTCTGTGGTCAGGCAGTGGACGATCTTGCTCACGGCCTGAACGTGCAGGCCCTGTTTGGAGCGGCTGACGTCGGTGACGATCAGGCAGCCACCGTTCGGGTCTTCCAGTGGCCGCTCGCCGATGGCGCGGCTGAGGTCGATCACCGACAACGAGGCGCCGCGCAGGGTGGCAATGCCTTTGACGTGTGGGTGCGACTCCGGCAGCTTGGTCAGCGGCGGGCAGGGGATGATTTCGCTGACTTTCAGCAGGTTGATTGCCATCAGCTTGCCGCTGCGCAAGGTAAACAGCAGAAGCGAAAGTGAGTCTGCGCGGGCTTTGGTGGTGGACATAAAAACCTTCTGTGGAAAAAGGTGATGGGCGAGTAAAAAGTCGCCAAAAACTATTGATGCCGGGTTATCGACTTGTTGGGGGCAGGCTTTAGGCTAAATACCCATTCCCGGCCCAACGGCGAACCCTGTGGCGAGGGAGCTTGCTCCCGCTGGAGTGCGAAGCACTCCCGATCAGGTGATGTGTGTTATCAGACTATCCGCATTTTCAGGTTTTGCGGCTGCTTCGCAGCCGAGCGGGAGCAAGCTCCCTCGCCACAGCGGGGGGGTTATTTCATCCCTAGGCGCTTGGCCATCCGCCCGAGGTTCGCCCGATCCAGGCCCAACTCGCGCGCCGCGCTTGCCCAGTTGTCGTGGTGCCGTTCCAGGCAAGCGCTGATCAATTGGCGCTGATAATTTTCGGTAGCCTCTCGCAAATCCCCCGACACCAATGCCATCGGGGCCGCCGCCGGTTGCTCGGCGACCACTTCGATGCTGCCATTGGGCAAATCCAGATCCGCCGCACTCAAACTCAGAATCTTCGGCCGTACCTTGCAGTTACCCAGCGCTTTCAAGGCACTGCGACCAATCAAATGCTCCAGCTCCCGGACATTCCCCGGCCAGTCGTATGCCAGCAATGCCACCTGCGCGTCGCTGTTCAGGCGCAGGCTGTTAAGGCCCATCCGCGAGCGGTTCTGTTCCAGGAAATAACCGCTGAGCAGCAACACATCGCGCCCGCGATCGCGCAGGGCCGGTACCAGCAGCGGGTAAACGCTCAAGCGGTGATAGAAGTCGGCACGGTAGCGGCCGCTGCGCACTTCTTCGGCCAGGTCGCGGTTAGTCGCTGCGATCAAGCGCACGTCCACCTGATGTTCTTTATCCGACCCCAGGCGCTGCAATTGACCGCTTTGCAGCACCCGCAACAACTTGGCCTGCACGGTCAGCGACAGTTCGCCGACTTCATCGAGAAACAGTGTGCCGCCATTGGCCAGTTCGAACTTGCCGCGCCGATCGCTGGTGGCGCCGGTGAAGGCGCCGCGCACATGGCCGAACAATTCGCTCTCCACCAGGGTGTCCGGCAGGGCGGCGCAGTTGAGGCTGATGATCGGTTTGTCCGCCCTTGGCGAAGCGGCGTGAATCGCCTGCGCGACCAATTCCTTGCCGACCCCGGTTTCGCCGGTGATCAGCACGGTCAGGTCGCTGCCGCCCACCAGGCTGATCTCTTCCACCAGGCGTTTATGCGTCTTGCTCTGCCCGATCATCTCGCGGTTTTGCTGGCCGCTGGCCTGGCGGTAGACCTCGGCGCGCTGATGCTCGTCTTCGGCGCGATTGGCCAGGCGCTCGATGCGTTCGGCGGCGTTGACGGTGGCCGCCGCGAGGCTGGCGAAGGCTTGCAGGGCGTCCAGTTCGATGGGTTCAAATTTTTCCGGGTCGAGGGCGTCGAGGGTCAGCAAGCCCCAGGGACGCTCGTCGATGAACAACGGGCAGCCCATGCAGTCGTGAACTTCCAGATGTTCGTCGAGGCCGTCGACCAGACCGTCGTAAGGGTCCGGCAAGTTGCTGTCGGCGGCGAACCGCGTCGGGCCGTGGCTGCTGAGCAACGCTTCGAAACGCGGGTGCTCGCTGACTTTGAAACGGCGGCCCAGGGTGTCGGTGCTCAACCCATCGACGGCCAGCGGCACCAGCCATTCGCCATCCAGGCGCAGCAGGGCGGCGGCATCGCAGGGGAGCAGGGCGCGCATGGCTTCGAGCAGGCGTCGATAACGCTCGCCTTCGGGCAGTTCGCGGGACAGGTCGGAGACCAGCGGTAGCAGGGCGGTAAGCAAGGATTTTGCAGTCATAGTGACTCCGTGTAGTCGGGATGACTATAAGCCAGTGTGTGTCGATATGACTACTGTGTTTATAAGTTGTTGTTTTTGAAGGGTTAAATAGTTGGCATGGAAAGTGATAGCTATAGGGTCATCAGTTAGCAATCCAAAGTAGCCCAGGAGTCACTTTATGCTTAGCGTTCAAGACCGTGCCATCGTCAAATCCACCGTGCCGTTGCTGGAAAGCGGTGGCGAAGCGCTGATCACTCACTTCTACCGCATGATGCTCTCGGAATACCCGGAAGTGCGCCCGCTGTTCAACCAGGCCCACCAGGCCAGCGGTGATCAGCCGCGCGCCCTGGCCAACGGTGTTCTGATGTACGCGCGCCACATCGACCAGCTCGATCAGTTGGGCGACCTCGTCGCCAAGATCATCAACAAGCACGTGGCCCTGCAAATTCTGCCGGAGCACTACCCGATTGTCGGCACTTGCCTGCTGCGTGCGATCTCCGAAGTGCTGGGTGAAGAAATTGCCACCCCTGAGGTGATGAGTGCCTGGGGCGCGGCCTACGGTCAGTTGGCCGACATCCTGATCGGCGCCGAAACCAGCATCTACGATCAAAAGGAACAGGCCCCCGGTGGCTGGCGCGGGGCGCGGGAATTCATCGTGGCGGCCAAGGTCGAGGAAAGCGCGGAAATCACCTCGTTCTACTTCGAACCTGCCGACAAAGGCGCGATTCTGGCAGCGGAACCGGGCCAGTACATCGGCATGAAACTGATCCTCGATGGCGAAGAGATCCGTCGTAACTACTCGCTGTCGGCGTTGGCCAACAAGGGCCAGTACCGCATCAGCGTCAAGCGTGAAACCGGTGGCCGCGCCTCCAACCACTTGCACGATCAGTTGCACGTTGGTTCGAGCATCCAGCTGTTCCCGCCATCGGGCGAGTTCACCCTGACCGCCAGTGACAAACCGCTGGTGCTGATCAGCGGAGGTGTCGGCATCACCCCGACGCTGGCGATGCTGGAAGCGGCGCTGGCCACCGAACGGCCGGTGCACTTTATCCACTGCGCGCGCAACGGCAGCGTTCATGCATTCCGCGACTGGATCGATGGCTTGGCCGAGCGTCACCCGCAACTCAAACGCTTCTATTGCTACGCCGAAGATGATGGCGTGAGTCCGGCGGCCGACACGGTCGGGCTGTTGAGCCGCGAGCAACTGGGCGAGTGGCTGCCGGAGCAGCGCGATCTGGATGCTTACTTCCTGGGGCCGAAAGGGTTCATGGCGGCAATCAAGCGTCACCTCAAGGCGTTGGGTGTGCCGGAGAAGCAGAGCCGTTACGAGTTCTTTGGGCCGGCTTCGGCATTGGAGTAACTGTTTGCGGCGACTCGGGAGACCGAGTCGCCTGCTTCGCGGGCAAGCCCCGCTCCTACAGGTTTTGTACCGTTGCGCAATCGCGCGAACAACACAAAACCTGTAGGAGCGGGGCTTGCCCGCGATAGACGCGCCGCGGTCCCGATTCGTAAAAATCCCTTAAAAGTTAATCCGTTCTTAACCGGTTTATCGTTTATTCCCCGATGCTGATGATAGGCGCTCGTTCGTTTACATGATCAGGATCGCCCCATGACTCACTTCACCTTCTCCCATCTCGTTCTATCGGCTGCGTTACTGGCCAGCCCTTTCGCGTTCGCCGAATCCGCCTTGCTCCAGCCGCAGACCTTGATCGTCGATCAGAGCCTGCCCAAGGCGCAGCGTGATGCGATGGAATTGGCAGCTCGTCGTTACGGTAGTTTCTGGAACAGCGGGGAGGAGGCGTTGGCCAAGGCGGCCTTGTCGGAGCAGTTCATCGACATGACCCCGCCTGAAGGCCGGGTCCAGGGGCCGACCGGGCCGCTGCTGGCGTCGAAGTTTTTCCGCACGGCGGTGCCGGACCTGAGCTGCGAGATCGAGCAAATGATCATTGCTGGCGACCGGGTGGTAGTGCATTTGCACTTTCGCGGTCACTTCACTGGTCCGTTCAAGGCTCTCAAAGGTCAGGGCCAGCGTGTAGACTTCCGGGCAACCGATATCTATCAGATCAAAAGCGGTCGCATCGCGGCCAATTGGCATATCGAAGACAACATCAGCCTGATGCAGCAGCTGCAAGCGCAGCCGCCGGCGAGCTGATCCACGAGCATAAAAGGGAAACGCGATGAGCGAGGAAACAATGCGGTTGGGACGTGAACGGCGCTATCTGGTGTTGCTGGGCATCATCTGCCTGGCGCTGATCGGTGGCGCGCTGTACATGCAAGTTGTGCTGGGCGAGGCGCCGTGCCCGCTGTGCATCCTGCAACGTTACGCGCTGTTGCTGATTGCGCTGTTTGCCTTCATTGGCGCGGCGATGCGCACCCGCCGCAGCATCACGGTGTTTGAAACCCTGGTGGTGATTTTCGCACTGGCCGGCGTCGCGGTGGCCGGGCATCACGTCTACACCCAGTTCTACCCGGCGGTCAGCTGTGGCATCGATGTGCTGCAACCGATTGTCGATGGCCTGCCGCTGGCGAAGATTTTCCCGCTGGGCTTTCAGGTCGACGGTTTCTGCTCCACGCCATACCCGCCGATCCTCGGTTTGTCGCTGGCGCAGTGGGCGCTGGTGGCGTTCGTGCTGATCGTGGTGCTGGTGCCGCTGCTCACTTCGCGTAACCGCAAAGCACTGCGCTGAGGTCATCCGCCACTCGTGCGGATAACGTGAAAAAACGCCCCGGTCCTCATCAAGAGGGCCGGGGCGTTTTGCATTTCAAGGGACAAATAAAAAGTCCGTGATGTGCGACAAGAAAGGGTGCGATACGTGTGCGACATGTTGTCACAGCGTGACTGTCGCAAGGCATTTCAACGGGCAGAATCGGTGTATGGCCTGGCAACAAAATTGGCCTGCTCAGGCGTCTGCCGATTGATTGGCCATCGCACGCAAGCAGACAGTTTTAACAGCGGCTGGCAAATCGCCAGAGCCCTTGTCTTGTAGGGGCTAGCGCATCGTCGAAGTGTCTGCGTCAGCCCCGATAGCTGTCTGAACTGCGCCCTGTAGACCTACAAATTTTGGTGTTTTTGTTGAGAATTAATTTCGATAAGATGCCGCACTTTTGCAAAATCCGTTAATGATTGTTGCTGGAATGGATAAAAATTATTTCGGGATGAGACATGGTTTATGAGTCGCTACGTATCTACAATCGCCCGCACTGAATTCCGGCACTGCTCACCTTGAGCAGGAAAATAGGGCGTCGAGGGGCTTGAACGCTTCGTGCGACTCCCAGGTGTCGGAGCCTTCCAACTATCCGCACCAAATGGAATTGGTCTGTAACAAGGCCTTTGACCACGAATTCGAATAAGAACTTACCGCTAGCCCAGGATTTGTCGAACAGCGTCTGACGCGCGACGGGCAGCCCTTATTCAATCCAAGAAAAATGCCAACCCTTGGCAGGGTGAAGTGTTGGCGATCAAAACCCAACTGCATTGCGCAAGCTGCTTTAGAGGTCGTGAGATGAGTAAAAACAGGTACCCCAGACTACTAGGCTTATTGCCGCTGCTCGGCACGTTGTTGCTGTCAGGCTGCAACATGACCTTGCTCAATCCCACGGGCCAGGTCGGCCTGGAACAGCGAAACCTGATCATCACCGCCACGCTGCTGATGCTGTTGGTCGTGGTGCCGGTTATCGTCATGACCTTCCTGTTCGCCTGGAAGTACCGTGCCTCTAACAAGGACGCCATTTACACCCCGAAATGGTCTCACTCGACCAAAATCGAAGTGGCCGTCTGGACCATCCCGGTCCTGATCATCGTTGCCCTGGGTTACATCACCTACATTTCGACCCACGAATTGGACCCGTACCGTCCGATTCAATCCGACGTCAAGCCTGTGACCATCGAAGTGGTCGCGCTGGACTGGAAGTGGCTGTTCATCTACCCGGAACAAGGCATTGCCACGGTCAACAAGATCGTGTTCCCGGCGCACACGCCAATCAACTTCAAGATCACCTCCGACGCCGTGATGAACTCGTTCTTCATCCCGGGCCTGGGCGGCCAGATCTACGCGATGGCGGGCATGCAGACCAAGCTGCACTTGATCGCTGACCGTAACGCTGAAATGGACGGTATCTCCGCCAACTACAGCGGCGCGGGTTTCACCGGTATGAAATTCAAAGCGATCGCAACTTCCCAGGAAGATTTCGACGCCTGGGTAAGTGAAGTCAAAAAGTCACCCAAGCAGCTTGAACAAGTTGAGTACGCAGCCCTTGCCAAGCAGAGCCAGAACAACCCAGTCGAGCTCTACTCCTCGGTGACGCCGAACCTGTTCCAGACCATCGTCGACAAGTACGAAGGCATGAAACCGGGTCCTAAGGTGAAGCACGAGAAGAAAGAGAAAGAAGTGGCCGCTACGCAAGGAATGGACATGAACTCGCATTCAGCTGCCGGGGCAGAGGAGTAAACGATGTTTGGTAAATTAAGTTGGGAAGCGGTCCCGTTCCACGAACCGATCGTGATGATAACCATCGCCATGATCGCGCTCGGTGGTCTGGCACTGTTCGCTGCAATCACCTACTTCAAGAAGTGGACCTACTTGTGGACCGAGTGGCTGACGTCGGTCGACCACAAGAAAATCGGCGTGATGTACATCATCGTCGCCATGGTCATGCTGCTGCGCGGTTTTGCCGACGCCATCATGATGCGTACCCAGCTGGCCATGGCCACCGAGGGTTCGCCTGGCTACCTGCCGCCTGAACACTATGACCAGATCTTCACCGCCCACGGTGTGATCATGATCATCTTCATGGCGATGCCATTCTTCACCGGCCTGATGAACCTTGCAGTGCCGCTGCAGATCGGCGCGCGTGACGTTGCCTTCCCGTTCCTGAACTCCCTGAGCTTCTGGCTGCTGGTGTCCGGCGTGGTGCTGATCAACCTGTCCCTGGGCGTCGGCGAATTCGCCAAGACCGGTTGGGTTGCCTATCCGCCGCTGTCGGGCCTGCAATACAGTCCGGGCGTGGGGATGGATTACTACATCTGGGCGCTACAGCTATCGGGTCTGGGGACAACGCTGACGGGGGTCAACTTCCTGGCCACCGTGCTGAAAATGCGTACCCCTGGCATGAAACTGATGGACATGCCGATCTTCACCTGGACCTGCACCTGGGCCAACGTCCTGATCGTGGCTTCGTTCCCGATCCTGACCGCTACCCTGGCACTGCTGACGCTTGACCGTTACATGGATTTCCACATTTTCACCAATGAACTTGGTGGCAATCCAATGATGTACGTCAACCTGTTCTGGGCGTGGGGTCACCCTGAGGTGTACATCCTGATCCTGCCGGCATTCGGCATTTTCTCGGAAGTCATCTCGGCCTTCACCGGCAAGAAACTGTTTGGCCACCACTCGATGATCTACGCTTCCGGCGCGATCTCGGTACTGGGCTTCATGGTTTGGCTGCACCACTTCTTCACCATGGGTTCGGGTGCCAACGTCAACGCCTTCTTCGGCCTGGCGACGATGCTGATTTCGATCCCGACGGGGGTGAAGCTATTCAACTGGCTGTTCACCATTTACCAGGGCCGTCTGCGTTTCACCAGTCAGGTTCTGTGGACCCTGGGCTTCATGGTGACCTTCGCCATCGGCGGCATGACCGGCGTATTGCTGGCCATCCCGGGTGCTGACTTCGTACTGCACAACAGCCTGTTCGTGATTGCGCACTTCCATAACGTGATCATCGGCGGCGCGGTATTCGGCTACATCGCCGGTTTCGCCTTCTACTTCCCGAAAGCGTTCGGCTTCAAGCTGCACGAAGGCTGGGGCAAGGCAGCGTTCTGGTTCTGGATCAGCGGCTTCTTCGTCGCGTTCATGCCGCTCTATGCACTGGGCTTCATGGGCATGACCCGTCGTCTGAACGCCACCACCAACCCTGAGTGGGTGCCGTACCTGTATGTCGCCATGTTCGGTGCGGTGATGATCGCTGTCGGCATCGCCTGCCAACTGATCCAGCTGTACGTCAGTGTGCGTGACCGCAACAAGCCAGAGAACATGTGCGAACACGGTGATCCGTGGAATGCCCACACTCTGGAATGGTCGACCTCGTCGCCACCACCGTTCTACAACTTTGCCGTGCTGCCGAAAGCCGACTGCATCGACCCGTTCACCGAAGCCAAGGAAAACGGTACTGCGTACCGCGCTCCGGCCAAGTACGAGCCGATCCACATGCCGAACAACACCGCCACTGGCGTGGTGATGGGCGCGCTGTTGACCGTGTTCGGTTTCGCGATGATCTGGCACATCTGGTGGCTGGCAATCGCGAGCCTGGCTGGCACTGTCATCTACTTCGTGATCCACGCTGCACGTGACGATCAAGGCTACATGGTGCCGGTCGATGTGATCGAACGCATCGAAGCCGAGCAGCACAAGCGTCTGGTCGCGGCAGGGAAAATCCCGGCCACCGCCACCCGTGTTGAAACCTCGTTGGAACAGGCTTAAACCATGTCGAACTTAGTGACCAATGCTGGACACACCCATGTCGATGGACATGGGCACGATGACCATCACCACGACTCGGGCGAGATGACCGTATACGGTTTCTGGCTCTACCTGATGACCGACTGCATTTTGTTTGCGTCGATCTTCGCGGTGTACGCGGTACTGGTTAACAACGTCGCCGGTGGCCCGTCGGGCCACGACATCTTCGAACTGCCGTACGTGCTGGGCGAAACCGCTCTGCTGTTGTTCAGTTCGATCACCTACGGCTTCGCCATGCTGGCGTTCTACCGGGGCAACAAGAAGCAGGTCCTGGGCTGGTTGGCCATGACCTTCCTGTTCGGTGCCGGCTTCATCGGCATGGAGATCAACGAGTTCCACGTGTTGATCGCAGAAGGCTACGGCCCTAGCCGCAGCGGCTTCCTGTCCGGGTTCTTCACCCTGGTCGGTACCCACGGTCTGCACGTGACCAGCGGTCTGATCTGGATGGCGATCATGATGTATCAGGTCAACAAGCATGGCCTGACGTCGACCAACAAGACCCGCCTGAGCTGCCTGAGCCTGTTCTGGCACTTCCTGGACGTCGTGTGGATCTGCGTATTCACCGTTGTTTACCTGATGGGGACTATGTAAATGGCTAACACACACGCCCATGACAGCCACGACGCCGGCCACGGCAGCGTCAAGTCCTACGCGATCGGCTTCATCCTGTCGGTGATCCTGACCGTCATCCCGTTTGCGCTGGTGATGTACCCGACGCTGCCGAAGTCGATCACCCTGATGATCGTCCTGGCATTCGCCGTGATCCAGGTGCTGGTGCACCTGGTGTACTTCCTGCACCTGGACCGTTCGGCCGCGCAGCGTAACAACGTGATTGCATTTGTTTTCGCCGCGATCGTGATTGTCCTGCTGGTGGGCCTGTCGCTGTGGATCATGTTCAGCATCCACACGTTCATGATGGCGAAGTGAGGTAAGTCCGGATGTCCTTTAAGCACTTTATCCAAATCACCAAACCGGGGATCATTTTCGGTAACGTGCTTTCAGTGGCAGGCGGATTTTTCCTGGCCTCTCAAGGGCATGTCGATCTGGCCATCTTCCTGGCGGCAATGATCGGCACCTCCCTGGTGGTGGCTTCCGGTTGCGTGTTCAACAACTGCATCGACCGCGACATCGACCTGAAGATGGAGCGCACCAAGAACCGCGTACTGGTCCAGGGCCTGATCTCCCTGAAACTGGCGCTGATCTTCGCGACCGTCCTCGGTGTGGCCGGCGTTGTATTGTTGTACAAGGTGGCGAACCCGTTGGCCGCGCTGTTCGCGGTGATCGGTTTCGTCATCTACGTCGGCTTCTACAGCCTGTACCTCAAGCGCAAGTCGGTTCACGGCACGCTGGTGGGCAGTCTGTCGGGTGCGATGCCGCCGGTGATTGGCTACGTGGCCGTGACCAACAACTTCGACATGGCCGCGCTGACGTTGCTGGTGATGTTCAGCCTGTGGCAGATGCCGCATTCCTACGCCATCGCGATCTTCCGCTTCAATGATTACCGGGCCGCATCGATTCCGGTGTTGCCCGTGAAGCGCGGGATTCAAGTGGCCAAGCGGCACATCCTGCTCTACATCCTGGCGTTCCTCGTGGCGACCTTGATGCTGACCTTCAGCGGCTACGCCGGCATGAGCTACCTCGCCGTCGCCGCGGCCATGGGCATGTACTGGTTGTACATGGCCTGGACCGGCTACAAGGCAGTCGATGACACGGTCTGGGCACGCAAGCTGTTCGTGTTCTCGATCTTCACCATCACCGCGTTGAGCGTGATGATGTCGCTGGACTTCAAAGTGCCGAGTGAGTTGTTGCTGACTTACGCGCCTTAAGCGCCAGCTGCTGTAAAGAAAAGCCCCGTCTTCGAGAGAAGAGCGGGGCTTTTTGTTGGGTCGCTTTCTGTTGAACCGTGTTGCCCCAATCGCGAGCAGGCTCGCTCCCACACTGGATCGGCGTTGCCGCCTTTTTCGAGCACGACGCTGGGCCCTGTGGGAGTGAGCCTGCTCGCGATGGCCGCAACTCGGTGCATCAGAAAAACTCAGCGATCGAGCAGCCGGAAAAACTGCTCGCGCACCTGCAGGCTATCGCTATGCGCAACATTGAAACGCAGGAAGCTGCTGGCATCGGCGGCCTTGCTCAACAGGGTGCCGGGCGCCAGCACCAGGTCGTGTTCGAGGCCTTTGCCGGCCAGGGTTTCGGCGTGCAGTCCTTCGGGCAACCGAGTCCAGATGAACAGCCCTTCACCCGCTATCGATGACACCGAACATCCCGCCTCTACCAGCCATCTCGTCACGCGACTGCTCGATTCATACAGGCGATCCACCGTGCGCCGGGTGTGTTTGGCGTAGCTGCCGTTACTGAGCATGGTGCAGGTGATCTGCTCCGCCAGTTCCGAGGTCACGCCGCCGCAGGCCATTTTCAAGGTGATTATGCGTGCGGCCAGTTGCGGCGATAGCGCGGTGTAGCTGACCCGGCTGTTGGCGGTCAGGGTCTTGGAGAAACCGGACACGTAACTGACATTGTCCAGACCGCTCGCGGCCAGGCGCGGGGTGCGTCTTTGCTGGATGTCGCCGTACAAGTCATCTTCGAGGATGTGGACGCCGTAACGGTGACTCAGCTCCAGCAAGCGATAAACCTGGGCGGCGGAGAACGAGTGTCCGGTCGGGTTGTGCAGCGTGCTGTTGGTCATATACAGCACTGGGCGATGGGCGATTAGTAATTGCTCGAACGCTTCCAGGTCCAGCCCGTCGCAATCGCGGGCGATGGTGATGACCTTGGCGCCGTGCAGCGCCAGGTTGGTGTGCATGTTGAAGTAGCACGGATCGTCGAGCAGCACGGTGTCGCCGGGTTTTATCAACAGGCGCATCAGCAGGTCGATGGCCTGCACGGTATTGGCGGTGGTGATGATCTGCTCCACCGGCACCTCGATGCCGACGGTCGACAGCTTCACGCGCAACGCCTCGCGCAACGGGAGGTAACCACCGACCTCACCGTACTCGCCCATGCGCAGCGCGGTCGCACGAAGGGTGCTGCGCACGGCTTTGAGCAATTCGTCGGCGGGCAGCCACGAGGCGGGCAGAAATCCGCAGCCGGGGCGCAGCGCGCCGTTGTTCAGCAGCAAGGCGCGGCGGACCCGGCTGAGTGTGTCTTGGGGATGCAGGTCCGGGCCAGTTGCATGCTGGGATTGAATGCTTGGGCGGTGAATGTAATGCCCCGAACCCTGGCGTGAAACCACCAGCCCCTTGGCCCGCAACCGGTCGAGAGCATCGACCACGGTAGATTTGCCGACGTTCATCAACTCGGACAGCTCGCGAATCGGTGGCAACTTGGCCCCGTTCGGCAGGCCACCCTGGTTGATGGCCAAAGACAGCTGATCGACGATCTGCTGCACCAGCGGCACTCCGGGCTGGAACTCGATGGCGGCGATGACGGCGCGCTGCATTTTACTGGTCTCCCTGGCAGTAAAGTTTGTTGGATCTTATACGAAGTTGCCCTGATCAAGACACGCATCTCTCTCTACCATCATCTGCGCGTATGCATGATTGATTAAGAGGGGGTCGGTTAATGAGTAATCAAATGAGTCGCGACGAACGCTTCCTCGCGATGGCGAAAGAACTTGGCTTTGATATCTACGACGAGAATTCTGCCGGCGGGCATTACGCCCCGGTGGTCCGGCACGATGACGAACTGTACGTCAGCGGGCTGGTGCCGCGAATGAACGGCAAAATCCAGTACCCCGGCCGAGTGGGACTGGAACTCAACCTGGCCGATGCCCAAGAGGCTGCGGGTATTAGCGCGATACGCGGGCTTGCCCTGATCCGTGAGGCCATCGGCTCACTGGATAACCTCAAGGCATTGCTGCGCATCACGGTCTACGTGAAATCCACGTTTGACTTTGTAGACCTCAGTGAAGTGGCCAACGGTGCGTCTGACGTCTTCACGCATGTATTGGGTGAGGCCGGTAAACACACCCGAACGACCGTCGGTGTTTACCAGCTGCCGAAAAATGCGCCGATTGAAGTGGACATGATCGCGGCCCTGCATCCGTCAGCGCGATAATTCTTTTGGGCATACCTGCTTTTGTGGCGAGGGAGCTTGCTCCCGCTTGAGTGGGTAGCACTCACAAGAGACGGGGCCGCTACGCAGCCCGGCGGGAGCAAGCTCCCTCGCCACAGGTTCCTTGCTGACTGGAAGCTTTCAGGTTGATCGGTTACTGCGCAGCGATGCTGTAACCGTCGAACGCGGTTTGTTGTTGAATAGCAGTGATGATGTTCTTGCGGTTGACCGCTTGTTCGGCCCCGGTATTGTCCAGAAACGTTTCGTTTTCAATGGCCGCGTCTTCACCTTCGCCGACGAAAGTGAAACCGAGGAACTCCAGCGCTTTGCGATCAACGTTCAGGCTCGCACGTGGAGTGCGTAGCGGTAGCGTAACGCTCACGCCATCCTTGCTGATGGTGAACACTTCGAGGTCTTTCTTGGCGCGAGCCACTTTGCTCTTGCCGGTGCTTGGGTTGCTGATGGCCTGGTGAGTCTGGTTCAGCACCTTCAACGCCAGGCCATAGACGATTTCCTGAAACGCCGGGTCTTCCTTGAAGCTGGAAAGAATACGGCTGATCGGGAATTTGCTGCTCAGGTCTTCCAGCGCGGCAATGTCGGACGCTTCAGCGTCTTTCAGTTGTTTGAGTTCGCCCATCAGTTCATAGGCTTTATCGTCGTCGAAGCTGTCGTGCGCCTGGCGAATCGCGGCGCGCAGCTCGCGGATCTGGTCGCTTTCCCGGGTGGATTGAAAAGCGTCCAGGACCATCTCGCTGATGGTCTTGGCCTGTGGCACATGCTGTGAAAGATTGATGGAGTTTTCGTATTCCGCTTTGGACGACAAGGTGACTACGGATTCAGCGGTATTGGAATCGGACATTGAAATTTCACTACTTCTTTTAACTTGGGTTTAGGCGAGAAAGCACAGGGCTTTTTCAGGCCGCCTAATCTATTGGACCTGACCCGAGTTGTCACGGATGAACAGGCGGTTGGTCATCATTTTTGGCGCTGGGATGTCATTCGCTGAAGCTCCAGCGCATTGGCGGTCGCCGCACCACTGGCGGTGTTGTCGAAGATGCACCAGGTGGGAACGCCGTCGGCTTGGGGGTGTAGCGTTCGAGCCAGGTCTTCAAGCCATGGTTTCTCGTAGTTTGAATAGTAGATTCGCGGCGACCCGTGCAATCGGTAGTAGCGGATGCCCGGCCAGGCACCTGGTACATCGCCATTGGGCAGTGGCGAAGGATCGGCTGCCACTTGGCCCATTCGATGCTCCATCAGCAGCGCCTGCGCCTCGGCTGTTTGCCAGCTGACGTGCCTGGGTTCAAACACGGCGAAGCCTGTGTAGCGCGAACGAAAGGTGGCGAAAAAGGTTTCGGCCGTGTTGACGTCGAAGGGCAAGGAGGGCGGAAGCTGGATCAGCAGGCAGCCAAGCTTCGGGCCCAGGTGGATGCATTGCTCAATAAAGTCATCGATCAACTGTTCACCATTCAACAAGCGAGCCTCGTGGGTGATCTGCTTGGGGACTTTAACTGAAAACCTGAAATTCTCCGGCACGCTTTCAGCCCATCGCGCATAGGTTGCCGGGCGGTGTGGTCGATAAAACGAGCTGTTGATTTCCGCGCACATCAGCTGTGCCGCGTACCGTTGCAGGTGAGTGCCTTCGTCGGGAAAAGCACTCCATTGCTCACGGGGCAGGCTCCATCCGGCGCAGCCGATATACAAGGGCGTCGTGGCCGTCATCAACGTTTTCTCGCCTCAGCATCGGGTATCGGGTTCAAAGCTGTGACCGCTGAAACCGGGCTATTTCCCCATCGAATTCAGGTTCATCGAGCGAACGGCCCACTTTTCGGCTGTTTGTTCATCCACTGGCAAGGAGAAACGGAAAGTCGCCCCCCGTCCCGGAACGTCGATCAGCTGAATCTCGCGACCGTGCAGTTGCAGGATCCGATGCACGATGCGCAGCCCCAGCCCGCCATCGCGCCGGGCACCGCCAATGTTGAACGGACGCAGAAACAAACCTTCGTGCAATTCGGGGGCGATGCCGGGGCCGGTGTCGCTGACGGTGACTTCGATAAAGGGCCCTTGAGGTCGCAGGCTCAGTTCGATTTCTCCACCTAGCGGGGTATCGCGCAGGGCATTGTCGAACAGGTTGGTCAGCACACGTTCGATCAGCCCCAGGTCGGCGCAGACGGCCGAGACGTTGGGCGCGAAGTTGGCCTTGAGTTCAATCTGGCGCGCTTCGGCGGTGAGTTCGAACTTCTGGAAGATGTCCTGCACAAGATCGGTCAGGGAGAAACGCTCCAGCACCGGTTGCACGAAACCGTGTTCCAGCCGCACCAGTTCCAGCAGCGATTGCGCCAGGCCGCCAACCTTGCGGCTTTGATCCAGGGCGATGCCCAGATAGCGACGGCGGTCGGCGGGGGACAGCGTGGCGTCTTTGAGCGACAGGGTTTCCAGATAACCGTGCAGCGAGGCCAGCGGTGTGCGCAGGTCGTGGGAGATGTTCGCCACCAATTCACGGCGTTCCTGATCCTGGCGAGTCAGCGAGCGCCATTGTTCGCCGAGACGGGTTTGCATCTGGCGGAAAGCGGCGTCGAGTACGGCTATTTCATCGTGGCTCGATGCTTTTTCTACCGGGTCCGATGCGGGCGGTGTGGAGGGGACTCCGTCGATGTCGAACTGGCTGACTCGATCGGTCAATCGACGCAACGGTCGGGTGATCAGGGCAAATGCGGCAAGGCCGGCGATCAGGCACAACGACGCCACCAGACCGATAGACAGCAGCGCCGTATTGAGCGCGGCGCTGGTGGCACCGCGTTCGGCGAAGCGGTCGTGTTCTTCACTGAGCAACACCACATAGAGGTAACCTTCCGGCTTGCCGTTGACCTGCAACGGCGCTGCGCTGAACACCTTGCGTCCGTCGACGCTGCGCGGGTCGTCGCCGAGAATCGGCAGCGCCTCGCCCTTGAGCAAGCGCTGGATTGGTGCCAGATCGACCCGATCCCGACGCATCCGGCCTTCGGGGGCGGCGCTGCCGACAATGAGCCCCTCGTTATCAAGCAGATAGACCTCGACACTCGGATTGACCAGCATGAGTTTGCTGAACAATTCGCGCACGGCATTGGGCATCAGGCCATTGGTGTCCATCAGCACAGTGTCGCGGGCGATGTGCTGGGCGAGATCACGCGACAGCCCTTGAACCACCTCCAGTTCGTGCATTTTGTTGGAGCGCACTTGCATCCAGGCCGAGGTGCCACAGCACACCAGCAACAGAATGGCGAACACCAGGGACAGGCGCTGTGTCAGGGTCAGCCTCATGGCTGCTCCTCCTTGGCCGCGAATTTATAGCCACGACCCCATACCGTGAGGATGCGCGCAGGTTGTGCCGGATCGGCTTCGATCTTGGCCCGCAGACGATTGATGTGGGTGTTGACCGTGTGTTCGTAGCCTTCGTGGCTGTAGCCCCAGACCGCGTTGAGCAGGTCCATCCTCGAGAACACCTTGCCAGGCTGGCGGACGAAGAAATACAGCAGGTCGAACTCTCGCGGGGTCAGGTCCAGGCGACGACCGTCGAGGGACACGTCGCGGGTGATCGGGTCGATGGACAGGCCGTTGGTGATCAGGCTGCCGGCGTCCATTTTCAGGTTGCGGGCCATGGCGTCGACACGTCGCAGCAGGGCTTTGACCCGGGCGACCAGCTCAAGCATTGAAAAAGGCTTGGCCAGGTAGTCGTCGGCCCCGAGTTCCAGCCCCAGGATCCGGTGCATTTCACTGGAGCGGGCGCTGGTGATGATGATCGGTGTGTAGCGGGCCATGGCCCGCGCCCGACGGCAGATTTCCAGGCCGTCGACGCCGGGCAACATCAGGTCGAGGATCAGTGCGTCCCAGCTTCCTTGCTGCAGCAGTCGCATACCCTCATCACCGTCGGCGCAGTGCACCACCTCGAACTGCTCATCGCGCAGATGCAGGCAGATAAGGTCGGCGATGTGCAGGTCGTCCTCGACCACCAGGACACGTTTGGTCTGTTCCATAAAGCTCAATCCTTTGTAGCGCAATGGGCACATTGTGCGGGTTTTCCCCGGGGCGAGTTATCACGAATTGTTTAACTGTCCGTGAGGATTTGGCGATCAACCCAAGCCTAGGCTGTGTTCCCTATCAGGCACCTGGAATTTTGGAGATGGCCATGTTTTCACGGCGACAATTTCTTGTAGCGAGCGGCGGGCTGGGCGCTGCAGCCCTGGTGATCGGTGTGTTGCCAAAATTTGCCGCCCATTCGGCGCTGGTCAGCGAGGCCAGTGCGTCGGAGGTGTTCGAGGTGACTCACAGTGACAGCGAATGGCGCGCGATGCTCAGCGCCGAGCAGTACGAAATCCTGCGCGAAGAAGGCACCGAACGGGCCTACAGCAGCGCGTTGAACAACGAGCATCGCGAGGGAATTTTCGCCTGTGCCGGGTGTGATTTGCCGCTGTTCTCATCCGACACGAAGTTTGACAGCCGCACCGGTTGGCCCAGCTTCTGGGCGCCACTGGACAAGGCGGTGGCGACCCGTCAGGACCGTTCCTTCGGCGTACTGCGCGAAGCAGTCCACTGCCGGCGTTGCGGGGGGCATCTGGGCCACGTCTTCGACGATGGGCCCAAGCCGACCGGCCTGCGTTACTGCATGAACGGTCTGGCGATGACTTTCGAGCCCCAGGCGGTGTGACCCATGGGCACTTCCTTTCACTCATTTATTGCAGGTCGATGCTATGTGGCTTCTGCTTCTCGCGTATCTCGGTGGTGTGCTGACGATTGTCAGCCCGTGCATTCTGCCGGTATTGCCCTTTGTCTTCGCTCGCACCGGGCAGCCGTTTATGAAAAGTGGCTTGCCACTGTTGGCGGGGATGGCGGTGACCTTCGCGCTCGTCGCCTCATTGGCGGCGGTGGGCGGCGGCTGGGTGGTGCAAGTCAATCAGTACGGTCGCTGGCTCGCGTTGCTGTTCGTGGCACTGTTCGGGCTGACGCTGCTGCTGCCTCGATTGGCCGAGCGCCTGACGCGCCCACTGGTGGCGGCCGGCAGCCGACTGTCGGAAGCCGCGGGCGCCGATGCTCGTCCGCGTCCCGGCGCTTCGTTCCTGATCGGCGTCGCCACGGGCCTGCTCTGGGCACCGTGTGCCGGGCCGATTCTCGGCCTGTTGCTGACCGGGGCGGCGCTGCAAGGGGCAAGCATCGCCACCACGTTGCTGTTGCTGGCTTACGCCGCGGGTGCCGCCACTTCCCTCGCCGTGGCGTTGTTGCTGGGCGGTAAAGTCTTCGCGGCGATGAAGCGCTCGATCGGCGCGGGTGAATGGGTCCGTCGAGGTTTGGGCGCGGCGATGTTGGCCGGTGTGGCGGCGATTGCCCTCGGGCTGGACACTGGCATCCTGGCGCGGGTTTCGACGGCTTCCACCGGCGGCCTCGAGCAGGCGTTGGTGGGCCGTTTGGCCGGCAAATCACCGAACAACAGCGGGGCGATGATGGCCGCTGGCGGGGCGATGAAAATGTCAGCAAAAGCGCCGGGCGCATTGCCGATTGAAGGCAACCTCCCGCCGCTGGATGGCGCCGTGCAATGGCTCAATTCGCCTCCACTGACCGCACAGGCATTGAAGGGCAAGGTCGTGCTGGTGGATTTCTGGACTTACTCCTGCATCAACTGCCTGCGCACCTTGCCGTATGTCAAAGCCTGGGCCGAGAAGTACCGCGATCAGGGGCTGGTGGTGATCGGTGTTCATGCGCCCGAATTCGCGTTCGAGCGGGATGTGGGCAATGTCACCAAAGCCATGAAAGATCTGGGCATCAACTACCCGGTGGCGATCGACAATGACTACAAGATCTGGCGTGCCTTCAACAACGAATACTGGCCGGCTCACTATTTTGCCGACGCGCAGGGGCGCATTCGTTATCACCACTTCGGTGAAGGCGAATACGCCGAATCAGAACGCGTCATCCAGCAGTTGCTGCGTGAAGCGGGCGCCTCAAAAGTCGCCGATGGGCTGATCACAGCCGATGCCACCGGGGTCCAACTGGCCCCGGACATGAATGAAGTCCAGTCGCCGGAAACCTATGTCGGCTACCAGCGTGCGGAGCACTTCGTACCGCAAACCGGTCTGGTGCCGGACAAGGTGTCGGCGTACAGCACGCCGGCGCAATTGGCACTCAACGATTGGGGCCTGGACGGTCAATGGAACGTCGGTTCGGAACGCGCGATTTCAAGCGCGCCGGCCAGCCGAATCGTCTACCGCTTCCACGCGCGCGATTTGCACCTGGTACTGGGCCCCGGCGCAGACGGCAAACCGGTGCGCTTCAAAGTGCTGATCGACGGAAAAGCCCCCGGCGATGCCCACGGTACCGACGTCGCCCCCGATGGCAGCGGCAGCGTTACCGAGCAACGGTTGTATCAATTGGTGCGCCAGAACGGCGGCGTGACGGACCGCACTTTCAGCATCGAGTTTCTCGATCCGGGTGTGTCGGCGTATGCGTTTATGTTCGGTTGATCGCCCTATCATTTGTTCAGGAGTCAGACTCATGAAAATCCCGGTTACCTGGCGCCGTACCTTGTTGGGTTTGGCGGCTGCAGGCGTCATTGGCCAATGCTCGGCGTTTTCTTTCGGCGCTGCTGAAGAGGCCGTCATTATCCCGCCGCCTGCCCTGGATGAAACCACCCAGGCCCACAGCGAAACCGCAGTCTTCGCCGGCGGTTGCTTCTGGGGCGTCCAAGGGGTGTTCCAGCACGTCAAAGGCGTGAAAAAAGCCGTCTCCGGTTACGCTGGCGGTGAAGCCAGCACCGCCCGGTATGAGCGTGTCAGCGACGGCGATACCGGTCATGCGGAATCGGTCGAAGTCACTTTCGATCCGTCGCAGGTCAGCTACGGCACCTTGCTGCAAATCTATTTCTCAGTGGCGCACAACCCCACCGAGTTGAACCGCCAGGGCCCCGACAGCGGCACGCAGTATCGGTCGGCAATTTTCCCGGCGAACACGGAACAGCAGCGCGTCGCCCAGGCCTACATTGCCCAGCTCGACGCCGCCCATTCGTTCACCAAACCCATTGTCACCAAGCTGGAAACCTACAACGGTTTCTACCCGGCGGAAGAGGAACATCAGGACTTTCTGACCGAGCACCCGACGTATCCATACATCGTGATCAACGACCTGCCGAAAGTCGCGCAGCTGAAGCAGCTGTACCCGGATCGGTATCAGGAGAAACCGGTGCTGGTGAAGGCGGGGATGTGAAGGGCGTTTTGGCTATCGACTGCGCGGGCGCTCCATCGCGATGCTCGACGGTTCAAAACCCAGGCGCGAGAAGAACTCCGTAGCGCCTTCACGGCCTGCGCGCAGAACCCAGGTGATGTCGGTGTTCTCGCCCATGACATGCTCGACCAGCGCCCGGCCAACGCCTTCACGTCGATGCTGCCCGGACACGACAACCATAGACAGATAACCGTTGGATAGGCTGTCGGTGATGCCACGGGCAAACCCGACGATCTGGGCATCTTTCACGGCAAGCGCGGTACGTTGGGAGCTGGCGATCAACTGCGCAAAATGTTCAGTTGATCCTAGGCGGTGGGCCCATCCGTTCTGCTCAAGAAACAGCCGCACGGATTCCGCTTCCGAGGGCAGTACATCGCGGACATGCAGGGCGGCGCTCACCCGGAAATCACATTCTTGCCCGCCACTTTCGACCGATACAGCGCCTGATCGGCCCTGGCCAGAAGGCCGGTCTGTTGCTCTTCTTCAAAGCGCTGGACCACCCCGAAACTCATGGTCACCTGGAACTCACCCACAGGCGGCATGCTTGAGAGGCCTTGGCGGATTTTTTCGGCGAAGGATCGGGCGTCGGCCAGCGAGGTATTGGGCAGGATGAGGATGAACTCGTCACCGCCCCAGCGTGCCAGTAGATCGCCGTAGCGCACGCAGCGGTTCACGGTCTTGACGACCTGCACCAATGCCGCGTCTCCCAGGGCATGGCCGTAGTGATCGTTGATGTTCTTGAAGTCATCAATGTCCATGGCGATCAATGACAGCGGCTGGCGAAAGCGCTGGGCACGCTCGCATTCCTGAGGCAGGGTTTTTTCCAGGCGATAGCGATTGGCGATCGATGTCAGCGCATCGGTTTCCGCCAGTTTGCGATTTTCTTCCAGTTGAATTTGCAGCTGCTGATTGACCCGCGACAACTCCCGGGTGCGTTCTTCGACGATGGCTTCAAGGGATTGATTGCGCCGCTCCATCTCCTCGAAGAGGCGTTTCTTGTCTTCGATGCTGCGGTGCGCACCGACCATCCGCGCGACCGATCCGTCGGCATTGCGTGCCAGCACGTAGCCGCGATCTTCGATCCAGATATAACTGCCGTCCTGCTTGCGGCAGCGATACTCGGCTTGATAGCCCGCCGTGTGTTGATTCAGGTACGCATCAAACAACGCCATCACCCGCGGGTAATCGTCGGGGTGCATCACGTTTTCCCAGGTAAACACGGTGTTGTCCAGGGAGTGAGGAGCATAGCCGAGCATCACGTACCACCCGGGATTGCGGTAGACGAACCCGGTGTTGGCATTCCAGTCCCAAATGCCGTCACTGACCAGTTCCAGAATGGTGTGCAGCATGTCCTCGTTCAAATCCGACACATTGAATTTCAACGGCTCGATATTTGATGCCTCACCCATCACCGCTCTCCTTGCACTGATATCAAAGTGACCCGTCAGCCGGGAGATTAGTGCATGGTGTATTGCCCCGGCTAGTGTTTGGCCCACATCTGCATGGCGAAGTCGACGAAGCGACGCAATTTCGGCAAGCGATAGCGATCCTGAGCGTACACCAGGTGCATCGGCCGGCTGGGCAGTCGATAGTCTTGCATCAGCGCTACCAGGTTTCCGCTCAGCAAATCCTGCTCGACCAGCGCATCGGGCAACATCACGATGCCCATCCCGGTTCGAGCAGCCTGGTGCAGCCCGGCCGAGCTGTTGATCAGCATCGGTCCTCTGACGGCCACCATGACTTCGCCTTCCGGCCCGCTCAGCCGCCATTGCTTTTCCACGGATTGCCAGTCATCGCCGACCGGGTAGGCAAAGGACAAGCAGTCGTGCTGTTGCAAGTCTTCGGGTTTTTCCGGTGTGCCCCGGCGTGCCAGATAAGACTTCGAGGCGCACATGGTCAGCGTGTAGTCGATGAGCGGGCGGGCGATCAGGTTGGACGGTTCGATTGCGCCCAGGCGAAACGCCACGTCGAGGCCGTTTTCGAGAAGGTCGGGCCGCCCGTTGGTGAGCACCACGTCCAGTTTGACTTGCGGGTAACGCAGGGTGAACTCGCTGAGTGCCGGCGCAAGCTTTTCAGTGCCGAAGGTCAGCGGGGCCGTGATGCGCAAGGTCCCGCTCGGGGTGTCCTGACTTTGTTCGGCCAGCCGCTCGGAATCCTCCACCAATCCCAACACCTCCAGACAGCGCTGGTAATAGGCGGAGCCGAACTCCGTCAAACGCTGGCGCCGCGTCGTCCGGTTCAACAAACGCACACCCAGACGTTGCTCCAGCGCGCGGAGGTGATTGCCGACCATGGTAGTGGACATTTCGCACTGCTGTGCGGCGGCCGTCATGCTCCCGGCTTCGACCACTTTGACGTAAACCGTCATTGCCTGGAATAAATCCATTATCAAGCTCAGCTTTAAGATGATTGAAGTGTTGCAGCGTTTATCCAGCTCAGGTGGCTAACCATACTGCAAAAACACCGACAATTGATGGAGCTTGATGTCATGACCGCCGCTTGCCTGATGACCACTTACCAACCCCTGGCCCTGAGTTTCAGCAAAGGCCTGGGCACTCGACTTTGGGATCAGGCGGGACGTGAGTATCTGGATGCGGTGGCGGGTGTGGCGGTGACCAATGTCGGCCACTCTCATCCCAAAATCGTGTCGGCGATCAGCGAGCAGGCCGGGCTGCTCTTGCATACCTCCAACCTCTACAGCATCGACTGGCAGCAGCGGTTGGCGCAGAAACTGACGCAGTTGTCGGGCATGGAGCGGGCGTTTTTCAACAACTCCGGGGCCGAAGCTAATGAAACCGCGCTGAAACTCGCACGGCTTTATGGCTGGCGTAAAGGTGTCGAGCAGCCGCTGGTGGTGGTGATGGAAAACGCCTTCCATGGCCGGACGCTGGGCACCTTATCCGCCAGCGACGGCCCGGCCGTGCGCCTGGGGTTCAACGAGTTGCCCGGCGACTTCGTCAAAGTGCCCTTCGGCGACCTCAACGCGCTGGACAACGTGCGGCAAGCCCATGGCCCGCGCATCGTGGCGATTCTGATGGAACCGATTCAAGGTGAAAGCGGCGTCCAGCTGGCGCTCCCCGGCTACCTGAAAGCCGTGCGCGAACTGTGCAACCGGCGCGGCTGGCTGATGATGCTCGACGAAATCCAGACCGGCATCGGTCGTACCGGCCAGTGGTTCGCTTTCCAACACGAAGGCATCGTCCCGGACGTCATGACCCTGGCCAAGGGCCTCGGCAACGGTATCCCCATTGGCGCCTGCCTGGCCCGGGGTAAAGCCGCCGAGCTGTTCACCCCCGGCAGCCATGGCAGCACCTTCGGCGGTAATCCGCTGGCGTGTCGGGTCGGCTGCACGGTGTTGGACATCATCGAAGAACAAGGTCTGCTGGAAAACGCCAGGCTTCAGGGGGAACGCCTGCTGGTCAGACTGCGCGCCGAACTGGCCGACGACCCGAACGTCCTGGCGATTCGTGGCCAAGGCTTGATGATCGGCATTGAACTCAAGCGACCGATCCGCGACCTGACCCTGATCGCGGCACGCGACCACGGCCTGCTGATCAACGTGACACGGGGCAAGACCATCCGCCTGCTGCCACCGCTGACGATTGATGAGCGGGAAGTGGAGATGATTGTCAGAGGGGTTTGTCGGGCGATGAGAACATCCTGAGATCGTGTTCAGTAGTGATATCGACACATCACGACGCGAATCTCACCTTCATCGACCTCGTAGACCAAACGATGCTCAGCAGTAATTCGACGTGACCAAAAGCCGCTCAAATTGTGTTTGAGCGGCTCAGGCTTTCCGAGCCCGTCGAATGGTTCACGCTGGATAGCTGTGATGAGCAGGTTGATTCGTTTGAGTCCGGCCTTGTCATTTTGTTGGAACCATAAATAGTCGTCCCAACCTTCGGGAGTGAACTCAATATTCATTCTTCGATGAGTTGCCTGGATTGGGTCTTCCCTGCACGCAAGTTGCTGATCGATTTGATCAGGCGCTCAGCATTGGCGGGGGAGCGCAGCAGATAGGCGGTCTCTTCGAGAGCGTTGTACTCCGCCAGAGACATCATCACTACGGGTTCGCCTTTCTGGCGAGTAACCAGCAACGGCGCACGGTCTTCGTTGACCCTATCCATGGTTTCGGCCAGATGGGCCCGTGCGGTGGTGTAGTTGATAGTTTGCATGTTGTAGTCCTCGCTCGATGCAAAGAACGTACAGAAATGAGTACAGGTTGACAAGGCGATACCTCCGAGTGGTCGTTACGCAGACGATGTGTCTACGCTTGCACTGAGTATCGCCGAAGCTTCTTCAAGACGTTTCCGAGACCGATGTAATCCTAATCCGATTTGCCCGCGATCCGATCTACGGACAAACACACCCGCTCCCCCAAACTCTCCACCAACCGAACCAGATACCCATCCGGGTCCTGAACCAGAAATTCACGTTGCCCGACCTCCACCGCATCAGCGCGATACCAGACATCGGCGCAGGGACGAAACAGCGGCCATTCAACTTCGGCCAATCGTTGGAGTATCGGCTCGACGAGATCAACAGTGATCTGAAAGTTGATGCCCCGGCCAAACGGCGCTTCCAATGCTCCGGTCATCCACTGGCCTTCGTCTGGAGCGTATTGCTCCAGCATGATTTGCACGCCGTTGTTATCGAGGTAGGCGAAACCCGCTTCAGGGCGCTCGTAGGCAATCTTGAAACCGATTAGCGAGGTCCAGAAATGCAGGCTTTTCTTGATGTCGGTGACCATCAGTTCGGGGACTAACTTGCTCCGTGCAAACATACCAATCCTTTTTCAAACGCTGTGAGATGAGTCGGGAAGAGTGTTCACGAAGGCCGCGATTTCACCTCGATCCCTGAGTCTGATTTTTGAACCGCTGAACCCTTCGAACAGCTGCCGGTGTGCGGAAAACCCGCTGGAGTCTTTGCGAACACGATAACTGCCGGCCCATTCCAGCAACGCGATCAGCAATTCGTCGTTGTCCTGACGGTTTTCTCGCTGACGAATATTGGCGACGCAGCTTTCGTCGTCAACACACAGCCAGACCAGCGCTGTTGCACGGTTGATCAGTTCGCTGACGATCCAGCCGTAAACACCCTCAATCACCCAGCGCTCTTCATCGGCCAGCACGCGCGCCATGCCCAATGCTTCGGACCGAGGGCGGGCGATGCTGCTTTCATCCGACAGCCAGTGGACGCGATCAAGATCAGTCCACGGCGCATGAAGATGTTCGGCCAGTCGTTTAGCCAGCCAGCTTTTGCCCGCGCCAGAGTTGCCGATGATCAGGGTTCGGGTGAGGTTCATGGTGGCTCACACGTTCAGTCGTCTGTGTCGGGCGCAATCATCCGCGTCTTCGGTGCACCGTTTGAATTGTGCTGAAAGATTTCCTGCGGCTGTCCCTTTTCATTGAAGAACACTTGGCCGATCCCTGCCGAATTCCACAGCCGTTCACCCGCTTCGGCATGTTCAGGGATGTGCGGGATGATGCGCATGCGACGGCGTTTGGTCAGCCAATTGAGCGGCGAGCGCGGCGAGTAGAGCCAGCGGTTGAGGCGGTCGAACCATTCGAGCAGCGTGGGCGGGAATTCGTTTTTGATGCCGCTGCTGGTGATCTGCCAGATCCTCGGACCGGCCTGGCGGTGTCGGATCAGGACTTCGTAGACGAAGGAATAATGCACATCGCCCGACAGCACCACGTAGTTACCCGGTGTGCGCGAGTGTCGGAAAATGTTCAGGATCACCTGGGCCGCGCCCCGATGGGCCATCCAGTTTTCAGCGTCGACCAGTAGCGGATAACCGCACCAGCTGAAGACGCGTTGCACGGTTTCGATCAGTTTGACGCCGAAGATCGGCGCTGGCGAAACAATGATCGCCGACGGATGATCGAGCAGTTCCTGTTGCAGTTCGCTGAGCGCTTCCCAGTCCAGCAGACCCGAGGGTTGCTTGAGATTCATCTCGCTGCGCCAGCGTCGGGTGCGGGTGTCGATGACAACCAGCGCCGGAGTGGTCGGCAGCACGTAATGCCAGTGTTGAAAGCCGAGCAGCTCATCGATCAGAGCGTCCTGGACGTCGCTGTCGAGATAATCGTCGTGCCCCGTGGCACTCAATAATCGGGCTTTTTCCAGCACGTCGCCGAACGCATCCGGGTTGTTGCCCCAGCCCTGGCACAGCATGTAGGCGAGCAGCGCGTTGCCGATGATGCGCTTGGAGAACGGATGGCCGTAGGCCGTTTCCTCCCATTGCGCGGACAGATTCCAGTCATCGGTAATGTCATGGTCGTCGAAAATCATCAGGCACGGCAGATGCGCCATGGCCCGCGCGACATCCCCCAGGCCCCCCTTGAAGTCATCGATACGCGTCTGTTCAAGGGCATAACGCTTGCGTCTTTCGGGCGTCAGCGCTGGCGGTTGTGGCGCGATCAGCGTCCAGGGAGTCGGCGACCAGACCAGCAGGTACATGGCCATGACTTCAGCGAATGTCACCAGGTGATTGTCGGCACTGCTGCTGGTGAAAATCGGCTTGCGCGCTCCGCCGAAAAATCGCTCGCGCAAGGTTTTGTTGCTCTCAAGCGCCGGCAACAAATCCGCACGATGGTAATAACTGGCAGGGTGTTCGTAGAGTTTGGCGCTGTCGCTGACCACCGCACCTTCGAGGTGTTCTTCGAACAGCCCCAGTTGAGTGATCAGCGCATGGATCGCCCGCAACATCGGACCGGCTACATCGTCGGCGTACACCTGATCGCCGCTCATCATCAGCAGGGCCGGGCGCTCCGTCGCGGCATGTTCTGTCGCCAGAAAACGATCGACGCACAGCAAACCGTCGGCTGCCGGGTGGTGAGGTTTACGGCAGGAACCGTGCATCAACTGATCAATGCGCGAACGCAAAACAAAATTCGGGCAACGGGCTTCGCCGTACAGCAGATGAGGCGCCCAGTCGGCAATACCGGTCGCCGCGTCATCTATCAGCAAGTCATAGTCGATCAGGGTGTCGCAGGGCAGGGCGGTCGCCAGTGGTACATCGATCAGGTGAACGAAGGCATGCTTGCCCACCGGAATGACCGTGCATTGCCCGGCATCGAGGCGAATGTCGCCGACACCTTGCAGGCGCAAGGTCAGCGACAAGGCTCGGGTTCCCACCAGCCAGAGCACCAGGCGCGTGGGCTCCAGACGCCGCAACAGCGGGCCGGCGAGGACCGGTGGCAGTGAGGTGTAATAGTCAGGCAATGGCAATGATTCGGACATCCGGGGTCAAGGCTCTTGGCACGCAGGGCGGCGATGATAACGCAGGTGGCGTTGCTTGCTGTGAGAAGCCGAACGCAAACGGTTTGGCGTTTGAGCCGGCTTCGCTCTCGAGAAAATGAATCCGCCCTGTTTTATCGCGCTACGGCGAAGTACGAGGAGAAAATGAACGCAATACACAACGCCCCCAACAGCCCGGCCAATCCACCGAACAGATTGAGCAAGAACTTTTTCAGCGGCGTGTGAGTCCCTCTTGTTATCAACATCCACGCGCCGATTCCTACACCCATAGCGGTTAAAAACGCCACCAGCGAGCGGCCGGCATTCGGATGCACGGAGGCGGGATCGAAGACTTTTCCATATAGGATCAGCAGCAATGATCCGATTATGAAACCGCTGAAGGCACCCGCCAAGTTGGCAAACAGCAAACTCCAGGCCCCCCGTTTTTTCACGACCCAGAGCCACATCCCTGCTGCAGACCCAAAGAACAGCAACAATACAATCATTCAATCCCTTCCTTTTTGGAGATGTGCTCACGGTGGACGGCAAGATATCAAAATAGTAGCTTCGCGCCTCAAACCTTATTCCCGTAAACGGCTCGTTGTTTTCAATGGATTTGTCGGCACTGACAGAGGTGGAGATGGACGCGGCAATTAGTGTTTATGAACAATATTGTGAGCAGGTTCGACATCATCAGGATGAACGCCGAGCCATTGCGAGCACGTTGACCGTCATCATTGGTGCCTTGGTCGCTGTTGCAGCGATAGATCAACGGCTGGATGAGCAGGACCTTTCAATAGCTTATGCCTTTGTCGCAATGGGTCTGTTTGGGGCTGCCTGCATGATCAAGTGTCATGCCCTTATCCGGTTTTACAAAGAAATGGCTTTGATAATGGCTTTGCATATTGGAAAGGGGGAGGCAAAGGCGTTTGACGTGAAGTCACTTGGAAACAAAGTCCTGAATGATGAACCTGGTTTTTGGAAAGTGGTTCATAAAGTACGGCTGTGGCAACTGTGGCTGCTGTTCTTCATGTTTGTCATGTTCGCAGGGATCTGGCTTTGGTGTTCCCTGCCATCGAATGGCTGGATTCTTGTAAGGAGTGGATAGCCATCGATGGACGACGCGGCCAGGTTTTCAGCAGCGCTGATGTCGGGAATCAATAACGGAATGTGCCTGTGCAATGTGTGGCTCGGGTGCTGAAGGCAGTGACAAGTGCTGACTGACATCACTCTCGCCATTGGCCACCATCCATCGAAACACTTCACTCAGCGACACCGTATGACTGCGCTCGATCCAACGTACCACCGCCGGGCCGTAGTGTTCGGTGTAACGGCTGAGCACCAGTTGGCGGCAGTCGGGTGACAGGCGCAGGGTGATTTCCCGGCAGTGCACATTAACCGCGTCGTGCCGGGTCACTCGCTGTTGCAGCGTCAAATGATTGCTTTCAGAAACCATCGGTCGGTACTCCTTCGCATTGAGGTTGGGTTGTTTGCGCTGAGCCTTGTTTGCCATCCTCCACATAAGCGGCTCGATGCTCGGCGACCACGTTGCGCAAGGCGCTGTAATAATCCGGCAGTTTTTGCAGGCTGTCCGTCAGCGGTAACGCTTGCGCTCGACCATCGACGATGCCGCCGACCGTGTTGATCATGGACAGCGTGTCCACGGTATCGCTGTTGCTGCCGAACGGATCGACCACAAAACTCAGTACTCGCCCGGCCGCATCGCGGCTGTTCGAGGTGCCGAACAAGGGCAGCTCGACGATCGGACCGTTGCCGATGCCCCACACGCCGAAGGTCTGGCCGAAATCTGCTTTGTGACGCGGGATGCCGGCCATGCCGGACACATCGATCAAGCCCACCACGCCCACGGTGGTATTGAGCGCGAAACGTCCCAACGTATTGACCGAGCGCATCGGGTTGCCTTGCAGCAGGTCGTTGATAAAGACCTTGGGCTCGCCAAAGTTCGCGACAAAGTTGTGCACACCGGTCTGGAAAAAGTCCGGCAAGTACCGATAGCCACGGGCGACCGGCGCCAGGGCATAGTCATCGGCCACCCGATTGAAGGCAAAGACACCGCGGTTGAACGGTTCCGCCGGGTCGTACACCGAATAGCTGATTTCGGCACACGTCACGGTGGCGGACGCCGGCGGTTGGCTGCTGCAACCCGCCAGCCCGGCGGCCAGCACGGCCATCGATGTGTTGCGGACCAGCCAGGGAGCACATTTGAAAGGCAACATGGACGCAAGTCTCGGGAGGAATTCGCCGAGATGCTGAGCCCCAGGCCTTGCACAAAGATGTCTGGTTTATTGCGGTGCTGACGCTTTATTGCAGGATTGAAATATATGACGCGCTGGCGGGAATGGTTTTAGATGGCGGCTCCATTCGCCCCTTAAGTGACCTTCGGTGAACAGCCTTTTAATTGTGGACGACGACCTTGAAGTCCTCGATCTGCTGAAAAAATTCTTCGTGCAGCACGGCTACAGCGTCGAGGTCGCCACCGACGGCGCGTCACTGTGGGCGGCCATCGAGCGCCAGCCGCCGGACCTGATCATTCTTGACGTGATGTTGCCGGGGGACAGCGGATTGATCCTGTGTCAGCAATTGCGGATTCGCTACGCGATGCCGGTGATCATGCTGACCGCCATGGGCGAACTCAGCGACCGGGTCGTCGGCCTCGAACTCGGCGCCGATGATTACCTGACCAAACCTTTCGACGCCCGCGAGCTGCTGGCCCGGGTGCGCGCCGTGCTGCGGCGCGTGGACGAACGCCGGCCGGTCGTGCAGGAGCGCCCACGGCCGCTGATCGACTTCGCCGACTGGCACCTCGACGTCACCCGCCGTGAACTGCGCTCGCCGGACAACGTGATGATCCCGCTGTCGGCCGGTGAGTTCGACTTGCTGCTGGTCTTCGTCGAAAACCCTCAACGCATCCTCACCCGCGAGCAGTTGCTGGACCTGGCGCGGGGGCATTGCCATGACGCGTTTGATCGCAGCATCGATGTGCAAGTCAGCCGCCTGCGACGCAAGCTCGAATCCGACACCAAACGCCCGGCGATGATTCGCACGGTGCGCAATGGCGGTTATCTGTTCACCCCCAGCGTGACCCGGCGATGAGCTGGTTGAAGCGGATTCGCCGGGACACGGTGGCGCGCTGGATCGCCTTGACCATCATTCTGGCGATGCTGATCTCATTGGCGCTCAACGGGCTGTTTATCCAACTGGCGGGTGTGTGGGCGCGCCCACCGCTGACCGAAACCGGGTTGCTGGACAAAATGGCCGCCATCACCCGCATCATCCAGGCCGCCCCGGCGCCGCTGCGCAGCCAACTGGCGCACGCCGTCAGTGATGAGGGCTTCATCGTCAGTTGGCACCTTGATCGACGTGACCTCAATCTGCCGACGGTGGAGGACCTGGATTCCGAAATCGGCTCGACCATCCTGCATCCGTTGCTTAAGTTTGCCGCACGAATACAGACCTACGAGCCGGCCGACTGGACGGAGTCCTCGGCGGACGCCCGTTACGCGCTGCTGATCCAGCTGCCGGACGCGACCTGGGTCATGTTCTCCGCCCCTTCGCGCAGCTGGGGCCTGGACGAAGCGCCGCGCTACCTGATCGTCATCCTGCTGGTGCTGATCTCCACCGCCCTGGTCGCGCTGATCGCCACCCGCCGCCTCGCCACACCTTTGCAACACTTCGCCGAAGGCGCCCGACGTTTCGGCGTGGACTTCCGCGCCCCGCCGATCGAACCGCTAGGCCCTCAGGAAATCCGCCAGGCGATCCTCGCGTTCAACGCCATGCAGGCCCAACTGCAACACTTCATTCGCGACCGCACCCAAATGCTCGCCGCCATCTCCCACGACCTGCGCGCGCCCCTGACGCGGATGCGTTTGCGCGGGGAGTTCATCGAAGACAGCGAGCAACAGCAGCGACTGTTTCGTGATGTGGATGAAATGCAGGCGATGATCAACTCGGCGCTGGAATTCTTCCGGGATGATGCGCGGCTTGAACCGGCGACCCAGTTCGATCTGGCCGAGTTGCTGCAAACGTTGCTGGATGATTACCGGGATCAGGGGGTTGAGATCGCCTACGTCGGGCCGACGCGGTGGGTGTATTTCGGGCGGCCGCTGGGGCTTAAGCGGGTGATGACCAATCTGCTGGATAACGCGATCAAGTACGGCAGTGAACCGGCAATTGAGTTGATTGCTGATGCTGTGGAAGTGCGGATCAAAGTACTGGATCGCGGGCCGGGTATTCCGCAGGCCAGCCTTGAACAAGTGTTTGTGCCGTTCTTTCGCATGGAAGGATCACGCAACAAAAGCACCGGCGGTGTGGGCTTGGGATTATCGGCGGCGCGGGCGATAGTGTTGGAGCATGGCGGGGAATTGAAACTGCGAAATCGGTCGAAAGGCGGGTTGGAGGCGTTGGTGGTGTTGCCCGTGTAACCGAGTACCGGGTTCGGACTACAGTGAATTATCCAGGGGCGCGGAAAGGCGCTGATCGAAGGAGAGAACTGATGAACAAAATCATCCTGCCAACACTGGCCCTATTGATGCTGGTGCAATTCCCCGCCCACGCGATCAATGACAAATACCGCAAACAACTCGAGCAATCCGGTTGCACCCAAGTGAGCGAACTTCAGGGCTGCGATATCCACAAGAGCAAAGCGGAAAACGCCAAGGCCGGGTTTACCAACCCAGCGGCGGACAGCGCAAGCACCCAGACACCTTATGCCGGGCAATGGGTCGCGAAGAGCGATGCCGGTGCGACCGTTGCCACGATTCGTATCGATGCCAAGGAACAGGTCTGGGTGGACGGCAAGCGGGTCAACGCGAAGCGCACTGATGGCGGGCTGCAATTCAAGCAGGGAAAGATCACCTTCACGATTCAAGGTGATCGACGGCTGACGGGGGAGGATTACTGGATGGACAGTGATGCCGGGACTAGAGGGCCGATTGAGATCGAGTAGCCCCTGACGCAATAACGCCGCACCCAGTCGATCAAAATACTGTGGCGAGGGAGCTTGCTCCCGCTGGACTGCGCAGCAGTCCCCTTCTTTTTATGGATAAGGGGGCCGCTTCGCGGCCCAGCGGGAGCAAGCTCCCTCGCCACAGGTGTTAGTGCCAGCCAGCAGGCCGGGGCAATCTCACGGGATCGTGTGAACCTAAGCCTCCCACCCCGCGCCACTGACCGCCGCCTGCGCCAACGGGTGCAAATCCGCCCCGTGATGTTCTGTCTGCCAGGCCAGCAATAACGCCGCACCCAGTCGATCAAAATACTGTGGCGAGGGAGCTTGCTCCCGCTGGACTGCGCAGCAGTCCCCTTCTTTTCATGGATAAGGGGGCCGCTTCGCGGCCCAGCGGGAGCAAGCTCCCTCGCCACAGGTGTTAGCGCCAGCCAGCAGGCCGGGGCAATCTCACGGGATCGTGTGAACCTAAGCCTCCCACCCCGCGCCACTGACCGCCGCCTGCGCCAACGGGTGCAAATCCGCCCCTTGATGTTCTGTCTGCCAGGCCAGCAATAACGCCGCACCCAGTCGATCAAAATACTGTGGCGAGGGAGCTTGCTCCCGCTGGACTGCGCAGCAGTCCCCTTCTTTTGATGGATAAGGGGGGCACTTCGCGGCCCAGCGGGAGCAAGCTCCCTCGCCACAGGTATTAGCGCTGGCCAGCAGGCCGGGGCAATCTCACGGGATCGTGTGAACCTAAGCCTCCCACCCCGCGCCACTGACCGCCGCCTGCGCCAACGGATGCAAATCCGCCCCGTGATGTTCTGTCTGCCAGGCCAGCAATAACGCCGCACCCAGTCGATCAAAATACTGTGGCGAGGGAGCTTGCTCCCGCTGGACTGCGCAGCAGTCCCCTTCTTTTGATGGATAAGGGGGCCGCTTCGCGGCCCAGCGGGAGCAAGCTCCCTCGGCACAGGTGTTAGTGCCAGCCAGCAGGCCGGGGCAATCTCACGGGATCGTTTGAACCTAAGCCTCCCAACCCGCGCCACTGACCGCCGCCTGCGCCAACGGATGCAAATCCGCCCCGTGATGTTCTGTCTGCCAGGCCAGCAATAACGCCGCACCCAGTCGATCAAAATACTGTGGCGAGGGAGCTTGCTCCCGCTGGACTGCGCAGCAGTCCCCTTCTTTTGATGGATAAGGGGGCCGCTTCGCGGCCCAGCGGGAGCAAGCTCCCTCGCCACAGGTGTTAGTGCCAGCCAGCAGGCCGGGGCAATCTCACGGGATCGTGTGGGCCTAAGCCTCCCACCCCGCGCCACTGACCGCCGCCTGCGCCAACGGGTGCAAATCCGCCCCGTGATGTTCTGTCTGCCAAGCCAGCAATAACGCCGCACCCAGTCGATCAAAATACTGTGGCGAGGGAGCTTGCTCCCGCTGGACTGCGCAGCAGTCCCCTTCTTTTCATGGATAAGGGGGCCACTTCGCGGCCCAGCGGGAGCAAGCTCCCTCGCCACAGGTGTTAGTGCCAGCCAGCAGGCCGGGGCAATCTCACGGGATCGTGTGAACCTAAGCCTCCCACCCCGCGCCACTGACCGCCGCCTGCGCCAACGGATGCAAATCCGCCCCGTGATGTTCTGTCTGCCAGGCCAGCAATTCCTTGCGCATGCCCGGCGTCCAGTACATCTGCAAATGGTTACGCACACCGAGCACGGCCGCTTGCTGGTCCGGTTCGGTGGCGAAATACAGGGCGATCTGGTTGACCATCTTGATCAGGTTCTCCGTACTCATCGGCGCACCTCCGCTTTGGCGCCACGGGCATGCCGGCGTTCCTTGAGCAGACGGTCCTGTTCATCACTGAAGGCCTGATAGCGTTTTTGCCACTCGGAAGGGTGGTAGACGCGGCTGACTTCCACGGCCGTGACCTTGTACTCCGGACAGTTGGTAGCCCAGTCGGAGTTGTCGGTGGTGATGACGTTGGCCCCCGATTCCGGGAAGTGGAACGTCGTGTACACCACGCCCGGCGCGACCCGCTCGGTAACCCGCGCACGCAGTACTGTCTGACCGGCGCGGCTGCCGATGCCGACCCAGTCGCCTTCGTTGATGCCTCGGCTCTCGGCGTCGGTCGGGTGGATTTCCAGGCGGTCTTCATCGTGCCAGGCGACGTTTTCGGTTCGCCGTGTCTGAGCGCCGACGTTGTACTGACTGAGGATGCGCCCAGTGGTCAGCAGCAGCGGATAACGATTGTTGACCTTCTCCTCGGTGGGCACGTACCCGGTGAGCATGAAGCGCCCTTTGCCGCGCACGAACTGATCGATGTGCATGGTCGGCGTGCCGTCCGGCGCCGCGGCGTTGCACGGCCATTGCAGGCTGCCGTGTCTGTCGAGTGCGGCGTAACTGACGTTGGTGAACGTCGGCGTCAGGCTGGCGATTTCATCCATGATTTGCGACGGATGCGTGTAGTTCATCGGGTAGCCTAGGGCGTTGGCCAGCGCCACTGTGCCTTCCCAGTCAGCCTTGCCACCCAGCGGTTCCATGACCTTGCGCACCCGCGAGATACGCCGCTCGGCGTTGGTGAAGGTGCCGTCCTTTTCCAGGAACGAGCTGCCCGGCAGGAATACATGGGCGAACCTGGCGGTTTCGTTGAGGAAAATGTCCTGCACCACGATGCATTCCATGGCCGACAAGGCTGCGGTGACGTGCTGGGTGTTCGGGTCGCTCTGGGCGATGTCTTCGCCCTGGCAATACAGGCCTTTGAAACTGCCGGCCAGCGCCGACTCGAACATATTCGGGATACGCAGCCCCGGGTCGGGTTGCAAGGTGACGTTCCAGGCCTGTTCGAACTGCGCCCGTACCACTTCGTTGGAGATGTGCCGGTAACCGGGCAATTCGTGGGGGAACGAACCCATGTCGCAGGAGCCCTGGACGTTGTTCTGCCCACGCAGCGGGTTCACGCCCACGCCTTCGCGGCCGATGTTGCCGGTGGCCATGGCGAGGTTGGCGATGCCCATGACCGCAGTGCTGCCCTGGCTGTGTTCGGTGATGCCCAGGCCGTAGTAGATCGCCGCATTGCCGGCACCGGCATACAGGCGAGCGGCGGCGCGGATATTGGCAGCGGCGACGCCGCAGACCGGGCCGAGCACTTCCGGCGAGTGTTCCGCACGGCTGACGAACTCGCTCCAGCGAGCGAAATCGCTGCCCTCGCAACGGGCGTCGATAAAGGCCTGATCGAGCAAGCCTTCGGTGACGATGACGTGAGCCAGTGCGTTGAGCATGGCGACGTTGGTGCCCGGGCGCAGGGCCAGGTGCAGTTCGGCGCGGGCATGCACCGCGTCCACCAGATCAATGCGCCGTGGGTCGATGACGATCAGGCGTGCGCCTTCACGCAGGCGGCGTTTGAGTTGGGAGGCGAACACCGGGTGGGCGTCGCTGGGGTTGGCGCCCATCACCAGAATCACGTCGGCCTGCATCACCGAGTCGAAACTTTGGGTGCCGGCGGATTCGCCCAAAGTTTGTTTCAGCCCATAACCAGTCGGCGAGTGGCAGACCCGCGCACAGGTGTCGACGTTGTTGTTGCCGAACGCAGCGCGCACCAGTTTTTGCACCAGGTAGGTTTCTTCGTTGGTGCAACGGCTGGAGGTGATGCCACCAATGGAATCGCGGCCGTACTTTTGCTGCAACCGACGGAATTCGCTGGCGGCGTAAGTCACCGCTTCATCCCAGCTGACTTCCTGCCACGGGTCGTTGATGTGTTTACGGATCATCGGCTTGGTGATGCGATCCGGGTGGGTGGCGTAGCCCCAGGCGAAGCGTCCTTTGACGCACGAGTGACCATGGTTGGCCTGGCCATTCTTGTCCGGAACCATGCGCACCAGCTGGTCGCCTTTCATCTCGGCGCGGAACGAGCAGCCCACGCCGCAATAGGCGCAGGTGGTGATCACGCTGTGCTCCGGCTGACCCAGTTCGACCACGCTTTTTTCCATCAGCGTCGCCGTAGGGCAGGCCTGTACACAAGCGCCGCAGGACACGCATTCGGAGTCGAGGAAGTTATCGCCACCGGCCGCCGCCACTCGGGATTCAAAACCGCGTCCGGTAATCGTCAACGCAAAGGTGCCTTGGGTTTCTTCGCAGGCACGCACGCAGCGGTTGCAGACGATGCACTTGCTCGGGTCGTAGTCGAAGTAGGGGTTGGAGGTGTCCTTCACGTCGGCCAGATGGTTCTCGCCTTCATAGCCGTAACGCACTTCCCGCAGGCCGACCTGACCGGCGACGGTTTGCAGCTCGCAGTTGCCGTTGGCGGAGCAGGTCAGGCAGTCCAGCGGGTGATCGGAGATGTACAACTCCATGACATTGCGACGCAGGGTCGCGAGCTTCGGCGTCTGGGTGTGCACGGTCATGCCTTCGGTGACCGGCGTGGTGCAAGACGCGGGATAGCCGCGCATGCCGTCGATCTCCACCAGGCACATGCGGCAGGAGCCGAAGGCTTCCAGGCTGTCGGTGGCACACAGTTTCGGAATAGTCGTGCCCATCAACGCGGCGGCGCGCATCACCGAAGTGCCTTCGGGCACGCTGATGCTGCGCCCGTCGATGCTCAGGGTTATCTGCACGTCGCTGTCGCGGGCCGGGGTGCCCAGATCAATATCGGTTTTCGGGTCGAAGAGGGTAATCATTGGTCGGCCTCCGAAGATTGCAGACCGAAGTCGGCGGGGAAGTACTTGAGGGCGCTGACCACCGGAAAGGGGGCCATGCCGCCCAAGGCGCACAGCGAACCGTATTGCATCGTGTCGCACAGGTCCTTGAGGATGATGACCTGCTCATCGCGACCACGCTGGTCCGGCGCGGCCAGCAGACGGTCGATCACCTCCACGCCCCGGGTCGAGCCGATACGGCACGGCGTGCATTTGCCGCAGGATTCCTCAGCGCAGAACTGCAAGGCGAAACGCGCCATTTGCGCCATGTCCAGGCTGTCGTCCGCGACCACCACGCCGCCGTGACCGAGCATCGCGCCGATCCCGGCGAACGCTTCGTAATCCAGCGGCGTGTCGAATTGCGACGGCGGCACCCAGGCGCCCAGCGGGCCGCCGACCTGCGCGGCTTTCAGCGGTCGGCCACTGGCGGTGCCACCGCCGTAGTCTTCCACCAGTTCGCGCAGGGTCAGGCCAAAGGCCCGTTCTACCAGGCCACCGTGAAGAATATTGCCCGCCAACTGGAAGGGCATCGTGCCCAGGGAACGGCCCATGCCGTAATCGCGATAGAACTGCGCACCCTTGGCCAGAATCAGCGGCACCGAGGCCAGGGTCAGCACGTTGTGCACCAGCGTCGGCAGGCCGAACAGGCCTTTCAACGCGGGAATCGGAGGCTTGGCGCGAACGACCCCGCGTTTGCCTTCGAGCGAATCCAGCAACGCGGTTTCCTCACCGCAGATGTAAGCGCCGGCCCCGACACGCACTTCCATATCAAAAGCCAAGCCGCTGCCGCCGACATTGGCCCCGAGGTAACCGTTGGACCGGGCAATCTCCAGCGCCTCGTTCAGCGTGGTGATGGCCTGTGGGTATTCCGAGCGCACATAGATGTAGCCGTAGCTGGCGCCGACGGTGATGCCGGCAATGGCCATGCCTTCGATCAGCAGGAAGGGGTCGCCTTCCATCAACATGCGGTCGGCGAAAGTGCCGGAGTCGCCTTCGTCGGCGTTGCACACAATGTATTTCTGCACAGCCTGGGTGGCGCGTACCGTGCGCCATTTGATCCCGGCGGGGAACGCTGCGCCGCCACGGCCACGCAGGCCTGAATCGAACACTTCCGTTGCAGTTTGATCACCGCCAACGGTCACGGCTCTCGTTAAACCTTCGAAACCGCCGTGGGCCCGGTAATCATCCAGCGACAACGGCCGGGTAATACCGGCGCGAGCGAACAACAGGCGTTGTTGAGATTTCAGATAGGGCAATTCTTCCACCAGGCCCAAGGCCAGTGGGTGCGAGGACGGCTCACCTTGCAGCGCATCGAGCACGGACGGCACATCGCTAGCGGTCAGCGGGCCAAAGCCGATACGGCCTTGCGGGGTGTCCACTTCCAGCAGCGGCTCAAGCCAGTAAAGACCACGGGAACTGGTGCGTTGCAGGTCCTGACCGGCAAGGGCCGACGCCACCGCATCGGCACCCACGGCACGGGCAAGAGAATCACAGGGGAGATAGAGGCTCATGCGTCCTCCCGGCAAGCGTCGAGCAAAGCATCGAGACGCTCGGCACTGAGCCGCGCATGCACCTGACCATCCAGTTCCAGCGCCGGCGAACAGGCGCAGGCACCGAGGCAATACACCGGACGCAAACTGATGCTGCCATCGGCGCTGCTGCCGTGATCGTCCAGTTGCAAGCGATCGCGCAACTGCGCGGCAAGCTGCTCGGCGCCGCGACTCTTGCACGACTCAGCCCGGCACAACCGCAGGATATGCCGGGCCGGCGGCGCGGTACGGAAGTCATGGTAAAAGCTGATCACCCCGCGAACCTCGGCCTGACTCTGATTGAGCGCGTGGGCAATCTCGGGGATGGCGGCATCGGGGATGTAACCGATACCGGCCTGAATCTCATGAAGGATGGGCAACAGTGCACCCGCAGAGCCTTTGTGGCGCTCCAGCACGCTGTTGACCATAGGCAATTGCAACATCTCATCAGGCATACAGCATTCCTCACGGTCACGGACAAACCAGGCGGTTGTCGGTCGTCCGAAAGTGTCGGCTGCGGCATTCACACCACGTCACGGTATCGTGGCATTGTCAGGCCGTTGGCCAGGGCACCCTGAGCGGGCATCTTGTTGTGCCCGATACGGTCTTCGCCGCACCTCTATTGGGCATAAAGGGCAGCTTGCCACGCTGCTATTGATCGAACTGCACCAAAGCGACGTGTTCGGTTCTGCCTACGACTCTCCAGTAAGTCTAGAAGAGCACAAGGCCAAGCGTTTGCTCACCGAATATCTTTCAGATACGCCTTGAGTACGATGAGCGGGCGATCGACCTCGCTTGTGCCAAGCTGAAGGGTGTTGAAGCGCCGAGCATTCGATTGCCGGTCAGGCAAACCCCCAAAGGGCCCATAACATGAACATCGCTCATGCAGCACACGTCCGTCGAGAATTCTATAAAGCCGTCAGGTTCTACTTTCGCGTTGTCTGGCCGATTTTTTCCATCCTGCTGTTTTTGATCGTGCTGTTCGGTCTGATCATCAGCTATCTGGAAGGATGGGGTCCTTTTGACGGTATCTACTTCGCGTTCGTGACCGGCCTGACCATCGGTTATGGCGATCTCGTCCCGAAACTGGCCGTCTCACGGGTGCTGGCGGTTTTGCTGGGGTTTAACGGGGTGCTGATGACGGCAATATTTGCGGCGATCAGCATTCGGGCGATTGAAAATGCGGTGCGGGCGACAGACCACCTGGAGTAGGGGACGTGGCGGCGTAGTGGGAAATACGCTATGAAGCCCTGCTAGCGATGTTCATTTGAAAACGGGAAAGACTGATGATTGATTTCAACAACAAAGGATTCTTCAAGCTCAAGCAAAACGACGAATACGCCGCACGCGTTTCCGACCTCTTGATCGACGGCGAACACGTCATCGACGCTTATAAGTCCATGCGCGATGGCGTGGTGTTCACCAACAAACGCATCATCGCCGTCAACGTCCAGGGCCTCACCGGCAGCAAAAAAGACTTCACCTCATTACCCTACAAAAACATCGTGGCGTACTCGGTGGAAACCTCTGGCACGTTCGACCTGGACTCCGAACTGGAGGTTTATTTCTCGTCGCTGGGAAAAGTGAAATTCGAATTCACCGGCAGGACATCAATGGTCGAAATCTCAAAACTGATCTCCCAACACTTGCTCTAACCCCAACACGAAAAAGCCCCGAAAAATTCGGGGCTAACTGCCTAAACACACATCCAGTGTGGGGCCTGCTCGCGAAAGCGCCAGACCAGCCACCATCAACGCTTAAAGCTAGCCACTACCTCCAGCCTTAGCCTCCACCCGCTTAGGTGTCGGCAAAAAACCAGTGTTTTATGTAGCGTCGGCGTAGACATGATGATCAGGCTTCGACAGCATCAATCCCAATCGCGCCCGATCCTCTGGTGCTGTCTCAGTCCGGCATTACGTTCGGGCCTTCTTGTCTCTGGAGCATAGTAATTGGCTTAACCGCCCCCCCTGTGGGAGCGAGCCTGCTCGCGAAAAACTCAAGGCAACCACCATTCCCGCTGAATGCCCCACCCCGCGACCAAACCCGCCCCTACATGCGTTACGCCTGACGTCTCAAAACCAGAAGCTACTCTTCAGCCTCCGCCGCCTGCTTCGACATCGGCGCAACCTTCCGATCCCGCGTCAGTACCTTCACCGCATCATCCACCACCGCCTTACTCATCGCCGTCAAATAATGCGCGGCCCAAGAGTGGCGGTCGGTGTCTGTGGCGTAGGCGGCATCTTCGTTCAGCTTCTTGGCGAGGAAGAGAAAGTCAGAAACCATGGCCAATGCATCGCCGAGGGGAACGCCGCGTGTGACGTGGAAGAGGGGTTGATCGGCGCAGTAAATGGCGGGGGTTAGGCCGATGGTTTTCAGCTCTGATTGATCGGTCATTGGCCACCTCCGGTGACGGAGAGGCGGTGGGCGAGGGTGGATAGCGGAACGTCACGCAACTGGGAATCGCGTTGAGGGAAAAGCCAAAATTTGTACGGATTGATGCTGCGCATTATCAGACTCCTTGATATGTGAAGCTGCCGCATTCGTTTCCACACGAATGGGTGACAGCTGTGCGCAGGGTGGAAAACCGGGAATCAAGGAAACCGGCACGCCCGAAGACGTCCCACGCACAGCCGCCATAACTCACGCCGCAGGCATAAAAAAAGCGCCTGATGACGTGTCTGGGGCGCTGTTGCGCCTTGAATTACACGGGTTTCCACACCGGTCGCTGAATTGGCAGCGACGGATGGGAGGTTAGCGTGCAGACCCTTTCCCTGCAACCTTTGAAGGCTTCGATCACAAGCCCTTTAGACGAAAAATCTGCTCAATCCGTTTTGGCATGGTTATCCGCTACACTCAAAGTCCGTTATCAACTAGAAGTAGACATTGGATTCCGTATTTACATCGGCCCCCTTGATTGCTCGCCCATATCACGTTGCTTTACCGTCTGTATGTATGGAGTATTCGTCGCCATACATACTGGCAGCTCAGGGGGTTATTCATGAACAGACGTTATCCCGAGCAAAAGGTAGTGCAAGTGCGCCCCTCTGGTGCGAATTTTCCTTCGGGGCTCTCTCAGTGAGCAGCCTCATCCCTGAAAGGAGTTGCAGTCGGGAGCATCGAATTCATTGTGCGGTCTCACCTTGTTTCTGTGCCCCAGTACGGGCAGCCATTTTCAGTGCAGGACTACACCCAGACAGAAGAGCCGGTCGATGCCTCTAAATAGACCTAAAAGAACGTTAAAAAACGCCTCAGCCTCAAGGCGCTTAATCGAACCGTATGTTGTTGTAAGGAGGCTGAAAATTCATGGCAAATAAGAAGATATTAACAATTGGGTTTTCGCTGGCTGATGATCAAGCTGAATCTTGTGAATTTGACTCTGAAGCTTCTCTTTTGGATTGGGATATAATACTTTTTAAGCCAGATATTAACGATTACCTCTATAGGCGCGAAAGTACCTTCGAAGGGAAGCCATGCCTATCGGATGATCAATCATTCAAGTTGCGAGCACAGTCTGAGCATTGGCGAAGAGAAATAAAAGCAGCTATTGAGCATGGGAAATTAGTATTAGTATTTTTAAGTGAGCTGACCCCGCTAAGTATTGCTACCGGAAAAAAAGAATATTCTGGAACTGGTAGAAATCAAAAAGTGACAAGAATCGTAGCTGGCTATGATAATTATCAGTCGATCCCATTAGGTCTAAAACCAATAATCTCAAAAGGGAAAGAGATAAAGCTTTCTGCAAAGAATTCCGACTGCATATCATCTTATTGGTATGAATTCTCGAGTGTTTCATCGTACAAGGTTATCGTTGGTGGTGAAGTAACCCCATGCTTGCTGACCAAGCATGGTGATAAGGTGGTAGGTACTATAGCTACGTCGAAAAACTCTAATGGCGCCTTGTTATGCCTTCCTGATATTGACTTTTATCCTGCATCATTTTTTGTTGGCGAAGAAGACGAAGCAAATGAAGGCGGTTGGACACCAGAAGCAAAGCAGTTCGCAGCTAGGATGATAAAAGCGATTATTTCGATAGATAAATCTCTACGATCATCTTCCGAATTAACTCCTGAGCCTGACTGGGCAAAAGATACCAAATATAGATTGAGTCAGGAAAAATTAGCATCTCAGAAGCTTCTGAAAATTGAACAAGATCTCGAAGTTATTCAAGCTGAAAAAGAGGCTGTAATCGATGAGGTAAAAGACTTGGGGAGGCTTAGAAACCTGTTATTCGAAAAAGGTAAGCCACTAGAGTTTGCAATTTTAGACGCCCTAAAAATAATTGGATTTGAAGTCTCGCAATTTGATAATGGCGAATCTGAATTTGATGCCGTTTTTGAGTCGAAGGAAGGCAGGTTAATTGGCGAAGCTGAAGGTAAAGACAATAAAGCAATAAATATCGATAAACTTCGGCAGTTGGCAATGAATGTTCACGAAGATCTTGAGCGGGATGAAGTTTGTGAGCCTGCGAAGCCAGTACTGTTTGGTAATCCATACAGGTTGCAATCGATTGATGACAGGCCGGAACCATTTACAACAAAGTGTATTTCCGCTGCATCTTCAAGCTCTACCGCCCTTGTATTTACCCCCGATCTCTTTCTCATCGCTAAGTACTTGAAAGATAAGCACGATGCAAAATATGCAGCTAAGTGTCGGAAAGCTATCTTAACCTCTATCGGTAAAGTTGTTTTTCCTGAAGTCCCAAAAGAAGTGGTGGCAGGCAGCGAGCAGCCGAAGAGCGACGAGGCATAACAAAGTATTATACGGGGCAAGTCGTTGACGCAGCGTTCGGTACACTAGGTATCGCACCGCAAGAATAAAAAAGGAGGCAAGATCTATTTTCTTGAAAATCAATCTGCCTCTTGTTCTTTAGTTATTTTCACCTGTTTGACGATGCTGTTTAATTTCTTCCGATCTGGATAGGTATGATGCTAGGCTTAAAATTACTAGGCTCAATGTTGTAAAAACCTGGATAAAAACCATGTTGATTTCGAAGCCCATACCAACTATTGAAAATGCTTGGCCTACGTTTGTTAATGTGCCAATGTTCATCGAAAGGCTTATCGCTTCCCATGCATCATTGCACTTCGTGAAAAGAAGGTAGGCAGGTGCGGAGTAGAAATATATCTCTACGTAGCTCCTCATGGCCAGAATGATTCGTTCTTTGCTGGTGAGGCCAGTAGTCGACTCTGAATCTTGAAATGCATCTGTGACAAAGGCGTAGGTGATTTCAAGACTGCGAGATATAAAGCGCAAGACCGCCAGTGATACTAGGAGCTGTGCGATATATGAAGTTGGGAAGTGACTTGCAAAAATTAGTGTAATTGCCCCGAATGCTAGGCTAAACCAAAAATTGTAGGTGTTACTGAGCGTGACGAATGTCTTAAGCTTTTCTTTCGAATGCTCCGCGCATAAAGCTTTTGCGCGTGATTTGAAACGAATAGCCCACCAAAAGTCCGGGCTTAAAATGAGGGCCCATTCATGTCCAGGTTTCCAGTCAAAAGATTGGTATCGATCAATCTTTAGAGAGTTGTAAATTCTACGTTTGATGAGGTACGCAAGCGTTCCATATATGAAAGTGGCGAAAAGAAAAACTCCAACACTCAGCATCGAAGATTTGTCCTTAATTATTGTGGAGGGGATGGAGGGTTATTTTTGGGTGCCCGGAAAATATATCCATCTCGCTTTTTCCATTTTTTCAGTGTCTAGTCCTGAAATAGATTTACACCTGTTGCAGGACTAGACACGAGTAACTCAAAGCGCTTGGCTGATTGTCTCCCATGACCAGATCAACATGCAATTCACCAGCCGTGCCGCAGATAGTGATGCTCAAGAGCTTCGCGACTGGGGTACAGTGCTGGATTGCTTGGTAAGTAAGCTTTTTTGCCGTGCAGTCTTGTCGTCATATTTTTATCAGCTGGGGAGTGGGGGCCGTCTTCCATGGCAGGGTCGCAATACCGAGTCCGACCGCCCAGAGTGATAGTGATAAACCCACAATCGAAAAGCCGATGATGCACTGTGCATAGTAGTAGGCCATTCCGAGGGTCGAGGCGTTGCCCCGGGGTAGCTAGACTCCAAGGAATAATATGCGCGGCATCAAGGGCTTGGTAGATGCTAAGCCCACACATTGCGCACTGTTGCCCATATGCTCGTACTAGTGCTTCCTTAAAAACAGTTTGTGCTACTCCTCGAACTTTAACCTTGGCATAGATCTCATGGCTATTTTCAGGCTGGTCGATAAGAGCTTGAGCCAAAGATTCCGGAGTGTCGGCCGGACCAAAGGCTCCATAGGGGTTTGGAGTCTTGCTCCAGTCGTTATCAAAAACGAGATGGTGGGCTGTCTCGAGATCATCCAACTGACACCCTATAAAGCCGGTACCAGGAACGCCCGACTTTGCACCGATCACAATGGACGTCAGTGGAGGTAGTTTCGCTTCAATGCAGTATGTTTGTATCGGATCGAGCGCCCAACGCATTGATAAAGGGTTGGTCTGCACCGAGGGTGCTAACTCTCCATATGTCGCTGTCATCCGTCTGGAGGCGACGTCAACAAGTTGAGGCCACAGAATTCCTGCTGCGTGGTACCAATTTTTCCCTGTCACAACTCACTCCAATGTACAGCTTTTGATTCGGTGCGGCATTTTGCCAACCGACCCACATGAAAGTTGGTGGATCCTATCAGCGTTAAGGTGAACAAAAGAAGATGGCCAGGGAAATGGGGGCTGGGAAAGGAAAAGGGGATTGGTTTATCTTTATGGGAAAGTGGTGGAAAAGGAGGGCAGATTTAATGTGGATAAGACGCTCCCGACCAGCGTCTCCAGCTAATGGGCGTTCCCGTTTTTTAGACCGCCTCCTTCATTTATTGAATGTCTTTCAGGTAATCCTTAAGCGCAATGAGCGGCGCATTAAGCTGCTCCAGTGTCCGCGCACGGCTGAAATCAGCTGACAATCGTTGCAGTTCTCGCCCTAGCGGCGTATCCGCCTCGCCTATAGCGTCCAGCGCCAAACCCACGCAGTGCGCCACTCTGAACTGAATGGCCTCGACATCACCTCGCCGCACCAACAACCCAAAAACCTCCCGCTCATAGTCACTCATGATCGGATCATCCCGCAGAATCGGACTTTCACCTTCCCGCTCATAAGCCAGCTTGAAGGCGAAAAGGGCAACGGTTTCCAGCAGCAATTCCATTGTGTGAATCCTTGATTCGTTAGCCGAGCAGTTTCGGGTTGTGGCGTTGAAAAGCAGGATCAAAAGATCGCAGCCTTCGGCAGCTCCTACAGGTAGGCGGGGCGTCAGCCACTTTATCGCAGACGAAAAAAAAGGCCTTGCTAAGCAAGACCTTTCTTAATTTTGGTGCCCCGAGGGAGACTCGAACTCCCACTCCTTTCGAAAACGGATTTTGAATCCGCCGCGTCTACCAATTCCGCCATCAGGGCTCAATGGCGGCGAAGTATAGAGATGAGATTACCGTCGGTCAATCAGGTACATAGAGAATTTTCACTATTTCGGCTAGACTTCCGGCCCCTGCTAGACGAACCCCATCATGCGCGTTGCTGACTTTACTTTCGAACTCCCTGATTCGCTGATTGCTCGCCACCCTTTGGCCGAGCGTCGCAACAGTCGCCTGTTGACCCTTGATGGGGTCAGCGGCGCCCTGGCACACCGTCAATTCACCGATTTGCTCGAGCATTTGCGTCCGGGCGATTTGATGGTGTTCAACAATACCCGGGTGATTCCGGCGCGGCTGTTTGGCCAGAAGGCTTCCGGCGGCAAGCTGGAAATTCTGGTGGAGCGGGTGCTCGACAGTCATCGTGTGCTGGCGCATGTGCGGTCCAGCAAGTCGCCGAAGCCGGGTTCGAAGATCCTGATCGATGGCGGTGGCGAGGCTGAGATGCTGGCGCGGCACGATGCGTTGTTCGAGCTGGGGTTTGCCGAAGAGGTGTTGCCGCTGCTGGATCGCGTCGGGCATATGCCGCTGCCTCCTTATATAGACCGCCCGGATGAAGGCTCGGACCGCGAGCGTTATCAGACGGTGTACGCCGAGCGCCTGGGCGCGGTGGCGGCGCCGACGGCGGGGCTGCATTTCGATCAGCCGCTGATGGAGGCGATTGCCGCCAAGGGCGTCGAGACCGCGTTCGTGACCTTGCACGTCGGCGCTGGCACGTTCCAGCCGGTGCGCGTCGAGAAGATCGAAGATCACCACATGCACAGCGAATGGCTGGAAGTCGGCCAGGACGTGGTGGATGCCGTGGCGGCCTGTCGCGCTCGCGGTGGTCGTGTGGTGGCGGTGGGGACCACCAGCGTGCGTTCCCTGGAAAGCGCCGCGCGCGATGGTGTGCTCAAGCCGTTCAGTGGTGACACCGATATCTTTATCTACCCGGGCCGGCCGTTTCATGTGGTCGACGCCCTGGTCACCAACTTTCATTTGCCCGAATCCACGCTGTTGATGCTGGTTTCGGCGTTCGCCGGTTATCCCGAAGCGATGGCCGCTTATAAAGCGGCTGTCGAGCATGAATACCGCTTTTTCAGCTACGGTGATGCGATGTTTATCACCCGTAACCCCGCACCACGTGGCCCTGAGGACAAAGAATGAGTCGCCAAAGTCGTATGTCGTTTGAGTTGCTTGCTACCGACGGCAAGGCTCGTCGCGGTCGTTTGACCTTCCCGCGCGGTACCGTCGAGACCCCGGCGTTCATGCCGGTGGGCACGTATGGCACCGTCAAGGGCATGCTGCCGCGGGATATCGTCGCGACCGGCGCGGAGATCATTCTGGGCAACACCTTCCACTTGTGGCTGCGTCCTGGCACCGAAGTGATCAAGAAGCACGGCGACCTGCACGATTTCATGCAGTGGAAAGGCCCGATTCTGACCGACTCCGGCGGTTTCCAGGTGTTCAGCCTCGGCGCGATGCGCAAGATCAAGGAGGAGGGCGTGACCTTCGCTTCTCCGGTCGACGGCGCCAAAGTGTTCATGGGCCCGGAAGAGTCGATGCAGGTTCAGCGTGACCTGGGCTCAGACATCGTGATGATTTTCGACGAGTGCACGCCGTATCCGGCCGACGAAGACGTCGCACGGATTTCCATGGAGCTGTCGTTGCGTTGGGCCAAGCGTTCGAAAGAAGCCCATGGCGACAACACGGCGGCGCTGTTCGGCATCGTTCAGGGCGGCATGCACCAGGATCTGCGCATGCGCTCCCTGGAAGGCCTCGACAAGATCGGCTTCGATGGCCTGGCCATTGGCGGTCTGTCGGTGGGCGAGCCCAAGCACGAGATGATCAAGGTGCTGGATTACCTGCCGGGGCAAATGCCGGCTGACAAACCTCGTTACCTTATGGGCGTTGGCAAACCGGAAGATCTGGTTGAGGGTGTGCGCCGCGGTGTGGACATGTTCGATTGCGTGATGCCAACCCGTAATGCCCGCAATGGGCATCTGTTCATTGATACAGGCGTGCTGAAGATCCGTAACGCGTTCCATCGCCATGATGATTCGCCGCTCGATCCGACCTGCGATTGCTATACCTGCCAGAACTTCTCTCGCGCTTATCTGCATCACCTGGACAAGTGCGGCGAAATGCTGGGGAGCATGCTCAATACCATCCATAACTTGCGTCATTATCAAGTGCTTATGGCTGGTTTGCGCGAGGCTATTCAACAGGGTACATTGGCCGCCTTTGTCGATGCCTTCTACGCCAAACGCGGGCTTCCTGTTCCGCCTTTGGACTGAGTTTTCTGACCCCAAGATTCAACATTTGCAACTGGAGTGCTAAATGAGCTTTTTTATCTCTAATGCCATGGCTGACGCTGCTGCACCTGCTGCAGGCCCAATGGGCGGCGGCTTTGAGTGGATTTTCCTGGTCGGTTTCCTGGTCATCTTCTACCTGATGATCTGGCGTCCACAGGCCAAGCGCGCCAAAGAGCAGAAGAACCTGCTGAGCAGCCTGCAGAAAGGCGACGAAGTTGTGACCACCGGCGGCATCGCCGGCAAGATCACTAAAGTGGCTGATGATTTCGTGGTTCTGGAAGTTTCCGACACCGTCGAAATGAAGTTCCAGAAAGGCGCCATTGCCGCCACGCTGCCAAAAGGCACGCTAAAAGCGATCTAAGTTTCAACTTCTACTCAATCGACGGGGCGCGCAAGGCGCCCCGCGTCATAAGCGGGCGGCGTGATGCTGAACAAATACCCTCTGTGGAAATACATTCTGATCCTGGCGGTGCTGGCGGTCGGTCTGATTTATTCCGCTCCCAATTTATATCCTGATGACCCGGCCATTCAGGTCAGCGGCGCAAGCACTGCGCTGCAAGTCAATCAGGCTGATCTGGATCGTGTGAGCGCTGCGCTCAAGGAATCCGGGATCAACGTCAAGGCAGCCACGCTGGCGGCCAATGGCAAGGGCGGTCTGATTCGTCTGACCAAGGCAGAAGATCAGCTGCCGGCCAAAGACGTCGTGCGCAAGGCACTGGGTGATGACTACGTCGTCGCGCTGAACCTGGCACAAACCACCCCGCAATGGCTGCGCAACCTGGGCGCGCACCCGATGAAGCTGGGTCTGGACTTGTCCGGTGGTGTGCACTTCCTGCTCGAAGTGGACATGGACAAAGCCCTCGACGCACGCTTGAAAGTGTACGAAGGCGATGTAAAGAGTCTGTTGCGTAAAGAGAAACTGCGCTATCGCAGCCTGCCGCAACTCAACGGTGCCATTCAGCTGGGCTTCGCTGATGAAGCTTCCCGCGAACAGGCCCGCGCACTGATCCGCAAGAACTTCAACGATTTCGACATTGTTCCGGCCGACCTCAATGGTCAGGCGGTGCTGCGTCTGGCGATGACCCCGGCCAAGCTGGCGGAAATCCGTGAATACTCCATCAAGCAGAACTTGACCACGGTACGTAACCGCGTCAACGAGCTGGGTGTTGCCGAACCGATCGTTCAACGTCAGGGCGCCAACCGCATCGTGGTTGAGCTGCCGGGCGTGCAGGACACCGCAGAAGCCAAGCGTATCCTCGGCAAGACGGCCAACCTTGAGTTCCGTCTGGCGGCTGAGCCGGGCGCTTCGAAAGCCACTTCCGAAAGCTTCGAGTTCCGTGAAGGCAATCGTCCACCGGCACAGATCGAGCGTGGCCTGATCATCACCGGTGACCAGGTGACTGACGCCAAGGCAGGCTTCGGCGAGCACGGCACGCCAGAAGTGAACATCCGTCTGGATGGCCACGGTGGCGAGCTGATGAGTCGTGCGACTCGCAGCAACGTCGGTCGCAGCATGGCGGTGATCTTCATCGAACAGCGCCCGGTCACCACGTACACCAAGCAAATGGTCAACGGCGTCGAGAAAGACGTTGCGGTCCAGACGTTTAAAGAAGAGAAGAAGATCATCAGCCTGGCGACCATCCAGTCGCCGCTGGGTGCTCAATTCCGTATCACTGGCCTGAACGGTCAGGGCGAGTCGTCCGAACTGGCGCTGCTGTTGCGTGCCGGTGGTCTGGCTGCACCGATGTACTTCGCTGAAGAGCGCACCATTGGCCCGAGCCTGGGTGCCGACAACATCATCAAAGGTATCGATGCATCGCTGTGGGGCATGCTGTTTGTCTCGCTGTTCATCATCGCCATCTACCGCTTCTTCGGCATCATCGCCACCGTCGCACTGTCGGTGAACATGGTGCTGCTGCTGGCCTTGATGTCGCTGCTGGGTGCAACGCTGACCCTGCCGGGTATCGCCGGTATCGTATTGACCATGGGTATGGCGGTCGACGCCAACGTTCTGATCTTCTCGCGGATTCGTGAAGAGATCGCGGCGGGCATGACCGTGCAACGGGCAATCAACGAAGGCTTCGGCCGGGCATTTACTGCGATTCTCGACGCCAACCTGACAACGTTGCTGGTCGGCGGGATTCTCTTTGCGATGGGCACAGGTCCAGTCAAAGGCTTCGCAGTGACCATGTCCCTCGGGATCTTTACCTCGATGTTCACGGCCATCATGGTGACCCGCGCGATGGTCAACCTGATCTTCGGCGGTCGTGACTTCAAGAAGTTGTGGATTTAAGGGGCTGCCATGTTACGTACAATCAACTTCATGGGCGTTCGCAACGTTGCGTTCGGCGTCACATTGTTCCTTACCGTGCTGGCTTTGTTCAGCGTCGCCACCAAGGGCATGAACTGGGGCCTGGACTTCACCGGCGGTACGCTCATCGAGCTGACCTACGAGCGTCCGGCCGATGTCACCAAGGTGCGTGAGCAGCTGGTCACTTCGGGTTATCACGAGGCAATCGTGCAGAGCTTCGGTGCGACTACCGATTTGCTGGTGCGTATGCCGGGTGAAGACCCGCAGCTGGGCCATCAAGTGGCAGAAGCGCTGCTGAAAGTCGGCGGCGACAACCCGGCAACGGTCAAACGCGTCGAGTTCGTCGGCCCGCAGGTGGGTGAAGAACTGCGCGACCAGGGCGGCCTCGGCATGCTGATGGCGCTGGGCGGCATTCTGATCTACCTGGCTTTCCGCTTTCAGTGGAAGTTCGCGGTCGGTGCCATCGTTTCGCTGATCCACGACGTGATCGTGACCATCGGTATCCTGTCGTTCTTCCAGATCACCTTCGACCTGACGGTGCTGGCGGCGGTACTGGCGATCATTGGTTACTCGCTCAACGACACCATCGTGGTATTCGACCGGGTTCGTGAGAACTTCCGTGTACTGCGCAAGGCCAGCCTGATCGAGAACATCAACATCTCGACCACGCAAACCCTGCTGCGCACCATGGCGACGTCGATCTCCACCTTGCTGGCGATCGCGGCCCTGCTGTTCTTCGGTGGCGACAACCTGTTCGGCTTCTCCATTGCCCTGTTTATCGGTGTTCTGGCGGGTACTTACTCGTCGATCTACATCGCGAACGTGGTGCTGATCTGGCTGAACCTGAGCAGCGAGGACCTGATTCCTCCTGTGGCCACTGACAAGGAAGTCGACGACCGTCCATAACGGCCATCGCTCCTCCAGCTGTCAGCCCAAAAAGGCGCGAGTTGAACTCGCGCCTTTTTTTATGCTCCAAGGCTGGGAGAAGCGCGGGCTTTGCCCGCATGTGATTGTCAGGAGGTTCATGTGAACAAGTCGTTGCTGGTTGGTGCGGTATTGGGTGCTGTCGGTGTAACAGCCGGGGGTGCTGTTGCCACCTACAGCCTGGTTAAAAGCGGCCCTGAGTATGCGCAAGTGCTAGCCGTTGAACCGGTCAAGACACAAATCAAGACGCCACGTGAAGTGTGCAAGGATGTAGCAGTAACCCGGCAAGCGCCGGTGAAAGATCAACACCAGATCGCCGGTACGGTGGTCGGTGCATTAGCCGGTGGTTTGCTGGGTAACCAGATCGGCGGCGGCACCGGCAAGAAGATTGCCACGGTCGCAGGCGCTGTCGGTGGTGGTTATGCGGGCAACAAGGTTCAGGAAGGCATGCAAGAGCGTGACACCTACACCACGACTCAGACTCGCTGTAACACAGTGAATGACATCAGCGACAAGGTTGTAGGCTACGACGTTCGTTATTCGCTGGATGGCAAGGAAGGCAAGGTGCGGATGGATCGTGATCCGGGTAACCAGATTCCGGTCGACAAGGAAGGCAAGCTGGTCCTGTCGCAGAACGAACAGGCTCACTAGAAAACTGCAATTCAGATTCAAAAAGAAGCACCCGGATGGGTGCTTTTTTTTGCCCACGATTTAAGCGACACAGCAAATCCCCTGTAGGAGTGAGCCTGCTCGCGATTGCAATCTATCAGTCAAAACAGGTGGAGACTGATACATCGCTATCGCGAGCAGGCTCACTCCTACATGGGGTCCGTGGTGCTGCAGGTAAAAATCCCGGGCATAAAAAAAGCACCCCGAAGGGTGCTTTTTTGTGGGCGTTCGCTTAGCGTTTCAGCGAGGCCGGCAGGTGCGGCTGGATCGCCGTCAATACTGCCTTGAAGCACTTGGTGTTGCCTGCAACGACGTGGCCTTTCTCAAGGAAGTCGTGGCCACCGGTGAAGTCGCTCACCAAGCCGCCGGCTTCCTGGATCAGCAGGGCGCCTGCCGCCATGTCCCACTCGGACAGGCCCGACTCCCAGAAGGCGTCAAAACGACCGGCAGCCACGTAGGCCAGGTCCAGGCTCGCCGAACCTGCGCGGCGGATGCCGGCGGTCTGGCCTACCAGGGCGCGGAACATGCCCAGGTAGTTGTCGAGGTTGTCCATCTGGTCGTCACGGAACGGGAAGCCGGTACCCAGCAGGGCGCCGTCCAGGCTGGTGCGGCCGCTGACGCGCAGGCGACGACCGTTCAGTTGAGCGCCGCGACCACGGCTGGCGGTGAATTCTTCCTGGCGAACCGGGTCCAGAACAACAGCGTGTTCCAGGCGACCGCGGTATTTGCAGGCGATGCTGACAGCGAAGTGAGGAATGCCGCGCAGGAAGTTGGTGGTGCCGTCCAGCGGATCGATGATCCACAGGTATTCTTCGCCTTCGATCCCGGTGCCGGCGTGCATGCCGGTTTCTTCACCCAGGATCGAGTGATTCGGGTAGGCCTTGCGCAGCGCGTCGATGATTTTCTGTTCGGCGGCGCGATCCACCTCGGATACATAATCCTTGGCGTCTTTTTCGTCGACCTTGATGGTATCCAGGCGCTCGATGGAGCGGAAGATCAATTCACTGGCGCTGCGGGCGGCGCGCAGCGCGATATTCAGCATGGGCTGCATGGATGTGTCACCTAAGGTTGTTAAAGAAAGCCGGGCATTCTATCAGAACTTTTCTACAGGTGAAGGTTGGTGTTCGCTTTCATAGCTTAACGGTAGGATCAACTGTAAGATTCTGCTCCCAAATTTGTGTTCGAGAACGCCTCCCGTGCTGCATAACATTCGTGTCGTCCTGGTCAATACCAGCCACCCCGGCAACATCGGCGGGGCTGCGCGTGCCATGAAGAACATGGGCCTGTCGCGGCTGGTGCTGGTCGAACCGCGGTTGTTCCCGCATCACGAGGCCGATGCCCGTGCTTCCGGCGCCGGGGACATCCTTGAAAACGCGCAAGTCGTCGCCACCTTGGAAGATGCCTTGGTCGGCTGCAATCTGGTGCTTGGCACCAGCGCCCGTGACCGTCGCATCCCCTGGCCGTTGCTCGATCCCCGCGAATGCGGTGTGAAGGTGGTCGAGGAAGCGGCATCGGGTGCCGAGATTGCCTTGGTCTTTGGTCGTGAAGATTCCGGCCTGACCAATGAAGAGCTGCAGCGATGTCATTATCACGTGCACATTCCATCAGACCCTGAGTTCAGTTCGCTGAACCTTGGGGCAGCGGTGCAGGTGTTGAGTTATGAAGTGCGCATGTCCTGGCTCGCGGCCCAAGGCCAGCCGAGCAAGGTCGAGAAGGATGAGGTGGCGTCCACCAAAAGTGGTGAGCTGGCGACCATGGATGAGCTGGAGCGATTCTATGAGCACCTGGAGCAAACCCTGGTGGCCATCGAATTCCTCGATCCGGAAAAACCACGGCACTTGATGGCGCGCCTGCGCCGGTTGTACGGTCGCAGCTCGGTCAGCCGGGCGGAAATGAATATATTGCGTGGCATCCTCACGGAAACCCAGAAAGCGGCCCGTGGCGAGCTTCTAAAGCGGAAGGATTAAAAATGTTCGAGCGTTTGCGTGAAGATATCCAGAGTGTTTTCCATCGTGACCCGGCAGCGCGCAACGCCTTTGAAGTCCTGACCTGCTACCCCGGCATGCACGCCATCTGGATCCATCGCCTGTCATCGGCCCTGTGGGGTATGGGTTGGAAGTGGCTGGCGCGGGTTGTCTCTAACTTCGGTCGCTGGCTGACCGGGATCGAGATTCATCCCGGCGCCAAGGTCGGTCGTCGCTTCTTTATTGACCATGGCATGGGCATCGTCATTGGCGAGACCGCCGAGATCGGCAACGATGTCACCCTTTATCAGGGCGTGACGTTGGGTGGCACCAGCTGGAACAAGGGCAAGCGTCACCCGACGCTGGAAGATGGCGTGGTGGTCGGGGCGGGCGCCAAGGTGCTCGGTCCGTTCACGGTGGGCGCGGGTGCCAAGGTCGGTTCCAACGCCGTCGTGACCAAGGCGGTTCCGGCTGGGGCCACGGTGGTCGGAATTCCGGGGCGGATCATCGTCAAGTCCGATGAAGAGCAGGACGCCAAGCGCAAGGCCATGGCCGAGAAGATCGGTTTCGATGCCTACGGTGTTGGCGAAGACATGCCTGACCCGGTGGCGCGGGCTATTAACCAATTGCTCGATCACCTGCAGGCAGTCGATGGCCGTCTGGAGGGGATGTGCGGAGCGTTGAAGGACCTGGGCAGTAATTACTGTGCGAAAGATCTGCCTGAGCTGCGCGAAGAAGACTTTGCCTGTGTGAAGGACAAGGATCAGAGCCAGGCCAGTTAAACCGCGCCGACCCCTTCGCGGGCAAGCCTTGGCGCGACCCCTGTAGGAGCGAGGCTTGCCCGCGATGAACGATAACGCGGTACTGCTGGCTGTTCGCGCCCAGCCTTTGCTATGATGCGCGCGCTCTTTTGCGGGTAATCCTGACTAAAGTACTAGGTCTTATAGTTGACTTAAATACTCGGGAATTGCATACTCGCCCCATTCCGAACTCCGTGGTAATTGTCCATGCGACTGACTACAAAAGGCCGATACGCCGTAACCGCCATGCTCGACCTGGCGTTGCACGCGCAGCACGGGCCGGTGTCCCTGGCCGATATCTCCGAGCGCCAAGGCATCTCCCTGTCCTACCTCGAACAGCTTTTCGCCAAATTGCGCCGCAGCAATCTGGTCTCCAGCGTTCGTGGCCCGGGCGGTGGCTACCAACTGTCCCGCGACATGCAGGGCATCCAGGTCGCCCAGGTGATCGATGCGGTGAACGAATCGGTCGATGCAACCAAATGCCAGGGCCAAGGTGATTGCCATCAAGGCGACACCTGCCTGACCCACCACTTGTGGTGCGATCTGAGCCTGCAGATTCACGAATTTCTGAGCGGTATCAGCTTGGCTGACCTTGTAACTCGCCGTGAGGTGCAAGAAGTAGCCCAGCGTCAGGACCAGCGCCGTTGCAACAGCAAGGCGCCACGCCTGGACAAGATTGAAGCGTCCGCCGTCGAATGACAGCCAGAGAGCAAAGCGGTACGCCAGCCAGCCTGATTAGGAGATAGTCCATGAAATTGCCGATTTACCTTGATTACTCTGCGACCACCCCGGTTGATCCGCGTGTTGCGCAAAAGATGAGTGAATGCCTGCTGGTCGACGGAAACTTCGGTAACCCGGCGTCCCGTTCCCACGTGTTCGGCTGGAAAGCTGAAGAGTCCGTCGAAAACGCTCGTCGTCAGGTCGCTGACCTGGTTAACGCCGACCCGCGTGAAATCGTCTGGACCTCCGGTGCCACCGAGTCCGACAACTTGGCAATCAAGGGTGCGGCGCATTTCTATGCGACCAAAGGCAAACACCTGATCACTACCAAGATTGAGCACAAGGCTGTCCTCGACACCATGCGCCAGCTGGAGCGTGAAGGTTTCGAAGTGACCTACCTCGAGCCTCAGACTGACGGCCTGGTTACGCCAGCGATGATCGAAGCCGCCCTGCGCGACGACACCATCCTGGTCTCGGTCATGCACGTGAACAACGAAATCGGCACCATCAACGACATCGCAGCCATCGGCGAACTGACCCGCTCCAAGGGTATTCTGTTCCACGTCGACGCCGCTCAGTCCACTGGCAAGGTCGAGATTGACTTGCAGAAGCTGAAAGTCGACCTGATGTCGTTCTCTGCCCACAAAACGTACGGCCCTAAAGGCATCGGCGCGCTGTACGTCAGCCGCAAGCCGCGTGTGCGCATCGAAGCGACCATGCACGGCGGCGGTCACGAGCGTGGCATGCGTTCCGGCACCCTGGCGACCCACCAGATCGTCGGCATGGGCGAAGCGTTCCGCGTAGCCAAGGAAGACATGGCGGCCGAGAACATCCGTATCAAAGCCCTTAGCGACCGTTTCTTCAAGCAGGTCGAAGGCCTGGAAGAGCTGTACATCAACGGCAGCATGACCGCCCGCGTACCGCACAACCTGAACCTGAGCTTCAACTACGTTGAAGGCGAGTCGCTGATCATGGCGCTCAAGGATCTGGCGGTTTCGTCCGGTTCGGCCTGCACCTCGGCATCGCTTGAGCCTTCGTATGTACTGCGCGCCCTGGGCCGCAACGACGAACTGGCCCATAGCTCGATCCGTTTCACCTTCGGCCGTTTCACCACCGAAGAAGAAATCGACTACGCCGCGCAGAAAGTCTGCGAGGCCGTTACCAAGCTGCGCACCCTGTCGCCGCTGTGGGACATGTACAAAGACGGTGTCGACATTTCGAAAATCGAGTGGGCGGCACACTGATTTCAAGTCGCCGCAAACCGGCCCTGCAAAACCAAGGTTTTCAGGGCTCAAGAGCGACTCTCTGATGAGTGAGGATTAAGAATCATGGCTTACAGCGAAAAGGTCATCGACCACTACGAAAACCCGCGCAACGTCGGCAAGATGGACGCGGAAGACCCTGATGTCGGCACCGGCATGGTCGGCGCTCCGGCGTGCGGCGATGTGATGCGCCTGCAGATCAAGGTCAACGAGCAAGGCATCATCGAAGACGCCAAGTTCAAGACCTATGGTTGCGGTTCGGCGATCGCCTCCAGCTCCCTGGCGACCGAGTGGATGAAAGGCAAGACTCTGGATGAAGCAGAGACCATCAAGAACACTCAGCTGGCCGAAGAACTGGCACTGCCGCCGGTAAAAATTCACTGCTCCGTACTCGCTGAAGACGCTATCAAAGCGGCCGTTCGCGACTACAAGCAGAAGAAAGGCTTGATCTAAGCATTAAGCGACGAGTAAGGAGTCAACGATGGCTATCAGCATGACAGAAGCGGCTGCTCAACACGTGCGACGCTCCCTTAACGGGCGCGGCAAAGGTGAGGGGATTCGCCTGGGTGTTCGCACCACAGGTTGTTCCGGCCTTGCCTACGTGCTGGAGTTTGTCGACGAGGTGGTTGCAGAGGATCAGGTGTTCGAAAGTCACGGCGAGAAAGTGATCATCGACCCGAAAAGCCTGGCCTACCTGGACGGCACCGAACTCGATTTCGTCAAGGAAGGGTTGAACGAAGGCTTCAAGTTCAACAACCCCAACGTGCGCGGTGAATGTGGCTGCGGCGAAAGCTTCAACATCTGAGGCTGCTCGTGGGTACTCCTTGTCATTTCGCTTTATTTGAACTGCAGCCGAGCTTCCGTCTGGATCTCGATCAGTTGGCCACGCGCTATCGTGAGTTGGCGCGCGGTGTTCATCCGGACCGCTTTGCAGACGCTTCCGAGCGCGAGCAGCGGCTGGCGCTGGAGCAATCCGCGAGCCTCAACGAGGCCTATCAGACGCTCAAAAGTCCCCCAAAGCGCGCGCGATACCTGCTCGCTTTGAATGGAGGCGAGTTGCCGCTGGAGGTCACGGTGCATGATCCGGAATTCCTTCTGCAGCAGATGGAATTGCGTGAAGAGCTCGAAGACCTGCAAGACAGCGCCGACCTGGCGGGTGTTGCAGTGTTCAAGCGTCGCCTGAAGACGGCTCAGGATGAACTGAACGAAAGCTTCGCAGCCTGTTGGGATGATGCAGCGCAACGTGAACAGGCCGAACGCCTGATGCGGCGCATGCAGTTCCTCGACAAGCTCACCTACGAAGTGCGCCAGTTAGAAGAGCGCCTCGACGATTAACCCAGTGCCGCTCCGGTCGCACGCCTGATATACAGATAAGTCCTGATAACGATGGCCCTACTGCAGATCGCCGAACCCGGCCAAAGTCCTCAACCGCACCAGCGTCGTCTGGCTGTGGGGATCGACTTGGGCACTACCAATTCGCTGGTCGCTGCGTTGCGCAGTGGTCTTTCCGAGCCTCTGGCCGACGCCGAAGGGCAGGTCATCCTGCCGTCCGCCGTGCGCTACCACGCCGATCGCGTCGAAGTCGGCGAGTCCGCCAAGCTGGCGGCCGCTACCGATCCTTTGAACACCGTGCTGTCGGTCAAGCGCTTGATGGGTCGTGGTCTGTCCGACGTCAAGCAATTGGGCGACCAACTGCCGTACCGCTTTGTCGGTGGCGAGTCGCACATGCCGTTCATCGACACGATTCAGGGGCCGAAAAGCCCGGTCGAAGTCTCCGCCGATATCCTCAAGGTGCTGCGTCAGCGTGCTGAAGCGGCATTGGGTGGCGAGTTGGTGGGCGCGGTGATCACCGTTCCGGCCTATTTCGATGATGCTCAGCGTCAAGCGACCAAGGATGCGGCCAAGCTGGCCGGTCTGAACGTGCTGCGTTTGCTCAATGAGCCGACCGCAGCCGCAGTGGCTTACGGTCTGGATCAGCATGCCGAAGGCCTGGTCGCGATTTACGACCTGGGTGGCGGTACGTTTGATATTTCGATCCTGCGCCTGACGGGCGGTGTATTCGAAGTCCTCGCTACCGGTGGCGATAGCGCCTTGGGTGGCGATGACTTTGACCACGCCATCGCTGGCTGGATCATCGAGAGCGCCGGCTTGTCCGCCGACCTCGACCCGGGTGCTCAGCGCCATCTGCTGCAAACCGCTTGTGCGGCCAAAGAAGCCCTGACCAATGCCTCGACGGTTGAAGTCGCTTACGGCGACTGGAAGGCGCAACTGACCCGCGAAGCCTTCGATGCGCTGATCGAGCCAATGGTCGCCCGCAGCCTGAAAGCCTGCCGCCGCGCGGTGCGTGATTCCGGCATCGAGCTGGACGAAGTGCACGCTGTGGTCATGGTCGGCGGCTCGACGCGCGTGCCTCGCGTTCGTGAAGCCGTCGCTGAAGCCTTTGGTCGCCAGCCGCTGACTGAAATCGATCCGGATCAAGTGGTGGCCATTGGGGCTGCGATCCAGGCCGATACGTTGGCTGGCAACAAGCGCGATGGCGGCGAATTGCTCTTGCTCGACGTCATTCCGTTGTCCCTGGGGCTGGAAACCATGGGCGGCCTGATGGAGAAGGTGATTCCACGCAACACCACCATCCCCGTTGCCCGCGCCCAGGACTTCACGACTTACAAAGACGGCCAGTCGGCCATGGCGATTCACGTGCTGCAAGGCGAGCGTGAGCTGATCAGCGACTGCCGTTCCCTGGCACGCTTCGAATTGCGCGGCATTCCGGCCATGGTCGCCGGTGCCGCGAAAATCCGCGTGACGTTCCAGGTCGATGCCGACGGTCTGCTCAGTGTTTCCGCTCGCGAGTTGGGTTCAGGCGTCGAGGCCAGCATTCAGGTCAAGCCGTCCTACGGTCTGACCGACGGCGAAATCGCCAAAATGCTCAAGGAATCGTTCCAGCACGCCAACGACGACAAGGTCGCCCGTGTGTTGCGTGAGCAGCAGGTCGACGCCCAGCGCCTGATCGAAGCGGTGCAGGCTGCCCTTGATGTCGACGGTGAGCGCTTGCTCGACGCCGAAGAGCGCATGGTCATCGAGTTGCAGATGCAGGAACTGACCGAACTGATGAAAGGTACCGATGGTTTCGCCATCGAGCAGCAGACCAAGCGTCTGTCGCAAGTGACCGACGCTTTTGCTGCCCGCCGCCTGGACTCAACGGTGAAAGCCGCGCTGGCGGGGCGCAACTTGAATGAGATTGAGGAATAACGATGCCGCAGGTCATTTTTCTGCCACACGAGAAGTTTTGCCCGGACGGCATGGTTGTGGAGGCTGAACCCGGCATCTCCATCCTCGAACTGGCTCACGAACACCATATCGAGATGGAAAGCGCTTGTGGCGGCGTCTGCGCCTGCACCACCTGCCATTGCCTGATTCGCGAGGGCTTTGACTCGCTGGAAGAGGCCGATGAGCTGGAAGAAGACTATCTTGATAAGGCTTGGGGGCTGGAGCCCCACTCACGCTTGGCCTGTCAGGCAAAAGTCGGGACTGAAGACCTGACCGTCGAAATTCCGAAGTACTCGCTCAACCATGCGGCCGAAGCGCCGCACTGATTCAAGGAAACGTCATGAGTCTGAAATGGGTTGATGTGCTGGAAATCGCGATCCAGCTGGCTGAATCCCGGCCGGAAGTGGATCCGCGTTATGTGAACTTCGTCGATCTGCACAAATGGGTGCTGGCATTGCCGGAGTTCAGTGATGATCCGACCCGCGGTGGCGAGAAGGTACTTGAAGCCATTCAGGCCGCCTGGATCGAAGAAGCAGACTGAGTCTGCGCCGTATGCAGTTAGGCAATACCAAAGAACCCGCGTATAATTCGCGGGTTTAATTTTTCGCAAATTACCGTTTCTGGAGTTACACCATGGCTGTTCAACGTACTTTCTCCATCATCAAGCCTGACGCTGTTGCAAAAAACGTCATCGGCGAGATCACCACTCGTTTCGAAAAAGCCGGCCTGAAGGTTGTAGCTTCGAAAATGAAGCAACTGTCCAAAGCCGAAGCTGAAGGCTTCTACGCTGAGCACAGCGCTCGTGGTTTCTTCGGCGACCTGGTTGCTTTCATGATCTCCGGTCCAGTTGTCGTTCAGGTTCTGGAAGGCGAAAACGCTATCGCTCTGAACCGTGAGCTGATGGGCGCTACCAACCCTAAAGAAGCTGCTGCCGGCACCATCCGTGCTGACTTCGCTGACTCCATCGATGCCAACGCTGTACACGGTTCGGACTCCGAAGCCGCTGCTGCTCGCGAAATCTCGTACTTCTTCGCAGCTACTGAAGTAACCACTCGCTAAGCATTGGCTTATGAGTGAAGGTGAATCCATGACTACATCGACTGTAAAAACCAACCTGCTGGGTCTGACTCAGCTGGAAATGGAAAAATTCTTCGACTCAATCGGGGAGAAGCGTTTCCGTGCCGGTCAGGTAATGAAATGGATTCACCACCTTGGCGTCGATGATTTCGACGCCATGACGAACGTCAGCAAGGCCTTGCGCGACAAGCTCAAGGCTATTGCCGAGGTTCGCGGTCCTGAAGTCGTCAGCGAGGACATCTCCACCGACGGTACCCGTAAATGGGTGGTGCGCGTGGCGTCCGGTAGCTGCGTCGAGACCGTTTACATTCCCCAGGGCAAGCGCGGCACTTTGTGCGTTTCGTCCCAGGCAGGCTGTGCCCTGGATTGCAGTTTCTGCTCCACCGGCAAGCAAGGTTTCAACAGCAACCTCACCGCCGCTGAAGTCATCGGCCAGGTGTGGATTGCCAATAAATCGTTCGGCAGCATCCCGGCGACCGCCGACCGTGCCATCACCAACGTGGTGATGATGGGCATGGGTGAGCCGCTGCTGAACTTCGACAACGTCGTGGCCGCCATGCATCTGATGATGGATGACCTGGGCTACGGGATCTCCAAGCGCCGCGTGACCCTGTCCACTTCGGGCGTGGTGCCGATGATCGATGAGCTGTCCAAGCACATTGACGTCTCCCTGGCGTTGTCGCTGCACGCACCAAACGACGCATTGCGTAACCAATTGGTGCCGATCAACAAGAAATATCCGCTTAAGATGCTGCTCGAGTCGTGCCAGCGCTACATGTCGTCCCTGGGCGAAAAGCGCGTGCTGACCATCGAGTACACCTTGCTCAAGGACATCAACGACAAGGTTGAACATGCCGTTGAGATGATCGAGTTGCTCAAGAACATCCCGTGCAAGATCAACCTGATTCCGTTTAACCCGTTCCCGCATTCCGGTTACGAGCGCCCGAGCAACAACGCGATTCGCCGTTTCCAGGATCAGCTTCACCATGCCGGCTTCAATGTCACCGTGCGCACCACCCGCGGTGAAGACATCGATGCCGCGTGTGGCCAATTGGTAGGGCAGGTGCTGGATCGCACCCGTCGCAGCGAACGTTATATCGCCGTGCGTGAGTTGAACGCCGAGAACGATATGGCTCAAAACGCTGCGGAATAAATCAAGAGAGGATCTCTATGTCCCTGCGCTTTGCGCTGCTTCTGCTGTTGGCCAGCCTGTGTGCTGGTTGCGTCCTGTCGGGCGATTTCAACCCGATGAAAACCAGCAAAGGTCGCGATGAAGCGCGTGCTGCCTATGTGCAACTGGGCTTGGGATACTTGCAGCAAGGCATGACCGAACGGGCGAAAGTGCCGTTGAAGAAAGCCTTGGATCTGGATGACTCGGACCCGGATGCCAATGCGGCGCTTGGGTTGGTGTTTCAGGCTGAAATGGAACCTGAACTGGCAGACCAGCACTTTCGCAAGGCGCTGTCTTCCCGCCCCGACGATGCTCGAATCCTGAACAACTACGGCAGCTTTCTTTTCGAAGAAAAACGTTACAAAGAGGCTTACGAGCGCTTTGAACAGTCCGCCGCCGATACCCTGTATCCTGAGCGTTCGCGGGTGTTCGAGAACCTGGGCATGACTGCTTCGAAGCTGGGTCAGCGTGATCTGGCCCAGCAGCAACTGGAAAAAGCCCTGCGTTTGAACCGCCAACAACCGCGTGCATTGCTGGAAATGGCTGAGTTGTCCTTCGAAGACAGGCATTATGTGCCCGCGCGTGACTATTACGATCGTTTTAGCCTGCTCACCGAGCAAAATGCACGTAGTCTATTGCTCGGCGTTCGGCTGGCAAAAGTGTTTGAAGATCGCGACAAGGCCGCCAGTTTTGGCCTGCAACTAAAACGACTCTATCCCGGTACGCCGGAATATCAGCAATACCTGTCGGAGCAATGATGAAAGCGGCGCATCCCGAAGTTGTAGCAGCGAATCGCGTTAACCCCGGTGAGACTTTGCGCCAGGCCCGCGAAAGCAATGGCTGGTCGCTGGCTGAAGTGGCCCTCAAGCTCAACCTCACCGTTAATTCCTTGAGTAATCTGGAAGCCGGCGCTTTCGACAAGCTGCCGGGGCACACCTTTGCTCGCGGTTATATTCGCGCGTATGCCAAATTGTTGGGCATGGACCAGACCGTTCTGGTCCAGCAGTTCGACCAATCCACCGGCACCGACTCCCAGGGCAGCAATGTCCACAGCCTGGGGCGTATCGAAGAACCGGTTCGGGTTTCCCACACTATTTTGCGCATTGTCAGCCTGCTGTTGCTGATCGCAGTGATTGGCGGTGGTTTTGTCTGGTGGCAGGATCAAACTTCCCAGCGCACCAAGGACCTGATCACCCCGAGCCCGGAACACGTCGAAGTCGAAGGCGCGGATGGCACCACCCAGATCCATCCGCTGGACGAGCCGGAAGACCAGGCCGTCGCGGAAGGTCAGGTTGACGGGGCAACCGCGCTGGCGTTGCCGCAAGCCGAAAACGCCACTGAAGCACCGGCCGGGACTGAAGCCACTGCGCCTGCCGCCGCGCCGACTGCCCCCGCTGTCCCAGCGCCTGCTGCACCGGCGCACAGCACCGCTCCGGTTGTCGCGACTCCCGTAGCGCCGGCTCCGACGGCTCCTGTTGTATCAACTCCGCCTGCAAGCGCTTCGGTGACGCCGACCATCCCCGCTCCAGCACCGGCAGCTCCGGTTGCCGGCCAAGGTCAGGTTCAACTGCAGTTCACCGCCGATTGCTGGACGCAAGTGACCGATGGCACCGGCAAAGTGCTGTTGAGCGGTCTGAAGCGTAAAGGCGAAAGTGTTTCCGTCAGCGGCAAGCCGCCGTTTGCCGTGCGTCTGGGCTTCGCCCGTGGCGCGCAGGTCAGCTACAACGGGCAGGCGGTTGATGTCGCTCCGTTCACCAGTGGCGAGACTGCTCGCCTGAAGTTGGGTCAATAAGTCATGCACGGCGAATCTCCAATCAAACGTCGCGAATCCCGCAAGATCTGGGTCGGTAACGTGCCCGTCGGCGGCGATGCGCCCATCGCTGTTCAGAGCATGACGAACAGCGACACCAATGACGTGGCCGCCACCGTGGCCCAGATCAATCGTCTGGAAGCCGCTGGTGTCGATATCGTGCGGATTTCCGTGCCGGACATGGATGCCGCCGAAGCCTTCGGCAAGATCAAGCAATTGGTCAAGGTGCCGTTGGTTGCCGACATCCACTTCGACTACAAGATTGCGCTGCGCGTCGCCGAACTGGGCGTTGATTGCCTGCGGATCAACCCGGGCAACATCGGTCGTGAAGACCGCGTGCGCGCGGTGGTCGATGCCGCCCGTGATCGCGGGATCCCGATCCGCATCGGCGTCAACGCCGGTTCCCTGGAAAAAGACCTGCAAAAGAAATACGGCGAGCCGACCCCGGCGGCGCTGGTCGAGTCTGCCCTGCGTCACGTCGAGCACCTTGAACGCCTGAATTTCCAGGACTTCAAGGTCAGCGTGAAGGCCTCCGACGTGTTCATGGCCGTCGCCGCCTACCGCCTGCTGGCCAAGGAAATCGTCCAGCCGCTGCACCTGGGCATCACCGAAGCCGGTGGTTTGCGCTCAGGCACGGTGAAATCCGCTGTGGGCCTCGGTATGCTGCTCGCCGAAGGGATTGGCGATACTATTCGCATCTCGTTGGCGGCCGACCCGGTCGAGGAAGTGAAAGTCGGCTACGACATTCTCAAATCCCTGCACCTGCGTTCCCGTGGCATCAACTTCATCGCCTGCCCGAGCTGCTCGCGGCAGAATTTCGATGTGGTCAAAACCATGAACGAGCTGGAAGGGCGCCTCGAAGATCTGCTGGTGCCGCTGGATGTCGCGGTCATCGGTTGCGTGGTCAACGGGCCGGGTGAAGCCAAGGAAGCCCATATCGGCTTGACCGGCGGCACGCCAAACCTGATTTACATCGACGGCAAGCCGTCGCAGAAACTGACGAATGACAATCTGGTGGATGAGCTTGAACGCTTGATCCGCCAGAAAGCGGCCGAAAAGGTCGAAGCCGACGCGGCAGTCATCGCCCGCGGCTGATCGAACGAATTTAAGGATTTATAGTGAGCAAGTCTCTGCAAGCCATACGTGGCATGAACGACATCCTGCCCGAACAGACCCCGCTGTGGCGTCATTTCGAGGGCACCGTCTCGCGTCTGCTGGATAACTACGGTTACAAGCAGATCCGCATGCCGATCGTCGAGTTCACCGAGCTGTTCAAGCGCTCCATTGGTGAAGTGACCGACATCGTCGAAAAAGAGATGTACACCTTCGACGACCGCAACGGCGATTCCCTGACCCTGCGCCCTGAAGGCACGGCGGCCTGCGTGCGTGCTGTGCTCGAGCACGGCATCACCGGCGGTGGTCAGGTGCAGAAACTCTGGTACATCGGCCCGATGTTCCGTCACGAACGTCCGCAAAAAGGCCGTTATCGCCAGTTCCACCAGATCGGTTGCGAGGTCTTCAACCTCGACGGTCCGGACATCGACGCCGAGCTGATCGTGCTGACCTGGCGCCTGTGGGGCGAGCTGGGCATCCGTGATGCGGTCAAGCTTGAGCTCAACAGCCTGGGCACCGCCGAGTCCCGTGCTCGTTATCGCGAAGCGCTGGTCGAGTTCCTCTCGTCCCGTCTGGACAAGCTGGACGAAGACAGCCAGCGCCGTCTGAAAACCAACCCTTTGCGGGTGCTCGATACCAAGAACGCCGACACGCAAGCCGTGCTGGTCGATGCGCCGAAAATGGCCGACTACCTGGACGAAGAATCCCGTGTGCACTTCGAGGGCCTGAAGGCTCGCCTGGACACCGCCGGCATTCCTTACGTGATCAACCCGAAGCTGGTTCGCGGGCTGGATTACTACAGCAAGACCGTTTTCGAATGGGTCACCGACAAGTTGGGCGCCCAGGGCACCGTGTGTGCCGGTGGTCGTTACGACGGTCTGGTGGAGCAGATGGGTGGCAAGCCAACCCCGGGCGTCGGTTTCGCCATGGGTATCGAGCGCCTGGTGCTGTTGCTTGAAACCCTGGAGCAGATTCCGGAAGAAATCTCCCGTCAGGTCGACGTTTACCTCTGCGCCTTCGGAGAAGCCGCCGAGCTGGCCGGTCTGGCCCTGAGTGAACGTGTACGTGATCAATTGCCCAACCTGCGCCTGCAAGTCAATGCCGGCGCGGGCAGCTTCAAAAGCCAGTTCAAGAAGGCCGACAAGAGCGGTGCGCTGTATGCGCTGATCCTCGGTGACGACGAAATGGCCCAGCAAGTGGTAGGTTTCAAACCCCTGCGTGGCCAGGGCGAACAACAAAGCATTGCCTGGGATGCGCTTGCTGCACACCTGGCCACCTGCGTCGTGCAGGGTTGAAGCTGTCATAAACAGCCGATTTAGCGATTAAGGAGTATTGGGGTGTCGAGTACCGAAGACGAAAACCTGGCAGATTTTAAGGACTGGTGGACACGCAACGGCAAGCCCCTGGTCACTGGCGGCCTGTTGGCGCTGGTCATCGTGTTCGGCTGGCAGGCCTTTCAGAAGTATCAGAGCAATCAGTCGCAAGGCGCCTCGATTCTCTATCAGCAACTGCTCGAAACCACGCTGACGCCTGACGGCAAGCCTGATGCCGCCCGTGTTTCGGACCTGGCCGGCAAGCTCAACAGCGAGTTCGGCGGTAGCGCCTATGCACAGTACGGCAGCTTGTTCGTGGCAAAAGTCGCGGTCGACAGCGGCAAGCTGGACGACGCGGCCACCGAGCTGAAAGCCATCGTGGCAAAACCGGCCAACCCGGCGCTGGGCGAAATCGCCCGTCAGCGTCTGGCGCAGGTACTGGCGGCGCAGAACAAGGTCGATGAGGCCCTGAAGCTGCTCGAAGGCGATGCTGACAAGGCATTCCTGGCCACGCGCGAAGAACTCAAAGGCGACCTGCTGGTGCAGTTGGGTCGTACCGACGAAGCAAACACGGCGTATCAAAAAGCCAAGGCGGCACTGTCGGATGAAGCGGCGGTCGGTGGCCTACAAATCAAGCTGGACGACCTGGCCAAAGGGGATGCGTGACGTGATCCGTTGGAAACATGCAGCATTGCTGGCTCTGGCCATTTTGGCCGCGGGTTGCAGCAGCAACAGCAAAAAAGAATTGCCACCGGCCGAGTTGACCGACTTCAAAGAAGAAGTGGTTCTGCAAAAGCAGTGGAGTCGTTCGATCGGTGACGGTCAGGGCGAAACCTACAACATGCTGGTTCCGGCGATCGAAGGCGATACCATCTATGCTGCCGACGTCACCGGTGTGGTGATGGCGCTGGATCGCAGCAACGGCGACGTCAAATGGAAGAAGGACCTTGAACTGCCTGTTTCCGGCGCCGTTGGCGTGGGTTACGGTCTGGTCATGTTCGGCACCATCAAGGGCGAAATCGTTGCTCTGGATGCGATCAATGGTGAAGAGAAATGGCGCGCTCGCGTGTCCAGCGAAGTACTCGCACCGCCGGCCAACAACGGTGACGTGGTTGTGGTTCAGACTCAGGACGACCGTCTGATTGGTTTGGATGCCGCCACCGGCACCCAGCGCTGGTTGTATGACAGCACGCCTGCGGTCCTGACCTTGCGCGGCACCAGCGCACCGATCGTCACCAACCGCCTAGCGGTGGCTGGCCTGTCGACCGGTAAAGTGGTCGCTCTCGATATTTCCAACGGCGTGCCGGTGTGGGAACAACGGGTCGCGATTCCACAAGGTCGTTCGGAACTGGAGCGTGTGGTCGATATCGACGGTGGCCTGCTGCTGTCCGGCGAAACACTGTACGTCGCCAGCTACCAGGGTCGCGTTGCGGCACTGGACCTGCAAAGCGGTCGTCAGCTCTGGCAGCGTGATGCTTCCAGCTATGCCGGCGTCGCTCAAGGTTTTGGCAGCGTTTACGTGAGCCTGTCTTCGGGCACCGTTGAAGGCGTCGACGAACGTTCCACCACAGCCTTGTGGAGCAACGATTCGCTGGCCCGTCGTCAACTGTCGGCTCCGGAAGTGTTCTCCAGCTACGTTGCAGTCGGCGATATGGAAGGCTACCTGCACCTGCTGAGCCAGGTGGACGGTCGTTTCGTCGGCCGCGAGCGCATCGACAGCGACGGCCTGCGTGCCCGTCCGCTGGTGGTGGGTGACACGATTTATGTGTATGGCAACAGTGGCAAACTGGAAGCCCTGACCATTAAGTAAAGGTTTGACTATGCTTGGGGTTTAACCCCCAGGCGGCCTTGTTCTGCAAGGCTTGCGGCGCCTTCAAGCGCTGCCCCGAGCACCAGCCGCTGCCTCGCAGCGGCTTTTGTATTTTCTGAAATAACGAAGTGGAGAGCCGCATGGTTCCCGTAATCGCCCTGGTGGGCCGACCGAACGTCGGCAAGTCCACCTTGTTCAACCGCCTGACCAGGACTCGCGACGCCATCGTCGGCGACTTGTCCGGTCTGACCCGTGATCGCCAATACGGTGAGGCCAAGTGGCAAGGGCGTTCCTACATTCTGGTCGACACCGGCGGTATCTCCGGTGACGAGCACGGTATGGACGAAAAAATGGCCGAGCAGTCGTTGCTGGCCATTGAAGAAGCGGATGTCGTTCTGTTCCTGGTAGATGCCAAGGCCGGTTTTACCGCCGCCGACCAGATGATCGCCGAGCATTTGCGCAAACGTAACAAGCGTTCCTACGTGGTTGCCAACAAGGTCGACAACATCGACCCTGAAATGGCCCGCGCCGAGTTCGCCCCGTTGGGCATGGGCCACGCGATTCCGATCGCCGGCGCCCACGGTCGTGGCATCACCCAGATGCTGGAAATCGCCCTGAGCGACTTCCCGAAAGACGATGACGAACAGGAAGAAGGCGAGGAAGAGATCGTTGCCGAAGGCGAGGAAGCCAAGCGCATTCCTGGCCCTAGCGAAAAAGACGGGATCAAGATCGCCATCATCGGCCGCCCGAACGTCGGCAAGTCGACCCTGGTCAATCGCATGCTCGGTGAAGACCGGGTTATCGTCTATGACGAGCCTGGTACCACTCGCGACAGCATCTACATCCCGTTCGAGCGTAACGACGAGAAGTACACGCTGATCGACACCGCCGGTGTGCGCAAGCGCGGCAAGATCCACGAAGAAGTCGAAAAGTTCTCCGTGGTCAAAACCCTGCAAGCGATCAAAGACGCCAACGTGGTGATCTTTGTGATGGACGCCCGCGAGGGTGTGGTCGATCACGATCTCAACCTGCTGGGCTTCGCCATTGAGTCGGGTCGTGCGCTGGTGATCGCGATCAACAAGTGGGACGGCATGACGCCGAGCGAGCGTGACTTCGTGAAGGTCGAGCTGCAACGTCGACTGTTCTTCGTCGACTACGCCGACATCCACTTCATCTCGGCCCTGCACGGTACGGGCGTGGGCAACCTCTATGCCTCCGTACAGAACTCGTTCAAGTCCGCGGTTACCCGCTGGCCAACCAACCGCCTGACCACGATCCTGGAAGATGCGGTCAGCGAGCACGCGCCGCCGATGGTCAACAACCGCCGGATCAAGCTGCGTTATGCCCACTTGGGTGGTGCGAACCCGCCGATCATCGTGATCCACGGTAACCAGATCGAGAAGGTGCCGAAGTCTTACGTCCGTTATCTGGAAAACACTTACCGTCGTGTCTTGAAGCTGGTCGGTACGCCGATCCGCATCGAGTTCAAGGGCGGCGAGAACCCGTTCGAAGGCAAAAAGACCACGCTCACCGACCGTCAGGTCAACAAGAAGCGTCGCATGATGTCGCACCACAAAAAGGCCGACAAAAAGCGCCGCGATAAGAAATAGAAGCAGCTTTAAGTTTCAAGCTGCACGCTTCAAGTCACTGCAGAAAAGGGCTCAAGTCAGAGCCCTTTTTTGTGTCTGATGGTTTGTTGCTTGACCACTTGCAGCTTGCAGCTTGAAACTTGCAGCTCACCTGCAAGGGGCTACCGATGATCACCAGTAAGCTGCCGAATGTCGGCATCACTATCTTCACTCAGATGTCTCAGCTCGCGGCGCAAACCGGGGCGATCAACCTGTCCCAGGGGTTTCCTGATTTCGATGCGCCGCAAGCCCTGTGCGATGCGGTCGGTCGGCACATTGCCAATGGCCACAACCAATATTCACCGATGACCGGCCTGCCGGCGCTGCGTCAGCAGATTTCGGCGAAGATCGCCCGCACCTACGGCGTCAGCGTGGATGCCGACCATGAAGTGACGGTCACTCCTGGTGCCACCCAAGCGATCTTCTGTGCGATTCAAGCGGTTATCCACAGCGGCGATGAAGTGATCGTGTTCGATCCGTGCTACGACAGCTACGAGCCGTCGGTGGAGCTGGCCGGTGGGCGATGCGTGCATGTGCAACTGGGTCTGAATGATTTTTCCATCGACTTCGAGAAACTCGCCGAAGCGATTACGCCGCGAACGCGGATGATCGTGCTGAACGCTCCGCATAACCCGAGTGGCGCGCTGATCAGCCGTGCTGAGCTGGACCAGTTGGCAGCGTTGATTCGGGATCGCGACATCTACATCGTCAGTGACGAAGTCTACGAACACCTGGTCTTCGACGGCGTGCCTCACGTCAGCGTGCTGAATCACGAAGAGCTGTATCAGCGCGCCTTCGTGGTCAGTTCTTTCGGCAAGACCTATCACGTCACCGGGTGGAAAACCGGCTACGTGGTCGCACCGCCGGCGCTCACCGCCGAGCTGCGCAAGGTTCACCAGTACGTCAGTTTCTGCGGCGTGACCCCGCTGCAATACGCCTTGGCCGACTTCATGGCCGAACATCCTGAACACGTCGAAGAACTGCCGGGTTTCTACCAGGCCAAGCGCGATCTGTTCTGCGATCTGCTGGCGTCGTCGCGTTTCAGCTTCAAGCGCGTGACCGGCACGTATTTTCAGTTGGTCGATTATTCGCAGATCCGCCCGGACCTCAATGACGTCGAAATGGCGCTGTGGATGACCCGTGAACATGGCGTGGCGAGCATCCCGATCTCGGTGTTCTACCAGACACCACCTGAAGGCCAGCGCCTGGTGCGCTTGTGCTTCGCCAAACGCGAGGAGACGTTGCGTGAAGCAGCGGCAAAACTATGCGTGATCTGAGTGCACTGCCCAATCTGAACGTCGCGCTGATCCAGACCACCCTGGCCTGGCACGACCGTCAGGCCAACCTGGAGCATTTCGAGCCATTGCTTGAGCAGGCTCGCGGGGCGGATCTGATCATTCTGCCGGAGATGTTCACCACCGGTTTTTCCATGGAATCGCAGACCCTCGCCGAAGCGGAAAACGGTCCGACCAGCAAATGGCTACGTGTCCAGGCGGCGAAACTTGATGCGGTGATCACCGGCAGCGTCATCGTCCAGGCCGCTGATGGCAGCCACCGCAATCGATTGTTGTGGGCGCGGCCGGACGGGGAAGTCTGGCACTACGACAAGCGTCACCTGTTCCGCATGGCCGGTGAGCACAACCACTACACACCGGGTGAGCGCCAGGTGCAGTTCGAGCTCAAGGGCTGGCGTGTGCGGCCGCTGATTTGCTACGACTTGCGTTTCCCGGTCTGGAGCCGCGATGCACAAGACACTGACTTGCTGCTCTACACCGCCAACTGGCCCGGCGCGCGTCGTCAGCATTGGAACCGTTTGCTGCCAGCGCGGGCGATTGAAAACCTGTGCTACGTCGCGGCGGTCAATCGCATTGGTACCGACGGCAAAGGCTTTGCTTACACTGGTGATAGCCAGGTGCTGGATTTTCAGGGTGAGACATTGCTCAGTGCCGGCGAAGCCGATGGCGTGTTCCAGGTCGTGCTGAATGCGGCGGATCTGCAAGCCTATCGCACACGGTTTCCGGCGAATCTCGATGCTGATACGTTCGAGTTCACCTGATATCTCGGCAGCCTGAGCCGGCCTCATCGCGAGCAGGCTCACTCCCACAGTGGATCGCGTGAATAGAGATTTTGTGTGCACCCGAAGCCTCCTGTGGGAGTGAGCCTGCTCGCGAAGAGGCCATGACAGGCACCCTAAAAATGCCAGGCAAACAAAAAGGCCCCGAGGTTTTCACCTCGGGGCCTTTTGCATTGCCGCGAACGCTTACGCCGCTTTCGCTTCCGGCTGGCTCAGGGAGCGGTTCAGCGCGCTGAACAGGGCCTTGAAGCTCGCGGTGGTGATGTTTTCATCGATACCGACGCCATGCACCGCACGTTCACCGTTCACACGCAGTTCGATGTAAGCCGCTGCCTTGGCATTGGTGCCCGCGCCGATTGCGTGTTCGTTGTAGTCCATGATTTCCACCGGGATCGGCAGGCCGGCCACCAAGGCTTCCAGCGCGCCGTTGCCCTTGCCGCGCCAGTGCAGGTTGGTTTCGCCCTGGCCTTTGCCCGAGACTTCCACTTCCACGGCACTGTGACCGTTTTCTTCCTGCAGGCGATGGCTGACCAGCGCATACGGGGTGTTGGCCTGCAAATACTCGCTGTGCAGCAACGCGTGGATCTGTTGGGCGGTCATCTCCAAGCCGAGGCGATCGGTTTCACGCTGTACCACCTGGCTGAACTCGATCTGCATGCGACGCGGCAAGCTGATGCCGTATTCCTGTTCCAGCAAGTAGGCGATACCGCCCTTGCCCGACTGGCTGTTGACGCGGATCACCGCCTCGTAGCTGCGGCCGATGTCGGCCGGGTCGATCGGCAAGTACGGCACTTCCCACAAGGCGTCCGGTTTCTGCTGGGCAAAGCCCTTGCGGATCGCGTCCTGGTGCGAGCCGGAGAACGCGGTGTGAACCAGGTCGCCGACGTAGGGGTGACGTGGGTGCACCTGGATCTGGTTGCATTCTTCAACGACTTTGCGCACGCCGTCGATGTCGGAGAAGTCCAGCTCAGGATGAATGCCCTGGGTGTAGAGGTTCAGTGCCACGGTCACGAGATCAACGTTACCGGTACGCTCGCCGTTACCGAACAGGCAGCCTTCGACACGGTCAGCACCGGCCATAAGGCCCAGTTCGGTGGCCGCCACGCCTGTACCACGGTCGTTGTGGGTGTGCAGGCTGATGATCACGCTGTCACGACGGTTGATGTGACGGCCGAACCATTCGATCTGGTCGGCATAGATGTTCGGGGTCGCGCATTCGACGGTGGCCGGCAGGTTGAGGATCACCTTGTGCTCAGGCGTCGGGTTCCAGACGTCGATGACCGCGTCGCAGACTTCCTTGGCGAACTCCAATTCGGTCGCGCTGAAGGTTTCCGGCGAGTATTCGAAGGTCCACTGGGTGTCCGGTTGCTGGGCGGCATATTTGACGAACAGCTTGGCGGCGTTCACGGCGATGGCCTTGACACCTTCCTTGTCCTGGTTGAAGACAATGCGGCGGAAGGACGGGGAGGTCGCGTTGTACAAGTGAACGATGGCTTTCTTCGCCCCGCGCAGGGATTCGAAAGTGCGCTCGATCAGGTCTTCACGGCCCTGGGTCAACACCTGGATGGTGGTGTCGTCCGGGATGTGGTTGCCTTCGATCAGGGTACGCACGAAGTCGAAGTCGGTTTGCGACGCGGCCGGGAACGACGCTTCGATCTCTTTCACACCGACTTGCACCAACGTCTTCCAGAAACGCAGCTTCTTGACCGCGTCCATTGGCTCGATCAGCGACTGGTTGCCGTCACGAAGGTCGGAACTGCACCAGATCGGCGCTGCGGTGATGGTCTTCGATGGCCAGGTGCGGTCCGGGATGTCGATGGTCGGGAACGCGCGGTATTTCGAAGACGGGTCTTTGAGCATGCTCATCGGGAAATCCTTATTGTGTGGGCCGAAAAAAGGCGGCCTGCCGGTGGATCAATGTTCTTGGGGAAAAGCGTGGGGCGAGGCACCGCGATTCAGCCTGGCAGTCGTGCACTGACGAGGCACAGGCTGCGGTGCTGACGAAGCTGAATGAGGGTGTGAGAGGTTTTCATGCCTTCAACCCTAACCGCCGTGATTGAGGATGGCAAGCAGTCGAAAAAAATTGAGAGGAATACTCGAATAGTCGGGATTATCGCGATTTTATTGCGGTTCGGCCGGGTGATTGTGTTGATGTTTGCGCGAGGTTTGAAGAGGGCGCAATTGAAAGTTGGCAGCCTTGTCTTGGCGACGGCAGCTATTCTTAAAGCCTCAACCAGACGACTGGAATGCAGGAGTCAGCAATGAACGAGTCGGATTGGAAGCTTTACAGTGCGTTGCGCCCGTTGGCCCATGAGCGGATGTGTAACCGGATCATGGACGAAGTCGAGCGCACGGTGCTGGATAGAAGCCAAGCGCCTTATGATCGAATTGAAGCGAGCGAAGAGCTGCTCAAAGCCGGACAAAAGGAGCTGTATTGGGCATTTGGCGCTTTCAGGTTCTCACGCGATGACGCCAGTTCTCACTTGCTGGCGTTGTGTGCCCGCGAGTTGATCACGGCTGAAGAATTGGCTGGCTTCTCGCAAGACACTCAAACATGGATCAGCAATTGTCTGGCGAACCGGGAGGTCCATGGTATTGAGGATCTGGACGCTGAATAAGCGGCGGCAGTGATGGCCCTATCGCGAGTCTGATTGCGAATGGGCCAGTCGCCTCAAAGAAGATTCAGGGCTGGAAAGCACCAATAAAAATCGCCGGATCCACCCGCGCATCATTCAGGCTGACATTCCAGTGCATGTGCGGCCCGGTCGCCCGCCCGGTGGCGCCGACTTTCCCGACTACACCGCCGCGCGCCAGTTGCTGCCCCACCTTCACGTCAATCTTCGACATATGGCAGAACATGCTGATAAAGCCCTGCCCATGGTCGACGAACACCGTATTGCCATTAAAGAAGTAGTTGCCGATCAGGATCACCTTGCCCGCCGCCGGAGTCTTGATCGGTGTGCCGGCGCCCACGGCGAAATCCAGGCCCGAGTGGGGATTGCGCTCTTCGCCATTAAAGAACCGGCGCACACCGAACTTGCTCGACAGCGGCCCGTTGACCGGTTTGTCCAGCAGCAGGTTGCTCGGGGTGTTCGGACTGAACGTGCGGTAGGCGGCGATTTGCTCGGCCAGTTCACCTTCGATGCGCTTAAGGTTCTCCGGGTTCGGATTGACCTGCTGCGTGTTTTTCAGGGTGATGTGCTGTTCCGGATACTTCTTGTTGCCGACCGTGAAACTCAGGATGCGACCGCCGCTGCTGACCTGCTGCGTGCCCGGTTTAACCGTCAATGGCACGCCGACAATCGCCAGCCAATTGTTCTGTTCCTTGACCACCAGCACCGACTTGCCTTGGTAGCTGGCTTTTGGCGCCTGTGCAGAAGCACCCAGGTCCACCACGGCCACGCCCCCCGGCACCGGTTTATTCAACAGGCGGGTGATGTAGCTGTCGGCGTGGGCATTGAAGGTCAGGCATAGCAACAGCAGCGGAGCTAAAAAACGCGGCATGGATCAATCCAGTAAAGAAAGGGTGACAGGCGTCAGGTGATTGTCTTCGACCCGGACGTGCAGCTCGCCTTCGCCCAGTTTGGCTTTCAGGCGCTGACCGGTATGGGTTTGCTCGGCGCTGCGAATCGCGTTGCCGCGTTCATCCAGCAGAATGCTGTAGCCACGGGCCAGGGTCGCCAGCGGGCTGACCACTTGCAGCGTCTGCACCTGACTTTGCAATTGCAGGCGACGGGACTTGAGCCCTTCGCGCATGGCTCGCGGCAGGCGCTCGGCGAAGCTGTCGAGGCGCTGACGAAGCATTGCCAATTGCCGTCCCGGGTGTTGCCCGGCGAGGCGGGTTTCCAGACGAATCAAGCGTTCGCGACGGGTATTGAGGCTGCGTTCGAACGCGCGGCGCATGCGCATGTCCAGGTCGTCCAGACGTTGCGCTTGTTGGCGCAGACGTTCGCCGGGATGGCGCAAGCGGCGAGACATGCCTTCCAGGCGCAGACGGTCACGCATCAAGCGGTCGCGGATGCGCATCACCAGGCGCCGGTGCAGGCTTTCGACCCGGCGCACCAGGTCGCTGGAATCCGGCGCGAGCAATTCGGCGGCGGCGGAGGGCGTCGGGGCGCGGACGTCGGCGACGAAGTCACTGATCGAGACATCGGTTTCATGGCCGACGGCGCTGACAATCGGCGTCACGCACGCATCCACGGCGCGGGCCACGGCTTCTTCGTTGAAACACCAGAGGTCTTCCAGCGAACCGCCGCCACGGGCGAGGATCAGCGCATCAAAACCGCGAGCGTCCGCCAGTTTCAGCGCGCGGACGATTTGCGCAGTCGCTTCGCGGCCCTGTACGGCGGTCGGGATCAGAGTCAGTTGAACCTGCGGTGCGCGGCGGCGAAAGACGCTGATGATGTCGCGAATCACCGCGCCAGTCGGCGAACTGATAATGCCGATGCGCTGCGGATGCGCCGGCAACGGCACTTTGCGCTCGGCGCTGAACAGGCCTTCGGCGCTGAGTTTTTCCTTCAGTGCATCGAACGCCAGACGCAGCGCACCGTCACCGGCCGGCTCCACGGTGTCGAGGATCAGCTGATAGTCGCCACGCCCCTCGAACAGCGAAACCTTGCCGCGCACCTTGACCGCCAGGCCGTCCTTCAGCGCCTGGCGAACCCGTGCTGCGTTCTGCCGAAACAGCGCGCAACGGACCTGGGCACCGCTGTCCTTGAGGGTGAAATACACGTGGCCGGACGCCGGGCGGGCGAGGTTGGAGATTTCGCCTTCGACCCAGATGTTGCTGAACACGTCTTCGAGCAACACCCGCGCGCGGCCGTTGAGCTGGCTGACAGTCAGGACTTCACGGTCCAGGCCGAGTCTTGCAAAGGGATCTTTAATCATGGGGCGCATGATAAAGGCATTCGTCGAACAATCTCCATGAGTGCGCACAAATCCCTTGTGAGAGCGGGCCTGCGCGCTCCCATAAGGAGTAAAGTCAGCCCCGGGATTCAGGGAAGACGAGGGAATGAGTGTGCTTGAGCTGTTGACCCCATGGCCATTCGGCGCCACGGATTGGCTGGTGATCGGGCTGGGCATTGCCCTAGCCTATATTGTGTTTGGTATCGCCGGATTTGGCACTGCGCTGGTGGCGGGGCCGATTCTGATTCTGTTCATGCCGCTGTCGAAGATCGTGCCGTTGCTGGTGCTGCTGGATTTTGTCGCAGCGTTTGGCAATCTGCTGCCTTCGCGGCGGGATGTGGCAAAGCCCGAGTTGCTGCGGCTGCTGCCCTGCATGGCGGTGGGCTGCACGTTGGGGGTGATCTTTCTGCTGAACCTCAAATCCGATGTGTTATTGCTGTTGATGGGGCTGTTCATCAGCGCTTATGCGATTTACAGCCTGTGGGTCAAAACCCGGCCGACGCAATTGTCCGCCGGTTGGGCCATGCCGATGGGCACTGTGGGTGGGCTGTTCGGGGCGCTGTTTGGCAGTGGCGGCTTTTTATATGCGATCTATTTGAACAGCCGGTTGCCGAAAGAGGCGGCACGGGCGACCCAGAGTGCGCTGATCAGTTGCAGCACCGTGGTGCGCTTGAGCCTGTTTGCCGTCGCAGGTGTCTATGCCGAGCTACCCTTATTGATATTGGCCCTGTGTCTATTGCCGGCCATGGCCGTGGGGCTGTGGGTCGGGCGGCGATTGACCCTGAGATTGTCCCGCGAGGCGTTCGTGCGGCTGGTGACCTGGTTGGTGCTGGCGAGCGGGATTGCCTTGATCGGGCGTTATTTGAGTACTTGACCGGATTTCGTCAGGGATTAAGCTGCCGGCCGTTCCGATGCCTTCGCGGGCAAGCCTCGCTCCTACAGTCGTTCGCAAACTTTTCCGGTAGGAGCGAGGCTTGCCCGCGAAGGCGTCAGTAAGAACACCGCAGAAACATCCAATTGACGCAGTAGGCTTGCACCATGAATTCGCAAAGCATCATCGTCCCGAAAATCTCCACACTGCCGGTACACGAACCCCGGGCCCGGGCGGTCGTGCGCTGGCTGGTGCGCAAGAACATCATCAAGGAAGAGCTGACCACGTGTGGCCGTACCGGTAACCGCATGGGCCACGCCATCGCCGACGGTGCCCGCGCCGTGGTGTTGCACCCACAAGCGCTGCCGTTCGGCGAGCCGATCAATGGCCTGGAGATCATCACCAAGCGCTGCATCTACACGCCGGCCAAGGGATTCCTGGGGGAGGCGGGTTGCGCCGAGTGCCGCAAGGAAGTCGGCGAAGCGCTGTTCGAAAGCCTGGAGGAGTGGATGCCAGGTCGCACCGATAACTTCACCTGCCCGGAATGCGGGCATGAAGACGACATCAACGGCTTTCTTTTCCTGCAGGAATGCGGCTTTTCCAACCTGGGGTTCATCTTTAACAACTGGGCCGAGGCCGGGTTCAAGCAGAGCTTTATCGATGAGTTTGCCGATTGGCTGGATCAGCCCGTCAGTTCGGTGAAAGTCGAGTTGTAGGAAGCGACAATCCCCGTATATCAGTAATGCTAATAATAGAAAGAGTTTTACATTGAACACGAGGGGGTGTCTGACTATAATGGCGCGCTTCCATTTTCCCGCTCGGGAGCCCCCGCGATGCTGCGTATCAGCCAAGAAGCTCTGACATTCGACGACATTCTCCTAGTGCCCGGTTATTCCGAGGTGCTTCCTAACGAAGTCAGTCTCAAGACCCGCCTTACCCGTGGCATCGAGCTGAATATTCCTCTGGTTTCTGCCGCCATGGACACCGTCACTGAAGCCCGTCTGGCAATCGCCATGGCTCAGGAAGGTGGCATCGGTATCATCCACAAGAACATGACCATCGAGCAGCAAGCTGCCGAAGTGCGCAAGGTCAAGCGTTACGAGGCCGGCGTGGTCAAGGACCCGATCACCATCGAGGCTGAAGCCACGGTGCGTGAACTGTTCGAACTGACCCGTCTGCACAACATCTCCGGCGTTCCGGTTTTGCACAATGGCGACCTGGTCGGCATCGTCACTTCCCGTGACGTGCGTTTCGAAAATCGTCTGGAAGCCACTGTCCGCGAAGTGATGACGCCCAAAGAGCGTCTGGTCACGGTCAAGGAAGGCGCCGACAAGAACGACGTTCGCGAGCTGTTGCACAAACACCGTATCGAACGCGTGCTGATCGTCGACGACAAATTTGCCCTCAAAGGCATGATGACCGTCAACGACATCGAAAAAGCCAAGGCGTACCCGCTGGCCAGCAAGGACGATCAAGGTCGTCTGCGTGTTGGCGCAGCAGTCGGTACCGGTAAAGACACCGGTGACCGCGTCGCTGCCCTGGTCAATGCCGGCGTTGACGTGGTGGTGGTCGACACCGCACACGGTCACTCCAAAGGCGTGATCGACCGCGTTCGCTGGGTCAAACAGAATTTCCCTGAAGTGCAGGTCATCGGCGGCAACATCGCCACCGGCGCTGCTGCCAAGGCCCTGGCCGAAGCCGGCGCTGATGCGGTCAAGGTCGGTATCGGCCCTGGCTCGATCTGCACCACCCGTATCGTTGCCGGTGTCGGCGTCCCGCAAATCAGTGCCATCGCCAACGTCGCCGCTGCCCTTGAAGGCACTGGCGTTCCGTTGATCGCTGACGGCGGCATCCGCTTCTCCGGTGACCTGTCCAAGGCCATCGTAGCCGGTGCTTCCTGCGTGATGATGGGCTCGATGTTCGCCGGTACTGAAGAAGCCCCGGGCGAGATCGAACTGTTCCAGGGTCGTTCGTACAAGGCATACCGCGGCATGGGTTCGCTGGGCGCCATGTCCCAGGCCCAGGGTTCCTCCGACCGTTACTTCCAGGACTCCTCCGCGGGTGCCGAGAAGCTGGTTCCGGAAGGCATCGAAGGGCGTGTTCCTTACAAGGGCAGCCTGAGCGCCATCATCCATCAACTGATGGGCGGCCTGCGTTCCTCGATGGGCTACACCGGCAGTGCCGACATCGAAGAAATGCGCACCAAGCCTGAGTTCGTGCGGATCACCGGCGCTGGCATGGCCGAGTCCCACGTCCACGACGTACAGATCACCAAAGAAGCGCCAAACTACCGCGTAGGTTGAGACTTCAAGCAAAACGTTAAGTAACCGGGGCTGTTTTATTCAGCCCCGAGTTGTTTCTGAATCACGACTGTTTCTGAATTACTAGACGAGACTGAATCATGGCCCTCGACATTCACGCTCACCGCATCCTGATCCTCGATTTCGGTTCCCAGTACACCCAGCTGATTGCCCGCCGCGTGCGCGAAATCGGCGTGTACTGCGAACTGCATCCGTTCGATATGGATGAAGACGCGATTCGCGAATTCGCTCCAAAAGGCGTCATTCTCGCCGGCGGCCCCGAGTCCGTGCACGAAGCCGACAGCCCTCGCTGCCCGCAGGCGGTGTTCGACCTGGGCGTTCCGGTCTTCGGTATCTGCTACGGCATGCAGACCATGGCCGAACAGCTGGGTGGCAAGGTTGAAGGTTCCGAACTGCGTGAGTTCGGTTATGCCCGTGTCGACGTGGTCGGCAAGAGCCGCCTGCTCGACGGCATCGAAGACCACATCGACGCTGACGGCCTGTTCGGTCTCGACGTGTGGATGAGCCATGGTGACAAGGTCACCAAGATGCCGCAGGAATTCCACATCCTGGCCAGCACCCCGAGCTGCCCGATTGCCGGCATGTTCGACGATGCTCGTGGCTACTACGGCGTGCAGTTCCACCCGGAAGTGACCCACACCAAGCAGGGCGGTCGCATCCTGTCGCGCTTCATCCTCGACATCTGCGGCTGTGAAGCCCTGTGGACGCCGTCGAAGATTGCGGAAGACGCCATCGCCAATATCCGCGCCCAGGTCGGCACTGACAACGTGCTGCTCGGCCTGTCCGGCGGCGTTGACTCCTCGGTGGTTGCCGCGCTGCTGCACAAAGCCATCGGCGACCAGCTGACCTGCGTCTTCGTCGACAACGGCCTGCTGCGTCTGCACGAAGGTGAGCAAGTGATGGCCATGTTCGCCGAGAACATGGGCGTCAAGGTGATCCGCGCCAACGCTGAAGACCAGTTCCTGAACAACCTGGCCGGCGAGTCCGACCCGGAGAAGAAGCGCAAGATCATCGGCCGTACCTTCATCGACGTCTTCGATGCCCAGTCCAACAAACTGGACAACATCAAGTACCTCGCTCAAGGCACCATCTACCCGGACGTGATCGAGTCGGCTGGCGCCAAAAGCGGCAAGGCCCACGTGATCAAGTCGCACCACAACGTGGGTGGCTTGCCGGAAGAAATGAACCTCAAGCTGGTTGAACCCCTGCGCGAGCTGTTCAAGGACGAAGTCCGTCGTCTGGGCCTGGAACTCGGCCTGCCGTACGACATGGTCTACCGCCACCCGTTCCCGGGCCCGGGCCTGGGCGTGCGCATCCTCGGTGAAGTGAAGAAGGAATACGCCGACCTGTTGCGTCGCGCCGACCACATCTTCATCGAAGAACTGCGCAAAGCCGACTGGTACCACAAAGTCAGCCAGGCCTTCGTGGTGTTCCAGCCGGTGAAATCGGTTGGCGTGGTTGGTGATGGCCGTCGTTACGCCTGGGTCGTGGCCCTGCGTGCAGTGGAAACCATCGACTTCATGACCGCGCGTTGGGCCCACCTGCCTTACGAACTGCTGGAAACCGTCAGCGGCCGGATCATCAACGAAATCGAAGGCATCTCCCGCGTGACTTACGACGTGTCGAGCAAGCCGCCAGCGACGATCGAGTGGGAATGATCCCGGTCTGACTGATCGCCCGTAACACCTGAAAGGCCCCGTGAGCGTGAGTTCACGGGGCCTTTTTGCGATCAGGCCGCTACAGTGGGCAGGCGCCCTTCAAGCATCAGGCCCATGCGATTGAGCGCGTGGACAAGGCTGATCAGATTCGCGTAAGTGACCTGATGCACGGCGGCCCAGGCAGGGCGGTTGATCAGAAAGCCCCCATTCGCCGTTCGCTCAATCATCGTTCGCACAATCTGATTCGACCGGCTGCGATGGATCAGCGTCAACGTGTCTTCCGACCTTTCAATGGTGAACATGCCCTGGCGGAACAGCAGCTGATTGATTTGCTCAGACGATCGTTGAATGACCGGAGTCGGCATCTGCAAGCTGATGTCGGCATACAGGGTGTCGAAATCACCGCGCATTTGAGCGCCGGCCTCCGAAACATCACGGCCGACCTCGATGCCATGGTCGATGCCCAGGTGCATAGGCTGGTCTGGGCCCACTTCTTCGATGCGTAGACCGATACCTCCCTCCGTTTCGCTGATGCCGGCCATCCCCCTGAATGTGTTTGTACTCTCCTGGTCGGTGAGCGCCAGCCATTTTCCGCCGCCATTGCGGGCTTGAGTGGCTTGCATGATGGTATGGGTGAGGTAGGTCTTGACGGATTGTCGTGAGATGGCACGGAAGTTTGAATCTGTGTAGCGATAACTCGCCAGGCAATCGGTGGCCTGGATTCGAATGCCGTTCTGCTGGGCCGCTTTGACGACTTCAAGGGGGGTGTACTGTCCGGCAGGATCACCTGGCAGTTTCTGCAGGTATTTCTCCAGCATCCCATGCATGTCCCCGGTTTCGGCGAACTCGTTCAGGTCGACCTGATTGAAGTCGTTGAGCAGGCGATGCATGTAGATCGTCTTGACGCCTTGTTTCGCCAGGGTCTGCATGTTCTCGATCAGGAACCGCATGCTGGCAATTCGATCCTGACTTTCACCGACGACAAGGCCGGGCGCAGTGTTGAAAATGTTCTCGATGAGTTCCGTCACGGTGGTGGAGGGTGTGATCACGGGCTGCACCGGCCGGGCGGGCAACGAGGCAAAAAAGTCCTCCGGGGTCTGGAATACGATCGCATCCCTGATCAGCACCGCTCGACGCCCAGCGACATACTCTTCGTAGGGGGAGACTCCTCTGATGAACCCGTTAGGCATGGCCACGACTTTTATATGGGTTTCCGGCTTTCCCAGGGCCAGGAAGTTCAGCGAACGTCCATTGGGTGCATCGTATCGCGTCAAATGACTGAAAAAATCAGACCTTGGCCGGGCGTGAGTCGTCGGCCTGGAAGGACCGGGTACGGGCGCAGGCTTGCTGAGGCCTTTGCCGCCGCCTTTCAATCCGGCTGTGGGTGCCAACTCCCATTCGCCCTCGTCATTCAGGCGTACGGGAATCGATCCCGTGGACGCCTGCGGATGACTGGGGTCGATGATCGCCCACGTACCGCCACCGTTGATGTCGGCTTCGTAGCGCACGTAATAAGCCTGATCGTTCATCATGATGGCGGTGGAAGGGTTTGAGTCCAGCGTATAGATACCCTGGAATTTTCCGCTCGTGGCCATCGGGTAGTTTTCGAGGATTTCATTGCTTTGGTAGTGCTCCGGCACTTCAAAAGCTTCGGCGGTTTCCTCGGGCAGGGTCGGCAACACACCCGGTTGCAGAGGCCCTTGCTCTGACTCTCCGGGCGCCAGAGGGTCTTGCGTGACGACGCTTTCTTCCGGATTGAGGGTCTTGTTCAAATCCGCCATCTCGGTCGCTTCAGCCGCCTCGGCCGCAGCCCCGACGTCTTCCAATACGTTGACTTCCTTGAGCAGCGGAATGTTGAACAGCGCATTGATGCCATCGAGCACCGCGCCAATGACGCCGGCCTTGCGCTGCGCCGCCGTTTTGCCATTCACCGCCTTGTCGATGTTCAAACCCATCGCGGCGAGGCTGGCACCGATCACCGGCAGCGCGATTGGCCAGCCCATCATCGCCAAGGGACCAAAAACATGCAGACCGGCACTCAGGTAACCCAGCCAGAGCTGTTTGCGCATTTGTCCGTGGGTCACCAGCGTCAGGTCCGCCTCTTCCAGCATCGTGCTCTGGACTGCCCGGCTCTGCCAGGCGAAGGCATCGCCACTGATGGTGATGTTTTTCTGATTGATCAGGTGATGGTCGTATTTTCCCCAGGTGCCGACCAGCTGGTTCATCAGCGGAGTGATGTTGTCATGGACTTCCTTGCGAACCGACAGCGGGAAATGGGTCATGAACTCGGTGCGCGGCTGCGCCTCATTCATTTGCAGCAACATCCACCAGTGCATGTCCGTTTGTGTGGGATGCACGTGGAAGGCCTGTGCGGCGCCGGGAACATAAGTGATCTGTCGGCCGTTGCGGTCAACGATGCGCAGAATATCGGTGGCGACGTGCCCTGCGACATCCAGGGCGCAGACACGAAGATCCGCAGGCGCCGTGGTTTGGGATTGCAGCGTCGCCAGGGTAATCGGCCAGGCTGCGTCAGCGACAACGGCCCTTACGACGGTCTGGAAATCGTCCTCTTCCAGCTGACCGTTTTGCCGCGCCTCGACCGCTTTGCTGAGGTAGCTGGATTTGGCCAGGGTCCGGAAGTCATCGAAATGCGTGGTCCAGAAAGCGTTCAGCTTATTCAGGTAGCGTTCACTGAGGTTCATCTCCCACAGGTCTGTGAGGACCTTGCTGGGGTACATCCGCACCTCGTTGGTTTCATTGAAAATGCTGGCGTTTGCGTCTTCAGTGTAAAACCCGCCGTTACTGTTCAGTTCGAGGGCGTCGTCTTGATCGGTCACACGATATCCCTGGATCACCAGTTGCGTCAGGGTCAGTGATTCACAGGGCTTGGGGGCGTGTTCCCAACTCAGAAAGGCCTTGGTGCTGCTGGCTGAGACGTTATCGAACCGATGCCACCAGACCTGGTCAGGGTCCTTGTCGGTGATGCCGTGTTTTTTCAGGATTTCACTGGCGACCGCGTGGGCTTCTTCCTTCAACCCCGGACAGGCTGTGACAACGACGGGGGCAATCGTTTTCAGCTGCTCCCTGTCGGCAGCATTGGGTAACGCTTCAGTACTTTGATCGGCAGGCATGATCTCGCTCCTTGAGAAATGGGCCGTGAGGATGACCCGTTTGCTCAAGGCAAGTGCACTACATAGTTATGCCCACATGCCTTTCGTGACCGTGTAGGGTCAGCGCCGTGCCACATCTGAAAAGTAGAACTTGTCGAGGGTATGCCGTGATTCGGTGTATTCGAATTGGCGACCGTCCTGCAGGAACGTCTGGTTGCTGACCACGATCACATGACTCTGGCCGTCGAGGTCCAGGTGGTGTTGGTCGTCCTTGCTTCGAGGGACCGCTTCGATGGTGCGCTGGGCGTAGGCGATTTGCAGCTGCAGGGTCTGTTCGATGAAGGCGTAGATCGACTGCTCGGCGATGTCGCGGTTCAGGCCGGGAATCACGTCGCTGACGAAATGGTTGATGTCGAGGATCACGCGTTTGCCGTCAATCCGCCGAACGCGCTTGATCCGCGTGATCAGGCTGCCTTCTTCAGCCTTGATGTGGTCGAGCAGCGGGCCTTCGAGGGGGATTTGGGTGAATTCGACCACCTCGGTGCTGACGTCATTGCCCAGTCGCGGATAGGTCTCCTGGAAGCTGACGATGCCGCCCAACTGGAATTCGATCGGGTTGGTCGACAACACGAAAGTGCCTTTACCGTGGACTTTCTGGGCGAAACCGCGCTCCTGCAATTGCTCGATGGCTTTGCGCACGGTGCCGCGGCTGGCCTGATAGGTGTCCATCAATTCGGTTTCGGAAGGCAACCGGGCGCCGCGTTCCAGACGTTCGGTCGTGATGCTGGCAAGCAGATCGCTGTAGATCTGGTTGTATTTACTCATGGGGATGGCTCTGTGCCGCGATGTACTCAAGGTTTCGAACCTTAAGGGCAGGGTAGGGGTTTGTCCATGCGGCTTTGGGTTTCATCGTTTCGGGAGGTAGGAAAAGTCGCCGATTGACGGGGTCATAGTAAACAAAATCAAACTCGTCTGTACGAGTTGTTGCTTTAACTCGTACAGACGAGTACTTTTCGCTTCGGCGTGCTGCCAAAAACAAAAAACTACAGCGGAAGAAAAGCATGAGCCACGACTATCCGAACATCGCCAGCGAGCTGCTGCAAAGCCTCGGTGGGAGCGACAACCTCGAGCAGGCCGCGCACTGCGTCACACGTCTGCGCCTGGCCCTCAAGGACCCCAGCCTGGTCGACAGCGCCACGCTGAATCAGATTGACCTGGTGAAAGGCTCATTCTTCACCGGCGGCCTGTTCCAGGTGGTCATCGGCCCCGGCGAGGTTGAAAAGGTGTACGCCGAACTGCGCCGTCAAACCGGTCTAGCCGCCTCAACCATCGCCGACGTTAAACAAAAAAGCGCCGACAAGATAAACGCGATGCAGCGTCTTGTGCGGGTGTTTTCCGACGTGTTCATGCCGATCCTGCCGGCGTTGATCATTGCGGGGCTGTTGATGGGCATCAACAACCTGATCGGCGCCAAGGGGATGTTCATCGAAGGCCAGACCCTGCTGGATGCCTACCCGAAACTCGACGGGCTCTGGAGCCTGATCAACCTGATGGCCAACACCTCGTTTGTGTTCTTGCCGGCACTGGTGGGCTGGTCGGCGGCCAAGCGGTTTGGTGGCAGCGAAATTCTCGGCATCGTGCTCGGCCTGATGCTGGTTCACCCGGACCTGCTCAACGCCTGGAACTACGGCAAAGCGGTGGCCGGGCTGGACGGGCAGAGCCTGCCGTACTTCGACATCCTCGGGCTGTTCCAGATCGAGAAGGTCGGTTACCAGGGCCAAATCCTGCCGATCCTGCTGGCGGCCTATGTCATGAGCGTCATCGAAAAATGGCTGCGGGCGCGGGTGCCGAACGCCGTGCAATTGCTGGTGGTGCCGATTACCACCATTGTGGTCACCGGCGTGTTGGCACTGGCCGTGATCGGCCCGGTGACCCGGCATCTGGGGATTCTCATCACCGAAGGCGTGGTCATGCTGTTTGACCTCGCGCCGATGGTCGGCGGGGCGATTTTCGGGCTGCTCTACGCGCCGCTGGTGATCACCGGCATGCACCACATGTTCCTCGCGGTCGACTTGCAACTGATCTCCACCCAGGGCGGCACGTTCATCTGGCCGATGATCGTCATGTCCAACCTCGCCCAGGGCAGCGCGGCACTGGCGGTGTTCTACATGACCCGCAGTGTCCGCGACAAAAGCATGGCCTCGACCTCGGCGATTTCCGCCTATTTCGGCATCACCGAACCGGCCATGTTCGGGGTCAACCTGCGCTACAAGTTTCCGTTCTATGCGGCCCTGTGCGGCTCGGCCCTGGGTTGCATCTTCCTGTCGCTGAACAAGGTCCAGGCCTCGGCCATCGGTGTGGGTGGCTTGCCCGGTTTCATCTCGATCATTCCGCAGTTCATTCCGATGTTTGTGATTGGAATGGTGATTGCGATGGTCGTGCCGTTTGTTCTGACCTGTGGGTTGAGCATGAAGATTATCCGGCCAGGGTATCGGGTTGCCTGACAGACCGGATTCCCGAGCAAGGCCTGGACAAAATTATTGAAGGAATAGCGCCATGCAAGACTGGCAACGTTCGGTGATCTATCAGATCTACCCGAAGAGTTTTCACAGCCACGCCGGCAACCCCACGGGGGATTTGCTCGGCGTCGTGGCCAAGCTCGATTACCTGCACTGGCTGGGTGTCGACTGCCTGTGGATCACGCCGTTCCTGCGTTCGCCCCAGCGCGACAACGGTTACGACATCAGCGATTACTACGCCATCGACCCGAGTTACGGGACCATGGCCGATTGTGAGTTGCTGATTGCCGAGGCGGGCAAGCGCGGGATCAAGCTGATGCTCGATATCGTGGTCAACCACACCTCGATCGAACACGCCTGGTTCCAGCAGGCCCGTAGCAGCCTCGACAACCCGTACCGCGACTTTTACATCTGGCGCGATCAGCCGAACAACTGGGAATCCAAGTTCGGTGGTTCGGCCTGGGAATACGAAGCGCAGACCGGTCAGTACTTCCTGCACCTGTTCGATCACACCCAGGCCGACCTGAATTGGGACAACCCGAACGTACGCGCCGAAGTCTTCAAGATGATGCGTTTCTGGCGCGATAAAGGCGTGGGCGGTTTCCGTCTGGATGTGATCAACCTGATCTCCAAACCAGCGGACTTTCCAGAAGACAACACCGACGGTCGACGCTTCTACACCGACGGCCCGAACGTACATGAATACTTGCAGCAAATGCACCGCGAAGTCTTCGAAGGTCACGACCTGATCAACGTCGGCGAGATGTCGTCCACCAGCCTGGAACACTGCATTCGCTACTCGAAGCCAGAGTCGAAAGAACTGTCGATGACCTTCAACTTTCATCACCTGAAGGTCGATTACCCGAACCTGCAGAAGTGGATTCGCGCCGACTTCGACTTCCTCGAACTCAAGCGCATTCTTTCGGACTGGCAAACCGGCATGCAGGCCGGCGGTGGCTGGAACGCGTTGTTCTGGTGTAACCACGACCAGCCACGGGTGGTGTCGCGTTTTGGCCATGACGGCGAGTTTCGGGTGATCTCGGCGAAGATGCTCGGCACCGCGCTGCACTTCCTTCAGGGCACACCATTTGTGTATCAGGGCGAAGAACTGGGCATGACCAATCCGGGGTTTGATCACATCGATCAGTACCGCGATGTCGAGACGCTCAACATCTTTCGCCTCAAGCGGGAGGCCGGTGCAAGTGATGCCGACAACATGGCGGCGATCATGCAGAAATCCCGGGACAACGGCCGTACGCCGATGCACTGGAACACCGAGCCGAACGCAGGATTCAGCGCCGCAGAACCCTGGATTGGCGTGCCGGCCAACGCGACGCAGATCAACGTCGCCACCCAGCTCGACGACCCGGACTCCGTGCTGCATCACTACCGTCAGTTGATTGCCCTGCGCCGTAGCGAAGCGCTGATTTCCGATGGCGTCTATCGGCAATTGTTGCCGGAGCACCCGCAAATCTGGGCGTATGTGCGTGAAGGTCAAGGCGAGCGTTTGCTGGTACTGAACAACTTCTATGGCACGCCGTGCGACGTCGAACTGCCCGATGACGTGATCAGCGAAGCCATGACTCAACGCCTGGTCATCAGCAATTACCCGAACTGTCCGCCGCGAAACCGGCAGATTTCTTTAAGGCCCTATGAGTCGTTCGTTTTGCACCTGACCGACTGATCGACCACTAAAAACACCGACTTTAAAAAACACGCAGAGCGCTGCGCGGGGGAGTTTTGCGCGCCGAATTTGCGGAACAACACAATAAAAATAATGGGGTGGTTCTTGAAAACAACACTAAATTGCAGCCTTGCTGCCGCGAGCTTATGCCTGGCGTTGCCGTTGTCAGCGCAGGCCCTGGAGTTCGGCGGCTACGTGCGCAGCGGCGTCGGGACATCGGTCAACAGTGGAAAACAACAGTGTTTCCAACTGCCCGGCGCGCAGACCAAATACCGCTTGGGCAACGAGTGTGAGCAGTACGGTGAGCTTGAACTTCGCCAGGACCTGTACACCCTGGACGATGGTTCGGTGCTGAGCGTCGACGGCATGGCTTCTCTGTATAACCAGTACGACAAGGACCTGACGTTCAATGGCGACAATGGCTCGGTGCGCATGCCGCAGTTGTACGCGCAGTGGTCGAACATGCCGAGCCTCAACGGCGGTTCGCTGTGGGCCGGTCGGCGTTACTACAAGCGAAACGACATCCACATCTCCGACTTCTACTACTGGAACCAGAGCGCCACGGGCGGTGGTATCGAGGATGTGCTGATCGGCGATCTGAAATACAGCTATGCCTTCTCGCGCAAGGACAACCTGTATCAGAAGGACTACATCAACCGTCACGATTTCAACGTCGCCGGTTTCCGCACCAACCCCGGTGGTGAACTGGAACTCGGACTGAGCTACATCGACAAACCCGACAGCCGCGACGCACACCGCGGCTGGGCAATCACCGCACAGCATGTGCAAAAAGGTTTTCTGGGCGGCAAGAACAAACTGGCCTTCCAGTACGGCGAAGGCCCCGGCACCGGGCTGGGCTATACCGGCAACGTAAAGCTGGACGACAGCAACAAAAGCTACCGGGTGGTGGAGTTCTTCGACTGGCAAGTGACGCCACGGTTTGGCGGACAAGTCGAGGCGGTTTACCAGAAGGACATTCGCCCGGACGGGGCCGATCAGAACTGGATTTCCCTGGGAATTCGTCCGGCGTACGCGATCACCGAGCAGTTCAAACTGGTGACCGAACTGGGCCACGATCAGGTCGAAGCTGCGGGCGGCACGCGCAAGCTGAGCAAGTTCACCTTCGCCCCGACATGGTCGCCCAAAGGTCCGGAATTCTGGGCGCGGCCCGAAGTGCGTCTGTATTACACCTATGCCAGCTGGAACGAGGCGGCCAAACGGGCAGCCAATGAACTGGCGGCGGGCTCGGCATTGTCCGATACCGGCGCCTTCGGCACGGCGCGGCACGGTGCGAATGTCGGATTGCAGGTCGAGTATTGGTGGAAATAAGCGATGCTGTCGGAGCCTCGCGCTCCATCGGCACTTCAAAGAACAAAACAGCAGGTGACGTCATGGCCACACCCCAACAATTGCAACTGCACGCCCCCCTATCAGGCGTATTGGTGCCACTGGACCTCGTGCCCGACCCGGTGTTTTCCAGCCGGGTCATCGGCGACGGGCTGTGCATCGACCCGACTTCAACGACCTTGTGCGCGCCGCTGGCCGGGGTTGTCAGCAATGTGCAGGCCAGTGGGCATGCCGTCAGCATCACTGACGAAAAGGGTGTGCAGGTGTTGATGCACATCGGCCTCGACACGGTGAACCTGGCCGGAAACGGGTTTACGCGGCTGGTGGAGGAAGGCCAGCAGGTTGACGTTGGGCAGGCGCTGATCGAGTTCGATGCCGATTTTGTTGCATTGAATGCCCGCAGCCTGCTGACGTTGATGCTGGTGGTCAGTGGAGAACCGTTCACCTGGCTGGCGCCGGAAACGGGTCTGGTAGACAGTGGCCAGCCGCTGCTGAGCCTGAACCTTGTCGAGCAGACAAGCGATACGCCGCTAACCGCAGCGGAAGAAGCGCTGTTTTCAAAACCGGTGACGCTGGCCAACCTCAACGGCTTGCACGCCCGTCCAGCCGCGGTATTCGCCCAGGCGGCAAAAGCTTTTTCGGCGAGCATCTACCTGCATAAAAAGCAGGAGACTGCGAACGCGAAATCCCTGGTGGCGATCATGGCGTTGCAGACGGCGCACGGTGATGTCATGCAAGTCAGCGCGGCCGGTCCGGATGCGGAAGCGGCGATCAAGACGCTGGCCGAACTGCTGCTGACTGGATGCGGTGAAGTGGTCGCGGGTCCGATGCAGGTTGAGGTGAATGCGGTCGAGGCTTCATCGCTGACGGTGCTGCGCGGGGTTTGTGCATCACCCGGGTCGGCGTTTGGCCATGTGGTACAGATCGTCGAACAAAACCTGGAAGTGAATGAACTCGGCTCAACACCGCAGGTGGAACGCGATCATCTGTCCCGTGCCCTGGCCGAAGCACTGGTGGCCCTGCAACAGCTGCGTGACAACGCCAAGAGCGACGCGCAGGCCGACATTTTCAAGGCGCATCAGGAGCTGCTCGAAGACCCTGGTTTGCTGGAAGTGGCTCACGTGCTGATCGATGAAGGCAAAAGCGCCGGGTTTGCGTGGCGCTCGGCCACCGAGTCAGCAGCCACCTTGTTCAAGAGCCTGGGTAACGCCCTGCTCGCGGAGCGGGCGGCGGACCTCGCCGATGTGGGTCAGCGGGTGCTCAAACTGATCCTCGGCGTGCGGGATCAGGCGATGGAGCTGCCTGAAGGCGCGATCCTGATCGCCGAACAACTGACGCCGTCGCAGACCGCCGGGCTCGATACCCGCAAGGTACTGGGTTTCGCCACGGTGGGTGGCGGTGCCACCAGCCACGTCGCGATCCTCGCCCGGGCGTTCGGTTTGCCGGCGATCTGCGGACTGCCGGTACAAGTGCTGGCGCTGGTCAATGGAACCCAGGTGTTGCTCGATGCCGACAAGGGCGAATTGCAGCTGGATCCGGATCTGCAGGCCATCGAACAGCTGCAAGCCAAGCGCCAGCTTCAACAGCAACGCCGGCAGCATGAGTTGGCGCACGCAACACTGGCCGCCTGCACCCGCGACGGTCACCATTTTGAAGTGACGGCCAACATCGCTTCGCTGGCGGAAGCCGAGCAGGCCATGGCACTGGGAGGCGAGGGCGTCGGTTTGCTCCGTTCGGAGTTTCTCTATCTGGATCGCAACCATGCGCCGAGCCATGACGAGCAGGCGTCTACCTACAACGCCATCGCCAAAGTACTCGGGCCGACGCGCAATCTGGTGGTGCGCACCCTGGACGTCGGCGGTGACAAACCGCTGGCCTACGTGCCGATGGACAGCGAAACCAACCCCTTCCTCGGCATGCGCGGGATTCGTTTGTGCCTGGAGCGCCCGCAGCTGTTGCGTGATCAGTTCAAGGCCATCCTTGGCAGTGCCGGGCTCGCTCGCCTGCACATCATGCTGCCGATGGTTACCCAGCTGTCGGAGTTGCGCCTGGCTCGGCAACTGCTCGAAGAAGAGGCGCTGGTTTTGGGCCTAACGGAACTGCCCAAGCTGGGCATCATGATCGAAGTGCCGGCGGCGGCACTGATGGCGGACCTGTTTGCACCCGAGGTGGATTTCTTTTCCATTGGCACCAACGACCTCACGCAATACACCCTGGCCATGGACCGCGATCACCCGCGGCTGGCCAGTCAGGCCGACAGCTTTCATCCGGCGGTGCTGCGCTTGATTGCCAGCACCGTAAAGGCCGCGCACGCCCACGGCAAATGGGTCGGTGTGTGCGGCGCCATGGCCTCCGAGACGCTGGCCGTTCCGCTGTTGCTGGGGCTCGGGGTGGATGAACTGTCGGTGAGTGTGCCGTTGATTCCGTCGATCAAGGCAGCGGTTCGTGAGCTGGACCTGATGGACTGTCAGGCCATCGCCCAGCAAGTGCTGGGCCTGGAAAGTGCCGGACAGGTACGCGAGGCATTGCGCCTGTATCACGAGGCGACGGTCGATACTTCACTGGTTCTGGAGAACTGAACATGTTCGAGAAAATGCAGCGGGCGTTCTGGAAAGCGTTGACGCCGGATCTGGTGGCGGAGGAGCCGAAGGCAGTTGTTCAGCCGGTATCCGGGTTGCCAGCGAATGTCGTGGACGCACTGGGTGGCGTGGATAACCTCAAGTCTCAGCAGCCTGTAGCGTTGACCCGGGTCCGGGTGGCGTTGCGGGATGTGGCGCGGATGGATCGGCAGGCATTGAGTGTGGCAGGTGTGCCGGGCGTCATGATGCTGGACGACGGGGTGGTGCATCTGATTACCGGCCTGCAGCCATAACCGATTCCCTTCAGGGGGATGTGCGGCCCTCGGTCGCCCTTACTGTTTCTCATCCGCAGGTGTATCGTATTCGCCTTTTACAGGCCCTCGGGCCTGTCGCTGATACGTGAGGTAGTTGAGTTCATGTCCTTTACCCGTCGCCAAATCCTCGGTGGCCTGGCCGGTCTTGTTGTCGTTGGTGTCGGAGCGGGGGGCGCGTCGCGGTACTGGCTGGGCAAGATGGCTGATGCTGACGCCGGTCATGACTATGAGCTGATCGCCGCACCGCTGGACGTCGAACTGGTCGCCGGGCACAAGACCGAAGCCTGGGCGTTCGGCCCTTCGGCACCGGGCACCGAGTTGCGGGTTCGTCAGGGTGAATGGTTGCGGGTGCGTTTCATCAACCATCTGCCGGTGGCGACCACCATTCACTGGCACGGCATCCGCCTGCCGCTGGAAATGGACGGTGTCCCGTACGTTTCGCAATTGCCGGTGCTGCCTGGGGAATACTTCGACTACAAATTCCGTGTGCCAGACGCGGGCAGTTACTGGTATCACCCGCACGTGAACAGCAGCGAAGAGCTCGGCCGCGGCCTTGTCGGCCCGCTGATCGTCGAAGAGCGCGAGCCCACCGGTTTCAAATACGAAAAAACCCTGAGCCTCAAGAGCTGGCACGTCGATGAAGAGGGGGCTTTCGTGGCCTTCAGCATTCCTCGCGAAGCCGCCCGTGGTGGCACGGCGGGACGGCTGTCGACCATCAACGGTGTCTCGCAAGCGGTGATCGACTTGCCCGCCGGGCAAATCACCCGCGTGCGCCTGCTCAACCTCGATAACACCCTGACCTATCGCCTCAATATTCCTGGCGTCGAAGCGCAGATCTACGCGCTGGATGGCAATCCGGTGGAGCCGCGGCCCATGGGCAAGGAATACTGGCTCGGCCCGGGCATGCGTATCTGCCTGGCGATCAAGGCGCCGCCCGCGGGTGAAGAACTGTCCCTGCGCAACGGCCCGGTTCGCCTGGGCACGTTGCGCTCGGTGGCCAACACCGATGCACCCACCGAATGGCCCGCTGCCCTGCCGGCCAACCCGGTGGCCGAGCCAGACCTGGCCAATGCCGAGAAACTCAACTTCAATTTCGAATGGGTGGGCTCGGTGTCGGTCAACGTCGACAACGGCAAGCCGCCGAGCCTGTGGCAGATTAACGGCAAGGCCTGGGACATCACGGACAAGACCTGCGCCGACCGCCCGATTGCCAAGCTCGAAAAGGGCAAGAGCTACATTTTCGAATTGAAGAACATGACTCAGTATCAGCACCCGATTCACCTGCACGGCATGAGCTTCAAGGTCATCGCCTCGAACCGGCACAAGGTGATCCCGTACTTCACCGACACCTACCTGTTGGGCAAGAACGAGCGCGCACGAGTGGCGCTGGTGGCGGATAACCCCGGCGTGTGGATGTTCCATTGCCATGTGATCGATCACATGGAAACCGGCCTGATGGCCGCTATCGAGGTGGCCTGATGCGTCAGATACGTCCCGCCGCGATCATCGACCGCAGCCGTGACCGAGACTTCATGCGCGAAGCCCTGGCCCTGGCCGCACAAGGCGCGGCGCTGGGTGAGGTGCCCGTGGGCGCCGTGTTGGTGCAGAACGGCGAGATCATCGGTCGCGGCTTCAATTGCCCGATCAGCGGCAACGACCCGAGTGCCCACGCCGAAATGGTCGCAATCCGCGCCGCAGCCTTGGCCGCCAGCAACTATCGTCTGCCAGGCAGCACGCTGTACGTAACCCTTGAACCGTGCAGCATGTGCGCAGGGCTGATCGTGCATTCACGTATTGCGCGGGTGGTGTATGGCGCGCTGGAGCCCAAGGCCGGGATTGTGCAGAGTCAGGGGCAGTTTTTTACCCAGGGCTTCTTGAACCACCGGGTGTTGTTTGAAGGCGGGGTGTTGGCGGAGGAATGCGGGGCGGTACTCAGCGAGTTTTTCAAGGCTAGACGCGCAAAGCCCACGGAATAAACACAAAGCCCAATGTAGGAGTGAGCCTGCTCGCGATGGCGGTCTGACAGTCAATATTGATGTGACTGTCAGACCGCCATCGCGAGCAGGCTCACTCCTACAGGGTTATGCGGTGTTTGATAGATTTACTTACGGGCCACGATGACGGCACGCATCGGCGCCGGCAGTCCTTCAATCGTTTTGCTGTGATCGTCCGGATCCAGGAAGTCACTCAACGACTGATACTTCATCCACTCCGTCCCGCGCTGTTCCTCGACCGTGGTCACGCTCACGTCGACACAGCGAACGTCCGTAAACCCGGCACGTCGCAACCACAACTCCAGCGCCGGCACCGACGGCAGGAACCACACGTTGCGCATCTGCGCATATCGGTCTTCCGGCACCAGCACCTGCTGTTGATCGCCTTCGATCACCAACGTCTCCAGCACCAGTTCACCGCCCTTGACCAGGCAATCCTTCAGCGCCAGCAAATGCTCGATCGGTGAACGGCGGTGGTAGAACACGCCCATGGAAAATACCGTGTCGAAGCCTTCCATATTCGGTGGCAGGTCTTCGAAAGGGAACGGCAGGTGCCAGGCATTGGGTTCTGACAAGTAACGCTGCACCGCCTGGAACTGGCAGAAGAACAGCCAGTTCGGGTCGACACCGATCACACTGTCGGCGCCAGCACCAAGCATGCGCCACATGTAATAACCATTGCCGCACCCCACATCCAGGATGCGTTTGCCCTTGAGGTCCAGGTGCGGCGCGACCCGAGACCATTTCCAGTCCGAACGCCATTCCGTGTCGACGTGCACACCAAACAGGTCAAACGGTCCTTTGCGCCATGGCGACAACCCCATCAACGCGGTGCGCATTTGCGCGCGGGTCTCAGGGTCGCAATCGGTGTCCAGTGTCAGACCGTTCAACAAGTCGACTTCACTCGGCTGAATCTTCGGCAACGCATCCAGCGCACTTTGCCAGCGCTCCAGGTCGCCGTGGCCCTTTTCCATTTTCTTGTCGAGTTGCGCTTGCAGGGTGTTGGCCCATTCGGCCAGCGGCGTGCCGGCCAGACGGCGGGCGAGGGGGGACAGATCAATCATGGCAAGGCAATCAACGAGGCAAAGTTAAGACACTGGAACCACGGCACGACTTTCGAGAACCCGGCCGCCAACAGGCGCTCGCGGTGTTCTTCGAGGCTGTCGGGCTTCATGACGTTTTCGATGGCGCTGCGCTTCTGGGCGATTTCCAGTTCGCTGTAGCCGTTGGCGCGTTTGAACGCGACGTGCAAATCAGTGAGCAACGCATGTTCTTCGAGGTCGTTGAAGCGCAGCTTCTCCGAGAGGATCAACGCACCGCCAGGCAGCAGCGATTGGCGGATGCGCGAGAGCAATGCGGTGCGCTGGTCCGGGGCGATGAATTGCAGGGTGAAGTTCAGTGCCACCACAGAGGCGGGCTGGAATTCGAGGGCGAGGATGTCACCTTCGATCACTTCCACGGGCAGCAACTCCTGGAACATCGAGTCTTGACCGTTGAGGTATTCACGGCAGCGCTCGACCATCGCGGCGGAGTTATCCACAGCGATCACGCGGCAACCGTCGGTGCGCACGTGGCGGCGCAATGCTTGAGTCACGGCGCCCAGGGATGAGCCGAGGTCGTAGAGCACGCTGTTGGGCTGGGCGAATTGCGCGGCGAGCACGCCGAGGTTCTCGACGATGGTCGGATAACCCGGCACCGAGCGCTTGATCATGTCCGGGAACACCCGCACCACGTCCTCGTTAAAGGCGAAGTCGGGCACCTGGGCCAAAGGCTGGGCGAAAAGGCGATCGGGTTCTTTGCTCACGGCGGTTCCAGCGGCGTAGGTGGAAAAGGCCGGCATTTTAGCCAAATTGACGGGGGGATGCGCGGGTTGTCTGATAAAGCGTGAGAGATGCCCGATGGGGGATTGTGAGCCGTTGGGGCAGGGAGCTGTCGGTGGGGAACACGACAGATAAAAACGAATGGCCAAATCCTGAAGTTGAGACTTGGCCATTCAGGTGATTACTGCTGTTTAAGCAACACGATATAGGTGGATTTGCCAGAGATTTTGAGCTCTTCATTTTGCTCATTTACGCCTTTGAAATCAAAGCCGATTTGATAATGCAGTTTCTCAGAACTGCTCTCAACCGTTTCTACCGTGAAAGAACCGCTATTAGGCTTATAAGCAAAAGAGGTCGTAAAGCCAGGGATGGTTCCCGTTTCAAAATAATAAACATCTTCGAAGGGGAAGCTTTGATCGGCGACCGAATAGGTGCCGGATTTGATATTTTTATCAAATACCAGCACCAGACCTTTTTTACTTCTATGTGAGTAGTCTTGTGTGTTCGCGCGAGTGACCAGCGCGATTTGATTACTGTTGGGATCGGCCTCGAATTCGACAATTTGACTGTCAAACTTTACCCGGTTTGAAACTGTCGCTTGAGTTTCTGCGCTGACGGTAATAATTGGATCTGCAGACGCGAGTGTGTTTTTGCTTTGAAAAAAACTCATAAAACTCTTCCTTGTATTATATGTGTGATGGGGTGACGCCGAACAAATAATAAATTCACAAGGAACATCGGACTACTGTCAGATCTGACAGCTGTTTATAACGTTTGGCGATAGGGTCTATTTTTTATTTCATTACGACAAACAGTTTACTCCGAACCACCTACGGTACTTTCCTTACCAAACGCAGACGCCGCAATCCCCCATTGCCCCAGCCAGTAACTGAGAATGATCACGTAGGGCGCAGCATCGAATGGCACCGCAAAGCGACTGATGCCAATCACGCTATCGGAAAACACAAACGCCACCGCACCCGCCGCCGCCAGCAGCGCCGAGCGTTTCGGCACGTCGGTCCCGAGCCGGGCCAGCGCCCGCCAGAGCATCGCACTGATGGCCAAACCGTAGACGATCACCGGAATCAACAGTGGGCCCAGTCCGTGGGAAATCAAAATCCCCAACAGAACCGCGCCAACCCCCAAGGCAATCACCAATGGCAACAACGCCAACCGCCGGCAATCGCTCAAGTAAGCTTTCAGATACGCCAGGTGGGCGACCAGAAATGCCCCAAGGCCAAACACAAACAAATCCCCCGGCCACGCCAGCAACACATCGCCGAGCAGGGAGAAAATCAATCCGAGGCTGATCCAGCGCCGATACTCAGTGGGCGGTGCGTCGTGCAGCCAACCGAGCAGCGCCAAGACCGGCAACGGTTTGACCAGCAGGCACAGCAGCGCAGCGTGCACGCTCAAGCCATACAGAAAGGTCACTGCGCCCATCAGCGCCAGAATCAGCCAGCCCACGATCAGTTAACCGCAATCGCGCAATCGAAGGTTTTCACGGCCGGCACTTCCGGGGCCCATGGCTGTGAATAGGTCAGGCGCAAGCGGCCTGTACCGATGGCAAATGCCTGGAAGCGCCAGGTCGAAATGCCGGCGCTGCCGACGATCCCGGCGTCTTCCGGGTTGCTGTACACCTCGGGGCTGAGCGCATGCAGCACACCACCAGCCGAATCCTGGATCGACCAGCGATAACCCGTGGTCGGGTTGCTTGGCAGGGTTAGGATGAGGTTCTGTCCATTGTGCATTTGCACCGGGCATTCGCCTTGTTTTTCCACGGTCACGTTCTGTTTCGGTTGCGTGGCGCAAGCGGCCAGCAAGGTGAGGGCGAGGGGGACAAACAGGCGAGTGGGGGACATAAGGTCAGTGGCTCCGGCATTCACGACGAACGGCGAGCATAACTGAAGATGAGACAAATTGTGACGGAAGGTACTACGGGCGCGATCTTCTGGTACCTGTTTAGCGCCCGTAGAGGTGCAGTCAGGCCTATTTCGCCGTGGTGTAAGTCATGTGGCTTTGAAATTCTCCGGAAAGATCAATGCTTTTACCGGTAGTCGACGACTCCAGAGTCAGATTGAAACCAGTGACAATATGACTGGTTTGATCAGGTGAGTTGTCCAAAAGAACCAGGTTTACCGTGCCTTTGGTTGCTTTGTAATGCTCGGGGGATTGCATGCCCAGTTGATTGTTAAGCACTTCATGGAAATTCGCCGCGAGGAAGGGGCCCGCTTGCGCAAGTTCGTGAGTGCCACTTTTAATGTCTTTGCTGAAAGTAAACGACAGGTGCTTTTCGGCAGGACGGTTCCGGTTCTGATAAAAACCTATCGTCGTTTCGTTCAGGATTAAAAGTCGAATCTCCAGATCATTCGATCTGAACTCAAGCCGACCGGGCCCCATGAACGTCATGTTGCCATCCAAGGCGAACAGTTCTTCGGTAGAGGGGCTGATTTTATCTGTGGTCATGTGCTAATTCCTTTTGATGATGAGCCATTCTCGAGTGGGAAGTTTGGCGATCAATTCAATAGGAGGTAACTGTCATGTCTGACAGTTACTTAGCTTTATTAGGAATAAGAGTGGTTCGCCAGCACACCTGCAGTGCAGGCATGATGGCGAACATTCATTCAGAACAAAATCTTCGCCACATCCGCAAAGCGCTTGGCAAAGTGCACGGTAATCCCTTCCTTCAGGTAGTCCGGCAGTTCGTCAAAACTGCCACGGTTCGGCTCCGGCAGGATCAATTCGAAGATTTTCTGGCGCCGCGCCGCAATCACCTTCTCACGCACCCCGCCAATCGGCAGTACATGCCCGGTCAGCGTGAGTTCGCCGGTCATGGCGATGCCTTTTTTCGGCGCCTGGTTTCGGGCGAGCGAGAGCAGGGCGCTGGCCATGGTCACGCCGGCGCTCGGGCCGTCTTTCGGGGTGGCGCCTTCCGGGACGTGCAGGTGGACGAAGGCTTCGTCGAAGAATTTCGGATCACCGCCAAACGACTTCAGATTCGAGCTGACGTAGCTGTAGGCGATTTCCGCCGACTCTTTCATCACGTCGCCCAGTTGCCCGGTGAGTTTGAAGCCACGGTTGAGCGTGTGGATGCGCGTGGCTTCGATCGGCAATGTTGCGCCGCCCATGCTGGTCCAGGCCAGCCCGGTGATCACGCCGGTGCCGGACAGCACTTGCTCGTTGCGGAACACCGGATGGCCGAGCGAGGCTTCCAGGTCTTTCGGCCCGATTTTGATCACCGCTTTCGGCTCGTCGATCAACTTCACCACGGCTTTGCGCACCAGCTTGCCCAGTTGTTTTTCCAAGTGGCGCACCCCGGCTTCACGGGCATAACCGTCGATCAGGGCTTTGAGCGCGCTGTCGCTGATGCTCAAGCTGCCTTTGGACACGCCGGCCTTTTCCAGCTGCTTGGGCCACAGGTGACGCTTGGCGATGGCGATTTTTTCTTCGGTGATGTAACCCGACAGGCGAATCACTTCCATCCGGTCCAGCAATGGGCCGGGAATCGAATCCAGGGTGTTGGCGGTGCAGATGAACAGCACTTTCGACAGGTCCATCCGCAGGTCGAGATAGTGGTCGAGAAATTCGACGTTCTGTTCCGGGTCCAGCGTTTCCAGCAGCGCCGAGGCCGGGTCGCCCTGGTAGCTTTGGCCCATCTTGTCGATTTCGTCGAGCATGATCACCGGGTTCATCACTTCGACGTCTTTCAACGCTTGCACGAGTTTGCCCGGTTGCGCGCCGATGTAGGTGCGGCGGTGGCCCTTGATCTCGGCTTCGTCGCGCATGCCGCCGAGGCTGAAGCGGTAGAACGGCCGGCCGAGGGATTCGGCGATGGATTTGCCGACACTGGTTTTACCCACGCCCGGCGGGCCGACCAGCAAGACGATGGAGCCGCTGATCTCGCCTTTATAAGCACCGACCGCAAGGAATTCGAGGATGCGGTCCTTGATGTCGTCGAGGCCGGCGTGGTGTTTGTCCAGCACCTTGCGTGCGTGCTTGAGGTCGAGTTTGTCCTCGCCGTACACGCCCCACGGCACCGAGGTCGCCCAGTCGAGGTAGTTGCGGGTGACGGCATATTCCGGCGAACCGGTCTCGAGGATCGACAGCTTGTTCATTTCCTCTTCGATGCGTTTCTGTGCCTGGCTCGACAGCACCTTGCCTTCCAGACGCTGCTCGAACTGTTCTATGTCGGCGCTGCGGTCGTCTTTGGTCAGGCCCAGCTCTTGCTGGATGACCTTGAGTTGTTCCTTGAGGAAGAACTCGCGCTGATGCTCGCCGATCTTGCGGTTAACTTCGGCGGAAATCTCTTTCTGCAGCCGTGCAACTTCGACTTCCTTGCGCAGCATCGGCAGGACTTTTTCCATGCGCTTGAGCATAGGCACGCAGTCGAGCACTTCTTGTAGCTCGCTGCCGGTGGCCGAGGTCAGGGCGGCGGCGAAGTCGGTCAGCGGCGACGGATCGTTGGGGCTGAAGCGGTTGAGGTAGTTTTTCAGCTCTTCGCTGTACAGCGGGTTGAGCGGCAGCAGTTCCTTGATCGCATTGATCAGCGCCATGCCGTAGGCCTTGACCTCGTCGGTCGGCTCGGTGGGCTGGTGCGGGTATTCGACTTCCACCAGATACGGCGGGCGATGGTGTTTGAGCCAGGTGCGGATGCGCACGCGGGTCAGGCCTTGGGCGACGAATTGCAGTTTGCCGTTTTCGCGACTGGCGTGGTGCACCTTGACCAGGGTGCCGTACAGCGGCAGGGCCGAGGTGTCGAAATGGCGCGGATCTTCCTGGGGCGTGTCCATGTAGAACAGGGCCAGGGAGTGGTGATCGGATTTACTCACAAGATCCAGCGTTTCAGCCCACGGTTCTTCATTGACGATGACCGGCAGCACTTGGGCCGGGAAGAACGGGCGGTTGTGGATCGGGATGATGTAGACCTTGTCCGGCAGGTTCTGGCCGGGCAGGGCGAGGCCTTTGCCGGTGGAATGGTGTTCGGCGTTCTCTGGGTCGGCGTATTCGCTCGGGTCTTCAGGGAATTCTTGCTGGTCGCTCATGGGGCACCTGCGCAATGGGGTATGGGTCTTAGATGGGGCAGGTGGGGGGTGGTTTCAATGGGGCAGGATATTTCTGGGTGTGTGTTCAGGTTTGAGACAGGTGCTTTTGACTTGGCGGCCTTTGGGCCGACCATGTTCTTGGGGGTTGGGTACATATCCGTTTCTGCGGCAACGGCGGCTGGCGGTTTCGCCCTTACGGCGACTCACTTTTTTTACAAGCGCCTAAAAAAAGTAAGCAAAAAAACGCTCGCCCCAAGCGTCCGGCCCCTCGCTAAGGCTCGGCGTACCTTCGCTCCGGTATCCATCCGGGAACACTGCCCTCCGGTCTGCTTCGCGACGACCTACATGCAGCGTGTTCGACTGCGTCGAACGGCGCTACGCGCCACTCCCCGGATGAACACCTCCACTCAGCCTCCCGAAAGGGGCGGGTGGATCAAGATCAAAAGCTGCAGGCGAGCTAACGCTCGGCCTGATGAGTGGTGAAGAGCGAAGCGTTTACACCGAACCCCTTGTAGGAGCGAGGCTTGCCCGCGAAGGCGGCCTGACAGCCGACCAATCTCTTGCAGGTACACCCATTCCACTGTAGGAGCGAGGCTTGCTCGCGAAGGCGGCCTGACAGCCGACCAATCTCTTGCAGGTACACACATTCCACTGTAGGAGTGAGCCTGCTCGCGATGGCGGAGTGTCAGACGACATTGATGTTGAATGACACACCGCCTTCGCGGGCAAGCCTCGCTCCTACAGGGGATCAGCTGTGTGGCGCAGGTTTTGTGATGGCGACGTTATCGAGCATCCGGTTCGCCGCCAGTTCGGCCAGCATCACGATCTGCTGAATCGCCATTGCCTTGTGTCGGTGCGGGCCTTCCAGATAGTCCGCGAAATCGCTCGCCATCACGCTGGCCTGGGCCAATGACTCGCAGGTGTGGGCCAGCAGGTCTTCGTCCTTGATATCCGGGGCGATCAAAAACATCGTGCTGGGTTTGCGGGTAGCAGGGGATTTGAGGGCTGCTGGGTTGAGGTAGTGATCCAATGCGCGCTCGGCGGCATCGTGGAGTTTTTTGGAGTCGAGGGATTCGTAGGGGGAAACGTCGTCGTTTTGCGGGGGATTCGGGGTTTCTTTGAACATGGTGAAGCTCCAAGTAAGTAATGGAGCCGCCACTGATCGCCGCGACGCGATGGTAGGTGGCAGCTGTACGCAGGTTCGCGGACCGAGCTACTTGGAAACCCGGCATACCCGAGGGTATCCCGCGCACAGCCACCATAAGACCAAACGACACGCACAGAAGGCTGGTCGGTTGAGGCGGGTGATTATGCACCAAGTAAGCTGATTCAGGCCGCGACGCCTGGTCGCTGATGTGCAGCGACTCCGAAAGCCTATCCCCCTGGCTTCCGACAAGACAACCGCCAGAACTTGTCGGAATCCTCCTCCATAAAAGTCACGGCTGTAGGACGCTGGCAAAAAAATTCAGGCCCGACACGGCCCAATGTGGGAGCGAGCCTGCTCGCGAAGGCGGAGTGTCAGACGACATTGATGTTGAATGACACACCGCCTTCGCGGGCAAGCCTCGCTCCTACAGGGGATCAGCTGTGTGGCGCAGGTTTTGTGATGGCGACGTTATCGGCGGCATCGTGGAGTTTTTTGGAATCGAGGGATTCGTAGGGGGAAACGTCGTCGGTTGGCGGGGGATTCGGGGTTTCTTTGAGCATGGTGAAGCTCCATTCGGGGACTGGAAGTTCGCCACGACTGCGACCAAGCAGTTGGGTGGCGAACCATACGCAGGTTGGTCGACCAGGGAATGGAACCCGGCAGGGCCGGAGCCCTCCCACGCACAGCTCGCCATGAAGCAAGCACGAAAAGTGCGCCATTCTAAACCCGGGCGACCAAACCCTGCCGCTCAATTTGCAGCGACCCCGAAAGCCTATCGAACGGGCTTCTGACACAACAACCTCCAGAACTTGTCGGAATTCTCCGCCAGAACAGCAACGGCTGTAGGACGTTGGAAAAAATATTCAGGCCCGACACGACCCAATGTGGGAGCGAGCCTGCTCGCGATAGCTGTTTAACATTCAACATCCTGGGTGGCTGACAGCCCGCTATCGCGAGCAGGCTCACTCCTACATTTTGATGTGCAGCGATGCAAAAAAAAGGCGACCCCCTCGCAGGAGTCGCCTTTCCTTTAACCGCCGCTAAACCTTATTCGGACAGTTTGTACGCAATCACATAGTCACCTTGCTTGGTGCCCAGCGACCCGTGACCGCCCGCAACGACAAGCACGTATTGCTTACCGTCCTTGCCGGTGTAGGTCATTGGCGTGGTTTGAGCGCCGGCAGGCAGGCGGCCTTCCCACAGCTGCTTGCCGTTTTTCACGTCGTAGGCGCGCAGGTACTGGTCGAGGGTGCCGCTCAGGAAGCCGACGCCGCCAGCGGTGGTGAAGGTGCCGCCCAGGCTAGGCACGCCCATGCTCAGCGGGATAGGAACCGGTGAGCTGTCGCGCACGGTGCCGTTTTTATGTTTCCAGATGGTTTTTTGGGTGGTCAGGTCGACCGCGGCCACATAACCCCAGGCCGGCGCCTGGCACGGCAGGCCCATTGGCGAGAGCAGGGCTTCGAGGACGACGCCGTAAGGCGCGCCTTTGTTCGGCTGCACGCCTTCGGTTTCGCTTTTACGCGGGCCTTGGGCGGCGATTTCGGCGGCCGGGATCATTTTCGATTTGAACGCCATGTAGCTCGGGTTCACGAAAGCGATCTGACGCACCGGGTCAACCGCGATGCCGCCCCAGTCGAACACGCCGAAGTTGCCGGGATAAACGATCGAACCCTGCAGCGATGGCGGTGTGAACGGGCCGTCGTAGCGCATGGATTTGAAGTCGATCCGGCAGATCAGTTGGTCGAACGGTGTCACGCCCCACATGTCGCGCTCTTGCAGCGGCGGCGGCATCAGGTTGAGGTCGGATTTGGGTTGGGTCGGCGAGGTGTGATCACCAGCGACAGCGCCTTGGGGCACCGGCACTTCGTTGATCGGCACAATCGGTTTGCCGGTGCTGCGGTCCAGCACGTAAATGCTGCCTTGCTTGGTCGAAGCGAGTACCGCTGGCTTCACGCCGTCAGCGGTTTTCAGGTCCATCAGGGTAGGCTGGCCACCGACGTCCATGTCCCACAGGTCATGGTGGGTGAACTGCATGTGCCAGCGCACCTGGCCGGTCGCGATGTCGAGGGCGGTCAGGCCGGCGGCGTGCAGTTCCGACTCAGGGGTGCGATCACCACCGAACTGGTCCGGGGTCTGGTTGCCCATCGGCAGGTAAAGCATGCCGAGCTTTTCGTCGACGGCGAACATGGACCACATGTTCGGCGAGTTGCGCGTGTAGACCTGGCCTTCGGCAATCGGCGTGGTGTCGTCCGGGTTGCCGCTGTCCCAGTTCCACACCAGTTTGCCGGTGTGCACGTCGAACGCGCGGATGACGCCGCTGGGTTCGTCGGTAGAAACGTTGTCGGTGACGTGGCCGCCGATCACCACCAGGTCTTTAGTGACCGCTGGAGGCGAGGTGGAGTAGTAACCGCCGGCATTGAAGCCGCCGATGTTGGCAGTCAAGTCGACCTGGCCTTTGTCGCCGAAGTCTTCGCACATCTTGCCGGTGTCGGCGTCGAGGGCGATCAGGCGGGTGTCGGCGGTCGGCAGGAAGATCCGGCGTGGGCAGACGGTGCTGACCGGCGCAGGGCTGGCGGTGCCGGTCGGGCTTTGCTCGGACGCGTAGACGGCGTCATCGTGATAGGTTACGCCACGGCATGTCATGTGCGCCCAACCCTTGAAGTTCGCCGCGTTTTGCGTGGAGAGCTTCGGATCGAACCGCCAGATTTCCTTGCCGGTGTCCGGGTCCAGCGCGATCACCTGGCTGTGCGGCGTGCACACGTAGAGCATGCCGTTGACTTTCAGCGGGGTGTTTTCGGCGGTGGTTTCACCCGGATCGTTCGGCCCTGGCAGGTCGCCAGTGCGATAGGTCCAGGCGGGAACGAGCTTGTTCACGTTCTGCGGGGTGATCTGCGCCAGTGGAGAGTAACGATCACCATGAGCGCTACGACCGTAGGAATTCCAGTCACCGTCGGGCATGGCCGGGGCGGTGTTGGTCATGCCGGGCACGCTGTCGCGGTCCAGTTCGCCTTTGATTTCACCCGGGTTGGTGAACTGGCTGGCCAGTGCGGCAACGCCCGCGAGTACCACGGCCACGCTCAGTGCGCCGGTGCCCATCGGCGCAGGGCCGGTAATCAGCAACGGACGGCGGAACCACGGCAGCAACATGACGAGGCCCAGCGCAAACAGCATCGCCAGACGCGGCACCAGTTGCCACCAATCGAGGCCGACTTCCCACAAGGCCCACACGGTACTGGCGAACAGCACCAGTGCGTAGAGGCCCAGTGCAGCGCGGCGGGCCAGGATCAGCAGCACGCCGGTCAGTGTCAGGCCGATACCGGCCAGCAGGTAATACAACGAGCCGCCGAGCAGGCTCAGCTTGATCCCGCCGGCCAGCATGGCCAGGCCCATTAGCAGAAGCAGAATGCCGAGCAGGGTCGGCAGTAGACGGCTTCGACTCAAAGCACCATCAGTGCTCATAGTGTGGTTCTCCGTGACGTTTCAAGTAGTCCCGCGCAAGTTCACTGTAGATGACGATCCTGTGCGGGCATGGTTCAGATAAAAAAGGTTCGGTTGGTGCGTTCCCTGTAGGAGCGAGCCTGCTTGCGAAAGCGATGGGACAGTCGGCATTGATGTTCAGGCTGACGGCCCTTCGCGAGCAGGCTCGCTCCCACAGGTTTTGTGTGTGTCTTAAAAGGACGAGGTGATTTTTATCCCGCCGATCAGCGCGTCATCGACCTTGTCCACGCCACCGGGGTGGCGGATGTATTGCAGGTTGGGGCGCACGGTCAGCCAGTTCGTGACGTGCACGCCGTAATAGAGTTCGGCGCTGTATTCGGTGTCCTGGGGCGGAAGGAACGAGGGATCGTCGTAGTCATAGACGACGCGGGCCTGGTTGGTCGCTTCGGCGTTCTTGCGATAGGCCGGGTTGACGTGAACCCGGGCGAGGGCAAAGCCGATGTCGTCCTTGGCGCGCGCATCGAACAGGCCTTTGTAGACGACGCCGGCCTGGACATAGTTGTCGATGGCGTTGGTCTTCTTGTCGTGCATCGTGCCGTTGGCGAACACGCTCAGGCCGCGCGAATTGTCGCTGGCTCGGCTGGTGATCTGCTGCTGCACACCCAGCCACACGCCGTGCTTGCTCGATGCGCTGCGGTAAGCCTCGCCGCTCAGGGCTGCCGGCTGACCATTGCTGTCCTTGTAGGCATCCGTGGCCTTGGCGTTGCTGTAGTAATAACCGGCGCGGTATTCGCCCGGCAGGCCGTTGAGTGTCGGTGACCACACCAGTTCGACCGGCAGAATCGCGCCCTGGGTGCCGCTGCCGCTGAGCTTGAAGCCGTTGCCGCGATCAAGGTTCGACGGGTTTTGCTCATACGCGCCGATTTGCGCGTAGAGCTCCGGCGTCAGGTGATATTTCACCCGCATTGCCCACTGGCTGACGGGCCAGTTGTACCAGATGCCGCCGACCCAGTTACCGACCTGCGAGCCACAAAACGCCAGGTTCTGGAAGTCGCACGGGAAACTGTTGAAGTCTTCGCCTTCGCCGAAACGGCCGACTTTGATGTCGAGTTTCTGGTCGAAAACTTTCTGCTGGTACCACATCTGCGTCAGGCGCCAGGTTTGCCCACGGCCCCAGACTTCCTGCGCCGAAGTGAAACCGCCGACACGCGGATCGTTGATCCGGTCGTTGCTGATGTTGTTGCCATTGCGCTCGGTGACGGTCAGCTGAAATTCAGCGTCGTCCCAGCCGAGGATTTTCTGCAAGTCCAGGTGCGTACCGAAACCGAACTGGTCGCTGTAGCGTGCGGTGCGATCGTGGTCGTAGCCGCCGTGCAGATTACTGCCCATTTCGCCGGTGTAATCGACTTTGAAGTCGTAGCCTTTTTCCGAAAGTTCGGTGCGCGTGCCATTCCAGTCGCCGAACATCCAGGGCGATTCGCTATCGAAGGCGGGCGCGGCCTGGGTGCAGGTAGCCAGGCCAAAAGCAGTGAAACCACCGATCAGGTTCAGGGCTTTTCGACTGGCAATAGCGATGCAGACAGCGCTGTCTCGCGGAGTTGGGAAATCAGGCATAGAGAAGGAATTCTTGATCTTTTCTGGGGGGTGAACTGAAAGCGGCACTATGTCGCGCCTGGATGAAGCGTTTCAGCTTGACGGGCGCAAGGATAATGTTCTGTTACAAATAGAGAAAGCGCTTTTCGTGACATGAATTATTTCGTATTCGGTAACAGTGCCGGACAGCGATCGGTTCAAGTTCACCTACATTTACCAGAGAGCGCACAGAGCGCTTCCACCCGGCGACACCCTCGGCTAAGGTGCGCGGCTTCCAATCCCCTTCATCGCTCAAAGGCCCGGCATGACCGAACAGAACAATAACCCGCTGCACGGCGTGACGCTGGAGCAAATCCTCAACGCCCTGGTGGAGCATTACGAATGGTCGGGGCTGGCCGAGCGCATTGATATCCGCTGTTTCAAGAGTGACCCGAGCATCAAGTCGAGCCTGACCTTCCTGCGTAAAACCCCATGGGCGCGGGAGAAGGTCGAGCGCTTGTACGTGAAGCTGATGCGCACCAAGCGCCCGCTCTGAACATGGGCTTTCTGTCGACGCCAGGTTCTGCCGCGATGCGTCGTTTTGTGGCGGTGGCCGCTGTGCTGGGCTGGGCCGGACTGGCCATTCAGCTGTACCTGATTCTGTACTCGCGCTGGACACTGGAAGCGAGCTTGATCGGTGGGCTGCTGAGCTTTTTCAGCTATTTCACCGTGTTGACCAATACGTTGGTGGCGGTGGTGCTGACGTGTGAGTGGACCTCTCGCGAGTCGGCGGCGCGACGCTGGTTTTTGCAGCCGTGGGTCAGTAGCGCCATTGCCGTGAGCATCGTAGTCGTCGGTCTGGCGTACAGCCTGTTGTTGCGCCATTTGTGGCATCCCGAAGGCTGGCAGTTTCTGGCCGATGAGTTGATGCACGACGTCATGCCGCTGCTGTTCCTGGCGTATTGGTGGTGGTGCGTGCCCAAGGGCACGTTGCGCCTGCGGCATCTCGGGTTGTGGGTGATCTATCCGCTGGTGTATTTCGCCTATTCATTGCTGAGGGGGCATGAGTTGGCGGTTTATCCCTATCCGTTCATTGACGTCGGCACCTTGGGTTATCCACAGGTGTTTTTGAATGCGGGTGGATTGTTGGCGGGGTTTGTGGTGATTGCTCTGATAATGATCGCATTGGACCGGTGGCGCGGTCGGTGAATACTGAGGGTGATGTGAAGGGCTTTTGTGGCGAGGGAGCTTGCTCCCGCTGCGCCGCGAAGCGTCGCTAAAACCTGCAACCGAGTTTTAACCGTACACCGAATGAGCGGATTTTGGGCTGCGTTGCAGCCCGGCGGGAGCAAGCTCCCTCGCCACAGGAAGGTTGCCAGCCTTCGATCACTCCTCGTCGCTGCCCTCCGCCCGCCAGTACCCCACGGCCTTGACGAATTGTTCATTCAAACCGTGCTCATCAAGCAGCACACGACGAATCTGCCGTGACACCTTGGTCTCGGTCGCCACCCACGCATACAGGTTGCCGCTCGGCACTTGCAGCTGCTTCACGGTGGTCAGCAAGTTGTCTTTGCCACCCTCGCGCAAGACCCAGATCACACTGACCTGCGCGGCGCTTTCCAGGCGTTGCTGCTCGGCGCCGTTCTCCACTTCCACAATTACCAGCGCACGACGATTGGCCGCCAGACCTTCGAGCCGGCGGGCGATGGCGGGCAGGGCGGTTTCGTCACCGATCAGCAAATAGCTGTCGAACATGTCCGGCACGATCATCGAGCCACGCGGCCCGCCGATGTGCAGGAACTGGCCGGGTTGGGCCTGTTCGGCCCAGGTCGAGGCGGGGCCGTCGCCATGCAGGACAAAATCGATGTCCAGTTCCAGGGTGTCGAGGTCGTAGCGACGCGGCGTGTAGTCGCGCATTGCCGGCATCGGCCCGTTGTCTTTGCCGGCACCGAGCACCAGGGTTTCCAGTGCGGCGTGTTCGGCCGCGTTTTGCGGGAACAGCAGTTTGACGTGGTCGTCCGTGCCCAGGCTGACGAAGCCGGCCAGCTCCGGGCCGCCCAGGGTGATCCGACGCATCCGCGGGGTCAGGTCAACCACCCGCAGCACTTGCAGACGACGGCGTTTGATCTCGTGCATGACACGGTGAATGGTGTGCACAACTTCCGTCATTCGGCTTTCTCCTGGACGGGTTGAACGGCAGGGCCATCGACGATGGCTTTGGCGGTGTTGTTGAGCAGGTCGCGAACCCGCAGGATTTCTTCCGGGCTCCAGCGGCCGTGATGCATTTGCAGGGCGTGACGCAAGTTGTGCACCGCCTCGTGGATCTCGGCGGGGCGATCATGGCCGCGCAACGAGCGCTTGCTGACCTCGATGCGCATTCGCACGCCGTCCAGCGCAATAGCCTGTTCGGTCAATGACAGACGTCCGGCGTCGGTGATGGTGTAGCGTTTTTTGCCGCCCTCGGCATCGCCCAGGATCATTTCGCTTTCTTCGAGAAAGGTCAGGGTCGGGTAGATCACACCGGGGCTGGGGCAGTAGGCGCCGTCAAACATGCTTTCGATCTGGCGGATCAGGTCATAGCCGTGGCAGGGCTGCTCCGCGATCAACGCCAACAGCAGCAGTTTCAGGTCGCCGGGGGCGAACACCCGGGGGCCGCGGCCGCCGCGTTCACGGCCGGGGCCTGGGCGTTTCTCGAAGCCGTCGCGGCTGTCGCTATGGTCGCGATGGGAATGATGGTCTCTCATTTCTGCGTCTTCTCTCGTCGGGTTTAGATACAACTTAAGATATATCTTTAGACAGACGCAAGCGTTCTTGACCAACGGTCGTTCTCGGCCACCGCTGGAGGTTCAGAAGCGATCAGCGATGAGGAATGCGGTATCGGTTGCTCTTTTAGAGCAATTGAACTAATCATGAAAGTTCATCGATTGATAATTATTCCACTGTCGCAAGATAAGTAGTCTTCGTCTGACGGAATTCAACTAGTTCGTATCTGTGTGCTTTTTCAATTAGAACTGTGTGTAGTCTTTCTCTGAGGGTAAAACAATCGAGTTGGCGTTTTTTCAATGTTTTTCCTATTGTTCGAACGCCATTGTTACTACATGTTCTTGGGAAGTTGCGTACTTACTTTTTCAAGGGATTGAACGATCATTCTTCGGCGTCGAAAGTTAAGTGAAATCGCCATCACCGTATGGAGAGATGTCGGCTTTCCAGACTTTCCTCGGCCCAATCCTTTGAAAAAATACAGGTACTCAATAATGTTCAAGACGTTTGCAATCGCCGTTCCCATGACCCTCCTGGCCCTGAGCACTTCGATGGCGTTCGCGGCGGAAGAATCGCGCACCTCCATCAACATTACCGCTGATATTCCGAGCAAGGTCTTCCACGCTCAGCCTGTAGACAAAGACTTCGGTAAAGACGAGAAAATGCAGTATCTCGTCGGCTCCGGCACCCTGACGGAAGTCCGTGGCACCTATGATATTCAACACACCAACGGCTCGGTCGGCGCTTATGTCGTGGGCGGTCCTACTCCGCTGTTCAACGGTAATCCAGCCTTGAACATTCCTCTGACCTATACCTTCAATGGCACGGAGTTGACCGCTGATTCTCAGGAAGTGGTCGGCGACACCGAGTCCAACGGCGGCATGCGCGCCGACCTGGTGATTACCGCAGAGAAGCCGGGCAACAGTCAGGTGGGGATCTATACCGCCAACCCGGTCGTCATCTTTGATGCCATTCCGCGCATCTGAAGCAAACGCGTGCTGTAAGTAAGTTCTGTCTTACTTGGCAACGTTCACCGATCGCCAGGGAGGTTGTGCCTGTCGATCGGGTTTCAACGAATTTATCTTCAGAGTATTTCGTTCATGTTCCCGATGACTCCCATCGCGACGGCGCTTGCCCTATGTTTTTGTGCGACTGCCCTGGCTGCGCCAGCGGACAACGGCCACACACCCCGAAGTCTGCTTGCGCAAGCCAAGGGATTACCGAGCGAGTTCGAAGAGCACTTCTTTGATGTGCCGCTGGCGGTGCGCGTGGAACTTGATCAGCAGTTTCTCGGTGAGGCGATGGTTGTGCTGACCCGCGACGATCGCATCACCCTCGTTGAATTCACCGATGTCAGCGATAGCACGATCAAAGCCAGCGAGCGCGACATCTGGGCCAACTACCTCAAACATGGCGTGGTGCTGGGCGCCTGCCAGGCCAATTGCCCCGAACAACTGCTGGCCGTGCACTACAGCCTGGAAAACTCGCTGGTGTCGATCCTCACGGAAAACGCCGAGCACGATGATCAGGTGCAACGCTATTACAACCAGCCCGAAGACGGCAGCACCGGGTTGATCGTGCGCAACCAGCTGAACCTCAATGGCGGCCAGAACCAGGACCTCGGTGGTCGATACGGTCTGGAAGCGAGCAGCAGCCTGGGCAACTGGACCCAGGCGGTGAACCTGCAGTTGTCCCGCCTGGGCGGTGTGGACAATCAGCTCTATCACGCCGTGCATGAGCTCTTTACCCAGCGCGAACTGGAAGGCAACTTCCTGCGCCTGGGCTTGTTCACGCCCACCTCGGAAGGCCTGACGCGCCAGCCGCGCTCCTTCGGCGCCAGCCCTGACACCGCGCTCGGCGTCATGTACGGCAGCTCCGACAGCCTGGCCATCAACAACCCGAAACCGGCGGTCTACCCGATCTACGTCACGGCCAATCGCCAGGGCTCGGTGGAAATCTATCGCGACGGTTTGCTGATCAATACTCAGGCGATACCGGCTGGTTTGCAGACCCTCGATACGCGGCCATTGCCCGGCGGCATCTATGAAGTGGAAGTGCGGCTGATCGAAGACGGCCAGATCACCTCCAGCACGCAGGAGCTGGTCTACAAACCCAACAACTGGCGCAATCATGACGAGCGCTGGCGCTACAACCTGTTTGCCGGGCGTGAATCGAAAATGCTCAGCAACTGGGATGAGCAGGCCGACGGCGACATGACCGCTGGCGCCGCCTTCAACTTCCTGCTGCACCCGCGGGTGATTCTCGGCCTGTCGGGTCGGCAAGTGAAAGACACCCTGCAATATGGCACGTCGGTCGATTGGGCCATCGTCAACAACGCCAGCGTCTTCGCCAACGTCTACAAGACTCAGGACTACGGCACCGGTTTCGACGTGCAGGGGCTTTATTCCTACGGCAGCGGCAGCCTCGTCGCCAGCCATAACCGCAGCTGGCTCGACACCACCCGGCTCTACGACACCTTGCCCGACGGCACGCGCGTGCGGCAGCGCAATGTATTTATCGGCCAGACCAGCAACTCGTCCTTGTCACTCAATCATCGCCTCACCAGCAAAAGTTCGGTCAATGCCCGGGTGTCCCACAGCGAAGGCAACACCGAAGGGGTCGGCGTGGATCTGGGCTGGACTCAACGCACGCAACTGTTCGGCAGCGACGCCAATTGGCGCCTGTCGCTGTTCGACAGGCCGGGCAGCTTCAGTTCGGGCAATGATCGAAATCGCGGCCTTGACCTGAGCGTGAGCGTGGCGCTGGGTGGCCCGGGAGAGCAGCTCTCCGGCAGCATCGGCACCCGCACCGATCGCGATGGCGGGCGTGATAACAATGCCTCGATCACTTACCGCAAAGACTTGCAGCACCACCTGCTGCAAAGCGTTTCCGCCACGGCCATCACCGACACCTATGGCCTCGGTTTGAATGCGCTGGCGACGATGCAATCGGACCGGGTCAACGGCGACGGATTTATCCAGCGCTCGTCCTACAACAACGACCTCACCGGCGGTCTCAACCTCGACAGCACCGTGGCGGTCGGCGGGCAAAAGATGATCGTGACCAGCCAATACCACCGCAATGGCGCGGGCATGATCATCGATGTCGAGTCAGACATCGACGACATCTCTTTACGCGCCGACGATCTGAGCGGTGGCAGCGCAGTCCTCAAGCCAGGACGCAATTTTGTGCCGATCACGGCTTACAAAAGCAGCTCCGTCAGTTTCGATTTCGAAGGCAATCACGTGCCTGCCGCGACCATCCTGCCGGCCCGTTCCAGTTATCACCTGAACAAGGGCGGCGTGGACTATCGCCAGATTCGCGTGATGCGAACCCTCACTGTCCTCGGTCGCCTGATCGACCCCCAGGGCAACCCGCTCAAGGGCCATCACATCATCAACCACGCCAGTCGCGGGGTCAGTGAGGTGGACGGCTTCTTCTCCATGGAAATGAACGCCGGTTCACCGACCCTGGAAGTGCGCCACGGCAACCAGTTGCTGTGCCAGTTCCGCCTGGACCCGAGCCGTGGCCGCACGGAAAACAACGTGCTGATGATTGGTGATTTGCGTTGTACGCCGGACACGCTGGCGGACCTGACGCTTGAGACGCCGACGGCAGGCTGATGCCCGGCACCCCGCATTTTTTTATGAGGTAAATGACGATGAAACGTCGGTTGGCACTGATTGGTTTTTGTTTGTTCACCCAGACGGCACACGCCGGGCCGAACATCAATATCGGCACGGTCTACGACTACCTGGACGGCGACAAAAGTACCTTTTTGAAACGCGTCTATAACGGCGGCGACAGCACCGCTTTCGTCAAGGTCAACATCCTTGAAATCCTCTACGACGCCGATGGCAAGTCGCGGGAGGTGCCGCTCAAATCCAATGCCGAGGGCAATTCCCGGGATGGCTTGATGGCCAGCCCGGCGCGACTGATCGTGCCCGCCAGTGGCATGCAGGGCACGCGGTTGCTGTACATGGGCGAGCGCGACAAAGAGCGCTATTTTCGTGTGCGTTTCATACCGGTGGTGCCCGAGAAGGAAGACGAATTCGCCGTCTCCGGCGAGGAGCGTGAGCAGTACAGGAAAGCCCTGTCCGCCGGGGTCACGGTGCTGGCCGGGTATGGCGCGGTGTTTTTCGTTCGCCCCAAGGACCCGCGTTACGTCAGCGTGATCGAAAACGAGGCGGCCAGGTACCGGATCCGCAATACCGGCAACACCGTGGTGGTGATCGATGAGTTCAAGGATTGCTCGGTCAAGAACGACCAGGACTGCCAGCCGACCACCAAGCATCATGTTCTGGCCGGCCGCCATTTCGAGTTCGAGAAACAGGCTGGCCGCGAGTACCGCTTCACCCTGGTTGAAGGCGAGAGCCGCAAGAAACTCGATGTGAAGGGCTGATGACTATGTTCAGACAACTGACGGTCCTGATGGTGTCGGCGATGGCCTGCCATGGTGCGTTCGCGGCCCGCGAAGTGCAGCACTTTGAAGTATTCGTGACGATCCCGAGCCAGGCGTTCTACGTCATTCCCGCAGACCCCGGCTGGATTCACCGCGAACAGTCATTGCCATGGAATCTGACGACCTCGACCCTGGGCGGCTTGCGCAAGTATTTCGATGTGAAGAGTGAAGCCGGTTCCATCGAAGCCCGCCTTGAGGGCCGGCCTTACTTGTCTAACGGGACGCAGGCCCATGACATTGGATTGCGCGTGCTGTTCAACGAAAAGTTGTTGAGCGAGGGGGAAAGCCGCGAGGTGGTTTCGCTGGTCGACGCCGCGCAGGGCAAGCGGGTTTTACTGGAAGTGCTGCCTGTGCCACCCGCCGATGGGGTTTACAAACCCGGCAACTATTTTGGAAGCGTCAACATGGTCTTCAACGCGGTGTTGCCCAAATGATGAATTTATTGAATAAGCGATCAGCCCGGACGTTGAAGGGGGCTGCATCGGCCAGCCTGTTGTGTGGGGTGTTTGCCCTGCCCATACAGGCCGCAGTGATGGACATCGAAGCGGTATTCGAGCCGGATTCCTCGAAGCCGAATAATAACGTGTTCGTCAACATGACCCCGTCCGAAGGTTTTTGCCGGCAGATACCACAGGCCTGTGCGCCCTATAAGCTGTTCAGCCTTATTGCGCCTATTTCCTTCACGGCGAATGCGCCAATCCTGGCCAACCATGCGGACCCGCGGCAAGGCGGAATGGCCCGCGTTCCCTCGGACTGGAGAGAGGTGGTGGTCACCCACGAGTCGGGTGATACCGAGGTGCTTTCCATTCGTATCGGCGGGATCGGGCACGAAGCCGCAACTCCCCGCCCTGTCACTGAACTGACCGGAGGAGGTTGGTGGGATGACTTGTGGGTAGGTGGCGGTTGGGCCTATGCGCCTATACCCTGTTCAAGTGTGGGTTGGCACTCGGCAGGGCCCTCGGGCTACAACAGTTTCTGGCGAGTCGCCAGAGGAGTGGGCGTGTGCAGCAAGACGGCGAAGTTCGATATTCCGCTTTCCTTTCGCTACCTGTACTTCGTGTTCGCTTATGAGCTGCGCACGCCTAACCCCCTGACCATGAAGACGGGCAAATACACCGGCACCATGCCGTACACCGTCGGTCCGCGTCAGGACTTCGACATGGGCGATGTCATGATCCCCAGTGACAACCAACTGACCCTCAACTTCTCTCTGGATGTTCGGCACACTCTCAAGGTCGAGATTCCACCCGGTGGCAATCGCGTTGAACTGGTGCCGCAGGGCGGCTGGCAAGCTTGGCTGACCCAAGGGCGCAAGCCCACACGGCTGTTTCGTGATCAGACGTTCAATGTGTCTTCATCGAGTCGCTTCAAGATGAGCCTGGACTGCCAGTACAGCACCGATGGCAACCGCTGCTCGGTGCGCGACCCGGCTTCAGGCCATGTCGTGCCGCTCGACGTCAGCGTGACCCTGCCCAATGGCTTGGTGGATGCCACCGATCAACCGGTCAGCCGTCGGCTGTTACGGCGCGACGGCAGTGGTACCGAGCTGTTCCAGCCGCGCTTTTATGTCGATCGCAAACCGGGCACGTTGCACTTCGAGATTGCGCAGGATGAGGTCGAGGAAATGATCAAGCCCGGTGTCGCCAGAACGTACTCGGGCACTGTCACGGTGGTTTGGGATTCGGAAGTGGGTTAAGCGTGACCCCTGATACATCACCCGATGCATCAGGGGTTGCCGATTACGGCTGTGCGTCTTTTTGCAGCGCTGCGCGGGTGAGTTTTCTGCTCAGCTCTTTTTCTTCGTAACCCATGTCGTGCAGCAATTGGCCGTAGACCTCATCGGTCATGTCCTGGTCCGTCAACACCACACTGTCATCGATATTCAGGCGCCGGGCGAGGTCTTGCAGACGCTGTTTGAGGGCGCGTCGTTGTGCAATTTGCTGGCCCTTGGAACTGGCCCAGGTGTGTTGGACTTCGCGTAACTCATCGAGCAAGTCGCTCTTGGTTTCGTAAAACCAGGTATTGCGCCGGAACTCGTTCGGATAAGTGTCCTGCAGGTATTTCTGCCAGAACGGCTGTTCGATCATGTCGTTGACCAACCCATCGCCGGCCTCCATCGACATCACCGTCTCGAAGGCGGTGTCGAGGGTTTTGGCGTTCACACCGGCGATGGTGCGAAACAGCATCGTCTCCGATTGCCACGGTAAACCGAGGCGTTGAGCCAGGCCGGTTTCGTAGGCAAGGTACACCTCGACCTCATCCGGATTGCCCGGGCGGCTGCCGAAATCGGCACGGGCAATGTCATCCACGCGCGCGAGGCGAGCGGCACCTCTGGCCAGGTTCACCAGTTTGCTTTCAAGCACGGCGTTGGACGTCGACAAGGCATAGGCTTCGGAGGCGAGCACCTTGATACCCATGTGGTTGAACACCTGGGCCCCGGCATCGGCACAGGTGGTAGGCGCCCTGGCCATTTCGAACAGATCCTTGCGCAGCTCGGTGTCCAGGTCGATGGCTTCAATCATGCGCCATACCCGGCTGCTGAGTTGTTGGCGCAATTCACCACCGGCCTTGTAATCGGCCGAACGGGTCTGCTTCTGGATCAATGCAAAGAAATCCTTGGCGCCGGGCTCGGTCATCAATTCGTGCCAGGCTTCCTCGCGGAAGGTCCCCAGCCCTGAGACCTCGGCACTCCACCAGACCGAATCGTCTTGCATCGGCCACAGTTCTATCGCGTTATGCGCCGCATCGATGTAGACCTGTTCGGGCGCGAGGCCGACTGACCGTCGATACGCCTTGAAGGTGATCAGGTTGGCGTCCGAGAGCTGCTCTTCGTACAAGCGGGTCCGGGCCAGGAGGAAGGCATCTTCCGAGCCGGGCACGACTTTCGGAATGACCCTGATCGGGTTCTCCTGCATATCCAGAAAGAAGCCGCGCGGTCGACGTTTGTTGGAGGGCCCGAACAGGCCGTCGGGCCAGGTGGTGGCGCCCGTGTTGCTCAAGCTCAGGATTCTCAGCCTGGGCATGCGTCCGACGTCCGGAAGCAGGCCCAGCTTCGCGTTGTCATCGAGTCTCAGGGTTTCCAGGCGGGTCAGATTTCGCAGTTGCTCGACAGCGGAGGGGGTCAACGTGATGTCGTTGTTCATCAGTCGCAACGTGCGCAGGTGGTGCATCTTGCCGATGGTGTCGGGAAGTCGCGTCAGGCCGCAGCTACGGGCGCTCAGTTGTCGCAGATGAGGGAAGGCGCCCAAGAGGCCGGAGGTGGTTTCGGAAAAGGTCGTGCGGTCCAGATTCAAGGTGCTGATCTGATCGAGGTAGTGTTTGATATCCGGCAGTTCCTTCCACCAGCGTTCGAGGTCGAGCACCTGGAACTCTGTGGACAGGTCCAGCGCATACCCGCCGTCGGCCGTGATGCTGCGTTCACCAAAGACCGTGGGCTTGCGTTTGAAACAGTCGATAAAGCGTTCGGCAATGTGCAACCCGCCACTGTTGACGAACCCGCGCTGATCCGGACCCCAGCTATCCGGCTGCTGGTAGCGCCAGCGATTCAACAGCACTCGCAGGTCGTCCAGTTCGCGGTCCAGTCGGGTCAGTGTCTGGTGCCCTTGCTCCTGCGAACCGAGGGATCGAACGAAGGTATTGACCTCGCGGTCGTTGAAGTGAGGGTAAATGTCCTGCACCCGTTGGGTGAGCGTGGGGGCGACGGTGGAGAAGCCGGGACCGCGCAACAGGATCATGTCTTCATGGTCAGCCAGCGGACGGATCGGCGGGGCGGCGAGCGCCGTGCGGCGCTGCGCCGGTGTCTCGGTCTTGGCCATCACCCATTGCTTGAAGAACCCCCCCTGGCCTGGCTGATAACCCAACTGCGCCAGTTTGTTTTTCGGCAGGGCGTTGAGAACGGCTTCGTAAAAGTCAGTGGCGTCGTGCAGTTTTCGGTTGTCACCGTCCCAGACTTCGAACCGGTTGCCATCGTCCTTGACCAGCACCCGGACCATCGACGCGTCCTCGGCCCCTACACGGCTGCGCAAGGGACCGGCATCGTTGCCTTCACGAACCTCGACGCGCAATTGCGCGAACGTGTCGGTATGAATCCTCAAGGCGTTCAGCACCAGGCTTTCGGTTTGCGCCACCCACTGCGCGCCGTCCTGGAAGCCTTCATAGGCGTGGTTGGTCCGGGCTTCGAAGGCCGCCTCACGGGCGCGGCTCTTGAGGCTCAAGGGCAGTCGTTGCGTTTGGGTCATGCGCTTGAGGTCGGCAGCGTCGGTGTTGTTCAGCAGCGTCGCGGCGGCACGGGACGGTAACTCGGGAAAGGTGTGGCGCATGAGTCGCAGCGGCGGATCGTCGAACGCCTGGGCCCCTTGGTAAAGCTGATTGATGATATCTGGGGTCAGCCGATCGGCTTCGTCCGCCAGTCGATCGCGCAAGGCTTGCACCCGTTCACGTTGGGCGGTGGACCGACCGAGCACGGCGTGCAGTTCTTCTTCGTTGAGAAACTCGACAAGGTCTGGCGCAAATTGCTCGCTCATGAGGTTGGACAAACTGGTGGACAGGGTCTGTTCGGCCGTCGCATCGGCATTGCCGTACTGGCGGAACCGGCCGCTCATGTCGGCGTTTTCGTAGACCTTCAGGGCTTTGTCCGCGGGCCAGCCGTCCAGGTAAGTCGCCAGCGGTTCAAACCAGTAGGAGGAGGGATCCAGAGGCTGGCCTGAACGAATCTGCTCGATGGCCTGGCGGGTCTGGCGCTGGATGTTCAAGCGGGTGAGGCTGTCATCGAGTAACGGTGGCGGGGCCGTGTTGTCGACGTACATCCGGCGCAGCGCACCGTCGTCGGTACCGCTGGCGATGCGAACGGCTTCGAGTTCCGCGTCGCTGAAGCCCTCCACGGTGTGGCCGAGACGGCGCATCAACGTCGGACGATCCCAGGCTCGCGGGTTCTCGGCTTCATGGGTCCAGGCGCCGAGGCCGTTGTGTTTCAACTCGGGCAGGTAAGCATTGTCGCGATGCGGGTGTTTGACCCGGTAGTTGCCGGTTTGCGGATCCTTTTGCACGGCGTAGTGCTTGTCATCCAGCGGCAGAACAGCCTCGCCCTCGTGAGCGTGCAGCCCCAGCGCGTCAGGTCTGGAGTCCGGCGATAACTGCACATCCGGCCATTCATAAGGTTTGAGGTCGGGGTGCCACAACCGGGATTCGCCATTGGGCAGGGTGACCGGTTTCATGCCTTCGATCAGCGGCGACAGTTTCAGGCGTGCCAGCGCACCGATCTGCGCACCGGCGGCGAACGCTTCCAGCTGAAGAACATCGGTGACCAGGCCGACAATGTGTTCGGTGGCTTCAGTCCACAGTCCCAGGGTCATGTCGACGAGGCCTTCGATGGCGTCGCTGGCCATCTGATAAGCCATGTAGCCCATCATCAGCTGACCCAGTCCGGGCACGAACGGCGTGACGACCATCAGGGCGATGTTGAAGATGTCCGAGACGATTTTCTTGAAGTTCTCCCACCAGGCCCATCGTGCATGGGTATCGGCATCGGCGGTGGACACGGCGATGTGACGGGCGTCATTGAGGACCTTGTTGAGCTTTTGCTCGAACAGGTACTGCCAGAGTTCGCCGCTGATCGGTGCGGTGTTGAACTGCAGACGAGGGGCAGTGATAGCCTCTTCGCGCCAGCTCGGCCTCGGGTCCAGCGGCTCTTTGCGATGCCATTTCACTTGGAACAGGCGTTGTTGCAGCCCGCCGAAAAAATGCCCCCGATCGGATTGATCGACGAACCGGCTGAAGAATTGCTGGTAGGTCATGCCGGTGGAGGAGATGACAGCGTTGTCGCGCAGCTGACGCGTCAGTTCTTTCATCAGCGCGAGGGTCGAGGGGTACTCTTTCAGCGGGTGCTCGGGGTCTTGTGGGACATACGCGAAGATCGGCACTACCTTATGGACCCGGTTCAGATCCGGCGTAATCAAGACGATGCCGGTCAGCAGGCTGTCGAGCATGGACAGTTTGGCGAACTGCATGATTCGGCCTTTGCGGGTGAGGTTGCGCTGGCCATCGAGCATCATCAGGATCAGGTCACGGGCATCGGCGTCGATGTCGCCCTTCAGGACGGCCAGCCTGGCGGCGGCTTTAAACGCGGCTTTCTCGTTCTCGATGATCTTGTGTTTTAAAACCACTTGGGCGAGGCCATCCCTGGGCCGCAATTGTTCTTCGAGGTATTTCGTGTAGCGCGCGCCAATGTCCAGCGTGCGACACAGGGTCTGGAACTGGGCGATGGACATTTTGCGTTTGATCGCCAGGGTGTCGAAATGCCCGCGGGCATCGGGCTGGCTGATGAAGTTCGAGTCCGCCTCGCAGGTTTCGTGGCTCGCGAAGTTATGCAGGGCCGCGTCCAGCAGTGAAACGGTGCGGGTCACCACGCCGTTGGGGTTGCTGGCATACCAGGGAAGCTGTTTGGGTAGATAAAGGTGCAGGTAAGTGGTCTTTACATCGACGTCGACACCGAACTGTTCCAGCAACGCCCTGGTCAGCAACGGTTCGGCGAATTCGTAAATACCTTGGACCTTGTCCATGACCCGGTCGACAGTGTTTTGAGCGGACCAGAGGTCGAGGTTGGCGTGTTGTAGCGGGGTGTGATCGAAACCCTTGGTGCTCTGTACCCAATACCCTGAAGCCGTTTGCGTGAGGCTCAGTTCCCGGATCCGTCGCAGTGACGCGTCCTTGAACGTGGGGTGGATACGGCTTTTGATGAAATCGTAGTGGCGACCTTTATTGTCATCCTCCCCCCGTGTCGGTCGCGCTGATATACGTCCGTGTAAGTCAGTCATGCTTTTAATAAACCTTGAGCGTTAAGTGGAATGACCAGCCTAACGCCCGAGGCTCAAAGTAAAAGCCTGAATTACCGCTGCTTAATCAGTGCCAGCCGCCCATAAACATTGGAATTACCAATGCCGAAAATAGGTAATTACCACCTTTTTTTCAGCGCCGTGCGACCTCCACCGGCAGGCATTGTGTATGCGCACCCGGTTGCAGATAGGGCGTGAGAATCGGTGCCATGCCTTTGAGCACTTGCACGGGCAGCGCCGAGGTGAACTTGAAGGCCTCGGCGGTGCGCCCGGGCACGAAGGCGGTCAACGTACCGAAGTGGCTATCACCGATATAGAACACGAAAGTGGCGGTGCGGTTGATCGACTTCGAACTCAGGATCCGCCCGCCGGAACCAATGGCTTCGATGCGGTTATCCCCGGTCCCGGTCTTGCCGCCCATCGCCAGGGGTTTGCCATCGGGGGTGATGAAACTGCCGGACACCCGTTTGGCTGTACCGGCATCCACAACCTGCAACAACGCCTCGCGCATGGCCGTGGCCACTTCGGACGGCATTACCCGTTTGCCGGCGACCGGGTCATTGATCAGTTTGGTTTCGTACGGAGTGTTCGCCGCGAAATGCAGGGTGTCGATGCGCAGTGTCGGCATGCGCACACCGTCGTTGAGGATGGTGCCGATCAACTCGCCCAAGGCGGCCGGGCGATCGCCGGAACTGCCGATGGCGGTGGCCAGCGACGGTACCAGGTGATCGAACGGGTAACCGACTTTCTGCCAGCGCTGATGAATGTCCAGGAACGCTTCGATTTCCAGCATGGTGCGAATACGGCTGTCGCGGGCGCCCTTGTGACGACTCTTGAACAGCCAGCTGTAGACTTCCTGACGCTCGAACTGGCTGGCTTTGACGATCTGGCTCCACTTGGCATCCGGGTTGTTCAGCAGGTAGCCCATGAGCCACAGGTCCAGCGGGTGAACCTTGGCGATGAAACCCTGATCCGGCAAGTCGTAGGCGCCGGGGCTGTAATTCTCGTAGAGCCGTTGCAGGCGTTCGTCGGTGAGTTTTCCGGTGAGCTTGGCGCCTTTGAGGTGTGCCCGCACGAAGGCATTGAAGCTTTCCTGGCTGGCCTGCGGCAGCAAATAGCGGTGCACCGCCGCCAGGCGAATCGGCGTCGGACGCATGCTGTCGAGGAAGGTGTCGAGCCGCGCCTGGGTGTCCTTGTTTTTGTATTTCTTCCAGAACTTGAGCAGGAACGAAGTCCCTTCGCGGTCAGCGAAACTGGCCAGGTATTCCTGACGCCGCGGGTCGCGATCGTCCTTGAGCAATCCGGCGCTGTTGTTGGGGCCGGAGTACGTGGTGTAGCGCACCAGGTCACGCATCAGGCGAATGAACGGCAGGTTGATCGACTCACGCAACGCATCACGCAGGGTCGGAATGCGACCGTTGTCTTCCTTGCGGAAGTTGACGAAGGTGTGCAGCCCGCCGCCGGTGAAAAACGCTTCGCCGGGGCTGGCCGAATATTTACGATCCAGCGCGGCACCGAGCATGGCCGGCAGGTTGCGGTCCTTGTTCTCAATCAGGTAGTCGATGGCCCAGCGACTCAGGCGATCCTGATCCGGGATGTCGACTTTCTTCAGTTCCGGGACGGTCATTTCGGCATATTTATCGTGCAGCTCGGCCATGATTTGCAGGTAGGTGGTGAGCACGCGCATTTTCGCGGTAGAGCCCAGTTCCAGCTTGCTGCCTTCATTGATGTCGAACGGCTGGTCGGTGCTGTCGGTCTGTACCCGCACGCGCGCGCCGTCCGGTGTCAGCTCAAACAACGTGAAGCTGTAGCGCACCTGAGTGGTGCTGGTGGGGGTGAGCAAGCGTTCGCCCATCAGCCCGACTTGTGTGGCGAACGCCGGGTCGGCCAGGCGCTTGAGATACTCGGTAGCCTGGCTTTGCAATTCACCTTGCAGGGTGCTGGTGGCGGAAAGGTCGAGGCGGTCGAGATCGTACAGCGGACGATTGAGCAACCCGCCCAGACGGCTGCGCGCCACGCTGATGCCTTTGTTGGTTTCAATCGGCTGGATGGTCGGCTGGGTCTGCCAGTCGCGGTAGGTCACCTGGCTGGCCAGGGCGGCGGCGGCGAAAGGTGCGTCGATCACGCCATTCGCCGCCAGCAGGCGGATGTGGCTGTCGGTGAGGTCGGCCAGTTCATCATGACCCTTGGTCAGGTAGTGAGAAGGGCGGCGCTGGGCGATCATCAGCGAGAGCATTTCACGCAGCGCGAGGCCTTTTTCGGCCATGCTCTTGGGGTCCGTGTCGGTGCTGGCCAGCCGTTCGTTGGCCTTGTTGAAGTCGGCGCCGTACCAGACGCGCAACCCTTCGGCCATGCCATGCACTTCACCGTGTCCCGGTACCGCCGACAGCGGCACGCTATTGAGGTAATCGCGCACCACATTTTGCCGGACCTGCAAGGTTTCCGGACCCGCTTGATAAGCACGCACGGTGGCGGAAATCATCTGTCGGATCTTTTCCGCGCCTGACACCGTCAGGCCATCGGGCGAGTGCCGGTATTTCTCCAGTTGCGTCGCCAGCGTACTGCCGCCCGCCGACTGCCCTGGTATATGCAGCAGCTTGGCAACCTGGGACCAGATCGCCATGCCGAACCGTGGCCAGTCCACGGCGGGGTTGGCCAGGGGCTGACGAGGATCGAGCAAAAAGCGGTTTTCAATAAACAGCAGGCTGCTGACCACCACGGGCGGAATCGACTCAAAGCTTGAATACAGCTGTTGGGGGTATTTGTACTGGTACAGCGGCGCCGCACGGCAATCGGTGATCGACAGTCCAGCCTGTATTTTCTCCGCGTAAGGCACGAAAAAGCCCTTGTCGGTGTAGTTCATCAGCTTTTCAGAGAAGCGGGTTTGCGACGCAATAACGTAGTCACGCTTGAGCAATCGCGGCAGAAACTCACCCAGCGAGCTGTAGCCCAGACGCAAGTCGAAAGGGCCTGCGCCTGGATAACGAATCGCGTCGCTGGGGCCGGGTTTCATTTCGTAACTTAGGGAGGCGGCGAATTTGCTGACCTCGCGGGATTGAAACTTCGAGGTACGCATTTCCTTGGCAGCGGCAAGCCCCAAGACAATCAGGATAATAATCAGCAACAACCAAAACGCCCCCCAGCCATGCTTTGTGCGACTGCCAGGGGGTTTTTCAGGAATAGGCGCTTCATCCACACGTTCAGTCGGGACCACAGTTTTACTCGTATCGGTTTGCCATAACGCGCCCATAGTCGACTGATCCATTCACGCAGATTGATCTGACTTGTCTGAAGCTTAGTCGGTGGTTGGCGATGGTGAAGAAATTGTGGACGCACAGATCTCAAATATTCCCCATTCCCTGTGGCGAGGGAGCTTGCTCCCGCTGGGCTGCGGAGCAGACCCGAATTTGCCATCTCGGTCCTTTAGTAGAACCGCGATCAAAGGTTTTGCGACTGCTGCGCAGCCGAGCGGGAGCAAGCTCCCTCGCCACAGGCTAGTGCCTGCCTGAAATGCCCTTCCTAGACACGTCGAATAGCAAATAAGGCCCGGCCAGGGGCATGACGATGCACCAATGCTGTGCAATACTCGGCGGCGTTTCAGTTGGTGAAAGATCCTACAAAAGTCAGGTAATGCCCCTCCGCTAACCGGGCTTTTCCCGAGAGTTCTGGCTGAATGTTGTGGTTTATAGAGTGAAAAACCCTGTACGAAGCTTTTTATACTGCACGCCCCGCTGATCTTGCCGGTGTTGTCCTGCAAGACGGGTTTGCTCACGAAGCAGGCCCGGTTTCTCAGAAGCAATGGCTTACCGGTCAGCGCTTTGTTACTCGGTGGTCATATCCAATAACAAGACGAGGTTGTACCCCTATGCCAGTCGGCAATCATCTGCCCCATGGCGAGACCGCTCAGGGCGGCCCGCTTAAACGCGAACTCGGCGAACGGCATATCCGCTTGATGGCGCTCGGAGCGTGTATCGGCGTCGGTCTGTTCCTCGGTTCGGCCAAGGCCATCGAAATGGCCGGCCCCGCCATCATGCTGTCCTACATCATCGGCGGTCTGGCGATCCTGGTGATCATGCGCGCTCTCGGTGAGATGGCCGTGCACAACCCGGTCGCCGGCTCCTTCAGCCGTTACGCTCAAGACTACCTCGGCCCCTTGGCGGGCTTCCTGACAGGCTGGAATTACTGGTTCCTGTGGTTGGTGACCTGTGTCGCGGAAATCACCGCCGTGGCGGTGTACATGGGCGTCTGGTTTCCCGATGTGCCGCGCTGGATCTGGGCACTCGCCGCGTTGATCAGCATGGGCTCGATCAACCTGATCGCGGTGAAAGCCTTCGGTGAATTCGAATTCTGGTTCGCCCTGATCAAGATCGTCACCATCATTGCGATGGTGATCGGCGGTATCGGCGTGATCGCGTTCGGTTTCGGCAATGACGGCGTGGCGCTGGGGATTTCCAATCTCTGGGCCCACGGCGGCTTCATGCCCAACGGCGTGCAAGGCGTATTGATGTCGCTGCAGATGGTGATGTTCGCCTACCTCGGTGTCGAGATGATCGGCCTGACCGCCGGTGAAGCGAAGAACCCGCAGAAGACCATTCCCAACGCGATCGGCTCGGTGTTCTGGCGGATTCTGCTGTTCTACGTCGGCGCGTTGTTCGTGATCCTGTCGATCTACCCGTGGAACGAAATCGGCACCCAGGGCAGTCCGTTCGTGATGACGTTCGAGCGCCTGGGGATCAAGACCGCGGCCGGCATCATCAACTTCGTGGTAATCACCGCGGCGCTGTCGTCCTGCAATGGTGGCATCTTCAGCACCGGGCGCATGCTTTACAGCCTGGCGCAGAATGGCCAGGCCCCGGCCGGTTTTGCCACCACATCGAGCAACGGCGTGCCCCGTCGCGCGTTGCTGTTGTCGATCTTCGTGCTGTTGCTGGGCGTGCTGCTCAACTACATGGTCCCGGAAAAAGTCTTCGTCTGGGTGACGGCGATTGCCACTTTCGGCGCGATCTGGACCTGGGTGATGATCCTGCTGGCCCAGCTCAAATTCCGCAAAGGCCTGAGTGCCAGCGAACGTGCCGGTCTGAAATACAAGATGTGGCTGTACCCGGTCAGCTCGTACCTGGCGCTGGCGTTCCTGGTGTTGGTGGTCGGCCTGATGGCTTACTTCCCGGAAACCCGCGTGGCGCTGTACGTCGGCCCGGCGTTCCTGGTGCTGCTGACGGTGTTGTTCTACGTGTTCAAGCTGCAACCGACCAATGTGTCGCAAGGTGCGGTGCGTTCGGCTGCGTAAGTCGTAACGCCTGAAACGCAAAAGCCCCGGTCCATTGGCCGGGGCCTTTTTATTGGCTGACGAAATCTCCGGTGGCGAGCGAGCTGGCTCGCCACAAAGGCGCGGAGTTTCTTAATGGACGGCGACCGGTTGAATCGGTGCGGTCAGGCGCTTGTTGAAATCCAGCCACACCCCCAACAACCCCATCAATCCTGCACCCACCAGCGCGGTGAAGATTTGCATGGCAAACGCATCGTCGGTCAGGGCATTGATCATGTCTGCCAGCGGCGCGAGCAACACCCCGAGGCAGAACACTTCCAGCGAATAACGGCCCATGCGACTGCATTGCCGGGCCAGCCAGTTCTGCGTCCAGCCAGTGTCCGGCAACAGTTTCGCCGTGACATACGCCAGCGCCAGGAAGTGCAGCAGTCGCACCGGCGACAGGTCGGTCTTGCTGATCGGGTACAACAGATTGCTCAGGCTGGTCGGAACCATCGCATCATGCAGTTGCGGCCACCGCCACAATACGGTCAGTACACCGGCGACGCCTGCGTATAACGCCGCACTCACAAACAATGGCTGGCGCAGCAACGGGCGCCTGTCGGGCAAGCGTGGGCGCTGCGTGTGAATCGCAGCGGCACCGCCGAGTACGAACAACAGTTGCCAGGCGATGGGGTTGAAATACCACACGCCGTCCTTGATGGCCGCCAGATTCCAGCCGAACAACGGCACCGTCAGGTACACCGCAAACGACATCGCCACCACCACCCATGGTTTGCGCACAAATATCGGCAGCACCAGCGGCAAACCGGCCAGTAGCACGATGTAGAGCGGCAATGGGTCCATCAGGTTCGGTTTGAAGCGCAACAGCAACTCATCGATCAAGGCTTGCTGCGGATTGCTGATGAAGTGGTGCATGCCCATCTCCTCCACCAGATCTCGGGTCTCCACATGGCTGTTGGCGAAGAACACGATGCCCATCAGCATCGCCAGCAGGAAAATATGCACCACATACAGCACCCAGGCGCGGCGCAGGATTTTCACGCAGGCAATCAGGTAACCGTCGCGGGCCAGGATCTTGCCGTAGGCCAGGACCGCCGCGTAACCGGCGAGAAACACAAAGACTTCGGCGGCATCGCTGAAGCCGACGTTACGCAGAGTGATTTGACCCAGCGGGTTGTGGGGCACGTGATCCCAGAAAATGAAGATCAGCGCCAGGCCTCGGAAAAAGTCGATCCGGTGATCGCGTTCAGTCGTCATGGCTGCGGGCTCTGGAACGGGGGTTGAAGTAGGAGCGCCGGCGACACAAAAGGTTGCGCGCTGCACATTGGCGGCGCGCAGGGTGCAGGGATTCGGCGGCAATTGCAAAGTGCGGATATTACGGAGCGTCTCTGTGCACTGCCGAGGCGACAACCGCCTGTCTAAAAGACACGCAGGTCGGCGATCTCTGACGACCGTCGAGGTTCAAAGCTTTATTGATTGAAGGCGGAATTCCCTTGAGGCGCCGGCATGCAGATCAGCGAATGGCTCGACAAAGAACTCACCGGCCGCCAAGTCTGGTTGTTGTTTCTTTTCGCGACGCTGGTGTACATCCTGCCGCTGATCCTCGCGGATTATCCCTACATCGATGACAACTGGCGTGCCCTGGCCGCGGGTACCGGCTGGGCGGAGGACGGCCGGCTGTTCGCGCAGTGGTTCTACAACCTGCTGACCTTCAGCGGCGCCGCGCCGAACATCTTCCCGCTGCCGCTGTTGATCGCCACGCTGGCGATGAGCTGGGCCCTGACCCGGCTGACGTTTCACTATTTCCCTGAACCGACGTTCGCCCATTGCCTGGTGGTGCTGCCGCTTTGGTACAACCCGTTCTTCCTGCAAAACCTGTCGTACCAATACGACGGACCGAGCATGGCGCTCAGCCTGGTGGCGGTGATCTACGCGATCACCTTTCAAAGCCCTTCGCGTGTTCAGCACCTGCTGATACCGGCCGCGCTGATCGCCTTGGCCATCGGGCTTTATCAGGTCAGCTTTAATGTGTTTCTCGGTCTGTGTTGTATGGAGTTGCTGCGGCGCACGGACGACCCATTGGCATGGCCTGCGTGGTGGCGATTGATCGGCTGCAAAGTTGTACAGGTGGGTCTGGCAGGGTTGATCTATTACGCCACCGCCTATTCCTTCATGACTCAGAAGCGCACCTCATTGTTGAACGGGGCAGCGGCGCCGTTGCAGCAAATAGAAACCAGCGCGGGCTGGGTGCTGGAAAAAATCGTGCTGCTGTTCCATGGCGGCTTTGCCTGGGTATTCGCCGCGCTGTTGCTGTGCGCCCTGTTCGGTGCCGTGCGCGTGGGACAGCGCGTGCTGGAGCGTGCCGGTACTGGGCTGAACAAAACCATGATCGGCCTGCTGTGCCTGTTGATCTTGCCCGTCCTGATGGTGCTGGTGCCGGGCGTCTCTTTGTTTTTCCGCGACTTCAATGAAGGCGCCCGTACCTTGATGGGCTTTGCTGTCGTGCTCGTATTGCTGTTCTACCTGAGCCATCTGGCGCTGGCGTCGGTCCACGGAAAGCTGCCGCTGCTGTTGCTGGTCCCATTGTTGGCGATGCTTTCACTTTCCTTCGCGTATGGACGGGTGCTGACGTTACAAAAAACCTTCGCGACGAATGCGCTGTACGCCTTGAGTGCCGACATTGCTTCGCGCCCGGCGTTGCGCGAAGCCAAGCGCATTTATATGTCGGTGACGTACTCCGATCACTGGCTGGTGGGGGCCGCCGGGTCGTTCAAGCAGATGCCGGTTTTGCATTACTTGTTAAACATCGATTTCTACATGCTCGCGGAAAATCTGCCGAAAACAGGCATCACTAATGTGGTCAGGGAAAAGGAACGGCGTAACGCGACGCTGGTGGGTTATCAGGGGTATCCACCGCTGGTGGACAGTCTGTTTTATCGGATTTATCTGCTGGGGGACTACGGCTTTATTGTCATGAAAGAACCCGCCCGGGTCCGCTCTCTCCAGTGGTGAACCCCGTGACCATTGGTCTGGAATGCCGCGCTACCTGTTAGTTCTTACAGTAGACGCGCACCTGTCCTCGACTTTAGGTTTGAACGGCGCCTGAAACGGGAATGGGTCAAGGATCGGACATGAAAGCTTTATGGAAAGAATTTTCTACCTACGCAGTCATTGGAGTGGCCAATACGCTTATCCATTGGCAGCTATTTTATGTACTGACCACTGCGGCCGAGCTTAGTCAGGCCGTCAGTAATTTTTCGGCGTTTTGTGTGGCCGCGACGTTCTCATTCTATGTGCATGCGCTCTACACGTTTGAGGCCGGGGGGTCGGTACTTCGTTATCTGCTGTATGTGTTTTTCATGGGGGGCATGAGTTTCGTTGTCGGACATTACGCTGATGTCTGGAAAATCCACGGGCTGATGACCGTAGGGTCGTTCTCGCTGTTGAGTCTGGTTTGCGGGTTTTTCTTCTCGAGATTTGTCCTGTATGGCGAGCGCGAAGCGTGAACGTGTCGCTGATGCCAGCCTGTCCGTAAGGCTGGCATGCAGAGCGATCTTTACGCAGCAACCACCTCTTTAGGCTCAAAACTGTCCGCCCGCGCCATCTGCCACATCCGCGAGTAAAACTCGCCATTCACCTCACCGGTGAGCAATTCCCCCGGCTTCAAGAACACATGCAACTGCGAGAACAGCTTGATCTCGGTCGCGGACATACGTCGCACCAAGTGCTTGGCTGACAACTGCGATGGGTGATCGAGGCCGGCCGCCGCGAGCATTTCCGCCAGGGCCTTGAGTGTGTTGCGGTGGAAGTTGTAGACCCGCTGGGCTTTGTCCGGAACCACCAGCGCACGCTGGCGCAAGGTGTCTTGAGTGGCGACGCCGGTCGGGCATTTGTTGGTGTGGCAGCTTTGCGACTGGATGCAGCCGATGGCAAACATGAAGCCGCGCGCCGAGTTGGCCCAGTCGGCACCGATGGCCAGGACGCTGGCGATGTCGAAGGCACTGACAATCTTGCCGCTGGCACCGAGTTTGATTTTGTCCCGCAGGTTCAGGCCCACCAGCGTGTTGTGCACGAACAGCAGGCCTTCGCGCATCGGCACGCCGATGTGGTCTGTGAACTCCACGGGCGCGGCGCCGGTGCCGCCTTCCTTGCCGTCGACCACGATGAAGTCCGGAAGGATGCCGGTTTCCAGCATGGCCTTGGCGATGCCCATGAATTCCCAAGGGTGACCGAGGCAGAACTTGAAGCCCACCGGTTTGCCGCCGGACAGTTCACGCAACTGCTGGATGAACTGCATCAGTTCGATCGGCGTGGAAAATGCGCTGTGCCGAGACGGCGAGATGCAGTCTTCGCCCATCAGGATGCCGCGGGTTTCGGCGATTTCCTTGGTGACTTTGTGCTTGGGCAGGATGCCGCCATGCCCGGGTTTAGCCCCTTGCGACATCTTGATTTCGATCATCCGCACTTGCGGCGTTTGCGCCTGGGCGGCGAAGCGTTCCGGGTCGAAGCGGCCATCGGCAGTGCGACAGCCGAAGTAGCCGCTGCCCAGTTCCCAGGTCAGGTCGCCGCCGTTTTCCCGGTGATACGCACTGATGCTGCCTTCGCCGGTGTCATGGGCGAAGTTGCCGAGTTTGGCGCCCTGATTCAACGCGCGAATGGCGTTGGCACTGAGCGAGCCGAAACTCATGGCCGAGATGTTGAACACCGAGGCCGAGTACGGCTGGGTGCACTGTGGGCCACCGACGATGACGCGGAAATTGCTCGGATCGCTCAACGGCGCAGGACGCATCGAGTGGCCGATGAATTCGAAACCCGATTGGTACACATCGATCAGCGTGCCGAAGGGTTTGTCAGCGCTTTCATTCTTGGCCCGGGAATAGACCAGCGAGCGCTGGGCCCGGGAGAAGGGCAGGGCGTCGCTGTCGGATTCGAGCAGGTACTGGCGGATCTCCGGGCGAATGCCCTCCACCAGATAGCGAATATTGCCCAGGATCGGGTAGTTGCGCCGCACTGCGTGAGGGCTTTGCAGTAGATCGAACAGGCCCACCAGACTCAGGACGCCCGTCACGGCGGTGATTGGCCAGAGCCAGTCGTGTTCCAGGAAGGGCAAGCTGGCGAGGGTGAAAATCACACAGGCAGCAAAGAAGGCGTAGCGGCTCAGGAGTGACAGGCTCATACGGGTTCCTTGGTTCGGACTCAATAATTTCAACGCAGCAGGTGCATGGATACACACAGATCCCTGTGAGAGTGAGCCTGCTCGCGATTGCGGTGGTTCAGTCGACATCAATGCTGAATGAAAGACCGCAATCGCGAGCAGGCTCGCTCCCACAGTAAAAAGCACTCCGCGTTGCAATCAGGCATTTTGCGCCTGGAGAAATATCGAAAACAGCTCGGACTGGGATTTGATCCCCAGCTTGCTGTACATGTGTTTCTTGTGGACTTTCACGGTTTCAACAGAGATTTCCAGCTTACGGGCGATTTCTTTACTGGAGCAACCGCTGAGCATCAAGCGCCCGACATCCAGTTCCCGGGCGGTCAGTTGCGCGCCCTTGAGTTGTTGCACCGAGGCTTCCAGCTGCACGCGCCAATCGCCCTGGATCGGTGCTGGCGCGAGGGCCACGGCCTCGTTGATTTCGTAGGGCAGGCGCTGGCGCAACAGGCCGAGCACCCAAGGCTGGATCAGCGACAGCAAGGCAATCTGCTGGCCGCTGAAACGCTGCTTGCTGCCCAATGACAGGCACAGCGTGCGGTCCCCTTCGAGCTGGCAATTGAACTGGATTTCGTCGGCCACCACATTCAGACGAAAGTATCGTTGGTAATACTCGGTCAGCTCGAAGTGCTCCGGCGCCACTTCCGACAGACGATAGAGGCCGGTGCGCGATTGTTCGCGGCAGGCGATGTAGAACGGATCAAGCAGATAGAGCCCGCGCAGGTAATCCTGAAACAGCTGATCAGGGCTGCCGTCCTCGCCCGGGCATTCGGCGAACACCTGCGGGTGCTGGTCCGCGCTGAAAAGCAGTGCCACCCAGCTATCGAAGGTCACGTACTGATCCAGCAGGCGCATCAGCTGCGTCCAGAAGTTGGGCTTGTCGAGGGCGTCGATCAGTTGCCCGACCGAGCGGTGCCACGCGATGTCGTCTAACGAAAGTGTCATGCCTCTACCCCTATCGGGTTACCCCAGCGGCGTGATTCCCCGGCCGGTGGCTTGCTGCGCATACTGGCGCACAGACACAGACCGGGCAATCTTTCTGCCGCTCGGCCCAAAACAAGGAATACCCATGAAAGTCGAACTCGCCCAGTTGGCGGGCCGTGACAACGGCACAGCGTACAACCTCGAACGCGCCCTGGCGGCCATCGCTGCCTGCCACGCGGATACGCAACTGATCGTCTTCCCGGAAACCCACCTGATGGGCTTTCCGACTGCCGACACCGTGGCCAAGACCGCCGAACCGCTGGACGGGCCGACGGTCAGCGCCGTCGTGGCGGCTGCCCGCGAACGCAATATCGCCGTGGTGATCGGCATGGCCGAGAACGACAACGGCCGCTTCTACAACACCACGCTGCTGATTACCCCCGAAGGCATCGCCCTGAAATACCGCAAGACCCATCTGTGGGCGTCGGATCGCGGCGTGTTCGAGGCGGGCGACCGTTACGCCACTTGCGAGTGGAACGGCGTGCGCGTCGGTCTGCTGATCTGCTACGACATCGAATTCCCGGAAACTGCCCGCGCCCTGGCGCAACTGGGCGCCGAATTGCTGATCGTCACCAACGGCAACATGGACCCTTACGGCCCCACTCACCGCACCGCGATCATGGCCCGGGCCCAGGAAAACCAGGCCTTTGCGCTGATGGTCAATCGGGTCAAAGAGAGTGATGACGGATTGGTGTTTGCCGGTGGCAGTGCGCTTGTGGATCCGCTCGGCACCCTGTTGTTCGAGGCCGGGCGCGATGAAGGGCAGTTTGCGGTTGAGCTGGATTTCAGCCGGCTGGAGGCGGCACGCAAGGATTACCGGTATCTGGATGACCAGCGGCTGAAGTTGCCGGGTGAGATTGTCGAGCAGGCTTCTGGTGTGCGGGAGTTGCTGATTCCTTCGCGCTGATCCGGATGTTGCATTGCTCCGAGTGGCCCTGTCGCGAGCGGGCTCGCTCCCACATTGAGTTTGTGTCCACTGCAGATCCCCTGTGGGAGCGAGCCTGCTCGCGAAGAGGTCCTGACAGACAACACACCTGTTTGACCGATCACCCAAAACAACAACGAAACACCCGAAATTTAGCGCCGAACTCGGCTCTGCCATAAATCTAATAAATTCGGAGTAGTCGCTCATGGCTCGTTTGCAACGCACCCTGTCATTGGGTTCGGTGGTGCTGTTCGGCATCGCCTACATGACGCCGATCATTGTGCTCGGCACCTTTGGCATCCTCGCTCAATCCACCGCCGGCATGGTCCCGGCCGCGTATCTGGCGGCGTTGGTGGCGATGTTTTTCACCGCGATGAGCTACGGCCGAATGGCCTCGGCATTCCCCGTCGCCGGTTCCGCCTACAGCTATGTCCGCAAGGCCATCAGCCCGAAGCTGGGGTTCATCGCCGGTTGGGCGGTGCTGCTCGACTATCTGTTCCTGCCGATGGCGATCTGGCTGATCGGTGCGGCCTACCTCAATTCCGCGTTCCCGGCCGTGCCGCAGTGGATCTGGGTGCTGGCGTTCATCGGCATCACCAGCGCGATCAACATCGTCGGCCTGAAACTGGCCAACGGCATCAATGCCTTGCTGATGCTGGTGCAGTTCCTGGTGCTGATCGCCTTCGTCGCGCTGTGCATCCACTACGTCGGGGGCGATGCGAGCACGCCGTTGTGGTCGATCAAGCCGTTCTTCAACGGCGACATGCAGATGCCGCTGATCATGAGTGGCGCGGCCATCGCCTGTTACTCGTTCCTCGGGTTCGACGCGGTCAGCACCCTGACCGAAGAAACCCGCGACCCACGTCGTACCATTCCGCGGGCGATCATGTTGATTACCCTGATCGGCGGGCTGATCTTCGTCAGCGTCTCGTACTTCGTGCAGATCGCCCATCCCTCGTTCCAGTTCGACAGCGTCGACTCGGCCGCTTATGAAATCGCCCGCAACATCGGTGGCGACCTGTTCGTGACGATCTTCCTGATCGGCCTGATCGTCGGCCAGTTCGCCTCGGGCCTGTCGGCTCAGGCCAGTGGTTCGCGTTTGTTGTTCGCCATGGGCCGCGACGGCGTGCTGCCTAAATCATTTTTCGGTAGCTTGCATGAGCGCTTTGGCACACCGGTCAACAGCATCCTGCTGTGCGCCGTGGTCGCGTTGCTGGCGCTGAAACTGGACGTCACCACCTCGACCTCGTTCATCAACTTCGGCGCGTTCCTGGCGTTCAGTCTGGTGAATTTGTCGGTGATCTTTCATTACTGGATCGGCGGTGCAAACAAAGGCCTGCGCGAGTTCGTGCTGTTCCTGTTATTCCCGTTCATTGGCCTGGCGGCGGATTTGTGGCTGATGGTCAGCCTCGATCACCTGGCAATCTACCTGGGCCTGAGCTGGCTGGCGATTGGCGTGGTGTACCTGGCGGTGCTGACCGGTGGCTTCCGCCGTCAGCCACCGGAGATGGATTTCCAGGAGGCCACCTGACCTCGGACACTGCAAATCCCCTGTAGGAGTGAGCCAGCTCGCGATAGGGCCATGTCAGTCAACATCAAGGGCGACTGACATACCGCCATCGCGAGCAGGCTCACTCCTGCATTTATTACGGTGTTCAGGTGGCTGAGTGTGTCTGGTGCACGGGCAGTTCGACTCGGAACGTGCTGCCCACGCCCACTTCACTGCGCACCGAAATATCCCCCCGGTGCTTCTTGACGATGCCATAGGACAAGGACAACCCAAGCCCTGTCCCCTGGCCCACCGGTTTGGTGGTGAAGAACGGATCAAAGATTTTCTGCAGGCTGTCCGGCGCAATACCGGAGCCGGTGTCGGCCACCTCAATCCACACCCGTTCACCCTCAAACCCGGTGCGCAGGGTGATGGTGCCCCGCTGTGGGCCCATCGCCTGGGACGCGTTGACGATCAGGTTCATGATCACCTGGTTGATTTGCGATGGCAGGCACTCGATGTCGGGCAATGGCTGATACTCCTTCAGCACATCGGCCTTGTACTTGAGTTCATTGGCGACGATGTTCAAGGTCGACTCGATGCCCTGTTGCAGATTGGTCCACTGCCATTCCTGGTTGGAATCCACCCGGGAGAAGTCCTTCAGGTCCTTGACGATCTGCCCCACCCGGTTGATGCCCTCCTTGGATTCCTTGATCAGCAATGGAATGTCCTCGCGCAGAAATTCCAGCTCGATGCGTTCCCGTAACTGCCCAAGCCGTTCGATCACCTCATTTGAAGCAATCGCCTCTTCGGCCTCGCGATAGGCATCGAGCATGTCTTGCAGTTGCTTGAAGTAGCCATCAAGACTGCCAAGGTTGGAAGAAATGAAGCCGATGGGGTTGTTGATTTCATGGGCAACGCCGGCCGCCAATTGCCCCAGGGACGCGAGTTTTTCCGATTGCACCAGTTGCGATTCAAGCTGTTTGCGCTCGTCGATTTCCCGCTGCAACGCCTCGCTGGCCTGTTTGAACTGCGTGGTGCGCTGGTCCACCAGATGCTCCAGATGGCTCATCTGCACGGAGGCGCGTTCGGTCATCTCCCATTTGGTCAGCAGGGTGTTGGCCATCTGCTGGACTTCGATGTTGTCGAACGGTTTTTTCAGGATCAGCAACCGATCATGGGCTTGCAGTCGGTCCAACAGCTCATCCCAGGAATAGTCGGAATACGCGGTACACACCACCACTTGCAGGTGCGGATCTTCCTGCCACAGATGTTCGATGGTTTGCGCGCCGTCCCAGCCTTCAGGCATGCGCATGTCGACGAACGCGAGGGCGTAGGGCCGGCTTTCCTGCAAGGCCTGAGTGAGTTTGCCCAGGCCTTCCTGGCCGCCATACGCCGAATCCAGTTCGAACAGGGCCGTGGTGGTTTTGATTTCACGGCCAAACAGCGTGGCTTCCATCTCGTCCAGTTCCAGGTGCTCCACCGGAACCGGGGTGAGGATCTTGCGAAAGTCGTCATGAATCGACGGTGTGTCGTCGATCAACAGAATGCGTCGGTTCGAATGCTCACTCATGCCTCCTCCGGGACGGTTTTCAGCGGAATCTGCAAGGTGAACTGCGCGCCCTTGCCGGGCCCGTCACTGTGGGCGCTGAGATGGCCGTTCATCTCTATCGCCGCGAGTGCGCAGCTGTGCAGACCAAAACCGTGGCCTTCCTTGCGGGTGGTAAAACCGTGGGCAAAGATGCGCGTCATGTTCTCCGGCGCGATGCCTTCGCCATCATCCTTGACGCTGATTTGCAGGGTGGAGTCTTCGACGATTTTCACCCCCAGGGTCATTTGTCGCGGACGATTGCTGAGGTCGGACATGGCGTATTTGGCATTGCTGATGAGGTTGATCAGGATCAGCAGCAACCGGTGTTTGTCGCCCATGACCTGCGGCACCTCGTTGTACTCCTTGACCACGGTGACGTGGTGCCGGGTCAGGGCACCGGAGTTCATGCGCAGGGCGTCTTCCAGCAGTTCACTGATGTGCAGCGGTTCCATCAGGCTGTTGGCGCCGGCGTAGGACTGCTGGGTGGCGACGATGTCCTTGATGTGGTCGACGCTTTTGGTCAGTTGGGCGAGTTCGTCGGTCATGCTTTGTTGTTCGAGCGCGATGGCGTCGACCAGTTGATTCAGATAGCCGGGCAGCAATTTGCCTTTCGCGTCCTGGGTCAGAAAGGCCCCGAGGTCGCCTTGATGCTCGTTAATCAGCTGCATCGCCTTGCCCAGCCCCTGGGCCTTGCTGCTGCGCAGTTTGCGGCTGACCAGGTCGGCGGAGATGTTCACGCTGTTGAGTACGTTGCCGACGTTGTGCAACACATTGGTGGCGATTTCCGCCATGCCGGCCTGGCGCGCGGTGTCCAGCAGTTCGCTCTGGGTATCCTTGAGTTCGCGGGTGCGTTCTTCGACCCGTTTTTCGAGGTCATCATTGGCGGTTTTCAGGGCCTTGTTGACGCGATTGATCACGGTGAAACTGCGCATCAAGTGAATCGCCAGGTACACCAGCAACAGCACCAGCAGCACCGAAAACACCAGCATGTAAAAGTGATAACGCTGGTCGACCGCATCGGTGCGCTGCTGATCGTTGTTCAGCAGATCGGTGATGCCGTCGAGCCGCTCGGCCACGGGAATCGCCTCGATGTTTTCCAGCAAGCGGTTGACCACCGGTTGCTCACGCAGAATCAGCTCAATATGGTTACTGAGCACATCCAGCGGACTGTGGAACTCCTCCGGCAGTCGCAGTTTGTTCACTTTCAGTTTGCTCAATCCCACCAGGATTTCGGCGGCCTTGTCGTCAGAGGTGACCATGGCGAACTCCATGGTGCTGAGTACCAGGTCATAGGTGTCGTTGGCGATGTTCTGCAGTTGCAGTTTGTCGCCGTCCTGCAACTGGGCGAGGGGTTCCTGAATGTCGTCTTCGGCGGTCGGCAGAAACGCCAGTGAGTTGCGCAACACAGCATTGTGAGACTTGAACTGCTCAACCAGCCGGATCTTTTCCTCGAAGGCGCTCAGGTACGCATCATGGCTGGTCAACCAGACGGGCGAGGTGTTGCGGCTGTGATTCGACGACATTGTGTCGAACCGTTCCCACAGGAGCGTCATCTCGGTCAGCGGTGTGACCAGCGGATCGTAGTTGTGGTTGATCGCAATCCTGGCCTTGAGGATTTCCGTTTCCCACTGCGCATTCAGCTGTTTCATCCGGGAAATCAGATCCCGGGATTCGGTGTAGGTCGACGTCTGATTGGAGTTGGATTTGAGGTACAGAAACAGCAGTGTCGAGGCCAGTATCAGGGCCATGATACCGAGGAGTGCCACACTGCGTCGGCGGGATATTTTCATAATGGTTTGCCCTCCCATTCACCGGTCAGGGTCTTGAGGAATTTGATGATCAGCACCTTGTCCTCGACAGAGGGGATGCGTCCCAGTTGAAATGAGAACATCACCTCTACGGCGTCTTCGAGGGTTTTGGCCGAGCCGTCGTGAAAGTACGGCGCGGTCACGGCGACGTTCCTCAGGCTCGGCACCTTGAACACGTAGCGGTCCTCTTCGTCCTTGGTCAGCAGGTAGCGGCCCAGGTCGGTGTCGGTCGGGTTGCCTCGTGTCTTGAAGTAATCGCCCATCACCCCGAATTTCTGGAACATGTTGCCGCCGATATTGATTCCCTGATGGCAGGCGATACAGCCGTAATCCTTGAAGCGTTGGTAACCGTATTTCTCCTCGCGGGTGAGAATGTCGGTGTCGCCCAGCAGGTATTGGTCGAAACGCGAGTTGGCACTGATCAACGTGCGCTCGTAGGTCGCCAGGGCGTTTTGCACATTGATCATGGTCACGCCGTCCGGGTAGGCGTTGCCGAACGCGGTTCGATAAGCGGCGTCGGCGGACAGCGTCTGCACCACGTATTCCCAGTTGCTGCCCATCTCACTGGGGCTTTGCACCACGGCGTGGACCTGGGTTTCCAGGGTGTCGGCGCGGCCGTTCCAGAATTGCCGGAAGTTCAGGCTGGCGTTAAACACGCTCGGAGTATTGACCGCCACTGGCTGGCCGTTGAAACCGATGGAAAACGCCTTGTTATCGGCGCCACCGCTTTCCAGGCGATGGCAACTGGCACACGAGAGGCTGCCGTTGACCGATAAACGTGGCTCGTTGAACAACTGGCGACCGAGTTCGACACGCAGAGGGTTTTGCTGCGGCACGGCCGGCAGCGGTTTGAGTGGTTCGTCCAGTGGCGCGCCGCTGGCCGTCAGACAGACTCCGAGCAGAGGCATCAAGAGCAAGCGGTAGAGAAATGGCGACATCCTGTAATTCCTTGGCGGATAGCCCGTGTGTCGCTGCTTATCGGTCATGTGGCGGCAGGGGGAGGGGATTTCACCGACGTCAGGTAGTGCACGAAGTCATCCGGCGCCACGGCTTTGCTGAAGTAGTAGCCCTGGCCTTCCTCGCACTGATGGGCCTTGAGGAAATCCAGTTGTTCGAGGGTTTCCACCCCTTCGGCGATGATGGTCAGTTTCAGGCTCTTGCCCAGGCTGATGATGGCGCTGACCAGCGCTGCGTCGTTGATGTCACGGCTCAGGCCACGAATGAACGACTGATCGATTTTCAGCACGTCGATGGGAAAACGCCGCAGGTAACTCAGGCTGGAATAACCGGTGCCGAAGTCGTCGATGGCCAGCCGCACCCCCATGGCCTTGATCCGGTTCAGGGCGGTGACCGTGGCATCGACGTTCTGCATCAGCACGCCTTCGGTGATTTCCAGCTCCAGCAATGACGGGTCCAGACCGGTTTGTTTCAGGACCTGTTCAATGCCTTCGACAAAGCCTCGTTGGCGAAAGTCGATGGCCGACACATTCACCGACATGCACAGCCTCGGCAGCCCCGCCGCCTGCCAGGCGCAGGCTTGCCGACAGGCCTGGGCCAGCACCCATTTGCTCAACGGTACGATCAAGCCGCTGTCTTCGGCCACGCCAATGAAGTCCGTCGGGTAGACCCAGCCATGCCCCGGTTTCTGCCAGCGAATCAAGGCCTCTGCGCCGACTACCTCACCGGTGCCCAGGTCGAGCTTGGGCTGGTAATGCAGGACAAATTCGTCCCGCTCCAATGCCAGGCGAATGCCCGACTCGATGGTCTGCTGGTCCCGGGCGCGCTGGTTCATTTCTTCGATGAAAAAGCGGAAGTCGTTGGGGCCGCTTTCCTTGACGTGACGCATCGCGGTTTCGGCTTTCTTGATCAGCGCGATCGCATCGAAGCCATCATCGGGGTATATGCTGATGCCCAGGCTGGCGGTTACGCTCAGGTCATGGCCGGCGATGTGCTGGGTCGTGCCAATGGCGTTCAAGAGTTTTTCGGCGATGCCTTTGGTCTGCTGGGGATGGCGGATGTCAGCGAGGATCACCACGAACTCATCAGCGCCGTAGCGAAACACCGAATCGGATTCGCGCACCGTGGACACCAGGTTTTGCCCGACCCGTTTGAGCATCTCGTCACCGGCCGGATGGCCCAGGGCATTGTTGATGCGCTTGAAGCGATCAAGACCCAGGAACATCACCGCCAGCTGCTTGTCATGGCGGCGCGACAACGCCAGGGACTGGTTCAGTCGATCTCCGAGCAACGTGCTGTTGGGCAGCTCGGTCAGTACGTCGTATTGCAACAGGTGGGACACCTTGAGCAGTTCGTGGACCCGCGCCTCGATGGTTTGCTCCAGGCTTTGCACTTTTGTCTCCGCGTCCTGGGTCATCTGCCATTTCCAGGTCAGGGCGCTGGCCATCTGGCGGATTTCCAGACTGTCGAAGGGTTTTTTCAACACCAGTAACTGGTCGCCGAACTCCAGCCGTTCAGCCATGTCCTCCCAGCTGTAATCCGAATAGGCGGTGCACAGCGCGATTTGCAGGTGCGGGTCGATCTTCCAGAGCTGTTCGATGGTTTCCAGCCCGTCCCAACCCGGCGGCATGCGCATGTCGGTGAACGCCATGGCGTAGGGGCGACCTTCGGCCTGGGCCCGCTGGACCAGCTCAAGGGCTTCCTGGCCCTGGTAGGCGGAATCGAGCTGGAAGGTCAGCCGAGCCGGCTGTTGCGTGCCGAACAGCGCCTCTTCAGTGCCAGCCAGGGTCTGCTCACCTTCAGAGTCCGGGCCGAGGATCTTGCGAAAATCCTCATGAATCGAAGGCGTGTCGTCGATGATCAGGATGCGCCGGTTGGTCCGGACGGACGACGTTTTCATCACTTGTCCTCCGTGGCGTGCGGGTTGTCCAGGATCGGTCCGTGGCTTGCGGGCACGATGCTGCCGGCTTTGAGCAACTGGGCGGCTTGTTGGCTGCTGACCGCTTTACTGAAAAAGTAACCCTGTGCGTTCATTGGCGAGCCTGTGGCCATCAGCGAACTGCGCTGTTCCTGGGTTTCGACACCTTCGGCGATGATTCCGATCCCTACTTCTCGAGCGAAATTGATGATTGCGCGCAACGTGTTGGCACTTGCCGGGTCGCGGGCAGCGGTGTCGATGAAAGCCTGGGCGAGTTTCAGGTGATTGACCTGGTAGGTCTTGAGGTAGTCGAACGAGGAGTATTCGGTGCCGAAGTCGTCGATGGCGATCTTCACCCCCAGCTCGCGCAGGCGTGGCAGCACGTCGTTGTGGGTCCATTTGGTCTGGGCCAGGGTGGCTTCGGTGACATCGAAGCGCAGGTCCCAGGCGCACAATTCCCAGCGCGCGGTGGTGCGCAGTACGTCATAGATCAGCTCGGGCCCGCTTTTCAGTTGGGCCAGGGACAGTTTGATGGCAATCACCGGGGGCGCCATGCCTTCGTCGCGCCACAGACGCATTTGCTGGCAGGCGCGATCCAGCACCCAGTGCCCGAGGGGGATGATGGCGCCGGTTTTTTCCGCGGCCGGCAGGAACGCCGACGCTTCCAGCAAGCCGCGCTCGGGGTGGTTCCAGCAGACCTGGGCTTCCATGCCGAGGATCTTGCCGCTGCTCAGGTCGACTTCTGGCCAGTATCTGAGTTCGAGTTCTTCATGGTCGATGGCCGTGCGCAGTTCGCTGGCGATGGTCATGCGCTCGACCACCTCCTGATTGATCTCCTCGGAGTGGAAGTGATACTGATTGCGGCCCTTTTCCTTGGAGCGATACAGCGCCATGTCAGCCTGGCTGAGCAAGCCGTCGGCGCTGGTGATGCGCGGCGAATAGCTGCTGATGCCGATGCTGACCGACACCCGCACGTCATTGCCGGCCAGGGAGTAGGGCAGCACCAGTGCGTCGCGGACCTTGGCCGCCAGGGACGCGGACTGGGTCGGGTCGCTGACGTCCAGTTGCAGGATGGCAAACTCGTCGCCGCCGAGGCGGGCGACCACGTCGTTTTCGCGCACACAGGCTTTGATGCGCCGGGCCACTTCCTGCAGCAACAGATCGCCCACCGGATGACCGAGGGTATCGTTGATGCGTTTGAAGTGGTCAAGGTCCAGGTAGAACATCGCGAACGGTGTTGCCCCCCGGCGCGCAGCGGCGAAGGCCTGATGCAGGCGCTCGATCAAGGTGGCACGGTTGGCCAGCCCCGTCAGCCCGTCGGTGCGGGCCAGCAGGGCGATTTTCTCCTCGGCGACCTTGCGTTCAGTGACGTCGATGATGATGCCTTCGACTTCCAGTAAACGTCCTTCGGCGTCTCGCACCGGAATATAGCGGTTTTCGACCCAGCGCCAGGCACCGTCGCCGGTGCGCATCCGAAACTCGATGGACGCGCCACCCGCATGGCGATCCAGCACTCGGGCCATGGCCGTGTCGACTTTCGGCTGGTCGTCGGGATGGATCAACTCCCGGGCCCAGTTGGCCGAGGCGACCAGATTCGCCGCGACATGACCGTACTTGGTGATGTTATGGGAGATGTACATCAGCGGAAACGACGGTTCGCCCCGCAGGCGATACAGAATGGTCGGGCTGTTCTGCACGATGATGTTGGCGTCGGACAGCTCCCGGGTGCGTTCTTCCACGGCCTGTTCCAGCAACGACATCTTCAGTTCGGCGTCTTCGGTCATTTGCCATTTGGCGGTCAGGGCGCTGGCGAGCTGACGGATCTCGATCGCATCAAACGGTTTTTTCAGGATCAGCAGGCGATCGCCCAGTTCCAGGCGTTCATCGATGTCTTCCCAGGAATAGTCGGAATAAGCGGTACAGAGCGCCACTTGCAGCTTGGGATCGACCTGCCACAGCCGTTCGATGGTTTCCAGGCCGTCCCAGCCCGGCGGCATGCGCATGTCGATGAAAGCCATCGCATAGGGCAGGTCGTTGGCCAGCGCTCGTTCAACCTTGTCCAGTGCTTCCAGCCCCTGAAACGCCGAATCGAGCATGAAACTTTGCAGGGTTGCCGTCGCTTGCGTCCCGAACAGGGCTTTTTCGGCGCTGATCAGGTCGTCGTCTTCGGGCGATGGCGGGCTGAGGATCTTGATGAAGTCCGCATGAATAGACGCGGTGTCGTCGACGATAAGTATCCGACGGTTGGTTCGTGCCAGCAGCGTATTCATAGGCATACGCCGGGAGCGGTGGCAATGTGGTGGTGCGGTGTGCTCATAGGGGCATCCTTTCCCTGATCACGTGGCCAAGCGCATAAAGTGGATCCGAGTGAACTGAGCATAGTCGCCTGTGCAGCACTTCGCCCGGTCGCCTGAAACGAATCATTTCCAGGGGCGTCGCTGGAAATCATCTAGCCTGTAGCTCAGGCAGCGCCAGAAACGGAATGTTCTGGCTGATGATTGACGCGACGACGCCCGTTTTGCTTGAGGTAATGCCATGGAAGAGCAACTCCCCACTACTTTTGCCGATAAACCCACGATTCTGCTGGTCGACGACGAGGAGTCTATCCTCAACAGTCTGCGCCGGCTCTTGCGCGGCCAGCCCTACGAAGTATTGCTGGCCACCAGCGGGGAGCAAGCCCTGGATATCATGGCGAAACAGCCCGTCGACCTGGTGATGAGCGATGCGCGCATGCCTAACATGGACGGCGCCACGCTGCTGGCGCACATTCACCAGCGCCATCCCGACACGCTGCGCATTTTGCTGACCGGTTATGCCGACCTGACGATGATCGTCAAAGCAATCAACGACGGGCAGATTGACCGATACATCAGCAAACCCTGGCACGATGAGGAATTGCTGCTGACGTTGCGACAATCCCTCGCCTACCAGCGTTCCGAGCGCGAACGCCTGCATCTGGTGCAGGAGACCTGGGAGCAAAACGAAGAATTGAGGTTGCTCAACGCGACCCTGGAGAAACACGTTGCGTCCCGCACCGCCGAGCTGCAGCAGACCGCCGACATGCTCGACCTGGCCTACGAAGAGCTCAAACACAGCTATGTCACCGGCACCGAGGTGTTCTCGCTGCTGGCCAACCTGCGTTTGCCACCGGCCAAGCAGACGAACCGGCAGATCATCGAACTGGTGCGGGTGTACTGCAAACTCCATGGCCTGGACGAGGGCAGTACCCGCGACCTGACCATGGCCGCGGCGCTTTACAACATCGGCAAGCTGAGCTGGACCGACAGCATGATGACCGCGCCTGCGGACTTGCTGCACCACAACGATCAGGAACGCTATCGCGGTTATCCGAAGCAGAGCGAATCGTTGCTGATGACCCTCGATCCGATGAAGGATGCGGCGCGCCTGATCCTTCACCATCAGGAGCGCTGGGATGGCACCGGTTTCCCCGACCGGCTCAAGGGCGAGGCGATTCCGCTCGGGGCGCGGTGGCTGAAACTGGCGGTGGATTTCATCGAGTTGCAGCGTGGGCTGATCCTTGAGCGCCAGATGAACAGCGATGAAGCCCTGGTCTATATCCGCCAGTACGCCGGTCGTCTCTACGATCCTGATCTGGTGGAGGACTTCATTCAGGTCTGCGCCGCCTACCAGAGCGATGTGTCACTGGCCGATCCGACGGTCAAGGTACTGACGACCCGGGACCTGGCGACCGGCATGATTCTGGCGCGCAACCTCAATGCCGATAACGGCATGCTGTTGCTCAATGCGGGGAAGGTGCTGAGCGGGCCGCTGGTGGAGAAACTGATCGCGTTCGAAGCGATGGAAGGGGCGAAATACAGCGTTTTTGTGAAAGTGCCGGAGGAGGTGGCGGCTGCGCTTCTCGAAGCGGATCCGCTAGTCCAGGCTCAGCCCTGACCCCCTTAACACTGACCCCCTGTGGGAGCGAGCCTGCTCGCGATGACGGCCTGACATTCACCATGGATGTCGACTGAAAGACCGCTATCGCGAGCAGGCTCGCTCCCACAAAGGGCTAGACCGCTATTTTCCCCCGTGACGCCGGCGCGACACCCATGTGATCCTTTGCGCCTTTCACCCAAGGCACGCTCAGATCCATGACACTTTCATCCGCCCCTTCCCCCCGCACCATCCGCATCGCCGCCGCCCTGCTGATCGGCCCTGACGGGCGCACGCTGTTGGTCCGCAAACGCGGCACCGAAGCCTTCATGCAACCCGGCGGCAAGATCGAGGCCCATGAACAACCGGTTCACGCCCTGGCCCGTGAGCTGGAAGAAGAGCTTGGACTGGTCATCGACCCCGCGCACGCCACCTACCTGGGGCCCTTTTCGGCACCGGCGGCCAACGAGCCGGGTTTTGTCGTCCAGGCTGAACTCTTTCAGCTGACCATCGATTCAGACGTCTCGCCCGCCGCGGAGATTGAAGAGGTGCGCTGGATCGATCCGGCCACCGACGGCGATCTCTCGTTGGCGCCATTGACACGGGACCTGATCCTGCCGTTTTATCGGAGTTCTCTTAATACCCCCGCCTGAGTGCTTATTCGTCCTGTTCACTTATTAAGGCAAGTGCGCCTTGTAATAAGTGTATTCATCTAATGGGTCGAATACATATTTCAAATTGATCTGGTTTTATGCCTTCCTACTGTCAGATCTAACAGTAGGAAAAATCTACTTATTCAAATCTAATAGTCCATGTCCTCATGGCGTTGTAGCTGGAAACTTATTGAAGTGGGTCGTGGCTGACTGATTGAGGTCAGTCCTGTCATTCATTTGTGCGGGTAATAAAATGAAAATTTATGTGGCGCTACTGTTAAGTGGGCTCTTCCTGTCTGGGTGTTTGTCTACCCCTTCGACTTCGACTTCGACTTCGACTTCGACTTCGACTTCGACTTCGACTTCGACTTCGACTTCAATGGGCGTGCTGAGCACGAGTTCAGACAATCTTCGCAATGCAATCGGAGACAGTGTCGCGCGGAATTTGACCAGTCGTTACAACTATCTAGCGGCCAGCTGTGTCGGGCCGTCGGCCCCGGCTTTTCTTTGTTCCGGTGTTACCTTACGAATCACTGAGACCAATCCTGCTTATGATCCATGGACTCACTCCAACTTCTCAAGAACAACCGGTGCTGTTTCATTCTCGTGGGTGAGGTCGGATGTAAAATTCTCTAAGACAGTCAACTGGGCAGGCAAGAACGGGTTCATTTTTTATCCGGTTCTGGGTACGCCTGCTGGTAAAGAGAAAGTAGAGGTGGTGTGTTACTTTCCGTGGGACGGGGCTACGTTTTATAGAAGTACGCCCGGTGGCAGGGGGTGTGGAGAAAGTGTCAACACCTACCCGTATCCGGTGGCTAGCAGGCCGTGTCGGGACCAAGGGATCACGACAGCGGAACAGTGGTTGGCCCACGTCAGAAATCCGGCAGGTGCTTCTAGACCCAACGCCTACTCATGTGCATTCATGGTGACGGATAATTTAAATGCCGAGGCCGTCAGGGCCTTCAATGAAGCTATTCGTGTGCCTGTCCTTGATCCGTATTACTTCTTCCTCGATCACACCGAAATGAGAATCAAGGCATGGACTGACTCAGGGCCGACTTTTAACTTGGAGCGCCTGCCTATTGAGGGTTTTTTCTATACAACTAACGGCGCTGCTAGCGGACTGCAAAACGCCCGGATTGATCAGAAAAAATACTACGATAAAACCGGTGGGGTTTTTGTTCCAATCATTCGTATCGACTTTCCAGTTGATAGGAGCGCTCAATTCGTATTCCAGTATTTTGCGGCGGAGCAAAATGTTTTATAGCGCAGTAAATATTTAACGATTAACAATACGTGCAGGCGGCGCAAAGGGTTGAAGCGAGGTCCGTCCCCCGGATCCACCTGCGGCGCCGTCACTCCAGTTGACATGAGGTCGGATCCTGTCGTTTTATCGAGCCTCAGAATCGCGATCGTCTGATCATTTACGCAATGTCTGTTTAACGGAATACGACTGCCCATGATCCCACTTCAAGACTTGCTGATTTTCGCCGCTGCCGCGTTGCTGATGGTGCTGACGCCGGGGCCGAACATGATCTACCTGATCTCCCGTTCGATCTGCCAGGGGCGCAAGGCCGGCGTGACTTCGTTGCTCGGCGTGGTGGCGGGATTCTTCGTGCACTTGTTCGCCGCTGCGGCCGGTTTGACCGCGGTCTTTCTGGCCGTGCCGATGGCCTACGAAGTGTTGAAATGGGCCGGCGCGCTGTATCTGTTGTGGCTGGCGTGGCAGGCGGTCAAACCCGGCGCACGTTCACCCTTCGAAGCGCAGCAGTTGCCGCCGGACTCGTCGCGCAAACTGATCACCATGGGGTTTCTCACCAGCGCGCTGAACCCGAAGATCGCGGTGTTTTACCTGTCGGTGTTTCCACAGTTCATCACGCCTGAGCATGGCTCGGTGTTCACCCAGAGCATCGTGCTGGGCCTGACCCAGATCAGCGTCAGTTTCTGCGTCAACCTGCTGATCGCGATCTTTGCGGCGGGCATCGCTTCGTGGTTCGTCAACAACCCGACCTGGCTGGCGCTGCAGCGTTATTTCATGGGGTTTGTCCTGTCCGCGCTGGCGGTACGGCTGATGCTTGAGCAACGACGGACGGCCTGATCATGTGGATTGAACGACTGGATGCCAGCCATGCGCTGGACTATCGGGCGCTGATGCTGGAAGCCTACGACCTGCACCCGCAGGCCTTCACTTCGAGTGTGCGCGAGCGCGCAACAATGCCGCTGAGTTGGTGGGAGTCGCGCCTGACCAGCAAGCTGGATGTGGTGTTCGGGGCGTTCGAGGACGGCGCGTTGTCAGGCATCGTCGGCCTTGCCTTCGAACCCCGGGAAAAGGCCCGGCACAAGGCGACGCTGTTTGGCATGTATGTGTCCGGCAAAGTCCGGCAGCGCGGGTTGGGTCAGCAACTGGTGCAAGCCGCGCTGGATGAAGCGCAGAACCATAAAGGCCTGCGGCTGATCCAGCTGACCGTCACCGCCGGCAATGAGGCGGCGTTCAACCTGTACCAGCGTTGCGGCTTCGTACAGTTCGGCCTCGAACCCATGGCGGTGCGCGTCGGCGAAGACTACTTCGACAAAATCCACATGTGGCGCGAGCTCTAAACCCACCACAGACCCCTGTAGGAGCGAGGCTTGCCCGCGAAGGCGTCGTGACAGTCGATATCTACTTGGCTGATACACCGCTTTCGCGGGCAAGTCTCGCTCCTACAGCGGTTGCGGTGTGTCAGCGGACTGCGCTGACGCCGTCGAGTGTCGAGAACGATGTGTCCTTGGCCGTCAGCAAGAAGTCGCGCATGTACGGCGCATCCAGCATGTCCGCACGAATCCCCGCATACAGCGTCGCAAACAATCCTTTGTCGCCCAGCCGCTTGGCCTTCACGTAACCCCGCGAGCTGTATTCATGCAGCGCCCAATGGGGCATGCCGCAGACGCCGCGTCCGCTGGCGACCAACTGCATCATCATCACCGTCAGTTCCGAGGTGCGGACCTGCGCCGGTTCGATGTCGGCCGGTTCCAGGAAACGGGTGAAGATGTCCAGCCGGTCGCGTTCCACCGGGTAGGTGATCAGCGTTTCCGTGAGCAGGTCTTCCGGCACGATGTAGGCCTTGTTCGCCAAACGGTGCTGATTGGCCACCGCGAGCATCGCTTCATAGGTGAACAACGGCACGTAGGTGATCCCGGCCAGTTCCAGCGGATCGGAGGTCACCACCAAATCCAGATCGCCACGGGCCAGGGCCGGCAGCGGCGCGAAGGAGAAGCCCGAAGCCAGGTCCAGCTCGACTTCCGGCCAGGCATCGCGGAACTGATCGATGGTCGGCATCAGCCACTGGAAGCAACTGTGGCACTCGATTGCCATGTGCAAACGGCCCGCGGTGCCGCCCGCCAACCGCGCGATATCGCGTTCGGCACCGCGCAGCAGCGGCAGGGTGGCGTCGGCCAGTTGCAGCAGGCGCAACCCGGCGCTGGTGAACCGCACCGGTTTGGTCTTGCGCACGAACAACGGCATGCCCATGCGCTCCTCCAGTTCCTTGAACTGGTGGGACAGGGCCGATTGGGTCAGGTGCAGACGGTCGGCGGCATCGACCAGGCTGTCGGCTTCGCGCAAGGCGTGCAGGGTCTTCAGGTGGCGGATTTCAAGCACCGGGGGCTCCATGAGGAAAACTTGTGATCAACACGAAAAGGTTGAGTTTGTCTCATGTTGGGTTGGCTGTCGACAATAGCGCCATCTTTTACAGGGAGAAATTCACCATGGCTCTGGCCCACACACTTGGTTTTCCGCGCATCGGCGCTGACCGCGAACTGAAAAAAGCCCTCGAATCCTACTGGAAGGGCGACCTCGATCAGGACGCGCTGAAAAGCGTCGGCCGCCAACTGCGCGCCACCCACTGGCAGTTGCAGAAAGACGCCGGCATCGACCTGCTGCCCGTCGGCGACTTCGCCTGGTACGACCAGGTGCTGACCCATTCCCTGACCTTCGGCGTGATCCCCGAGCGTTTCGACAGTGCCAAGGATGCGCGCGGCCTGCCGACCCTCGACACCCTGTTCGCCATGGCCCGAGGCGCCACGGCGGCCTGCTGCGGTGGCGAACACACCCAGGCCCAATATGCCCAGGAGCTGACCAAGTGGTTCGACACCAACTACCACTACCTGGTCCCGGAATTCACAGCTGACCAACAGTTCAAACTGAGCTGGGAACAGTTGTTCGACGAGGTCGACGAAGCCAAGGCCCTCGGCCACAACGTCAAACCCGTCATCATCGGCCCGCTGACTTACCTGTGGCTGGGCAAGGCCAAAGGCAACGACTTCGACAAGCTCGACCTGCTCGAACGCCTGCTGCCGATCTACGGTGAAATCCTCGGCCGCCTCGCCGCCCAAGGCGTGGAATGGGTGCAGATCGACGAACCGATCCTGACCCTCGACCTGCCACAAGCCTGGAAAAACGCCTTCGAGCGCGCTTATCACATCCTTCAATACTCGCCGCTGAAAAAGCTCGTGGCGACCTACTTCAGTGGCCTGGAAGACAACCTCGGCCTGGCAGTCGGCCTGCCGGTGCAAGGCCTGCACATCGACGCAGTGCGGGCGCCGGATCAACTCGGTCAGGTGCTGGACCGTCTGCCGACCTACAAGATTCTTTCGGTGGGCCTGGTCAACGGTCGCAACGTCTGGCGTTGCGAACTGGAGCAAGTGCTCGCGCAACTGCAACCGGCGCAAGAGCGCTTTGGCGACAACCTGTGGGTCAGCAGTTCCTGCTCGCTGCTGCACAGCCCGGTGGACCTGGAACGGGAAGACAAACTCGATCCTGAACTGAAAAGCTGGCTGGCCTTCGCCGTGCAGAAGTGCGGTGAAATCGCCGTACTGCGCGATGCCCTGAACGACCCGCAATCGCCCAAAGTACAAGCGGCTCTGGCCCAGAGCCGAGTGATTCAGACGAGCCGCGCCGAGTCGCCGCGTATCCATAAAGCCCACGTGCAGGCACGCATCAATGCGATCAGCGCAGCGGACAGCCAACGTCACTCGCCGTTCGCCAAACGCATCGAGCAGCAACGCGCTCGGCTGAAACTGCCGGCATTCCCGACCACCACCATCGGCTCTTTTCCGCAGACCGGTTCGATCCGTCTGGCCCGCCAGGCGTTCAAGCAAGGCAAGCTGTCGGCCAACGATTACACCGACGCCATGCACAGCGAAATCCGTCACGCCGTGCAAGTCCAGGAACGCCTGGGCCTGGACGTGCTGGTGCACGGTGAAGCCGAGCGCAACGACATGGTCGAGTACTTCGCCGAGCAACTGGACGGCTACCTGTTCACCCGTTTCGGCTGGGTGCAGAGCTACGGTTCGCGCTGCGTCAAACCGGCGATCATCTACGGCGACCTGAGCCGTCCGAACGCCATGACCGTCGACTGGATCACCTATGCGCAAAGCCTGACCGACAAGGTCATGAAAGGCATGCTCACCGGTCCCGTGACCATGCTGATGTGGTCGTTCCCGCGCGAAGACGTCTCGCGCAAAATCCAGGCGCAGCAGTTGGCGTTGGCCCTGCGTGATGAAGTGGTCGACCTGGAAAGTGCCGGCATCAAGATCGTGCAGATCGACGAAGCCGCGTTCCGCGAAGGCTTGCCGCTGCGTCGGGCGCAATGGCAGGAATACCTGGACTGGGCGGTGGAAGCCTTCCGCTTGAGCGCCTCCGGTGTGCGCGACGAAACCCAGATCCATACCCACATGTGCTACAGCGAATTCAACGACGTGATCGAGTCCATCGCGGCGATGGATGCCGACGTGATCACCATCGAAACCTCGCGATCGGACATGGAATTGCTCGAGGCCTTCGAAGCGTTTGACTACCCGAACGACATCGGGCCGGGCGTCTACGACATCCATTCGCCACGGGTGCCGGACACGGCTGAGATGGTCAAGTTGATGAGCAAAGCCGTGAAGCGCATTCCGGCCGAGCGATTGTGGGTGAACCCGGATTGCGGTCTGAAGACCCGGGCGTGGCCGGAGACCGAGGCGGCGTTGGTGAACATGGTGGCGGCGGCGCGGCAGTTGCGCAGTCAGTTGGCTTAGCCGATGTAGCGTCTGTTCGGACGCCATCGCGAGCAGGCTCGCTCCCACATTGGATCTAGGTCGATCACAAATATTGTGTACGACATCAATCCTGAGGGAGTGAGCCTGCTCGCGATGAACGATAACGCGGTCCCGAAAAATGACCGCTCGGCAGTCTTCATCAAACTGTCACGTAACTGTGGCAGCGCGCTTGATCAAACTTCATCAGACTCGCGCTCTACTGGGGTTCTGCGTTTCGGTGTTTTTTCATGCGTGCATTCATTTTTCTGGCCTTGCTGTTGTTTGGCCTGCCGTCTTTGGCGGCGTCTCGTTGCGATGTCAATGTTCCCACCCAACAGGCCGATCTGGCGCAGGTGAGCCTGGCGTACCAGAGCATCGGCCGTGCGTCCGACCCGGCGTTGTTGCTGGTGATGGGCCTGGGCGGGCAGTTGATTCACTGGCCGGACGAGGTGGTGGTCGCGCTGTGTCAGCAGGGTTTTAGGGTGATTCGTTATGACAATCGCGACGTCGGCCTCTCGACCTGGCGGCAAACGCCCGCCGACGCCAACCTGACGTTTGAAGTGCTGCGCTACAAACTCGGTCTGCCGGTGGCGGCGCCGTACACCTTGACCGACATGGCGGACGACGCCTTTGGCCTGATGGATGCGTTGAAGGTTGAGCAGTTTCACGTCTTGGGCGCGAGCATGGGCGGGATGATTGCCCAGCACATGGCGGCGATGGCGCCGCAACGGGTCGAGAGCCTGACCCTGATCATGACCAGTTCCGGGGCCGAAGGCTTGCCGGCGCCGAGTGCGGCGTTGGTGCAGTTGTTGTCGCGGCGTAGCGCGCCGAATCGCGAAGTGGCGCTGGAACAGCAGGCCGATTTGCTGGCAGCGCTGGGCAGCCCGACCGTCAGTGATGATCGGCAAGCGTTGCTGCATCAGGCGGCGTTGTCCTATGACCGGGCGTTCAACCCGGAGGGCGTGAAGCGCCAGATCATGGCGATCCTCGCCGAGCGCAGTCGTGTGGCGCTGCTTAACCAGTTGCGCGTGCCGACGCTGGTGGTTCACGGCACGGCGGATCCGCTGTTGCCGGTGATGCATGGCGTGCACTTGGCGGCGCACATTCGTGGCAGTCAGTTGAAGCTGATTCCGGGGTTGGCGCATCGATTCCAGGAAGCGTTCAAGGCGCCGTTGCTGGCGGCGGTGTTGCCGTATCTGCAGGCCCACCGCGAAGACACTTCGCATTGGGCACAGATCGATCCGGTGCCCACTCCGAACCTCCTGTAACCCCCCAATCCAACTGTGGGACAAAACCCTGTGGCGAGGGAGCTTGCTCCCGCTGGGCTGCGAAGCGGCCCCAATCCTGCGCATGCGGTGTATCAGGCAAACCACATTGGCCGGTTTTACGACTGCTGCGCAGCCGAGCGGGAGCAAGCTCTTATCAAACAAAAAATAACCCATTGTTTTTGCTCTTGAAAAATCATGCTGCTTTGACCAGTTGCATGCCTAGCTTGCGCGCTTTTCGCTCCAGAGCGCGCAGCTGTCGGCTGCGGCTTTTTTCTTCAAACTCTTCAATTCCCTTCTCAACATAGGGCTGCCCCTTGGTCAGCATGGCGTAAATCAGCCGCGCCAATTGGTGTGCGGTGGCTTTGATCGCGCAACGGGTGTCCATCCGCGTCAGGCGGGCGCGGTGGCTGGCGCCGATGAAACTCTTGTCCTGTCGCCCATTGGAAGCCGCTTGCTTAAGCGCTTGAGCTGCTCGATTAATGATTTTCGGTGCTTTCCCTGGAAGCGGTTTACCTCCTGATATCCGCGTAGGCGGTGCCACGCCCAGCCAGGAACAAAAGTGCTGAGAGGTGGGAAAACGTGACAAATCCGGCCCCAATTCACTGGCTAATACCAGCGCCGTATCAATCCCGATGGTGGGAATAGCCGTCAGGTCCACACCCATTACCTTGTTCAATGCCCGGTGCAACGCTTGCTGTTGGTCGGTCGAGCGGTGCGGGCTGCGCAGCGGCTTGCCGGGTGCCACTGGTTCATGCTCAAGAACAGGTAGTCGCTCAAGTGCCTGGGCGATGGCCCGGTCACACTCGGCGATCTGGGTTTCCAGAAAGTCATGGCAGGCCAATTCCTGACTCAGAGCATGCAAGTGCTCGGCTCGCCAGTTGCCATGCAAACTGCGGGCAATGGTCGCCTGATCTGCCTTGATGCGCCCGTCTTTCATCGTTGCGAGTTGTTCAGGGTTACGCTCGCCGCCGACAATAGCCCGCAAAATCTTCAGGCCCGTCACCCCGGTGATATCGCTGATGACTTGGGCCAGCTGGATGTTCATCTGGCTCAAGGCTTTTTGCATGCGATTGATGGACTTGGCTTGATCGCAGACTTTATTGGCTCGCTGACGGACCAGAGAGCGCATTGAGCAGATTTCATCCGAAGGGCGAAACGCACCGCTGAGCAGACCATGGGTCATGAGCTGCCAAATCCACTGGCAGTCGAGCACATCGGACTTGCGACCTGAGGTCTGCCGGGTGGCGCGCGAGTTGACGAGGTAAACCTCGAATCCGCGTGCATCCAGCACTTCGAAAAGGGGGATCCAGTAGACCCCCGTCGCCTCCATGGCCACCACGTTGATGTTCAGTGACTGGAGCCAGTCGGCCAAAGCAATCAAGTCGTCGGTGAAGGTGGAGAATTGACGAACAGGTGAATCACATCGCCCTGAATCCACGGCGACCCAGTGTTCGCGAAGGCCGACATCAATGCCGGCACAGTGATGATGGATAATCTCAAAACGCTTTTGGTTCTTGCGCGCCATGACAATTCCTCGCAGGATTGAACAACGCGCGCGGGGTACACGGTGGCGAACGGATTCACTCTCTTATACGAGGTCATGGCTTACGCCATGCCGTCAGCGACTCCACGCCGATACCGTGCAGGCCACTCTCCCTCTCGGGTGCTGTCACACCAGTGCTGGTTACGGCCTTTGCCCCGCGCGCGTTCTTCAAACTTTACGATGAACCTGTTTGCTGCGCGACAGCGCGGCGTCGAAGACGGCGCGGGGCCTCCCTCGCCACAAAAGCGCCTCACTCCAGTCGAGTTATGTCGATGGAACGAAGTTATCCAGCATCCGGTTCACCGCCAGTTCACCCAGCATGACGGACTGCTGAATGCCCAGCACAGTGTTGCGCTGCGGGCCTTCCAGCAACCCGGCGAAATCACTCAGCATCACGCTCGCTGACGCCAGGGATTCGCAGGCGTTGGCCAGCAGGGTTTCTTGATCGATGTCGGGGGCGATGATGTAGATGGTGCTCGGCCGGCGTGGGGTGTCTTTGGGGATGACCGGTTTGAGGTAGTAATCGAGGGCGCGGTCGGCGGCTTCGTTGAGTTTTTTGGAGTCCGGGGTTTCGTAGGGGGAGACGTCGTCGGTTTCCGGTGGGTTCGGAGTAATTTTGAACATGGGGTATTTTTCCTAATAGTAGAGCCGCAACCTGTCTCGCTACTAAACGGAGGGGTGGCAGCTGTGCGCAAGTTAGTAGACCGGTAAAATACGCCCAAAACCCGGCGCGCCCGAGGGCGCCATGCGCACAGCTACCATCAAGTGCAGGTGAAAACCTGACGGGATGACACTTGTGCAACCGTAAGCGTATTAGCCGGGCTACTAAACCCGATCACTGGGAATCAGTGACACGAACCAAGTTACCGACGGCCACCCAGGCGCACAAGCCAGCGGATTCTGACGTTGTTGTAGGCGACGGCGCAAGGCGCTGTAGCTTTCAGGAAGTAACCTTAAACAGAACTAAACACCCCCTCCCAAACACCCCCGATCCCTGTAGGAGTGAGCCTGCTCGCGATGGCGGTGTATCAGTCAACATCAATGTTGAATGTCAGACCGCAATCGCGAGCAGGCTCACTCCTACAAGGGACCTGCGCGCGCCAGTCTTCGGGTGTATTGTTCCAGCTTTCCGCGCGATCCAAGCCTGCGAGGTGAATGATGAGTACCCCCCTGAAAATCGATTTCGTCAGCGACGTGTCCTGCCCATGGTGCGTGGTCGGTCTGTATGGCCTGACCCGGGCCCTGGATTTGCTGGGCGATGAGGTCCAGGCCGAGATCCGTTTCCAGCCGTTCGAACTGAACCCGAAAATGGGGCCGAAAGGGCAGAACATCACCGAACACATCACTGAAAAGTACGGCTCGACCCCGGAGCAGTCGCAGAAGAACCGCGAGATGATCCGCGCCCGTGGCGCCGAGGTCGGGTTCGCGTTTCGCACTGATGGCAACAGCCGCATCTACAACACCTTTGATGCGCATCGGTTGTTGTTTTGGGCAGGGTTGGAAGGGTTGCAGTTCAATCTGAAGGAAGCGCTGTTCAAGGCGTATTTCACTGAGGGCGGCAATCCGTCGGATCACAAGCAGTTGGCGCTGATGGCTGAAAGCGTGGGGCTGGATCGGCAGCGGGCGGAGGCGATTCTGGCGTCCGATGAATTTGCCAAAGAGGTGCTCGAAGAAGAGCAGTTGTGGCTGTCGCGCGGGGTGAGTTCGGTGCCGACGGTGGTGTTCAACGGGCAGTACGCGGTGACGGGCGGGCAGCCGGTCGAGACCTTTGTCGGGGCGATTCGGCAGATCATGAGTGAATCGAAGGGCGGGACCGTGAGCTAATTACCGGGAGTGCTTCTGTGGCGAGGGAGCTTGCTCCCGCTGGGCTGCGAAGCGGCCCCAATGTCAGCACCGTTGTAGCCAGGCAGACCGCATTCGCTGGATTTACGACTGCTGCGCAGCCGAGCGGGAGCAAGCTCCCTCGCCACAGGGGGAGCGGTTACCTGACGATTTTGTCGACATGGATGCCCAGTTTCTTCAGGCGATACCAGAAGCTGCGCTCGGAGATCCCGATCAACTGCGCCGCCGCAGCCTGTACACCATTGCTCTGCGCCAGCGCCGCCAGAATGTAAGCCTTCTCGACCTCCGCCAACGCGGCTTCCAGATCCGCCGGCACGCTGCCTTCGGTGACCAGCGCACCGCTGGTGCCGGCATTTGAGGCAAACAGATACGCCGGCAAATCTTCCTCTTCAATCACCGCCCCCGACGCGACAATCGTCGCTCGTTCCACGCAGTTCTGCAGCTCACGAATATTCCCTGGCCACGAATAATGGGCCATGGCCTGCAAGGCTTCCGCGCTGAATCCGGTAAAACGCTTGCCTGCCGTGGCGCCCAGGGTGTGAGCAAAATGCCTGGCCAGCGGCGCGATGTCTTCCACACGTTCGCGCAGGGCCGGCAAGGGAATCGGGAACACATTGAGGCGGTAATAAAGGTCCTCGCGAAACTCCTTGTTGGCCACCGCGTCCAGCAGGTTCTTGTTGGTCGCGGCAATCACCCGCACATCGACCTTGCGCTCGCGCGGATCGCCCACCGGCTCGATCACCCGTTCCTGCAAGGCCCGGAGGATTTTCGCCTGCAAGGCCAGCGGCATTTCGCCGATTTCATCAAGGAACAACGTGCCTTTGTCAGCCTGCATGAAGCGCCCGACGCGATCCGCCACGGCGCCGGTAAACGCGCCTTTGCGGTGACCGAACATTTCGCTTTCCAGCAACCCTTCCGGGATCGCCGCACAGTTCACCGCCACAAACGGTTTGTCAGCGCGGTTACCGTGTTTGTGGATCGCCCGGGCGACCATTTCCTTGCCGGTGCCGCTTTCGCCGGTCAGCAGAATCGTCGCGTTGCTTTCGCGCACGGAATCGATGGCGTGCAGCACCCGGCGAAAACTCGGGCTGTCGCCGATCAGGCTGTCGATCTGCTGATGCTCATCGAGCTCGGCGCGCATGCGCTGGTTGTCTTTGAGGATGTCGCGAAATTGCAGGGCCTTGCTGACGGTGATGTCCAGTTCGTCGATGTCGAACGGCTTGGCGATGTAGTCGAAGGCGCCGTTGCGCATCGACTGCACGGCGTTTTTCACCGTGCTGTAGGCGGTCATGACGATCACCGGCAGCTGCGGAAAACGGCTTTTGATTTCCGCCAGCAACTGCGGGCCGTCCATGCCGGGCATGCGCCAGTCGCTGATCACCAGGTCGATGTCCTCGCACTCCAGCACCTTGAGCGCGTGCAAGCCGTTGCCGGCGATGAACACCTGGATGCCGTTCTGACCCAGGGCCGATGCCAGCAGGTCGCAGAGCTTGGGCTCGTCATCCACCACCAGTACGTTATGTGTCATCGCTGCCCTCGTCGAAGTCTTCACCGTTGGCCGGAATGTACAGCGTGAAGGTGGTCCCGGCATCTTTTTCACTGACGCATTCGATGCGCCCGTCATGACCTTCCATGATCGAGAACACCTTCGCCAGCCCCAGGCCGGTACCCGAAGCCTTGGTGGTGACGAACGGCGTGAAGATCCGTTCGAGCATATCCGGTTCGATGCCCTGGCCGGTGTCGCTGATGCTGATTACGGTGTACGGCGATTCGCTGCTGATCGCCACGGTCAGCCGTCCACCGTCGGGCATGGCGTCGATGGCGTTGACGATCAGGTTCAGGCCGGCCTGCTTGAGTTGCCGCGCGTCGACATGAAGGGTCGCGCCGGGGGCCTGATCGTCGATGTGCACATCGATGTTATGGCTGGCCAGCTCCGGGGCGCAGAAGCCGATCAGGTCATCCACCAGCGGTCGCGCCGCCTGGGTCGAACGCATCGGCGCGCTGGGCTTGGCGAAGTCGAGGAAATCGGTGATCAGGTCGTTGATGCGGCTGACTTCACTGACCACGTATTCCAGGTGACGCTTGTCGGTCTCGGGCAAATCGGCGCGCCGGTGCAGCAGTTGCGTGGCGGTCTTGATGATGCCCAGCGGGTTGCGGATTTCATGGGCCAGGCCCATGGCGACTTCACCCAGGGCATGCAGACGGTCGCGGCGGCGCAGTTGCGATTCCAGGTGCTGTAACTCGCCGAGGCGTTCGCTCATGTGGTTGAAGGTGCTGCTCAATTCCGCCAGTTCGTCGCCGCCGGTGACCGCCAGGCGTTGGCGGTAATCCCCGGCAATCACCGCTTGCACGCCTTTGGACAACCCGCGCAACGGCTTGGTCAGGCGTTGCGAAACAATCCAGCCGACCGCCAGGGACGCCGCCGAGCTGAGCAGGAAAATCAGGATGAACAGGTTGCTCTGGTTCACCAGCCCGACCAGGCTGGTGTGGCGCAGCAGACCGCTGAAAATCACGCCTTGCAGCTCACCGCTTTCATTGAGGATCGGCCGGTAGATGCCGCTGTAGCGATTGGTGAATTGTTCAATCGGCTGCTTGGTGCTGCGCAGGGTCTGTTCGATTTTTTCCGGTACCGCCGCCGGGTGATCTTCGAAGCGCTGGGTGGAAAAGATCTCCGAGAAGTCATCGGCCTTGGCCAGGTACAGGCGCAGGTCGAGGGAGTGCACATCGGCGACGCTGGTGAGGAAACTACTGTCCAGATAGGTGGCGATCACCAGTTTGTAGTCGATGCCGTCCTGATCGGTCTCGAAGGTCGAGACCACCGTGCCGGTGGGGATGCCGCCAACTTGCAGGGTCTGCAACAACGCCTTGGACTCGGTGCTGATTTGCCGGACGATGTCATCGGCGGCGGTGCTGAACACCACTTTGTGATCGCTGTTGCGCACCAGCGCCACCACGTCGATACCCATGGAATCGGCGATGTCGGTGGTCAGTTTGTCGTGCTTGCTCGATAACCGGTCCGTCGGCGGGCGGGTGTAGCGCAGGAACAACTGCGCGGCCCGGGCGTTATCCCGGCGGATCTCGGTGATCTCGTCCTCGACGATCTGGGTCGATTCCTGCAGCCAGATCCGCACGTTGCTGTCGAAAATCTGCGACAGGGTGGTGGCCGCCAGTTCTGCGGCGATCATGGTCGGAATCACGCTGACCAGCCAGAACGCCAACACCAGTTTGCGCTGCAGGCTCCAGCCGGAGAGGGCGAAAGGTCGGGCGGTGGCGGGGCGGTTTTTGATCATGAAGTTTCGCTTAATGCAGCAGCCATGGCAGGGTCGGAGCGGTCCGGTCGAATGAACATTTTCACCAGTCGCAACAGACCGTCGAGCACTCGGTTGCGATGGCGGAAAAACACGGTGTTGCCGGTGAACGAGCAACCCAGGCGCAGCTTACTGGCATAGCCGGCCTGACCGCACGTGTAGATCGGGATGCCGTGTTCAATACAGTAGTCGACATTGGCCAGCCAGCTGCGCACGTACAGATTGTGCTCGCGGGTTCGGGTCAGGTCATGGGCGAAGAATTTGTCGACCAGGCGTTGCTCGTCCAGCAGCACGAGGTTGAACGCTACCAGCTCATCGCCGACCCAGTACAGCACGCACGCGGCGCGTTCATCGAGGTATTCGAGGACCTGGCGGAAGTAGTCCGATGGCAAGCGTTCAAAGGTCAGGTCGCTGCGTGAAAGGGTGGCTTCGTAAAGCGCCATCATGTGTGGGAGCAGGTCTTCCACAGTGCGCCGCCATTCGATACGCGGACCTTGCCCGCGCAACGTGCGGCGCAGGTCTTTACGGGTGGATTTGCCGAGCGTGCCGAGGTAAGCGTCCACGGAGCCAAAACGGATCGGCAGTTCGGCGCTGGGCAGGCCGGGCATGCTTTGCAGACCGGCCGCCTGGCACACCTGCAACCACTGTGGATCGCGATGGGACGCGTCCTTGACCGCCAGCAGACCGATTCCGGCCTGGTCGGCGTCGTTGCGCGCCAGGATTAACAATTGCTCAAGCAAGGCCGGACGCCGTGCGGGGTCGATCTGGCGTGCGGTCCCCACATGGCATTGCTCGGCCACCGGCGAACCGAGGGCGTACAAGCGGACGTCCAACAGCCCCGGCCACCAGCGGCGCAACTGTTCGGTGACGCGTTTACCCGGTCCCTGAACCGTGGTGTCCAGCGAATACGCGGTAGTGAATGCCACTGCCGCCGCGACCAACACCTCGTCTTCGTACAGCGCCAGATAGCGCCACCGGAAATCCGCAATGCCTGCCTGTTCAACGGCCCGGTAATAATCCCAGTCCTCCAGTTCGCCGGGGAAACAGGCATTCCAGGCACTGCGGTCGATGGCTTCGATGGTTGAATAGGCAAGGGCAGTGATCACTTCGTTTCCTTGTAGGAGCGGGCCTGCTCGCAATGGTCGTTAACGATAACGTGGGGTTACAGGAGAAACGCGGCGCTCTTGAGTGCATCGCGAGCAGGCTCGCTCCTACAGGGATTGGGGGACGGCTGCCATGGTGGGTAACAGGGTGGGCATGCGTAGCTTCTTCAAATGTGTTCAGGCCAGTTGCCGATAGTCCTGGCGCATGGGTTGCGGGGCGGTGACTTGTTGCATGAACCGGTGCTGGATGAAGTCCGCGCTCAGCTCCACGACCCGGCGGTATTGCAGGTCGACGGTGATCATGTGATAGCAATCGTCGAGCAGGACTTTCACTACCGGGCCGCCGAGTTTGCGTTCGACATAGTCGGCGTTCCAGCGGCTGGTGATGTCGTCTTCCCGTGAGTGCAGCACCAGCGCCTGGGTAGTGATCTGCGGCATGCGCTTTTTCACCGCGGCCACCAATCGATGCAGTTCCCGGACACTCACGCCGGACATGGTCAGCAATCCGGCATTGGCGCTTTCACCGGCCTTCATCTGCCGTTCGACAATGGCGCGCAAACGTTCGTCCTTGATGCCGAACGGTGATTTTTCGTTGAAGCGGCACAGGTGCACGCCAAACGGAATCGACATCACCAGGCTGCTCAGTTTGGCGACCCAAGGCATGTTCCAGCCGTCGTAGCGCAGGGTGGTCGAATACAGCAGCAAGCCTTTGATCTGCCCCGGATGCTCGGCCGCCAGGTACATCGCCAGCACCGCGCCCATCGACAAGCCACCGACGAACACATGCTCATGCTTGCGTCGCACACCAACAAAGGTGTTGCGCGCGCTCTCGTACCAGTCGTGCCAACCGGTGGCTTGCAGGTCGGCGTTGTCCCCGCAGTGGCCGGCCAGGGTCGGCACATAGACCGTGCAGCCGGCCTTGGCCAGGCCCATCGCGACCCGTCGCAATTCGGTCGGCGTGCCGGTGAGGCCGTGGATCAACAACACCGCGACCTCGCCGTTGCCGAGAACGAAACCGGCGCTGCCTTCGCCCATGTCGATCTCGTCTGCCCTTGAAAAAGAGGGGTTCATCGTTTCATCGCCCGATCAAGCAGACGGTCGAGCAGCGCGATGCCGAGGTCGATCTCCGGGTAGCTGATTTCCAGCGACGGCGCGAGGGTGATCACGTTCTTGTAGTAACCGCCCACATCGAGGATCAGGCCCAAGCGTTTGCCGTCAATTTCGATGTCACCTTTCATGCCTTCTTCGACCATGAAGTCGAGCGTTGCCTTGTCCGGCGTAAAGCCGTCCGGCCCGCAGATTTCACAACGCAGTGCCAGGCCCAGGCCATCGACGTCGCCGATGATCGGGTAGCGTTTCTGCAAGTCTTTCAAGCCTTCGAGGAAGTATTTGCCCTTGTTCATGACCCTCTTGCCGTAATCGACTTCGCTGGTCATCTTGAACATTTCCAGGCCGACCGCCGTGCCCAGCGGATTGGAGGCGAAGGTCGAGTGGGTCGAGCCTGGCGGAAAGATTTTCGGGTTGATCAGCTCTTCCCTGGCCCAGATGCCGCCCAATGGGTTGAGACCGTTGGTCAAGGCTTTACCGAAGACGATGACGTCCGGTTTGACATCGAAGTGCTCAATCGACCACAGCTTGCCGGTGCGCCAGAAGCCCATCTGGATTTCATCGACCACCATTAAAATGCCGTGCTGGTCCAGCACATGCTTGAGTTCGCTGTAGAAATTCATCGGCGGAATCACGTAACCGCCGGTGCCCTGGATCGGCTCGACGTAGAACGCGGCGTATTCGCTCTGGCCGACTTTCGGGTCCCAGACGCCGTTGTATTCGGTCTCGAACAGGCGGGCGAATTGCTGCACGCAATGGCTGCCGTACTCTTCCTTGGTCATGCCTTTCGGGCCCCGGAAGTGATACGGGAACGGGATGAAATTGGCGCGCTCGCCGAAGTGGCCGTAGCGGCGGCGATAGCGGTAGCTGGAGGTGATCGACGACGCACCGAGGGTGCGACCGTGGTAACCGCCCTCGAAGGCGAACATCAGGCTTTTGCCATTGGTGGCGTTACGCACGACTTTCAGCGAGTCCTCGATGGACTGCGAACCGCCGACGTTGAAGTGCACCCGGCCGTCGAGGCCGAACTTCTTTTTCGCGTCCACGGCGATCATTTCCGAGAGCTCGATCTTGCCCTTGTGCAGGTACTGGCTGGCAATCTGCGGCAGGGTGTCTATCTGCTGTTTCAGCGCATTGTTCAGGCGCGGGTTGGCATAACCGAAGTTGACCGCCGAGTACCACATTTGCAGGTCGAGGTAGGCCTGGTCTTCGGTGTCCCAGACGTAGGAACCTTCGCAGCGGCTGAAAATGCGCGGCGGATCGATGTAGTGAACGGTGTCGCCGTAGGAGCAGTACTTGGCTTCTTTATCCAGAAGGACCTGGTCTTCAGGTGTGGCGATTCGAATATCAGACATGATGGAAGCGTTCCTGTGTTTCTACGTTGAAAGAGGTGGCGTTGGCGGCGCTGGCGCTTGGCAGCAGGGCGAGCAACGCAGGCAGATCGGCGAAGCTGTCGAAGCGGGCGTAGGCGATGCCGTTGCGCTCGCAGTGCTCGGCCAGGCGATCCTTGGCGAATACGAAATCGGCGGTAGCGGCCACGCACATGTCGGACTGACCGTCGCCGATCACCAGCACCCGTTTGGCGCTGGGGGTGGATTTGCATTTGCAGTTGCCGGACGCGGCGCGGCAGGCATCGCTTGCGTGAGGGAAGTCGATGCGCCAGCTCTGGTGGTCGAGCTGCCGCAGGCGGTTGGCGAGGATCGGCAAAAGGCTGACGTAGTGGCGCGCCAGGATCCGTGCAATGCCTTGCTCGATGCCGTCGCTGACCACTTCAAGGGAAGCGCCGAGGCCGATGACGTGGTCGACGAAGTCAGGGAAGTCCGGGTCGATCTCGATGGTGTCGAAGAACCCGAGCAGTTCGCCCGGTGTGGCCTTGACCAGCGAGAGCTGGCGGCTGAGGCATTCACGGGAACCGATGTCACCCGCCAGCCACTCGTTTTCGATCGCTTCCCAGCTCGGGTCGGCGAACCGTTGGAGGATGCTGTCGATCACGTCGGTGCGGGTGATGGTCCCGTCGAAATCACACACGATATGCCAGTCAATCATCTGTTGTACCTATCTTGGCAGGAGGCGCTGTTTGCGCTTGCCAAGGGGGTAGAGCAGGGACTGTGCCAACCGGGTTTGGCCCAGCGGGGCTGGGGTTCAGGCGGGTGTGGATGGCGGTGAAGCTACAATTTTTGTAGGTCGCTACAAACAACATGAGTGCTTGCGCGAGAGGGGCGATTCGGGGATTGATGCGCGCACATCCAGTTCAAGGAATGGCCTCATGTCGAGGATTACTGTTGCTCTATTTGCCGCGCTGACGTGCCTTTCGGGCAGCGTTTCAGCGGACGGCATCACCGGTGAGGCGGGGGCTGGCCTCAGCTATCAGCCCCACGATCCGACCGGTAGCCGCTACGAAACCCGGCCGGTGCCTTACCTCGATCTGGATTGGGGCGATGTCAGCCTCAGTACGGACGACGGGCTGACCTGGGACGCGCTGAACACCAAGGGTTTCAGCGCCGGACCGTTCGTGAATTACCTGCCGGGGCGCACGTCCAACGGCGAACTGCAGGGGTTGCGCGATGTGCCGGACATGGGCGAGGTGGGGGGCTTTGTGCAGTACGCGCCGGCTGATTTCTGGCGGGTGTTTGCCTCGGTCGGGCAAGCGGTTGGAGGGCGCGGCGGCCAGGGCGGGGTGTTGGGGCGTGTTGGCGGGGAGGTGGGTTATCCACTGGGTGGCGGGGTGATTGGCAGCTCCGGTCTGACCGCGCATTTTGCGGATGCGCGGCAGAGTCAGACGTTCTTCGGCGTCAGTGCCAATGAGTCACAAGCCTCGGGGATTCGGCCGTACAACGCGGGCGGTGGTTTGCAGAATGTGGCGTTGACTCAGAGTTTCGAGTTTCCGCTGGCGCCGCAGTGGTCGTTGTTGACCAGCGCGAGCTGGGTTCACCTGACGGGTTCCGCGGCGGACAGCAGCCTTGTCAAAGAGCTCGGTGAGACCAACCAAGGGGAAGTGCAGGCGGCACTGGCCTACAAGTTCAACTAAGCACTTGTGGCGAGGGAGCTTGCTCCCGCCGGGTCGCGAAGCGGCCCCCAAACTTGGCAAGTCATTCTTCCAGAAATACCTCGCCAGCCTGTTTTACGACTGCTGCGCAGCCGAACGGGAGCAAGCTCCCTCGCCACAGGAATTGCGGTGATTTTCAGGTTTCTTCGCCTTCGGCCAGCAACGCAATCCCCCCCATGATCACCGCCACCCCCACCCAGTGCAGCACGCTGATCTGCTCGCCCAGCCCCAGCCACGAACCGAGCAACACCCCGACAAACACCAGCGAACTCAGCGGGAACGCCAAGGACAGACTGCTGCGCCGCAAGATCAGCATCCACACGAAAAACGCCCCGATGTAGCAGGCAATCGCAAACCACACCCCGGGATTGACCGCCACAGCCAGCAGCCATTGCAGGTTGAAATCCATCTGCCCCAGCTGGTCTCCACCGACCTTGGTGGCGATCTGGCCGGCGCTTTCAAAACCGATCAACAACGCCCACAGCACCACCGTACCGAGGCGTTCATGCAGCCAGTCGGTCTTGTTCCTGATCATCGCTTTTGCCTCATGCATGGGTGACACACACGAGCATCACGCCCGCCGTAATCACTAAAGTGCCGAGCCAGCGCCGCCGGCTGACGGTCTCGCTGAGGATCAGTTTGCCGGCCAGCACCACGCCGCAGTACGCCAGCGCCGCCGCTGGAAACAACAGGCTCAGCGGCGCCCGGGACAGGGCTTCGAGCCAGACGAAAAATTCGATTACGTAGGCGCCGATCCCGCACCACAGCAGCGGCGCGTTGAATACCTGGCCCCAGAACGCATTCAGGCGAAACCCGCCTTCGAGCTCTGGTAAACGATCCAGGCCGAGCTTGAAACAGAGCTGGCCGATGACGTCCAGCACAATGGAAAACGCCACCAGCACAATCACGGTGAAGGTCATGGAAACAACTCCTCGAACAGATCGATCAACGCCTGGTTGGTCGTCGCGTTGCGCAGCAGATCCGCTTCGCTCCAGCGTTCGGCCGGGGGCTGGTCCGATTTGGCTTCCCAGCGCTTGAGGGCGTTGCTGAAGGCCGGTCGGGCGTACTCACCGCAGATGTCGATGCCGAGGATTCGCTTGCTGGCCGCCAAGGCTCTGATGGCTTGCAGCAAGTGGCTCAAGCGCATGCCGCCCTGGTCCCAATTGGTCGCCGCGTCTTCGCAGGCCAATACATCCTTGTCGAGGGTGATCCACACTGCGCGGGTGGGCAGGCTGGCGATCATCTGTTCGAGAAACACCGGCCAGTCGAGCTCCGCCAGATTGCGCCAGTGCAGCAGGTTTTCCTGCTGTCGATGGCCAGCGCCGTCACCGACCCGGCCCCACACTTTCGAGGGCGGGCGCTGCCACGGAAACAGCTGCAACACGCCGCGTTTGAGCGCCCGGACATTGCCGCCCTTGAGCTGTGGATTCTGCAGGTCGTCGCTGCACGGGCCGAGGGTGACGATGCGCTGGATGTTCGGCAGTTTCAGTGCCTGATTGACCCACGAACCGCAATGCCGACGGGGGGCGAAGCGGACCCAGTCGGGGTGGTTGTCGAAGTGGATCAGGCTTGCCGGCTCCGGCAAATCAGTCAGAAATGCCGGGGTCAGATGGTGGTAATCACCGGAACCGACGAAGAAGATTTCCGGTTGCGGGCCGCTGTGCCGGGGCCGTTGCTGCAAGCGTTCGGCGAACCGCCGCCAGGTCCGTTCGCTGGACCACAGCCGCAGTTTCGGGCCGAGGTCGAGCAAGTCGAGGCGTTTGGCACGGCCGCTTTCCAGCAGTCGCGAGATGGGCGCCTGGGCCGTCAGGCTGTGGTCGAGATCTAAAATGTTCAAGGTCGCAATTCACCCTTGGCAGACCCTCCCAGACACCGGCTTCATCCATCATGAACGCCGGCCGAGGGGGCTTTTGGGGGTAAATGCAAGGGGCGGGCCAGCCGTCTGCTGCACTGAAATTCATTGTGGCGAGGGAGCTTGCTCCCGCTGGGCTGCGAAGCAGCCCCTAAGCGGTCAAGGAGGTTTTTCTGCTGAAACTCGATTGCAGGTAATGGGGTTGCTTCGCAACCCAGCGGGAGCAAGCTCCCTCGCCACAGGGGGGGGATGGTCAAGCGTGGAGGCGGACCCAGACGGTGACGAGGACGGTGGCCGCCATCAGCCACGCCACTGCCGCGATGGCGAGCGACGCTTCAAGCCGCATCCGGTCGACCATCACGTACAACGTCGCCAGGTAAACGAAGTACGGAATGATCGACCACATCCCGAACACGATGGTGGTCTTTAAATCCTCCAGCGAACGCCCCTTGCCGACGATGTAATGCGCAATCAGCGCAAAGGTCGGAAACAGCGGCACCAGGCCTGCGATGTAATAGTTTCGGGTCTTGGCCAGTGCCGCGAGGATGACGACCACCGCCGCCCCCAGCGCTGCTTTGAGGATCAGGTCCATCAGTGGCTCAGCCCGTATTTCTTCACTTTGTCGAACAGCGTGGTCTTGGCCATTCCCAGTTCCAGGCTGGCCTGGGTCAGGTTGCCGCCGCTGCGTTGCAAGGCGTCGCTGAGCAGGTTGCGTTCGAACGCTTCCACTGCTTCGGCGAAGGCCAGACCCTGATTGCTGCCACTGGTGCCGGATTTCTTGAAGGCCGGCAGGCCAAGGGCAAAACGCTCGGCGACGTTGCGCAGTTCGCGCACGTTGCCCGGCCAGTCGTGGCTCATCAGGTTCGACAGGGTCTGGTTGTCCAGTTCCGGCACGGCGCGGTCGAAGCGCAGGGACGACTGCTGCAGGAAGTGTTCGAACAGTTGCAGGATGTCTTCGCGACGTTCGCGCAAGGGCGGCAATTCGAGGGTCACCACGTTCAAGCGGTAATACAGGTCGCTACGAAACTCGCCGGCCTTGCTCGACTCGTCGAGGTCGGACTTGGTCGCGGCAATCACCCGGCAATCCACGGCCACGCTCTGGTTCGAACCCAGGCGTTCGAGGGTGCGCTCCTGCAACACCCGCAGCAGTTTGATCTGCAAGGGCAGGGGCATGCTTTCGACTTCATCCAGGAACAGCGTGCCGCCGTCGGCGTGTTCGATCTTGCCGATCCGTCGTTTACCGGCGCCGGTGAACGCGTTGGCTTCATGGCCGAAGATCTCGCTTTCGAACAGGTTCTCCGGCAGGCCGCCGCAGTTCAGCGCGACGAATTGCTTGGTGTGGCGGCGACTGAAGTCGTGCAGGCAGCGCGCAACCAATTCCTTGCCGGTGCCGGTTTCGCCTTCGATCAGCACGTTGGCCGAGGTATCGGCGACGTTGGCGATCAGTTCGCGTAGGTTCTGCATGGCCGGCGAGCGGCCGATGATGCGGCCTTCGAGGGAATCGCGCTCCGCCAGTTGCCGGCGCAACGAAGACACTTCCCGGGCCAGGCTGCGTTGCTCCAGCGCGCGGCGGGCGACGTCCACCAGGCGTTCCGGGGAGAAAGGTTTCTCCATGAAGTCATAGGCGCCTTTCTGCATTGCGCCGACGGCCATGGAGATGTCGCCGTGGCCGGTGATCAGCACCACCGGCAAGCTGCGATCGCGCGCCTTGAGCCGGGTCAGCAGTTCCAGGCCGTCGATGCCCGGCAGACGGATGTCGCTGATGACGATGCCGGCAAAATTGTCGCCAACCCGCTCCAGCGCTTCTTCGGCGCTGCCCACGCCCACGCAGGGAATGTCTTCCAGGGTCAGCGCCTGTTGGCAGCCGAGCAGCACATGGGGGTCGTCTTCGACGATCAGCACACTAAGGTCGTTGTTCATATTGGCTCGGCGTGAGTGGGGCTTACCAACGGTAAACTGAGGACGAAGGTGGTGCCACCGCTGGCCGGGTGTTCGACACCCAGGTGCCCGCCGGTGGCGGCGGCCAGACTGGCGGAAAGTGTCAGGCCCAGGCCCAGGCCTTGTTCGCCGGGTTTGGTGGTGAAGAACGGTTCGAACAAATGCTTGCGTGCTTCGGCGTCGATACCGTGGCCGTTGTCGCGCACGCGCAGGCGATATTTGCCATCAAATGCTTCGCCTTCCAGCCACAACTCGGGCAACGGTTGTGCCTGCATGGCATCGAGGGCATTGCCGATCAGGTTGACCAGGATCTGCTCGAGACGGGTCTGGTCGATCTGCACCTGCACGTCTTTGAAGTCACGATGCAGTTGCAGATGGACACTTTCCACGCGACCTCCCAGCAGTTGCAACGCGGCATCTACCGCTTTGCCAAGGCACGCCTGGCCCTTGTCGTCACCGCGACGGGCGAAGGAGCGCAGGCTGGCGGTGATCCGGCCCATGCGGTCGATCAATTCGTTGATGGTCTTCAGGTTGGTGCTGGCCACGTCCAGTTGACCGCGTTCGAGAAAACGCACGGTATTGCCGGACAAGGTGCGCAGCGCCGCCAGCGGCTGGTTCAGTTCGTGGGCGATGCTGGTCGACATCTGGCCGATGGCGGCGAGTTTTCCGGCCTGCACCAGCTCATCCTGGGCGCGGCGCAACGTCTCTTCAGCCTGACGCCGTTCGCGGATCTGCCCCTTGAGGCGTTCGTTGCTGGCGCGCAGGTCCGTGGTGCGTTCGGTAATCCGACGCTCCAGTTGATTGTTGGCTTGCTGCAGGGCTTCACGGGCGGCGAGGCGGGTGGCGATCACCTTGCGCCGCTCGTTCCAGGCAATCAGCAGGAACGCCACCAGGGCAAACGCCACTGCCACCAGAATCCCTTGATTGATCGCTTCACGGCGCAAATCCTGGAGCGGCGTGAGCAGGGTGAAGTTCCACGGGGTGTCGCTCAGGGGGCGGGTCTGCGAGAGGTAGCTGATGTCCTCTTCGTCTGACTCCACTTCACTGTTGGCGGGGAAGGTCAGTTTTTCTTCACCTTCGGCCAGTTTTTCCCGGGCCAGTGGCTGCAATTCGTTCAGCGGGAACCAGTAGTACTGCAGGCTGCGGGCCAGTTTTTCCTTGGTTTCTTCGCTCAACGGAACCACCGATTTGAGCCGTCGCGCGGGATCGCTGGACAGAATGATGATGCCGTTCTCGTCGCTGACAAAGGCTTCGAGGCGCGCACGCTGCCAGCGTTCTTCCATGGCTTCCAGGCGGACTTTGACCACCGCGACGCCGATGATTTTGCCGTGTTCTTCCAGGCCGTGGGCCAGGTAGTAACCGGGTTCGCCGCTGGTGCTGCCGATCCCGTAGAAGCGCCCCGGTTGACCGCGCACGGCGTTCTGGAAATAGGCGCGAAAGGACAGGTCTTCGCCCAGGTAACTGTCGACATCGCGCCAGTTGCTGGTGGCCATGACGCGGCCGGTGGTGTCCATCACGTAGATGGCCCGACTGCGGCTCCGCCGGTTCAGGCCTTCGAGGTAATCATTGACCGTCTGCCGGTGTTCCGGTGACGGGTTGGCCAGCAGTTTTGAAACACTGGATTCAAGTTCCAGCAGGCTGGGCAGGTAGGTGTACTTGCTGATCTCGCTCTCGACGGCGCGGGCGTGCAGTTCAAGCTGACGCTGGCCGTTCTCGCTGAGGCTGCGAATCCCGTAGTGCTCACTGACCCAGAAGCCGAGGTAACCCAATCCGATCATCAGGGCGATGACCAGGGGGGGCAGGAACAGATGGCGAATCAGACGGGGTTTCACGGCGAGTGATGGCGGCGCAGCGCGATAGAGAGTGGGGTCGCATTTCATCACAGATGCCTTGGGTCAACCACAACACTTACTTGTAAATCGCCGCGGACCCTTGTGGGAGCAGGCTCGCTCCCACAGGGGGGCGGTGGTAGAACTTAGTGCTGCAGAATCTTGTTAAGGAAGTGCTGTGTACGCTCGGCGCGGTGGGTGATATCGCCGAAGAAGTCCTCTTTCTTGCAGTCTTCGATGATTTTGCCCTGGTCCATGAAAATCACGCGATCCGCCACTTTGCGGGCAAAGCCCATTTCGTGGGTCACGCACATCATGGTCATGCCTTCGTGGGCCAGTTGCACCATCACGTCGAGCACTTCGTTGACCATTTCAGGGTCCAGCGCCGAGGTCGGTTCGTCGAACAGCATGACGATCGGGTCCATCGCCAGCGCACGGGCAATTGCCACACGCTGTTGCTGGCCACCGGAGAGCTGGCCCGGGTGCTTGTGGGCGTGAGCCGAGAGGCCAACGCGCTCAAGCAGTTGCAGGCCTTTCTTGGTGGCTTCTTCCTTGCTGCGGCCCAACACCTTGATCTGCGCAATGGTCAGGTTTTCGGTGATGGTCAGGTGCGGGAACAGTTCGAAATGCTGGAACACCATGCCGACGCGCGAACGCAGTTTCGGCAGGTTGGTCTTCGGGTCGGCGATGGACGTGCCATCGACCACCACGTCGCCTTTCTGGAACGGTTCCAGGGCGTTGACGCATTTGATCAGGGTGGATTTGCCGGAACCGGACGGCCCGCACACCACGATCACTTCGCCTTTTTTGACCTCGGTGCTGCAATCAGTCAGTACCTGGAAGTCGCCATACCACTTGTTGACTTGCTTGATAGAGATCATACGGCAAACCTTTTTTGCAGACGCTTGACCAGCAGCGAGGCGGCAAAGCTGATTGTGAAGTACGTGAGACCTGCAAAGATCAGGAACTCATTGGAGCGACCGATGATGTCGCCACTGGCACGGGAAGCATTGAGGAAGTCCACCAGGCCGACCGCGTAGACCAGCGAAGTGTCCTGGAACAGGATGATGCTCTGTTGCAGCAGCAGCGGGGTCATCTTGCGGAACGCTTGCGGCAGGATGATCAAACGCATCATCTGGCCATACGTCATGCCCAAAGCCTGGGCAGCCCCCATCTGGCCCTTGGGAATCGACTGCACGCCGGCCCGGACGATTTCGCAGAAGTACGCCGCTTCGAACATCATGAAGGCCACGATGCAGGAGGCGAACGCGCCGATCGGGGTGTCTTCGCCAGTGATCCAGCGCAGCACGAACGGCACCGCCAGGTAGAACCAGGTGATGACCAGCAGCAGCGGGATCGAACGGAAATAGTTGACGTAGGCGCCAGCCAGGTTCGACAGCAGTTTGCTGTGGGACAGACGGCACAGCGCAAGGATGGTGCCGAGGATGATCCCGCCGACGACGCCCAGCGCCATCAGTTGCAGGGTCATGACCATGCCGTTCCACAAGCCCGGCAGGGACGGAACGATACCCGAGAAGTCGAATTCCATCATTTACCCCCTACGGAGATCAGGCCCGGTACGGCGACTTTCTTCTCGACCCCACGCATCAGCAGCATCAGGCTCATGTTCAGGGTGAAGTAGATCAGGGTGGCCAGGGTGAACGCTTCGAACAAGTTGGCGGAGAACTCGGCGGTCTGTTTGGTCTGCGCGAGCAACTCCATCAGGCCGATCAGCGACGCCACGGAGGAGTTCTTGAACACGTTCAGGAATTCCGAGGTAAGCGGCGGAATGATGATCCGGTAGGCCTGGGGCAGCAGCACGTTCCAGTAGATCTGCGGCAGTTTGAAACCCATGGCGCGAGCGGCGGCTTCCTGGCCGCGAGGCAGCGCCTGGATGCCGGTACGCACTTGTTCGCATACACGAGCAGCGGTGAACAGGCCCAGGCAAACGACGACGCTGAGGAAAGCCGAGGTGGTCGGGTTCAGGTCCTGTTTGTACCAGTCCTGCAGGTTTTGCGGCAGCAGATCGGGCACCAGGAAGTACCAGATGAACAGCTGAACCAGCAGCGGCACATTACGGAAGAGTTCGACGTAGCAGGTCGCGATGCCCGATACGATGCGATTCGGCACGGTGCGCATGACACCCAGAATCGAGCCCAACAGCAGCGCGATGATCCAGGCGGCGACGGCGATGGCAATGGTCCAGCCCAAACCGGAGAGGTACCAGTCGAGATAAATCTCACTGCCCACGCCGGTGGACTTGAAGAACACGCTCCAGTCCCAGTTGTAATTCATTAGGGTCTCCCCTCAGATCGTTCGATGTACAAGTGCCCGCTTGGGGAAGCTCCGTTCCCGCCCGACTCTGATGGTCAGGCACACACGAGCGGCTCGACAACCACCGGTTCGAGTGTTTCCAAAAATGCCAGCAGGGAGTGACTATCCCCTGAAAGGGCAGTGGCCCTCTCAGGAGATAAGGTTAGTCAGAATTCAGGACTTTTTTTCTACAGGCTTGTCGTCAGCCGCTTTATCGGTCGGATTGGCGATCAGGGCCTTGAGCTCGTCGCTCATCGGGAAGTTCAGGTTCAGGCCTTTAGGCGGGATTGGCTGCATGAACCATTTTTCGTAGATCTTGTTGATCTCGCCCGAAGCGTAGGTTGCCTTGATGGCGTCATCCACCGCCTTCTTGAACGGCTCGTCGCCTTTGCGAACCATGCAGCCGTAGATCTCGTAGGACTGTGGAGTACCAGTCACGGCCCAGTCATCCGCCTTCTTGGCTTTGGCTGCTTCACCGGCCAGCAAGGCGTCGTCCATCATGAAAGCCACGGCGCGGCCGGTTTCCAGCATCTGGAAGGATTCGCCATGGTCTTTGGCGGAGATGACGTTCATGCCCATCTGCTTGTCGGCGTTCATCGACTTGATGATGCGCTCGGACGTGGTGCCCGCGGTAGTCACGACGTTTTTGCCTTTCAGGTCGCCGAAGTCCTTGTACGCGGAGTCTTTCTTGGAAAGAAGACGCGTACCGATTTCGAAAATGCCGACGGAGAAGGCAACTTGCTGCTGACGTTCCACGTTGTTGGTGGTGGAACCGCACTCGACGTCCACGGTGCCGTTCTGCACCAGCGGGATACGGGTTTGCGAGGTCACGAGGTTGTATTTGACCTGGAGGTTGGGCATGTCCAGGTCTTTCTTGATGGCTTCGACGATTTTCAGCTGGATATCGTGGGAGTAGCCGACCGGTTTGCCGGAAGCATCAGCGATATAGGAAAACGGGATGGAAGCGTCACGATGCCCGAGGGTGATCACACCGGACTCTTTGATCTTCTTCAGTGTGCCGGTGAGTTCGGCAGCGAAAACTGGAGTGCTAATCAGAGCGGCAGCAATGGCTGCGCCCAGGATATGGGGAACGATGCGCATCAAATTTTCCTCGACATTGTTTTTTTTATGGAGCCAGTTCATCGGCCCTTTTGTGCTTCGAATGCCTGACGGCTCCTGAAGTGGGTGCGCAACAGGCATTCGTCCAAGAGTGTAGAGCATGACTCGTGCCAGGCCAGGCGAGTCAAATCAAGTTATTGATTTATAAGGGTATTAAATATTTATGGCGTTCTTTTTTTGTGAAGGATAATCCGGTTAACCGAATCGACCGACAGGTCGTGTTCGGAAAACCGAATAGTGTTTGAGGCTGCCAGCTGATTATCGAAAATCAGCTTTCCTGGCTTAGCGGCGTTTCATGCAGGTAGATCCACTGGGCGTTGCGGTGATGCAGATCAATGATCGCCACCGAAACCCTTGAGCTTTCGCGCTGGTCGAGGCGATGGGTTTCCTTGTAGCGGATCGCCACGCTGTGGCCTTCCTGCCAGACCGTTTGCAGGTCGCTGATGGTGATCTCCAGACCTGGCTTGGCGCCGATTGCACCCTTGAACATCTGTTCGACCGTCGCCCGGCTGACGATGGTGGCCGAGGTGGTGACCATGCTGAAGTGCTCGGCGAATGCCGACATCAGCGGCTCGAGCATGGCCTGTCCCTGACCGTTTGCATCGGAGAACAGGGTTTGAATCAACTCGTGCACGTGATGAACGCTGTGGTGCGCCAGTTCAACTATTTCGTTGTGCATGACAGTCCTTTTGAGTGTTCAACTGACTCAGTTGAAAGAGTGGAAACAGACCCGCCAGCGCGGCGATGGCGAAGGTCGCGTGATAGGCCTGGGTGGTATCGAAGTGCTTCAAGAGCAGGTTGAAAACCATCAGGAACAGGGCGGCACCGATGCTGAATGACATCTGTCGGTTGATGTTCCAGATGACACTGGCCTTGTGCATGTCATTGCCCTCGAAGTCCATCAGCGATGTGGTTTGTGCGGTGTTGGCACCGATGCCACCGCCAATCCCCATCAAGCTGTAGGCGATGACTATTACCCAGAGGTCCGAGGGATCGTTGACCATTAACAGGGTGGCAATGCCGGCGCTGTGCAACAGCATGCCGAGGGCAAACAACCGTTTGGCGCCCATCCGGTTGTAGGTCCGGCTACAGATCAACATCGCGATGAATGCGCCGATGGCGTAGAGGATCATGAACATCCCAGTCAGTCGGGCGCTGAAGTGCAGGGTGTTTTGCAGGAAGAAGATGCTCATCAGGTTGACCCCCGTGAACACACCGGGAATCGCGTAATAGATAAAGATGGAGGTGCTGAGTTTTTTGCTTTTGAGCAGGCTCAGTTCAATGATCGGGTTTTTGCAGCGGCGGTAGTGCAGCCCGTACAGCAGGACAAACGTAACGCCGGCCGTGACGAAGAGGGCGGCCACCCAGGCCGGAGCGTCGCCGCCATACAACGACATGCCCATCAACAGGCTGCCGAGTGCGGCGCTGACCAGCAGCAAACCCTTGATGTCGGGCCGGGGCAAACTTGTCGGCCGCGCTTCGTTGATCCAGAACCAGGACAGCAAAGCCGCGATCAGCGAGAACGGGATGTTGCTGTAGAACACCCAGCGCCAGGAACTGCTGTCGACGATGATGCCGCCGATGGTCGGTGAAATGGCGGGCGCTATCAGGGCAACAGCCATGACCAACGTGGATATTTTCGCCCGCTGCTCACCCTTGAACAGGTTGAATGTCAGTGCCTGGCCGACTGGAATCAACAGACCGCCGCCCATCCCCTGGACGAAGCGCCAGATCACCAGCTCGTTGAAACTGTCCGCCAGCCCGCACATCCACACGGAGGCTGTGAACAGGATCATCGAGGCGGTGAGGATTTCCCGACTGCCAAAACGACCGGCCAGCCAGGTGCTGACCGGGATGATCAGTGTCAGCCCCAGAATATAAGCGTTAGCCACCCAGGCAACGTCTGAAGTACTAACGTGCAGCGCCGCCGATAGAGTCGGTAGTGCGACCGCCGATATAAAGATGTTAATGCAGTCTATAAAAAAGCCGATGAGAAATATCAGTGCAACTTTGTAGCGATAGGTCATGTTGTTTCCCCTTTGTCGCAAAGCATAGGGGCGATGGACTTGAACTGTCGATACGACTATCCTTGAAACAATGTTTGACGGGATTGAACAGTGAGCTCTATTGCTATGCACACTCATCTTAATCGGGTACAGACATTTCTGGCGGTGGTCGATTTTGGTTCTTACACCAAGGCCGCCAATTACCTGAATATCAGCAAAGCCATGGCCAGCCTGCATGTCAAGGCGCTGGAGGATGTGCTGTCTGCAACGTTGTTGATTCGAAGTACCCGAAATATCTCCCTCACGGAAATAGGTCAGGATTTTTATGAATCGTTCAAAGGTATTGTCGCGGACATCGATAGTGCCTTCGATAATGTATTGAAAGGTCATAACCGTGTCACCGGAAAGTTGCGGTTAAGTTCCACCATAGAATACGGCGAGGCTTATATCCTTCCGTTGATACCGCAATTTATAGAGCGCTATCCGGAAATAAAACTTTGCTATGACTTTAACTCTTCACTCAATGATCTGGTGGCGGAAAAGTTAGACCTGGTTATTCGTCTGGGCAACTTGGCAGACTCGGCTTTCAAGAGTCGTAAGCTGGCGGATTATGAAATTGTCCTGGTGGCTACGCAGACGTTCCTTGCGCGTCACCCGGTGCAAACGCCTCAGGACCTGAACTCGGTGCCGTGGATCGCCAACAGCAACCTGCAGGCACCGACCCAGTGGACGTTGCGTCATCCGCAATCAGGGGCTGTCGAGATCAACGGGATCAATCAGTTTGAATCCAACTCTTCCACGGCCATTCGCTCCATGACGTTGTCGTCGCTGGGCGTCTCGGTGCTGCCCGCCTGGATGGTCAAGGACGACATCGCCAGCGAGCGGCTGATTCGCCTGTTGCCCGACTATTCGCTGCCTTCGCAGTCCGTCAACGTGGTGTTTCCCAACAGCCCGCATTTGCCCCACAAAACGAGGGCGTTCATTGATTTCCTGTTGCTGCATCTGGCGCAATGAGCGCCTGCAAAAAAGCCCCTGAATCGTCGGATTCAGGGGCTTTCATTTAAACGGATGGCGATCAGGCCGCTTCGATCTTGCTGCGGTTCTGCTCGACCTTGCTCAGGTAATCCACCAGTTTCTGCTGTTCCGCCGGGGTAGTGAACAAGCCCAATTTGCTGCGGCGCCACAGAATGTCATGGGCGGTGGTTGCCCACTCTTCGCTGCACAGGTAATCGACTTCGCGGGTGTAGAGACCGCCGCCAATGTGGTCGCCCAGGTCGTTGAGGTTCTGCACGCCTTCCATCATGCGCCAGGTGCGGCTGCCATAGGTGGTTGCCCAGCGGCGTGAGATTTCAGTCGGAACCCAGTCGAACTTGTCGCGAATCAGCGAGCTCAGCGCCTGCGGGGTGGTCATGTCTTCGCCGCCCGGCAGGGTGGCGCTGGCAGTCCAGCTTGGCTTGATGTGCGTGAAGTACGGCGCCAATTGTGCCAGCGCCGACTCGGCCAGTTTGCGGTAGGTGGTCAGCTTGCCGCCGAACACCGACAGCAACGGCGCTTCTTCGCCAGTGCCCGAGAGCGCCAGGGTGTAGTCGCGGGTGACGGCTGACGGGTTGTCGGATTCGTCGTTGCACAGCGGACGGACGCCGGAATAGCTGTGCAGGATATCGTCGCGGCTGATCTGCTTCTTGAAGTGGGCGTTGACCACTTTCAGCAGGTAATCGGTTTCGCCTTCGGTGATCGCCACTTTGGCCGGATCGCCGGTGTACTCGCGGTCGGTGGTGCCGATCAGGGTGAAGTGATTGAGGTACGGAATGGTGAAGACGATGCGCTGATCTTCGTTTTGCAGAATGTGCGCGTGTTCGCCTTCATACAGTTTCGGCACGATCAGGTGGCTGCCCTGAATCAGGCGAATGCCGTAGGGTGATTCCATCTTCAGGTCATCACGAATGAACTTGGCGACCCAAGGGCCGGCGGCGTTCACCAGCGCTTTGGCGCGGATCGAAAACAGGCTGCCGTCGGCGCGTTCCAGGTGCAGATGCCACAGGCCCTTGGTACGACGGGCGCTGACGCAGCGGGTCTGGGTGTGAACGTGGGCGCCTTTCTCGCGGGCGGCCATGGCGTTCAGCACCACCAGGCGCGCATCGTCGACCCAGCAATCGGAGTATTCGAAGCCTTTGGTGATTTCGCTTTTCAGCGGGCTGTCCGGACCGAACTTCAGGCTTTTCGAGCCTTCGAGTTTTTCCCGCTTGCCGAGGTTGTCATACAGGAACAGGCCGGCGCGGATCATCCAGGCTGGACGCAGGTGCGGACGGTGCGGCAACACGAAGCGCATTTGCTTGACGATGTGCGGCGCCTTGGCCAGCAGCACTTCGCGTTCGGCGAGGGCTTCGCGTACCAGGCGGAATTCGTAATGTTCGAGGTAGCGCAAGCCGCCGTGGATCAGCTTGCTGCTGGCCGACGAAGTGTGGCTGGCCAGGTCATCTTTTTCGCAAAGGAACACCGAAAGGCCGCGACCGGCGGCATCCGCTGCGATCCCAACGCCATTGATCCCACCACCGATGACGGCGATGTCGTAGACCTCAGCGAGAGGGGGCGTAGGCAAGGTAGAAGTGGGCATCGGCTGGCCTCGGGCTCTTTTGATTTTCTGTATTGGAATTCGAACATTAATGTTCATTTGCGAAAATGGTAGCCCATAAAGCCGCCCACAGCCAGTCAACTTCGATTGAAAATACTGATCGAAGGACCGAGAAAGGAAAATATACGAACATTAAATGAGGGGGGTGGAGGCTTTTGTGGCGAGGGAGCTTGCTCAGCAGACGCAAATCAGTCGACACGCTCTTCCTGAAATACAACGATTACCGGTTTCAGGGCTGCTTCGCAGCCCAGCGGGAGCAAGCTCCCTCGCCACAAGGGAGCGCGCTGTTTGGAAAGGGTTATACGACTTCCAGCCGAATCTTGTGCTGACTCAGCAGCTGCGCGAGCGCCGGCGAAGGTTGTTGGTCGGTGACCAGGCAATCAATCAGGCTGATCGGCCCCAGGCGAATCATGGCGTTGCGCCCGAATTTGCTGGAGTCAGCCGCCAGAATGACCTTCCGGGCGTTGGCGATGATCGCCTGGGATACCCGCACTTCCTGATAATCGAAGTCCAGCAGGCTGCCGTCTTCATCGATACCGCTGATGCCGACCAAGGCAAAGTCGACTTTGAACTGGTTGATGAAATCGACACTCGCCTGGCCGACCACGCCACCGTCGCGCCGCACATTGCCGCCCGTCAGCAGAACGTCGAAGTCGTCCTTGGCGCTGAGCATCGAGGCCACGTGCAGGTTGTTGGTGATGATTTTCAAGTGGTTGTGGTTGAGCAGCGCCCGGGCAATCGATTCGGTGGTAGTCCCGATATTGATGAACAGCGAGGCGTGATCCGGGATCTGAGCCGCAATGGCTTCACCGATACGCTGCTTCTCATCGCGCATCTGGTCGGCGCGCATGGCGTAGGCGGTGTTCTCGACACTGGAATCGTAGGCTGCGCCGCCATGGTAGCGACGCAACAAATTGGCTTCCGCGAGCTGATTGATATCGCGGCGGATGGTTTGCGGTGTAACGACGAACAGCGTAGCCATTTCCTCGATGCTGACATAGCCGCGTTCGCGGACCAGTTCGAGGATTTGCTGCTGACGGGGAGGCAGATTCATGGGGCTTCCTTTGGCTGCCGTGCAAAATTTGCCCATGATGCCGCAGGAATCTGCTCCCTACCAGTTACATACCGATACGAGTACTCAGGTTGGCTTATTCAGCGCCTTCATGTGGTTCCCAGTCGCGGGTGCGGCTGACGGCTTTTTTCCAGCCGGCGTAGAGTTTTTCCTTGGCGGTTTCGTCCAGGGTCGGTTCGAATTCGCGTTCGATCACCGCCTTGCCGCGCAGCTCATCCAGGCTGCCCCAGAAGCCACACGCCAGGCCGGCCAGGTAAGCGGCGCCCAGTGCGGTGGTTTCGCGCATTTGCGGACGCTCGACCTGAGTGCCGAGGATGTCGGCCTGGAACTGCATCAGGAAGTTGTTCGCAACCGCGCCGCCGTCCACGCGCAGGGATTTCAGACGTTCGCCGGAATCCTGTTGCATGGCGTCCAGCACGTCGCGGGTCTGGTAGGCAATCGACTCCAGGGCTGCACGAATAATGTGATCCACACGCACGCCGCGGGTCAGGCCGAACAGGGCGCCACGGGCATACGGGTCCCAGTAAGGCGCGCCGAGGCCGGTGAAGGCTGGCACCAGGTACACGCCGTTGCTGTCCTTGACCTTGTTGGCGAAGTATTCGGTGTCGTGGGCGTCGTTGATGATCTTCAGTTCGTCACGCAGCCACTGAACGGTTGAGCCACCGTTGAACACTGCGCCTTCGAGCGCGTAAGCCACTTCGCCACGCGGGCCGCAGGCGATGGTGGTGAGCATGCCGTGCTTGGACTTCACGGCTTTGTCGCCCGTGTTCATCAGCAGGAAGCAGCCGGTGCCGTAGGTGTTTTTCGCCTGGCCTGGCTCGACGCACATCTGGCCGAACAGGGCGGCCTGCTGGTCGCCGGCGATGCCGCCGATGGCGATGCCGCTTTTGGTGTGGCCGTAGATTTCGGACGAAGATTTAACTTCCGGCAGCATCTCGCGCGGAATATCCAGCACCTCCAGCATCTTCGTGTCCCACTCAAGCGTGTGGATGTTGAAGAGCATGGTGCGCGAGGCGTTGGTGTAGTCGGTGACGTGGACCTTGCCACCGGTAAATTTCCAGATCAGCCAGCTGTCGACGGTGCCGAACAGCAGTTCGCCGTTGCGCGCACGCTCACGGCTGCCCTCGACGTTGTCGAGGATCCACTTGAGCTTGGTGCCGGAGAAGTACGGGTCGGTGACCAGGCCGGTGGTCTCGCTGATGTATTGCTCGTGGCCGTCGCGTTTGAGCTGCTGGCAAATTTCGGTGCTGCGGCGGCATTGCCAGACGATCGCGTTGTAGATCGGGCGGCCGGTGGTCTTGTCCCAGACCACAGTGGTTTCGCGCTGGTTGGTGATGCCGATGGCCGCGACCTGGTCGTGATGCAGGCCGGCTTGAGCGAGGGCCTCGACCATCACGGCACTTTGGGTGGCGAAGATTTCCATCGGGTCGTGTTCGACCCAACCGGCTTGCGGGTAATGCTGGACGAATTCGCGCTGGGCCGTGCAGACCACGTTCGCGTCGCGGTCGAAAATGATCGCGCGGGAGCTGGTCGTACCCTGATCGAGGGCAATGATGTAGTTCTTATTCTGAATGTCGGTCATGTCGATTGCCTTGGACGAAAAAAGGAAGAGAGGTCCGGCGCGTGATCTTATGGGCAGGATCACGCACCTACGGTATCAAGAAGTTCTTGGTTTGCCGTCAATGGCCGGTGTTACGTCCTGTGTAGCAGGTGTGGCGCTGGGCAGATGACGGGCAATCAGCCCGCGATACGCGGCAGCGCCGAGGCAGGCACCGACAATCGGTGCAAAAATCGGAATCAGGAAATACGGGATATCGCGGCCGCCGGTGAGGGAAATTTCACCCCAGCCGGTGAAGAAAGTCATCAGCTTCGGACCGAAATCACGCGCCGGGTTCATCGCGAAACCGGTCAGCGGGCCCATCGAGCTGCCAATCACGGCGATCAGCAAGCCAATCAGCAGCGGTGCCAGCGGCCCTTTTGGCAGGCCATTGTTGTCATCGGTCAGGGACATGATCACGCCCATCAGGATGGCGGTGATGATGACTTCCACCAGGAAAGCCTGGGCGGTGGACAGGGCCGGGTTAGGGAAGGTGGAGAACACCGACGCCAATTCGAGGCTCGCCTGGGTGCCACGGACCATATGGTGAGTTTGTTCGAAATCGAAGAATAGATTGCTGTACAGCGTGTAGACCAAAAATGCGCCGCAGAACGCGCCAGCAATTTGAGCGAGGATATAGAACGGCAGTTTGCGTTTTTCGAAGTCGGCGAAAATGCTCAGTGCGATGCTCACGGCGGGATTGAGGTGAGCTCCGGAAACCCCGGCGGTCAGGTAGATCGCCATGCTCACGCCGACGCCCCAGATGATGCTGATTTCCCACAGGCCAAAGCTGGCACCCGCGACCTTGAGAGCGGCAACACAACCGGTGCCGAAAAAGATAAGCAGTGCAGTGCCCAGAAACTCGGCCATGCATTGGCTTGAGAGCGACGGTTGTTGTAAAGCAGTTGTCATTGAAAACCTCGTTTTTGTTGTTGTCTGGCGCTTCTTTCATCATGGCCAAAGCGCGTTTTCCACCGAGGCAGAATCCCCATCCTGTTCTCGGCCTGCTACTGGGGTGCTGCGATGACACATTCGTACAGTATTCAGATTCGAAAAAATATAGACAAGAAACGCTGCTGTCAAAGGTCGAAAGTGAACTGTCGGTCACAATTCAACTATTAGTCATGTGAATGATCGTATTGTTCACGCGTCCGGCCTGGCACGGACGAACGGTAGCCTGTGCCGTCAAGCCGCTGAAACAGTGGCGCAATAGAGCCTTTTGCCGACCAATGTCCTAGAATCCAGCGCAGGATTTTTCTACTGCCGCCCACTCTGGAGCTGCCATGACCCCCGCATTGGATTTGTTGAAAAAAGTTCGAGCCGAACATCGCGTGCACAGTTATGAACATGATCCAAAGGCTGCGTCCTATGGGCTGGAGGCCGCGGAGAAACTGGGGCTGAACCCGGCGCAGGTGTTCAAGACATTGCTGGCAGCCAGTGAGAAAGGTGAGTTGCTGGTAGCGGTGGTGCCGGTCGTCGGAACTTTGGACTTGAAGCATCTGGCTCACGCGGCGGGCGTGAAAAAAGCCGAAATGGCCGATCCTGCCGCTGCGCAACGCGCGACGGGTTATCTGTTGGGCGGGATCAGTCCGTTAGGGCAGAAGAAGCGCTTGCGCACTTTTATCGATAACTCCGCTCAGCCCTTTGCGACCATTTTCGTCAGCGCCGGCCGGCGCGGTCTTGAGGTTGAATTGGCGCCGGCGGTGCTGGCCGAACACACTCAGGCCAAGTTTGCCGATATCGGCCGCGCCTGAATCAGGGAGAAGGTTATGCAGCTTGAATTTCATCAAGTCGATGCGTTCAGTGATCGTCCGTTCAGTGGTAACCCGGCCATGGTGTATCGGCTCGAGGCGTGGCTAGCCGATGAGTTGATGCAGAAGATTGCCGCCGAACATAACCTCGCCGAAACGGCCTTCGTGGTGCGTGAAGGGCAAGGTTGGCACATTCGCTGGTTTACCCCGACGACCGAAGTGCCATTGTGCGGCCATGCGACCCTGGCCAGTGCGCATGTGTTATTTGACATCTATAAGGAGCCGGTCGAGCGCCTGGACTTCATCTGCAAGTCCGGCCCGTTGAGCGTAAGCCGCGAGGACGGGCGCTTGTGGCTGGATTTTCCGGCCGTCGTGCCATCTGAAGTGGGCGTGACCCTGGATGTCGAGCGCGCCTTGGGCGTCGAAGTGGTCGATGTTCTGGGTTCCAACGAGTTGTTCGTGGTGTTGGAGTCCGAGCAGGCCGTGCTCAACTGCCAGCCAGACATGATCGCCCTGGCCAAGCTGCCGTGGCCGGGTGCAATCGTCACCGCCAAGGGGAGTCAGCATGATTTCGTGTCCCGGTACTTTGCCCCGGCAATCGGCATCAATGAGGACCCGGTGACCGGTTCGACCCATTGCAGCTTGATTCCGTATTGGTCGAAGCGGTTGGGCAAGACGAGTCTCAGCGCTTATCAGTGCTCGAAGCGAGGCGGGGCGTTGTTCTGCCGACTGGAAGGGGACCGGGTGAAGATAGGCGGGAATGCGACGCTGGTTGCGAGCGGAACACTCATTCTCGGTTAACCCAAATTTGATGTGGGAGTGAGCAGCCACGCTCCCACATTTTTTGTCCGTGTGTATTAGCTGGCGGTGCTGTAGCGCCGGACACCGGACTCTACCACCGGAATCTGCGCAGCCGTGCTGCCCGATGCCTGGAACAGCACCAGGTGTTCAGCCGCGACTCGAATACCCACTTCGGCACCGACTTGATGATCGGCATGGCTCGGGAAAATCGACTCCAGTTGCGCCCCGGTCGGCAGCTGCAAACGGTACAACGTCGAGGCCCCCTGGAACGACTTGCCGACAATCCGCGCCTTTAAACCGCTTTCGGGTGCATAAACGATATCGTCCGGACGCAGCAACACATCCACCGCACCGCCCACGGGCCAGGTGTAGGCCCGATTGCCGCGCAACTCACCCAATTCGGTCTGCACCGACTCGGGGCTGCTCAGCTGGCCGCGAATGAAATAACCCTGGCCAATGAAGCTGGCCACAAACGGCGTCAGTGGCTCGTGATACAGGTTGTAGGGCGTGTCCCATTGTTCCAGCCGACCTTCCTTGAACACCCCGACATGATCGCTCACCGCGAAGGCTTCTTCCTGGTCGTGGGTCACCAGAATCGCGCTGGTGCCACGGGCCTTGAGAATGTCGCGCACCTCATGGCTGAGCTTGCGTCGCAGTTCGCCATCGAGGTTGGAGAATGGTTCGTCGAGCAACAGCAATTGCGGTTCCGGTGCCAGTGCGCGGGCCAGCGCGACACGCTGCTGCTGACCACCGGACAACTCGTGCGGAAAGCGCTTGCCGAGGTTTTTCAGGTTGACCAGCTCCAGCAACTCTTCGGTGACACGATCCTTTTGCGGGTGCTTGCGGATCCCGAAGGCGATGTTCTCGGCCACGCTCAAATGCGGAAACAGCGCGTAGTCCTGGAACACCATGCCGATCCGGCGTTTCTCCGGGGCAAGGGTGAAGCCGGCGCGGGAGATGGTCTCGCCTGCGAGGGTGATTTCACCTTCCTGCACCGGTTCGAAACCGGCAATCGCCCGTAGCGTGGTGGTCTTGCCGCAGCCCGAGGAGCCCAACAGGCAACCGATGTCACCGGCATTCAAATGCAAGTTGAGGTTCTGCACGACGCGCTGGTCTTGATAGCCGCAGGCGAGGTTGCGCAGGTTAAGCAGTAATGGAGGACTCATGCGTGGTGATACGCCGGCTCGACGAGGAACTCGAGCAGGGCCTTTTGTGCGTGAAGGCGGTTTTCCGCCTGGTCCCAGGCGACCGAGCGCTTGTCATCGAGCACGTCGAGGCTGATTTCCTCGCCACGGTGGGCCGGCAGGCAGTGCATGAACAGCACATCCTCGGCCGCCAGGTCGAGCAGGGCGCGAGTCACCTGGAACGGCGCGAACAGCTTCAGGCGCTTGGCGGTTTCTTCTTCCTGGCCCATGGAGGTCCAGACATCGGTGCTCACCAGGTGGGCGCCGCGTACGGCATCCTTCGGATCGCGGACGATGGTCACGCGATCGCCGGCCATGGCCACGAACTGCGGGTTGGGTTCAAACCCTTCAGGGCAGGCGATGCGCAACTGGAAGTCGAACTGGATCGCCGCTTCTATATAGCTGTTGCACATGTTGTTGCCGTCGCCGATCCAGGCCACGGTCTTACCCTGAATCGAGCCGCGATGTTCGAGGAACGTCTGCATGTCGGCCAGCAACTGGCACGGATGCAGGTCATCGGACAGGCCGTTGATCACGGGAACGCGGGAATTGGCGGCGAATTCGGTCAGGGTGCTGTGGGCAAAGGTGCGGATCATCACGGCGTCGAGCATGCTCGACATCACGATGGCGCAGTCGCCGATCGGCTCGCCACGGCCCAGTTGCGTGTCGCGCGGCGACAGGAAGATGGCCTGGCCGCCGAGCTGGATCATGCCGGCTTCGAACGAAATACGGGTACGGGTCGAGGACTTCTCGAAAATCATCCCGAGTACGCGGTTTTTCAGAGGCTCGAACAGTACGCCGCGGTTACGCAGGTCTTTGAGCTCAACGCCTCGACGGATCACGCTGACCAGCTCTTCGGGCGTGCAATCCATCAGGGAGAGAAAGTGCCTTGCGCTCATCATTGACTACCTTTTTGCAACAGACCGCAGATACTCAAAGCCTTGTTTAACTGAAAAACGGGCGAGACCTGCGGCGTAAGCCGCACGGGGCGACGAAATAGGGAGAGGCGCGATATTGACATTAAATGTCGCGTTTTTCCAATAGGAGGCTTTTTTTACGGTTTCCAACATGTTCCAAGCGATACAACGCGATCCGCGTTGCGAGTTTGTGAGCAGCATTTGTACACGGTGCCGAAGCTCGATTGCAATAACTGCCGTGATCTGGCTCGATATCCGGCGAAGAATGGAAGACCCGCTGAACAGCGCCCTCCGGGCCCCTTACAAGCTCGCGGAGTTGTTTGCTGTTACGTTTTCAGGTGCCGGGTTTCGGATTGCGCTCAGGTATTATCCGCCTCATTGCGGATTCTCGACTGCGTAAAGTCAAACACTCCCAGGGAGGGAGCGCTGTATGGCGATCAATAAACCCGGACACACTGGTCTGACGCGCCTTCGTCGTGTTTCGCCGGCCTTCGATATGGCTGTCATTTCTACGGTCATGGGCTTCGCGATTATCGCAAGCACGATTTATCCAGGCGTTCCGAGCGCAGTGGTGGGCGCCATCGTCGGCGCTTTTATCGGCGTGAAGAATTTCAGGGATGACGCGATTGCAGATTGATTCGACCCAGTTTTTGGTAGTGGGAGGATTGGTCGCAATTGGAATCTATCTGGGAGCTTCGCTACTCGCGCGATCGACGCCGGACCTGAAGCATGGAGCTGCCCTGGTGGTCGCGTGGTTCACAGTGGTGAGCGTCATTGATATCGCGTTGCAGGTCTATCAAGCCGAGCCTCATCAGCTGGGCATCCTGGCAAACCAGAAAGCTATCATCCTGATCGGGTCCGGCGTGATGCTTTGGCTGGCGGTCGGCGGAATCTGGACGGCCTTGGCCTCACCGCTCAAAAAGAAGGCGTCGAAGATTTCTCAGCCTCAGTGAGCCTGTCTGTGTGGTCGAACGCAGGTTTTGACGAGGTCGTTTCGTGTCTTGTCTGTTGTTCAAGGCGCCGGTTGTCACCGTGTTCTGGATGAAACGTTTGCTAATACAAAGTGCTGGGTTATAACTAACTCACGAGTGACGCAGGAAGCCTTCGGAATGGAATCGAAAGAACAGCTTTTAATGGACTTACTCAGCCTCACGGCCCGCTCCTTGACCCACCTCACCGCTTCCATGACGTCGATGTCCTTCGAATTGATGCGCAGTGAAGACGAAGTGACCAAAGCGGCCGGTCGACGCATGATCGATCGCATGGCAACCATTAGTACCGGGCTCGACGAACACTGGCGACTGATCGGCGAGCTCACCGGCGTACATATCGCCCAGGAACAGATCGAAACCATTCAGGAGATCCAGTTGCAGGCGCCGCCGCCCAGGTTGCCGCCGAACTGATCGTGCACGGCCATCGGCTAGCCTGATGGTCGTCGATTCACAAGACGAACGTCGCTGGCGCAGTCGCGGGTCACGCGCCATAGTTTTGTTCCCGCGGCTGATATTGCCCGCCCAGAACAAAACAGAGACTGGCCATGACCAAGACTCTCCATCACCGTGCCTGCCACCTGTGTGAAGCCATCTGCGGCCTGACCATCGAGACCTCCGAGGTCGAAGGCAATGGCGTGCAGATCACCTCAATCAAGGGTGACCCGCTGGATACGTTCAGTCGTGGGCACATCTGCCCCAAGGCGGTTGCCTTGCAAGACATCCAGAACGATCCGGATCGCCTGCGTCAGCCGATGTTGCGAGTGGGCAGCGAATGGCAGCCTATCGAGTGGCAAGACGCCTTCAGCCTGGTCGCCGAACGCTTGGCGGCGATTCAGGAGCATCATGGGCAGAATGCGGTGGCGGTTTATCAAGGCAACCCCAGCGTGCACAACTATGGCTTGATGACCCACAGCAATTATTTCCTGGGCCTGCTGAAAACCCGCAACCGGTTTTCCGCGACCTCGGTCGATCAGTTGCCTCATCACTTGACCAGCCATTTGATGTACGGCCACGGCTTGCTGCTGCCGATTCCGGACATCGACCACACCGATTTCATGTTGATCCTCGGGGGCAATCCCCTGGCCTCCAACGGCAGCATCATGACCGTGCCGGATGTGGAGAAGCGCCTGAAGGCGATTCAGGCCAGGGGCGGCAAAGTGGTGGTGGTCGATCCGCGCCGCAGCGAAACGGCAGCGATAGCCGATCAGCATCTGTTCGTGCGCCCCGGTGGCGATGCGGCGCTGTTGTTCGGGTTGCTCAATACCTTGTTCGCAGAAGGTCTGACTCGCGACAGCCATTTGCCGGTCGACGGTCTGGATGAAGTCCGTCAGGCGATCAGCACATTCACTGCCGACGCCATGAGCCCCTTGTGCGCGGTGCCGGCAGAACAGATTCGTCAGTTGGCCCGGGATTTCGCGGCGGCGCCGACAGCGGTCTGCTATGGCCGGATGGGCGTCTCGACCCAGGCCTTCGGCACGCTGTGTCATTGGCTGGTGCAATTGATCAACCTGGTCACCGGCAACCTCGACCGCGTCGGCGGTGCCTTGTGCACTGAACCTGCGGTGGATCTGGTGGCTTCGACGTCGGGTGGGCATTTCAATCTGTGGCAGAGCCGGGTGTCCGGGCGTCCCGAGTACGGTGGTGAGTTGCCTGTGTCGGCCCTGGCGGAAGAGATGCTGACGGGCGGGGAAGGGCAGGTTCGTGCCCTGATCACCGTGGCCGGCAATCCGGTGCTGTCCACACCCAATGGCCGGCAACTGGAACAGGCGCTGGACGGTCTGGAGTTCATGGTCAGCATCGACCTGTACATCAATGAAACCACGCGCTATGCCGACCTGATCCTGCCGTCGACTTCGGCACTGGAAAACGACCACTACGACACCACGTTCAACATGTTCGCGGTGCGCAACGTCACCCGTTTCAACCGGGCGATCCTGGGCAAGCCCGAAGGTGCATTGCATGACTGGGAGATCTTTGTCGGACTGGCCCAGGCTTTTGCGGCGAAGACCGGCAAGGAGCTGAAACCGACCATTGCACCGGCGCAGATGATCGATCGTGGGCTGCGGATGGGGCTTTATGGCGATGCCTCGGCGCACAAGCTTTCGTTGGCGACGCTGTTCGATCACCCGCACGGCGTCGATCTGGGCGCGCTCAAATCGAACCTGGCGCCACGCCTGAAAACCGCCAACCAGCGAGTCCAGGCCGCGCCGGCTGCGATTCTCGCTGACCTTGCCCGTTTCGCCGCGCTGCAAGCACCGGCTGCCGACGAATTGCTGATGATTGGCCGTCGCCATGTGCGCAGCAACAACTCGTGGATGCACAACTATCACCGTCTGGTGAAGGGCAAGCCGCGCCATCAATTGTTGATGCACCCGGATGACCTGGCCAGTCGTGGACTCGGTGACGGGCAGCGCGTGCGGGTCAGTTCGCGGGTCGGTGTGATCGAAGTAGAAGTGCTCGCCAGCCTGGACATGATGAAAGGCGTGGTCAGCCTTCCTCACGGTTGGGGGCATGCACGGCCCGGCGTGCAGATGACGATCGCCAGTAGTCAACCGGGCTCCAGCGCCAACGACCTGACCGATGAATGTCAGCTCGACGAGTTGTCGGGGAATGCTGCGTTGAACGGTGTTCCGGTGACAGTGGCGGCGGCCTGATTGTGTCTGTCGGGGAGACCGAGCATGGCGCTCGGGTTTCCGTTACAATGCGCCACCGTGCCGACCTCTGAGTCGGAAAGTTCAGCCGAGGTGCTCCATGGATATCATCGAAACGATTAAAGAGCAGATTGCTAACAACACCATTCTGCTTTACATGAAAGGTTCGCCGAATGCCCCGCAGTGTGGCTTCTCCGCGAAAGCCGCGCAGGCCGTGATGGCATGTGGTGAAAAGTTTGCTTACGTGGACATCCTGCAGAACCCGGAAATCCGCGCCAACCTGCCAAAATACGCCAACTGGCCAACCTTCCCGCAACTGTGGGTCGGTGGTGAGCTGGTCGGCGGTAGCGACATCATGACTGAAATGTCGGCTGATGGTTCGCTGCAGGCCACGATCAAGGCTGCCGTTGAAGCGGCTGCTGCGAACAAGACCGAAGCCTGACCCGGTACCTGTAGGCGCGAAGCTTGCTCGCGAAAGCGGTACAACATTCAGCACATAAGTTGACTGGACTACCGCTTTCGCGAGCAAGCTTCGCTCCTGCAGATGTTTCGTCCTGAAACAGGTGCAAACCTTGTTCAGGACGAGACAAAGGGCATTAAAAAGCCCCGCCTCTATAAAAGAGTGCGGGGCTTTTTATTGTCTCGAGTTTAGCGGGCGCTAACTTACTCTTCGCCCATCTGCGATTGCAGATAGTTCTCAAGACCGATTTTATCGATCAGGCCCAGTTGAGTTTCCAGCCAGTCGATGTGTTCTTCTTCGGACTCAAGGATATCTTCGAGCAATTCACGGCTACCGAAGTCACCCACGGTTTCGCAATGAGCGATGGCAACCTTGAGGTCGGCATGACCAGTTTTCTCAATACGCAGGTCGCATTCGAGCATCTCCTGGGTGTGTTCGCCGATCTGCAGCTTGCCCAGGTCCTGGACGTTCGGCAGGCCTTCGAGGAACAGGATGCGCTTGATCAGCTTGTCCGCGTGTTTCATCTCGTCGATGGATTCGTGGTATTCGTGCTTGCCGAGCTTGTTCAGACCCCAATCTTCGTACATGCGCGCATGCAGAAAATATTGATTGATCGCGACCAGCTCATTGGCAAGGATCTTGTTGAGATGCTGGATGACTGTAATGTCGCCTTTCATGATGGGGTCCTGCCCTGTATTAGCTGTCAATAAGGCGGAGTTTGAGCCGCACAACTAACAGTGTCAAACCTAAGTTATTGAAACTTAAATGAAAATTAATCGGAATAAGAATGTTTGTGTTCCGCGTCTGGAGCGTAAGCAGTTGATTTTCAGACATAAAAAAACCGGACATCAAGTCCGGTTCTTTGGAATAGGGTAGTTACGCGGCAGTAAATTCTACAGGGAAAGGAATCGCAGCCTGGGCCGATTGCAATTTGGTCAGGGTTTCACGCACCACTTCCTTGGCAAGGCAGGCGCATTTACCGCATTGGCTGGCTACGCCAGTGGCCTGGCGGACTTCTTTGTAGCTGCAGCAACCTTCATAGATTGCATCGCGGATTTGACCGTCGGTGACGCCAGTGCAGAGGCAGACATACATAAGCTAAGAACCGTCGCTGGTGGTGACTCAGTTGCGATGGATCTTAATGTTAACGAGAATGATTGTCAAAGTGCTTTCTGAAAGCTTCGCGTTATAAGCGAGTATGACTGACGAACGGTTTTCATCCAGGCGTCTGCCATCACCTGCCGCGACGACCAATTTGACGTGCGGTTGAAAAACCGTTGAGGACAGCCCAAAAACGCCGTGTATGATGGTCGGTCCTTGCGAAGGGGGGCGTGTCACAGGGCTGTCGCCTGAGGGTGGCAGGCTGACACGAACCCAGTTCTTCACGATATATAGACCAGGAGATATTCAATGAGCGTACTCGTAGGCAAACAAGCCCCGGACTTTACCGTACCTGCCGTCCTCGGCAATGGCGAAATCGTTGACAGCTACACCTTGTCCTCGGCCATCAAAGGCAAATACGGCCTGGTGTTCTTCTACCCACTGGACTTCACCTTCGTTTGCCCGTCCGAGCTGATCGCTCTGGACAACCGCATGGCTGACTTCAAGGCGCGCAACGTTGAAGTGGTCGCGGTGTCGATCGATTCGCACTTCACCCACAACGCATGGCGCAACACCCCGGTGAACAATGGCGGTATCGGCCAGGTTCGTTACACCATGGCTGCCGACATGAAGCACGAAATCGCCAAGGCCTACGACGTTGAGTCCGAAGGCGGCGTGGCTTTCCGTGGCGCGTTCCTGATCGACGACAAAGGCGTTGTCCGTTCGCAGATCATCAACGACCTGCCGCTGGGCCGTAACATGGAAGAGCTGATCCGTCTGGTCGACGCGCTGCAATTCCACGAAGAGCACGGCGAAGTCTGCCCTGCCAACTGGAAAAAAGGCGACAAAGGCATGACTGCTTCGACCGAAGGCGTCGCGGCTTACCTGACCGAGAACGCTGCTGCGCTGTAAGGCACGTTCGAGGCATAAAAAAACCGGCCACTGAGGCCGGTTTTTTTATGGTCGGGAGAAATTCAGCGACCGGGATCAGTCGTTGAAGTCTTCCCAGCCGCCCATTTGTTTCCAGCGATTGACGATGCCGCAGAACAGCTCGGCCGTCTTCTCGGTGTCGTAGCGCGCCGAGTGAGCCTCACGACCGTCGAAGTCGATGTCCGCCGCCTGGCAAGCCTTGGCCAGTACGGTTTGACCGTAAGCCAGGCCAGCGAGGGTCGCGGTATCGAAACTGGAGAATGGGTGAAACGGGTTACGTTTCATGTCCAGGCGTGCGACAGCGGCGTTGAGGAAACCCAGGTCAAAGCTGCTGTTGTGCCCAACCAGAATTGCCCGTTTGCAGCCGTTGGCTTTCAGGGCCTTGCGGATACCACGGAAGATATCGGTCAGGGCCGTTTCTTCGCTCACCGCCATACGCAGCGGGTGATCGAGTTTGATCCCGGTGAATTCCAGCGCCGCGGCTTCAATGTTCGCGCCTTCAAAAGGTTCGACGCGGAAGAAATAGGTGTGATCGGGATACACAAAGCCTTTTTCATCCATGGCGATCGTGGTCGCGGCGATTTCCAGCAGGGCGTCAGTGGCAGAGTTGAAACCACCGGTTTCAACGTCGACAACAACTGGCAGGTACCCACGGAAGCGCTCAGCCATGGGGTGGCGCGAACCACCTCCGCCGCCTTGACCGTCCTGTTCGTCGTCGAAATGGTCTTCACTCACGCGTGTTCCTCCAGCAGGCGCCAGCGCAGTTTTTCACCGGCGCGCAGCGGGATTACGGTCAGCTCGCCAAATGGCAGGCTGGTTGGGGCGGTCCACTCATCGCGGACCAGGGTGATGCGATCGGTGTTCACCGGCAGGCCATAGAAGCGCGGGCCGTTGAGGCTGGCGAAGGCTTCAAGCTTGTCCAGCGCGTTGCGTTGTTCAAAGGCTTCGGCGTACATCTCGATCGCCGCATAAGCGGTGTAGCAACCGGCACAGCCGCAGGCCGCTTCTTTGGCGTGCTGGGCGTGAGGCGCCGAGTCGGTGCCGAGGAAGAACTTGTTGCTGCCGCTGGTGGCGGCGTCGAGCAGGGCTTCCTGGTGGGTGTTGCGCTTGAGGATCGGCAGGCAATAGAAGTGCGGCCGAATCCCGCCCACCAGCATGTGATTGCGGTTGTACAGCAGATGATGCGCGGTGATGGTCGCGCCAACGTTGGCCGAAGCCTCGTTGACGAACTGCACGGCGTCCGCGGTGGTGATGTGTTCAAACACCACTTTGAGCGTCGGGAAACGCTCGACCACACGACGCATATGCTCATCGATGAAGATTTTTTCGCGGTCGAACACATCGACATCGCCGCGGGTGACTTCACCGTGAATCAGCAAGGGCATCCCGACGTCGGCCATGGCCTCAAGTGCAGGGAAGATCTTGTCGATACTGGTGACACCCGAGTCCGAGTTGGTGGTCGCGCCGGCCGGGTACAGCTTGGCGGCGTAAACGAAACCGCTGGCCTTGGCCTCGCGAATTTCGTCGGGCTGGGTGCGGTCGGTCAGGTACAGCACCATCAACGGTTCGAAACGACTGCCGGCCGGACGTGCAGCGAGAATCCGCTGGCGATAGCCGTCGGCTTCAGCGGCGTTACGCACCGGAGGTACCAGGTTGGGCATGATGATGGCGCGACCAAAGGTACGCGCGACATCCGCAACGGTATTGGTCAACACAGCACCATCGCGAAGATGAATATGCCAGTCGTCGGGACGCAGCAGGGTCAGGCGGTCGGACATGAGGGGATTCCAGGCGGGTCAAACTCTGGGGAATGCTACCGGAAAAGACTCTCTCAGGCACTCGCTATCAAGTTTTGCAGGAAGCTTCCGATATCCAACAGGTATGCCGTAAATATGTGTGTCGGTCTTTTTGTTGTAGAAGCCAGTGGAGCCTCCCGTGCGCCAGCGTTATTTAGCCTTGCTCAGTGTGTTTGCCAGCCTCCCTGCGATGGCGCTCACTTTCCAGACACGTCTGGAGAGCATCGAGTGGACGGTCGAAGGTGACAAGTTCGAATGCCGCCTGACTCAACCGATTACCGATTTCGGTTCGGGTGAATTCGTGCGCCGCGCCGGCGAGCAGGCGACGTTTCGTCTGAAAGCTTACAACGCGATGATCGGTGGCGGTTCAGCAACCCTGCTGGCGGCCGCTGCGCCGTGGCAACCGGGACGTGGCGACATCAATCTGGGATCGGTGAGAATCGGCAGCGGCAACGTGTTGTTCAACAGTTCGCAAGTTCAGGCCGGTCGCCTGATCAGCGGGTTGATGGACGGCCGCAGTCCGGTCATCCGGCATTCCTCTGGTGATGGCCGCGTCTCTGAAGTGCGCCTGTTGCCGGTCAAGTTCAGCAAGGCCTTCAACGACTACCAGGGTTGCGTGGCGAAACTGCTGCCGAAGAATTTCGAGCAGGTCAAACAGTCCGAGATCGGTTTCCCGGGTGAAGGCGTTGATCTTGATTCGCAAGCCAAGGCGCAGTTGCAGGTGATGCTGGAGTTCATGAAAGCGGATCCGACGGTCAATCACATCGAACTCGACGGGCACTCCGACAACAGCGGCAATCGCCTGACCAACCGCGAGCTGTCACGCCGCCGGGCGTTGGCGGTGATGGACTATTTCAAGGCCAATGGCGTCCAGGAATCGCAGATCACCCTGCGTTTCCACGGTGAGCGCTACCCTGTGGCGCCGAACACCAGCGCCACCAACCGCGCGAAGAATCGCCGGGTCGCGGTGCGCCTGGAGCGGGTGGCACCGACCGAGAAAGTCGCGCCTCAAACCACGACGCCGGGAAGCTCTTCGGCGACATCCTGAGTTTGCTGAATTCGTCGCTCGCTCGACAGAATCTGTCGCTTCGTCGTCATAAGCTGTCGCGCCTCTGTAAATTATTCCGTATGACCGGTAGACTTCACGGCTTTCCGTAGAACCCCGTGGAGTGATGGCATGGCGGACGTAAACAAGGTCGTTCTGGCGTATTCCGGCGGCCTGGACACTTCGGTGATCCTCAAGTGGCTGCAGGATACTTATAACTGTGAAGTGGTGACCTTTACCGCTGACCTGGGTCAGGGCGAAGAGGTTGAACCTGCACGCGCCAAGGCTCAGGCCATGGGCGTGAAAGAGATCTACATCGACGATCTGCGCGAAGAATTCGTGCGCGATTTCGTTTTCCCGATGTTCCGCGCCAACACCGTTTACGAAGGCGAGTACCTGCTGGGTACTTCCATCGCTCGCCCGTTGATCGCCAAACGCCTGATCGAAATCGCCAACGAAACCGGCGCTGACGCCATTTCCCACGGCGCCACCGGCAAGGGTAACGACCAGGTTCGTTTCGAACTGGGCGCCTACGCACTGAAGCCTGGCGTGAAAGTGATCGCCCCTTGGCGCGAATGGGACCTGCTCTCCCGTGAAAAGCTGATGGATTATGCTGAAAAGCACAATATCCCGATCGAGCGTCACGGCAAGAAAAAATCCCCGTACTCGATGGATGCCAACCTGCTGCACATTTCCTATGAAGGCGGCGTGCTGGAAGACACCTGGACCGAGCACGAAGAAGACATGTGGAAATGGACCGTCTCCCCGGAGAAGGCTCCTGACAAGGCGCAGTACCTGGAACTGACCTACCGCAACGGCGACATCGTGGCACTGGACGGCGTCGAAATGACCCCGGCCACCGTGCTGGCGACCCTGAACCGTATCGGTGGCGAACACGGTATCGGCCGTCTCGACATCGTCGAGAACCGTTACGTGGGCATGAAGTCCCGTGGTTGCTACGAAACTCCTGGCGGCACCATCATGCTGCGCGCTCACCGTGCGATCGAATCGATCACTCTGGACCGCGAAGTGGCTCACCTCAAAGACGAGCTGATGCCTAAATACGCCAGCCTGATCTACACCGGTTACTGGTGGAGCCCTGAGCGTCTGATGCTGCAGCAGATGATCGATGCGTCCCAGGCACACGTGAACGGCGTTGTGCGCCTGAAGCTGTACAAGGGCAATGTGATCGTCACCGGTCGCAAGTCCGACGAATCGTTGTTCGATGCCAACATCGCGACCTTCGAAGAAGACGGCGGCGCCTATAACCAGGCCGACGCAGCGGGCTTCATCAAGCTCAACGCCTTGCGCATGCGCATTGCTGCAAACAAAGGCCGGAAGCTTTTCTGAGATCTTTGAAGCTGCAACGACGGTAATGGAAATGTGGCCTTGTCAGTGACAAGGCCACATTCTGAAAGAGGGATTTTTCCTGCCGGGTATCATGTATCAACTTTCTTGTTGTTGTTACAAATAAGCTTTCGTCTGCTTTACTCTCCGACTGCCCGTCGCAATCGGTCTTCTGCTATTGGCGCTCAAGCCATCGTCGTCATGCCATGTGAGCTCAAATTGTAGGCAACCCAGAACGTAGTGCTGTTGCGTTTCTTTGTTTGTTTCGAATGCTTGTGTGCGCCTTCCTTCAGTAACGCCTCTGAATCAGTACAGGTTAGGAACACGATCACGCGCGCAGGGTTTTCCTGTGGTTGCTGGATCTTTTCCATCAAAGTGTTGAAGTCCATTTTGTTGCTCATCCATCGTGCATCGACGATGTGCAGATCCTTTAGCAACACCGATGAGCGTAAGGGGTGCTCAATCAAATGCTCGGGTGTATTGACTTGCGCGTGATCGGCATCGGTCATGGCCTTGATGAAATGCTTGCCTTTCTCAAAATCAGAGGGCGCATAAAGCGATCGATAGTTGAAGTTGAGTGTGGCGAAGAATAGGAAGAGCAAATAAAAGGGAAAGCTGATAAGGAACCAGATATAGATCTCTCGTTCCTTATTGTCGAGAAATGGAAGAGAGATAGCAGCCGAAGTTTCAGACAGTGTTGCAAATATCGCAATGATTGTCATGGGGTTGGAAATTCTTGTTTTGAGTTTGTTCATGTTGTTTGCTCATGGAAGATTGTCTGTTCTCGATTAATTTATGGAGAGGTTTCGGGTGTCGGTAAGTTGCCGGGGTCGGGAAAGCGGTCTGCTGTTTTGGTGGTGTCCTTTTAGTAGATTTGTTAATGGGGGTCATAGTAGCTGTATTATTTGCGCCTCGGGTATTTTTGTTATTGTTGTTTTGGAAAGTTCAGCGTTTATTGCTGTTTCTGAAGTGTTGCCTGGTGTAAGGATTGTTGTAATTGAATTAGTGGTCACGTCTTGGCTTTTAACGAGCGAGTGTGAATGTTTGCCTGAAAATATCGGTTGTTTTTAAGCGTAGCTCAATCGTCAGCGTCTGTCGGATCCTTCGGTCAACCTCTGGTTTCTTTGATTTCCTGATGTAAATCGATACAAAAACACTTTTGAAAGCGCCGTCCCGCCGGGGCGGTAAAATTTAAGACACACAGTATTCGTCTGATTTTTGTAAGACATGTCCTGCTTGTTTGTAGGGAATGTCTTTCGCTGCGGGTGGCCGAGGGGGGCGGCATGCCACGGATGAAACGACTAGGCTATTGTGCGGGCTCTAAAAATTCGAACAGCGAAATTGGACTTGCCCATGAATAAAGTGCTGATCGTGGATGATCACCCCGTCATTCGTCTTGCGGTACGTATGCTGATGGAACGTCATGGCTACGAAGTCATTGCAGAAACAGATAACGGTGTGGATGCGTTACAACTTGCCCGCGAACTTATGCCGGATATTGTCATTCTGGATATTGGGATACCGAAGCTGGACGGGCTGGAAGTCATTGCGCGTCTGACAACAACAGCGATGCCTCTTAAAGTGCTGATCCTGACCTCTCAGGCCCCCGGACATTTTTCCATGCGTTGCATGCAGTCGGGGGCCGCTGGGTATGTCTGCAAACAACAGGATCTCACTGAATTGCTCAGTGCGATAAAGGCCGTGCTTTCGGGCTACAGCTACTTTCCGAATCAAGCGCTGCATACCGTTCGTTCCAGTCTCGGGAATGCCAGTGAAGCCGATATGGTGGATCGCCTGTCCGGGCGCGAAATGATGGTGTTGCAACAGTTGGCTCGAGGAAAGACAAACAAGGAGATTGCCGATGGCATGTTCCTCAGCAATAAAACGGTCAGTACTTATAAGACACGCCTGTTGTTGAAGCTCAATGCTCGCTCATTGGTTGATCTGATCGAACTCGCTCAACGTAATGGACTGGTATGAACGCACTGGCGATTGACGAGGCGTGATGAAAGGGCGTTCATCGGGGGGCGGGCAGCACTCAGTAAAAAGCCTCCGTTTCGGGAGGCTTTCAGGTGTCAAAGGTCAAAATCGTAATCGGCCAACTGCTTTTGCAGTCGACGCTCCTCCAGCAGATTGTCAATGGTGCGGCGTTTGCTCAGATTGGTCTTCGCCACTTCAACCACCGGTTCAGCATCATCGGTCTCAACAGGTGTGAAGTCGTCTTCTACGTCCAATTGCTCTTTGCCAGTGCTCATAAGATTAACTCCAGGCTAAGACTGCCTTTGGCGCTCCTTATATCGACAAACTCCCGGCGGGTAAAAAAGATTTTTTCAATCGATGGATCAATAAAACTAATACTGCCTCAATCGTCCGAGGTCTTTTGCTTGTATTCGCACAGGTCTTCGATCCGGCAGCTCCCGCAACGAGGCTTGCGGGCCAGGCAAACGTAGCGTCCATGAAGGATCAGCCAATGGTGTGAATCGAGCAGGTATTGCTTGGGGACAAACTTCATCAGCTTCATCTCCACCTCGACCACGTTTTTGCCCGGTGCAATGCCCGTGCGGTTGCTGACTCGGAAAATGTGGGTATCAACGGCCATCGTCAATTGCCGGAAAGCGGTATTGAGCACCACGTTGGCGGTCTTGCGGCCGACGCCGGGCAGCGCCTCCAGTTCCTCTCGGGTTTGCGGAACCTCGCCACCATGGCGCTCAACCAGCAAACGACAGGTTTCGATCACGTTTTTCGCTTTGCTGTTGAACAGGCCGATGGTCTTGATGTATTCCGACAGCCCTTCGACGCCCAAGGCATAGATCGCCGCCGGCGTGTTGGCCACCGGATAGAGTCTGGCGGTGGCCTTGTTCACACCGACATCGGTCGACTGGGCGGACAGAATGACCGCAATCAGCAATTCGAACGGCGAGGAATAGGCCAGTTCGGTCTTCGGTTCCGGTTTGTCTTCGTGAAACCTGCGGAAAATTTCCAGACGTTTTGCGGCATTCATGGACAGTGCGTTTCCTCGAAGTCGGTCAGTGTGAGGGAGTCGGTCGGTGCCAGGCCTGCCAGGCGGCGATCAGCAGTCCCAAGAGAATGAATCCGCCAGGGACCAGCGTGGCCAGGTGCAGACCGCCGTTGCCGATCACCTCGCGCAGCAGGCCTAGCCCCACCAATAGCGCGCCAAACAGGCCACACAAACGCAGGCGATCAAGCCGCGGTTCCTGGAAAAAACCATTGTGCTCCAGCACCACACATTGCAAGGCGATCAATCCTGCATAGATCCCCGTGTGCTGATGCCATTGAAGTGACCCGACCTGCGCGGCCAGTTCCGCGCAACTGGTCAACGTGGCGGCCAACAGGATGCTGGCAAGCAAGCGGGTGGACGGGATCAGCCGTGCTCGCAAGGTGGCCATGCTGAGGTCATATGCATTGATCACTACGAAGAACATCAGCCACAGGCCGAGAGCGGTCGGCCAGGCCTGCGTAGCGCCGATCAGAGGCGCAAGCATCAGAGAGTTGCGCAGTGTCGATGTCTTATTCATGCGCACTGCTCCCGATTAGCTGTTGCGGGTGTTCGTCGAAGAAACGCAACGCGTCATGAACGGCGCTGATCACCGCCCGTGAAGTAATGGTCGCGCCCGCTATCTGATCGAATTGACCCTGGTCTTTTCTCAAGGCCCAGCCGGTGTCGCCGGGGTCGTTTCGCGACTTGCCAGTAAACACCTGAAGCCAGGTATTGGGCCAGTCGGCGATCTTGCCGCCCAGGGCTGGGGTTTCCGATTGCTTGAGGGTCTTGACCCCCAGCAACTTGCCGTTGGCGCCGATGGCGATCAGCAGCTCGATGGAGCCCTCGTAGCCCAAGGTCTGGCTGCGCAGCAACACCGCGCTCGGTTGGCTGGCCTTGGTCGCCAAATAGCCGCCCAGCAGCGTGCTGTTGGGCAGCCGGATGTTTTCGAGGGCGAGTGGCTGGTCCAACGGCTGATTGTCGTAGCTGTCTGGCGGTAGCAGGTCCAGCAGGTTGCGGCTGTCGATCAAGCGCTGTTGCGCACTGATACGCGGTTCGCTGGCGTGCTGCACGACGTACGTCACGCCAATTCCCAACCCGGCCAGCAGCACCAGCATCACAACGCTCGTCGCTCGGTTCATGGGGCCATCTGCTCCTGCCTGGACGCGACTAACCGCTCCAGCGCCGGGACGCCAAGGTTCATCAGCAACACGGCAAACGCTATACCGTCGGGGTATCCGCCCCAAGTACGAATCAGGTAGGTGAGTAATCCCACGCCGGCACCGAACAACAATCGGGCACCGGGGCTCTTCGCGCCGGACACCGGCTCGGTGGCAATAAAAAACGCGCCCAGCATGGTCGCGCCGGTGAGCAGGTGAAACAGCGGCGAGCCATGGGAGTCGGAGCCCGAACCGTTCCAGCACAGCAGGCTGATGATGAACAGACTGGCAAGCATGCCGACCGGTGCGTGCCAGGTGAACACCCGCCGTTGCAGAAGAAACGCGCCGCCAGCGAGAAAGGCCAGGTTGACCCATTCCACACCGCGTCCGCCGAAATGGCCGAACGCCGGATTGCTCGCGAAGAGTTCATCCATGGTCAGGCTTTTGTTGATTCGCAGGCTGTCCAGCGCCGTGGCCTGGGCCCAGGCATCTGGCGCCTGACCGAAGCCGAAGACCTGTTGCAAGCCACCGAGCAGACTCATGCCGTGGGCCGATGGCCAGAGGGTCATCTGTTGGGGAAAGGTCACCAGCACCAGGGCAAAACCAAGCATCGCCGGGTTGAACGGATTTTTGCCAACCCCGCCATAAAGGTGTTTACCGAGCAGGGCGAATGCCGCCGCACTGACCGTCAGCCACCACGGGCAATAAGGCGGCAAGGCCAAGGCCAGCAACGTCGCGCTGACGAGCGCGCTGCCGTCGCTCAACGTTGGCTTGATCGATTGCTTGCGCAGGTGCAGCACCGCAGCTTCAACCGCCAATGCGGTAACAGCCGTCAAAATCAGGTTGATCAACACGCCCCAGCCATACAACCAGAACAACGCCAGCATGCCCGGCACCGTGGCCAACAACACCAGCTTCATGGCCTGCTGAAGGCGTTCGTCCACCGATTCAAGGGGCGACATAGGCATCCACCTGACGCTCGGCGTCCATCACAGCGCGTTCCAGCGCTGCAATCTGTTCAGCTGCGGCTTCGCCGGTTCGCGCCTTGTTGAGTTCGGCGCGGCGCATGGCCAGCTGGATCTTCGCCCGTTTCAGCTCGGCATCCTTCGCTGGCGCGGCGGGTGCCGGTGCGGGGATGGGCGGCGCGCTGCTTTCCAGCTTGGCCAAGGCTTGCTCTGCCATCTCGAATTGCTGTTGCAGCACGATCAATTGCGACTGCTGCTCGAAGGTCGGCGGATGCCCGAACGCCTTGAGCGACTTGTTCAGTTGCGCACGACTCATCGCCAGGTCGATCTTGGCTTTTTTCAACGCCGCATCAGCGTTTGCCGCTTTCTGCGCACGCACCCGCTCAAGCGCAGCCTGAACCGGGTCGAGCGTCGGCACTTCGTTTTGCGGCGTGGCGCGTTGAGCGCGGGCCTGACGTTCGGCGAGTTTCTGCTCTTCCTCGCGGCGCAAACGGGCGTTGCGCTGTTCGAAGCGACGCCGCGCATGATTGCGTTTGGCGGTGCGCGCCCGTTGTTCCTCAAGGCTGAACGCCAGGCCACCAACAATCGGCAGCACCGTGGCCAAGGGCAGTGGCCGCATTTCGATGCAATCCACCGGGCACGGCGCGACACACAGGTCGCAACCGGTGCATTCGTCGATGATCACCGTGTGCATCAATTTGGCAGCACCGACGATGGCATCCACCGGACACGCCTGGATGCATTTGGTGCAACCGATGCATTCGGCTTCGCGGATGTAAGCGATCTGCGCCGGTGCCGAGCCGCGGCTGACGTCCAGTTCCAGCACCGGCACTTGCAGCAACTCGGCCAGCGCCGAGATGGTTTCGCTGCCCCCTGGCGGGCACTTGTTGATCGGCTCGCCGCTGGCGATGCCTTCGGCGTAAGGCTTGCATCCGGGGTGGCCGCACTTGCCGCATTGGGTCTGCGGCAAGAGGGCGTCGATGCGTTGAATCAGACTCATGTTTTGATCAGCCCGCTGAATCCGAGAAAAGCCACTGCGATCAGTCCGGCGCCGATCAGTTCGATCGGCAGGCCGCGAAAGGGCAGGGGAATATCATTTTCGATTGTGCGCTGGCGCAAGTCGCTGAACAGGCTGAGCACCAGCCAGAACCCCAGTCCTGCACCGAGGCACAGGGCGGTGGCGTGGAAGAATCCTTTGTCGTCCTGAGCGTTGAGCAATGCCAGCCCCAGCACACCCGCGTTGCCCAGCAGCAACGGCCAGAGGCCATCAAACGCAAGCTTTGGAAGTAACCGGGAAAGCGCTTTCAGCAGCGGGCCGATCAGCAATACGCTCAAGGGCAGGAACACGAAAAGACGCAGCGAAGTCAGTTCCAGCGGCACCAGCAACCAGTGATAAGCCGGGTAGCCCAGTATGCCGACCATCAGCATCAGACACGTCGTCGCAATACCCAATGCATGAACCTGATCGCGCTCGCTGCCCAGCAGCGGATCGACGCCCAGCGGCCAGTGCAACACGAGGTTGTTGATCAGGGCGGCGCTGATAAGCGTAAGCAGCATCTCGGTCATGATTGTGCCGGTAGAAAGAGGGCTTTTTAACAGAGCGTTCTAAAAAGCTTAGGCATTATCCGGGAAGGACGGAGGGTGGGGCCTGATATGAAAATCCCACAGTCGCGCCAGGCACGACTGTGGGATCGATTTAGCGCAGAAACTTACTTGATGCGCTGACCCGGCTTGGCGCCGCTGTCGGGGCTGAGCAGGTAGATTTCTTCTCCACCAGGGCCGGCTGCCATCACCATGCCTTCGGAGATGCCGAATTTCATTTTCCGTGGCTTGAGGTTGGCGATCATCATGGTCAGACGGCCATTGAGCTTGGACGGATCCGGGTAAGCGCTCTTGATCCCGGAGAACACGTTGCGTTGCTCGTCACCGATGTCGAGGGTCAGGCGCAGCAGCTTGTCGGCACCTTCCACGTGTTCGGCCTTGACGATCAAGGCAACGCGCAGGTCGATCGCGGCGAAGGCGTCGAAATCGATTTCGGGCGACAGCGGATCCTTGGCCAGTTCGCCATTGCCGGCCGGCGCGGCATTGCCGGTGTCGGTTGCGCTGGCGGTCAGGTCTTCTTTCGATGCATCGCTCATGGCTTGGACTTTTACCGGGTCGATACGGGTCATCAACGGCTTGAACTCGTTCAGTTGATGGTTGCTGAGCAAGGTCGCGTGGTCATTCCAGGTCAGCGGCGCGACGTTGAGGAACGCCTCGGCGTCGGCGGCCAGCAGCGGCAGCACCGGTTTGAGGAAGATCACCAGTTGGCGGAACAGGTTCACGCCCAAGGCGCAGATGGCCTGGACTTCGTCCTGCTTGCCTTCCTGTTTGTTCAGCGACCACGGTGCCTTGTCGGCGATCCAGGCGTTGGCACGGTCGGCCAGGCCCATGATCTCGCGCATGGCACGGGCGAAGTCGCGCGCCTCGTAGGCCTCGGCAATGCTTGGCGCTGCGGCCAGGAACGCTTCGGTCAGTTCCGGTGCGGCGTTGCCGGCCACCAGCACACCGCCGTTGCCCTTGTGGATAAACCCGGCGCAACGGCTGGCGATGTTGACGACTTTGCCGACCAGATCGGAGTTGACCTTCTGCACGAAGTCTTCGAGGTTCAGGTCCAGGTCATCGACGCCACGGCTCAGCTTGGCCGCGTAGTAGTAACGCAGGTACTCCGGCGACAGGTGGTCCAGGTAAGTCCGGGCTTTGATAAAAGTGCCGCGGGACTTGGACATTTTCTGACCATTGACGGTCAGGTAGCCGTGCACGTTGATGCCGGTCGGCTTGCGGAAACCGGCGCCTTCGAGCATCGCTGGCCAGAACAGGGCGTGGAAGTTGACGATGTCCTTGCCGATGAAGTGGTACAGCTCGGCGGTGGAGTCCTTACCCCAGAACGCGTCGAAATCCAGTTCCGGACGGCGGGCGCACAGGTTCTTGAAGCTGGCCATATAGCCGATCGGCGCGTCCAGCCAGACGTAGAAGTATTTGCCTGGCTCGTCGGGGATCTCGAAGCCGAAGTACGGCGCATCGCGGGAGATGTCCCACTGTTGCAGGCCGGCATCCAGCCATTCGGCGATCTTGTTCGCCACGGCTTCTTGCAGGGTGCCGCTGCGGGTCCAGGCTTGCAGCATTTCCTGGAAATCCGGCAGCTTGAAGAAGAAGTGCTGGGAATCCTTGAGCACTGGAGTGGCACCAGAGATCGCCGACTTCGGATCCTTCAGGTCGGTGGGTGCGTAGGTTGCACCGCATTTTTCGCAATTGTCGCCGTACTGGTCTTCAGTGCCGCATTTCGGGCAGGTGCCCTTGATGAAGCGGTCGGCCAGGAACATTTTCTTTTCCGGGTCGAAGTACTGAGTGATCGAGCGCTGGGCGATGTGCCCGGCGTCGCGCAGCTTGAGGTAGATCTGGCTCGACAGCTCACGGTTTTCTTCGGCGTGAGTGGAGTGGAAGTTGTCGAAGTCCACCAGGAACTCGGCAAAGTCGGCGCTGTGTTCAGCCTGGACGTTGGCGATCAGTTGTTCCGGGGTGATGCCTTCCTTTTCCGCGCGCAGCATGATGGCCGAACCATGGGCGTCGTCGGCGCAGACATAAATGCATTGGTTGCCGCGGTGCTTCTGGAAGCGCACCCACATATCGGTCTGGATGTATTCCAGCATGTGGCCAAGATGGATCGAACCATTGGCATAGGGCAGGGCGCTGGTGACGAGGATCTTGCGTGGCTCGGACATGGGGCTCGGCTACTTGATGAAACGGAGGTCGGCCACTATAAAGCGCTGGCGCATATTTTTCACCCCGTCAGCCTGTTTCCGGTTGCATCGAATGCCCAAACCTGTGCACCGGCAGTCTGAGCGTGAAAATGCTTCTGTGGCGAGGGAGCTTGCTCCCGCTGGGTGGCGAAGCCGCCCCAAACCCTCCAACCCGTTTTCGGCGCAAGGAGTGCGTCTGCCCGATTGCGACTGCTTCGCAGCCGAGCGGGAGCAAGCTCCCTCGCCACAAATGTATGTCCGGCGTAGGATACCCCCCTGATTTTCCAGTCTTGCTATCGGAGTTGCCCATGAGCGCCGTCAATCGCGCAGCGGTGGAAGCCGTCCTTCGCCAATACACCGACCCTTATCTGAACCAGGACCCGGTCAGCGCCGGGTGTGTGCGCAGCATCGACATCCAGGGCGATCGCGTCAGCGTGCAACTGGAACTGGGCTACGCCGCCGGTCTGTTCAAGAGTGGCTGGTCGCAAATGTTGCAAATGGCGATCGAAGGCCTCGACGGCGTGACGAGCGCGCGCGTTGACATCACCAGCGTGATCGCCGCGCACAAGGCCCAGGCGCAAATCCCGGGCCTGGCCAACGTCAAGAACGTGGTCGCCGTGGCGTCCGGCAAGGGCGGCGTGGGCAAGTCCACCACCGCCGCCAACCTCGCGCTGGCCCTGGCCCGTGAAGGCGCCAAGGTCGGGATTCTCGACGCGGACATCTACGGTCCGAGCCAGGGCATCATGTTCGGCATCCCCGAAGGCACCCGACCGAAGGTCAAGGATCAGAAATGGTTCGTGCCGATTGAATCCCATGGCGTTGAAGTGATGTCGATGGCGTTCCTGACCGACGACAACACGCCGATGGTCTGGCGTGGGCCGATGGTTTCCGGCGCATTGTTGCAACTGGTCACGCAAACCGCCTGGGGCGATCTGGATTACCTGGTCATCGACATGCCACCAGGCACCGGTGATATCCAGCTGACTCTGGCGCAGAAAGTCCCGGTGGCTGGCGCGGTGATCGTTACCACGCCGCAAGATCTGGCATTGCTGGACGCACGCAAGGGCGTGGAGATGTTCCGCAAGGTCAACATCCCGGTGCTCGGTGTGGTGGAAAACATGGCCGTGCACATCTGCTCCAACTGCGGGCATGCCGAGCATCTGTTTGGTGAGGGCGGAGGGGTGAAGCTGGCCAACCAGTATGGCGTCGAACTGCTGGCGTCGTTGCCGCTGGCAATGGCTATCCGCGAACAGGCCGATGGCGGCAAGCCTACGGTGATCGCCGAACCTGACAGCCCGATTGCCCTGGTGTACCAGGAACTCGCCCGCCACGTCGGCGCGCGGATTGTGTTGCAGGAAGCGGTGTCGCCGGCGATGCCGAACATCACCATCAGCGACGATTGATGGCCTGAAACACAACTTACTGTGGGAGCTAGCCTGCTAGCGATAGCGGATTCACATTCAACAAATAAGTTGGCTGAACCCGCTCAATCGCTAGCAGTCTAGCGCCCACATTGATCTATGAGGCCTTAGATCCGCAGCCCGCCATCCATTTCCAGAATCCGGCCGGTGTAGTAGTCGTTCTCGAAAATGTACGCCGCCGAATGGGCGATCTCTTCCGGTTTGCCCATGCGCTTGAGCGGGATCCCGGCCGTCATCTTCTCCAGCGCTTCAGGCTTCATGCCCAACGTCATCTCGGTTTCGATAAAGCCCGGTGCAATGCCAGCCACGCGAATGCCATAACGTGCCAGTTCCTTGGCCCAGGTCACGGTTGCCGCGGCCACGCCAGCCTTGGCGGCGGAGTAGTTGGTCTGGCCGACGTTGCCGGCGCGGGAGATCGAGGAGATATTGATGATCGCGCCGCTGTTGTTCAGCTCGACCATTTTTGCCGCGACTTCACGGGTGCACAGGAACACGCCGGTCAGGTTGACGTCGATGACCGCCTGCCATTGGGCCAGGCTCATCTTGGTCATTTCGCCATCCTTGACCTTCAGCAGCAGGCCGTCGCGCAGGATGCCGGCGTTGTTGATCAATCCATGAATCGCGCCGAAATCTTCGGCCACCTGGGCGACCATGTGCGTCACTTGCTCTTCGTTGGCAACGTTGCACAGGTAAGCCCGAGCTTCTACGCCCTTGGCTTTGCACGCCGCGACGGTGTCGTCGAGCTTTTCCTGGTTCAGGTCCACCAGCGCCAGCTTCGCGCCTTTACCCGCGAAATACTCGGCCATGGAACGGCCTAAACCCTGGCAACCGCCAGTGATAATGATTACTTTGTCAGTGAGTTGCATTCGCATGCCCCAATAGCAGGTTCAGAGTGGTTTCCTTCCTAGAGGGCCTCTCGATCTGCACCTGATGTGGCCTGGTTGCACATGAGAACTGCCCCGATGGCGTACTGGAACTTATCCCCAGGCGCCTGTCCGTTTTTTCGACGGATTCTATATAAGGAGTCATAAATTGAGCGTTGAAGCGGCCAAGAATGCCCGAGAATTGCTTCTCAAGGAATACCGCGGGGTGCTGTCGACGCACTCCAAGTCGATGCCCGGTTTCCCGTTTGGCTCCGTGGTTCCGTATTGCCTGGACGAGCAGGGCCGGCCGCTGATCCTTATCAGCCGCATCGCCCAGCACACCCATAACCTGCAGAAAGATCCGAAATGCTCGCTCTTTGTGGGCGAACGTGAGGCCGACGATGTGCAAGCCGTTGGTCGCCTGACTTATCTCGCCGAAGCAGAAAAGCTCGAAGACGAGGCCGCGATCGAAGCGGCGGCCGAGCGTTACTACCGCTATTTCCCGGAGTCGCAGAGCTACCACAAGGCCCACGATTTCGATTTCTGGGTGCTCAAGCCTGTGCGTCACCGTTACATCGGCGGTTTCGGTGCGATTCACTGGGTCGACCAACTGACCCTGGCCAATCCGTTCGCCGGCAAAGCCGAACTGAGCATGGTCGAGCACATGAACGCCGATCACGCCAAAGCCATCGCCCACTACGTCGATTTGGCGGGGCTGCCGAAAACCGAGCCGGCGCAACTGGCGGGTATCGACAGCGAAGGCATGCACCTACGCATTGGCCAGGCCCTGTACTGGCTGCCGTTCCAGGCAGCTTGTAATACGCCGACACAAGTGCGCGAAGCCTTGGTTTTCCTGGCTCACGCCGAGCATTGGCCGAAAAATGAAGTGGCTGACGCTTGAATTCACGAAACGGCGACGTCATCTAGGGAAGACTGGCAAGGCATTCTTGCGTTGAGGAACCATTTGATGCGCCCTTTTTTATTGCTCTTTGTACTGTTTCCGGTGTTGGAGCTGTTCGTGTTCGTCAAGGTCAGCGGGGCCATCGGGTTTTTCCCGGCCCTGCTGCTGATCATTCTCGGCTCGATGCTCGGCGTGTTCGTGCTGCGCATCGCCGGTCTGGCCACTGCGTTGCGTGCGCGTGAGAGCCTGAACCGCGGCGAGTTGCCGGCCCAGACCATGCTTGAAGGCTTGATGCTGGCCCTGGCGGGCGGTCTGTTGATTCTGCCGGGCTTCGTCACGGACGTGCTGGGTCTGATCATGCTGCTGCCGATCTCCCGTCGACTGCTGGCCAATAAAATGCGCCAGCGCGCTGAAGAGGCAGCGATCCGCCAGCGGGCGTTTGCCGATGATCTTCAACCACGTGGCGGTCCTGCTCCGCAGCAGCCGCTGGGCCGCGAGCCGAACGTAATCGAAGGCGAGTTCGAACACCGCGATTCCAAGTAAAGCGTTTCAGCTGCACGGCACCTTCGGGTGCCGTGTTCGTTTTCGGGGCCTTGATGCAAAAAAATTTCGATCCCCGCCCTTGTAATAAGCTTATGCGCCCTTATGTAACGGTCACCGCAAGGTTTCTGGCGATCACGCCAGACAGACTTCCGCGGTTCGCTTGACGAACCGCACCCGGCACCGCCGGATTTGTTAAACCCGCCGGGAATACACCGGCCGATGAAAACCACAATTAGGAGAGATCGACAATGAAGCTTCGTCCTCTGCATGACCGCGTCGTCGTCCGTCGCAGCGAAGAAGAAAAGAAAACCGCTGGCGGTATCGTCCTGCCAGGTTCGGCTGCTGAAAAGCCAAACCAGGGCGAAGTCCTCGCTGTAGGCCCGGGCAAAGTCCTGGACAACGGTGAAGTGCGTGCGCTGTCCGTGAAAGTGGGTGACAAGGTTGTGTTCGGCCCTTACTCCGGCAGCAACACTGTGAAAGTTGACGGCGAAGACCTGCTGGTCATCGGCGAGAGCGAAATCCTCGCTGTTGTCGAAGGCTGATTCCCCGCTCATTTTCCCGTTACTACAAAGTATTTAAGGAATATCGATCATGGCTGCTAAAGAAGTTAAATTCGGCGATTCCGCCCGCAAGAAAATGCTCGCCGGTGTCAACGTCCTGGCTGACGCAGTAAAAGCGACCCTGGGCCCTAAAGGCCGTAACGTGATCATCGAGAAGAGCTTCGGCGCTCCGACCATCACCAAGGACGGCGTGTCCGTTGCCAAAGAAATCGAGCTGAAAGATCGCTTCGAAAACATGGGCGCGCAGCTGGTCAAAGACGTTGCCTCCCGTGCCAACGATGACGCAGGCGACGGCACCACCACCGCTACCGTTCTGGCTCAGTCGATCGTCAACGAAGGCCTGAAAGCCGTCGCTGCCGGCATGAACCCGATGGACCTGAAGCGCGGCATCGACAAAGCGACCATCGCTATCGTCAAAGAGCTGAAAGCCCTGTCCAAGCCTTGCGCTGACACCAAGGCCATCGCTCAGGTCGGCACCATCTCGGCCAACTCCGACAGCTCCATCGGCGACATCATTGCCGAAGCCATGGAAAAAGTCGGTAAAGAAGGCGTGATCACCGTTGAAGAAGGCTCGGGCCTGGAAAACGAACTGTCGGTTGTTGAAGGCATGCAGTTCGACCGTGGCTACCTGTCCCCGTACTTCGTCAACAAGCCAGAGACCATGACTGCCGAGCTGGACGGTCCGCTGATCCTGCTGGTCGACAAAAAGATCTCGAACATCCGCGAAATGCTGCCAGTCCTGGAAGCCGTTGCCAAAGCCGGCCGTCCACTGCTGATCGTGGCCGAAGACGTTGAAGGCGAAGCCCTGGCGACTCTGGTTGTGAACAACATGCGTGGCATCGTTAAAGTCGCAGCCGTCAAGGCTCCAGGCTTCGGCGACCGTCGCAAGGCCATGCTGCAGGACATCGCTGTTCTGACTGGCGGTACCGTCATCTCCGAAGAGATCGGCCTGAGCCTGGAAAGCACTACCCTGGAACACCTGGGTAATGCCAAGCGCGTGATCCTGTCCAAAGAAAACACCACCGTGATCGACGGCGCCGGCGTTGAAGCTGACATCCAGGCTCGCGTTCTGCAGATCCGTCAGCAAGTGGCTGACACTTCGTCCGACTACGACCGTGAAAAACTGCAAGAGCGTCTGGCCAAGCTGTCCGGCGGCGTTGCAGTGATCAAGGTTGGCGCCGGTTCCGAAGTTGAAATGAAAGAGAAGAAAGCCCGCGTTGAAGACGCCCTGCACGCTACCCGTGCAGCCGTTGAAGAAGGCGTGGTACCTGGCGGCGGCGTGGCACTGGTTCGCGCTCTGCAGGCAATCTCCGAGCTCAAAGGCGACAACGATGACCAGAACGTTGGCATCCAGTTGCTGCGTCGCGCTGTAGAAGCGCCACTGCGCCAGATCGTTGCCAACTCCGGCGACGAGCCAAGCGTTGTGGTCGACAAGGTCAAGCAAGGTTCGGGTAACTACGGTTACAACGCTGCGACCGGCGAATACGGCGACATGATCGAAATGGGTATCCTGGACCCGGCTAAAGTGACTCGTTCGGCTCTGCAAGCGGCTTCGTCGATTGCCAGCCTGATGATCACTACCGAAGCCATGATCGCTGAGATCAAGGAAGACGGCCCAGCGGGTGGCGGCATGCCAGACATGGGCGGTATGGGCGGCATGGGCGGCATGATGTAAGCCAGCCTTACCCCGTACATGAAAACCCCGCCGGTGATGAACCGGCGGGGTTTTTTATTGCCCGGCATAAAGTTGTGTGGTTTTTAAGGGCCTCTTCGCGGGCAAGCCTCGCTCCTACAGGTCCAGCGAAATCCCTGTAGGAGCGAGGCTTGCCCGCGAAGGCGTCAGTTCATACGCTAACCGGTTGTGCTTCGGACTCTTTTTCAGCCTTGGACGCCGGTCGATACAGGATGTAGTAGTAAGACCCCAGACAGATCAGCCAGCAAAAAATCGCCGTCCACACGTTATGCGAAAAGAAGTGCGCCCCCTGCATCATCCGGCTCACGGAAAACACCGTCCCCAGTGCAAACGCAAACACAAACGCCTGGCGCGCGAGTCGCGGACGACGGTCTCGCAGTACAAAAAACAGCGCAAAAAGCGTAAACCCGGTGGCGGCATGACCCCCAGGCCAGCAACGCCCAGGCTTGTCGGTTTGCGGACGCGGGCTGAGCAGTTCGCTGTAGGTTTCGTGGCCGCCGAATTGCTCGAGGCTCCACGGGCATTGCACGGCCGTCACCGCTTTCACTGGGGTCACGAACGAGGTCGCCAGCGCCAGCGACATCACCAGGCAACCCAGTTCGCGTTTGAGCGGCTTGAGCCTGGCGATGAAAAATGAGCCGATAAAGCCGATGATCGCAAACACCGAAAAGGCGATGACCAATTGCTTGGCTCGGTCATGCAGGATGTCTTCAAGGAAGTAACTGTGGCGTCCGATGAATTCCCCGGCGACCGGGTCGTAGAACAGTTTGGCCAGGTTCATGTCCAGAGACGTCAGCTCAAGCAGCACCAAACTGATCGCTGTGATAGCGGGCACACCCAGACACACCCAAAAGTTGAGCGGTCTGGAAGCGGGGCGGGCAGCGGTCGAAGCCATGGCAGTTCCTTGGTCGGTGAAGGGGTATGAAGTGCGCATCCGCGCGGAGTCTGAGCCCGGCGCTGTCATTGGCGTGTGAATCGATAGTGAAAAACTTGTTAAGCCTTCATCGGTTTTTCTATCGGATTGACAACAGCACGCAGTCCTAGCCCTGAGCCACACTTGGCCTTAAGCTGCGCGGGCCATGACGGCCGTTACTGTGTGCGGAGGAGGTGCCCATGCGAATTCTATTGGTTGAAGACAACCGCGATATCCTGGCCAATCTGGCCGATTACCTGGGGCTCAAAGGCTACACCGTGGATTGCGCGCAGGACGGTTTGTCAGGCCTGCACCTGGCTGCCACCGAGCACTATGACTTGATCGTGCTCGACATCATGCTGCCCGGCATTGACGGCTATACGCTGTGCAAACGCCTGCGCGAAGACGCCCGCCGCGACACGCCGGTGATCATGCTCACCGCGCGCGATCAGCTGGATGACCGGCTGCAAGGCTTCAAGTCCGGTGCCGATGACTACCTGATCAAACCGTTCGCCCTGTCCGAACTGGCGGCGCGTATCGAAGCGGTCATGCGTCGTGCCCAGGGTGGCGGTCGACGCGCCTTGCAGGTGGGTGATCTGAGCTACGACCTCGATACCCTGGAGGTGACCCGCGAAGGTCGCCTGCTCAAGCTCAACCCGGTCGGCCTCAAGTTGCTGGCCGTGCTGATGCAGAAAAGCCCGCATGTTCTGCGCCGCGAAATTCTCGAAGAAGCCCTCTGGGGTGATGACTGCCCGGACAGCGACAGCCTGCGCAGCCACGTCCATCAACTGCGCCAGGTGATCGACAAGCCCTTCGCCAAGCCCTTGCTGCAAACCGTGCACGGTGTGGGTTATCGCTTGGCCGAGAGTCGCGATGGAGTTTAAGCAGAGCCTCGCTCAACGGATCATCATCGCCTTTGCGCTGATGAGTGCATTGGTGGCAGGCGCCTTCGCCATGGGCATTGTGGCGACCGTGCACCTGGTGGAAGAAAAGCTGATTTCAGCCGGGCTGGGTGGCGATCTTCAACGGCTTCTGCTGATGGACAGCGTCTCTGACTGGAGCCATCGCCCCGAGCCGGACCAGCTGTTCTATTTCAGCGGTGGGCCGGGGGACTTCGAGTTGCCCAAGGATTTACGGCATCTGGAGCCCGGTTTCCACGAGGTCTTTCGCGAGCAGCTGTCGTATCACGCGATGGTTGAAGTGGTCGATGGCCGGCGTTACGTACTGCTGCAGGATCAAAGCGATTTCGAAGAACGTGAGCGAGTGCTGTTTGCCGTGGTGCTGGTGGGCTTCGTACTGAGCCTGGCGCTGGCAGTCTTTCTCGGTTGGGTCCTGGCGCGCAAAGTGATGGCGCCGGTGGTGCGTTTGGCTCGCCAGGTGCGTCATCGCGATCAATTGCTGGGTCTGGCGCCACCCTTGGCACCGGATTATGCCGCTGACGAAGTGGGCGAGCTGGCGGTTGCCTTCGATGCCACCCTTGGGCGGCTGCGCCAGGCATTGACCCGTGAGCGATTGTTTACCAGTGACGTCAGCCACGAACTGCGCACGCCCTTGATGGTGCTGGCCAGTTCCTGTGAGCTGCTGTTGGAAAACCCCGGTATCGACCAGCGTGGCCATGCCCAGGTCGAGCGAATTGCCCGCGCGTGCGCCGAGATGCGCGAGCTGGTGCAAACGTTCCTGATGTTGGCCCGGGCCCAGCGAGAAGACGCGAGCATGTCGCCGCAGCAGTCGTTGAGCCAGGTCGCCGACGGGCTGCTCAACCAGTGGCGCGAACCGATCGAAGCCAAGGGGCTGAGCCTGATCTTCGAACCGGGCAATCCGCTGGACACCTGTTACAACGCAACCCTCTTGCACGCCGTCATGGGCAACCTGTTGCGTAACGCGCTGCATTACACCGAGCGCGGGTTTATCCGCTTGACCCTCACGGCCACGGGTTTCACGGTCGAGGACAGCGGTGTGGGCATTCCCGAGGAAAAACGCGAGGCAATGTTCGAACCTTTCGTGCGCGGCAGTGAAAAGCGCGGCGAGGGCCTGGGACTGGGGTTGTCGCTGGTGCAGCGGATTTGCGAGAACCAGGGCTGGAGCGTCAGCTTGACCAATATGGAACCTAATGGCTGTCGTTTTCAGGTGCAATTGAGCCAAAGCTAGCGCTTGTTTGAGCAGTCGGGGCTCCGAGCCATGGTGGTCAACTTGAAAAATCTTGTAATGATTCAACATTTCCTTAACAATTTTTTCACAAAGGTATGACCTGACACTGACACTACGCTACCTAAGGTAGGTGCCATCAGAAGTTCAGGAGACCTTAATGATGGACGGCCCGATCAAACTCGATTTTTCCGAAAAGTACGACGATCAACACGCTCAAAGGTATTTGCAGAAGCACCAGGATGGCCTTGGTCGTAAGCTATCCCACTGGCGTGACGTGCAGTTGGCGCGAAAGGCGCTGAAGCTGGTCGGTGAGCCAGGGCTGGTCCTCGATTTGCCGTGTGGGGCAGGGCGTTTTTGGCCAATGCTGGCGGAGAAAGCCAATCGAGCGATCATCGGGGCCGACAACTCCGAGTCAATGTTGAAGATTGCCACCCAGGCGCAACCGGCCGACGTGGTGAAACGGGTACAACCCTTGCACACTTCCGCATTCGACATTGCCTTGCCCGACAACGCTGTCGACAGCATTTTCTGCATGCGTTTGCTGCATCACATCGGTGAAGCCGAGCATCGACTGGCCATTCTGCGCGAATTTGAACGAGTCACGCGAGACAGCGTGATCCTTTCGTTGTGGGTGGACGGCAATTTCAAAGCCTGGAAACGCAAGCGCTCAGAGAAACGGCGTGGGCAGGAAGGTTACCAAAACCGGTTTGTGTTACCGGCGGCCACGGTAGAAAAAGAGTTTGAACAAGCGGGGTTCCGTATTCAGGAACAACTGGACTTTTTACCGCTCTATGCCATGTGGCGAGTTTACGTATTACGCAAGAGGTAACAGGATGGCAGTGCAATGTGCAGCAGAAACGGACGTCGCTTCCCAGGACCGCTTCGACTATTTCTGGAATCAGCGCGGTGAGTGGGTAGAAGAACCCAACGTCCGTCGCGGTGGAGAAAGTGGCGTGCAGCGGGTCACGGGCAGCGATGGTCAACTGCTCTATGCCAAGCGGCAGACCGGGCATATCTATCGCAGCTGGCTGCACCCCTTCGGTCGTCCGACCGTGTTGCGCGAGCGTGATGCGCTCATTGGCCTGCGCGCGCTTGGGGTGAGAGTTCCGGAAATCGTTTTCTGCGGCGCACAGCGCGACCCCGTGCACAAATGGCGCGCATTGCTGGTGACGAAGTCGCTGGACGGCTTCGAGGAAATCGAACACTGGTACGCCGGCGGCGGTCGCGAGCGTCTCGGCGAAGCGGTGCATGAGCGCGTGTTGAAGGACCTGGCCGAAAACCTGGCCCGCATGCACAAGGGCCGTTGGCAGCACAGCTGCATCTATATCAAGCACGTTTTCGTGCGGGTGACCGGTGAAGGCGAGGCGGCCAAGGTCGAAATCGCCTTGATCGACCTGGAGAAGTGCCGGCAGCGCTTGACCGCCTATCGGGCGGCGGCTCATGACATGAAGCAGCTGCGTCGCCACTCGTCGTTCAGCACGGCGGACTGGCGCAAACTCGTCTACTTTTATGAGACGGCGTTTGGCAGCGCTATCAAAGGTTTATAGCAATGAAACTAGAAATTGCACGAGGTGTTTTTCTGATAGGAGCCTTGGCAGTTGCTTCATTGGCGGTGGCGGCGTGGGAACAGCCCCGCACGCAAGTTCTCAGTTCAGTGAACGGTGACGCGCACTGTCCGTTGCCACGGGTTGCCAAGGCATCTGTGGCATCTCAACCCGATCATGATTTGTTGCTGTTCATGTTCGGACTTTCTCAAGGAATGAGGCCGCAGAGTTGAACAGATTGAAGCCAAAATAAAAGGCCTCGCCAATGCGAGGCCTTTTTTTGTGCCGAATTTCAAGCCGTGCATGGCCCAAGGTGGGAGCGAGCCTGCTCGCGATGACGGCGGCACAGTCAACATTGAGGTGCCTGACACACCGCCATCGCGAGGAGGCTCGCTCCCACATGGATTATCAGTGTTCTTTTGCGTCGGGTTTGGCCAGCAGGGTGTAGATGCACGGCAACACGAACAGCGTGAATAACGTGCCGATCGACATTCCGGTTGCGATCACCATGCCGATATCAAACCGGCTGACCGCGCCCGCGCCCGTGGCGATGATCAATGGCACCATGCCGAATACCATCGCCGCCGTGGTCATCAACACCGGGCGCAGCCGGATTGCAGCAGCTTCTTCCACAGCTTCGCGAGGTGTCAGGCCTTTCTCTCTGCGCAGCTGGTTGGCGAACTCGACGATCAGGATTCCGTGCTTGGTGATCAGGCCGATCAAGGTCACCAGGCCCACTTGGGTATAAATGTTCATGCTCGACCAACCCAGGAACAGTGGAATCAACGCGCCACAGATCGACAGCGGCACTGTCACCAGAATCACCAGCGGGTCACGGAAGCTCTCGAACTGGGCCGCGAGGACCAGGAAAATGATCGCCAGCGCCAGGGCGAAGGTCACCCACAGCGCGCTGCCTTCCTGGACATATTGGCGCGAGGCGCCGGCGTAATCCATGGCAAAACCGGCCGGCGCTTCTTCCAGCGTAATCTGGCGCACGACATCGATGGCTTCACCCATGCTGACCAGCGGCACACCTGACAGGATGGCCGAGTTGAGCTGCTGGAACTGGTTCAACTGCCGTGGACGCGCCCGATCGCTGACGGTGATCAGGGTCGACAGGGCCAGCAGTTGGCCTTGGTTGTTTTTCACGTAGTAGTTGTTCAACCAGTCCGGGTTGTCGCGGAACGGTCGTTCGACCTGAGCGATGACCTTGTAGCTACGACCCTCAATGGTGAAACGGTTGATTTCCGCCTGTCCCAGCAATGTGGCCAGTGTTCCGCCCAGGTCCTGCATGGACACGCCCATCTGCGCGGCCTTGGCGCGATCGATGTCCACGACGACTTCGGGTTTGTCGAAGGCCAGGTCGACATCGACAAAGGCGAACTTGCCGGACTCCATCGCCCGTTTTTTCACCCGGTCCATCACTTGCAGCAGCGCTTCATAATCGTTGGCCGTGTTGATGACGAACTGAAACGGCAACCCTTCACCCGTGCCGGGCAACGAGGGCAGGTTGAAGCCGAAGACCTGCAGTCCGGCAATGCCCTCCAGTTTGCGCTGGACCTCGGGCAGGATGGCCATCTGCGTGCGGTCGCGCTCGTTCCACGGTTTGAGCAGGAAACCGCCAATCCCCGATTGCACGCCGTTGAATCCATTGATCTGGAACGAAGAGTAGTACTCGGGAAACTCCTTGAAGATCGTGATGAATTCGTCAGTGTAAGTGTTCAGGTAATCGAGGTTGGCCGGTTGCGGGGCGTTGGCCAGCATGAAAATGATGCCCTGATCTTCGTCGGGCGCCAGTTCCGACTTGGTGAACTTGAGCAGCACCGGAATCAGGCACAGCACAATCACCGCAAACACCAGGACCACCGGCCGGGTGTTGAGGGTGCCGTGGAGCATGCTTTGGTATCGGCGCTTGAGGCCTTCAAAAATCAGGTCCAGGCGGTGCGCGAGGCCGCTGGGATTTTCGTCGTGGCGCAGGAGCAAGGCACACATCATCGGCGACAGGGTCAACGCGACCACGCCGGAAATCACCACCGCACCGGCCAGCGTCAGGGCGAACTCCTTGAACAGCGCCCCCGTGAGCCCGGTCAGAAAACCGATGGGCGCATAGACTGCCGCCAGGGTGATGGTCATCGAGACCACCGGCATGGCGATTTCCCGGGCGCCTTCGATGGCCGCATCCAGCGGCTTCTTGCCTTCCTCGATGTGTCGGTGAATGTTCTCCACCACCACAATGGCATCGTCCACCACCAACCCGATCGCCAGCACCATCGCCAGCAGTGTCAGCAGGTTGATCGAGTAGCCCATCATCTGCATGAAGAACATCACGCCGATCATCGACAGCGGAATGGTGACCACCGGGATCACCACCGAACGCAGCGCCCCGAGAAACAGAAACACCACCACGATCACGATCAGCACGGCTTCGAAGAGGGTTTTCACCACTTCATCGATTGAGGCCTGGATGAACAGCGTGGCGTCGTAAGCGATTTCTCCTTTGAGGTTTTGCGGCAACTGGGCTTCCAGCTCCGGCATGATCTTGCGCACTTCCTTGATCACGTCCAGCGGGTTGGCACCCGGCGTGGCCTTGATGCCGATGTACACTGAAGGAGTACCACCGAACGAACTGATCGAGTCGTAGTTTTCCGCGCCCATCTCAACCCGCGCCACATCGCTGAGCAGCACGCGGCTGTCACCCTCGACCTTGAGCGGAATCGCAGCGAACGCTTCAGCGGACTTGAGTTCGGTGTTGGCATTGATGCTGGTGACGACGTACTCGCCTTTCACTTCACCGGCCGCAGAGAGGAAGTTGTACTGGCGCACCGCGTTGGTCACGTCGCTGGCGGCCAGGCCGAAACCGGCCAGCTTTACCGGGTCCAGCCACAGGCGCATGGCGAATACCTGGTTGCCGAGAATCTCGGCTTCGGCCATGCCCGGCAGGGTCGCCAGTTTTGGCTGGATGACCCGCGACAGGTAATCGGTAATCTGCGGGTTGCTCAGCTCCTTGCTGAAGAAACTGATGTACATGAGGGCCGAGGCGTCGGCGGCTTCCTTGCTCAGCACCGGGTCTTCGGCGTCTTGGGGCAGCCGGTTCTTCACCTCGTTGGCCTTGGCCAGCAGCTCGGTGAACAGGCGGTCGCTGTTGGAGCCGATGCGCGCGTAGATCGAGATCACCGAGAAGTTCTGGCGACTGACCGAGGTCATGTAGTCGATGCCCTCGGCGCTGGCCAGGCTTTGCTGCATCGGTTGGGTGATGTAGCCCTGGATGGTTTCGGCGTTGGCCCCGGGGTACGCCGTGGTGACCGTGATCAGGGCGTTTTCCATTTGCGGGTATTGGCGCAGCGGCAGCTTGCTCCAGGCCTGGAAGCCCAGCAGCACAATCAACAGGCTGACCACGGTGGCGAGCACCGGGCGGCGGATGAACGGATCGGTAAAAGCCATGAGGATTCCTTGATCAGTCAGTACGTGGCTGACTGTTCTTATCGGTCAGGGTCTTGTCGTCGCTGATGGCAATGTGTGCGCCGTTGTCCAGTTTGATCTGACCGGCCGTGACCACTTTTTCGCCGTTCTGCAAGCCTTTGGTAATCACCACCAGCCCGTCGCGACGCTCGCCGGTTTCGATGAAACGCCGTTCGGCGATCAGGATCGGCTGGCCCTTGTCGTCTTTTTCGAGGCTGCCGTCTTCGGCTTTTTTCTGCGCGACGATGTAGAGCGAGTTGCCGTACAGCGTGTACGTGATCGCGCTTTGCGGCACGACGATGCGCGGCTGCGGGTCGGGCAGCATCACCTGCAGGCTGGCGTACATGCCCGGCAGCAGATTGCCGTCGGGGTTGGCCAAGGTCGCGCGGACCTGAACATTGCGGGTGCTGTTTTCGACTTTCGGGTTGATCGCGCTGATGGTGCCGGGGAAGGTCTGTGTCGGGTAGGCCGAGACAATGATCTGTACCGACTGGCCGACGCCGATCTTCGGCACCGACTGCTCGGGCACGAAAAAGTCGACGTAGAGGCTACTGAGGTCTTGCAGGGTGGCGATCATGGTGCCGCTGGCGAGATAGTCACCGATGTCCACCTGACGAATACCGATGGTCCCGCTGAACGGTGCGAGCAAGCGTTTTTTGGCCAGCGCCGCCTTGAGCTGATTCACCGTGGCCCGGCTCTTTTTCAATATCGCCGAGAGCCGGTCAAACTCGCCTTTGGAAATGGCCTGGCTGCCGACCAATTGGCTGCCGCGACCGTAATCGAGCTGCGCCAACCCCAGGTCGGCTTGAGCGGTTTCGAGCAGGGCGGTTTCTACCACGCTATCAAGCAGAAGCAGCGGTTGGCCGGCCTTGACCTTCTGGCCTGACTCGAACTGCAAATCGATGACGGTGCCGTCGGTCTCCAGGCTCAGGTCCACGCCTTGCAGCGCCTTGAGGGTGCCGACGCTTGGCAGGCGAGCTTGCCACGGACGTTCCACGGCAGTGGTCGCGGCGACACTGATCGGCGGTTTCGGCGCGGAAAAGCCTTGAATCATCGTGTAGATGGAGAAGGCTTTATAACCGGCCAGGATCAGCACGATCAGCAGAACAACACCCAACATGATCAGCATGCGGCGACGCAGCATATTTCCACTTCCTTGGAGAAAATCAGGTGAGACAGTGGGGCACATTATCTGAGTCGCAGGGTGATTCCAACTGGAAGAAATTACAGGCGAGGCCTTCGAGCGCCTGTCACTCAAGGGGACTAACGAACGATGAATAACCTGTGGCGAGGGAGCTTGCTCCCGCTGGACTGCGCAGCAGTCCCATTTTGGGGCCGCTTCGCAGCCCAGCGGGAGCAAGCTCCCTCGCCACAGGAAACGGGCTCAGATGAGGTGAAGGTGGTTATCCCAAAGCCCCGCCGGAAGCTCCAATGGTTTTGCAACCAGCGTTGTCTGACGGCAATCGTAATACCGGCAGCGGCCCTGACCCGAGGTCACGACAAACCCGTCAGCCACGGCGCCAACCCCGGCGCAATCGGGAAGCGGCGCATCCAGGCGCACTTCACCGCTGTCCAGGTCCCAGATGAAAAAGCGGTTGCCGCGCGGCGCAGTCAACGCGACCAATCGCAAGTCACTGTGGACCGCCACGCTGGCGGTGTAATGCCCCATCGCCTGCAACTGATGTTCAGGCACCGCAAACGCCACGAACGGTTGGCCCGGACGCTTGATCGCCAGCAACTCTGAGGACTCGTGGGACGGCCCCATGAATTGCTGGCCGGCGACGATGGTGCCATCGCTGGCGATCCCCAGGTGACGCACGCTGTTCATCGGCTGGGCGAGGGTTTCCTTGCTCAGCAGGGTACCGTCGCGTTGCATCAATACCAGGCTCGGCTCCATGGCGTTGAGGTTCATCTCGACCCGGCTTTCAGCCTCGGTGCGAATGCCGCCATTGGCCACCACCAGCGTCTCGCCGTCTGGCATCCACGACACCTGATGGGGGCCGATGCCATGGGTGGAAATCTCGCCGCTGTGCACCAGCCGTTCACCTTCGAACTTATACACACCCAACAGTCCGCGACCCGGATCGGAGGTGTCGTTTTCGGTGGCGTACAGCCAGTCGCCGCTCTTGTGAATCACCGCGTGCCCGTAGAAGTGCCGGTTGGGCAGCGAGGCCACGGTTTGCAGCAGCGCGCCGTCGCGCAGGTCGATCAGATAGCTTTCGGTGCCCGGACGTCGTGCGACGAACAGCGCAATCGGCAGCGTCGGGTGGTTGATGATGTCGTGGCAACGCTGCCCGACCTGGGTGGCGAACACCCGGGTGCCGTCCAGCCGATAACCGACGGCGTAATGCTTGCCGTCGCCATCGTCCCGCGCCGAAAGCAGCAGCGGGCTCTTGTCCTGTTGTTTGAACAGCGTCCAGCCGCCCAGTGTCACTGCTCCCAGCAGCAAACTACCTAAAGTCAGAGCCTGACGTCGCAGCATGGCACTTGCCCTCATCAGTCACCGTCGTTGGCGTTGAAGCCCAGTTGGATGCCCAGCGCCTTGGCCAGTTCGCCTTCGTGCAGGCGATGGACGACGTTGAGGCTGTCGTAGATATCGTTGAGTTGCTGGCGGCCGGCATCGTCGTTGAGCATCTCGGTCAGCGAACGCTGGTTGCTGGCGAACAGTTTCAGGGACGCGGCGTAAGCGGCGTCGATCTTGTCGGCCAACGGTTTTTGCTCACTCGGCAAAAGGCCGCGCAGGCCTTTGTTGTCGACGCCTTCCCACACGGTTTTGGCGGCGGCGAGACTGGCTTCAAGGCCGGCCAGGGACGACTGGCTGCGCCAGGCATCGGCCTGGAACGGTTGCGGCACGCCCTTGCTCTGGCGGCCCATCGGCGTACCGAGTTTTTTCTTCAAGGTGTCGAGGGCGGTGACCTGGACGCGCAGCAGGTCGGCGATGGCTTCGTGGGAGTCGGCGTAGCGCTGGTTCGGGAACTTGCTCATCTGCGCGAGCATGCCGTCGGTGTTGTTCCAGCTTTGCAGAATCTCTTCGGCCAGCAGTTTCTGACGCTCGCCAATCGCCTTCAACAGTGGGCAGTACTTGGCTTTTTGCGCGTCGTTTGCCACGTCCGGCTTGCTGTCGAACAGGATGTATTCATAGGCCGAGAGGCCTTGAACCACGACGCTGGACTTGGCCAGGGCGGCGGCATCGATCTGCGGCTGCGCGGTGACCAATTGCTCGACCTGACGGCCGACCAGGTTTTTCTTGTCCGGCCAGAACTGCACCTGCCAGGCGCGATTGCCTTCGGCCAGCGGCCCGATCAGCAGCGGTTGCAGCTCGGCCCAGGCTTTCTGCGCGTGCAGGAAGTCGGCGCGGGCGGTGTCGAGGTTTTCCTTGCCTTCGCAGTAGGCGAGGGCGCTGACGGCCAATTGGCGGTCGGCTTCAACCCAGCGGGTGTACGTTGGCAGGATCACCGATTTGGCGATGGCGGCCGAGGTGACGGCTTGCGGGTCCTGTGGCGAGCAAGCGCCGAGGGCGAGTGCTGCGAGGCTGGTGAACAACAATTTGGGACGGAACATGTCGGGCTCCCGCTATGGAATACGTATTAAAGGGAATTCAAAAACGCCAGCAACGCAGCGCGCTGCTCGGCATTGAAAGACAAAACCTGTTGCTGGGCCGCTTTCGCTTCGCCGCCATGCCAGAGCACGGCTTCGAGCAGATTGCGCGCGCGGCCGTCATGCAAGAACTGGGTGTGGCCACTGACCGCTTGCGTCAGGCCGATGCCCCACAACGGCGGGGTGCGCCAGTCGCGGCCACTGGCCTGGAATTCGCTGCGGTTGTCGGCCAGGCCGTCGCCCATGTCGTGCAGCAGCAGATCGCTGTAAGGGCGAATCACTTGATTGGCCAGTTCAGGTTCGGCGGCGTTGGCGGCGGTGGTGTATTTCGGTGTGTGACAGGACTGGCATCCGGCCTGGAAAAACAGGTTCTTGCCGGCCAGCACTTCGGGCGCATTGACGTCGCGACGAGCCGGTACAGCCAGGTTGCGGCTGTAGAACAGCACCAGGCGCAGGATGTTATCGCTGACTTCCGGCTCGCCATTCGGGCCGTTGCCGGTCGGCGCCTGTTTGCAGACTGTTTGCGCCTCGGTGCAGTCGTCGAAGGGGCGCAGGCTGGTGGTCAGGCCCATGTCACCGGAGAACGCGTGAACGTTCTGCTGATTGAGGTTCGGTTGCCCGGCCTTCCAGCCAAAGCGGCCGAGAACGGTCTTCTGCTGCACGTCGTCCCAGACCCGGTTCGGTCGCCCGGCGATGCCGTTTTTGTCCTTGGCCTGAGCCTCGGCGTTGGCCAGGATCGCTTCGTCGGGGATGGCTTCGAGCAAGCCCAGGCCAATCATCGGCGGGGCAACGCGTGCCGAGAAACGGGTGTCGGGGTGCATCGGGCCGTAACCCAGTTGAGTGATGTTCAGGCTGGGCTTGCGCAACTCGATTTCGGTGCCGTCCTTGAAGCGGACCGGAACGGGGGTGTAATCGACCCGCACTTTGCCTTCCGGGGTCACGCCGGGTATGGCCATGTCCTGGAACTGGCCGCCGTAGACCGGCTCCGGGACCACGCCGAGCTGCTCGATGACGTTGGCATAGGCCGGTGCATTCGGGATCGACAGGCGCACCAGCATCGATACCGCGTTCGCCGCATCGGGCGTCGGCGGATGACCGCGACCGTCCTTGATGTGACAGCCCTGACAGGCGTTGGTATTGAACAGCGGACCCAGGCCGTCCCGGGCGGTGGTGGTCGAAGGGGCGATCACCCAAGGGTTGCGGAAGAAACTGTTGCCGACGCTGAAATCCACGCGCCGTGACGGCGACAGGTTCGCGGAGGGCAGTGAGAACGCATTTTGATCGGTCTTGCGCACAGTCGCCGCGCCACCGGACCGGGCTTCACCGGGTTCGGCCTTGGTAAAACGCGGGGCGTCATCGCAGGCACTCAGGCCCAAGGCCAGAAACAGTGCGGACAAGCGAAGAAGCAGCGAGGGCATCAGACATCCTGCAAGACGAGCAAAACAAGGGCGCAAAGTCTAACAGGGCAAGGGAGTTTGAATAAGAGGAATTATCGTTTGGTTGATGTGGGGCAGGTTTTCACAGGGGACCGAGGCGCCGCCATCGCAATCAGCCTCGCTCCCACGGGTTCAGCGCAGCCCCTGTAGGAGCGAGGCTTGCCCGCGAAGGCGGTATTGAATTCAACATGGAGGGTGACTGACACGGCGCCTTCGCGAGCAGGCTCGCTCCCACGGGTTCAGCGCAGCCCCTGTAGGAGCGAGGCTTGCCCGCGAAGACGGTATTGAATTCAACATGGAGGGTGACTGACACGGCGCCTTCGCGAGCAGGCTCGCTCCCACGGGTTCAGCGCAGCCCCTGTAGGAGCGAGGCTTGCCCGCGAAGTCGGTATTGAATTCAACATGGAGGGTGACTGACACGGCGCCTTCGCAAGCAGGCTCGCTCCCACGGGTTCAGCGCAGATCCTGTAGGAGCGAGGCTTGCCCGCGAAGGCGGTATTGAATTCAACATGGATGGTACTGACACGGCGCCTTCGCGAGCAGGCTCGCTCCTACGGGTTCAGCGCAGATCCTGTAGGAGCGAGGCTTGCCCGCGAAGGCGGTATTGAATTCAACATGGAGGGTGACTGACACGGCGCCATCACAAGCAGGCTCGCTCCTACAGTGGTTCGTGTCAGGCAGGCATGAAAAAGGCGACCCGAAGGTCGCCTCTTTAGTCACTCAGCCAGCGTTGATCAGAATTCGTGATCAGCGTTGTCCGGGTTCAGGTCGCTGATACCCAGTTTGCCAGCGGCGGCTTCGATCGAACCGGTCTGCTTGACCAGGGCGGCGATGGCGTCGCGCACGATCTGGTTGCCAGCGGTGTTACCGGCGGCGATCAGCTGGTCGTAGTGCTCACCCTTGTTGGCGTGATCGACGATGACCTGCATCTTGGCTTCGGTTGCAGCCAGGTCGGCTTTCAGCGCGGTATCGGCTGCCGGGTCAGCTTTGGCCATCAGGGACGACAGGCTGGCGCCGGTCATTTTGGTGCCGTCTGCGCGGGTGTATTCGCCCAGGTACACGTTGCGGATACCCTTGGCATCGTAGAACTGCGAGTTATGGGTGTTGTCGCTGAAGCAATCGTGTTCGTCTTCAGGGGAGTTGGCTTCCAGGGAAACCTTCATGCGCTCGCCCGCCAGTTCGCCCAGGGACAGGCTGCCCATACCGAACAGCATTTTGCGCAGGCCCGAATCAACCGGTTCCGCTTCCAGGGTGGCGCGGTAGTTGTCGGCCACGTTCGGCTTCCAGTTACCGACCATTTCTTCCAGGTCGCTGACCAGCAGCTGGGTCACGGACTTCAGGTAAGCGCGGCGACGATCGTTGTGACCGCCAGTGGCGCCTTTGCCTTCCAGGTAGTCGGAGGCTGGACGGTTGCCGGCGCCAGGGCCGGTGCCGTTCAGGTCCTGGCCCCAAAGCAGGAATTCGATGGCGTGGTAGCCGGTGGCGACGTTGGCCTCCGAACCGCCCAGTTCGTTCAGGCTGGCGAGTTTTTCCGGGGTGATGTCTTTGACGTCGATCTTGTCTTCGCCGACCTGCACCTGAGTGTTGGCGATGATGTTGGCTGTGGCGCCCGGGTTACCCAGTGCGTGTTCGTAGGATTTGTCGACGTAGTCGATCAGGCCTTCGTCCAGTGGCCAGGCGTTCACCTGACCTTCCCAGTCGTCGATGATGGTGTTGCCGAAGCGGAACACTTCGCTCTGCAGATAAGGAACGCGGGCAGCCACCCAGGCAGCCTTGGCGGCTTTCAGGGTGTCGGCGTTCGGCTTGGCGAGGAAGGCGTCGACGGCGGTTTGCAGGGTTTTCGCGGTGGATTCGGCATCGCTGTAAACGGCGTAGACGATGTCGGCGTAGTGCGCGACAACGGCTTTGGCGGCGGCTTCGTCGACTTTGCTGGTAGCGGCCGGGGCGGCAGCTGGAGCCGCAGCGGTGCTGGCGGCCGGCGTCGGCGTAGCGGCGTTCTTGTCTTTACCTTCGCCACAACCGGCGAGGGAAATAGCGATGGCCAACAGACTGGCGGTAGCCAGAGGCATACGAATCATGGCGAACATCCTGCTTCGAGAGGGGGGTATGGCGCAGCGGGTGCGCAAAACTGCGACATAATGCAAATCTTTCGCATTATCTGTAAAGGGTTGTAGCTGGAAATATTTCTTATTCGTACAAGCGTTGTGTCGTGGATCAAAAAACATCGCAACCCCGTTTCACTCGACAGCGGCTACAAGCACACGGACCCGTAGCAGCTGTTGAGTGGAACGAGGCTGCGATTGTTTGATCTCTACAAAATGGCTGCGTTACTGCGCTGCGCCTGTTTCAGGTAGGCGCTCAATTCCCGTGCCGGCAGCGGTTTGCTGTAGTGGTAGCCCTGACCTTCGTGGCAGCCTTCGGAGATGATGTAGGCCTCTTGCTCGGCGGTTTCCACGCCTTCGGCAATCACCTGCATGCCCAGGCTCTTGCCCAGCTGGATGATCGCTCGAACGATGGTGGCATCGTCGTCGTCATCGAGCAGGTCCTGCACGAAGCTCTTGTCGATCTTGATCTTGTCCAGCGGCAGGCTTTTCAGGTAGCTCAAGGACGAATAACCCGTGCCGAAATCGTCGATCGCAATCAATGCGCCGGAGCGGCGCAGGCTCAACAGATGCTGGGCGGCGGTGCTGATGTCTTCCATCAGGCCGGTTTCGGTGACTTCCAGCTCCAGGCTGCGAGGGGGAAGGCGGTACATCTGCAGCAGGTTGTTGACCACTCGCGGCAATTCGGCGTGGTGCAGTTGCACGGTCGACAGGTTCACCGCCATGCGCAGATCCGGGAAACCCTGATCGTGCCATTCGCGCAATTGCTTGCAGGCTTGATCCAGTACCCATTCGCCAATGGCGATGATGGTGCCGTTCTGCTCGGCGAGCGGAATGAACAGGTCCGGCGGCACCAGGCCATGTTCGGGATGCTGCCAGCGAATCAGTGCCTCGACACCCACCACCCGGTGATCGCGGTAGCTGATCTGCGGTTGATAGACGAGGTAGAACTGGTCCCGCCGCAGGGCGTCGCGCAGGTCTTTTTCCAGTTCCCGACGGCGACGCATCTCGGTGTCGACGCTGGCGATGTAAAACTGATAACGGTTGCGCGAGCGGGTTTTCGCCAGCGTCATGGTCTGCTCGGCTTTTTGCAGCAGTTTCTCGGTGCTGTCGCCGTCCTCGGGAAACAGGGTGATGCCGATGGTCGCGCGCAGGCGGATTTCCTGATGATCGAGGGCAAACGCCGCTTCCAGATCATCGAGAATGCTTTGCGCCAGTTCGGCGGCTTCGTAAGGTTGTTCGATATCGGCCTGGACCAGGGCGAACTGGTCACCACCGAGACGGGCGAGGGCGCCGAGGCGACCGCTGTGAGCGCGCAGACGATCGGCCAGGGCCAGCAGCAATTGGTCGCCGGTCTGATAGCTGAACTGTTCGTTGATGCCTTTGAAGTCGTCCAGGCCCACCACCAGCACCGCAACCCGACGTTGCAACTTACCGGCGTCGACCAGGATTTTGTCCAGTTGTTGCTGCAATTGCTGACGGTTCGGCAGACCGGTTAGGAAGTCGTACTGGGCCATGCGCAGCAGGCTGTTTTCCGCTTCGTGGCGCAGGTGGGTGTTGCGTTCGATGGATTCGAGCAACTGGTTGGCGGTGTTGATCCAGATCCCCAGTTCGTTCTTTTCGTGACCCTTGAGCAGTGGGATCTTGTGTTCGCTGGGGCGGTCCGGATTGATTTCGGTCAGGTGTTCGATGATGCGCGACAGAGGTTTGGTCAGCAGCCAGTGGTAGACCAGGTACAACACCAGGCCCATGGCGAGGGCGCGCAATACGCCGGAAATGAAGATGATCACCGAGTTGACGATGAAACCCTGCCCGTAGGTGGCGGTGTCGAGGGTGATGCTCAGATCGCCGTAATACTCGCTGTAGGGGCCGCGGCCGACCAGTTGGGTGGTGAAGGTGCGTTCCTTGCCAAGAATGAGATCGGTCAGCCAGCGGCTGTTTGAATGGTGCAACTCACGAGATTTTTGCGCGAGCATGGCTTCGTTGGGATGGCCGATGGAGGCCTGGCGCACGGCTTCGTCCTGGAACAGGCCTTCGATGACCTGCATGCCCATTTCCCGATCCAGGCTGTAGACGGCCTGGGTGGAGGGGTCGCGGAACATGTCGAGGATGCGTTGTGCATCGTTGGCCACGGCCTGGCGTGTTTTATAGGCATCGAAAACGATCTGCGCGCAGCTCAAGACTACGCCGACGATCAATGCCGACAGGAGCACGACCCGGAGCAACTTCACCGACAAGCTGTTCTTGAGTTCCAGCTTCAAAGGGTTATTCCTTGTTCCGTGCGGGTAGCATCAAGTTGCCATGAGTATTGGCAATCCCGTGATGGCAGTCAAAGGGACATTCAATCTCATGGTTTTTTGCCTGCAGCTTGGCAGAAAATGCTGTTGTTTTGAGTATTTGCCCTATTAGTACTGTGTCGGTAGTTGGGTCCTTCAACTTGAGGGGGATTGGGACTATTTTTCCTTTTGTTGATGTTAGCCTGCTGTGGCGGGGGGGCAAGGGGCTGAATGCTGGTTTCATTGTCGGAGATTGGCTTGGGTTCTGCTGGTGTCCACATTTCAACTGTGGGAGTGAGGCTGCTCGCGATGGCGGCCTTCGGGCCGACCATGTTGTGGTTGACCGGGTACATATCCGTTTCTGCGGTAACGGCGGCTGGCGGTTTCGCCCTTACGGCGAGTCCCTTTTGTCAAACGCCACAAAAGGAACCAAAAAGTCTCGCCCCAAGCGTCCGGCCCCTCGCTAAGGCTCGGCGTTCCTTCGCTCCGGTATCCATCCGGGGACACTGCCCTCCGGTCTGCTTCGCGACGACCTACATGCAGCGTGTTCGACTGCGTCGAACGGCGCTGCGCGCCACTCCCCGGATGAACACCTCCACTCAGCCTCCCGAAAGGGGCGGGTAGATCAAGATCAAGAGCTGCAGGCGAGCTAACGCTCGGCCTGATGAGTGGTGAAGAGCGAAGCGTGTACAGCGAACCCCTTGTAGGAGCGAGGCTTGCCCGCGAAGGCGGCCTGACAGCCAACCAATCTCTTGCAGGTACCCACATTCCACTGTAGGAGCGAGGCTTGCCCGCGAAGGCGGCCTGACAGCCGACCAATCTTTTGCAGGTACACCCATTCCACTGTAGGAGCGAGCCTGCTCGCGAAGGCGGCCTGACAGCCAACTAATCTCTTCCTGATGCCTCCCGATTGATCGTTCCCATGCTCCGCGTGGGAATGTCGCCCGGGACGCTCCGCGTTCCATTTTTGTGTGTTGAACAATGTGTAAAAAACTCAGCGTTTTCCCACGCATTTTTCAGGTTGCCGGGTAGGAAGCGTGTTCTCTAACCTCTGGCTGTCGCTGAAAACTCAGCGACCGGGTGTGAGAGCCCGGCAACTTATGGTCATCCAGTGTCTGTACACGCATAATCGCCGCCAGCTTATCCGCTGCCAGTATTTGCGTTATGGCGGCTGTGTGCGGGCGGACTTCGGTCCGGCCGGGTGTCCATAACCGGTCTTCTCACCTCGCACATAGCTGCCACCTCTTCGCCGTGTGAGAAGCGGCAAGTGGAGGCTCCAACGCTGGAGAAATTCAATGGACAAATTAATCCCCGACCCACCCGTCAACATCGCTCCCACCACCGAAGCCGAAACGCTCCTCAAAGACCACGAAGCCATAAAACGCGCCCTCGACTACTACCTCGACCCGCCAAACCAATACCTCGAAAAACCCCGGCGCCCCAGCACGATGTTCATGATCGCCCCCGACATGGACACTGAAAGCCTCCTGGTCCAAGCCTGCGAGTCCCTGGCTTCGGCCAGCGTCATGGCCAGCGATTTCGCCTCGAACCTGATCGGTCCGCAGCGCAACACCGTGCTGGCAATCCAGCAGATCATCATGCTGGCAGAACTGGCCGTGAACCGGGCGCTTGATAACGTCGATCCGGCATAGCATTCCAGAGACCCCGTCATCGTTCTTCGCGAGCAGGCTCGCTCCCGCAGGAGATCGAGCGGGTTTTATAAAGGGTGTGTTCACTGTGGGAGCGAGCCTGCTCGCGAAGGCGGCCGGGTAGTTGATTCGATGTTTAGAGCGACACACGGCAGTGAATACTTCCAAAGTCCATAAAAAAACCCGGCATAAAAGCCGGGTTTCTTGTCTGGCGTCGAGCTTAAGCCTTGAAGGTTTTGCCTTCAAATTGCTCAGCCACGAATTTCCAGTTGACCAGGTTCCAGAACGCTTCGACGTATTTCGGACGAACGTTGCGGTAGTCGATGTAGTAAGCGTGTTCCCAGACGTCGCAGGTCAGCAGCGGGGTGTCGCCGCTGGTCAGCGGGTTGCCGGCGCCGATGGTGCTGGCCAGGGCCAGGGAACCGTCAGCTTTTTTCACCAGCCAGCCCCAACCGGAACCGAAGGTGCCGATGGAGGTTTTGCTGAATTCTTCTTTGAACTTGTCGAACGAACCGAAAGAAGCGTTGATGGCTTCAGCCAGTGCGCCGGTTGGTTGACCGCCGGCGTTTGGCGCCAGGCAGTTCCAGTAGAAAGTGTGGTTCCAGACTTGAGCGGCGTTGTTGAAGATGCCGCCCGAGGAAGACTTGACGATTTCTTCCAGGGTCTTGCCTTCGAACTCGGTGCCTGGCACCAGGTTGTTCAGGTTCACGACGTAGGTGTTGTGGTGCTTGTCGTGGTGGTATTCCAGAGTTTCCTTGGAAATGTGCGGCTGCAGGGCATCGTGTGCGTAAGGCAGCGGCGGCAATTCGAAAGCCATGATGATTCTCCTAATCAGGTCAGTTGCGGTGAGCGCAAGGCCGATCACGGGCGGCCAGACAAGCGCCGGGGAGTTTGTACTCTTTGCGGCGCATCGGATCGGATCATAGCACCGGGGGTGCGGCATAACCACGCAACAACTGTGTGGGATAGAGGTTCCAGAGCCTTTTGGAATAATCAGCTGGCGACGATTAATTGAAACGCCACGGCAAACATCATCACCGCCACCAGCAGATCGAGAATCCGCCAGGTGCTGGGCCGTGCCAGCCAGGGTGCCAACCATGCCGCGCCGAGTGCCAGGGTGAAAAACCACAACAACGACGCACTGGCCGCCCCCACGACATAAGCGCCGGGCTCGGTTTGCTGCGCGCCGAGGGAGCCGATCAACAACACGGTATCCAGATAAACGTGCGGGTTGAGCAAGGTGACGGCCAACGCGCTGAGCATCACCGCACGTAGCGAGCGCACCGTCTGGTTTTCACCTTGTTGCAGGCTTTGTTTCGAGCACGCCCGACGCAGCGCCTGACTGCCATACCAAATCAGAAATACCGCGCCACCCCAGCGGGCGACCGCCAACAAGGTCGGGTTTTGCGCCAGCACCGTCGCCAGCCCGAATACCCCGGCGGCCACCAGCAAGGCGTCGCAGGTGACGCACAGCGCCGCCACCGGCAGGTGATGTTCACGTCGAAGGCTCTGCGCCAGCACAAACGCGTTCTGAGTGCCGATCGCCATGATCAGCCCGGCGGCCACCAGCAGGCCGTTCACATAGCTTTGCCACATAAGGGTTTACTCCGCGTTGGCTGCCAGGTCGCGCAACACGTGCATTGCGCGTTGGGCATCGGCCTGACCGACGAATAAATGGTCGTGGTAGTAACCGGCGATCACGTTGCAACTGATGCCGGCCTGGCCCAATGCCGTGGCGAAGGCGGCGGTGAGGCCGACGGCTTCGAGGGCCGAGTGCACGTTCAAGGTGATCCAGGCCGCGACGTAGTCGAAGCTGAAACCGGCCTGCTCGGCGAGGGAGCGTTCGAGAATGACGGTCAGCCCCTCCTGCTCGCGAAAGCTGCCGACGATCGCTAGGCCGGCGGGCAATTGGCCGTCGCGCAGGGTGCAAAATACATATTCGCCCTCATTGAGGTGCGGGCTCATGCTGCGCAGCAGGGTTGCCAATGAAGTTTCGCCAGCCATGTCGGTGATCCTGTTCAAGAGTGCTTGCTGGCTATTCTCCGGTGCAACGCGGTATAAGAAAAACCAATCATGCTGATCGCTCATTAGGAAAACTGATGTTCGACTATAAATTGCTGTCCGCCCTGGCCGCCGTGGTCGAGCAGGCCGGGTTTGAACGTGCCGCGCAGGTGCTGGGCTTGTCGCAATCGGCGATTTCCCAGCGCATCAAGTTGCTGGAGGCGCGGGTCGGTCAGCCGGTGTTGGTGCGGGTCACGCCACCGGCGCCTACCGAGATTGGTCGGCGGCTGCTCAACCATGTCCAGCAGGTGCGTTTGCTGGAACGGGATCTACAGACGCTGGTACCGGCGCTGGACGAAGAAGGTCTGCCGGAACGTCTGCGCATCGCCCTGAACGCCGACAGCCTGGCGACTTGGTGGGCCGCAGCCGTCAGTGATTTCTGCGCTGAGCAACACCTGCTGCTGGACCTGGTCGTCGAAGACCAGACCGTCGGCCTCAAGCGCATGCGCGCTGGCGAAGTGGCCGCGTGCATTTGCGCCAGCGAGCGCCCGGTGGCTGGCGCACGTAGCGTGTTATTGGGTGCCATGCGTTATCGCGCCTTAGCCAGCCCGGCGTTCATCGCCCGGCATTTTCCTGAAGGCGTGCGTGCTGACCTGCTGGCAAAAACCCCGGCGCTGGTCTTTGGCCCGGACGATTTCCTGCAGCATCGCTACCTCGCATCCCTCGGGGTCGATGGCGGTTTCGAACACCATTTATGCCCGTCGTCTGAAGGCTTTATCCGCCTGACCGAAGCCGGGCTTGGCTGGGGCCTGGTGCCCGAATTGCAGGTGCGCGAGCAACTGGAACGCGGTGTATTGGTGGAGCTTTTGCCAGATAAGCCCATCGATGTGCCGCTGTACTGGCATCATTGGCGCAATGGCGGTCAGCTGCTGGGGTTGCTGACCGATCAATTGGTGCGTTCGTCGAAGCAATGGCTGGTGCCCTGGAAGCAGCCATAAGCGTCAAGCTGCAAGCCGCAAGTGAAGCGCTTGCGGACCGTTTTTAACTTGCTGCGTGTAGCTTGATGCTCACCGCTGCATTTGTTGGAGCACTACATGAAAATTCTGGTTACCGGCGCAAGCGGCTTCATTGGCGGACGCTTTGCGCGTTTCGCCCTGGAGCAGGGCCTGGACGTGCGGGTCAATGGTCGCCGGGCCGAAAGCGTCGAACACCTGGTGCGCCGTGGCGCCGAGTTTATCCCGGGCGACTTGAGCGACCCGGAGCTGGCGCGCGAGCTGTGTTCCGATGTCGAGGCCGTGGTGCATTGTGCCGGCGCGGTCGGTTTGTGGGGACGTTATCAGGACTTTCATCAAGGCAACGTGCAGGTCACTGAAAACGTGGTCGAGGCCTGCCTGAAACAACGGGTCCGGCGCCTGGTGCATTTGTCGTCACCGTCGATCTACTTCGATGGCCGTGATCATCTGGGGCTGACCGAAGAACAGGTGCCTAAACGTTTCAAGCATCCCTACGCCGCCACCAAATTCCTCGCCGAGCAAAAGGTCTTTGGCGCACAGGAGTTCGGTCTCGAAACCCTGGCCCTGCGCCCGCGTTTCGTCACCGGGGCGGGTGATATGAGTATCTTCCCGCGGCTGCTGAACATGCAGCGCAAGGGACGCCTGGCGATCATCGGCAACGGCCTGAACAAGGTCGACTTCACCAGTGTGCAAAACCTCAATGAAGCATTGCTCAGCAGCTTGCTGGCCAGCGACTCGGCCTTGGGCAAGGCCTACAACATCAGCAACGGCACGCCTGTGCCGTTGTGGGACGTGGTCAATTACGTCATGCGCAAGATGGAAGTCCCACAAGTGACGCGCTACCGTTCCTACGGCCTGGCCTACAGCGTTGCCGCGCTCAACGAAGGGGTGTGTAAATTGTGGCCGGGCCGTCCCGAGCCGACGTTGTCACGACTGGGCATGCAGGTGATGAACAAAAATTTCACCCTGGACATCAGCCGCGCCCGGCATTATCTGGACTACGATCCGAAAGTCAGTCTCTGGACGGCCCTCGATGAATTCTGCGGCTGGTGGAAAGCCCAGGACATTCGCTGACTTTTGCAGTGACAAACCTGCCAGCACTGAACCGAGTTTGGCGTTGAGGGTCAATCGCTGCGGCCGTGGGGTTTATACTCGCCGCCTATAGCCATCACCGCGTTCCACAAAGGTTGACTCAATGTCCATGCGTAACGATGCCAACGACGACTTCGACGATGTCCCGAACCTGCGGGCCGACGTCCCCGATGACGATGATTTTCCGACCTCGAAACGCACCTCCGTGCATTCGCGCCCGGCACCGGTAGTCAAAGTCAAAAGCGCCAGTACCGGGCCTCTGTGGGCCTTGGTCGGCGCTTTGTTCTTCGCATTCGCCGGCCTTGCCTGGTGGAGCTTTCAGCAGATTTCGCTGATGGAACAGCAACTGGTGGCCACCCAGGAAAGTTTCGCGCGGATCAGTGAGGATGCGGCGGGACGCTTGCAGGACATTTCCGGCAAGGTGGTCGCCAGCCAGACCAACGTCACCAGCGACAGCGAAGCCCTGAAGTTGCAAATCAAGCAGCTGGAAAACCAGTTGCAGGACCAAAGCAAGCAGCAGCAAGGTGTGGTCGGTCAGACCAGCGACCTGGACAAGCGTCTGGCACAAATGACCGCGCAAACCACCGACCTGGACAAGCGCCTGGCGCAGATGACTGCCCAGAGCACCGAACACCAGGCCGCCAACACGCAATTGCAGGCGCAGGTCAAAGCCTTGAGCACCGAGTTGGCTGCGCTGAAAAGCGCCCCGGACGACACCAGCAAATTCGACGCCCAGCTCAAAAGCCTCGGCGCCGACATCGTCGCGCTGAAAAAACAGGGCAACCCGAGCGCCGCCATCGAGCGACTGGAACAAGACATGATCGTGCTCAAAAGCCAGCAGGACAACCGCCCGGCATCAGCGCAAGGCGTCACCAATACCGCCGAGTTCGATGCCTTCCGCGGCCAGACCACCCGCAACATCAACACCCTTCAGGCGCAGATCCAGAATCTGCAGCAGCAACTCCGCGCAAGGCAGTAAACCTTCGACAGCTGCTACAAGGGCCTGAAAATTCGTACATATCCCATAGCCGTCTACGCTCTTGAAACACCGACAAGAACGAGGGGATGCGCTATGGGGGTTCTGCACAAGTGGGCCGTGCTGGGGTGGATGCTGTTGTTGTGTCTGGGGCAGGTTCAGGCGGCTACGGCGGAAAAGGATGACAGCCAGGCGGCCAAAGCCTTGCTGGAAAAAGCCCTGGCCTACTACCACGACAACGGCGACAAGGCGTTCGCGGCGTTCAGCCGTCAGGGCGAGTTTGTCGACAAGGATCGTTACGTCTTCGTGGTCGATACCAAGGGCGTGATGCTTGCCAGTGGCGGGCCGTCTTCGGCCTTGATCGGGCGTGATGTGACCGAAACCCTGGGACCGGATTTGCAGAAGGCCTTCAAGGACGCCTTGAAAGTGCCGGAGGGCAATGGGATTCAGCAGGCTGAATACCGCTGGCAGAACTGGTCCGACGGCAAGGTCGAGCGCAAGCATGTGTTCTATCAGCGCGTTGGCCAGCGGATTCTGGCCGTGGGTTACTACCTGCCACGGGCGTCGGCGGAACAGGCGATGGCCTTGCTGAACAAAGCGGCGACGGATCTGGCCAAAGACGAAAAGGGCACGCTGACTGCGATCAACTCCCTCAAGGGCGGCTACTTGCAGGATGACCTGTACGTGTTCGTCGTTGACCTCAACACCCAGCGTTACGTGGCCCACGGCACCAACCTGCGGCTGATCAATACCGACTTCGGCAAGATCAAGGACCCGGAAGGCAAACCGGTGGGCGAGCCGATCCTGGCGTTGATTGCCAAGCAGGATTACGGCGAATACGAATACCGCTGGAAAAACCCGGTCACCAGCAAGGTTGAAGACAAGCATGCCTACCTGAAAAAGGTCGGGCATTTTCTGGTGGCGGTCGGGTATTACAGCCCTTGATTCATCGGTGTCTGTGAGGACGCCTTCGCGAGCGGGCTCGCTCCCACAGTAGATCTCAAGTGTTCACAGCATTTGTGGACGACAAAGATCCATTGTGGGAGCGAGCCTGCTCGCGATGGCGGGCGACTCGGTCTATCTATCGGACTTTATCCTCACGCCCCCGCAACACCCTGTTCGGCATCGCAACCGCCGCCGCCAACCCCAGCAACGACACCGCCGCACTGACCATCAGCAAATGCCTGAACGTCAGCGCCAACTCGGCGCGCAAGGCGTTCTGCGCCTCCCCCGGTGCAGCGTTCAAACCGTCCAGCAACACATTCCCTGAACGGCCCTCGGCAATCATCGACGAACCGGCCAGGTGGGCGAAGCTCGAATCCTGCAGCAGCGCCAGCAGCAGCGCCGACATCAATGCCACCCCCACCGCGCCGCCCAGCGAGCGGAACAGGTTGGTGGTGCTGGTGGCGACGCCGATGTCCCGCTGTTCCACCGAGTTCTGCGTGCCGACCAATGACGTCGGGAATTGCATGCCGCTGGCAATGCCGCTGAGCAACATAAACAGACTGCTGAGCAAGAACGCCTGGGGCGGACTGAAAGCCATGCCGAGAATCGAGATCGGCATCAGCACCGCCCCTGCCAGGATCATCGGTTTGTAGCGCCCGGTCACCGAGGTGCGGCGTCCGGCGAAATAAGCCCCGATTGGCAAGCCCATGGCCAGCGGCAACAGGTGCAGCGCGGCGCTGTCGGCCCCGGCGCCGGTGACGCTCTGGAAGCGCAGCGGCATCAGCACGATCAGCGAGATGGCCTGGAAACTGGTGAAGAAAATCGTGCACCAGCACAGGATCGCGTTGCGGTTGGCAAACAGGTGCATCGGCAGCAATGGCTCCCGCGCCCGGCGCTCATGCCAGACGAACAGCGCCAGCACCAGCACCGCGCCCCCGAGCAGGCTCAGCACTTCGGCGCTACGCCATGAGTGGCCCTGACCGACTTGCGTGATGCCCAGCAGCAAGGCGGTCAAACCGATAATCATCAGTAATGTGCCGAGGTAATCGATGATCGGTTGGCGTTGTGGCACGGGCAAACCCACCAGTGTGCGATTGGCCACCAGCCAGGCCCCGATGCCCAGCGGCAGGTTGATCAGAAATACCCAGCGCCACGACAGGTATTCGGTCATGTAACCGCCGAGCACCGGGCCGGCCACACTCGCCACGGCGTACATGCTGCTGAAATAACCCTGATAGCGACCGCGCTCCCGGGGCGGGACGATATCCCCGATGATCGCCTGGCTGACCGAAATCATCCCGCCCGCACCGATGCCCTGGATGATTCGCGCCAGCACCAGTTGTTCCATGCTTTGGGCCATGCCGCAGAACAGCGAGGCGAGGGTGAACAGCCCCATTCCGAACAGCATTAACTTGCGTCGGCCGTACAGGTCGCCGAGCTTGCCGTAGATCGGCACCGCCACGGTCATCGCCACCATGTAGCCGGAAATCACCCAGGCCAGCAGGCTGACGTCCTTGAATTGCGCGGAGATGGCCGGCATGGAAACGGCGACGATGGTCTGGTCCAGTGCGCCGAGAAAGATCGCCAGCATCAGGGCGATCAACACGCTGCGAATAGCCGGTTTAGGCGTTTCAGGCTGGTTGAGATTGGTCACGGTGGAACCTGCCGGCAGTGAGTGTCCCGCACGAGGCAATGGCGAGCGGGGATGCTCGCCAGTGTAAGTCGGTAGGAGGCTATTCGATAGCCTCATAAGGAAGCCCGACGTAATTTTCTGCAATGGTTTTTCGACCGGCCTCGGAGTGTACGAAGTAATCCAGTTCCGACTCGCAGATGCGCTGGCTGAAGGCGTCGTGATCATCGAAGCGGTGCAGCATCGACGTCATCCACCAGGAAAACCGTTCGGCTTTCCAGACCCGGCGCAGGCAGATCTCAGAGTATTTCTCCAGCAGATCGAGGCGTCCCTCGGTGTACACCTTTTGCAAAATGGTGAACAAGGTGCTGACGTCGCTGGCCGCCAGGTTCAGGCCTTTGGCACCGGTGGGCGGGACGATGTGCGCGGCGTCGCCGACCAGGAACATCCGCCCGTACTGCATCGGTTCGACTACAAAACTGCGCAGGGGCGCGATGCTTTTTTCGATGGACGGCCCGGTCACAAGAGTATCGGCCAGCGCCGCAGGCAGGCGCGATTTGAGCTCCTCCCAAAAGCGCTCATCCGACCAGGCCTCGACCTTCTCGTCGGCCGGCACCTGAAGGTAGTAACGCGTGCGGGTTGCCGAACGCATGCTGCACAAGGCAAAACCGCGTTCGTGGCGGGCGTAGACCAGTTCGTCATGGACCGGCGGCGTATCAGCGAGAATCCCGAGCCAGCCGAATGGATAGACCCGCTCGAAGACCTTCAGGCATTCGGCAGGAATCGACTGTCGCGCCACGCCATGGAAACCGTCGCACCCGGCGATGTAGTCGCAATCAAGGCGCCAGGTCTCGCCATCCTTCTCAAACGTCACGAACGGTTCTGCGGTTTTCATTGCGTGCGGTACGACGTTGCCGGCCTGGTAAATCGTCTGCGCGCCAGCCTCCCGACGAGCGGCCATCAGGTCCCGGGTGACTTCGGTCTGACCGTAGATCATCACGGTTTTGCCACCGGTCAGGGCTTGCAGATCGATGTGTACCCGGCGTCCGTCGAGGGCCAACTCGAAACCGCCATGGACCAGCCCTTCGGCATCCATGCGCTGGCCCACCCCGGCCTGACGCAAAAGCTCTACCATGCCTTGTTCGAGGACACCGGCGCGGATTCGGCCGAGCACATAGTCGGGGGTCTGTCGTTCAAGGATCAGGGTGTCGATTCCGGCGTTATGCAGCAATTGGCCGAGCAGCAAACCGGAGGGGCCGGCGCCAATGATGGCGATTTGGGTTTTCAGCGTTTTCATTGTTTTTATGACTCGCAAGCTTCACGCGACCACGGCCGGTGAATGATTTTTATGGATCGAGTGCTTGCATTTTTCCCTTGCGGGTCTGTCAATTGAAGGTGAAAACTGAGCCGATACCTGTACATTCTGCCAATCGGTGCGATTATCGCCCGTAACCCTCTGAGGCCTGGATTGAAGTGATGAACAAGCCTGACCTACCTTCGATTCCAGTGTTCAAGCTCTACGGTGAAAGCCTGGACTGGCCGACCCCCGACTTGCTGCACTGTGAAACCATTTCCAAACGCAGCCGCGAACATCAATGGGAAATCAAACCCCATCGTCACGCTGATTTGTGCCAGTTGCTCTTCGTATTCAAAGGTCAGGCAGAGCTTGAAATCGAAGGCAAACACACGGAGCTCACCGAACCGGCGATCCTGATCCTGCCGCCGTTATCGGTGCATGGTTACCGGTTTTCCGAGGACGTCGAAGGGTTCGTCGTGACCCTGGCCGCGCCATTGATTGCCCATCTTCAGGCGCAACTGGGCAATTCGGTGAACGCGTTGGCCCAAGCCGAAAGTTACCCGGCGGGCAAGGACAGCGATTACCTCAACAGCCTGTTTTCAGCGCTGCAAGAGGAATACACCGGGCACCAGCCTGCGCGTGAAATGCTCATGCATTCGCTGGTCAGCGTGATCATGGTGTGGGTCAGCCGCCAGGTGATTTCGCGCCGCGCTGCCAGTCAGCGTCCGCACCGTGCCCGGGAGTACCTCAACGGTTTTATCCAGCTGGTGGAAGAGACCTACCGTCAGCACGTCAAGGTCGAGGACCTGGCGCATCGGCTGGGGATCTCCGTGTCGCACCTCAACGGCACCTGTCGTGAGCTGGCGGGGCAACCGGCGTTGCAGATCATGCACGAGCGACAGTTGCTGGAAGCCAAGCGCTTGCTGACCTACACCAGCATGACCATTTACGAAATGTCCGACGTGTTGGGGTTTTCCGATCCGACCAACTTCACACGCCTGTTCCGGCGTCGGGTAGGGATCTCGCCCAAGGCTTTTCGCGACCGCTTGAAGGCCGATCAGGACAACGAGGCCTGACCGCCTTCGTTACCGAAGGGCGTTGAGGGTCGCGTTGTGGGGAATGCAGCGCTCGAAGTTACAACTCGCGTAGTCGCGGGGCAGTTGTCGCAACTGCTCGACACGCCAGGCGGCGGTGCCATACAGCGCCAGCGTCGCCGCGCAGGTGACGAAAATGGCGAGGTATCTTCTTGTTTTGGTGTTCATGGCGTTGACCTCTGAACGAATACCCTCCGGTATTACTTTGAGCATAGGTCAGCGGGAGTGAGTTGCCAGTGACAGGGCTTTTGTATGTACCCCGACATTCAGAACACTGATACCCCCCTGTGGGAGTGCGCCTGATCGCGATAGCGGAGTGCCAGGCAACAGAGATGTTGAATGTCAGACCGTCATCGCGAGCAGGCTCGCTCCCACAAGGGGAGTGGAGTCGAGCGCAAAGGCTGCGGTATCACCAATCAAACTGTGCGAGCCTGCTCGCGATAGCGGAGTGTCAGGCAACAAAGATGTCAGATTTCAGACCGACATCGCGAGCAGGCTCGCTCCCACAAGGGGAGTGGCGTCGAGCGCAAAGGCTGCGGTATCACCAATCAAACTGTGGGAGCGAGCCTGCTCGCGATAGCGGAGTGCCAGGCAACAGAGATGTTGAATGTCAGACCGTCATCGCGAGCAGGCTCACTCCCACAAGGGGAGTGGAGTCGAGCGCAAAGGCTGCGGTATCACCAATCAAACTGTGGGGGCGAGCCTGCTCGCGATAGCGGAGTGCCAGGCAACAGAGATGTTGAATGTCAGACCGTCATCGCGAGCAGGCTCACTCCCACAAGGGGAGTGGAGTCGAGCGCAAAGGCTGCGGTATCACCAATCAAACTGTGGGAGCGAGCCTGCTCGCGATAGCGGAGTGCCAGGCAACAGAGATGTTGAATGTCAGACCGTCATCGCGAGCAGGCTCGCTCCCACAGGGGAGTGGAGTCGAGCGCAAAGGCTGCGGTATCACCAATCAAACTGTGGGAGCGAGCCTGATCGCGATAGCGGAGTGCCAGGCAACAAAGATGTCAGATTTCAGACCGTCATCGCGAGCAGGCTCGCTCCCACAAGGGGAGTGGAGGCGAGCGCAAAGGCTGCGGTATCACCAATCAAACTGTGGGAGCGAGCCTGCTCGCGATAGCGGAGTGCCAGGCAACAGAGATGTTGAATGTCAGACCGACATCGCGAGCAGGCTCGCTCCCACAAGGGGAGTGGAGTCGAGCGCAAAGGCTGCGGTATCACCAATCAAACTGTGGGAGCGAGCCTGCTCGCGATAGCAGAGTGTCAGGCAACAGAGGTGTTGAATGTCAGACCGTCATCGCGAGCAGGCTCGCTCCCACAAGGGGAGTGGAGTCGAGCGCAAAGGCTGCGGTATCACCAATCAAACTGTGGGAGCGAGCCTGCTCGCGATAGCGGAGTGTCAGGCAACAAAGATGTCAGATTTCAGACCGTCATCGCGAGCAGGCTCGCTCCTACAAGGGGATTCGGTTACAGGCCGATATCCCATGCCGGTTCTTCGGGAAACCTGAGCACCAGAAAATCCAGCATGCTGCGCAGCGCCGCCGGCATGTGCTTGCGTGAGGCGTACACCGCGTACACGTTCATCTGCCGGGGCTCGGCGTGTGGCAGCAGGCGGATCAGCTCGCCGTTGTGGATATGCACACCCGCCTGATAACTGGGCAGCATTGCCACCCCCGCACCGGCCATGGTTGCGCGCAGCAATGTGCTGGCTTCGTTGGCGCTGATGTTGCCCTGCACGGGCACCGACACCGGCTCGCCGTTCTCCTCGAAATGCCAGAGGCTTTTGCCGAAGTAGGAGTGGGTCAGGCAGTTGTGCTGGCTCAAGTCCTCGACCCGCTGCGGTGTCGGGTGTTCGCTCAGGTAAGCAGGGGAGGCGCAGATCACCGAGCGGCAGACGGTCAGCCGCCGGGCGATCAGGTTCGGGTCAAGGTCGTTGCTGGTGCGGATCGCCAGGTCGATGCGTTCATCCACCAGGTTCACCGTGCGGTCGAGCATCTGCATGTCGATGCTGACACCGGGGTACCTTTTGACGTAAGCCGCCATGGCATCCGCCAATTGCGCCTGGCCGAACGAGGTGCTGACGCTGATGCGCAGCAAGCCACGTGGCGCCTCGTCCGGCTCGCTGACAGCGGCTTGCATGTCGGTGGACAGGTCGAGCATCTGCCGACACCGGGGCAGAATCTCGCTGCCGGCGGCAGTCAGGCTCAATTTGCGCGTGGTGCGGTGCATCAAACGCGCGCCGACCCAGTCTTCCAGCTCGGCCAGATAACGCGATACCACCGGCCGTGACAGGTCCAGATGATCGGCGGCGGCCGACTGGCTGCCGAGGTCGACCACTGAGACGAACACTCGCATTGCTTGTAGACGATCCATGATTTGCCCGCTTTCAGAAACAAACTATGTTCAAGCATCGCATTTTTTGTACTGAGTCATGCAACTAAGCTCTGTCCCCATCGCCAGACACGGCATTTGGACAACGGAGCAACAGATGATCGGCTTCACCTCTCTCAAGCGCTTTTTCCTGGCCACCGCCACCCTCGGCTTCGCGGCCCACGCGGCTGCGGCATCGACCCTGACCCTGGACGTGTACAACCCGGGCGACAAGGCAATCTTCCCGGTGACTTCGGTTCTGGTCAGCGGTGAGAAAGAAGCGATTCTGGTCGACGCGCAATTCGGCAAGTCCCAGGCCGAACAGGTGGTCGAGAAAATCCGCGCCAGCGGCAAGCAACTGACCACCATCTACATCAGCCACGGTGACCCGGATTACTACTTCGGCCTCGACACCCTGACCGCCGCCTTCCCGAACGCCAAAGTGCTGGCCTCGCAGCCGACCGTGGATCACATCAAGCACACCGTCGACGGCAAACTGGCGTTCTGGGGCCCGAAAATGGGCGCCGACGTGCCGGCCAAAACCATCGTGCCGGGCGTACTCAAGGGTGACAGCCTGATGCTTGAAGGGCAGAAGTTGCAGGTGGTGGGCCTGGACGGCAAGCAGCCGGACCGGACCTTTGTGTGGATCCCGTCGATCAAGGCCGTGGTCGGTGGCGTGGTCGTCGCCGAAAACATCCACGTGTGGATGGCCGACACCCAGACTGCGCAATCCCACACCGATTGGTTGGCTACGCTACATGCCATCGAAACCTTGAAACCGAAAACCATCGTGCCGGGGCATTACCTCGGTGAGAGCGCCCGTTCGCTGGCCGCGGTGCAGTTTACTGCCGATTACATCAAGGCCTTCGACGAAGAAACCCCAAAGGCCAAAGACGCCGCCGCGCTGATCGCCGCCATGAAAAAACGCTTCCCGACTTTGGGCGAAGACAGCTCGCTGGAGCTGAGCGCGAAAGTCGCCAAGGGCGAGATGAAGTGGGGTGAATGAGTTTATGTGGCGAGTGGATTAACTGTGGCGAGGGAGCTTGCTCCCGCTGGACCGGGCTGGCGCTCCAGTGCGAAGCGCTCCTCCGCAGTGTTTGAGCCACAGCGCACTCTCAGGTTTTACGACTGCTGCGCAGCCGAACGGGAGCAAGCTCCCTCGCCACAATGTTGGATGCCAAACGAATACGCGTGTACTCAAGCCAACTGGAGAACGTCATGAGCAAAATCGCAATCATCGGTGCCACCGGCCGTGCCGGCAGCCAATTGCTGGAAGAAGCCCTGCGTCGGGGTCATAGCGTCACGGCCATTGCCCGCGACACCTCGAAAATCGCCCCGCGTGCCGGGGTGGTCGCCAAGGATGTCGATGCCCTTGATGCCCAAGCGTTGCAGGCGGCCGTCGAAGGCCATGACGTGGTCATCAGCGCGGCGCACTTCGCGACCCTTCCCGCCAGCGCGGTGATCGGGCCGGTGAAAAAGGCCGGGGTGAAACGCCTGCTGGTGGTGGGCGGTGCGGGTTCGCTGTTGCTGCCGGACGGCACTCGAGTGATCGACAGCAAGGGATTTCCTGAGGAGTACAAGGCTGAGGCGAGCGCCGGGGCTTTGTTTCTGGAAAACCTGCGTGAGGAACAGGATCTGGACTGGACCTTTCTGTCACCGTCGGCGGAGTTCGTCGAAGGTGAGCGTACGGGGGCGTTTCGGGTGGGCAAGGATGATTTGCTGGTGAGCAGCGAAGGGCGGAGCTGGATTTCGTTCGCCGATTACGCGATTGCGCTGATCGATGAAGTGGAAGCGCCGAAGCATTCGCGTCAGCGGTTCACCGTCGGTTACTGAGTCACTGAAAAACCTGTGGGAGCGAGCCTGCTCGCGATAGCGGTGGGTCATTCAACAAATATGCCGACTGACTCACCGCTATCGCGAGCAGGCTCGCTTGTATGGTAGGACTTGAAGGGAGGAGGAGGGACAAGGCTCGATTCTGACTGTTGACGCAGTACAGACTGTGGGAGATTTCGCCCCTCCTCCTTTCACCCAAGCGCCGATAAAGAATGCATCTGGCTAGACCGACGATAGGAACAAGCCTGCGCCTCTGGGTGAGCCCTTCAAGTGCTCAAACCTTATCTCGGAGGAAATCCTATGGCAATGCCGGTCTCTCTATCAAAACCGATCGTGGGCGTGGATGTCGCCAAGAATGAACTGGTGATTTATCAGGCTGATAACGATTTGCTTAAAGAGATTCCCAACACTAAAACATCCATCAAGCAGTGGCTGAATACGTTGCCGGGGACGGTGGCTATTGCCATTGAGGCGACCAACATCTATCACCTGGACTTTGCTGATCTGGCCTATGAGGCCGGATGTGCGATTTACATGGTGGGAGGCTATGAACTCAAACATTATCGCGAAGGCGTGAAAATCCGCGCCAAAACCGACGCGCTGGACGCCAAGTTGCTGGCCCGTTACCTGAAGAACGAAGCCGAGGAGTTGCGCCCTTGGACCCCTCCATCACCGCTGTACCGCCAGCTCCTGAGCCTCTTCCGCCGCCGGGCTGCCTTGGTCCAGGCTAGGGTTGGCCTGGTGCAGAGTTGGTCGAATGAGCCGCTGCTGAAAGCGGCTTTTGCAGAACAAGTGAAGTCCATGCAGCAGCTTGAAACGCTGATCGAAAAGACGATCAACGATCAGCTCAAAGAAGCCGGTTTACTCGGTCAACTGAAACGTTGCCTGAAAGTTGAAGGCATTGGATTTTTGACTGGGGCTCGCTTGATAACTGCATTTCAGCGCGGGGATTTTAGAAACGCGGATGCGTTTATCGCCTTCCTGGGCATGGATTTACGGGTGTCTAAATCAGGACAGAAGGACGGTCGCCGCAGTTTGACCAAGCGCGGTGACCCCGAGGCCCGCCGGCTTCTGCACAATGCAGCGATGTCGGCTAGCCGTACGAAAGCCTGGAAAGGGTTTTACGAAGCCCAAAGAGCCCGGGGCTTCAGCACTACTGAGGCGCTGGTGATGCTGGCTCGCAAGCTTGCGCGGGTGGCATTCGCCTTGCTGAAAGGGCAAAGCGAATATCAGTCAAAGGTCAGTTGAGGGTTTCCCCTCAACCATAGAATCTCCCACAGGGTTATGCACCAAGTCTTCGCGGCTCAGCGTGACTGAGCCTGCTCCACCAACCACCCCAACAACTCGCGCAACTTCGGCGAAGGCCCGGGTTTTTCCGGGAACACCAGGTAATACGCCAACCCTGTCTTCACCTTCAATTCAAACGGCATGACCAGTCGCCCAGCGCTCAGGTCGTCGCCAATCAACGACCAGTCCCCAATCGCCACGCCAGTCCCTTGGGACGCCATCGACATCGCCAGGTCCAGGGTTTCGAAATGCTGGCCCTTGCCGACATTGCTCAAGCGAATATCGGCGCTGGCCAGCCAGGCTTTCCAGTCGCGTTCATCGCGGGTCGGGTGCAACAGCATGTGTTGTTCCAGATCCTCCGGCGCTTGCAGCGGCACAGGCCCCTCGAGGTACGGCCGGGAGCAGACTGGCGTCAGTTGCTCATCGAACAGTCGATGGGACGCCAGTGATGTCTCCGGGGGTACGCCATAGATCACCGCCGCATCGAACTGCTCGCGATGAAAATCCACGCCGTGTTTTACCGTGGTGGTCAGTTCGACCGGCACGTCCGGGCGCTCCCTTTGCCACTGCACCAGGCGCGGCAACAACCAGCGCATCACGCATGTCGGGGCCTTGAGTTGCAGGGTTTCGCGCTTCTCGCCGATCTGTTCCACCGCCTCGTCGATCAAGCCGAAAATCTGCTGCACCCGTGGCAGCCACTCGCGTCCTTCAGCGGTCAGGCTCAAGCCCCGGGCCTGGCGGATAAACAACTCATAACCCAGATGTTCTTCCAGCCCGGCGATCTGCCGGCTCACCGCGCCTTGGGTGATGTAGAGCTGTTCGGCGGCCCGAGTGAAGTTGCAGCACTGCGCGGTAATCAGAAAAGTGTGCAGCGCCGGCAGGGGAGGCAATCGTTTCATTTGGATCCAAGGTATGACGTGAGGACATGGCTAGTATGACTTTTTATCCATTGTTGCGGCTACGTGTCGCCCGTTCCAATGAGGCCATCCCTGGACCTGCCCACGCATCATAAACACTGCGCAGGCCCGGCGTCTCAAACGAACAAAAAGGGCAAAGACATGGCGACGTGCGGCGAAGTATTGGTCAAGTTACTCGAAGATTACGGGGTCGAGCAGGTGTTCGGCATTCCCGGGGTTCATACCGTGGAGCTGTATCGCGGGCTGGCCCGTTCGAGCATCAACCACGTCACGCCGCGTCACGAACAGGGCGCCGGTTTCATGGCCGACGGTTATGCGCGCACCAGTGGCAAACCGGGTGTGTGCTTCATCATTACCGGCCCGGGCATGACCAACATCACCACCGCCATGGGCCAGGCCTACGCCGATTCGATCCCGATGCTGGTGATTTCCAGCGTGCAATCGCGCAGCCAGTTGGGCGGTGGTCGCGGCAAGCTCCACGAGCTGCCGAACCAGAGCGCATTGGTCGGCGGCGTGGCGGCGTTCTCCCACACTCTGATGTCGGCGGCTGAATTGCCGGGCGTATTGGCCCGCGCCTTTGCTCTGTTCCAGGCCGGCCGTCCTCGCCCGGTTCACATCGAAATTCCGCTGGACGTGCTGGTCGAAGAAGCCGATGACCTACTCGCCAGTCTCCCGGTGAACATCGACCGTGCCGGCGCCTCGCCAAGCGCCATCAGCCGCATGACCGCGCTGCTGGCCGGCGCCAAGCGCCCACTGATTCTCGCGGGTGGCGGCGCCATTGATGCCGCCGCCGAGTTGACCGAGTTGGCCGAACGGCTGGACGCACCCGTGGCCCTGACCATCAATGCCAAAGGCATGCTCGAGTCCAGTCACCCGCTGCTGATCGGTTCGACCCAGAGCCTGGTTGCGACCCGTGCCTTGGTCGCCGAGGCCGACGTAGTGCTGGCCATCGGCACCGAACTGGCCGAGACCGATTACGACGTCACGTTTGCCGGCGGTTTCGAGATTCCCGGCGTGCTGCTGCGCGTGGACATCGACCCCGACCAGACCGTGCGCAATTACCCGCCGAAAGTCGCCCTGGTGGCGGACTCGCGTAACGCCGCGCAAGCCTTGCTCAGTGAACTGTCCAAGCACTCGCTGGCCGAGCGTCGCAACGATTGGGGACAAGTCCGCGCTGCCCGTCTGCGTGACGACCTCGCCGCCACCTGGGACGCCCCGACCCTGGCCCAGACCCGCTTCCTCGAAACCGTGTTGCACGAATTGCCGGACGCAGTGTTCGTCGGCGATTCGACCCAACCGGTGTACACCGGCAACCTGACCTTCAACCCGGAACGCCCGCGTCGCTGGTTCAATTCGTCCACCGGTTACGGCACCCTCGGTTACGCCTTGCCGGCGGCAATCGGCGCCTGGCTCGGTGGCAGCCTTGAAAACGGCGCGCGTCCTCCGGTGGTGTGCCTGATCGGTGACGGCGGCCTGCAATTCACCCTGCCGGAACTGGCCAGCGCCGTTGAAGCGCGCACCCCGGTGATCGTCCTGCTGTGGAATAACCAGGGCTACGAAGAGATCAAGAAATACATGGTCAACCGCGCCATCGAACCGGTGGGCGTGGACATCTACACCCCGGACTTCATCGGTGTGGCCAAGGCGCTGGGCTGTGCGGCGGAAGCGGTCAACGGTGTTGAACAACTGCGCAGCGCCTTGCGCAGCGCCGCCGACCGTCAGGGCCCGACCCTGATTGAAATCGATCAGACCCAGTGGATGAAGGCGGTGTCGAAATGAGTTTCCCTACCACTCTGGACGGCCTGTACATCAACGGCCAATGGTCGGCTGGCAACGAACATCTGCGTGTGATCAACCCGGCGACCGAAGCCCTGTTGACCACCGTGAATGGCGGCGATGAAAAAGCCGTCGATCAAGCGGTCACCGCCGCCACCCAGGCGTTCGGCGAATGGTCGAAAACCACCGGTGCCGAACGCGGCGCGATCCTGCGCAGAATCGCCGCCGGCGTGCAGGCCGGGCGCGACCACTTGATGAAGTTGCAGTCGAGCAACAACGGCAAGCCGCTGTTCGAAGCCGCCATCGACGTCGATGACGTGATCGCGACGTTCGAGTACTACGCCGGTCTCGCCGAAGGCCTCGATGCCAGACAAGACAGCAACGTCGAGCTGCCCACCGACGATTTCAGCGCTCGCGTGCGCCGTGAACCGTGCGGCGTGGTCGGCCTGATCGTGCCGTGGAATTTCCCGATGGTCACCACGGCCTGGAAACTCGCCCCAGCCCTGGCGGCCGGTTGCTGCGTGGTGCTCAAACCGTCCGAAGTCACGCCGTTGCCCGAGCTGGAACTGGCGGCGATCGTCGCTGAGGCCGGCTTGCCGGATGGCGTGTTCAACCTGGTCTGCGGCACGGGCCTGGCCGTCGGCGCGCCGCTGTCGGCCGACCCGCGCATCGCCAAAATTTCCTTCACCGGCAGCAATGCGGTCGGTGTGCAGGTCATGCAACGTGCGGCGGAAACCGTCAAAGGCGTGAGCCTGGAACTGGGCGGCAAATCTTCGCTGCTGGTGCTCGCTGACGCCGACATCGAACTGGCGGTGGAAGTGGCTTGTGGCGGCGGTTTCTTCAACGCCGGGCAAATGTGCTCCGCCACCAGCCGCGTGCTGGTCGCTGATGAATTGGCAGATGAGTTCCTCATCCGATTGAAGGCCCGCGCCGAAGCCATTCGCGTCGCCGACCCGTTCGACCCGAACGTGGAAATGGGCGCGCTGGTCAATCAGGCGCAATACCAGCGTGTGCTGGGCCACATCGATCGCGGTTTGAGCGCCGGGGCCAAGCTGGTTTGCGGCGGTAATCGCCCTGCAGACCTGCCCCGCGGCTATTTTTTGCAGCCGACGATTTTCACCGAAGTGCCCCAGGGCAGTGCGTTGTGGTGTGAAGAGATTTTCGGCCCGGTGATCTGCGTGCGCAGTTTCGCCACCGAAGCCGAAGCGATTGCCCTGGCCAACGACAGCCAGTTTGGTTTGGTGGCCAGCGTGGTGACTCGCGACAACGAAGCCGCGGATCGGGTCGCCAACGCCTTGCAGGCGGGGCTGGTGTGGATCAACGCGCCGCAAGTGATCTTCCCGCAGACCGCCTGGGGTGGCTACAAACAGAGCAGCATCGGCCGCGAATTGGGGCCGTGGGGCTTGCAGGCTTTCCAGGAAATCAAACACGTGATTCGCGCCGTCTGAAGGCACGAAACAGGTGAGTGCATGCCTCGTATCGAGGCATGCACTGGTGTCATGGCTTCGATGAGTTTTTATCGATAGTCAGGTGTTTTGCACGACCTCAGGATGAACTCACTGGTTCAGCCAAACCCCCGAAAATACGAGGGAAAACGCTGATCCGGCTGCGCGGATGCAACAGTTTCGACCTGCCTTATACCTACAAAAACAAAGGGAGTCCGTAATGGGCGAACATGATCTGAACAGACGTCAATTCATCAAAACCGTGGGCGTGGCGTCCGTAGCCGCGGCGGCCATGAGTTTGCCCTTCGTCAAGGCCAATGCCAGCGACACGCGCTTCCAGGGCAAGACCCTGCGCCTGTTGACCTGGTCCGACGACACCGGCCTGGCTGCACTGCGTAACATCGCGGCCACCTTCGAAGACAAATATGGTTGCAAGGTCATCGCTGACCGCACCGGCAGCACCTCGGAAATGGTCGCCAAACTCAAGGCCGCCGGTGATCGTCCGCAGTACGACATCATCACCCTGGCCGGCGTCGGCGCCGAAGGTCTGGCAGCAGCCAATCTGCTGGAAAAACCAGACCTTAACCGCATTCCCAACCTGGTCGACGTACCGGAGAAATACCGTACCGGCGCTAACGGTCACGGCATCGGTTACCTGCTGTGGTGCAACAGCCTCGTCTACAGCACCCGCACCATCAAGGAAGCACCGGACAGTTACGCCGCCCTGTGGGACGCCGAGCTGTCGCCGAACATCTTCCTGCCGCCGCCGAACTGGACCGAAGCGATGGACCTGATCATCATCGCCGCCAAACTGGCCGGGGGTGACGAGCACAACATCGAGCCGGGCTTCAAGAAACTCGCCGAGCTGAAAGACCGTGTGGTCACCCTGGGTGAAAACCCGAACCAGATCGCCGAATTGTTCCGCACCGGTTCCCTGGACATGGGCGGCCTGTACGCACCGGCGTTCTTCCCGAAACAGATCCGCGATCCGGCCTATGGCCTGGGCGCTACGTTCGGGATGAAGGAAGGTTTCTACACCGACCTGATGCTCTCGGTGATGCCGAAGAACCGTCCGGGCGATACCGACCTGACCTACGCCTTCATCAACCACTCTCTGGACCCGCTGGTGCAGGGCAAGATGGCCGAGGACATCTACAACGGCCCGGTCAACGCCAAGGCGATCATCTCCGCCGAAGCGCGCAAGAGCCCTTACATCCTCACGCCGGAGCAGATTGCCGAGAAGGCGATCATGCACGACAACGCCTTCCTGGCCTCCGTGCATGACCAATGGATTCGTCGTTACACGGAAATCTTTTCTTCCTGATTGAGTGGCGAACACAAGATCTTCAACCACTGAAGATCCCCTGTGGGAGCGAGCCTGCTCGCGAATGCGGTCTGACATTCACCATTGATGTCGACTGATGGATCGCTTTCGCGAGCAGGCTCGCTCCCACAGGGGGCTGATGTGGTTTTGAGGGCTGTGTTTGTCAGCTGCTTTCCATTGACGAGACCTTTGCTATGGAACACCAACCTCTGACTCATCCGGTCGCCGCCACTCCCGTGCGTGCCAATCGGGGTGTTTCGCCGACGGCGCGTGCGTGGTTTTTCCTCTCGCCCTCGATGCTGTTTCTGGGCGTGCTGATTGCCGCCAGCCTGCTGGTACTGCGCATGAGCGTGGGCACCAAAGGCGCAGAGTGGACCGGGTTCAGCCTGGCCAGTTATGCCCAATTGCTCGAACCCTATTACCTCAAATCCTTGCTGCTGACCCTGCGTCTGGCGCTGATCAGCGCGGTGATCGCGGTGTTGCTGGCGATCCCGGTGGCCTACACCATGTCGCGCCTGACCTCGCCGTTCGTGCGACGGATCTTCCTCGCGGCGGTGCTGCTGCCGTTGCTGGTCAACCTGCTGCTGCAAAGCTACGGCTGGCTGGTGATTCTCGGCCCTGGCGGCATGCTCAATCAGGCACTGATGGGCCTGGGCCTGATCAAGCGACCGATCATGCTGCTCTACAACCAGAACGGCGTGTTGATGGGCCTGGTGCAAACCGCGTTCCCGTTGGCCGTGCTGCCGATTGCCAGCGCCATGCGCGGCGTCGCCCGCACTTACGAAGAAGCCGCCGCCACCCTGGGGGCAAGTCGCTTCCAAGTGTTCCGCCAGGTGGTGCTGCCGATGAGCATGCCGGGGATCATCACCGGCGCGACGTTAGTGTTTGCCTACAACGCCAGCAGTTTTGTGGTGCCGTTGTTGCTCGGCGGTCGGCGCGTGCCGATGCTGGCGGTGATGGTGCATGACCAGATCGCCCCGCTGATGAACTGGCCCGCCGCGTCCGCTGCCGGAGTGGTGCTGATTGTCACCACCCTGGCGATCATGACCTTGTCCGAATTCATCACTGGCCGTCGTCGGCGCATGCTGGAGGCTTCCCAATGAGCACGTTGACCAAGAAACGTTATGGGCTGCTGCCCGGTGAGACCGGCAAGTTTGCCGGCATTCTCTCGGGCTTCATCCTGCTGCTGGCGGTGTTGCCGATCCTGACCATGATCGTCATGTCGTTCAGCGGCGCATCGAACCTCGACTTCCCGCCGAGCAGTTACAGCCTGCAATGGTACAAGGCGGCCTGGCACACCTTTGTGTCGCCCGATGCCAGCGATGTGCTGAGCCTGGGCAAAGCCATGACTACCAGCCTGATGGTGGCGTGCCTGACCATGGTCTTCGCCACCATTGTGGCGGTGCCGGCGGCTTACGCGCTGACCCGTTGCGAGTTCCGTGGCAAGGCCGTGGCGCTGCAACTGATGTCGCTGCCGCTGGTGTTTCCGATGGTGGTGTTGGGCCTGGCATTGCTGCTGGTGTTCGACAGCCTGCCGTTCCAGATGACCACCTCGCGGCTGGTGATTGCCCACGTGATCCTGGCCCTGCCGTTCGTGGTGAAGAACTGCACCGCCGCAATGCTCTCCATCGGCAGCGAAGTCGAAGAGGCCGCGCAAATGCTTGGCGCTTCACCGCTGCGGGCGATCATCGATGTGGTGGTGCCGTTGATGAAGTCGGGGATTCTGGCGGGCATGCTGCTGGCGTTCATCGTCTCGTTCAACGAATTCACCGTGACCTATTTCCTCTACACCATCGATGTGATGACCGTGCCGATCTGGATGTACAGCCGCACCGTGTCGTCGCTCGACCCCACCGTATTTTCGTTTGCCGTGCTGATCGTGCTGATCGACTTCGTCCTGATCTGGGCGCTGGAGAAGCTGGTCGGTGAAGGTGGCGTTTCGTTCTGATTCTTGAGGTGATTTATGTCTGGTCTGATTCTGGAAAACGTCGAGAAACATTACGGCTCGGCCTGCGCGGTAAAGGATGTAAACCTGCATTTGCCGGAAGGCAAACTGGTGTGTTTCCTCGGCCCGTCGGGCTGCGGTAAAACCACCTTGCTGCGGATGATCGCCGGGCTTGAGACCCTGAGCGGCGGCGAAATTCGCCTGGACGGTGAAGACATCGGCCACACCCCGGCGCATCAGCGCAACTTCGGCATGGTGTTCCAGTCCCTGGCGCTGTTCCCGCACATGACGGTGGGGGAGAACATCGCCTATCCGCTGAAACTGCGCGGGGTCAGCAAGGCTGATCAGCAGGCGCGGGTGGTGGAGTTGCTGGAATTGATTCAGCTGAGCGAGATGATTGATCGCCCGGTGGCCAAACTCTCCGGCGGTCAACGCCAGCGCGTGGCGATTGCCCGGGCGATTGCCAACCACCCGAAAATCCTCCTGCTGGATGAACCGCTGTCGGCGCTCGACGCCAAGCTGCGCGAATCGATGCAGGTGGAAATTCGTCAGCTGCAACAGCGCCTGAACATCACCACGATCATGGTGACCCACGACCAGCGTGAAGCCATGACCATGGCCGATATCGTGGTGGTGCTGGGTGAGCATCGGGTGCAGCAGGTGGGGTCGCCGATTGAAATCTACCGGCACCCGGCCAACGAATTTGTCGCCGACTTTATCGGCTCGGGCAACATCTTCCCCGCCACGGCGCTGGGCAACGGCAAGGTCGGGTTGCCGGGGGGCGCCGCGCTGGAAGTGCCGATTTGCAGCAGCATTGTGGTGGGGGAGAAGGTGAAGATGCTGATTCGTCCTGAAGACCTGCAACTGTCGCACCCGCAGGCCACGGCGGGAAATCGGTTGCTCGGTACGGTGACGTTCGTACGCGATATCGGCGCGACGATTGAAACGACGGTGGAGTGTTCCGGGGTTTCATTTACGGCGCTGAGCACGCCGTGTCAGGGGTTTGGTTTGAGCATTGGCAACCCGGTGTCGGTGACCTTGCCGGCTGAGGCGTGCCGCGTACTCGGCGCCTGACTGACTGGCCCCATCGCGAGCAGGCTCACTCCTACAGTGGGTCGGTGTACACCGGCCTATGTAGGAGTGAGCCTGCTCGCGATAGGGCCGGCAAAACCAGCACAATAATCAGATCAAACGGACAACCGCAACCGCGCCAGATCCCTTAACGGTGGTGCCCCAAACAACCGGCTGTATTCCCGGCTGAATTGCGACGGGCTTTCATACCCCACCCGATACCCCGCCGCCGAAGCCTCAAGCCCTTCGGCCAGCATCAACCGCCGCGCTTCCTGCAAGCGCAGTTGCTTCTGATACTGCAGCGGACTCATCGCCGTCATCGCCTTGAACCGGTGATGCAACGTCGAGACGCTCAGGTTCACTTCCTTCGCCAGATCATCGATGCGCAGCGGTTGCTCATAGTTGCCGTTAAGCCACTTGATCGCCTGGCTGATGCGGTGGCTCTGGCTATTGGCAATCGCAATCTCATACAGCCGATGGCCCTGCTGACTGCGCAACAACCGATAAAGAATCTCCCGGCGAATCAGCGGTGCGAGCATGGCGATGTCTTTCGGGGTATCGAGCAAACGCGCCAGACGCAACACCGCGTCGAGCATCGCCGTATCGATCCGTTCGACATATAAGCCGCGTCCGGTGGGACGGGTCGGTACGCCCAAAGGGCCGGCGTCGGCAATCAGCGCGGTGATTTCAGCCGGATCAATATCCAGTCGCACCGCGAGAATCGGTTCTTGCGACGTGACGTTCACCACCCGCCCGCTCAACGGCATCGAAACCGACACCACCAGGTAATTCAGCGGGTCGTAATTAAAGTATTCGTCGGCCAGCCTGACCTCTTTTCGCCCCTGCGCCATGATGCACAGCGCGGGTTGGGCCAGCACCGGGGCAAATTCATGGGACTTGCTGTGTTTGGACATGAACAGCGAGCCGACGGCAGTGGCATAAGTGCCATCGTCCGTGGTGTTGCGCCGGATGATAGTGGCCAGTTCGCCGCGCTGTTTCTCCATCTCGGCATCCAGCGGGGCTTGAAAGTGATCGAACGACGACATGCCGGGCATCCTCGTTGAGGCGTTGGTAATGAGGCCAGCTTAAGTTTGTGCAAGACAGAGCGGTAGACACATCCTGCCTCAAGCTTGCCTGATTCTGCATCGAGTGGATCAGCGGTGCCTCTATGGCTGCTGCAACTCAGGGAAACTTGCTTGAAAGCCGAGTTTTGTTGGTACGAACGCTTTTACAGGTTGTTACAGGTTTATCGAAACGCCGCGCAGGATTGTGCAACAAGCCGGCAGGAATCGACTAACCGCGCTTCCCCCTGCGCGCTTAACCTTTGATCCTGTCGCAGCCCGTCCCCCGGCTGCCACTCGACTCCCTGGGAGGGTTGAACATGTCTACGCAGATCCCCGTCAGTCACATGGCTTTTGTTCGTGCCCGTGCCGGGCGTTCGGCAGAACTCGGTGCGCGCCTGAGCGCCTTGATCGAGCCGTCCCGCAGCGCGCCGGGTTGCCTGAGTTTTTCCCTGCAGCATTCGCAATGCGATCCGGAGTTGTGGCTGGTGTCCGGTTTCTGGACGAACCAGCAAGCGATGACGGCCTATTTCGGCACCCCGGCGATGGAGATTTTCGCCGAGCTGGTGCAGGAGTTGGTGGTCAACAGCCTGGATTTTCATACCTTCAAGGACGTGTCGGCCGACCAGGCGCGGGGGCAGTCCGGGTCGTGGGTACACAAAATGGCGGGTTGAGGGTTTAATGGCTGCATTCTCAATCAGCCAGGATCCGCGACATGGCACGTAAAGCCTTTGATCATTTCGAAGCTGTTTCCGCTGTAGTACCGGGCGAGGGGGGTTACCACGCCGCGATCGCCGTCAAAGCCATCGGTGGCACCGAAGCGCCACGCTTTCACAAAGTACTTGAAGGGCAAATCTTCAAGACGGCCAACGAGGCTGATCTGGCCGCAGCCAAAGAGCTCACCCGCCTCAAAGACGTCAAAGAAGGCGCCGACCTGCTCTGGTAATCACTTGACCGCCCCCGGGCGCCACATTTTGAACAATGCCTCTGGCCCCAGCTGAAAGTAATCCGCTGGCCCACCGCCGCGCAGAATCGGTTCTGCCGCGGCGGTGTCGTACACCCCGTCTTTCAACAGCCACTTGGCGATATGCACGGCGACCACTTCGCCCAGAATCAGCCAGCTCGGCACCACGTTCCCGTCCGCTCGCTGCAACTGAATGATCTGCGTGACCTTGCACTCGAACGACGCCGGGCTTTCGCCGACGCGCGGCACCTGGATGATTTTCGACGCTACCGGTGTCAGGCCTGACAGTTCGAACTCGTTGACCTCGGGCGGGACCATGGCGCAGCTCTGGTTCATCTGCTCGGCCAGTGGCCGGGTGGCCAGGTTCCAGGCGAACTCGCCCGTCTGCTCGATGTTGTTCAGGCTGTCTTTACGGCCGACGCTGGAAAACCCGATGATCGGCGGAATGTAATTGAAGGCGTTGAAGAAGCTGTAAGGCGCCAGGTTCAAGCGGCCGTTGGCGTCCTGGGAGGAAATCCAGCCGATTGGGCGCGGGCCGACGATGGCGTTGAACGGGTCATGCGGCAGGCCGTGGCCGTTGGCGGGTTCGTAGAAGTGGATGTCGTCGGGCATGGCATATATTCCGGGAGGATCGGGAGGCAGTCATGGTGCAAGGACGAACGGATAATTTCCAGCGATGAGATTCAAATACGGGTTTTGTGTCGGTTGCAAACAAAAGGGGCAGACCCGTTAAGGTCTGCCCCTGTTTTTATTGCGCGGGCTGACTCAGTCCGTCTCGATCCGCGAATGCTTGCGGGTGTCTTTCATGGTGATGTACACCAGCAACGACACGGCAATACACGCCGTCACGTACCAGTAGTAACCGGTTTCCATGCCGATGCTCTTGAACCACAGCGCGATGTATTCAGCGGTGCCGCCGAAGATCGATACGGTCAGCGCATACGGCAGGCCGACGCCCAGTGCACGGATTTCGGTCGGGAACAGTTCGGCCTTCACCACCGCGTTGATCGAGGTGTAGCCGCTGACGATGATCAGCGCCGCCATGATCAGGAAGAACGCGCCCCACCAGGATTGAATGGTGTGCAGGGTGGTCAGGATCGGCACGGTGAACAGCGTCCCGAGCACGCCGAAGGCGATCAGGATCGGACGACGACCGACCTTATCCGACAAGCCGCCGATGATCGGTTGCAGGCACATGAACAGGAACAGCGTGGCGGCGGAAATGGTGGTGGAGTCGGAGATGCTCATGCCGACGGTGTTCACCAGGTATTTCTGCATGTACGTGGTGTAGGTGTAGAACGCCAGGGTGCCGCCCATGGTCAGGCCGACCACGGTCATCAGTTCCTTGGGGTGGCGCATCAAGGTGCGCATTGCGCTTTCCTTGGCCTTTTCTTTCTTGGTGAACGACTCGGTTTCTTCCATGCCACGACGCAGGTACAGCGCGACCACGGCACACAGCGCGCCGATGGCGAACGGGATGCGCCAGCCCCAGGCGTACAGCTCTTCGGTGGTCAGGACTTGTTGCAGCACGATCAACACCGCCAAGGCGATGAGCTGACCCGAAATCAGGGTCACGTACTGGAAGCTGGAGTAGAAGCCGCGACGATCCTTGGTCGCCATCTCGCTGAGGTAGGTGGCCGAGGTGCCGTACTCGCCACCGACCGACAGGCCTTGCAGCAGGCGGGCGAAAATCAGCAGGATCGGTGCGCCGATGCCGATGGTTTCATAACCGGGGCTCAGGGCAATCAGCAGCGAGCCGAAACACATCAGGTACACCGAAGCCATCAATGCTTTCTTGCGACCGGCCTTGTCGGCGTACAGGCCCATCAGCCAGCCACCGATCGGGCGCATCAGGAAGCCCACGGCGAAGATCGCGGCGGTGTTGAGCAGTTGTGCGGTGGTGTCGCCTTTGGGAAAAAAGGCCTTGGCGAAATACAGGGAGAAGGCAGCGTAGACGTACCAGTCGTACCACTCGACCATGTTGCCGACAGAGCCGCTGAAGATCGACTTGATGCGACTGGCGGTGGTTCTTTCTTTGGCGGGCACGGCAGCCGACCCAAGGGGCAGGGCGTTGGAGTTATCCATTGAAGGATCCTTCGTTTAATTGTTTTTGTGGAGCGCGTTGAAACGCAGCCTGCATGGGCTATAGCAGGAGGTGTGCCAGATCAAGGAGGGCTGGTTTAGAGGGGTTGCGGGGATTGAGTGAGCGGAAATCCGCTTATGCCGGGCTGGTCGTGAGCGGAAAATTGCTTATCAGGCTCGTGGATGTGCGTTGTTTGCATTGGCCCCTTCGCGGGCAAGCCTCGCTCCTACGGTATTTGTGTCGCTCGACAATATTGCAAACGACGCAAACCCTGTAGGAGCGAGGCTTGCCCGCGAAGGGGGCCGTTCAGGCACTACGAGAACATTTCCCGAGTCAGCCCATGCCGCTGCATCTTTTCATTGAAGGTCCGGCGCGGCAGTTGCAGTTCTTCAAGTACTGCTTTCACGTCGCCCTTGTGCCGGGTCAGCGCCGCGCGCAGGCAATGCGCTTCGAACGCTTCGGCCTGCGCCGCCAGCGACTGGCCGGGATCGATGCCGACCGGTTCCGGCTCGCCCTTGCATTGGCCCCCTTCGCGGGCAAGCCTCGCTCCTACGGTATTTGTGTCGCTCGACAATATTGCAAACGACGCAAACCCTGTAGGAGCGAGGCTTGCCCGCGAAGGGGGCCGTTCAGGCACTACGAGAACATCTCCCGAGTCAGCCCGTGCCGCTGCATCTTTTCATTGAAGGTCCGGCGCGGCAGTTGCAGTTCTTCCAGAACCGCTTTCACGTCGCCCTTGTGCCGGGTCAGCGCCGCGCGCAGGCAATGCGCTTCGAACGCTTCGGCCTGCGCCGCCAGTGACTGGCCGGGATCGATGCCGATCGGTTCCGGCTCGCCCTTGCATTGGCCTCTTCGCGGGCAAGCCTCGCTCCTACGGTATTTGTGTCGCTCGACAATATTGCAAACGACGCAAACCCTGTAGGAGCGAGGCTTGCCCGCGAAGGGGCCCGTTCAGGCACTACGAGAACATCTCCCGACTCAGCCCATGCCGCTGCATCTTTTCATTGAAGGTCCGGCGCGGCAGTTGCAGTTCTTCAAGTACCGCTTTCACGTCGCCCTTGTGCCGGGTCAGCGCCGCGCGCAGGCAATGCGCTTCGAACGCTTCGGCCTGCGCCGCCAGCGACTGGCCGGGATCGATGCCGACCGGTTCCGGCTCGCCCTTGCATTGGCCTCTTCGCGGGCAAGCCTCGCTCCTACGGTATTTGTGTCGCTCGACAATATTGCAAACGACGCAAACCCTGTAGGAGCGAGGCTTGCCCGCGAAGAGGGCCGTTCAGGCACTACGAGAACATCTCCCGACTCAGCCCATGCCGCTGCATCTTTTCATTGAAGGTCCGGCGCGGCAGTTGCAGTTCTTCAAGTACCGCTTTCACGTCGCCCTTGTGCCGGGTCAGCGCCGCGCGCAGGCAATGCGCTTCGAACGCTTCGGCCTGCGCCGCCAGCGACTGGCCGGGATCGATGCCGACCGGTTCCGGCTCGCCCTTGCATTGGCCTCTTCGCGGGCAAGCCTCGCTCCTACGGTATTTGTGTCGCTCGACAATATTGCAAACGACGCAAACCCTGTAGGAGCGAGGCTTGCCCGCGAAGGGGCCCGTTCAGGCACTACGAGAACATCTCCCGACTCAGCCCATGCCGCTGCATCTTTTCATTGAAGGTCCGGCGCGGCAGTTGCAGTTCTTCAAGTACCGCTTTCACGTCGCCCTTGTGCCGGGTCAGCGCCGCGCGCAGGCAATGCGCTTCGAACGCTTCGGCCTGCGCCGCCAGCGACTGGCCGGGATCGATGCCGGCCGGTTCCGGCTCGCCCAGCCCCAGCACCTGACGTTCGGCCACGTTCGCCAGTTCGCGCACATTGCCGGGCCAGTCGTGGCTCAGCAGATGGCTCAACTGCGGGCCGCTCAACGGTGGAAAAGTCCGTCCCAACCGCTCGGCGGCCTTCTGCGCAAACGATTCGAACAACAACGGAATGTCTTCACGCCGCTCGCGCAAGGGCGGCAACCGCAATTCAGCGACGTTCAAGCGATACGCCAGGTCCTCGCGAAAACGCCCGGCCCGTGCCTCGTCCAGCAGATCAGGCTTGGTCGCGGCGATGATCCGCAAGTCCACGCGAATGCTCTGATTGGAGCCCAACCGCTCAAGCTTCTGCTCCTGCAACACCCGCAGCAATTTCACCTGCTGGGCGAGGGGCATGCTTTCGATTTCATCGAGAAACAGCGTGCCGCCATCGGCGTATTCAAGCTTGCCGATACGTTTACCCGAGGCGCCGGTGAACGCGCCGCTCTCATGGCCGAACAATTCCGCCTCGAACAACTGCTCGGGAATCGCTGCGCAATTGAGCGCCACAAACGGCTTGTCCGCGCGCGGCCCGAAGTCGTGCAGGCAGCGGGCGACCAACTCTTTGCCGCTGCCGGTTTCACCACGGATCAATACGTTGACCGGCAGCGTCGCCAGATCCAGCACCTGTCGGCGCAACGTCTGCAAACCGCGTGACACGCCCAGTAGCGTCGCGTCGAGTTTGGCGCGGTTGTCGGCCAACTCATGCAAGGCGCGGTTTTCCAGCACCAGCCGGCGCTTGTCCAGCGCCCTGCGCAAGCTGCTCAGCAGGGTTTCCGGGCTAAAGGGTTTTTCCAGAAAGTCGTAGGCGCCATCGCGCATGGCGTCGACCGCCATCGGCACATCGCCATGGCCGGTCAGCAGAATCACCGGCAAGTCGGCATCACGGCGCTGAACTTCGGCCAGCAGCTCCAGGCCGGTCATGCCGGGCATGCGCACGTCGCTGAGGATCACCCCTGGAAAGTGACTGGGCAATTGCGCCAGGCACTCATCGGCGCGGCTGAACAGTTGCACCTCGAAACCCGACAGGCTCAGCCATTGCTCGACGGCGCTGCGAATGCTGCTTTCGTCGTCGACCACCATCACGGAATTCAGCATGGACTGTGGGCCTCCAGGTCGATGGGTAAAGTCACGGTGAACACGGCGCCGTTGGCATGATTGTCGGCGCTCAGGCGACCGCCCGATTCGTGCACGATGGCAAACGATACCGCCAAGCCAAGACCCAGGCCATCACCCACCGGTTTGGTGGTGAAGAACGGATCGAACACGTTCGGCAGATGCTCTTCGGCGATGCCGCCGCCATTGTCGGTGACGGTCAGGCGCCAGAGTTGCTCGTCGGCTTCGAGGCGGATTTCCAGGCGTTTGCAGGGTTTGTCCTGCATCGCGTCCAAGGCATTGCGCAGCAGATTGATCAACACCTGTTCCAGGCGGATCGCATCGCCACGCACCCACGCCGGACGCGTCAGGTGCAGCACGGTGCTGACCTGCTCATCACGCAGGCGCGCGTCGAGCAATTGCAGCGATTGGTCCACCACCGCCGCCAGGTCCAGACGTTCGCGCAAGCCGCTGGGGCTTTTGCGGGCGAAGGTTTTCAGGTGGCCGGTGAGGGCGGCCATGCGCGTCAGCATGTCGTCCACCGGTTTCAACGCCTTGTAGGCATCGTCGACCCGACCGTGATCGAGCAGCAGACGCAAGGTCGCCAGTTGCATGCGCTGGGCGGTCAGTGGCTGATTGATTTCATGGGCGAGGGCGGCGGACATCTGGCCGAGGGCCGCGAGTTTGGCCGATTGCACCAGACCGTCCTGAGCGGTGCGCAGGTCGCGGGTGCGCTCTTCGACCAATTGTTCGAGTTCTTCACGGCTGCGCTGGCGCATTTTCGCCAGGCGCCAGCGCTGGTTGAGGAACAGCAACAGAAACACCAGCGCCAGCCACAGCCCGGCAGCGGCGAGTGCGGCATTGCGGCTGTCTTCGAAGGCGACGTGCGGGCGGCGCAGCAGGTGCAGGGTCCAGCCTTCCGTGCTCAGCGGCAGCGATTCCCACAGGTAATTGGCCGTGCCGTCAGGCCCGACGACCCGCGTCAGATCGCTGTTGTCGTCAAAGCGCTGCAGCGATTGGTAGTCCAGCGGGGTCAGCGGTTGTTTGTCGTACTGGCGGGTGGCCTTGAGCTCGGCGTGATCGCTGTCGCTCAAGGGTTTCAACGAGCGGTAGCGCCAGCCCGGCTGATTGGCGATGAAGATAATGCCGCGTGCATCGCTGACCAGCAGCGTGTCGGTGCCCTGACGCCATTCGCGCTCCAGTTCCGGAAACTCAAGCTTCACCACCATCGCGCCGAGGAACTCGCCGCTGTCGCTGGTGACCGCGCTGGACAGGAAATAGCCCGGAATGCCGCTGGTCACCCCCACCGCATAAAAACGCCCGGTGCCCTGGGTGCGGGTCTGGCTGAAGTAGGGGCGGAAACCATAGTTGTGGCCGACGTAACTGCTGGGCAAGCGCCAATTGCTGGCCGCCACGGCGAGGCCGGTGCGGTCGAGCAGTTCCAGGGTCGAGGACTGCGCGGCGCCGTTGATTTTTTCCAGTTTGCGGTTCAACGCGTCCTGTTGTTCCGCCGTGACCTGACCGTTGAGCGCAGCGCGCAACTCCGGGTCCAGCGCCAGCACGGCGGGCAGGGCGCGGTAGCGATCAATCAGGGTGTGCAGGGAATTGGCGTAGAGCGCCAGTTGCTGATTGGCCCGCGCAGCGTCCTCGACCAGCGCTTGGCGTTCGGTGTGACGCAGGGCAATTCCGGCCGCCAGTGCGGCACCGGCAACGATCAGCAAGGTGTACAGCGTCAGGCGTAATGTGCGCGAACGAGCAAGCATGGTGTCTGAAACAATCAGCAATAGGGGCGCGCACCATAACATGACGTCGCCCCCGGTATTCAGGGGGCGGCGCTGCTGTGCAAACCGTCAGGCCGCTCTTTTTTCGGCGAGGTACTGAGAGACCCTTCCGACCAGGTTCCTGGCGTGCTTGATCCCGCTTCGTGCGACTTTGAATTGCTGTTCAAGCCTCGAACGATCAACGGCTCCCGAATTCATCGGCATGTTCACGGCGCCGATCAGCCGGTCATCGTAGACGGCTGCGTCTGCCAGTGTTTCAAGGGCTTCGTTGGCTTGCGCTTCTACGTCATTGAGGTAGGCGTCCAGCGCATCGAGGTTGGCGGATATCTTGTCGAGATCGCCTTGGCCAAGGGAATCATTGAGCGCCTCGGTCAGTTGGGTTGCCTGACGGGCAATGGCCAGGGTTTGTTTGAGGTAAGGCACTTTGAGATGTTTGCCGATGACGCGGGCAGTCGTTTCGATGGCCGTTTTTGTCAGGCCCGCGGAGTTTTTCGGGCTGAAGCTTTGCGCCACGGCCTGCACACTGAAAGGCTCGGCGCGGGATTTGCTTTTGATGTTACTGACCGAGAAACCGGACGGGTCCGGTGTGATGGTATAGCCCAGTCCGGTTTCGTCGCCGAGTTTATCCATGAATTTGGCTGCCGCTTCAGCGGCAAAAATACCTCCCACCGCCGCGGCGACCGGCACCGCTACGGGGGCCGCCGGGCCCGTCAGGCTGCCGACGCCTGAACCCACCGCCGCGCCAGCGGCGCCCGAATGAAAAGTGACGGCAAACGACGCCACGCTATACAGCAGTTTTTTGGCTGCGGTTTTGTAGATGTCCCGGGTTCGAGTGAGATTGTAGAGTTGGTAATTGAGCTTCTGCATCTCGCTATTGACGGTTGATAGCGTATTTGACGTGTCAATGATCTGTTGTTCGGCAGACTCTTCCTTATGCGTACCGCCGTTATCCCGATAACGCATCGGGTTGTTCGTCACAAAGGCATACAGATTCAGCCCGTCCACAGACCAGGCCGGGTCCGGGTTCATCCAACGCTGCAACCACGGTGCGTAATAACGCGCGCCGTAGTGATAAAGCCCGCATTCATCCATTTCCTTGCCTGAGTAACGGATGGTCTTGTAGCCGACCTCCAAGAGGGAGGCGGCTGTCAGCCAGGCGGTGCCGCCTAACGGGTAATAACCTTCGTGGTTGATCAACCGGACGTTCTGGTCCAGCTCCATGAGGCAGGAGCCCAGTTCGTCGTCGAGGCTGTAGCGCAGCTGATTCTGTGCGATTGCATCGGGTTTGTTGCTGACCCAATGCAGGCAACGCACGCTGCCCCGGCCCCCCGGCAAGGTGATGACGTGCAGTTCTTCGCCGTTGTCGCGGGTGCGGATCTCCAGCCCCGGCAAGTACAACACTTGATGAAAATGGGTGAGGGTCGCGGCTTGCCATTCATGGCGCTTGAACACCCGTTCGCCCTGGCTGTAGCGAAAGACTTCGTCATCGTGCCGGCCGTCGTCTCGTTCGACCAGCGTCGCCCGGGCCAGTTGATCGCGGCTGTTCCAGGCCAGAGGCCTTCCCGGCGCCGAGGCCAGGAGGTTGCCATGGTGGTCGAACAAGGTGTCGAACACCGGCTCGGGGTCACCTTGTTTCCAGCGCACCCCACGGTTGCTGGTCGGGTCGATGAACATCTCGTGGGTGTAATTGCCCACGTCACGCTCATGAATCAACGTGATCAGATTGCCGCCGTCGTCGTACTCGTAGTGCTGGGTGTAGTTGAGGTGGTTCGCGGGATCGGTCGGCGAAGGGCGTCCGGGCAAGCCGGTGCTCGGGGCGGCGTCATGGCCGGTGGCGCGGGTCAGTTGGTACAGCGCGTTGTAGCTGAATTCGCGGTGGCCATCGATGAGCTGATTGGCGAAGTACACCGGTTTGAACATGAGATCGTCGATGCGCAGCACGTTACCGACCCGGTCGTACTCGTACTGAAAATGCTGGAGCAGGCCTTGCCCGGGCACACCGGCCTTCAACGTGGTGAGACGACCATCGGCGTCATCGTAAGCCCAGGTGCTGAGCACCTGGTTGCCGGCATGCTGCTCGATGATCTGGCCGGCGGCGTTGTAGCGCGCGTCTTCCAGCACGGGCAGCCAGGCCTCGGTGGGGGCGAGCCGTAGCTGCACCTGTTGCAGCTGCCCGGCGCGGTCGTAAACCATGCGTTGCTGATGATCGCCGGCATCGGTCTGGGTCAGCAGCGTACCGAGCGGGCTGTAAGTCCGACTGCCAGGGAAGGCGCCGGCGCCGGTGATCGTGCGGCTGTCGCGTAGCGCCTGGCCGTGCAGGCCAAAGCTGAGCCATTCCAGTGTGCCGGAGGGATCGACCTGCCTGACCAACTGGCCGCACAGGTTGAACGCCTTATCGGCGGTGGCATCGGCGTAGCGGAAGGTTTCGACATTCGGCTGGTCGTTTTCATCGACGGCAAGGACGCGCAACTGATCGTCATACACGGTGCGCCAATGGCTGCCCTGTGCATCCCAGCGTTGGAGGATTTCCCCGGCCAGCCCCGGCAGGCTGATCCGCCAGCCGGCGTCGACGCTGCTGATTTTGAGCAGTTGTCCGGACAGGCCATGAACGTTGGCCAGATTGGGCGTGAGCGCATCGACCAGGCGCGGGTCCCATTGCTCCACCAGGTGGCCGATAACGTCATGGCGTTGCCGGGTGATCAGCGGTTCAAGCGCGTCACCGGGTCTCTTGCGCAGGTAAGCAATTTGACGCGCCGGCAACTCCCGCGACTCATGGGCAATGACTGAGGCGGTGCGATAGTGGAGGTTCTGGCTCATCGGGCCGGCTCGAAAGTGCGTCGGTTCATACGAATGTCTCAGAGAGTGTTCTTTGCAACTTCTGCGTCAGCTTTCTGGGTTTAGGCACGGGCCTCTCTACCGTCGTCACTCCCGCTTCACGGGCCAGTTCGGTCAGCCGTTGGGTCACGCCTTCTGCTTCGCTTGGTAGGTCGACAGCGGTTTTCGCCATTTCCAGCACTTTGGTAATCGCTTCAAAAGGTTCGCTACCGGTGTTGATCAGCGCCATCACTTCACGTTGCAGGGGGGAGGTGAGTTCCTCCAGTTGTTTGTAAAAAATGTCCTGCAGGGGCTCTGTGTAGCTCGTGATGCTTGCTACACCGATTTTTATTTTTTCGAGTACCTCGCTGCCGCCAGTCAAAAGATCTTGTGCACCGTCGACGACTTTCTTCGTGGTGTCGGCGGCGGTACTCAAGTGCTCTCTTATTTCCTGGGTATGCAGCGTTTGCGCAAGCTTCAAACCTCGCTTGAAAAAGTAATACCGTGCCAACGGCATCACGATGGCACCGACCACCATACCGACCGCAGCACCAATGGCCGTCCCCGCACCAGGCACTACGCTGCCCAGCGCCGCCGCCACGCTGCCGCCGGCAATGGCACCTTTGAGAATCGATTTGAGGCCATGCTTGGACAGGATGAATTTGCCCAGCGTCATGTTCTGTCGAACGTCGGCAATATCGGCGCCTTCGGGAACCAGGCCATCGAATTCCGTCGCGAGATTGTGGATCTGGTCGGCGGCATTTTTGGCTTTGCCAAGGACACCGACGAAATCCTTCGCCAGTTCAAACACGGCCTTCATCGCGCCCGACTTGTCGACGTACAGCATCGGATTGTTACCGACCATCACGTACAGATTCGGCCCATCCACGGGCCCTTCAGGGTCCGGGCTGATCCAGCGCCACAACCAGGGCGCGTAATAGCGCAGCCCGAAATAACACAGTCCGCAGGCGTCCATTTCCTTGCCGGAATAACGAAGGGTCTTGAAGCTGGCCTCCAGCGCCGAGCGCGCGGCCCACCATGCGGTACCGCCGAATGGGTAATACACTTCGTGGCTGATCAGGCCGCCGAGGTGGTCCAGTTCCAGAACGCAGGAACCGAGGTGATCATCCAGGCTGTAGCGCAACTGATCGGGATGCTCGTCAGTGACCCAATGCAGGCAACGCACGCTGCCGTAGGCGAGGGGCAGGGTGATGACGTGCAATTGCTCGCCACTGCTGCGGGTACGGATTTCAAAGTTCGGCAGGTACAGAACGGTATGGCGGTGAGTGACCGACGGCGTATGCGTTACTTGATGTTTACGCACCCGCTCGCCTTGACTGTAGTGATATGTCTCTTCGTCATCTGCCAGCTCATTGTCATGGACGACTAAAGTCACCTTCTCCAGTTGATCGCGGGCATTCCAGTGCAGCGGTTGATGACGCTGTAAACACAGCTGATTGCCGCCGAGGTCGAACAGTTTTTCGAAATCCGGCGCCGGCTGATCTATTTCGTGGCGCACACCGCGGTTGCTGGCGGCGTCGATCATCATCCGATGGGTAAAGCAGTGTTGGTCGCGCAAATGGCGCAGTTCTATCAGGTTGTTGCCCGTGTCGTAGTCGTACTCTTCGGTGTAGTTGAAGCGCGGGCCAGGATCGAGGGGGGAAATCACAACAGGCACGCCCGGTCCTTTGTGAGGGCATTCACCCTCGAAGCCGTTGGCGCGGGTCATCCGGTACAGCGAGTCATAGCGGAATTCACGGTGCCCGTCGATGCGCTGGTTGGCGAAGTGCACCGTGGCAAGGGCGTGATCTTCAATGCGCAGGACATTGCCCATCCGGTCATAGAAGTAACGCAGGTTTTGCCGTAATGGTTCGTCGGGTTTACCGGCCTTCAGGATGCAGAGGCGACCGTCGTCCGGGTCATAACACCATTGGCTGACCACACCGTTGCCGGCGGTCTGTTCCACAACCTTGCCCGCGGCATCGTACTGCGCATCCGCAAGAACACATTGCTGCTCGCGGCCCTTGAGTTGCAAAAAGACCTGTTTGAGTTGCCCGGCGATGTCGTAATGCAAATGCTGATGGTGCCCACCGGCATCGGTTTGGGTCAGTACCACGTTCAGAGGGCTGAAGGTCCGGCAGGTCGAGTGCCCTAGGGCATCGACAATCGTTCGGGTTTCGCGCTGTGGCTGACCCTTCAGGCTGAAGCCGCTCAAGTCGAGCCGGCCCGAGCGATCGACCAGCGCGACCATCTGGCCCCGCAAGTTGAAGGCTGTGTCGGCCGATGCGTCGGCATAGCTGAAGGTTTCGACGTTCTGTTGGTCGTTTTCATCGACGGCCACGGCGCGCAATTGAGTATCGTAGCGGGTACGCTAATGATTGCCGCGCGGGTCCCAGCGTTGAAGTTCTTCGCCCGCCGGCCCCGGCAAGATCAAGCGCTTGCCGGCGTCCACGCTGTTGATTCGGATGGCGTCGCCGGAGAGACGATAGACGTTGCTCAAGGACGGGAGGGAGAGCCGCGGATCCCATTGCTCGATCAGGTGGCCGGCGAGGTTATGAACGCCCCGCGAGATGAGTGATTGCGCGACGTCACCGGCGTTCTTGCGCAGATAAGCCACCTGGCGAATCGGCAGGCTTCTAGCATCAGTGGCTTGAAGATTGGCGGTGCCCCTATGGATAGCGGTGTTCACGGGCAGCAGCTCCCGATTTCAATGTCATAGGGCGGCGCGCAACGTGTTGCTGGTCGCTCAGGCCGGCGCATGGTGACGACTCGCAGTGCGTGCTTGCCTTGCCAGGAATTGGTTGTCTGTCGTGCCCATTTCCCTGTATCGCGCCATACCCGCTTTGCTTCGGCGAATAAGATCTTGTGTCTTGTGATGAGCGCGTTGCACATCGATACGGTGTATGGCTTCGGGGGCCGAGCCACTGACATTGAGGGTTGTACGCTGCGGGTAGATAGTATCGACGCCCGCCGCGTCAAACGCTTTTTCGAATTGAGCGAAGCGTTCATTGTCGACGCTTTCCCACTCATCCAGCATCCGCTCTATTTTGTTGATCTTGACGGGGTCCAGTCGGTTTTTGATGTCTTCAGCTTCCTGAACCCTGGACCCCATGGCGAGGAACGCGCTGACCCCGGGTACCACCGAGCCGATGACATTGTTCAGGGCAATACTGATACCGCTTCCCAGCCAGTCATACGAATCATCCGCCACATGGACGCCGACTTGACGATCAATTTCCTTGATGGACATCGTGGATGTCTGCGGGATGAGAGGCCTGATCAGGCCGGAGGTCGGCAAAATAGCCCCACCCGCTGAGCCAGCCAGCTCACCGCCCAGATTGCCACCGGTCAGACCTTCTGAAAAAGGCGGTTTGCTTTGCTTGGTGAGGAATGCAATGTGTGGCTTGTCCGGCAACACGATACCGACCTCTCCAGCCCCGTAATACCCGCCTGCAAAGCCGATGACTGCATTTATCGATTCCCCGGCCAGGTTTTTCAGCAGGTCTTTTTCGATGTTGGTTTCATTGATGATGTTGTCGATTTGCTCGAGCGTTTGAGTGGCGTAAGCGACCAGGACAGAAATGAAATTTGAATAGTTGCGAATGACCGCTTCGCCGCTTGCCTCGCCGTCGTTATCGACATAGCGCAACGGATTATTCCTTACAAATCTGTAGAGATTCAGCCCATCCACTTCCCCCGCCGGATCGGCACTCACCCAACGCTGCAACCATGGCGCGTAGTATCGAGCGCCGTAGTAATAAAGCCCGCATTCATCCATTTCCTTGCCCGAATAACGGAGGGTTTTGTAGCCGACTTCCAGCAGGGAAGCCGCCGCCAGCCAGGCCGTGCCGCCGAACGGGTAATAGCCTTCGTGGCTGATCAGCCGGGCGGCCTGGTCCAGTTCCATGAGGCATGAACCCAACTCGTCGTCGAGGGTGTAGCGCAACTGATCCTGTTCGATGCCGTCCGGTTTGTTGCTGACCCAATGCAGGCAACGCACGCTGCCACGGCCCCCCGGCACGGTGATGACGTGCAGCGTTTCGCCATTGTCGCGGGTGCGGATTTCCAGCCCCGGCAAGTACAGCACTTGATGAAAGTGGGTGAAGGTCGCGGCTTGCCATTCATGGCGCTTGAACACCCGTTCGCCCTGGCTGTAGCGAAAGACTTCGGTATCGTGGCGGCCGTCGTCACGTTCAACCAGCACCGCCCGGGCCAGTTCATCGCGGCTGTTCCAGTCCAGAGGCCTTCCGGGGGCCGAGGCGTGGAGGTTGCCGTGGGCGTCGAACAGGGTGTCGAACACCGGCTCGGTGTCACCCGGTTTCCAGCGCACCCCGCGGTTGCTGGTCGGGTCGATGCGCATCTGTTGGGTGTAATTGGCCACGGCACGTTCATGGACCTGCTTGATCAGATTGTTGCCTTCGTCGTACTCGTATTTCTGTGTGTAGTTGAGGAGGTGGTCGGGATCGGTCGGCGAAGGGCGGCCAGGCAGGCCGGTGCTCGGGGCGGCGTCACGGCCGTTGGCGCAAATCAATCGTTCCAGCGTGTCGTAGATGAATCCGCGGTGGCCGTCGATGAGCTGATTGGCGAAGTACACCGGTTTGAAGGTGAGATCGTCGATGCGCAGCACGTTACCGACACGGTCATAGGCGTACTGAAAATGCTGGAGCAGGCCCTGTCCGGGCACACCCGCCTTCAACGTGGTGAGACGGCCATCGGCGTCATCGTAAGCCCAGGTGCTGAGCACCTTGTTGCCGGCATGCTGCTCGATGATCTGGCCGGCGGCGTTGTAGCGCGCGTCTTCCAGCACAGACTGCCAGGCCTCGGCGGGAGTGAGCCGCAACTGCACCTGTTGCAGTTGTCCGGCGCGGTCGTAAACCATCCGTTGCCGGTGATCGCCGGCATCGGTCTGGGTCAGCAGCGCACCGAGCGGGCTGTAGGTCCGGTGGCTTGGGAACGTGCCGGCACCGGTGATCGTCCTGCTGTCATTCAGCCCTTGGCCCTGCAGGCCGAAGCTGAGCCATTCCACGGTGCCCGAGGGGTCGACCTGCCTGATCAACTGGCCGCAGAGGTTAAAGGCTTTATCGGCGCTGGCATCGGCAAAGCTGAAGATTTCGACGTTCGGTTGGTCGTTTTCATCGATGGCAACGGGGCGCAACTGCTCGTCGTACACGGTGCGCCAATGGCTGCCGCGTGCGTCCCAGCGCCGGAGGATTTCTCCGGCCAGCCCCGGCAGGCTGATCCGCCAGCCGGCGTCAACGCTGTCGACCAAGACGGGTTGCCCGGCAAGTCCATAAACCGTGGCCAGGTTAGGCTTGAGCGCATCGGCCAGGCGCGGGTCCCGTTGTTCCACCAGGTGGCCGATCACGTCATGGCGTTGCCGGGTGATCAGCGGTTCAAGCGCGTCCTCTGGCGTTTTGCGCAGGTAGGCGATATGGCGCGCTGCCAATCCACGCGCATCATTTGACTCTATTGCGGCGGTGTTCCAGTGGGCGGAGTTGCTCATTGCATGTCCACCTTGCTCGCGTTCGAAGCAGGCTCACTGTAGGTGTCATTAAAGTCCAGAACAGTTTTGTACCAGGGGTGGAGGAGGGTGTAGGCGACATCGCCCTTGGCGTTGATGACCTTGATCAGGCGACCCAGCACATCGTAGAAACTTTTATCGTGATGGCCGTATTCCTTGAAGCAATCGTCATCAATGTAGCCGTAAGCGTTGGCGAAATAGGGGCGATAGGTGCGTACCGGCAGTCCCTTGTTGTTGTATTCAACACGTGCGCTGATACGCCAGCGCTGGTCGGCGTGTGTCACCTTGGGCTTGCCGTCTTCGATCACCAGTTTGCCGTTTTCCACGACATAGGCATCACCGGGCTCAACCCGTTGCTGGGTTTGCAGGGGGCGTCCGAAACCGTCGATCAACGACAGGATGATCTGGAAGTTCGCGGGTTGGTCATCATCCGGGTACCGGTCAGCGGAAATGACGACGCTGTGCAGCGGAATGCGCGGCACGCTGAGCAGCAGGTCCCACAGCGCCTGCTCCGCCGTTGTCCGGGACTTGAGCCGGCCCAGGAGCAGGCGCGCACTGGCGCGGATGTGCAGGCTTGGCAACACGTAACCTTTGGCGGTCCCCTCAGCCAGCCAGTCGGGTGTCTGCTCGACGGGATGGGTGAGCTGACCCATCCAGCTGAGCAGGTCTTTGCGAAAGGTACTGGCGGCTTTTTGTAGCGCGTCCTCGGGGGATTCGATGGCTGTGACCGGGCTGGCGTCAACGGGCCGGACATAGTCGGCGATGGCGTCAAAGCCGGCACGCACAGCGTTTTCTGTTCCATAGAAGGTGACCGTGTGCGGACCGGACGGATCGTTGAGGACTTCTTCAACGTTGTCGTTGGCATCGGTGGTGCGCAACGTTGTCAACGCGTGATAGTCATGCTCGGCGAGTGTGGTGCAGCCATCCGGCAGCTCGAAGCGGTTGATCAGCAGGCAGTAACTGTCGTATTGAACCTTGGTGATGCCGTGGCTTAGCGTTTCGTTGACCCCCTCGACCTTGTAGAAGTGATCGAGGTCTGCATATCGGGCAAAGTTGTAGAGGGCGGACCAAAGATTTCTCTGTTGGTCCTCTTCTTCGTCGGCCTCTGCGTCCGTGCCCAGAAACAGCTTCATGCACAGATAACCGATACGCTCCAGTTCTGCCCGGATATCGAACGACGGATCTGGCACATCGCCGTAGACCTCCAGCGCCGCCTTGTTCAGTTGTGCGATTTCCATCGGCCCCGTCAGGGCTTCGAACCCGGCCGTGCCCTCCGGCAATGTTTCATTCGCTGTAGAGACGTAGCGCTGCACCGATTGCGACGTCAATTCCCGCCGGGCCGCCCATTCGGGTGAGGCGAACAGTTCGAGGAACTGCTCATAAGAAATCACGCTGGGATCAAGCCCTTCAGCGGCTGGCTTCTTGGGCAATACCAAGGCGTTGCCCCGTTGCCGATAGGGCAGGCCGAGCCTCCAGCCTTGCGGATCGACCTGGTGAATAAACCCGGCGCGGGTTTCGCTCAAGTAGTAGGACTGCTGCGCCGGATCATGGGCGTCCTTCCACCATTGCCGTTCATCGATATCGGTAAATGGCGGTTCGTCTTGCTCTGTCAGGCGCCGTGCGTAGCTGACCGTGATGCTGTGAGTGGTGAGCCCAAACTCGTCCCGGCTCAAGTTGATGACATGGCGGCACAGGGGGTCTTCGACGAAACGCTCATAGTGATAGTGGATTTCTTCCAGCAGCGACGTCATCAACACCGTGTCGGGGTAGTGGTCGCCACGCTCACGCACGTTACGGACGATGTATCGATTCTGGACCGCCAGAAAAGGCGTCTCCGGGAGCTGGTCGGTCGCCGCATAGGTTTCCACCCTGAGTACGACACCCGACAGGCTGCGGGCGATTTCGTGAACGGTGGCTTCATCCCCGGGCGCAATGATTTCTTCGTACTCGTCGCCCGGGTGATATCGACAAAACAGCATGTCGCCCAACGGATGTGCCTGATCATCTCGATTGAAATAACCGTCGCGAGGCATATTGATCTGCATGCCGGTATGAAACCAGGTGCGGACCAATGCCGGGGCGGTGAAGCTTTCGTCTTCGTCCGAACCGGTTTCGCTGTCGGTTTGGTCCAGCCTTCCGAAGCCACGGAACTCCCGGTCCTGATGGTCATACCAGGCCTCGAAATACCGGAAAAACTGATTCAGGCAATTACCGGTGATTTCATCCCGCTGGGTTTGTTGACTCACGACCTGCACAGCAAAAGGCAGGTAACAGACGGGAGGGCGCTCAAGCTGGAGAAGCTGCTGTTTTTCGTCCAGCCAGAACTGCGCAGAACTTCGATGCACCACCTGCGTGCTGCACCCCATGTTGTTGTTGCTGGCGATCATCAAGTAGGGCTTGGCGCCGACAAAGTCGTAGCGCCAGTGTCGGGGCTTCATGTGCGGCACGGTCAGGATCAGGCTGGCGCAGCCGAGCCCTTGCAGGTCGGCGAAAGTGACCTGACACAGGTTGTCGTAACGCACGCCCTCGGGCCAGGGGACCGTGATGGGCGTTTGTGCAAAACCATTGCCGCCGTGGTTGAGGTAAATGTCAAAGCCAGCGGAATTCAGATAAATGAGCGCCGGGGCACCGGAGCCATTCAGATCGGCGATTCGCACCCGCGCGGCGTCGAACGCGGCGTACTCGAAACTCGGGCCGCTGATGACAAAACCGCTGCCGAATTGTCCGTGCCCCAGATTTGGCCAGCATTTGATTTCGTTGTGCCGAATGCGGCACAACTCGGTCATGTCGCTGCCCAGCAGATTGCCCAACAGCACCAGTTCGCTGCCTGAGTTGCTGAAGATGGGCAAACGGTCGGGGTCATGCAGGACATCTTCGGCCCTGGCAAAACCGGTTTCACGCTGATTGGCGTAGAAGCGCACGGCGTTGGGGCCGATCAGCGCCAGCGAGCTGAGCCCGTCGCCGGTCAAATCGCACAGCTGCGAAAGGGTGTTGAAAAACTCCACCGGGAAGGCCGAAAAGGGGATGAAGGTTGACCAGCTCCGATCCGGGTTCAGCGTGTAAAAACCACACATGCCAGGTTGGGCGACAATCCAGTCCAGACGCCCGTCGCCGGTCATGTCCATCAGGGCTTGATGCGCAGGTTTATTGCGGTCGGCCACCGGGATTTTCGTCAGCGCTGTCCACGGGCCGTAGTCAATGTGGTCAGGGCCCGTGGTGGCACGCAAGGGCTCGCGGTAGTACCAGCATTGGTCATGGCGACACAGAAAGCCCGGCAGGCCTTCGCCGAACAGGTCGACGCATTGATAGAGTCCGCTGTCTTCAAGGCCCGGCATGTTCTCGAACGGGAAGAAGGCAACCGGCTCTTTATTGAGTTCAAACGCCGAATAGTCGAACTCCACCGGGGGCATGTTTTCCACGATGCCGTCGGCGTCATACGCCTGATAATGCGCCGCCGCGATCTGGCTGTAAGACCAGGGGGTTGTGTTGGCCGCGTACTCCAGCAGCAAGCGCCGGACCAGCACGGGTTCGCTGCCCAATTCCGGAAAACTGTGAAACATCAGCACTTGCTGGCAAAGGCGGCGAGTGCCCACTTCAAAGCCCTGTCGATAGGACGAAAAGGGGTCTTCACGAGTCAGCCAGGGCTTGAGCGTCGGGCCGTCATACACCGGTTTTTCAGTCAGCTCCCGGGTGCGCTCGCCGTAGTCGAACACCAAGTGGAAATGCCATGCAGGCGTCGGTGTCTGCGGCAAGTCCCAGCCGTACAACTGGTCATACGCGGCAACGTTGCCATACAACGCGCGATGGACGTAGCGTTGTGCGCGGTAGTCATGCGGGACGGTTTCTTCTCCAGGAGCCTGGTCTTTCAGGTATTCGTAGCGGATATGCTCGCCCCAGGCATTCATGCTCTCCTGCAACAACCAGGCAACAATTCGCTTCGAGTCCAGCGGGTCTGCCTTGCGCGCACTTTCGATCTTGCCGAACAGGTGCAGGCTGCCATCAGCTCCGTGCACCAGCCAGAACCCTTCCGGGTTCGAATCGGAATACCAGAATTCGATCAAATCGAACGTGCTTTCGACCCGTGGCCGATAGCGCAGCACAGCGTGCTTGCCGACAGACAGGCCACGGTATTCAGAGACTTCACGTTCCTCGATCTCACCGCTGGCGTTGCGCTCGGCCATCAACTGCTCACCCAGAGGGCTGATGAACACATCATCGCCGGTATAGCGCGGCACACCTTTGCTGGTCTGGCGAGTGATGGCGCCGAGGTTCAACTGCCAGCCGATGCCGAACGGTCCGTTCGCCGACTGGCTGCTGTAACTCAACGAGAGTTGGGGATCGCAGCCGCGTCCCGCTGAACTCGGCAGCGACAGCGCGAAAGACGCGCTTCCCGTCCAACCGACTTTAGCCCAATCATTACCGATGCTGGCGATCGAAGTGCTCTTGGCAATCGCGGGTGCGACGATATTCAGGGACGCTTGGTCTTCCATGGGGCTGATCCTGTTTTGGCCTGGCGTTCGCCCGTGGCAACGGTGTCGCGTGATGGATCAGACGCTAACAAGATGGGAGTCTTGCGTAACCTGTCAGATCTGACAGATCAGGAGGGGGGTTCTAGATCAAATAGCTGTAAGAGGATCGCTTTTAATGCCATCGGCATTATTCGCAAGCAAAAAAAACGGCCGGGTCGTCCATTCAGACGAGCCGGCCGTTTTGGCAAAGTCGCAGTGCTTATTGCACTTCGACCGCCAGGCTTTCACTGATCTTTTTCTGCCAGATGGCAGGACCGGTGATGTGTACCGACTCGCCCTTGCTGTCTACTGCAACAGTCACCGGCATGTCTTTGACGTCGAACTCGTAGATCGCTTCCATGCCCAACTCGGCGAATGCCACGACACGGGATTTCTTGATGGCTTGCGCCACCAGATAAGCCGCGCCGCCCACTGCCATCAGGTAAACGGCTTTGTGGTCCTTGATCGCTTCGATCGCGGTCGGGCCGCGCTCGGATTTGCCGATCATGCCCAACAGGCCGGTTTGCTCGAGGATCTGACGGGTGAACTTGTCCATCCGCGTGGCGGTGGTCGGACCGGCAGGGCCCACCACTTCTTCGCGCACCGGATCAACCGGGCCGACGTAGTAGATGAAGCGACCTTTCAGATCGACCGGCAGGGTTTCACCTTTGTTCAGCATCTCGACCATGCGCTTGTGCGCGGCGTCGCGACCGGTGAGCATCTTGCCGTTGAGCAGGACGGTTTCGCCCGGCTTCCAGCTCTGCACGTCTTCCGGGGTCAGGGTGTCGAGGTTGACGCGACGGGCCGACGGGCCGGCTTCCCAGACGATTTCCGGGTAGGCGTCCAGCGGTGGCGCTTCCAGGGTCGCCGGGCCGGAGCCATCCAATACGAAGTGCGCGTGACGGGTGGCGGCGCAGTTCGGGATCATGCACACCGGCAGCGAAGCGGCGTGGGTCGGGTAATCCATGATCTTCACGTCGAGTACGGTGGTCAGGCCACCGAGGCCCTGGGCGCCGATGCCCAGTTGGTTGACCTTCTCGAACAGTTCCAGGCGCATCTCTTCGATGCGATTGGACGGGCCGCGCTTTTTCAGCTCGTGAATGTCGATGGATTCCATCAACACTTCCTTGGCCATCACGGCGGCTTTTTCGGCGGTGCCGCCGATGCCGATGCCGAGCATGCCCGGTGGGCACCAGCCGGCGCCCATTTCCGGAACGGTCTTCAATACCCAGTCGACGATCGAGTCGGACGGGTTGAGCATGGCCATTTTCGACTTGTTCTCGGAGCCGCCGCCCTTGGCTGCCACGTCCACTTCCACGGTGTTACCCGGAACGATGGAGTAGTGGATAACGGCCGGGGTGTTGTCCTTGGTGTTTTTACGAGCGCCCGCCGGGTCGGCGAGGATCGAGGCACGCAGGACGTTTTCCGGCAGGTTGTAAGCCCGGCGCACACCTTCGTTGATCATGTCGTCCAGGCCCATGGTGGCGCCATCCCAACGCACGTCCATGCCCACGCGGACGAAGACGGTGACGATGCCGGTGTCCTGGCAGATCGGGCGGTGGCCGGTGGCACACATGCGCGAGTTGATCAGGATTTGCGCCATCGAATCACGAGCTGCCGGCGATTCTTCGCGCAGGTAGGCCTCGTGCATCGCCTGGATGAAGTCAACGGGGTGGTAATAGGAAATGAACTGCAGGGCGTCGGCAACGCTCTGAATCAGGTCGTCTTGCTTGATCACGGTCATGAGTCGCGCTCCTCTAAAAGACGGGAACATTCAATAGCTCTTCGAGCTAGCTTCAAGCTTTGAGCTACAAGCGGCAAGTAAGGGCAGTGTGTGTACTGCTTTGAGCTTGCTGCTTGGAGCTTGCAACTTGAAGCTGGCTCGAAGAGTCAGGGCACGCCGGGGCTGCTGGCGCGACGCTAAAAAGGCGCGGCAGTATACCGCGCCTCGGTTCCGGGCACACCCGCCGAAAGTCAATCTTGCGGCAGGCGGATTTATCTGCGGTGTGGGGATTTAGCGAAACGTCGCCCCGCCCCGTTGGGTGGCGAAGCCGCCCCCGATAGCTACACCTCGGTGAGACAGGTATACCCCGTGTGTCGGATGGGCGATTGCTTCGCAGTCGAACGGGGACAAATCCCCTCGCCACAGGCAAGCTCCCTCACCACAGGTTTTGTGTCATTCAGGGACATGCTTTTGACGCCAGTTTTCTGCCCCGAAAATTGAATGGTCATTTATCAGACACCCCACTAAAGTGGCATTCGGTCTGTAGAGTAGGACACTCGATCAGCCTCCTTTCGCACGGTGAGTCAACGATTGACCCATAACGCCATCCAACGGCTTTTGCTCAAACGCTTCGCCCTCGCAGCCGGCACCTACGCCCTGGCTTTGGTCTTGCTGTGGATGGCGTTTTTCACCGGGCATTACGATGAGCCGCTGACCAGCGTGGCCATCGGCAGCGCGCTGGTGGTGATCACCCAGGGGACGTTGTTCGCGGTGTTTTACAGCGGCTGCAACCTGCGCTTTTCCGACCCGAGCCTGACCGAAGCACAAGTATTGATGGGCCTGGGGTGGCAGACATGGCTGGTTGCCAATCTGGATGAGGCGCGCGGCGCGTTCCTGGTGTTCTACCTGCTGATCATGTTGTTCGGGCTGTTCCATCTTTCGCGCCGTGCGTTTGTGCGCTGTGCCCTGTTGGTGTTTTTCAGTTTCAGTGCGATCACGCTATGGGAGGGCTACCACTTCCAGTTGCACGACCCGGCGCTGGCCGCGTTGCAGGTGTGCGTGCTGTTTATCGTGTTGGTGTGGCTGGAGCTTTATGCCCGTTACGTCCAGGCCTCGCGTCAACGTATGCGCCAACGACGGTTTGCCTTGCAGGCGCACCAGGACACCCTGCGCGGGATGATGCGCCAGCTCGAAGACCTGGTCGCCACCGATGAACTGACCGGGCTGTTCAACCGCCGGCATTTCCTGCGCCTGGCTTCCCGCGAGCTGAACGCGATGGAGGCGGGCGTGGTGCATGGCCTGGCGTTGATCGACCTCGACCACTTCAAACGCATCAATGACGTTCATGGCCACGCTGCTGGCGACCAGGTGCTGCAAGCCTTTGCCGGCGTGGCCACCGCCTGCCTGCGAGAGGGCGATGTGCTGGCCCGTTATGGTGGCGAAGAGTTCGTGGTGTTGCTGCCCGACTGCAACGCCGAACGCCTGACCTCTTGTTGCGAGCGGCTGCGCATCGCCTTTACCGATGTCGAGTTGATCGGACTCAACGTCGCCCACCTCAGCTTGTCCGCCGGCATGACGTTGCTGGAGCTGGGCGATGATCTCGATGACGCCCTGCAGCGCGCCGACCAGGCGCTCTACCGCGCCAAGCGTGACGGGCGCAATCGCTGCGCGGCGGCGTGGGAGAACGTCGATGCCTGAGTTGCGCGTCGGCGAGCGCCATTGGTCCGTGGCCCCGGGCAGCAACCTGCTCGATGCCCTGAATCAGAACGGCGTGGCCGTGCCCTACAGTTGTCGCGCCGGTAGTTGCCATGCGTGCCTGGTGCAATGCGTTCAAGGCTTGCCCAGCGACAGCCGTCCCGATGCCTTGAGCGCTGAACAGCGTCAGCAAGGTTGGCGTCTGGCGTGTCAGTGCCAGGTGGTCGAGGACTTGCAGGTGCATGCCTTCGATCCACACGTCGACGGCCGCCCCGCGCAAGTCGCCGCCGTTGATTGGTTGAGCGCCAGCGTATTGCGGTTGCGCCTGACCACCGAGCGACCGTTACGCTACAGCGCCGGGCAGCATCTGGTGTTATGGGCGGGCAACGTGGCACGGCCCTACTCCTTGGCGAGTCTGCCGGAAGAAGACCGCTTTTTGGAGTTCCACCTCGATTGTCGACAGCGGGGTGAATTCAGCGACGCGGCCCGTCAGCTGAAAATCGGCGACCCGATCCGCCTCGGCGAACTGCGTGGCGGAGCGTTGCAATATGACCCGGACTGGAGCACTCGACCGCTGTGGCTGATGGCGGCCGGTACGGGACTGGGGCCGTTGTTCGGTGTGTTGCGCGAAGCGTTGCGTCAGGATCACCAAGGCGCCATCCGTGTCATTCACCTCGCCCATGACGCCAGCGAGCATTACCTGGCCAAGCCCCTGCAAGCCATGGCCGATGTGCGTGAAAACCTCAGCATTGAATGCTGGACCCCGGCCGAGTTGCCGCAGGCGTTGGCGCAACTGCGGCTTGTTTCCCGGCAAACCCTGGCCTTAGTCTGCGGAGCCCCCGACAGTGTCGACGCCTTTGCCCGGCGTTTGTACCTGGCCGGACTGCCGCGCAACCAACTGCTGGCGGATGTCTTTGTTCCCCGTGGTTGAGCGCTGATCGTTTAACGACGCGAGACTCGCCATGACCGATGCCATCCAGCTTGAACGCGAACGCGGCCTGCTGACCCTGCGCCTGAACCGCCCCGACAAGAAAAACGCCCTGACCCGCGCCATGTACAGCCACTTGGCCGACGCGCTGAAACAGGCCGACATCGACCCCGACATCAACGCCGTGCTGATCACCGGCAGCGCCGAGTGCTTCACTGCCGGCAACGACATCGCCGACTTCATCCAGCAACCGCCCAGCAACCTCGACAGCCCGGTGTTCCACTTCATGCTCAACTTGCTGGAATGCCGCAAACCGGTGATCGCCGCCGTGGCGGGCGCGGCGGTGGGGATCGGCACGACGCTGTTGCTGCATTGCGATCTGGTGTATGTCAGCCGTGATGCGCGGTTGCGCATGCCGTTCGTGAACCTCGGGTTGTGCCCGGAGTTTGGTTCGAGCCTGATCCTGCCGCGATTGCTCGGGCATGCCAAAGCAGCGGAGCTGTTGCTGTTGGGTGACGGGTTTAGCGGTGAGCAGGCTGCGGCGTGGGGCATTGCCACCGAAGCGTTGGGCAGTGGCGAAGCGGCGTTGGCCAAGGCGCGGGAGATGGCGTTGCGGTTTGAGTCATTGCCACCGGAAGCGGTGCGGATCAGCAAGCAATTGATGAAAGCGCCGGACCGGGAGCAGCTGCGCACAGTGATCGAAGAAGAGGGCGCGTTGTTCACCCAAAGGTTGCGTTCGCCGGAAGCGTTGGCGGCATTGTCGGCTTTTATCAGCCGACACTGACATCGATCGTTCCCACGCAGATCGTGGGAGCGATCAACAAAAAGCCCCGCCATTCACATGGCGGGGCTTTTGCTTTTCAGCAGCCGATCACTCAGACCATCGGATCGCCAACGTGCAGGATTTTCATCCCGTTGGTGCCGCCGATGGTGTGGTAGCTGTCGCCCTTGGTCAGGATGACCCAGTCGCCTTTCTCGACAACGCCGCGCTTGAGCAACTCGTCGATCGCGGCCTGGCTGACTTGCTCAGGCGGCAGCGATGCCGGGTCGAACGGAACGGTGTAGACGCCACGGAACATCGCCGCGCGGGCCTGGGTTTCGCGGTGCGGGGAGAACGCGTAGATCGGCACCGAAGAACGGATGCGCGACATGATCAACGGCGTGTAGCCACTTTCGGTCAGGGCGATGATCGCCTTCACGCCCGGGAAGTGGTTGGCGGTGTACATGGCCGCCAGGGCGATGGACTGGTCGCAGCTTTCGAACACTTTGCCGATGCGGTGGCTGGAGGTCTTGCTGGTCGGATGCTTTTCCGCGCCGATGCAGATGCGCGCCATCGCTTGCACGGCTTCCAGCGGGTACAGGCCGGCAGCACTTTCCGCCGAGAGCATCACGGCGTCGGTGTAGTCGAGCACGGCGTTGGCTACGTCGGACACTTCGGCGCGGGTCGGCATCGGGTTCTGGATCATCGACTCCATCATCTGGGTCGCCACGATCACAGCCTTGTTGTGGCGGCGTGCGTGCAGAATGATCTTCTTCTGAATGCCCACCAGCTCGGCGTCGCCGATTTCCACACCCAAATCACCACGGGCAACCATGACCGCGTCGGACGCCTGGATCAGCGCGTCGAGGGTTTCGTCGTCGGCCACGGCTTCGGCGCGTTCGATCTTCGCCACCAGCCAGGCCGTACCGCCGGCTTCGTCGCGCAGTTGACGGGCGTATTCCATGTCGGCGGCGTCGCGCGGGAAGGACACGGCGAGGTAGTCCACTTCCATCTCGGCGGCGAGCTTGATGTCGGCCTTGTCTTTCTCGGTCAGGGCCGGCGCCGTCAGGCCACCGCCGCGACGGTTGATGCCTTTATGGTCGGACAGCGGGCCGCCGATCAGCACGGTGCAGTTCAGTTCGGTGGCGGTGGCGGTATCGACGCGCATCACCACGCGGCCGTCGTCGAGCAGCAGCTCGTCGCCCACGCCGCAATCCTTGACCAGATCCGGGTAGTCGATGCCGACCACTTGCTGGTTGCCTTCGGTCAGAGGATGGCTGGTGGAGAAGGTGAATTGATCACCGATCTTCAGCTCGATCTTCTTGTTGGCGAATTTGGCGATCCGGATTTTCGGGCCTTGCAGGTCACCCAGCAGGGCCACGAAACGACCGTGCTTGGCCGCGAGGTCACGCACCAGCTTCGCGCGAGCCTTGTGCTCGTCGGGGGTGCCGTGGGAGAAGTTCAGGCGGGCGACGTCCAGGCCAGCCAGAATCAGCTGTTCGAGAACTTCCGGCGAGTTACTGGCCGGGCCAAGGGTAGCGACGATTTTGGTACGACGGACGGACATGCAAAGACTCCTGAGTTCAAGCGCTGAGTGAGGCTACTATGGTCAGCGGGTGTAGTCATTGTTCGTTTGCACTACTTTTTCGTTTGTTTCTTTAACCGAACATTTTTGAAAACGCTCTCTTGCGTTCTACCGTCTGTCGAAACTGTTATTTCTTACAGCTAGGCGTTCGTTTTTCGGGGCTGCTATTTATTGGGAGCCTCGTTAATAGGTAACGAGTTCAGGAGACGCACGCATGACCAAAAAAGCCGAGTTTGCGCAAACAGCCGCAGCCCCCGTCTCGCCCGAGATCACATCCCCAGGAGAAGGCGCAACTGTTGACTGGAACTATTTCAAAATAGAGGGGAGGGGTGAGCCGGGAATGGTAGTCAGGGTGTACTGGGATGACTCCTTAAACCCCAAGTTTTATGCAAGCGTTGACGATGAGGGTCAATGGCGCTGTTTCGTAACGCTTCCCGATAGGAAGTATGAGATTTCTGCAGTGCAGTGTAAGCCTGGAACAAACGATTGCTCTCCTTCGCGGCAACGAACATTCTGGGTGTATCAGGCGCCCAAGCCATAAAAGGGCATCGGGCCTGATGGCTTGGCCAACCGATTCAATCGATGGCAAGGTTTTTTCAATGGCATGATTTCCATCCTGGGTCACTGAAGTATTTGCCTTGCGGGTCGATACAGAGCTCAAGACAGGAGATCCCCCATGCGATTCGTGCTCATTGCCGCCCTTGCCCTCAGTGTGACGGGTTGCGCCCGTTGGTCGATGAACCATCATTTGAATAATGCCTACAGCGCTTACGATCGCGGCAATTGCGAGCAGGTGATGCTCGAATTGTCCAAAGTCGAACGCTCCAGCCGTGCGCGGCCTTATGTGTGGCCGGAAGTGTCGATGATGCGTGGCCAGTGCCTGGAACGGCAGAAGCTGTTCATCGATGCGGCGCAGACTTATCAGTTCATCATGGCGTCCTACCCGCAAAGCGAATACGCCTACCGGGCCCGCGCCCGTCTGGAAACCTTGCAGAGCCTGGGCCATTACCCGACTCGCAGCGCCGCGGCCGCCGTGCGCCCGACGCGGTTCTGATTGCCGTTGTCGTGCAAAGGCTGGCCGCCCGGCGGTGGTGAGCTATAGTCGAATGGATCGGTTTTAGAGCCATGTCTCTAGACCGAGGTCATACCTGTGACCGGCAGCCGTAAGCGTCAGCGGATTCATGGACTGACGCACCGGGAACGGGGAGAGCGCGCCAGGCTTTTCAACAAAAGCAAAAACGGCACGTTCCGAAGCATTAGTGCGGCCCTGCTTAAGGGCCTTGCTGGGCCAACTGCGCATGTTTACCGACCGCCGGATCGAGCGGCATCAACTGCCGTATTTTCTGAAAGTATTCAACAGTGTCACCGACAAACCCATAGGCTTTCTGGGCAATGTGTCCGCCGACGGGCTGATGCTCATCAGTCAGTTGCCCATGATGGTGGGCGTCGACTTTGACCTGCGTTTGAAAATCCCCGCCAGCGACGGCTGCCAGCAGGTCATTGACCTGACGGCCTGTTGTTTGTGGTGCCACGAAGACGAAACCCCCCACCATTACGACGCCGGGTTCAGCCTGCAACGGGCACCGCCGGAGTATGGGCAATTGGTGGAGGCGTTGACGCAGTACTTCAGTTTTCAGCCGATGCCGGCGTCTGCCTGAGTGTTGTGATGCATCGGCAATGGCCATCGCGAGCAGGCTCGCTCCCACAGGGGTATCGGCTGTCCATAAATTTTGTGGTCACTGAAAATCCCCTGTAGGAGCGAGCCTGCTCGCGATGGCGTCAGCTCAGGCGCCTGATAATCAAGCTCAGGTCACCTTGATCGCCTTCTCGTTATCCAGCGAGCGCTCCACCAGCATCAACCCCAACTCACTCATCCGGTAAATCGCCATCGCCAGGTGCCGCGGTTTGTCGTCCAGGCTGTCCGCCAGGTCAAGCAGCAACGTGCTGACCGTGGAAAAGGTTTCGTAGGTCTCGATGTTCAGCGCTTCGGGCTTGGCATCGGCGACAACGGTGAACATTTTCATGGCACGGTCCTGGGAAGAGCGAAGGGATTCGACATCAGGTTTGAGGTAGTGGTCGAGCGCCTTGTCGGCGGCAGCGTGGAGCTTTCTTGAATCAAGGCTGGCGTAGGGGGAAACCGGGTCGGTTTCGGGGGGATTGGGTGTGGCTTTGAACATGATCGATCTCCGTTATAGGGCTGCCACCATCTCGCGACTAAACGAGGGGTGGCGGCTGTAAGCAGGTTAGTCGACCGGCGGAGATACGAATTCCGGCGCGCCCGAGGGCGCCCTGCGAACAGCCACCATCAAGTGCGGGGATAGGGAATACCCGACTGGATGACGCTTATACACATGTATCGAACCGCCGGGCGACTAAACCCGATCGCTGATTGGCAGCGACGCGGATCAAGTTACGGGGCAAGGCCAAGGTGCACAAGCCGGCGGATTCTGGCGGATGTGTAGTCCGTTGCGCAAGGCGATGTAGTCAATTGCTGAGAGCCTGAAAAATCGGGACGCCGCTCATTTTGATGGACATGCCGTTCATCGGAACTGTCAGATTTTACAGGTGGGCAAAAGTTTGGTGCTGGCCTACATATTAAGCACTAGAAGTTGATGACTGAGCCGAAGATTAAGGAGCGATCATGAAAGACCATCAAAAAAGCATCGGGGGCGCGCAAGAACATGAAGGCTCAGTCGACGCCGTGTTTTCGGTTAAAGCAACTGATGAAGTTGGGGGGGCTATAAGTTTTTCTTTTTTTCCGAGCGGTGTAATATTCAGTTCACGGGCTGATGTGGAGTTGAGGACTTCAAATGCTGGTGTCTTTAATGTGGTTGTTCATTATTATGTGGCGGGAGGTGGAGGGGCTCTACTGGTAAATGATAATATGACAGGCCCCGGAGGGACTGCATACCTTTATGATCTTCCTGCATATAATGGAAAAGCTGGGCATTTTGAGCTTATTGTCTGGCAGGCAGGTAATCGTATATTTCAAGAGCAGTATTTCATTTTTATGAGTGACTTGCCCGTTATCGATGACGCATTGGTGTTTAACCATGCCATTACGGGGGCGGGTGGCGATGGAACTGATTTAAGTGTCTGGATACCTTACGGTGCTCGGCTATCCGAGCGTGTAAGGGGTGTTAATAACCGATGGTCGATACCTCTAGCGTCCGCAGTACATCCAGGAACTTTCATAATTAAAGTTGAGCAATATGTCAACGGGTATCAACATCGGTACTCCTCTGAAAAAAGAATTACCTATCTTACATACCCCAGAGTAGATACGCCCGCAAACAACGGGGTGGTAAAGCTTGACACAGTAGTACCAATTAATGGTACCTGGGGAGCGTCTGGCGAGCTCATTCAAGTCATGAATCAAAACGGTACAGTTAACTATGGAGAAGTAACAGCAGGAATCGACGGTAGATGGGGGATAACGTTTAATGCCAAACATTACTACCCTAATGGTGGTTTGCAAATTATTAATGTACGGCATGAGAAATCAGGCAATGCTGCCTGGGCGCAAGTGAGTGTATTGTTTCTGGCCCCTCCGACTATCGATGCTGGCCCGCCACTGGTAGAAACGGACGTCACTATTGTGGGGGCAGGCCATACAGGCATTACTGGGTGCAGTGTCGGTATATATCCTGATTTGTCGGACTCAAATCTCGGCAGCGGGCCGGTTATAAATGGCAGATGGTCCGTGAACGTGAAGTTGATTCCCGGTGCTCGCACCCTTACAGCGATACAGTTCTACGGCGGTCTTGAATCCGATCGAGCAGCCACGCGTACTGTTCACGTCAGGCCGCCCGCATTAACCACTGTCAATGTCGAGACTCCATCCGACACCACGGTCAAGTTTTCCGGCACCGGCCATGCCGGCGCCACGGTCCAGCTCATTCTGGACAGCGGCCCGGGCGGAACGGCGCCGCCTCCTGTGTTGGTGAAGCCCGATGGCCAATGGGAAACGACGGCAACGGGCTGGACGCTGGGCTTGTACACGCTGAAGGCGATTCAGAAAGTGCCCGACAATGCCAACGGCTGGGTTGAATCGGTGCCGTACTCGTTCACCGTCAACCGGCAACTGAAAGATCCGACCGATCTGCAATACACCAAGGACTACCAGCCGACCTTCTCGGGCCGGGGTCATACCGGCGCTGCGGTGAAGATTGCCAACCCCGGCGGCGGGTCCAACGCCGCCCCCGATGCGCTGGTCGCCAACGGCCAATGGTCGAGCAAGGCTTCAGAAGTGTGGGGCCCGACGCTCAATCGAAAAGTGCATATCCGGCAGTCGCTGAATGGTCAATGGTCGCCGAGCTGGCTTGAGCTGGCCGTCAGCATTCCACCCTTGGCCCCGGTAATCAGCCAGGTAGACGTGGACGGTTTCTTCGTCGTCGTGTCGGGCACCTGCTGGACGAATGCGGTGGTTGAGCTCACGTTCAGCGACAGCGACACGGTACACACCGCCCAGGTGACTGACACACGCTGGACCTTTGAACGCAATACACCCTTTGAGTCGGACATTACCTATACCGTCACGGTGACCCAGACTGCCGCCGGGCAGACCTCGCCGGCCGCCTCTGAAACCTTCCTGATCGAAATGCCCATCCCTCAGCCGGTCATCATCGAGCCCGCCGCCAGCGCAGAAGTCGACCGCAACATCACTGTGCGGGGGGACAGCGGTCTGAAGGGGGCGACGATGCAGTTGCGCGATGCCCGATTCGGTGGAGCGCTGGGTGAACCCAAAGTGCTGATTGACGGTGGTCGATGGTCGATCGGGCTCACTGCTCTCGAATTTCGTGAGTACACCATTGACGCTCAACAGACGCTGAACGGACGGGAGTCGTTGCGCAGTGAGGTGCGCACGTTTGAAGTTGTGGTGGTGCCGCCGGCAATTACGGTGCCGGAAGCAGACCAGAATCTGCCGCGAACCTCGACGCTGGAGGGACGGGCCACGCCGGGCGCTCTGGTTGACGTCTGGCTGGAGGGCGAGGCCGAGCCTCTACTCAGGAACATTGCGGTAAGCATCAACGGTCGCTGGAGCGGCGAGGTGACGTTGCCGGTGGGGCGCAAAACCATTTGGGCCAGGCAGACGTTTGAAGAGCGGCCGTCAAAAGACAGCCCGCCATTGAACTACAACGTCGTGCCGGCGGCACCGAGCATCGAAACCCCGGCGACGGACGAACACATCGGCCGGCAGGCGGTGGTTTCAGGCTTTGGCGTGCCCGGAGACACGGTGACGGTAAAGCGGGTCGACGCAGCGATGACGATGTTGGGGCAAGGTTCGGTGCTGGATGATCGCACGTGGTCGGTGGTGGTGGCCTTCGATCAACCCGATGGCCGCTACGGTGTGGTGGTCGTGGCCTCGTGCGACGGTTTCGATTCCGTCGAATCCCCCGTGCGACCGGTGCTGCTGGGGACGTATTTGCCCACCATCGAGTCGCCGGCGGCGGGGAGCTGGGCCAGCCACCCGGTCGGGTTCACAGGCCAGGGCGCGGAAGGTGTCGGGGAGATTGTGAGCTGGTTCAACCCCGACCAACGATGGGCCGCGAATATTCCCGTCGCAGGAGATTGGCAGGGCGCGGCCTCGCAGCCTATGCCGCCTGGTGGCCAATGGTGCCGATTCAGGCAAACCCTCACGGACAGCGCGCAGGTGAGATCCGACTGGGCCGACAGCAAGCGCTTCGAAGTCGAGCCTGCGCCGTCTGCCCGCTCGCCACAGGCTTCTTCCGATAAATGGTTGTAATAACTGTCATTTCTGACAGTAGACGCCGGCTGTGCATCGGCGCCAAATTCCATTGACCAAACGTACAGTCTGACGGGTTCGTCAGGCTGTTGCGGGCTGCTATCGACCCAAGGAACCATGACTCATGGCTGACTCTCGTATTCTCCCCGCCTTGCAATTGCTCGATGAGGTGTTTGATGAAGAACAGCGCGCGCACTGCGCCGAGCTGCGTAAATACCTCGAAAAGGGTGGATCGATTTTTCCTCTAGTGGAGAAGGGGCTTGACGGTCTGGTCAGGGGCTACGGGGTCACTCCGGAGGTCGCCCGGCAGTTTCTGCGGCGGGCCAACAGCATGGCCACTTACGTGCGCCGCCAATATATCGAGCACTTGCTGACGGGCAGTGAAAAGGCTGAGGCAGGGCCGTCGAGCGGTTTGTTGTCGTTCGTCCAGGGACCCACCTATGAGTGGTTGTTCAACACCCCCTTTGACTCGCTTTGTCCACCGGATGCCCTGGAGTCGATTGCGTCGCCCGTGGCGTATCTGATTGAACTGCTGCGCTGGATCCGCGATCGGATCGAAGTCTATGGCGTTCCCAGCGAAAAATACCCTCTGCATGAACGCCGCACCGATCTGAAGAAGCTGTCTGTGGACTTCAACGCGGTGCACACGTCGGTGTCCGCGGTCGACATCATCGTTTCGGTGCTGGAAACCTTCATCGCCAACCATGGGCCGGAGACGAAGCTTGAAGAAGCGCTGATTGAGGCTCGCTACCCGAATGGGCTGCCTTATTACCAGCATTGGGTGACCCTGGATGCCATTGCGCAGCACCATGGTCTGTCGGTGGCCAATTTTGCACACATGGTTGACCTCGATTACCCGTATTTTCTGCGAGCCGAGGCTTGGGATAACGATGCAGGGCGCGCGCTGGCCCATGCTTCGCGGCTGGGGCCTTATCAGCGCAAGCTGTTGACGGAGGAGAGTCCAACAGAGGAAGAGCAAGACGCTTTTTACTTGGCTAATTTCGGTGCCAGAGGAGTGGAATGGCTTAACCTGAATCAGGTGCCGTTCTTCGGTGAGCGGACAGCACTCGATACGCAGGGAATCGAGGCGTTGCTGTCAATTCGCAGTTTCTTGCCTGTTCGCTCAGCCAATGTGACCTACGTTCCGGCTACGCCTGCTGGCTCGGAAAGCGAACGTTTTGGTTCGATTTACCTCAATGCACATACATCGCCGGCTGTCAGTATTACGGGTAGCGGAAACGGTCCTGGTTTCCTGCATCGATTGTCAGAGAATCCCAACACCGCGGATGGGTTTGCCCGATACGACCGAATGAACCGCAAGGTGCGTCTGGACAACTGGCTAGAGCTGCCCAGCGACGAGGTTGATACCTTGCTGGCTGCCGCCATCAGAGCCGAGGTGCGCGGCGGCGCGACTGCAGGAGAGTGGTGGATATCCGACAACGTTGTACATGCATTGGGGCTTTTCCAGTCATTACGCGAGCGCTACGGCTGTACTGCGCAAGACTTCGCCGCGTTTATCGATGAGCTGTCGATCTACGGTCGCGGGGAGGCACTGTCGCAATTCGACCAGGTCTTCAATAACCAAGGTAATTATCGCCAGCCCTTGAAGCTCGATGACGAGCCGTTCCCCCTGATGCCGGTAAAGGGGACGGACGATTTGACAGTCAACCAACTGTGCAGCGGGCTGGGTATTGACCTGCAGACCTATCATTTTCTGGCCCTGGCAATTGCCAAGGCGCATGGCAAGACAACAACTCTCCGACGCAGCGTGCCAATCGTTTCGAGTTTTTATCGTTTGGCGAAACTGGCGCGAATGCTGGAAATCACGCCGATTGAAGGCGTGTTGATGTTGATGTTGCTGGGAGGGGACAGCTGGGTCAACGGGCTGGCGGGGGCCCCTGTAATCAACAAGACCACAAGCGGCACGCCAGATGTGCTGAACCTGATCTATGCCTTGCACTCCTGCGTGGGCTGGTGCCGGGACCGTGATCTGCCGGTGCTTTGGATGCTGCAGCAGGTGTCAGAACCGCGCGCCGTCACCGCCTCGGAGCCTGAACTGCAACTGTTCGAGCAACTGGGCAGCTTGCTACCGGCCGCGCTGTTTACCAATGCCGGGCTGTTGATGGCCGGGGTGCCGGCATTGCCGGTGGCCGACTGGCTCGGTCTGCTGGGGAGTCTGGCCGATGCGCAGGGGTTGGTGCTTGCGCCGATCGGGGCTGAAGCTGAGGCCGACTACCCGAGCTTTGCTCGCCAACACATTGAAGCGGCGGTCAAGGATGGCCTGGGCGAAATAGACGACACCGTGCGCGCGGCCATTGTCGAAAAAATGCTCGGGGTTCTCTTGCTGGCCCGTGATGCCCAGGTGTCGGTGGTGAAGGAATGCCTGGCCGTGTACACCGGTGTTGACGCAGAGCAAGCCATACGGGTGCTTGCCTGGGCCAAGACAACGATCTATTCGCTGCTGCGTCAGGTGTTGGACCGCAACGGTGCCGCGCCTGCGCAACCCGCGCTCCGACGCGACGAAGGGGCTGATCCACTGCTGATGTTGCTGGCCGATGTGCGCCGTCGCAGCGCGGTGGTGACCAAACTCAACCTGAGTGCCGTCCTGCTGCAGGACTACCTCGATTATGGCTACAAAGCCTGGATGGGTCAGGATGACAAGCACCTGTTTACGGTGACAACGCTCTACTACCTCACCGCGCTCACCCGGGCCTTTGAACTCAGCGAGCAACCGGCGCAGACCCTGCTCGACTACCTGCGCCAGGTCAACGCACTGCCGACGATAGCCGGTGATGCGTTGGCCCTGGCCCAGCAGGCTTCGTCCCTCAAACTGGCCGAGTTTTTTGGCTGGAGCGTCCAGGAAGTGCGCGAGTGTATCAGCCGTATCGATCCGATAAACAAGGTGCTGAAAAACCTGACACAACTGGACCTGCTGATGCGCATCCGCGTGTTGTCGGCGCACAGCGGTATGGATGCCCTGACGATTTTCCTGATCGGCAATGTGCCTGAGACCGTTGATACGGAGGCGCAAAAACAAGCCTATGCCACGGCTGCCGAGCACGGCTTGCTGAGCCTGTCGGAAGTGCCGGAGCCCCTTGTGCAAGCGTCCAGCGACCTGAAGCAACTGGTCGACATCAAATGCGAACTGACCGACAAGGCGTACGCGGTGGCCAATAAACCGGATGAAAAAATCACCTTCAAGGTGACCCTCAAGAACGGCGCAGGCACTGCATTGAAAGGGGTCAACGTCTACTGGCACGCCAGGCTGGGCAGCATTGCCACAAAAGCGACCGGGATAGATGGAACGCTCATCGCGGAGTTTTTTCCGGGGAAAACGCTGGGCACCGAAACGCCGCAGTTCTGGCTGGATCTGTTTGAAGTGGAGTACGCCCCCAGTATCGAAGTCTTGGCCGACACCGAAACCTTGACCTTCCCGCCAGCCCTCCTGTCCCCGATCCCGTCAGGCCCCGTGAAACCTGGTCACGAAGTCGAACTCTTCGCGGTAATGATGGACCGTTATCAGAACCTTGGAACAGACAAGCTCGTGGATTGGCTTTTCGAGATCAAAGACGGTCCGGAGGACGCGACAGTCATTATCCGGCCCGCTCAGGCGCGTACCGACCAGAACGGGCTCACGCGAGTGTTTGTCCATAGCCCGACCGGCTGCAAGGTCGTCATCTCGGTCCGGATTCAAGGCAGCGAGACTCAGACTAATTTCGAGCCCATTACTTTCGAAGGCGACGGATACCCAGCGTAACGGTATCGCTTGCTGATGTGTGTCCCCCGAAGAGCCAAGGAGAAAGGATCATGGCATCGAATAACACGGGTCATCTGCTGGAAAAGCGCCGCCTGGCATTGATGGAATACTGCATCGGGCAGGTCAACAAGACAGGCGAAAAGTCTTATGCCTTCGTGAAAACACCGGAGGACCTCTTCGAACTGCTGCGCCTGGATCCGCTGGACAGCTACCCGGTGCAGAATTCCTGGGTGGCTGAAGCGATCAGTTGTGCGCAGCAGTACATTCATGCGGTGTATCAGAAACTGGAGCCCGGTTACGCAAAGTACCCGTTCAGCAAGCCGGACCTGGACACCTGGGCGTTCTACAGTAATTACCCGGACTGGGCTGCGTTGCAACTCATCTCGATTTACCCGGAAATCTTCATCAATCCCTTTGTGCGTCAGCGTAAGACCAGTCTGTTCAAAACCCTCGAGAATGACCTGAACCAGAGCAGCCTGAACACCGACTCCGTTCAAAAGGCACTGCAGAATTATCTGCACACGTTCGAGCAGACCTGCGACCTTGAGGTGATCAGCGCCTATATGGGCGGCTACCGAGGGGATGCGTTACGCCCGCCAACCCCCGCGCTAGCGGATTACTACTTTGTCGGCTGCTCGCGGGCCGAGCCTCGCCAGTATTTCTGGCGCAAGGCGGAGGTTGAACTCAGCCCCGCCGAAACTGCCATCAATCCGGCGGCGTGGAGTGAATGGCAGCCGATCGAAATTCCCACCGATGCGAAGGTGCTGGATATCCGTCCGGTGTTCTGGAACGGGCGGTTGTGCGTGGTGTGGTCCGAGTGGCGCGAGAAGACAGTCGATAAATCCACTGACGTTGTGTTACCCAACCAACTCACTATCAAGCTGGCCTTCATGGCGCAAAACGGCCAATGGTCGGCACCGTTGAACCTGCATGAATCGCTGCACGTTCGCGACGTCTCTGCGGATGCACGGCTGGTTGCAACGGTGTTGGTTACTGAGCAGTACCCCAAGGGCAATCTGGGCGTGATGTTGATTAACGGCAAGTCTGGAGAAGACGCCCTGAAAGTATCGGTGGCGCGCGACGTGCTGTTGCGTCCTGCGGTCGATGATGACGGCGGCTGGCTGGAGCAGGCGACGGTGCGATTTGCTACACCTTTGACGGTACAGCATGCCTTGGTCAGTAGACCGCCAATGGTTGTGACTGATGCTTTACCGGGAAGCATGATCCGTTATCTGGGACTACGGGCCTTTGCGTTCGCTGTTGGTAACGACGATGTGCTTCTCGTCCAGGGCTTTTGCAAGCAAACGGAGTGGTATTACTCTGGCGCCACAGCTCTTCTGAAATTGGAGTTGATCAACCCGGCCAGCGGAGACCCGGCACCGATTGAACAAGAATTTCCGATTAAGGGTGAATGGAGTACCGTTTGGCAAACCTTTAGACGGGCGAGAGGCGGATGGAGTACGGCGCCTGTCTTTTCTTTTGGTGGGAAGGATGGGGCTGGCTACGGGCGCAAAAACTTTACAATAACGATCGCCGACCTTCCGCACTTCACCCCTGCGGAGCTGCTTAAAAACACCCTCGATGCCGCGCAGTTTCTCAAGCTCAACCAGGCAGACCTGGCGCTGAAATACTGCCGCCTGAACTCGCTGTTCGGCCCCGAACTGGTACAACGTTCCAACATTTCCGTCGATGCCGTACTGGACTGGGACACGCAGTTCCTGTCGGAGCCACCTCCAACCTCTGTACCGCTCAATGAGCCGAACGGTGCATTCGATGGTGCCAACGGGCTGTTTTTCTGGGAGCTGTTTTTTCACCTGCCGCACCTGGTGGCCACACGCTTGCGTGATGAAAACAGTTTTACCCAAGCGCAGGACTGGCTGCGATACCTGTTTGATCCACAAGCCATTGCCGATGAACCCAGTGTGCCGAATCCAAAGCCGCTGTACTGGCGCTGCCGGCCATTGGCGACCCGCGGTAATCCTGGCACTGAAGCCCTGAACTCGTCCGATCCGGATGCCATCGGTTATGCAGCCCCGCGGCACTTTCAGATTCTGGTGTTTACCGAGTACGTCAATAACCTCATCGCATGGGGCGACTGGTATTACCGTCAACTGACCCGCGACAGCCTGGTGGCGGCAAAGTTGTGCTATGTCCAGGCCCGGTTCCTGATGGGCAAGGCGCCTTCGGTGCGCACCGTCAACAGCTGGGAAACCACCACAGTGGAAACGCTTTTAAAGAGCAGCGGCTCACGGCCGGCACTGGAGCAATTTGAACGAGCGCTCGATTTCAGTCTGGCGGATTTTCCAGTCGCCTGCGACAACGCCCCCCGAATGGGGTTATTGGCGAACGGACCTTTCAAGCCGCCGATCAACCAGCGGCTGCTCGATCTGTTTGCACTGCCCGACCAGCGCCTGTTCAACCTGCGCAACAACCTCACCATCGAAGGCTCGCCGCTGGATATCCCACTGTTCAGCCCGATGACCGACCCCAACCGGCTGCTGCGCGATCTCGCCAGTGGTGGTGTTGGCGGGCCGCGCCCCATGGGCGGGCGGCTGGTGGTGGGGGCTTTTCGTTGGCGCGTTACCTTTGAGGCGGCATTACGTGCCGTGCAGACCTTGCAGGAGTTCGCCAATGAGGTGCTGAGCCTGCTGGAACGCCGGGATCGGGCGGAACAGGAGGAAATGCAGCAAGACCATTTGGTAAAACTGGGTGCCTATGCCGAGACCATGCAACGGCAGACCATCGACCAACTGGTGACGAATGTGGACGCGCTTTCCAGCAGTCGGAAGATGGCACAGGAGCGGGCTCAGGCGTACTCGCGACTTTATGATGAAAACGTATCGGAGACTGAATACAGGGTCATGGATAACCTGCAACAGTCCAAAGTGTTGGCGCTGACCTCTTCAGCCCTTAAACCCGCAGGTGCCGTCATTGCGGCCGGTCCCAACATTTTTGGCGTGGCGGCCGGTGGCTTTCGGATCGATGCATTGGTCGATGCCGTGTGCTATGGATTGGACATCGCCGCCTCGATACTGCAAATCGATGCGGACAAGCAAGCCACTACCGAAGCCTACCGCCGTCGCGCCGCCGATTGGAAACTGCAGCGCGATCAGGCACAGGCAGAGGCTCGGGCGATAGACGTTCAGATTACCGCGCAGGAACAGGCGGTGCTGGCGGCCCGCACCAGCCTGGAGCAAATCCTCAGGGCCAACAGTCAGGCGTTGGCGATTTACAACTTCCTCAAAAAACGTGCGACCAATGCCGAACTGTTCAACTGGATGTTGGGGCAGCTCAAGGCGTTGCATAAACAGGCCTACGACGCGGTGGTCAGCCTGTGCCTCAGCGCCCAGTACTCACTCAGTGCCGAAACCGGCGATTACGACTCGCAGATCCCGTTGCCTCAGGTGTGGCTGGACAGCCATCACGGCCTGACGGCAGGCGAGCACTTGCGTGCGCATCTTCTGCGAATGGAGCGCGAATACCTGCAACGCCATGAGCGGCGGCTGGAACTGGTCAAAACCATTTCCTTGCGGCAACTGTTTGACGACGCGGTGGATGCACAGACCGGAATCAAGAGCTGGGATTCTGCATGGCAACAGCTGCGCGCCACCGGGTCGCTGGAATTCAGACTCACCCAATTGCTCTTCGATCAAGATCATCCAGGGCATTACTGCCGGCAGATCAGCCTGGTTGAAGTCGATCTGCCAGCGCTGACCGGGCCTTATCAGGATATCAAGGCCACGTTGCTCCAGATCAGCAGCATGAACGCGACCAAGGCCACCGCCCAATCCGTGAAGTATCTGTATAACCCGGACGGCGCGGTGGCCCCGGCCGATGTGCAGGTCAACCTGCGCAGTGGTCAGCAGATTGCCCTGTCGATGGGCCTCGCCGATAACGGCATGACGGCGATGAAGCCCGATGACGGTTTGCTCAACCCGTTCGAAAATACCGGGCTGGTCTCTCGCTGGATGTTGAATTTCCCCTGGGCCGGCAAAGACCCGCAGCGGTCGATGCTGGAATCGCTGACCGACATCATCGTGCGTATCCGTTACACGGCCAAAGTCGGCGAGCCGACCTTCACGCGCAAAGTCGAAGACATGGTGAACGTGGAAATCGCCAGCCGGCAAAACAATCAGGACAAAGGGGCAGGCGACGATGCGTGAACTCAACATTCAGATCGATGAGAATCTGGTTCTCAACGGGGATTTCACCGAGTGGCCCGATCATTGGAAGAAAAACCTGGGCAGGGGTTGGCTCAGTACTCAGGACGAAATCTACGACGACGAGTTCACCCGTTTTCTGGCAGCCGGGAATGAGGCGTCGGTCAGTCAGGACATCATCATCCCCAAAGACCCGGGCACCGATGCGCACTATGTCCTGAGCTTCCTGTGCGAGACACGCCATATCGAAGCGGGATGGGTTCAGATCAGTGTCGAGGGGTCGCAGGACGTCCAGACGATCAGGCTTGAACCGGGCAACGCACGTGATCGGGAGGACGATCAGGCGCGTCTGGCCAGCGGACAGCCGCTGGCGCTCTCCCCTCGGGTGTATGAAGAAAAACTGGAGCTCCCGATAAAAAGCGGGGACGTGATCACCCTCAGCATTTTCAGCCCCAAGAACGAGCCTTCGGACTATTTATCGCAGATCTGTATTTTCCGGATCAGACTCGACTTGCGACTGGGGCCGCTGGCGTTGCAAGCGGTGTGGCTCGACGACCAGCCTTCGCCACTCGGCAGGACATTGCACCTGTGCGTGGACGGCACCCATACGCTGAAGTTCGAGCCTGAGGACGACAACGCCTGGCTAGGCACCCACGTGGCGCTGGTCAGCGAAAACAACCCCGATGGTGCGGTGCTCGCGACGCCGGAATGGGGCGTCAATCAGTCGCTTGACCGTGAATGGCAGATCACTTGCCCGTGGCTGGACCTTGCCGAACCCCACCTCCTGACATTGATCCTGCACAACCGGTACTCCGCAGAGCCTTACCCGATCAGCGTGTCGCTGGGGCACCATCGATTGGTGTTTCGTGAAGTCCTGGAGGCGGCTTATTACCCGGTGCTTGAATTCAGCCAGGGGGTGCGGTTGGGGGTTCAGGTGACGTCGTTTTACACCTCGTTGCCGGTCACCGGGAGGCCAGTGACCTGGACGCTTGCCGGTCAACCGATGCTGGGCGTGACCCAGACCAATGACGAAGGCTGGGCGTACTTCGATTTTCAACCGACGCAAGCGGGTGACGTCGAGATCGAAGCGTCGGTAGAAAGCTTGTACTACCCCTCCGGCGTCTTCACTCAAACGTTCGTCGTGCGGGTATTGGCCACGGATCCGTGGAGGGAGCTGTCCGCGGTCGTCGAGGGGGTTGCCACGCGCTGGGAAGAAAAAACCGGCTACCCCAATCGGGGGGCTGTTTACTTCGTCGTTGTCAAACTGCCTGAGACCAGTCCGTTGCTGGGGACGCATCTCGCGATGCACTGGAGCGGTGACTCGCCTGAACAACTGGGGGTTGTCGTCTATCCAGCGCTTGGGTATTGGTTGCCGATACCGAGCAACGGCGTCGAGCTTCCCTGGACGCTGACAAGTGAGGATCGCCTGGACGGCCAGTTCTGGCTGTCGCTGGTCTGTTCGAAACTGTTGCTGCCTTCACCGAAAAAACCCATGTCGCTGGCGCGTAACGTGGTCAGGATCGGCGACGTGCGTGAAGCCAACAAGTTACCAGAGGTAGATGAAAACGAAAGCGTGTTGTTGCGGGTTCAGGTGGTGCACGACCTGAACGGCGGGGCGGGTGAACCGGTCATCGGTGCACTGGTTGACTGGGTGGCTCAGCGCAAGGACAGCGGAAGCGTCGAGGCCAGGAGCTCGACCCGTTCGGGAGCCGGTGGCTGGGCCGGTTTTCTGTTTGCGCCAAGTCAGGCCATACAGTATGTCGTCACTGCCAGCGTCCGTGCCCATCTGGAAACCGTTGCCGTTGAATGGCCATTTGATGTGGTGGCGGCAGCGGCCAACCCCTGGAAGAGTGAGGTCAAGATCCTGCTTGATGGGGAGGAAGTCGATCGTGTTGAGCTTGGACTGCTCTGTCGGCGTGGTCAGACCCATACCCTGAAAGTCGAGCCCATCGCTGGCAGTGGATGGGTCGACGCAAATATCAGTTTGCATTGGCGAGGTGCCGCGCCGGATATCGGACTGGTGCCCACTGACCTTGGCGTTTCCAAAGTGCTAGTGGCAGGCGGCGTGGAGTGGAAGCTTGTTTCAGAGGCAAATGCCAGCATCAGCAGCCTGTTCGATCTGGAGCTGCATCTGGAGGGTGAACGGATTGTTCGAGAGCTTTTTGGGCGATTGATAGCGGCGGACCCGAAAGAAGAATTGAGTCTGTTGCTCGATCAGGTACAGGCAGTACTTGACGGCCAGGCTCTGTATCCATGCCTGGGGGCGCAGCACCGTTTTAACGTGTTGCCCAATGCGCTGACCCCGCTGGTGGGGTTGAAGGCATCGCTGACGTGGTCGGGAACCCCGGCGGACCAACTGGAGGCAACCATCGACCCCGCTTTGAATGTGCCGCAGCTCATCAGCGACGGGGGCACACCTTGGGAATTGGACTTTACTCGCAGTGGGGATAGGGGCGAGTTTGCCCTGACCCTGGCACTCCTCAGCTGGAGTTTGTGGCCACCGTGACGCCGATGAAGCTGGCGCATAACAAGGTCAGGATCGAGACGTGGCGCGAATCGGCCGTGGATCCGGTGGTCGGGCAGGAACCGGCCTGGAACTGGGTTCAGGTGTGCTCGCACTTTACCGGGCAGGCCGTGGGTGAGGTGCCGGTGAAATGGATGGGCTCAAGCGTGGTGCCAACCGATGCGGATGGCTGGTCCGGGTTTGCTTTTTCGCCGGAAAATGCTGATCAGGCGTACCAAGTGACGGCCGAAGTGGAGAGCCTGTACGACGGCTTCAAGGAGCAACGCGACACGACGGTCCGGGCGCTGGCCACTGATCCCTGGGAGGGGCTGGAGGTCAGCTTTGATCAGAAAGAATTCAAGCGCTGGAGCCAGCACACCTGCTTCCCCCGTCGCAAGGGCACACATTCGATTGATTTAAGGGCGGCGGCAAACAGCCCGCTGTCTGGCCGGCACTTGATACTGGGAATGACGGGGGCAGGACCGGAGGCGTTGGGAATCAACTTTCAATCGGCCGGGCTCGGCGTGCCTCGACTGTTTCACGGCGACATGGGGTTGAACTACCAGTTCAAGGTGGCCGATCTCAGGGATGCAAGTTTCGCGCTCCGTCTGTCGTCCGAGCGGCTGGCGAGCCTGTCGCCGGCTAACCCGATGTCCCTCGGGGAAGGCTCGCAGGTGCTGAAAATCAGCAGCAACAGCAGCGCTTTCCAGACACTGGACTGGGGCCAGGCATTGGTCGGGCAGGTCACGGTGGTGTCGGTGATCAGTGGCAAGCCGATGGTGGGGTGGGTTGTCACGTGGCGAAGCCCGGACCTTGGAGTTGTGACTGCAGAGACTGATTATTACGGTGTGGCGAGAGTGCGGTTTGTTCCAACTACGCCCGGAGAGGCTGGGCTGACCGCAACGGTAGGGGGTAAGGACTATTCAGAATCAGTTGAGCTTTCATATGTATTGAACGAGCCTCGGAAAATACAGACGCTCTGTAGTCCGAAGCCCAATGGTCATCTGGGTGAATTGGTTTCGGCGGTCGCTAATGTGGTTTCAGCGCAGACAGGCGAACCTTTGCAGGATGTTGAGGTGAGGTGGGATTACCCCGACAGGACAATTGCTCCGACGAGGACAGATGCTGAAGGGAATGCCTGGGTGGAGTTCAGGATGCCAGGCGTAAGAAAGGGGCTTCTACAAGCTGTCGTGACGGGAGGATTTGGCGGGTGGGAAGCGAAATTTATTGAGTTTGAGTTGGTGCCAAATATGTCTACTTCTACTTCTACTTCTACTTCTACTTCTACTTCTACTTCTACTTCTACTTCCAGTTCTACTTGGCTGCAAGAGTTCAGACCTTACGTAAATGATGTAGAAGTAGATTGGCTTGACGTAAAGTTGAATTTGGTTTCGGGAGAGGTTTGCACCCTTAAACTGGACTATAAATACAGTTGGCTGATAGGCGCACCTGAAGGATTTCTTACTCTGGAATACGCGTCGGACGTGGAGGAGCAAGGTCTGGTTTTTGATCCGCCTTTGGAGCAACGGTGTGAGATGGCAAAGGGCACGACCTCCTTGAGTTGGTCTATTTTTACCGAGATTGCGCACAGCGGTCCTTTTGTATTGAACTTTTCCCTGCCAGAGTTTGAACAGCTGCCGAATTCACCGCCGTTGCCGGGGGAAGTAGTTAATTTCGCGCAAGAAGTGGACGTCAAGTTTGATGAGTTTTCAGTTGATTTTGGAGCGAGCGCCTATCCCTGCCATGGTGCAAGGCACACGGTCACCGTGCGACCCAAACCTTCCAGCCAGTTTCTGAACAAGCCTATAAAACTGGTATGGGGCGGAGAGCCCGCCGCCAATCTAGGTGTGGTGGTTGCACCTTCGCTGGGGCGCGAGCAACTGCTGACATCAGAAGGCGTGACGTGGGAACTGAATTGTCTCGACACGACCAGGAACGGAGATTTTTTCTTGCAACTGATGTTAGTGGAGTCGGGAGTGAGGTCTTCGCCATTAGCTATGTCGTTGGGCCATAATCATGTGACTGTTGAACGTTGGTCCACTGCTGAATATCAATGGCCGGATATTGAATGGCAGAAGTATCACATTCGGGCGACATCCGTTTTTTTGAAAAAAGGGGTTCCGGGGGTTCGAGTCACTAGAGCCACCAACCAGTTTTTCTATTTCACTGACTCAAAGGGTGAGGCTGCTACAACTATTTCTACACAAGCCGGGGGGAGGCTGGAGGTTCAAAATAAATACGACGGAACTGTTATTTGATATCGGCATCTGTTTTCGCTAAGCAATTAATGCCTTTTCATTGAGGGAAAGCGTTAATTGCTTGGCGTTTATAGATATCCCGCTTTCTTCCATGCCAGGTACCGCGTCACCAACCCGGCCCCCAACTCTGAGGGCCGGGCATCCACCACCGGCACTCCATGAGCACTCAACTGCTCATGGAGTTGCGCCCGGTCATTCAGGTAATCCACCGTCCCGCAATAGGCCAGCGCCTCCGGCAAGGTTTGCACTGGCGGGTGCCGCAAATCGTCGAGCAAGTCTTCGCGCAGACTCGCCACCAGCACCCGATGCAGTTTGCTCAGGCGTTTGACGGCGGTGAGCAGTTCGTCGTCGTCTTCGTCACGCAGGTTGGTGACCAGCACCACCAGCGCTCGGCGTTTCTGGCGGGCCAGTAGCTGGGTGGCGGCAGCCTGGTAGTCGGCGGGGCGTTGGGTGCTGTCGAGGTCGTAGACGGTGTTGAGCAACACATTGAGCTGCTCCGTGCCTTTGACCGGGGCGAGGTAGTGCGCGCGATCACTGGCGAACGTGCTCAGGCCCACGGCATCACCCTGGCGCAGGGCGATGTAGCTGAGCAACAGGCAGGCATTGAGTGCGTGATCGAAATGGGCGAGTTCGCCGTCCTGGCTGCGCATCCGGCGGCCGCAATCGAGCATGAAGATGATTTGCTGGTCGCGCTCGTCCTGGTACTCACGGGCGATCGGTGTACGTTGGCGGGCGGTGGCTTTCCAGTCGATCTGGCGCAGGCTGTCGCCTTCACGGAATTCGCGCAGTTGATGGAATTCCAGGCCCAGGCCGCGACGCTGGCGCTGGCGCACGCCGAGCTGGCTGAGCCAGTTGTCCACCGCCAGCAGTTCACCGCCATAGAGACGGGCGAAGTCGGGGTAGACGCGGGTGCTGTCGGTCACGTTCAGCAGGCGTTTGCCGGACCACAGGCCCATTGGACTCGGCAGGTTGATTTCGCAGTGTTCGAAGGTGAAGTGGCCGCGCTTGAGGGGACGCAATCGATAGCCCACAAGGCTCTGTTGACCGGGTTGCAGTGCTCCCAGCAGCGGGAGGTTTTCGAAGCTCAGGCCTTCCGGAACATGGTCGAAGATCTGGATGTTCAGTGGTTGATCAAAGTCATGCTCGACCTCCAGCCGCACTTCGCTCCAACGGCCGAGTGCAAGGCTGCCGGGCATTTGGCGTTGGAGGCGTGGCGAGGGCAAACGCTTGAGGCGAACGGCGTCGAGAACGGCCAGGGCCAGCAGCGCCAGCAACAATCCCCAGTTGATCGACAACAGGGTTGAGGGCATGTCGATGTCCAGTGCCCGCAACATGCCCAGCACGATGCCGATGGCGAGCAAGATGGCGAGCCAGATCAGCAACAGGCGCGACGGTTTCACAGACGCGGCGCCGGCACTTGATCGAGCAACTGCTTGAGCACCTGATCGACATCCAGCCCTTCGATGTCGAACTCGGGGGCGATCCGGACGCGATGGCGCAGCACTGACAAGGCGCAACCCTTGATGTCATCCGGGATCACGAAGTCGCCGCCACGCAGCAGCGCGCGGGCTCGGGCGCAACGCACCAGGGCAATGGAAGCGCGTGGCCCGGCGCCGAGGGTCAGGCCTGGCCAGGTGCGAGTAGTGCGGGCCAGGCGCACGGCGTAATCGAGGACTTGATCGTCCAGCGGCAGGTCGCTGGCGATGCGCTGCAAGGCCATCACGTCCTTGGCTTGCAACACGGTGCGCAGCGGTTGCACGTCGAGCATGTCGGCGCGGGTCGAGCGGCTGACCTGGCGGACCATGTTCAGCTCTTGATCGGCGTCGGGGTAATCCATGCGCACCTTGAGCATGAAGCGGTCGAGTTCAGCTTCGGGCAGTGGATACGTGCCTTCCTGTTCGATCGGGTTTTGCGTGGCAAGCACCATGAACGGTTGCACGATGGCCAAGGCGCGGCCTTCCAGAGTGACCTGGCGTTCCTGCATGGCCTCAAGTAACGCGGCCTGGGTTTTCGCCGGCGCACGGTTGATCTCGTCAGCCAGCAGCAAGTTAGTGAATATCGGACCCTTGCGCAGTTTGAACTGCTCGGTGTTCAGGTCGTAGACCGCGTGCCCGGTGACGTCGCTGGGCATCAGGTCCGGGGTGAACTGAATGCGCGCAAATTCGCCGCCGAAGCAGCGGGCGAGGGCACGTACCAGCAGTGTCTTGCCCAACCCCGGCACACCTTCGAGCAACACGTGGCCGCCGGCGATCAGTGCAGTGAGAACGTCGTCAATCACGCTGTTCTGTCCGATCACGGCTTTTTGCAACTCATTGCGCACGGCCTGGGCCAACTGACTGGCGCGCTGGCGTTGCTGGGCGGCGTGGGTCGCGCTGCCGGGCTCGATCTGTTGACTCATAGCGTGTTCCTCAAGGTTTGCAGGTGGGCGACCTGTCGACTGAACTCAGCGCTGGACAGCCGCTGTTTCGGTCGCGGGCTCATCGCCTGGCTGATGGCGCGTGTGGGCTGGCCGGTCAGGCGCGCGAGCACCAGCCATTGTTCGGCGACGCCGAGTTGTTCAAAGCCGGGGTGTCGGTGGCGGACACGGCGCAGGATGTCTTGCTGCAAGGCTTGCAACAGGCTGTGCTGACCGCTGCGGCGCAGCATGAAATCTGCGCTGGCGCGCAGGTGTTCCTGAAGTTGCCGGCGACCTTTCGACGCCGGTGCCAGCAGCGGACCCTGGCGTACCCCGACATGCCAGAGCGCAAGACCAATCAGGGCGATGAGGGCGATCAACGCCTGAGGGAAGTTGCGCAGCAGCAAGGTCAGCAGACTGTCGTGGTCGGTATTGAATAGCAGGGTCACGCGCGTGTCGGCGGTCAGGTACCAGAGCAGCCAGGCATTGTCGTATTGGGCAATGGCCGGGGTTTTCCACAGGTCGGCGTCGGTGACGACGATGATCGAGCCGAGCCCGTGTTTCAACTGCATCATGTGCGTGGCCTTGCCACTGTTGGCCCAGGCTTGCGCGAGGTTATTCGGGTCTTCGAGGTGGAACGCCGTATCGAAACTGGCGTAGGCCGGCGCGTTCTCGTCTTCCAGGTACAGCTTGGTCAGTTTGGGGAACGGGTCGTCAAGGATGTCCGGTGGAGGCTCCTTGAGGTCTTTGCTCAGCGACTGATGCACCTGCACGCGATCGAGCAGCAGGTCATTGCTCTGGCCGGTCTTTTCATCCCACAGCGACTGGGCGACAAACAACAGGCGCCCGCCGGCCCGGGTCCAGTTCATCACTTGATCAATCTGGCGTGGGGTCATGTTGTAGCGATCACCGAGCAACAACAGGCTGTGCTGATGCGGATCGAGACTGGGCAGCACGTCGAGACTGTTGGCATGGCCGACGGTCAGACCCTGTTTGCGCAGGAAATGCTCGGCGGCCAGATAGGGATTGGCCTGGGCTTCGGGCGTGGGGCCGTGATCGATTTCGGCCTGATACGGCGTGGCTTTCAGGTACAGATAAACACTCAGCGCGCCCACCAGTACGGTGATGAACACGCCGACCGAAAGCCACCAGCGCCGGTTCAACGGACGGCTCCCGGGCCGAACAAGGTTCGCCAGCCGTCACACAGTTCCTGTTGCAAATGCGCGGGTGGCAATCGATGCCCGTAGGCCATGTTTTGCCAGTGCCCGGTCAAGGTTTTGCTGAAAGCGAGCAAGGCCGGTTGGTGCAGTTGTTCGACGCGTTGCAGCACCTCGCCTTCGGTGTCGGCGGGTTTCAGTGTCATGTTGTGGTCGTGCAACAAATGGCTGAGCAGGGCGCGATAGAGCAACCCGAGGGCCGCGCGCGGGTTGGTTTGCCAGAGACTTTCAGCGCTGGCGGCAATGTCGGCGGGCAGGGTTTCGCGGCTCAGGTCCAGGCCGAATGCTTGCTGCGGTAACGGACGCGCGGCTCGTCGGCTCAACACCGGCCTACGACTGACGAATGCCTGCAACCACTCGCGGTAACGCCAGATCAACACGCCGATGGCGCTCATTACGGCGGCCCAGAGCAGAACTTCAATCAGGTTGGCAATAAAGCCGAAACGCTGGCTGTCGAGCAGACTGGCCAAAGCTTTCAGCCATTCGGGTGTTTTCCCGTCCTCCGGGGTTTTGGTGTCGGGTTTGTCTTCGCCAAATCGATAGCGGGTCACCGTTTCCTTGTTCGTGAACGGGGGCTGATCGAGGATTGTTTTGATGGTGTCCCTAGAGGCCTGGCTGGTCAGTGGTTGGTCCAGCAGACGTGGGCTGTCCGGGGTAATGACCGGCTCGGCGGCCCAGACGTTTTGCGTGGTCGGCACCAGCATTATCGCTGCCAGCAGCAGAGTGACCGCCGTAGTGTTGAGGCGTTGGCGCAATCGGCGGAACACCAGTTCGATGTCCCAGGCTTCCAGCACCGTGCGCCGATTCAGATAAAGGCTGAAACCGCAGGCCACGTAGATCGGTTCCCAGACAATCAGCACCAGCACGTAAAAGAAATTCGTCAGGTGTTCCAGCCAGCGCCAGTCCTGGCTGGCCACGTCGATCAAGGTCTGCCAGCTCCAGTCGAGTTCAACCTGCTGTGGCAGGAACATATAGAACAGCACCATCAGGCCAATCCACAGCGCGCTTTCCAGGTGCACGCCAATGATCGTCAACCACTGCGCTGCACCGGCGTTGCGCTGCAGCAACACCCGCAAGCGCTGCTGTCGTTCATCGCCCGCCAGGCCTTCGAGTTGCACCACCGGCATCAGAAAGCTGCGGCTCAGGCTCAGGCGTCGCCAGGTCAGGCTGGCCAACAGTTGTGGCTTGAGCAGGTTCGGCCATTGGCGCAGCGCCTGTTTCAAGGTGGGCGTTTCGCCGAACATGGCTTTGGACAGGATATACAGCGGCAAGCGCTCGAATGCCGGTTTCAACCACCAAAAGATAAACACGGCGAGGGAGGGTGAATCCCACAGGAAAAAGCTGAGCAGCGCGAAGATCGGCAAGGTGATGATGGCCCAACTGGTCATCAGCAACTGTCGATGGCGCTGGCTCAGCAGCACGCCCAGGTCCATGGCTTCCCAGGAGTTGCGCGGGCGGATGACGACCGTGGCATCACTCAGGCGCATGGCGGGTCCGTCCGGCAAACAGCAAGTAAGTCGCCACCAACAACCAGAGCGCGGCGCCGACCAGGTATTTGGTCATGGGGGCCGGCGCGGTCATCGACGACCAGTAGGCTTCGATAAACGCGGCAATCAGCAGAAACAGCATGACGCCGCAGATCAGCAACACGCTTTTGCGCGCTGCCAGTCGCAACGCTTCGGCGCGGGGCAGGCGTCCCGGCGCGATCAACGCCCAGCCCAGTTGCAGGCCGGCGGCACCGGCCAGGGCGATGGCGCTCAGTTCGAACGCGCCGTGACCAATCACGAAGGACCAGAAGGTTTGCCCGAAACCGATGTGCGTCAAGTGTCCCGCCACCGCACCGATCATCAAGCCATTGAACAGCAGGAAAAATGCGCTGCCCAGACCAAACAGCAACCCGCTGGCGAAGGTCTGAAAGGCGATGCCGATGTTGTGCATGATGTAGTAACCGAACATCACCCAGTCTTCGCTGGCGGCGCGTTCCGCCGAGCGGCCCAAGTGGCCGGCGACTGGGTCGTACATGCTTTGCATCTCACTGACCTGCTCGGCCGGGATCAGGCTGTAGACCAGGTCCGGGAACAGATACACCAGTAGCGCGAAGCCGATCAGACTGCCAAAAAACATCAGGCTGGCGGCGAGCACAAAGCGCCATTGTTCGCGCACCAGCCGCGGGAAGCCGGCAAGGATAAAGCTCAGTATGTTGGCGCCCAGTCGACTGCGATGCCGGTAAAGCTGTTGATGCCCGCGCAGCACTTGTTGCTGCAACGAGTCGATCAGGAAACTGCTGTAGCCCCGTTCCTGAGCCAGTGCCAGTTGTTGGCAGAGCCGTCGATAGTCTTTCGGGAAACTGGCGATACCGGAAGCGTCCTTGCCGCGCTCCAGCTGTTCGAGCACCAGGGAAAACCGCGCCCATTCGGCCTTGTGGCGATTTTCGAAAAGGCTTTGCTTCATGCGGGCCCCAACAAACCACGAGCGATGGCGTTAAGTTCCGCCACGGCGCGTGGCGCGGGAACCTGCAAGGGTTGGGCAAGGATGGACGCGAGTTCATGGCTGCGCGCCTCGGAAAGTTCGCCCTGGCGCTCGGCAAACCCGAGGACGGCACGTTGCTCGGGTAGCGTCAGGGCAAAGGCCGGGCGCCGAGGCTGGACGTCGGGCAGTTGCGGTCGGGTCAATGGCTGTTCGCGGTAGATCACCAGCGTGCCGGCGGCCAGGTCACCGAGGCGTTTGAAGGAGGGGTGTTGCAGGCAACTGATGGCGCCGAGGAAGTAGCCAAACGGCAACAGGTCGACGAATCGCAACAGGTTACGCAACAGCGAGGCGGACCATCCGATCGGGGTGCCGTCGTCATGTACCACGCGCAACCCCATCCATTGTTTGCCCGGCGAACGGCCCTGATTGAGGACCTCGAACAGCACCATGTACCACCAGCTGACCCCGAACAGCAGGATCGAGCCCAGCCCGGCACCGAGTTTTCCCAGAAACGCCAACACGATAAACAGCACGCCGAGTATCAGCCCGCGCAACCCGAGGTCGATGGAGAACGCCAGCGCACGAACCATCAACCCGGCCGGGCGCAGTGGCAAGTCGATGCCTTCGGGCGTTTCGACTTGATACCGCGTGTCCAGTGGTGGGGGCAGCGTCGCTTTCCTTGGCAGTGCTGTGGTCTCGAGCATGGGCAACCTTGATGTGGCCTGTTCGGGATTCGATGTCCGTCCGATGCTAGCAGCCTCTCGGGGGGAAACGACATAACTATGTATTGCACGTTGCGAAACCAGAAGTGATTGAATGACAAGTTACTGGCCGGGGCGGGATGTGAACGCCTAGACTTTGCCGATCTTCAGTTCAGGAACAGCCCGTGACCTCGATCTTCTGGTACGACTACGAAACCACCGGCATCAATCCCCGATGCGACCGCCCGCTCCAGGTGGCGGGGATTCGCACCGACTTCGATCTCAATGAAATAGACGAGCCGGTCAACCTCTTCTGTCAGCCCAGCGACGACATCCTGCCGCATCCAGCAGCCTGCGCGATCACCGGTATTACGCCCAGTCAGCTGGCCGAACACGGTTTGAGCGAAGCCGACTTCATGACCCGGGTGCACGCTCAACTGGCGGCACCGGGGACCTGCGGCGCGGGTTACAACACGTTGCGCTTCGATGACGAGATGACCCGTTACAGCCTGTACCGAAACTTTTTCGACCCGTATGCGCGCGAGTGGCAGGGCGGCAACAGCCGCTGGGACCTGATTGATGTGGTACGTGCGGCCTACGCCTTGCGCCCCGATGGCCTTGTCTGGCCAACCGATGATGAAGGGCGGGTGACGCTTAAACTCGAACGGCTGACCGCCGCCAATGGCATTGACCACGGCAATGCCCACGAGGCGCAGTCGGACGTTCGCGCCACCATCGCCCTGGCTCGGCTTATTCGCGAGAAGCAGCCGAAGTTGTATGACTGGTTGTTCCAGTTGCGCGGCAAACAAAAGGTGATGGATCAGATTCGGCTGTTACAGCCGATGGTGCACATTTCCGGACGATTCTCGGCGGCTCGCAGTTATGTCGGTGTGGTGTTGCCACTGGCCTGGCATCCGCGCAACAAGAACGCCCTGATTGTCTGTGACCTGCATCTGGATCCCCAGGGGTTGCTTGATCTGGACGCAGAAACCTTGCGTCAGCGCCTGTATACCCGCCGTGATGATCTGGCCGACGGCGAATTGCCGGTGCCGCTCAAGCTTATTCATATCAACAAGTGCCCGGTGGTGGCGCCGCTGTCGGTACTTCGTCCTGACGATCAGCAACGCCTGGGGCTGGACATGGCGCTTTATCAGGATCGCGTACTGCGGCTAAGTGACGCACAACAAGTTTGGCGAGATAAAGTGTTGGCTATTTATGCCAGCGAAGATTTCACTCCGAGCCGGGACCCCGAACAACAGTTATACGATGGTTTTATCGGTGATCGGGATCGTCGTCTATGTGAGCAAGTCAGGGCCGCCGACCCAGCCCAATTATCACAACAGCAATGGCCTTTCGATGACGAACGTTTACCTGAATTATTGTTTCGTTATCGCGCACGCAACTTCCCCGATACGTTGAATTCCGAGGAGCAAGCGCGCTGGCAAACATTCTGTCAGCAACGTTTGTCGACCCCGGAGTGGGGGGCGCCCAATACGCTTGAAAGTTTCGTAGAAGCCGCAGCCCAATTGAGCGTTACTGCTACAACGTTTCAGCGAGAGGTACTGAGTGAATGGCAGAATTATGTCCAGGAATTACGCAAACGTTTGAATCTTTGAAAACGAAAAATGCCCGGGCTGTATTTCGGGCATAAAAAAACGCCAGCATCAGCTGGCGTTATTTTTTGTCACGGATAAGTCTTTGACAACCTATTGGGCTTAGCCCAGCAGGGTAGCCCAGCCTTCAACCACGTCACCGCCCCACTTGGCTTTCCACTCTTTCAGAGTCTTGTGGTTGCCACCTTTGGTTTCGATGACTTCGCCGTTGTGCGGGTTTTTGTATTGTTTAACTTTGCGAGCACGCTTGGTGCCAGTAGTTTTTACTGCGCCGCCACGTGGTGCTTTGGTCTTGGACTCTGGGTCCAGCAACGCGATGATGTCACGCAGGGACTTGGAGTATTCGCCCATCAGGGTGCGCAGTTTGCCTTCGAATTCCAGCTCGGTTTGCAGTTTGTCGTCTTGGGACAGGTTCTTCAAACGGGCTTGCAGCTCTTTGATAGCTTCTTCGGTGGCGCGATATTCGTTGATCAAGGACATGAGGACTACCTTATGTTGGGCGCTGGATGGCAGGGTGACAGTGCCGCAATAATAGTCAGGGTGTTTCATCAAGTAAACATTTAACCGGCTTTTTATTTAAATTAGTTGCGATGAATAGGCCGTCAATTCAACGCAGAGTTAAAAGTGTGATGCAGTCATCACAGATATTCACAATTGAGCGCTTGAAGATTGACTACAAGAACACCATCGCGCGGGTGGCGAGGGGCTGCCGGAATCTGTTCCACTGACCCGCGTGCAGGTCAATGTGTCATCGATACTGCAGTTTTGCTGCGCAATCGCTAGAATGGCGGCCTTTGCGAAGTTCTGGAGTTTCCCCCTCATGCGCACTTTTCGGCTGGTGATTGCTTGCCCGGACCGCGTCGGCATCGTTGCTAAAGTCAGTAACTTTCTGGCGTCACATAACGGCTGGATCACTGAAGCGAGCCATCACTCGGACAATCAGAATGGCTGGTTCTTCATGCGTCACGAAATACGTGCCGACTCGCTGCCTTTCGGTATTGAGGCCTTTCGCGAAGCGTTTGCACCCATTGCCGAAGAGTTCTCGATGAACTGGCGCATTACCGACACCGCGCAGAAAAAGCGCGTTGTGTTGATGGCCAGCCGTGAGTCCCACTGTCTGGCCGACTTGCTGCACCGCTGGCACAGTGATGAACTGGATTGCGAAATTTCCTGTGTGATTTCCAACCACGACGACTTGCGCAGCATGGTCGAGTGGCACGGCATTCCTTATTACCACGTGCCGGTCAATCCACAGGACAAAGAGCCGGCCTTCGCCGAAGTCTCGCGCCTGGTCAAACAGCACGATGCCGAAGTGGTGGTACTTGCCCGTTACATGCAAATCCTGCCGCCCGCGTTGTGCAGGGAATATGCGCACAAGGTCATCAACATTCACCACAGCTTCCTGCCGTCGTTCGTCGGCGCCAAGCCGTATCACCAGGCCTCGATGCGTGGCGTGAAGTTGATCGGTGCGACGTGTCACTACGTGACCGAAGAGCTGGATGCCGGTCCGATCATCGAGCAGGACGTGGTGCGCGTCAGCCACAGCGACAGCATTGAAGACATGGTGCGTTTCGGCCGTGACGTCGAGAAAATGGTGCTGGCCCGCGGTCTGCGTTATCACCTGGAAGACCGGGTGCTGGTGCATGGCAACAAGACCGTAGTGTTCTGATCGCCGCACATCACGGTTGAAATTCGAAGGGCCTGGGCGTTCAATCGCTTCAGGCCCTTCGCCGTTTCTGCACTGAGGACATGACCATGGCCGATCCACTCGACAAAGCCACTTCCAAGGCCCCCGCCACGTTGGGGGAGGGCTGTTTGAGTCGCTACGACCCGGATGAGATGAGCCCTGAAGACGGCACGGAGTTTCCCGGTGCCGCCGAGTTGTGGGAGCAGTTGCAGCAGCAACCCGAAGACAAGCCTAAGCCTGCTTGAACTTCATCAGTTTCTTCAGCAGCGGCCGCCCCAGCATCAGCAGAAACACCGGGCCGCCCACTACCAGGTAGAAGTAATACGTCACCGTCCGCCAGATCAGAATCGCCGCCGCGGCGGTGGATTTCCCCACCATGGGCGCCAACAGCGCCGCTGAAGTCAACTCCGCCGCACCCGCACCGCCCGGCAGCAGGCTGAATTGCCCTGCACTCAGTGAAAGCATCTGGATCAGAAAGCACCAGGCCCACTGCAAATCGGCCCCGAGCCCGCGCAACGCCAGATACAGCACGCTATACCGCAGGAGCCAATGCACGCAGGTCAGGGCAAACACCTTGATCAACGTCATAACGGGCAACTTCAGCGTGTCAGTGAACGCTGCCAGGAAATGAAGGAGCTTGCGTGCCCAGCGCAGGCGCGTGCTGCCTTTGACGTTGAGGCGAACGAGCAGTCGCCCGCTCAGGCGAATCAGCAGTCGATGGTAGCGCGCCACCACCACGCAACTGAGCAACCCGCCAAACATGGAGACGGCGCTGACTATCAGCAGCCATTCCAGGCGTTCGCTGAGGTGCTGAAATAACGCATAGATCAGAATCCCGCTCAGCGCGCAGAGGAAAAACAGCAGATCGCTGAGTTGGTCCATGGCGAACACCGCGCTGCCCCGTGCCGGGCGCACGCCATTGCGCGCCAGTAGCGCCATGATGGTCAGCGGGCCGCCGCTGCCGCCTGGGGTGGCGCAGTAGGCGAACTCGGCGGCCATCACTACGCCAAGACTCTTGACCCGGCCGACCTTGTCGCACTGATCGCCCAGCAACAGGCGCAAGCGCAGGGTGTTCACCACCCAGCACAGCAAGATCATGCCGAACATGATCAGCAATTCATTCAAGGGGAAATTTTGCAGCCGCGACCACGTCTCGTTGCCGCCCAGCAGCAATGGAATCAGCACCGCGGCGAGCAGGGCGATAAACAGCAGAATGCCCCGGCTCATGCGGCGCGACCGAGACGATCACTGTGAAAAGAGAGCCACTGGGCCTTGGTCATTGGCACTCGCCCCTCATCGAGCAAGCGCTTGAGGGTTTGCAGCCAATAGTTGCGCGAAAATCCATGACGCATGTCCACCGGGTGCAGTCCAAGGCGAATCACCGGCGCGTGCCGCCAGCGCTGTTCACGCTGGTCGCTGATGATTTTCGACAGCCCCCGGCGCCAGGCACTGCGCGCACTCCAGACCAGTCCCGGCGCATCGATGGCCTTGAAGTCCGGCAGCCGATAGAGATGCTGTGAATCGCTGGTGTAGCTCAGCGGTAACTGGCGTAACGCCTGCCGAGTGCCTTCGCTCATCAACCACGCCGGAGCGACGAAGCCTTCCAGTGGCCAATGATAACGATGGAACACTTCGATTCCGGCACGCAGGCGGGCGAGGGCGGCGGCTTGCGACAAGCTGTAAAACTCGCCTTCGTGGGTATAGATCCGGCGCATGAACCAGTCTCTGGGATTGCTGGGAGGAGGGCTTTCGTCGCAATGAAAGTAGCCGTGCAATGCCAGTTCGTCACCTCGGGCAACTCGGCTGGTCAGCCATCGGCGAAATCCCGGATGCTCGTCCAGGTCGTTGTGCTTGTGGAAGTTCGGCACCACCAGCCAGGTCATCGGCACTTCGCCCAGGGCATCGACAGCCTCGACAAAAGGCTGGTAATCGGCCCAGGTCTGCGGCGCAACGTCATGCAGCACGAGTACCAGGCTGGGCAGGCTCATGGGCTCAACCATTGGCGGTCAGCGGCCATTGGCTGCCGAGCACTGCGTGATAGTGCCCCAGCAGGCTGTCGACCACGGTGTCCCAGGCGTAATGCTGTTCGACATGGCTGCGGGCGCGCTTGCCCAGGGCGGCGCTGTCGTGGCTGAACAGCTCGCGAACAGCATTGGCCATCGCCAGGGGATTGTTCGGCGCGCAGAGCAAGCCGCATTGATCGGTGACGATTTCCTGAAAGGCCCCGGCGGCTACCGCCACCACCGGAATACCGCTGGCCATGGCTTCGAGGATCACCAGGCCGAAGGTTTCCTGATCGCCGGCATGCAGCAACGCGTCAGCGCTGGCCATCAAGCGCGCGACTTGCGTGGCCGGGCAGAACTCATCGACGACAGTCACGTTGTCCGGCACCACAGCGGGCATGGAAGAACCGACTAGCAACAAATGATAACGAGGCCCCAGACGTTTCATGCAACCGAGCAATACCGGCAGGTTTTTTTCCTTGGAGCCACGGCCGGCAAAAATCAGCAGATGGGTGTTTTCATCAATGCCTAACTCGGCCCGCAAGCCGCTGTCCCTTGCTTGGGGATTGAACGTTTGCAGGTCGACCCCCAACGGCTGGACAAACACATTCTTCACGCCAAGACCGATCAACTTGTCGGCCATGACCTGACTCGGTGCCAGCACCCGGTCGAAGTTGCCATACAGCTTGCGGACATAGGCCTCGACATTCGGGGTCACCCAATTGCCCATTCGATTGCTGACCAGCAGTGGCAGGTCCGAGTGATAAAAGCCGATCACCGGCACATCCAGTTGCCGGCGCGCATCCAGAGCTGCCCATGCGGTGAGGTAAGGGTCGCCGACTTCGATCAGGTCAGGCTGCAAATCATGCAGGACATTTCGCCATGGCGCCAAGCGGAGAGGAAAACGATAACCCTTGCCGAAAGGTAGGGCCGGGGCTGGAACTGAGTAGATGCCGTCATGCTCACTCAGGTGTGCCCCTGGAATCAGCAAACTGTGGCGAATGCCTGGCTTGATGCTCAGGCGACGGTGCTTGGCATCCAGATACGTGCGCACGCCACCGCTGGCCGGGGCGTAGAACATGGTGATGTCCGCGATATGCACAGTGAGCATCCCTCCGGTCCGTTGTTCTCCCTTGGTTGACCTTTATGAAGGATAGATGTTCGGTCGGGGTTTTGTGGCGCGCAGATCAGCGAGGTTTTTGCGGTGTATTTCAGACCGCCTTCGCGGGCAAGCCTCGCTCCTACACGGATTAGCGTTAATTTGTAGGAGCGAGGCTTGCCCGCGAAGAGGACCTCAATGCCGCATCAAATACGGAAACTGCCCACCAACTGCTTAAGACGCGCCGCCTGCTGCTCCAGGTCCGAACACGCCCGCAACGTCGATTGCAGGTTCTCCACGCCTTCCTGATTCAGCGTGTTGATCTCGGTAATGTCGACGTTGATCGACTCCACCACCGCCGTCTGTTCCTCGGTCGCGGTCGCCACCGACTGGTTCATCCCGTCAATCTCACCAATACGCAACGTCACGCTGTTCAAGCGCTCGCCCGCCAGGTTGGCGATTTCCACGCTGTCCTGGCTGTGGCGCTGGCTGTCGCTCATGGTGCTGACGGATTCGCGGGCGCCGACTTGCAGCTCTTCGATCATGGTCTGCACCTGTTGCGCCGATTCCTGCGTGCGGTGCGCCAGGTTGCGCACTTCGTCAGCCACCACGGCAAAACCACGCCCGGCTTCACCGGCGCGGGCCGCTTCGATGGCTGCGTTGAGCGCCAGCAGGTTGGTTTGCTGGGAGATGCTGGTGATCACTTCGAGAATCTGCCCGATGTTCACGGTTTTGCTGTTCAGCGATTCGATGTTGGTGCTCGAAGCGCTGAGCATGCTCGACAGCTGATTCATCGCTTTGATGCTGCGATCCACCACTTGCTGGCCATCTTCGGCGAGGCTGCGGGCATCGCTGGCCTGGCTGGACGCCTGGGCAGCGTTGCGGGCGATTTCCTGAGCGGCGGCGCCGAGCTGGTTGATCGCGGCGGCCACGCTGCTGGTGCGCGAGGCTTGCTGGTCGGAGTTGAACATCGACGAATTCGACGCGGCGACCACACGCAGCGCGACTTCGTTGACCTGGCCGGTGGCCGAGGACACTTCACGGATCGAACCGTGAATACGTTCGACAAAACGGTTGAACGCTGTGCCTAGAACGCCGAATTCGTCGTTATTGACGATGGTCAGACGTTTGGTCAGGTCGCCTTCACCGTCGGCGATGTCTTCCATGGCGCGGGTCATGACGTGCAGCGGTTGGATCAGGATGCGGATCAACATGCCCAGCAACGCGATGATGATCGCCACGGCAATGATCGTCGCGACGACCGCTGAGGCGCGGAACTCGCTGAGCATCGAGAAAGCTTTGTCTTTGTCGACCGACAGGCCGATGTACCAGTTGACCGATGGCAGGCCTTTGATCGGAGTGAAGGTGACGATGCGGGTCTTGCCGTCCACTTCCACTTCAGTGAAGTCGCTGCTGATGCGCGGGGTACTTTTCGGGTACGCCTCGCTCAGGGACTTCATCACCAGGGCTTTGTCCGGGTGCACCAGGATCTTGCCGTCGGCGCTGACCAGGAAGGCGTAACCCATGCCGTCGAAATCACGGGCGCTGAGGGTGTCGATCAGGGTTTGCAGGCTCAAGTCGCCGCCCACCACACCCACGCTTTGCCCGGCCTTTTTCGAGGCGGTGGCGATGGAGATGATGGTCTGGCCGGTGGCCGCATCGATGTAAGGTTCGGTCAGGGTGGCCGTGCTGCTGCTTTCGGCGCCTTTGTACCAAGGACGTACCCGCGGATCGAAACCGGCAGGCATTTTGGCGTCGGGACGAATCGTGAAGCTGCCGGTGGAGTCGCCCAGGTAGGACGCCATGAAAGTCGACGTCAGGGCTTTCTGATCAAGCAGACTGGCGACGTTGGCCTGTTCAGGATTGACGGCTATGTTTTGAGCGAGGTTGTCGATCAGCAGGATACGGCCAGTCAGCCAGGTCTGGATGTTGCTGGCGGTGACGTCTCCCATCTCGTTGAGGTAATTGTCCAGGTCTTCGCGAATGGCGTTGCGCTGCAGGTAGTCGTTGTACAGTGTGAACGAGGCGAAGGCGGCAATGACGATGAGGGCGGCGCAAGCAAGATTTTATGGCTGAAACGCAGGTTTTTGTTCATGGCTTGGGGTTCCGCTAAGGTCTTAATGTCCTGAGCGTGCTTTTATAAAGGCACGCAAAATGGGCAATGTTGAAAAAAAGCTGATATTTCCATCCTCTCCTTAGGGAATTACCGACGCTATTTTCGGATTGGTCTCACAACTATTTGTATCGGCCGTGCAGGATCAAAGATTAACCATGGGTGACAAAATGCCTGACTCATCGCAACTCGTTATCGGCGCTGACCTTGCCGGCCAGCCTATCTCCCAGGCCATGCGCCTGGCGAACCGTCACGGCCTGGTCGCGGGCGCTACCGGGACCGGTAAAACCGTCACGTTGCAGCGACTGGCCGAAGCCTTCAGCGACGCGGGCGTGGCGGTGTTCGCGGCAGACATCAAGGGCGACCTGTGTGGCCTGGGTGCCGCCGGCAACCCTCAAGGCAAAATCGCCGAGCGGATCGCCGGGATGCCGTGGCTCAACCACAAGCCTGCGGCTTACCCGGTCACCCTGTGGGACATTCACGGTGAGTCCGGTCATCCATTGCGCACCACCTTGAGCGAAATGGGGCCGTTGCTGATCGGCAGCCTGCTGGAGTTGACCGACAGCCAGCAGTCGGCGCTGTATGCCGCGTTCAAGGTCGCGGACCGCGAAGGGTTGTTGCTGCTGGACCTCAAGGATCTGAAGGCGCTGCTCAATCACCTGCGTGACAACCCTGAGTTGCTGGGGGACGACGCGGCGTTGATGACCACCGGTTCCAGTCAGGCGCTGTTGCGGCGTCTGGCGACCCTGGAGCAACAAGGTGCCGAAGCGCTGTTCGGTGAACCGGCGCTGCAACTCGAAGACATTCTGCAACCGACGGCTGACGGCCGTGGGCGCATTCATTTGCTGGATGCCAGTCGTCTGGTCCACGAAGCGCCGAAGGTGTATGCGACATTCCTGCTGTGGTTGCTGGCCGAGTTGTTCGAGCAACTGCCGGAGCGTGGCGATTCGGACAAACCGCTGCTGGCACTGTTTTTCGACGAAGCGCATTTATTGTTCGCCGACACGCCCAAGGCTTTGCAGGATCGCCTGGAGCAGGTGGTGCGGCTGATTCGTTCCAAAGGCGTGGGCGTTTATTTCGTCACGCAATCACCGGGCGACTTGCCGGATGACGTGCTGGCTCAGCTCGGCCTGCGCATCCAGCATGGTTTGCGCGCCTTCACCGCCAAGGAGCAGAAATCCCTGCGAGCGGTGGCGGAGGGCTTCCGGCCGAACCCGGCGTTTGATGCCCTGTCGGTGTTGACCGAACTGGGGATCGGCGAGGCGCTGGTCGGCACCTTGCAGGACAAGGGCACGCCGGAGATGGTCCAGCGTGTCTTGGTCGCCCCGCCGCAATCGCGGATCGGGCCGTTGACCGAAACCGAGCGCACGATGCTGATCGCCGGGTCGCCGTTCAAGGGGCGGTATGACAAGCCGGTTGATCGGGAATCGGCGTATGAAATATTGATGGGCCGTAAAGGGTTGGCGCCGGAGCCTGAGGCCGTTCCGGGTAAACCGGCCGCCGAAGAGCCGAGTTTCACCGACAAGGCCGGGGAATTCCTCGGCACGGCGGCGGGGCAGGCGCTGAAATCGGCGATGCGCCAGGCGGCCAATCAATTGGGCCGGCAGCTGGTACGCGGACTGATGGGCTCGCTGCTCGGTGGCAGTAAACGCCGCTGACAACCACTGGCCGGACACAACCCTGTAGGAGCGAGCGGTGCGGCGATCCTACAGGTGAAACATCAATTTCAGGTTTTGGGTTTGGCGTGCGCCGCAAGGCGTTCCAGCGCCGCTCGCAGATTCGGATCGCTGATGCCATCGGCCGTGGCCTGAATGGTTGCGCCGGCATCCGTCGACAAACTGATGGTATGCCCCGCCGCCCCTTGCTGAACGGTGGGGGGCTGCACTTTGAACAGAATCCGCGTCAGGCTGGCGAACTCGTCGAACATCTGTAACTGGCGTTGCAGGCGTTTTTGCTGGTAACGCAGGCGGGTGGCCCAATGACCGTCAGTGACGATCAGCAGTAAACTGCCTTCGCGCCACGAGGCCACATGGCAATGCTCGCGCGCAGCAGGCTGCAACTGGCTTTCGAGCAGACGTTGCAGATGACCCAGGCGTTGAGCATGGCCAAAAATGGCTTTCAGCGGCTTGGCTTCGCGAAGCAGAACGGCGGGTGCTCTGGCCGTGAGAGGGCGAAATGCCATGATCAGACACCTGAAGTAACAGAGCCGCCATGGTAGCAGAAAGCATCACATGCGCCCGACCCATTGCTTTGCGAGCGCTTTACCCATTAAATCAACAAGTAACTTCTGCCGCGAATGGCTTGAAGTTGCGCAAAAAGCCCTTATTTTAAGTGAGCCCCGTCACAGCGCAGTGCATGCATCGTGGAACAACGCCACTTTCCTCACCATCGTTTCCGGGTAGAATGCTCGTTCGCATGCGGCCATGAGGGCTGCACGGGCGACTCACGGGGCCGCCCTCCATCCCTTTAGTGTGGAAGATCCTGCCGATATGTTTGCGCCTTTGTTAAAGAAACTTTTTGGAAGCAAGAACGAGCGTGAAGTCAAACGCATGCTCAAGACGGTGCAACTCGTCAATGCCTTCGAAGAGCAAATGGTGGCCCTTTCGGACGATCAATTGCGTGCCAAGACAGACGAGTTCAAGGCCCGCATCGCCAAAGGGGAAACCCTCGACAAGCTGCTGCCAGAAGCCTTTGCGGTCGCCCGCGAAGCCGGTAAGCGTGTCATGGGTATGCGCCACTTCGATGTCCAGCTGATTGGCGGCATGACCTTGCATGAAGGCCAGATCGCGGAAATGCGTACCGGTGAAGGCAAGACCCTGGTGGCAACACTGGGCGTTTACCTCAACGCGCTGTCCGGCAAGGGCGTGCACGTTGTGACGGTGAACGACTACCTGGCCCGTCGTGACGCCAACTGGATGCGTCCGCTCTACGAATTCCTCGGTATGACGGTCGGTGTGGTCACCCCATTCCAGCCGCCGGAAGAGAAGCGCGCTGCTTACGCCGCCGACATCACCTACGGCACCAACAACGAATTCGGTTTCGACTACCTGCGCGACAACATGGCGTTCAGCATGGAAGAAAAATTCCAGCGCGAACTCAATTTTGCCGTGATCGACGAAGTCGACTCCATCCTCATCGACGAAGCCCGTACCCCGCTGATCATTTCCGGTCAGGCCGAGGACAGCTCCAAGCTGTACATCGAGATCAACAAACTGATCCCGCAGCTGGAGTTGCACGTCGAAGAAGTGGAAGGCGAAGTCACCAAGGCTGGCCACTACACCGTTGACGAGAAGACCCGTCAGGTCGAGCTCAACGAAGCCGGTCACCAGTTCATCGAAGACATGCTGACCCGCGTCGGCCTGCTGGCTGAAGGCGAGAGCCTGTATTCGGCGCACAACCTGGGCCTGCTGACCCACGTTTATGCCGGTCTGCGCGCTCATAAGCTGTTCAATCGCAACATCGAATACATCGTGCAGGATGGCCAGGTCGTCCTGGTCGACGAACACACCGGCCGCACCATGCCGGGTCGCCGTTTGTCCGAAGGCCTGCACCAGGCCATCGAAGCCAAGGAAAACCTGAACATCCAGGCCGAAAGCCAGACCCTGGCCTCGACCACGTTCCAGAACTACTTCCGTCTGTACAACAAGCTGTCCGGCATGACCGGTACTGCGGACACCGAAGCGTTCGAATTCCACCAGATCTACGGTCTGTCGGTGATGGTCATTCCACCGAACAAACCGCTGGCGCGCAAAGATTACAACGACCTGGTGTTCCTGACCGCCGAAGAGAAATACGCGGCGATCATCAACGACATCAAGGAATGCATGACCCTGGGCCGTCCGGTGCTGGTGGGGACTGCAACCATCGAAACGTCCGAGCACATGTCTGCGTTGCTGCAGAAGGAAGGCATCGAACACAAGGTCCTGAACGCCAAGTTCCACGAAAAAGAAGCCGAGATCATTGCCCAGGCCGGTCGCCCGGGTGCGCTGACCATCGCCACCAACATGGCCGGTCGCGGTACCGACATTCTGTTGGGCGGCAACTGGGAAGTGGAAGTTGCGACCCTGGAAAATCCGACCCCTGAGCAGATTGCCCAGATCAAGGCCGACTGGCAGAAACGTCACCAGCAAGTGCTGGAGTCGGGCGGCTTGCAGGTGATCGCTTCCGAGCGTCACGAATCGCGCCGTATCGACAACCAGCTGCGTGGTCGTGCCGGTCGTCAGGGTGACGCCGGTTCCAGCCGTTTCTACCTGTCGCTGGAAGACAGCCTGATGCGCATCTTCGCCTCTGACCGGGTGAAGAACTTCATGAAAGCCTTGGGCATGCAGTCCGGTGAAGCGATCGAGCACCGTATGGTGACCAACGCCATCGAGAAGGCTCAGCGCAAGGTTGAAGGTCGTAACTTCGACATTCGCAAGCAACTGCTCGAGTTCGACGACGTCAACAACGAACAGCGTAAAGTGATCTATCACATGCGTAACACGTTGCTGGCCGCCGACAACATCGGTGAAACCATCGCCGACTTCCGTCAGGACGTGCTCAACGCGACCATCAGTGCGCACATTCCACCGCAATCGCTGCCAGAGCAGTGGGACGTGGCCGGTCTGGAAGCTGCGTTGCAGAGCGACTTCGGTGTGGCGCTGCCGATCCAGAAATGGCTCGACGAAGACGATCACCTGTACGAAGAAACCCTGCGCGAGAAGCTGATGCAGGAGCTCATCGCTGCCTACAACGAGAAAGAAGATCAGGCCGGTGCCGACGCACTGCGCACCTTCGAGAAGCAAATCGTTCTGCGTGTGCTCGACGACCTGTGGAAAGACCACCTGTCGACCATGGATCACCTGCGTCACGGCATCCACTTGCGTGGTTATGCACAGAAGAACCCGAAGCAAGAGTACAAGCGCGAGTCGTACACGCTGTTCTCCGAGCTGCTGGATTCGATCAAGCGCGACTCGATCCGTGTGCTGTCGCACGTTCAGGTTCGCCGCGAAGATCCGGAAGCAGAAGAGCAACGCCTGCGTCAGGAAGCCGAGGCATTGGCGGCGCGCATGCAGTTCCTGCACGACGAAGCGCCTGGTCTTGAGCAACCGGAACTGCTCGGTGAAGAGGTCGATGTCGCCCTCGCCACTGCACCGGTTCGCAACGAACAGAAGCTGGGCCGTAACGAACTGTGCTACTGCGGTTCGGGCAAGAAATTCAAGCATTGCCACGGGCAGATCCAGTAAACCCGTTTCATACGCTGAAATACCCGCGCCGCGACCGGCATCAGCCGTCGCGGCGTTTTGCCATTTACACCACCGTTCTTCCTGAGAGCGGTGCTGACATCATTTATTAAGGAGCGCATTCATGGCTGTTGGTCTTGGTCCTTTGCCAACGTTGCACCCGGTTGCCGGTTTTGAACTCGGTATCGCCTCGGCCGGCATCAAGCGCCCGGAGCGCAAGGATGTTGTGGTCATGCGCTGCGCCGAAGGCTCCACGGTCGCGGGCGTGTTCACCCTGAACGCCTTTTGCGCCGCTCCGGTGATTCTGGCCAAGCAACGAGTGCAAGGCCCGGTACGTTATCTGCTGACCAACACCGGCAATGCCAACGCCGGCACGGGCGAACCTGGCCTGGCCGCCGCCGAGCGCACCTGCGCGAAACTGGCTGAATTGACCGGCGTTGACGCCAGCTTGGTGCTGCCGTATTCCACCGGTGTGATCGGTGAGCCGCTGCCGGTCGAGAAAATCGAAGGTGCGCTGCAAGCCGCCCTTGACGACCTGTCAGTGAATAACTGGGAAGCCGCCGCCACCGGCATCATGACCACCGACACCTTGCCCAAAGGTGCCAGCCGCCAGTTCCAGCATGACGGCGTGACTATTACCGTTACCGGCATCAGCAAAGGCGCGGGCATGATCCGTCCGAACATGGCGACCATGCTCGGCTACATCGCCACCGACGCCAAAGTTTCCCGCGACGTGTTGCAGAATCTGCTGCTGGACGGTGCCAACAAGTCGTTCAACCGCATCACCATCGACGGCGACACCTCGACCAACGACTGCTGCATGCTGATCGCCACCGGTCAGGCCGCGCTGCCGGAAATCACCCGCGCCGAAGGCGAGTTGTTTGCCAAGCTGAAACAAGCCGTGTTCGAAGTGTGCATGGACGTGGCCCAGGCCATCGTGCGTGACGGCGAAGGCGCGACCAAATTTGTGACCGTTGAAGTCAACGGCGGCGGCAATCATCAGGAATGCCTGGACGTCGGTTACACCGTGGCGCACTCGCCGCTGATCAAGACCGCGCTGTTCGCGTCCGACCCGAACTGGGGCCGCATCCTTGCTGCCGTTGGCCGTGCCGGCGTGCCGAACCTGGACGTCAGCAAGATCGACGTGTTCCTCGGCGAAGTCTGCATCGCCAGCCGTGGCGCCCGCGCCGCGACCTACACCGAAGCCCAGGGCGCGGCGGTGATGCAGCAGGAAGAAATCACCATCCGTATCGAACTGGGTCGCGGCGATTGCAGCGAAACCATCTGGACCACCGACCTGTCCCACGAATACGTGAAGATCAACGCCGAATACCGCACATAAGATAGATCGCTTTCGCGGGCACGTCGGATCGCCCGCGAAGACGGCCGACCAGACACTGCAAATGCTGGCCCGCTTCCCTTCTCAAAAGGTCCCGAACATGAGCCTCCACCTGATCATCGGCGACAAACTGCTTTCCTCCTGGTCCCTGCGCGGCGCACTGGCCCTTGACCTCACTGGCGCCCCGTACACCGAAGAACTGATCAAGCTGGGCCAGCCGGACACCCGCGAACGCCTGCTCAAGCATTCGCCGACCGGCAAAGTCCCGCTGCTGAAATCCGTGCACGGCACCATCGCCGATTCTCTGGCGATTGCCGAATACCTGGCCGAGCAATTCCCCGACGCTGGCCTCTGGCCCAAAGACACCGCCGCCCGTGCCCAGGCCCGTTCGGCCTGTGCGCAGATGCACGCCGGGTTCTTTGCCATGCGCGGCAACATGCCGTTCGACCTGAGCCGCGACGCACCGCTATCGCCGACGCCTCCTGAGGTTCAGGCAGACATCGAGCGCATGCTGGCGTTGTGGGCTGAATGCCGTGCGGTCGCCACTGAAACCGGTCCGTTCCTGTTCGGCGGCGCGACCCTCGCCGATGCCTTCTTCGCCCCGATTGCCGTGCGCCTGCGCACCTATCAGGTGAAATTGCCGGCGGTGGACGAAGCCTACGTTGAAACCGTCTATCAATGGCCGTCGTTCAAGGCCTGGCAGAAGGCTGGCCTGGAGGAGATTGGGCAGTGAAACGAGTACACGTAGCCGCCGCCGTTATCCGCGACAGCAGCGGCAAGATCCTTATCGCACGCCGTGCCGACACCCAGCACCAGGGCGGCTTGTGGGAATTCCCCGGGGGCAAGGTCGAGGACGACGAATCCGTCGAAAGCGCATTGGCTCGCGAACTCCAGGAAGAGTTGGGCATTGTGGTCAGCGCCGCGCGTCCGTTGATCAAAGTCCGCCACGATTACCCGGACAAGCAAGTGTTGCTGGACGTTTGGGAAGTTTCGTCCTTTACCGGCGAGCCCCATGGCGCCGAAGGCCAGCCTTTGGAATGGGTGGGCCAGCGTGATCTGCTGAGCTATGAGTTCCCCGCGGCCAACCAGCCGATCGTGGCGGCTGCACGTTTGCCTGCGCAGTATTTGATTACGCCTGAAGACCTGGAAACCCCGGCCTTGCTGCGTGGAATCCAGAAAGCCATCGCTGGCGGCATCAAGCTGATCCAGCTGCGGGCACCCAACGGCTACGATCCGAAATACCGCGATCTGGCGGTGGATGCGGCGGGGCTGTGTGCTGGCAAGGCGCAGTTGATGATCAAGGGCCCGTTCGAGTGGCTGGGCGACTTCCCGTCCGCCGGCTGGCACATCACGTCAGCGCAGTTGCGCAAATATGCAGCGGCGGGTCGACCGTTACCGGCGTCGCGCTGGTTGGCGGCGTCTTGCCACAACGCTGAAGAGCTGGCGCTGGCCGAGCAGATGGGCGTGGATTTTGTGACCTTGTCACCGGTGCAGCCGACCCAGACTCATCCGGATGCGCTGCCGTTGGGCTGGGAGCAGGTGGCGGCGTTGATCGACGGTTTCAGCAAACCGGTGTTCTTGCTCGGTGGTGTTGGCCCGGCGGAACAGCAAAAGGCTTGGGAGGCGGGGGCGCAGGGAGTGGCGGGGATTCGGGCGTTTTGGCCTGATTCTGTGATGTAGCCACCGGCCTCATCGCGAGCAGGCTCGCTCCCACCTTTGATCGCATTCCTTCTGGAGGAACTCGGTCAGCTGTGGGAGCGAGCCTGCTCGCGATAGCGTCCTCGAATACGCCAATTATTCCTGAGGTTTAGCAGCCGCCTGCCAAAGAATCTCGGCAACCCCCTGCCGCTTGGCAATCACCCTGGCCACCACAAACAACACATCCGACAGCCGATTGATGTACGCCAAGCCAACCCCGGCCAACGGTTCAATCGCATTCAACTGCTGACACCGCCGCTCCGCGCTGCGCGCCAGGCTTCTGCACACATGGGCCTGGGCAATCAGCGCTGAACCTCCCGGTAGAATGAAATTCTCCAGCGGCCCCAACTCCTCATTCCACAGATCGATCGCCGTTTCCAGCCGTTCGATTTCCGCTGCATTCAACGCCTGATACTCCGGCATCGCCAACTCGCCGCCGAGGTCGAACAACCGATGCTGGCAAGGCGCCAAAACCTCAATCACCTCGTTCAAACCCGGATTCGCAGCACTTTCTGCGGCCAATCCGGCCAGCAGCACGCCCACTTGGCTGTTCAGCGTGTCGACTTCGCCAATGGCCTCGATCCGCGGGTGGTCCTTGGGCACGCGGCGACCATCGCCGAGCCCGGTTTCGCCTTTGTCGCCGGTGCGGGTGTAAATCTTCGACAAGCGAAAGCCCATGGGTTACCTCGATAGCTGATTGAGTTCTTGAGAGATGACGGGGGAGCCGGCCAGCGGCAGGCGCAAAGTGAAACAGGTGCCTTGGCCCGGCGTCGATTGCACCTCCATCTGCCCCTTGTGGTTATTGGTGATGATGAAATACGAGACCGACAAGCCAAGGCCTGTGCCCTGACCGATTTCCTTGGTGGTGAAGAACGGCTCGAAGGTGCGTTTGCGCACGTTCTCGCTCATGCCGATGCCGTTGTCCTCGACCTGGATTTCGGCCCACGGCGGATTCAGCCGGGTGCGCAGAATGATTCGCCCGGGTTCACTGTCGTCTTCACGTTGGTGAATGGCCTGGGCGGCGTTTTTCAACAAATTGAGCAGCACTTGTTCCAGTTCGTTGGCCGTGCCGGGCACCGGGCCCAGCGCAGGGTCGAACTGACGGATGATCGCCTGGCCCTTGAAGTCGAAACCGATGGCCAGGTCGAAGTCGTTACCGGCGATTTCCACCGCCTGATCGATCAGCGCCGGCAGGTCGCACGGGGCCATTTGCCGGGTGCTGCGGCGGCTGAAGCTGAGCATGTGCGTGACAATCTTCGCGGCCCGGGCGCCAGCCTGTTGAATGCCATCAAGCAACTGCGGTACTTCGCGCAATTGCAGGTATTTGTTGACCGTGTCCAGGGAAATGCCGGCTAGCTCAGCCTGTTCGAGGTTCTTCGGCAAGTCAGGTGACAGGCGCCGCCGAATGTTCTGTACGTTGTGCAGGATCGCGCCCAACGGATTGTTGATCTCGTGGGCCATGCCCGCGGCGAGGCCACCGACCGAGAGCATTTTTTCTGACTGCACCATCATCTCTTCCAGCGACAGACGCTGGGTGATGTCATCGATCCGGATCACCACGCCGCGCCCGGCGCCGCCCATCAGCGGGTAGAAGGTCAGGGCGTAATGCTTGGGTTCATCGTCCTTGAACCAGGTCACGCGCTCGATCTTCGCCACGGTGTGCTGCTCGACGGTTTGCTTGAGCTGCGGCAGAAATGGCTTCAAGGGTTCGAAGGCGAGGAAGATCGGCTGGTTCAAGGCTTCGTCCAGACGCGTGCCGGACAGCGCACTGGCTTCCTGATTCCACTGGGTCACGTAGAGCTGCTCATCAAGGGCGATCAGGGCCGACGGCATGGAGTCGATGATGCTGTTGAGGTAGTTCTGGAAACCGGTAAGTTTTTTCTCGATCTTGCTGCGCACCTGGACTTCGAGTTCCAGCTTGCGATTGGTGTGGCGGGTCTCTTCGGCCAGGCCTTGCGCCTGATCGTAAGCCGCCTGGGAATCGTCCCGGGCCCGTTTGAGCTGCTGCTCCCGGGCTTCGATCCGCGAGAGCATGGTGTTGAAGGCCTCGGCGAGGCTGCCGATTTCGTCGTGGTTGCCACGGGAGGCGCGCAGGGCGTAGTTTTCTTCGCGGGTCACTTGCCGGGACAGCTCTTCGAGCTGATGGATCGGCCGGGTAATCAGGCGCTTGATTTGCCGGGCGATCACCAGCCATAACAGCACACTGAAGATCAGAATGCCGAGACTGGCAGTCAGGGTCCCGGTGTAGAACGCCATTGGCAGTTCACTGCTGGCCACCAACAACAGGTGGCCCGGCGCGGTGCCGGGGCGGGGCAGGGTGATGATCTGATTGCTGCGAAACTCGGTGGCCTGCCAGGCTTCGATATGCCGATAGCGTTCTGGCAGTTGCAGCTTCTCGCCATGTTGCAATTGCGCCAATCGCTCACCCTTGCCGTCATACAAGGCCGCCGCCCGCAGCGGTGAATAGCTATTGAGTTCGTTGAGCAGGCGTTCCGCGCTTTGCGGCGACTTCAAGGCGTCGGCCACTAGGCTCGGGTTGGACACCAGTCGGCCGATGGTCTGCAAGGCCTGTGGCGCCATGCTTTCCTGAGAGATGTAATACGCGGCGCTGATAAAGGTCAGGTTGGCGACCAGCAGGATGGTGATCAACAGCACGAGCAGGGCGGCCAGCAGTTTCTGGCCGACGGGAAGGTTTTCGAGACGCTGGCGCAATGGCATCAGGTTCATCGCTGAAAAGGAACAAGTGGCCAGCGTAGCCGCTGCTCAGTCGCTGGGCAATCCAAGGCTTTGAAGATGGGCAATCAGCCGCTGCTGTAATTGATTGAGGTGGGGCAGGTTCAACTGGTGCCGCGAGGCCACTTTGCAGACATAGCCCAGCAGATAGCTGATTTCGGTTCGGCGCTGGCTTGCGACGTCCTGGTGCATCGAGGAGTAATTGGCCGCGGTGGCATGGATCACCCGTTCGACTTCCTGTTGCAGGTCCTCGGCGGCTGCCGGCTGACCGCAGCGTTCCAGCAAGTCGGTCAGTTCGACGCAAAGGGTGGCGACTTCGCAATGGTGTTCCTGCAAGCCGCCGTTGCGGCAATCGTGCAGCACGGTCAGCGGATTGATCGCACAGTTGAGCGCCAGTTTGCGCCACAGCCTCGTGAGAATGTCGGTGCTCCATTCGTGAGGAATACCGGCGGCAGTCAAGTCGTCCAGCCAGATCGGCGCGACCGGATGACCGGCATCCCCCAGCCAGGTGTAGCCGTGACCGGCGAACACCACACGCCAGTCGCCATCGCGAAACGCGCCTTCGGTGCTTGAGGCGCATACACAACGCGCTTGGGGAGCCTGCGCGGCGACGGCGTCCTGGCTACCGAGGCCGTTCTGCAACAGGATCAGTTCGGCATCAGGCGCCAGGCGCGGCGCCAGTTGCGCCACGGCCTTTTCGGCATCGTAGGCTTTGCACGCCACCAGCAGACGGTGGATCGGCTCGTTGCCGTGGGGTGTTTCACCGGGGATGTCATAGGTGCTGGCTTCGCCGTGTTCCACCAGCGTCAACCCTCCGGCCGCCTGATATGCCTGCAAGCGTTGCTCATCGCGCAGGATCAACCGGACCGGCACCCCGGCCCGCGCCAGGCGGGTGGCCCACAAGGTGCCGAGGCTGCCGGCGCCCAATACATGCCAGGTGGTGGACATCAGCTTTTTGCTCGGTTTGGCACAGGCATGTGAGGCTCGCAGTATCGGTTGGAAAAGACCCGTTATAATGAGCCCGATTTTAACCGCAAGCCAAGCGCGCGCCATCGCTATCGAGCGCGCCTTTTATTGGAGAGATTACATGCCGTCGTTCGACGTGGTATCCGAACTGGACAAACACGAAGTCACCAACGCGGTCGAGAACGCCGTCAAGGAACTCGATCGCCGTTATGACCTGAAAGGCAAGGGCACCTTTGAATTCAAGGAAAAGGACCTGACCGTCAACCTGACCGCCGAGGCTGACTTCCAGCTCGAGGCGATGATCGAGATCCTCAAGCTGGCCCTGGTCAAGCGCAAGATCGACGTGCAGTGCCTTGAAGTCAAGGATGCCTACGCGTCGGGCAAGCTGATGAAACAGGAAGCCGTCCTCAAGGAGGGCATCGACAAAGAGCTGGCGAAGAAAATCGTCGCTCACGTCAAGGACGCCAAGCTCAAGGTTCAGGCCGCCATTCAGGGCGAGCAAGTGCGCATCACCGGTAAGAAACGTGATGATTTGCAGGAGGCGATTGCAGCTCTGCGCGCCAAGACTTTCGATATGCCGCTGCAGTTCAACAACTTCCGCGACTGACCTAGCAATGCGGGAACCCTGTGGGAGCGAGCCTGCTCGCGAAAGCGGTGGGTCATTTCATTAGTGATGTCGACTGATCTGCCCTCTTCGCGAGCAGGTCGGATCGCCGCACCGTCGCTCCCACCCGGATTGTGCTTAACCCAGGAGAAAATAGATGGATTTGAATACCGAAGTGGACAACCTGGTCAGGGCATCCCAAGCCTGGATCCCGATGATCATGGAGTACGGCAGCCGCGTGCTGCTGGCAGTCATCACGCTGGCAGTCGGATGGTGGTTGATCAGCAAGGTGGCGCAAAAGCTTGGCGGCCTGCTGGCGTTGCGTAATGCCGACCTCGCGCTGCAAGGTTTCATCAGCAGTCTGGCGAACATTATTCTCAAGGTTTTGCTGGTAGTCAGCGTGGCATCAATGATCGGCGTGGAAACCACTTCGTTCGTGGCGGCCATTGGTGCGGCGGGTCTGGCCATCGGTCTGGCCTTGCAGGGCAGCCTGGCAAACTTTGCCGGCGGCGTGCTAATTCTGTTGTTCCGTCCGTTCCGCATTGGTGACTGGATCGAAGCCCAAGGCGTTGCCGGTACGGTCGACAGTATCCAGATTTTCCACACCGTACTGCGCACTGGCGATAACAAGACCATCATTGTGCCTAACGGCAACTTGTCGAACGGTATCATTACCAATACAAATCGTCAGCCAACCCGCAAAGTTGTATTTGATGTGGGCGTGGACTACGAAGCGGACTTGCAGAAGGCCCGTGAAGTGTTGCTGGATTTGGCCAAAGATGAACGCATCCTGACAGAACCTGCACCACAAGCCGTTATTTCGACCCTGGGTGACAGTTCGATTACTGTTTCGCTGCGTGTTTGGGTGAAGACTGCGGATTACTGGGATGTGATGTTCATGTTCAATGAACAGTCCCGTGATCGTTTGAAAGCGGCGGGTATCGATATTCCGTTTCCACAGCGGGTTATTCGTGTGGTTCAGGAAGCAGCAGTGTAGTAACAACGTTTTTTACTTGGCTGTTCGGTCAAGTTAAACGCACAAGCCCGGGCATCGATAGGTGCCTGGGTTTTTTTCGGCTGCCACTTGAGGAATGTTAGCTGCCTACTGTTATTCATGTGAACGTTATTAGCCTGCTTACGAATTGAAAACCGAGCAGGCATAAAAAAACCGCCCACCTGACCAGGTGAGCGGTTTTTTTTATTGCAGATTTGAGGCTATCGAACTACCGCTGAGAAATTACAAGATGCTCAGTGGGTATTCGACGATTAAGCGGGTGTCGTTGTTGTCGTTGCCGTTGATGGCGTTGTAAGCGGAGTTTGTACGGTAGATCGCGCTACGTAAGCGGAAAGACAGGTCTTTGGCTGGGCCGCTTTGCATAACGTACTTGGTTTCGAAGTCGAACTCGTGCTCTTTACCTTCTTCGGCGCCAGTGGTGATGTTGTCACCCCGGACGTAACGAGTCATGAAGCTCAGGCCAGGAACGCCATAGGTTTTCATGTTCAGGTCGTAGCGAGCCTGCCACGAACGCTCGTCTTGACCGTTAAAGTCAGAGTACTGAATGGAGTTGGCGAGGAAGATGGTACCGCCGCCGTCAACGCCATAAACGTAGCCGGTATCACCAGTAGAGCGTTGGTGTGCCACGGTGAACTTGTGGGCGCCGATGCTATAGGCAGCAGAGAGGGACCAGATGCGGTTGTCAACATCACCGCTCAGCTCTTGACCCTGGCTCTTGGAACGATAGCCGTTGAAGTCAAAGTTCAGGGACTGATCTTCGTTGATCGGCAGGGTGTAGTTGGCGTTGATGTATTGCTTCTTGAAGTAGTCATCTACATCGGAAGCTGCCACGCCAGCTACAAAGTTTTCGGTGAACTGGTAGGTCGCGCCGGCAATGTTGGCACTGGTCAGGCCTGGGTTGTGAGGTCCGTTGATGCTGTCACGGCCCATGCCAGTCTGCGAACTCAGGGCGCTGAAACGACCTGCGGTCAGCTCCAGCCCTTTGATTTCTTTACTGGTGATGATGGTGCCGGTAGCAACTTCTGGCAGCAGACGGCTGTCGTCTGTGGAGAAGACAGGGCTGGCAACGTATTGGTTACCATATTTCAGGACAGTGTCGGACAGACGGAACTTAACTGCACCGCCAGCCTTGGATTGGGTGTCTTCTGGGCGGCCTTCGCTGTCGCGACCAAACATGCCATTACCGGTGCGGCCACGGCCACTGTCCAGTTTGACCATGGCATTGACCAAGGCATCCACACCGAAGCCTACGGTGCCCTGAGTGAAGCCCGACTCATAAGTGGTACGTACGCCGAGGCCAGTCTCTTCGCGATAACTTTGCGAAGTGCTAGGGTTGTTTTTGAAATCACGGTTCATGTACAGCATACGGCTATGAACATTCAGACTCTGATCTTCAAAAAAGCCCTTGGATTCCTCTTGAGAAGACGCCATTGCGAACTGCGAGGTACTAGCCGAAACAGCCAGTGCGATCATGCTCCACTTCATCACGCGCATCGTGATTTGCTCCTTTGGTTTTTAGAAGAGTACTGCCGTCCCACCTGTTTTTTTATCTGGGCGGCTCTTTCTTTTTGTGTCGGCGCAAACTTATATCACGCCGACCATGTTGGCGATACTTGCGTATCTAACCTTTCAGCTTCTTTACGACCCTGTCGCAAACAGCTTGGTAGATGTCGCAAATTTACTGCCTAGACGCAAGCGGATTGGCAACTTTAACGTTGTTTTCCAAGGCTTGTGCATCGCTAAAAAGAGTCCCTGGTGAAACGTTTGAATCTCCATTGGGCAACCCTGCCGCTGTTTTTATTGGCCTTGAGGCTTCCACTTCCAGCGGAGGCTTCCAAAGCTATGTGGGTGTGAATGCAACAAGCGTGCACAAACCAGAATTCTGTAGCTGTTTTTTTCTGGAAACCTGCCTGTCGCTATAAAAACCTCATGAAACCGGGGGCTTCAAGCGTGTTTTTTGTACGCTTGACGCCGTGCATTGCATGGTGTTGCACCACTGAAACGGAAAGCGTGACAACGAAAAATGTTACCGGTTCACCCCTCGTTGAGTAATTCTCGGATGCTGACGCACTCAGCGTAGACGCACTGTGCGGTTTTGGTGCAAAAAATCTTAATCACTGTGCTGATATCAAACAGTGCGGTAACGGACTCATCTGGAACTTTTCATTGGTTATCAGTCATTTCAGCATTTTTGGCGTGGTCTGCGGTTCTGTAATGGTGCGCCGTGAGCAAAAAAGGCCCATTTAGGGGCGCTCGTGCGGTGTGAAGGCAGTGGCGTTCACGGGTATGCTGGCGTCCTGTCGCTTGGTGCGCAGCCTGTCAGGATGGGCGCTAAGCTGAAAATGATGACCTGGCGGGAGTGCGCGCGGTGTTCGCTTTAGATCCACGACTTCAACAAGACACGCTACCGATTGGCGATTTCCCGCTTTGCCGGTTGCTGTTATCCAATGATTCGAACTACCCCTGGTTCATCCTGGTGCCACGCCGTGAAGATATCAGTGAGATATTTCAGTTAGGTGTCGCAGATCAACAGCAGCTGTGGCAGGAAACGACCGCGCTGGCGGAACTGCTCAAGGATTCGTTCGACGCCGACAAGCTGAATGTCGCGGCGCTGGGTAATGTCGTCAGTCAGTTGCACATGCATGTCATTGTGCGCAAGCGTGAGGACGCCGCCTGGCCAGCCCCGGTCTGGGGCAAACACCCGGCCGTGCCTTACAGCGCAGCGCAAATTGCGGCCATTCGCGAGCGCCTGCGTCTGCTGTTAACCGAACATTTCACGTTTCTGGAGGGTTGAATCATGAGCCTGGAAGATCGCGTTACCGATCTGGAGAGCCAACTGGCGTTTCAGGATGACACCATCCAGTCATTGAGTGATGTGCTGGCAACGCAGCAGCGCGCCGTTGAACGCCTGCAATTGCAGATGGCTGCATTGCTCAAGCGCCAGGAAGAAATGGCCGGGCAGTTCGAAACCTTCGAAGAAGAAGCACCTCCGCCTCATTATTAAAACCGCAGGCAATAAAAAACCGCGAACAGCTCAGCTGCTCGCGGTTTTTTTTAGCCTTGAATCAGCGACGCGGCAATGCAGCGATCACATCTTCGGCTTGCAGCCCTTTGTCACGATTCATGACAGAGAACTCCACGCGCTGGCCTTCAACCAGAACACGGTGACCTTCGCCACGAATGGCCCGGAAATGCACGAAAATATCATCGCCGGAATCACGGGAAATAAAGCCGAAGCCTTTGGAGGTGTTGAACCACTTGACGGTGCCGGTATCGCGGTTGCTCATGTCGTAGCTTGGCGAGGCGGCGGCCGGCGAGGATTTGTAGAAGCTGATAGCCAGGTGCAGGAGAACGGCGATCAGTGCAGCCACCAGGCTGAACAGGACGGCAGGTTGACCGGCGATGACAGGCATCGGCGCGAGCAACGTCAGGGTTTGCAGGACGACGGCCAGGACCAGCAGGGCGCTGACCAGGTTTTGCAGTTGGTGACGAGGACCTTTGTTCCAGTAAGGGATAACCGGAGCGAGGGTCAGGTTAAGCAGGCCGAAAAAGGCCAGGTACAGCGCAGCGGGTTGTTGCAGGTAAGGAGCAGCTTCGGGTTGCAGGCTAGGGATGAAGGACAGCAGCAAAGCTGCTGCGCCCATTAGCAGGTGGACGATTTTCAACATTTTGATTAACTCACGTTAAGACGGATCACAAGGAAGAGCTGATGGAGCACGGTTCGCTTCAGAACAATAAGAGGCGTTGGACACGTACCCGGTACCAGCCTATGCGCAGCCCCCGAAAAATAGGCGGTCGCGACACACGGTCTATTTAACAGCAAAGCCTGCAGCTACTCAAATCAGGCAGTCCAGCGGTGCTTCGCGGGGCGATTTGTCGCAGGTTATTGTGCAATCCCGGGCGGCGAGGGGGTGGCAGGCTTGCTAGAGTGGTCCTGCACCTGTTGGATGAACTCATCACCTTTAGGGGAAAAACATGGCAATCGATATCGGTATCAGTGAAGAGGACCGCAAGTCCATCGTTGACGGGCTTTCGCGTCTGCTGTCGGACACTTATGTGCTGTATTTGAAAACCCATAACTTCCATTGGAACGTCACAGGTCCCATGTTTCGGACCCTGCACCTGATGTTCGAGGAGCAATACAACGAGTTGGCCCTGGCCGTCGATTCGATTGCCGAGCGCATTCGCGCCCTCGGGTTTCCTGCCCCCGGCGCCTATTCGATTTATGAGCGGCTGTCTTCTATTAAAGAAGAAGCTGGTGTGCCGAGCGCTGAAGACATGATCAAGCAGCTTGTCGATGGGCAAGAGGCGGTCACCCGTACCGCCCGCGGAATCTTTCCGCTGCTGGAAAAAGTCAGCGACGAGCCGACGGCTGATCTGCTGACCCAGCGCATGCAAGTCCACGAAAAAACCGCATGGATGCTGCGGTCTCTGCTGGATCAGTAATATCGTCACTACGCGAATGACGCCCGTCGGGTGTTATTCGCGGTCTTTTGCCTTCTTCAAATCGCTTTTAAGCTCGTTAAAAATCGTCTGGCGGCGTAGGAAAATAGCCGGCCTAGGACGCTCTCCATGATCGCCCTTCAGTTGTTGGCTTATCCTACGTCGATGGTCATAAAGTCATCTGGATATACCTTTGCGCCTGCGCTTTTATAGGGCCACGGAGAGTGCTCTTACAGAAGGCAAGGATGACAAAGGAGTGTCAACGATATGGATTACGAAGACAGGCGAAGCGAGGGGAGGGTCAGTCCGGTCAAGGAGATAAGGATTGATCCATTTGTCAGCGAATTTGATATGGGGCTGGCCCGGCCTTTATCCCGGTCGGTGCGGTTGAACGGCTTTGCCACCTGCTTGCGGCTTGAGCAGGTGTACTGGGATATTCTGGGCGATATGGCCAAGGTCAATTGTTGTACGGTCAGTGCGCTGCTGTCCCATGTGGATCGCGAAGTGCACTTGCGTCATGGCGGGGTCAAGAACTTTACCGGGCTGGTGCGGGTTGTCTGCGTCGTGCACAGCCTGAAAGAAGGGGGCAGCGTCGCAATGCCCTAGCCACGCAGGTGATCGGACAGAGTGTCAGTCTGTGCAGTCTTACGGCTGCACAGGCTGCATTTAATGGATATAATCCCGCTCTTTGCCGCAAAACCCAGCGTGCGCGGTAGCAATCTGATCGCCGAGACAACCCCCATGCCGATGTACGACTATCAATGTGCTTCCTGTGGTCATCAGTTGGAAGCCATTCAAAAGATCAGCGCAGCACCGCTGGTCGACTGCCCTGCCTGCCAGGCGCCAGAGCTTAAAAAGATGCTGTCCATGCCGGGCTTCCGCCTGAGCGGCACCGGCTGGTACGAAACCGATTTCAAGACCGGTTCCAAGAAGAATCTGGCCGGCGGCGACAAAGCTGACTAAGGTCTGGAACCTGAGTTGAACGACACGCGCGAGCTCTTGCAACACCTGCAAGGCCTCCAACCGAATTTCGATTACGAGAAGTGAAACCACTACCATGATGCGCAGCCATTATTGCGGCCAACTGAACGAAGCCCTGGAAGGCCAGGAAATTACCCTTTGCGGATGGGTGCACCGTCGCCGTGACCACGGTGGGGTGATTTTCCTCGATATTCGTGATCGTGATGGTCTGGCCCAGGTGGTTTTCGACCCGGACCGCGCCGAGAGCTTCGCCGCCGCCGATCGCGTGCGCAGCGAATACGTCGTGAAGATCACTGGCAAGGTTCGCCTGCGTCCGGCAGGTGCCACCAACGCCAACATGGCGTCGGGCATGATCGAAGTGCTGGGCTATGAACTGGAAGTGCTGAACGAGTCGGAAACCCCGCCGTTCCCGCTGAACGAGTTCTCCGATGTCGGTGAAGAAACCCGCCTGCGCTATCGCTTCCTCGACCTGCGCCGCCCGGAAATGCTCGAGAAGCTGCGTCTGCGTTCGCGCATGACCACCAGCATCCGTCGCTTCCTCGACGAAAACGGCTTCCTCGACGTCGAGACGCCGATCCTGACCCGTGCCACGCCAGAAGGCGCTCGCGACTACCTGGTGCCGAGCCGTACCCACGCCGGTAGCTTTTTCGCCTTGCCGCAATCGCCGCAGCTGTTTAAACAACTGTTGATGGTCGCCGGCTTCGACCGTTACTACCAGATTGCCAAGTGCTTCCGCGACGAAGACCTGCGCGCCGACCGTCAGCCGGAATTCACCCAGATCGACATCGAGACCAGCTTCCTCGATGAAAAAGAGATCATGGCCATCACCGAACAAATGATCCGCAACCTGTTCAAGGAAGTGCTGGACCTGGAGTTCGGCGACTTCCCGCACATGACCTTCGAAGAAGCCATGCGTCGTTACGGTTCCGACAAGCCTGACCTGCGCAACCCGCTGGAACTGGTTGACGTTGAAGACCAGCTGAAAGACGTCGACTTCAAGGTGTTCAGCGGCCCGGCCAACGACCCGAAATGCCGTATTGCCGCCCTGCGCGTTCCAGGCGCTGCGAGCATGCCGCGCAAGCAGATCGACGACTACACCAAGTTCGTCGGCATCTACGGTGCCAAGGGCCTGGCGTACATCAAGGTCAACGAGCGCGCCAAAGGTGTTGAAGGCCTGCAGTCGCCAATCGTCAAGAACATCCCTGAAGCCAACCTCAACGTGATCCTCGATCGTGTTGGCGCGGTCGATGGCGACATCGTGTTCTTCGGCGCCGACAAAGCCAAGATCGTCAGCGAAGCCCTGGGCGCGCTGCGGATCAAGGTCGGCAACGACCTGGACCTGCTGACCTGCAAGTGGGCGCCGATGTGGGTTGTCGACTTCCCGATGTTCGAAGAGAACGACGACGGCAGCTTCACCGCCTTGCACCACCCGTTCACCGCGCCGAAGTGCACCCCGGAAGAACTGGAAGCCAACCCGGCGATCGCTCTGTCCCGTGCCTACGACATGGTTCTGAACGGCACCGAGCTGGGTGGCGGTTCGATCCGTATCCACCGCAAGGAAATGCAGCAGACCGTGTTCCGCCTGTTGGGTATCAATGAAGCGGAACAGGAAGAGAAGTTCGGCTTCCTGCTCGACGCTCTGAAATACGGCGCGCCGCCGCACGGTGGCCTGGCTTTCGGCCTGGACCGTCTGGTCATGCTGATGACCGGTGCCCAGTCGATTCGTGAAGTGATCGCTTTCCCGAAAACCCAGAGCGCGGCTGACGTCATGACTCAGGCACCGGGTGCTGTAGATGCCAAGGCATTGCGCGAACTGCACATTCGTCTGCGCGAAACACCAAAGGCTGAGTAAAGCTGACCGCAAAGGCGCATCCTTCCGGGATGCGCCTTTTCTTTAGGTCGAGATTTTTTGTTGCTGGCCGACACAACGTGCGCGGCGGGCGATGTTTCAAAGAGAAATTCGGAGCGAGATATGGCGGGTCATTCCAAGTGGGCGAACATCAAGCACCGCAAAGAACGTCAGGATGCCAAGAAGGGCAAAATTTTCACCAAGTGGATTCGTGAGCTGACCGTTGCGGCCCGTCAGGGCGGCGGTGATCCGGGTTCCAACCCGCGCCTGCGCCTGGCGCTGGACAAGGCGCTTGGTGCGAACATGAGTCGCGACATCATTGATCGCGCAGTCGCCCGCGGTGCCGGTGCAGCCGATACCGACGACATGGTCGAACTGACCTACGAAGGCTACGGCCCGGGTGGCGTGGCGGTGATGGTCGAGTGCATGACCGATAACCGTAACCGCACCGCAGCTGCTGTTCGCCATGCGTTCAGCAAGTGCGGTGGCAACCTGGGGACCGACGGTTCGGTGGCTTATCTGTTTGAGCGCAAGGGGCAGATTTCCTACGCGCCAGGTGTCGATGAAGACGCGCTGATGGAAGCGGCCATGGAAGCTGACGCCGATGACGTGGTCACCCATGAAGACGGTTCGATTGACGTGTTCACCTCGTTCGCCGGCTTCTACTCCGTGCGTAACGCGCTGGAAGCGGCAGGTTTCAAAGGTGATGATGCGGAAATCGTGATGCTGCCGACCACCAGCGCTGAGCTGGACCTGGAAGGCGCCGAGAAGGTGCTCAAGCTGATCGACATGCTTGAAGACCTGGATGACGTGCAGAACGTCTACTCCAACGCGGATATTCCAGAGTCTGTGGCCGCACAGCTGGGTTGATTGATCTGCAATACTCTTGAAGCCGGAAGTGCAGGCGGTGATGTTTCACCGCCAGGCATGTCCGGCTTCTGCCTTTACGCCGAGCAAGCAATTGCCGGCAGGCATCATTTTTAAGCTGCAGGCGTTATGACTTTAATTCTTGGTATCGACCCCGGTTCGCGCATCACCGGTTATGGCGTGGTACGCGATACCGGGCGTGGTTGCGTGTATGTGGCGTCGGGCTGCATTCGCACCGGGTCCGGCGAACTGCATGAGCGTCTGCAAATCGTCTATCGCGGTGTGCGTGAAGTCATCCAGACCTACGGCCCGGTGACCATGGGCATCGAAAAAGTCTTTATGGCGCGCAATGCCGACTCTGCCCTCAAGCTTGGTCAGGCCCGGGGCGCCGCGATCGTGGCGGGTGCCGAAGAAAGCCTGGAAATCGCTGAGTACACCGCAACCCAGGTCAAACAAGCAGTGACCGGCACCGGTGCCGCCAATAAAGAGCAGGTGCAGATGATGGTCATGCACATGCTGAAATTGACCAGCAAGCCGCAAATCGATGCTTCGGATGCCCTGGCCATTGCCATTTGCCACGCGCATACCCGTTCCAGCCTGTTGCCCCATGGCCTGGGAACGGCACGCAGTCGTGGCGGGCGCCTGCGTCTCTGATAGCATCAGCAATCATTTTTAGCGAATGAGGGTTTTGCGCCTGTGTTGTCGGCGCAAACCCCTTGTTCTGTCAGTCGCCAGTCATTGATCTGGCCAACGCTCAAGGATCTGAAACGTGATTGGACGCTTGCGCGGCACACTGGCTGAGAAACAGCCGCCGCACCTGATTCTGGATGTAAACGGTCTGGGGTATGAGCTGGAAGTGCCCATGACCACGCTCTATCGCTTGCCGTCGGTCGGTGAACCGCTGACCTTGCACACCCATTTGGTCGTACGTGAAGACGCGCAGTTACTCTATGGCTTCTTCGGCAAGCGTGAGCGAGACTTTTTTCGCGAGTTGATCCGTCTCAATGGTGTGGGGCCGAAATTGGCCCTGGCATTGATGTCGAGCCTGGAAGTGGATGAGCTGGTGCGTTGCGTGCAATCCCAGGACACCTCGGCGCTGACCAAGGTGCCGGGCGTGGGCAAAAAGACGGCCGAGCGTTTACTGGTGGAACTCAAGGACCGCTTCAAGGCTTGGGAAACCGTGCCGGCGATGTTCGCCCTGGTGCCGAACCAGCCGGGCGGGCCTGATGTGGCGCCGGTTGCCACCGCCGAAAATGACGCGGTCAGCGCGCTGATATCCCTGGGCTACAAGCCGCAGGAAGCCAGCAAGGCGATTTCCGCGATCAAGGAGAAAGGTTTGAGCAGTGAAGACATGATTCGTCGTGCCCTGAAGGGAATGATCTAAGTGATTGAAGCTGATCGTCTGATTGCCGCCACGCCCGGCCCTCGCGACCGCGAGGAAGTCCAGGACCGGGCGATTCGCCCCGTCAGCCTGGCCGAGTACATTGGCCAGCCGACCGTTCGCGAGCAAATGGAGTTGTTCATCCAGGCCGCACGCGGGCGTAACGAATCCCTGGACCACACGCTGATTTTCGGCCCGCCGGGTCTGGGTAAAACCACCCTGGCCAACATCATCGCTCAGGAAATGGGCGTGTCGATCAAGAGCACTTCGGGCCCGGTGCTTGAGCGCCCGGGTGATCTGGCGGCGCTGTTGACCAATCTTGAACCCCACGACGTGCTGTTTATCGATGAAATCCATCGGCTCTCGCCGATCGTCGAGGAAGTGCTGTACCCGGCCATGGAAGATTTCCAGCTCGACATCATGATTGGTGAAGGGCCGGCTGCGCGCTCGATCAAACTGGATCTGCCGCCGTTCACCCTGGTGGGGGCGACGACGCGGGCCGGCATGCTGACCAACCCGTTACGCGACCGCTTTGGCATCGTCCAGCGCCTGGAGTTCTACAACACCGCCGACCTGGCGACGATTGTCAGTCGTTCGGCGAACATCCTCGGCTTGCCGCTGGACCCGGAGGGCGCCTTTGAGATTGCCCGTCGTGCCCGTGGCACGCCGCGGATCGCCAACCGTTTGTTGCGCAGGGTTCGGGATTTCGCCGAAGTGCGTGCCAAGGGCCACATCACCAAACCGATCGCCGACCTGGCCTTGAACCTGCTGGACGTCGACGAGCGTGGCTTCGATCACCAGGACCGGCGCCTGCTGTTGACCATGATCGAGAAGTTCGACGGTGGGCCGGTGGGTGTGGACAGTCTGGCCGCGGCGATCAGCGAAGAGCGCCACACCATTGAAGACGTGCTGGAGCCGTATTTGATCCAGCAGGGCTACATCATGCGCACGCCGCGGGGGCGAGTGGTCACTCGGCACGCGTATCTGCACTTCGGTTTAAACATTCCGTCACGATTGGGCGAGATGCCCGTTGTAGACGAGTTCCTCGATGCGGTAGACGATTAATCACCTTTCGGGCCGATTTATTCGGGATTTGCGCGGTCCTAGGACCGTGCTTTTGCCAGAAAGCCGCGAATCAATGAAAAACAGTTGCCTGGCCGGATTGGCAACCTGAGGAGTAAGCACTAGAGTATGCGCGCGCAAAACGGGCTTGAGCCTTTCGCACTTCGTTGTCGCGTTTATTACGAGGACACCGATGCGGGCGGCATCGTGTATTACGTCAATTACCTCAAGTTTATGGAACGGGCTCGAACCGAGCGGCTCCGGGATCTGGGCTTTGCCCAGTCCCAGCTGGCAGGCGAGGACCTGTTGTTTGTCGTGCATTCCAGCGAAGCGCGTTATCACGCGCCGGCGCGACTGGACGACGAGCTTCTGGTAAGCGCTGAAGTAATCGAATTGAACCGTGTCAGCCTGCGCTTCAAACAGCAGGTCAGGCGAGCCACGGATAATGCGCTGCTCTGCGAAGGGCAGTTTCTGGTGGCCTGTGTGCGCACTGAAAGTTTAAAACCCCGGGCCATTCCCGAAGCTCTACGTACGGCCTTTGCCGACGTGAGCGGCGCGGGTACACACTCAAAGCAGGAGATAAAGCGTGGAAGCTAACGTCGTCGACCATTCCTCCATGTGGAGCCTGGTCAGCAATGCCAGTATCGTGGTGCAACTGGTAATGCTGATCCTGGTAGCCGCATCGGTGACCTCATGGATCATGATCTTTCAGCGCAGCAACCTGCTGCGCGCCGGTCGACGTGCCCTGGAGAGCTTTGAAGAGCGCTTCTGGTCCGGCATCGACCTGTCCAAACTCTACCGTCAGGCCGGTAGCAACCCGGACCCGGATTCGGGCGTCGAGCAGATCTTCCGTGCCGGTTTCAAGGAATTCTCCCGTCTGCGTCAGCAGCCAGGCGTTGACCCGGAAGCGGTCATGGAAGGCGTGGCCCGTGCCATGCGCGTCGCCATTTCCCGCGAAGAAGAAAAGCTCGAACAGAGCCTGCCGTTCCTCGCTACCGTCGGTTCCGTCAGCCCGTACATCGGTCTGTTCGGTACGGTCTGGGGGATCATGAACTCCTTCCGTGGCCTGGCCACTGCCCAGCAAGCGACCCTGGCCACCGTGGCTCCGGGTATCGCCGAAGCACTGATTGCTACCGCGATCGGCCTGTTCGCAGCCATCCCGGCCGTTATCGCTTACAACCGTTTCGCTGCTCGCAGTGAAACCCTGCTGGGCCGTTACTACACCTTCGCCGATGAATTCCAGGCGATCCTGCACCGCAAAGTGCACACCAGCGAAGAATAAGCAGGTAATTTCCAATGGCTTTAATCGCTCGAGCTCGCAAAAAGCGCAAGCCGGTTGCCGAGATGAACGTGGTGCCTTACATCGACGTGATGCTGGTGCTGCTGGTCATCTTCATGGTGACCGCTCCGATGCTCAATCAGGGCGTGAAAGTTGATCTGCCCAAGGTTTCCAGCGAAGCCTTGCCGCAGGACAACAACACCCAGGTCCTGACCATTTCGATCAAGGCTGACAAGACCTACTACTGGAACCTTGGCAGCGAAGTCGACACTGAAAAGCAACAGGACAAGGCCATGACCTTGCCGCAGATGACTGACGCGGTGACCAAGATCATTCGCGCCGGTACCGAAGGCGGCAAGCGCACCCAGGTGTTCATCCGCGGTGACAAGACCGTCGATTACGGTTCCGTGATGGGCGCCATGGGCGGGTTGCAGAAAGCCGGGGTCGGTAATGTTGGCTTGATTACCGAGGCACCCTGATGCAGCAAATGCGAGAGCCGTCCGCCTCGGAAAGCTACTTCTGGCCTAGTGTCCTGGCGATTGTCTTGCACGTGCTGGTGTTCGGCATGCTGTTCGTCAGTTTCGCCTTCACACCGGAGTTGCCGCCGGCCAAGCCGATTGTCCAGGCGACCTTGTACCAACTGAAATCGAAAAGTCAGGCGACCACCCAGACCAATCAGAAGATTGCGGGTGAGGCGAAGAAATCCGCCGCGCGTCAGACCGAAGTCGAACAGATGGAACAGAAAAAGATCGAACAGGAAGCGATCAAGGCCGCGGAACAAAAGAAGGAAGATGCGGCTCAAAAAGCCGAAGAATCCAAGAAGGCCGACGAGACCAAGAAAGCGGAAGAGGCAAAAAAGGCTGATGAAGCCAAGAAAGCCGATGAAGCGAAGAAGACCGCCGAAGCCAAAAAGGCCGAAGAGAAACAATTGGCTGATATAGCCAAGAAGAAATCTGAAGAAGAAGCCAAGAAAGCGGCTGAAGAAGAGGCCAAGAAAGCGGCCGCTGAAGAAGCCAAGAAAAAGATTGTCGAAGACGCGAAGAAGAAAGCCGCAGAAGACGCCAAGAAGAAATCCGAAGCTGAAGAGGCGAAGAAGAAAGTCGCCGAAGACGCGAAGAAGAAAGCTGCTGCCGATGCTGCGAAGAAAAAATCGCAGGAAGCGGCGCGTAAATCCGTCGATGAGAAAAAAGCTCAGGCCCTGGCCGATCTGCTTTCCGACACGACGGAGCGTCAGCAGGCCTTGGCGGATGAAACGGGTGATGAAGTCGCGGGTAACTTCGACGATTTGATTCGCTCGCGTGCTTCCGAAGGTTGGGCGCAGCCACCGTCGGCCCGCAAGGGCATGAAAGTGATTCTGCAAATCAACATGCTGCCTGATGGAACAATCTCCGGCGTATCGGTTGCCAAGTCCAGCGGTGATGTACCGTTCGACAGTTCAGCGGTAGCGGCGGTAAAAAATATTGGTCGATTGACCGAAATGCAGGGTCTGAAGCCAGCTGATTTCGCACCCTATCGTTCATTCAAGATGACATTCACACCTGAGGATCTAGCCTTGTGAGAAACCTTCTTCGAGGACTGCTTGTCGTCATGTTCTGCTTTGCAGGACTGGCCACAGCAGATGAAAAAAATATCCTGGTCAGCAGTGGTAGCTCCCAGGCAACTCCAATTGCCGTAGTGCCATTCGGTTTCCAGGGCGGCACCGTGCTGCCGGATGACATGGCCGAAATCATCGGCAACGACCTGCGCAACTCGGGTTACTACGCGCCGATTCCAAAGCAGAACATGATCAGCCAGCCGAGCCAGGCCAGCGAAATCATTTTCCGTGACTGGAAGGCGATCAACGCTCAGTACATTATGGTCGGCAGCATCGTTCCAGCGGGCGGTCGCCTGCAGGTTCAATACGCTCTGTTCAACGTCGCCACCGAACAGCAAGTGCTGACCGGCAGCGTGTCGGGCAGCGTCGATCAACTGCGTGACATGGCGCACTACATCGCCGATCAGTCGTTCGAAAAACTCACCGGTATCAAAGGTGCGTTCTCGACACGCCTGCTGTACGTGACGGCCGAACGTTTCTCCGAGAAGAACACGCGCTACACGCTGCAACGCTCGGACTATGACGGTGCCCGCGCCGTGACTCTGCTGCAATCGCGCGAGCCGATCCTGTCGCCGCGTTTCGCACCGGACGGCAAGCGCATCGCTTACGTTTCGTTCGAGCAGAAGCGTCCGCGTATCTTCATGCAGAACATCGACACCGGTCGCCGTGAGCAGATCACCAACTTCGAAGGCCTCAATGGCGCGCCTGCCTGGTCGCCGGATGGCAATCGCCTGGCATTCGTACTGTCGAAAGACGGTAACCCGGACATCTACGTGATGAACCTGGGCTCGCGTCAGATCTCTCGCGTCACCAATGGTCCCGGCATCAACACCGAACCGTTCTGGGGCAAGGATGGTTCGACCATCTACTTCACCTCCGACCGTGGCGGCAAGCCACAGATCTACAAAACCAGCGTCGGTGGTGGCGGTGCGGAACGCGTGACCTTTATTGGTAACTACAACGCCAACCCTAAACTTTCGGCTGATGAAAAGACCCTGGTGATGATTCACCGCCAGGATGGCTTCACTAATTTCAAGGTGGCGGCCCAGGATTTGCAGCGCGGTAGTGTAAAGATCCTCACTGATAGCACTCTGGACGAGTCGCCTACTGTTGCGCCCAACGGCACCATGGTAATCTACGCCACCCGCCAGCAGGGCCGGGGAGTCTTGATGCTCGTGTCCATTAATGGACGCGTAAGGCTCCCGCTTCCTACCGCACAAGGCGAAGTCAGAGAACCTTCCTGGTCCCCTTACCTGAACTGACGCGGCGCTACACGTTTTACTTAACACACTGGGGTTCATTAGGAGTTTCACGATGGAAATGCTGAAGTTTGGTAAATTTGCTGCGCTGGCTCTGGCCATGGCTGTAGCTGTAGGTTGCTCGTCCAAAGGCGGCGACAATGCCGGTGAAGGCGCTGTTGATCCAAACGCTGGTTACGGCGCTAACACTGGTGCCGTTGATGGCTCCCTGAGCGAAGAAGCTGCTCTGCGCGCAATCACTACCTTCTACTTCGAATACGACAGCTCGGACCTGAAGCCAGAAGCCATGCGCGCTCTGGACGTTCACGCCAAAGACCTGAAAGCAAACGGCGCTCGCGTTGTTCTGGAAGGCAACACCGACGAACGTGGTACTCGTGAGTACAACATGGCACTGGGCGAGCGTCGTGCGAAAGCCGTTCAGCGTTACCTGGTACTGCAAGGTGTTTCCCCAGCTCAGCTGGAACTGGTTTCCTACGGCGAAGAGCGTCCAGTTGCTACCGGCAACGACGAGCAGTCCTGGGCTCAAAACCGTCGCGTCGAACTGCGTAAGTAATTCGTCATGCGAACGTGCCGTCGTGCTGTAACTGTTTTGGCTCTCAGCCTCGCACCGCTTGCGGTGTGGGCTGCGGTTCCTGTGGTCGATAACGACTCCGGCTATAACAATAGCGGGAGTAGCAATCCGCCTGCGGGTTACGGTACGAACGGCGCCTATGCCGGGGGAGGGGTTTCGACCCCTGTCTCGGCACAGGGCGTGCTGTTCAACCAATTGCAATCCATGCAGGAGCAGATTTCACGCCAACAGGGTGTGATCGAAGTTCTGCAGAATGATGTAGCGCGCATGAAGCAAGAGAGCCTGGAGCGATATCAGGATCTTGATCGGCGCATAGGAACCGGCGTTGCACCAGCCGCGACTCCTGATAATTCTTCCACCGGTGGTAGTTTGAATGCCCCCGGTGCCGCCGCTGGCGCAGGTGCAGGAGCGGCCGCCGCTCAAGCACCTGCTGCGGGTAGCGAACCGGCTGATCCGGCGAAGGAAAAACTGTATTACGATGCAGCCTTCGACCTGATCAAAGCCAAGGACTTCGACAAGGCCAGTCAGGCTTTTGCCGCATTCCTGCGCAAGTACCCGAACAGCCAGTACGCGGGCAATGCCCAATACTGGTTGGGCGAAGTCAATTTGGCCAAAGGCGATCTGCAAGGTGCAGGTCAGGCATTTGCCAAGGTTTCGCAGCTATACCCCAAGCACCCCAAAGTGCCTGATTCGCTGTACAAGCTGGCTGATGTAGAGCGCCGCCTCGGTCACACCGACAAGGTCAAAGGCATTCTGCAACAGGTTGTGTCCCAGTATCCGGGCACTTCCGCTGCGCAGCTGGCCCAGCGTGATCTGCAAAAAATGTAAGGGCTGCTTGACCCGTTTTGAAGAAACCCGCGCCTGTCGCGGGTTTTTTCGTTAGAATTCACGCCCTTTTTCTGAAACACGCTTTTTGGGATCTGCGCGTTGGCGGGGTTCCTTGAAGTGCCTGACGGAGGCGGACAGCCTGTTTAGCTGTTATGCCCGTGGCGACTATGCAAGACACATTGAGAATCACCGAAGTTTTCTACTCGTTGCAGGGTGAAACGCGGACTGCCGGGCTGCCCACAGTTTTTGTGCGCCTGACCGGTTGCCCATTGCGTTGCCAATACTGTGACAGCGCCTACGCGTTCACCGGCGGCACCATTCGCCCCCTCGACGACATCCTCGAGCAAGTGGCCGGTTTCCGTCCGCGTTACGTCTGTGTCACCGGTGGCGAGCCGCTGGCGCAACCCAATGCCATCCCATTGCTCAAGCAGTTGTGTGACGCCGGTTACGAAGTGTCGCTGGAGACCAGCGGCGCGCTCGACATCTCGGCGGTCGATCCACGGGTCAGTCGGGTCGTCGACCTGAAAACCCCGGGTTCGAAAGAAGCACACCGCAATCGCTACGAGAACATCGAACTGCTCACACCCAATGACCAGGTGAAGTTTGTCATCTGCTCGCGGGAAGACTACGACTGGGCGGTGTCCAAGCTGATTCAGTACGGCCTGGACAAGCGTGCGGGCGAAGTGCTGTTTTCGCCAAGCCACCATGACCTGAATGCGCGGGACCTGGCTGACTGGGTGGTGGCGGACAACCTGCCAGTGCGTCTGCAATTGCAGCTGCATAAATATCTTTGGAATGACGAGCCGGGGCGCTGAGATGACTGAACAACTGAACACTGCTGAAAAACGTGCGGTCATCCTGCTGTCCGGCGGTCTCGACTCCGCGACGGTCGTGGCCATGGCCCGTGCTGAAGGCTACAGCTGCTACACCATGAGCTTCGACTACGGTCAGCGGTCTCAAGCAGAGTTGCACGCCGCAGAACGAGTCGCCCGCGACCTGGGCGTGGTCGAGCACAAGGTGATCGGCCTCAATTTGAACGGTATGGGCGGCTCGGCACTGACCGACAGCAGCATCGATATTCCTGAAGAGTTGGGGGAAGGCATTCCAGTCACTTATGTGCCGGCGCGCAACACGGTGTTTCTGTCTCTGGCGCTGGGTTGGGCTGAAGTGCTCGGCGCGCGCGACATCTTCATCGGCGTGAACGCGGTGGATTACTCCGGTTACCCGGATTGCCGTCCCGAGTTCATCGAGTCCTTCGAGCGCATGGCCAATCTGGCGACAAAGGCCGGTGTAGAGGGCAATGGCTTCCGCATCCAGGCGCCACTGCAGAACCTCAGCAAGGCACAGATCGTCCAGGCAGGCGTGAAGCTGGGGGTCGATTATGGACTGACCGTTTCCTGCTATCAGGCGGACGATAATGGTCGTGCGTGCGGCAAATGCGACAGCTGCCGACTGCGTGCAGAAGGCTTTGCAGCGGCCGGCGTGAGCGACCCAACACCTTATTTTTGATTTATTTCAAATTAGGTGTTGAATAGTCCTTAAAAATCAGTATTATACGCGCCACCACACAGCGGGTCGTTAGCTCAGTTGGTAGAGCAGTTGGCTTTTAACCAATTGGTCGTAGGTTCGAATCCCACACGACCCACCATTTTTGTAGCAGTTTTAAAAGTCTGGAAGGCCCACGCAAGTGAGGATTTCCGGATTTTTTTTTGTCCGCGATTTGACCTCGGCTCAACGCGGGGTTGCACCGCGTGACGCAGGTCAGAATCATCTTTTGCATCCACGGGATATTCTGTAGCCTTGCGCAGCTTCACCGATGTCCGTGCCTGATGATACTCACTCTCCCGGCGGTACCCTGAAGGGTCCGGAGCCGGGTGTATACTCGACTTTCGCGCGAAAGCGCCTGCAGGTCTTGCGAACATGACGCAAATTTCCGAACGCCTTCTGGTTCAAGCCCACCTCGACGCCAAGCAGCCCAAGCCGCTGACCGTTGAAGAGGAAGCTTTTTACCGTGCCGCCATCGCTGCCGAGCTCAAGGCTCAGGACGCGGTGCTGGTTGCTCACTTCTATTGCGATCCGGTGATTCAGGCCCTGGCCGAAGAAACCGGTGGTTGCGTCTCCGACTCACTGGAGATGGCGCGCTTCGGCAGTGCTCACCCGGCCAAGACTGTGCTGGTCGCCGGTGTGAAGTTCATGGGCGAAACCGCGAAAATCCTCAATCCTGAAAAACGCATTCTCATGCCAACCCTGGAAGCGACCTGCTCGCTGGACCTGGGTTGCCCGGTGGATGAGTTCTCGGCGTTCTGCGATCAGCATCCGGAACGCACGGTGGTGGTGTATGCCAACACCTCGGCGGCGGTCAAAGCCCGGGCGGATTGGGTGGTAACGTCCAGCTGCGCGCTGGAGATCGTCGAAAGCCTGATGGATAACGGCGAAACCATCATCTGGGGCCCGGACAAGCATCTGGGCACTTATATCCAGCGCCAGACCGGTGCGGACATGCTGCTGTGGGACGGTGCCTGCATCGTTCACGAAGAGTTCAAGTCCAAGCAGCTCGAAGACATGAAGGCGCTGTACCCGGACGCGGCGATTCTGGTGCACCCGGAGTCGCCAACCTCGGTGATCGAGCTGGCGGACGCCGTCGGTTCCACCAGTCAGTTGATTGCGGCGGCACAGAGCCTGCCGAACAAGACCCTGATCGTCGCCACCGATCGCGGCATCTTCTACAAGATGCAGCAGCTGTGCCCGGACAAGGTCTTCATCGAAGCCCCAACGGCTGGTAACGGCGCAGCATGCCGCAGTTGCGCGCATTGCCCGTGGATGGCGATGAACACCCTTGAGCGCACGCTGAAGTGCTTGAAGGAGGGGACGAACGAGATCTTTGTGGATCCGGCGTTGATTCCGCAGGCGATTCGGCCGTTGAAGCGGATGCTCGACTTCACCCAGGCTGCTCGGATGAAACTGGCCGGTAACGCTTAAGTACGCGTAAAAACTGCGGGATAAAAACTGTGGGAGCGAGCCTGCTCGCGATGGCGGTCCGTCAGTCACATGTAGTTGACTGAAGCACCGCCATCGCGAGCAGGCTCGCTCCCACAGTGGTTTTTGCTTCCCGCAGCTACTTGGTCTTCTTCGGAATGCGCACGAGCTGCGTGTTCGAGTACATGTCATGCCAGCTGCGTTTCTGTTTATCGAACAGCGACCAGAAGAACCCAAGGCCAACGCACAACAGCGATGCGATCGACACGACAAACCGCAGCAGCGCCTGCCACAGGCTGATGGACGAACCATCCGCGTTCTGCACGCGAATGCACCACACCTGCATACCCAGCGTCTGACCGGACCAGGTCCAGAACTTGGCAAAAAACCCAAACAACACAAACAGCAACACCGTCGATAGCAGCGGATCACCGTCCAGCGCGCCGGATTCGGTCAATGTGCGCATTTTGTCTTCGCCGATGATCGCCATCTGGATCATCTTGTAAATGCCGCTGGTGACGATCAGCAGGGCGGTGCACAAGAGGAAGTCATAGAACATCGCTGCCAGGCGACGGCCCAGGGTGGCGGCGGGAAAGTCGCCCTGGGGGTTGAGCAGGTGTTTCGACATGGCAGCCTCTGGACGGAAAAAAAAGCCATTTTACGGATTTACGCGCACAAAAAAGCCCCTGATGTCAGCATCAGGGGCTTTTTCGTTACAGAAGATTAGGCTTCTGCTTGTACTTCGTCAGCCTGCATGCCTTTCTGGCCTTGCACAGCAACGAAAGTCACTTTCTGGCCTTCTTTCAGGCTTTTGAAGCCGTTGCCCTGAATAGCGCGGAAATGCACGAACAGATCCGGACCGCTTTCTGGAGTGATAAAACCAAAACCTTTCTCGTCGTTAAACCACTTGACGGTACCGCTCTGACGTTGGGACATTTCTTATTTCCTTTGACGCAAAAAATTAATGACAGTCTCCTTCTCATGAAAGAGTACTGGGGCTGGTTGCAGGAGAGTAAGAAGACGTCGAACGGGATGTAGCTAACTTGTAGGCTACTGCCCAGGTCACGATTCCAAGCGACCCATGCAAACACAGTGAACAAACTCTACGCCAACTACGTGAGAAAAAACAAGCCCTGTGAGAGGCCCGGTTTTGCTCAGGTTGATGGCAGTAGCGTGTCCACTAGTGCGGGCTTATTCGATCGGGTTGTTCAATTGTTTTCGAACGTTATAAGCAACGTTCATAAACGAAGCTTAGAGCCAAAGACATGCACTGTTTTATGGCGGTTGCGTTACACATTAGTGCACTGTTAACGCAACCGCGTTACTTATAGAAACAGTCAATCAGCCGCGATAGTAGCGTTGTGGAACAAATGGCATTTTGCTTACAAGCAAAGGCACCTTTTTCCCACGAACAATCGCCCATACGGGTGTATCAATAGCGATATAAGCGCTGTCGAGGTAGCCCATGGCTAAAGGTCCGCCCAGAGTCGGGCCGAAACCACCGCTGCACACAGCGCCGATGATGTCGCCTGCTTCGTTGACGATTTCCGCGCCTTCACGCACCGGTGTACGTTCCTGAGGCAACAGGCCCACACGCTTGCGGTTGACGCCGGCTTGTTGTTGCGCGAACACAGTCTCTGCGCCAGGGAAGCCGCCGGCCCGTGCGCCATCGGCGCGACGTGGCTTGGAGATGGCCCACAGCAGGCTGGCCTCGATCGGAGTGGTCTCGGTGTTCATGTCGTGGCCGTAGAGGCACAGGCCGGCTTCCAGGCGCAGGGAGTCGCGAGCGCCGAGGCCGATGGCCGCCACTTCAGGCTCAGCCAGCAGCGCGCGCGCCAAGGCTTCAGCGTTGGCGGCCGGTACGGAGATTTCGAAGCCATCTTCACCGGTGTAGCCCGAACGGCTGACAAAGCATTCGACACCCAGCAGTTTCACTCGGGTGAACTGCATGAAAGTCATCTTCGCGACTTCAGGCGCCAGACGAGCGAGCACGGTCACGGCGGCCGGGCCTTGCAGGGCCAGCAGCGCGCGTTCTTCGAACAGCGGTTCGATTGTGCATTGGTCGCCAATGTGCTTTTGCAGATGCGCAAGGTCCTGATCCTTGCAGGCGGCGTTGACCACCAGGAACAGTTCGTCGTTACCCAGGTTGGCGACCATCAGGTCGTCGAGGATTCCGCCGGTTTCATTGGTGAACATCGCGTAGCGCTGCATGCCCACCGGCAGGTCGATGATGTCCACCGGCACCAGGGTTTCCAGGGCCTTGGCGGCATTGGCGCCGGTCAGGCGGATCTGGCCCATGTGCGAGACATCGAACAGCCCGGCCTGATCACGGGTGTGCTGGTGTTCTTTCATCACGCCCAACGGGTATTGCACCGGCATGTCATAGCCGGCGAACGGCACCATGCGCGCGCCGAGTTCGATGTGCAGTGCGTGCAGCGGGGTTTTCAGCAATTGTTCGGTGGACATATTCAGCTCCTGAAAAAATGTGCGGATGCGCGTGGGCATCAGCACTCGATAATGTTGACCGCCAAACCGCCACGGGCGGTTTCCTTGTATTTGCTTTTCATGTCGGCGCCGGTCTGGCGCATGGTGCGGATGACCTTGTCGAGGGAGACGAAGTGCTGACCGTCGCCGCGCAGGGCCATGCGCACGGCATTGATGGCTTTCACCGAACCCATGGCGTTGCGCTCGATGCAAGGCACTTGCACCAGCCCGCCAATCGGGTCGCAGGTCAGGCCCAAGTTGTGTTCCATGCCGATTTCCGCCGCGTTTTCCACTTGCTGCACCGTGCCGCCAAGCACTTCGCACAGCGCGCCGGCTGCCATGGAACAGGCGACGCCGACTTCACCCTGACAACCGACTTCGGCGCCAGAGATCGAGGCGTTTTCTTTATAGAGAATGCCGATGGCGGCGGCGGTCAGCAGAAAGCGCACGACGCCGTCTTCGTTGGCGCCGGGAATGAAGCGCATGTAGTAATGCAGCACCGCCGGTACGATGCCCGCTGCTCCGTTGGTGGGCGCGGTGACGACGCGCCCGCCGTTGGCGTTTTCTTCGTTGACCGCTAAAGCGTAGAGGTTGACCCAGTCCAGCACCGACAGCGGATCACGTAGCGCCGATTCCGGGTTCTTGCACAGTTGCCGATGCAGCGCAGCGGCCCGACGTTTGACCTTCAAGCCACCGGGCAGAATTCCTTCATTGCGGCAACCGGCAGCGACGCAATCCTGCATCACTTGCCAGATGTTCAGGAGGCCGGCGCGGGTTTCCGCTTCCGGGCGCCAGGCACTTTCGTTGGTCAGCATCAACTGGCTGATGGACAAGCCGTACGTGGCGCAATGACTGAGCAGGTCCTTGGCGCTTTTGAACGGGAAGGTCAGCGGCGTGGCGTCTTCGACAATGCGGTCGGCGCCGGCGGCGTCTTCATCGACCACGAATCCGCCGCCGACCGAGTAGTACTCGCGGCTGCGGACCTGTAGGCCCGCCGCGTCGAACGCACGAAAAATCATGCCGTTGGGGTGATAGGGCAACGGTTTGCGGATCATCGCCAGGTGTTCTTTCTCGTTGAACGCAATGCTGTGTTCGCCGAGCAGGTTCAAGCGACCATTGCCGCGAATATCTTGCAGACGGGCGGCGACGGTTTCGGTGTTCACGGTGTCCGGGTGTTCGCCTTCCAGGCCGAGCAACACGGCCTTGTCGCTGCCGTGGCCTTTACCGGTGGCGCCGAGCGAGCCGTAGAGCTCGACTTTGACGCAGGCGGTTGCAGTCAGCAGCCCTTCACGGCGCAAGCCTTCGGCAAAACGCGCAGCAGCGCGCATCGGGCCGACGGTGTGGGAGCTGGAAGGGCCGATGCCAATCTTGAACAGGTCGAACACGCTTAACGACATGGTTGTTCTCCGGTTTCTTGTTATGAGGAGCACCACACGACCTGTAGGAGCGAGGCTTGCCCGCGAAGCTTTTAGCGGCCGTGATGGCCTCTTCGCGGGCAAGCCTCGCTCCTACAGAACCGGTGTGTCCTTGTGAGGGCGGTGAACCGCCCCCTATGGATCAAGCGTAGCTTTCGATCGACGGGCAAGCGCAAACCAGGTTGCGATCGCCAAACACGTTGTCGACGCGACCGACCGGTGGCCAGTACTTGCCTTCGATCAGCGACGCAACCGGGTATACCGCTTGCTCACGGCTGTACGGATGCGTCCACTCGCCAACGATTTCCGCAGCGGTGTGCGGGGCGTTTTTCAGCGGGTTGTCGTCCTTGTCCAGCGTGCCGTTTTCCACCGCGCGAATTTCTTCGCGGATGCGGATCATGGCGTCGCAGAAGCGGTCCAGTTCTTCCTTGGATTCGCTTTCGGTCGGCTCGATCATCAGCGTGCCGGCGACCGGGAAGGACATGGTCGGGGCGTGGAAACCGAAGTCGATCAGGCGCTTGGCGACGTCATCGACGCTGATGCCGCTGCTGTCTTTCAGCGGACGCAAATCGAGGATGCATTCGTGCGCCACCAGACCGTTGCTGCCGGTGTACAGCACTGGGTAGTGCTCTTCGAGGCGACGGGAAATGTAGTTGGCATTGAGGATCGCCAGCTGCGAAGCGCGCTTGAGGCCCGCGCCGCCCATCATCCGAATGTACATCCAGGTGATTGGCAGAATGCTCGCGCTGCCGAACGGTGCCGCGCAGACCGCGCCTTCTTTACGCTCCATGGTGCCGTGACCCGGAAGGAACGGGGTCAGGTGCGATTTCACGCCAATCGGGCCAACGCCCGGGCCGCCACCACCGTGGGGAATGCAGAAGGTTTTGTGCAGGTTCAGGTGGGACACGTCGCCGCCGAACTTGCCCGGGGCGCAGAGGCCGACCATCGCGTTCATGTTGGCGCCGTCGATGTACACTTGGCCGCCGTGGTCATGAATGATGCCGCAGATTTCACGGATGCCTTCTTCGAACACGCCGTGGGTCGACGGGTAAGTGATCATCAATGCTGCGAGGTGTTCGCGGTGCTCGATGGCCTTGGCGCGCAGGTCTTCGATGTCGACGTTGCCGCGGGCATCACACGCGGTGACGACTACGCGCATGCCGGCCATGTTGGCGGTGGCCGGGTTGGTGCCGTGGGCAGAGGACGGGATCAGGCAGATGTCGCGACGGTCTTCGCCACGGCTCTGGTGATAGGCGCGAATTGCCAGCAGGCCGGCGTATTCACCCTGGGAACCGGCGTTCGGTTGCAGCGAGATCGCGTCGTAGCCGGTGGCGGCGCAGAGCATCGCTTCCAGTTCGTCGGTCAATTGTTGGTAACCGGCGCTTTGCTCGGCCGGGGCGAACGGGTGCAGGGCACCGAACTCGGCCCAGGTGACCGGGATCATTTCGCTGGCGGCGTTGAGTTTCATGGTGCACGAACCCAGCGGGATCATGGTGCGATCCAGGGCCAGGTCCTTGTCGGCCAGCTTGCGCAGGTAGCGCATCAGCTCGGTTTCCGAGTGATAACGGTTGAACACCGGGTGGCTGAGGATCGGAGATTGGCGAACCAGCGCGGCCGGGAGGGTGCTGACCACGGAAGCGGCGAGGGCGGCGAAGTCTGGCAGCGCCTTAGCGTCGGCGAACAGGCCCCACAGGGTTTCCACGTCGGCTTGCGAAGTGGTTTCGTCGAGGGACAGGCCCAGACGCTCGGCATCCACGACGCGCAGGTTGATCTGCTGGGCGCGAGCCTTGTCGTGCAACGCGCCAGTGTTGGCGCCGGTTTTAATGGTCAACGTGTCGAAGAAGCTTTCTTGTTCGACCGTCAGCCCCAGTGCGCTCAAGCCCTTGGCCAGAATCGCGGTCAGGTGATGAATGCGGTTGGCGATCTGCGTCAGGCCTTTCGGGCCGTGGTACACGGCGTACATGCTGGCGATGTTGGCCAACAAAACCTGCGCGGTGCAGATGTTCGACGTGGCCTTCTCGCGGCGGATGTGCTGCTCGCGGGTTTGCATCGCCAGGCGCAGGGCCGGTTTGCCGAAACGGTCCACGGAGACACCGACCAGACGGCCTGGCATGTCGCGCTTGAACGCATCTTTCGTCGAGAAGTAAGCCGCGTGCGGGCCACCGAAGCCCAGCGGCACGCCGAAGCGTTGCGCGCTGCCGATGGCCACGTCGGCGCCGAACTCACCCGGAGGGGTCAGCACGGTCAGGGCCAACAGGTCGGCGGCGACGGCGACCAGCGCGTTGGCGGCGTGGAAGCGTTCGGTCAGTTCGCGGTAATCGAAGACGTCACCGTTGCTCGCCGGGTATTGCAGCAAGGCGCCGAAGAACGGTGTCACGTCAGTCAGTGCCTGCTCGTCACCAACGACCACGTCGATGCCCAGCGGCTCGGCACGGGTGCGCAGCACGTCGAGGGTTTGCGGGTGGCAATGCACGGACGCGAAGAAGGCGTGGCTGCCCTTGTTCTTGCTCAGGCGTTTGCAAAAGGTCATCGCTTCGGCGGCGGCGGTGGCTTCGTCGAGCAAGGATGCGTTGGCAATCGGAAGGCCGGTCAGGTCGCTGATCAGGGTCTGGAAGTTCAGCAGCGCTTCGAGACGACCCTGGGAGATTTCTGGCTGGTACGGGGTGTACGCGGTGTACCAGGCCGGGTTTTCCAGCAGGTTGCGCAGGATCGGCGACGGCGTATGAGTGCCGTAGTAACCCTGGCCGATGAAGGTCTTGAACAGCTGGTTTTTGCCGGCGATGGATTTGATCAAGGCCAGGGCATCGGCTTCGCTCAGGCCGTCTTCGAGACCGAGGACGCTGGTGCCTTTGATGCTTTCCGGGATGACGCTGGCGCTCAGGGCTTCCAGGGAGTCAAAACCGAGGCTGTTGAGCATGGCTTGCTCGTCGCCGGAACGCGGGCCGATGTGGCGGGCGATGAATTCGTTGGCGGTCGTCAGGTTGACTTGAGTCATGTCAGCGCCCCTCAGGCTTCGGCGTTGGCTTTGATCAGACGGTCGTAAGCGTCCTGATCCAGCAGTTTGGCGACAGCGGAAGCGTCGGTTGGCTGAAAGCGGAAGAACCAGCCTTCGCCCAGCGGATCTTCGTTGACCAGTTCAGGGCTGGTGTCGAGTGCCGGGTTGGTCTCGACCACTTCACCGTCCAAAGGCATGTACACGCCGCTGGCGGCTTTTACCGATTCCACGGTGGCGGCTTCGGCGCCTTTGTCGTAGGACTGCAGCTCAGGCAGTTGTACGAAAACCACGTCGCCCAAGGCGTTCTGTGCGAAGGCGGTGATGCCGACAGTGACGCTGCCGTCAGCTTCGGTGCGCAGCCATTCGTGATCTTCAGTAAAACGCAACTCGCTCATGGAAACTCCTAAGGGGGCCAGACTTGTCTGGTGGATGCGATGGAATGCTTGGGCTAAAGCCTTGCTTTATGGCGGGTTACTAAGCAATTTCGCGGCCAATGTTTTTTTATCGTTATAAATCAATCGCTTAGTTGATATTGCGATGTGCGGTAGATTGATGGCTGTAGCGAAATCGCTACAGCAAGAGGCGAAGAAAAAAGCCTAAGTGGATCAAAGCCTTGCACAGCGGTGATCAGGGGAGGGTGTAGCGATATCGTTCCGCTGTAGCTCTTTCAGTACAGGTGGAGGTCGTTTTTAAACAGGTCTTCAGGCCAGACACAAACCCTGTAGGAGTGAGCCTGCTCGCGAAAGCGGTGTGTCAGTCAACACATGCAGCAACTGACACACCGCTATCGCGAGCAGGCTCACTCCTACAGTTGTTTTGTGTCGGTTGGGAGATTGTATATCCGGCCTCACGGCTTATTGGGAATGCCGTACTTGCGCAGTCGATGGGCGATCGCCGTGTGGGAAGTTTGCAGGCGGCTGGCCAGTTGCCGGGTAGAGGGGTAGCTGACGTAGAGTTTTTCCAGCAGCGTCTTTTCGAACTCTTCCATCGCCTGCTCCAGGCTATCGACATCGCTGTCACTCTGGCGCGCCACCGAGGTGCCGGCGATGTCGAGGTCGCCGATGTCCACCAGGCTGCTTTCGCAAATCGCCGCCGCACGGAAGATCACGTTCTGCAATTGCCGCACGTTGCCCGGCCAGCGGTTACCCAGCAGTGCAGGATAAGTCCCTGGCGCCAGACGACAGACCGGGCGCTGGATCTGTGCGCAAGCCTGCTGCATGAAATAGCGCGCCAGCAGCAGGATGTCCTGACCGCGTTCACGCAGAGGCGGGACTTCGACATTCAGGACGTTGAGGCGATAGAACAAGTCTTCGCGGAACGAACCTTCGCTGACCATTTTTTCCAGGTTGCGGTGAGTTGCGCTGAGGATTCGCACATTGACCTTTACCTCGCGATCACCCCCGACTCGCCGGAAGCTGCCGTCGTTGAGGAACCTCAGCAACTTCGCCTGCAGGTACGGCGACATTTCACCGATTTCATCGAGAAACACCGTGCCCTGGTTGGCCAGTTCCATCAGCCCCGGTTTGCCGCCCCGTTGCGCACCGGTAAAGGCGCCAGGGGCGTAGCCGAACAGTTCGCTTTCGGCGAGGTTCTCCGGCAATGCGGCGCAGTTCAGCGCCAGGAACGGCGAACCGTGCCGGGCGCTGATGGCGTGGCAGGCCCGCGCCACCAGTTCTTTGCCGGTTCCGGTTTCGCCCTGGATCAGCAACGGCGCATCCAGTGCTGCCACGCGCTGGGCGCGTGCCTTGAGGGTACGGATCGCCGGGGACTCGCCGAGCAACGCGTCGAAACCTTCGGCATGGTCGTGGTGCAGCGCCGAGAGGCGTTCGCCGATGCGGTTCGGTTGATACAAGGTCAGCAGGGCGCCGGCGTCGGTGATCGGGGTGGCGTCGAGCAGCAGGGTCTGGCCGTTGACGGTGATCTCGCGCAGCGGCAGGCGGAAGCCGTTTTCGAGTAATACGCCAAGCAGCGCCGGGTCGGCAAACAGATCGGCGACGCTTTCACCGGCCGGTTCGCGACCATACAACGCGATCAGCGCCGGGTTGGCCAGCAGCACTTTGCCGTCACTGTCCAGGGCCAGCACCGGGTCGGTCATGGCGGCGAGCAGCGCATCGAGCTGCAAGTGCCGCCGTTGCCCCGGAAGGATGTCGACCACCGTCATCGCTTGCACGCCGCGCACGCTGAGCAACGCATCGCGCAGCTCTTCGAGCACTTCCGGGCTCAGGGTCGGAGCGTCGATGTACACGTTGGGCGGGACCATTTCCACCGCATCCAGATTGAGATTACGCCCACCGAGCAGGGCCAGGACTTCCTGGGTAATGCCGACGCGGTCGATGAAGCTGACGTGGATACGCATGGGGCGGTTTTCAATCTGGCAAGCGGAGGGGGGCAAGTATGCCTTGGGGCGGGTCTCAGGTGAAATGCACGTGTTCAACCTGCAGGAGCGAGGCTTGCCCGCGAAGAGGCCATCAAGACCGCTAAAAGCTTCGCGGGCAAGCCTCGCTCCTACAGGTCGTGGGGCCGCAGTCTTTCAGTCGGCATCCATAGCGAATGAAAGTCCGTCATCGCGAGCAGGCCCGCTCCCACAAGGGGACGCAGGCTACTCAAATTTCTCGAGGTCTACTGGGTCGCCGGATTTCATATCCAGCTTCTTCCGAATGTCTTCAAATACCTGGTCGTAATTTTTGTGAACCGAGCCGATCTGGCTGTGTGTCCTTGGAATACCGTACTTCTCGGCGATATTCGTTATGTTGTTGGCGAAGTTGTAGGCCTCAACCTTGGGTAGAAAGAAGGTTTCGCTCATATCCTTTCCCTGAATGCTGCCATGCATGGTGAACTGGATGCCTTTTTCCCCTTTGTCGTTATTGCTGACCTCATAGTCGAAGTGCAGGTTGTAGCTGACATCATCCGTGGTCAGCGCGTGGCGCTCGATGTGCAAGTGACCGGGGGCGAACGTTGCCATTGACGTTTCTCCTTATAAATAAGTAATGCCAGGTGTCGCCGTGCTGATGCGCGTGCCGGCCGTGCCCTGGACGATCGCTTCGATGTCCGAGAGTGAACCGATCACCGCGGTTTTTCCAGTATGGCGGGCAAACTCGCAGGCGGCCTGCACCTTCGGTCCCATGGAGCCGGCGGCGAAGCCGAGTTTTTCCATTTCGTCAGGGTGGGCTCGGGCGATGGCTTTCTGGGTCGGTTTGCCGAAGTCGATGCAGGCGGCGTTGACGTCGGTGGCGATCACCAGCAGATCGCTTTCCAGCTGTTCGGCCAGCAGCGCCGAGCACAGATCTTTGTCGATCACTGCTTCCACGCCTTGCAGTTTGCCGCTGGCGCCGTACATCGTCGGGATGCCGCCACCGCCCGCGCAGATCACGATGCTGCCTTTTTCCAGCAACCATTTGATCGGGCGGATTTCGAAGATGCGTTTCGGTCTCGGGCTGGCCACCACGCGACGGTATTTGTCGCCGTCCGGGGCAATCGCCCAGCCTTTTTCGGCGGCAAGTTTTTCCGCTTCGGCCTTGGCGTAGACCGGGCCGATGGGTTTGGTGGGGTTCTGGAACGCCGGGTCGTTGGCATCGACTTCGACCTGGGTCAGCAAGGTGGCGAAGGGCACTTCGAAGTCCAGCAGGTTGCCCAGTTCCTGTTCGATGATGTAGCCGATCATGCCTTCGGTTTCGGCGCCGAGTACGTCCAGCGGATAAGGCGAAACCGAGGTGTAAGCGGCGGCCTGCAACGACAGCAACCCGACTTGCGGGCCATTGCCGTGAGCGATCACCAGTTCGTTGCCAGCATAAATCTTGGCGATCTGTTCAGTGGCGATCCGGATGTTGGCGCGTTGATTGTCCGCGGTCATGGGTTCACCACGGCGGAGCAGGGCGTTACCGCCCAGAGCAACGACGATACGCATAATGCAGTCCTTCTAAATGAGGTGACTCGGTCTCCCTGGTGAAACCCGATCAGTGTGGGAGTGAGCGTGCTCGCGATGACCATTTAACACTCAACAGAGACGTTGACTGTTACTCCGCTATCGCGAGCAGGCTCGCTCCCACAGGGGCTTTGTTCCAGCCGGGAGAGCCGGGTGGGCCGTTAGATATCCGCCAACGCCGACACCAGGATCGCCTTGATGGTGTGCATGCGGTTTTCCGCTTGCTCGAAGGCGATGTTGGCCGGCGATTCGAAGACTTCTTCAGTCACCTCCACGCCGTTGGCCAGGTGCGGATAGCGTGCGGCGATGTCCTTGCCGACCTTGGTTTCGCTGTTGTGGAACGCCGGCAGGCAGTGCATGAATTTCACCCGCGGGTTGCCGGAGGCTTTCATCATCGCGGCGTTGACCTGGTACGGCAGCAGTTGCTCGATGCGCTCGTCCCACGCTTCTACCGGCTCACCCATCGACACCCAGATGTCGGTGTGGATGAAGTCCACGCCCTTGACCGCTTCTTTCGGGTCTTCGGTGATGGTGATGCGTGCGCCGCTTTCCTCAGCGAAGGCTTTGCACTGGGCGATGAAATCAGCGTGCGGCCACAAGGCTTTGGGCGCGGCGATGCGCACGTCCATGCCGAGTTTGGCGCCGATCATCAGCAGCGAGTTGCCCATGTTGTAACGGGCGTCGCCCAGGTAGGCGTAGCTGATGTCGTGCAGCGGCTTGTCGCTGTGCTCACGCATGGTCAGGGTGTCGGCGATCATTTGTGTCGGGTGGAATTCAGCGGTCAGGCCGTTGAACACCGGTACGCCGGCGAACTTGGCCAGCTCTTCGACGATTTCCTGTTCGAAGCCCCGGTACTCGATGGCGTCGAACATCCGCCCCAGCACGCGGGCGGTGTCTTTCATGCTTTCCTTGTGGCCGATCTGCGACGACACCGGGTCGATGTAGGTGACGTGGGCGCCCTGGTCATGGGCCGCGACTTCGAAGGCGCAACGGGTGCGGGTCGAGGTTTTTTCGAAGATCAGCGCGATGTTTTTGCCTTGCAGGTGCGGACGCTCGGTGCCGGTATATTTGGCGCGCTTGAGGTCGCGGGACAGGTCTAGCAGGTAGTTGAGCTCGCGAGTGGTGTGGTGCATCAGCGAGAGCAGGCTGCGGTTGCGCATATTGAAAGCCATTTTGGATCTCCTTGGGTTTCGGTTATCCGCCTGCTTCGCGCTTTATGAGCGCGAAGCAGGGCATAAAAATTAATAGTCGATAGGGTCGCGAATGATCGGGCAGGTCATGCAGTGGCCGCCGCCACGGCCGCGTCCGAGTTCACCGGCGCTGATGGTGATGACTTCCACACCGGCCTTGCGCAGCAGGGTGTTGGTGTAGGTGTTGCGGTCATAACCGATCACCACGCCGGGCTCCACGGCCACCACGTTGTTGCCGTCGTCCCATTGCTCGCGTTCGGCGGCGAAGCTGTTGCCGCCGGTTTCCACCACGCGCAGCGTCTTGAGGTTGAGGGCCTTGGCGACGGTGTCGAGGAAGTTGGTTTCTTCGCGGCGGATGTCGATGCCGCCCGGCTTGCTGTCGTCAGGGCGCAGGGTGAAGGCGACGATCTGGTTTACCACTTCCGGGAAAATCGTCACCAGGTCGCGGTCGCAGAAGCTGAACACAGTGTCCAGGTGCATCGCTGCGCGGGACTTCGGCAGGCCGGCGACGATGACTTTCTCCACGGCGTTGTGCTTGAACAGGTTCACCGCCAGTTGGCCGATGGCCTGTCGTGACGAACGTTCGCCCATGCCGATCAACACCACACCGTTGCCGATGGGCATCACGTCGCCGCCTTCCAGGGTGGCGCTGCCGTGATCCTGGTCCGGGTCGCCGTACCAGATTTCAAAATCGGCGTTGGTGAACTGTGGGTGGAATTTGTAAATGGCGGTGGTCAGCAGGGTTTCCTGACGTCGCGCCGGCCAGTACATCGGGTTCAGCGTCACGCCACCGTAGATCCAGCAGGTGGTGTCGCGGGTGAACTGGGTGTTGGGCAGCGGCGGCAGAATGAAGCTGGAGTGGCCGAGGAAGTCGCGGAACATCTGGATGGTCTTGCCGCCGAAGCTGTCCGGCAGGTCATCGGCGGAGACACCGCCAATCAGGAACTCGGCGATATGCCGCGGTTCCAGGCTACGCAGCCACGAACCCACTTCGTTGATCAGGCCGAGGCCGACCGAGTTGGCGGTGACCTTGCGTTCCAGAATCCAGTCGAGGGCTTCGGGGATGGCGACGATGTCGGTCAGCAGGTTGTGCATTTCCAGCACTTCGACGTTGCGTTCGCGCATCTTGGTGACGAAGTCGAAATGGTCACGCTTGGCCTGGGCCACCCACAGCACATCATCGAAAAGCAGTTCGTCACAGTTGTTCGGAGTCAGCCGCTGGTGGGCCAGGCCTGGGGAGCAAACCATGACTTTGCGCAGTTTGCCGGCTTCGGAATGGACGCCGTACTTAACTTTTTCGGTGGTCATTACAGTGATCCTCCAGATGACAAATGAGTCGAGTGTTACAGGGTCAGGAAGCCGTCATACAGGCCGTAGGCCGCCACCAGGGCGCCAGCGACAACAGCGGCGAAAATCAGCTTCTCGACGTTGGTGAAAACCGGTTTGTTGAGCTCCATCTTGGCCTTGGCGAACAGGATCGCGCCGGGGGCATAGAGCAGGGCGGAGAGCAGCAGGTATTTGACGCCGCCGGCATAGATCAGCCAGACCGCGTAAATCAACGCGACGGCACCGATGAACAGGTCTTTGCGACGTTCAGCCGCAGCGTTTTCATAGCTCTCGCCACGCACCGCCAGCAGCAGGGCATAAGCCGCGGACCACAGATACGGCACCAGAATCATCGAGGTGGCCAGGTAGATCAGCGACAGGTAAGTGCTGGCCGAAAACAGGGTGATGACCAGGAACAGCTGCACCATTGCGTTGGTCAGCCACAAGGCGTTGACCGGCACCTGTTTGGCGTTTTCCTTGCGCAGGAACGCCGGCATGGTGTGGTCCTTGGCGGCGGCGAACATGATCTCCGCACACAACAGCACCCACGACAGCAGCGCCCCGAGCAGCGAGATGATCAGGCCGACGCTGATCAGCACGGCGCCCCATGGACCGACGACGTGTTCCAGCACCGCGGCCATCGACGGGTTCTGCAGTTTGGCCAGTTCCGGTTGGGTCATGATGCCCAGCGACAGCACGTTCACCAGCACCAGAAACAGCAACACGGTGATAAAACCGATCACGGTGGCCTTGCCGACGTCGCTGCGTTTTTCTGCCCGGGCCGAGAAAATGCTCGCGCCTTCAATGCCGATGAACACCCACACGGTGACCAGCATCATGTTGCGCACCTGGTTCATCACACTGCCCAGGTCCGGGTTTTTCAGGCCCCAGATGTCGGCGGTGAAGATGTCCAGTTTGAAGGCAAAAATCGCGATCAGCACAAACAGCACCAGTGGCACGACCTTGGCGACGGTGGTCACCAGGTTGATGAACGCCGCTTCCTTGATCCCGCGCAACACGAGGAAATGCACGCCCCAGAGCAGCACCGACGCGCCGATCACCGCAGCGACGGTGTTGCCTTCGCCGAAGATCGGGAAGAAATAGCCGAGGGTGCTGAACAGCAACACGAAATAACCGACGTTGCCCAGCCACGCACTGATCCAGTAACCCCAGGCAGACGAGAAACCCATGTAGTCGCCGAAACCGGCCTTGGCGTAGGCGTAGACACCGCCGTCCAGGTCAGGCTTGCGGTTGGCGAGGGTCTGGAACACGAAGGCCAGGGTCAGCATGCCGACCGCGGTAATCGCCCAACCGATCAGCACGGCGCCGACATCGGCACTGGCGGCCATGTTTTGCGGTAAAGAGAAGATCCCGCCACCAATCATTGAGCCGACAACCAGCGCCACAAGTGCGCCGAGTTTCAGTTTACCGGGGGATTCAGACATTGCATGACCTCCAATGCAGGAGAAAAGAGACAGCAGATTAATGCTGTTAGCTATTCAGACATCTGACATAGATCAGTACATCGACACATTCCATTGTTAATGAAAGACTTATGAAACTTTTGCGGGCATAAGGATATCGCTGGAAAAGCCCTTTCCAGAGGCTTCGGCCAGTTCAGGCGTGAATGATGCATAGCACTTTTGAATTTTGACCTTAGTCCGGTTTTGGCTTTCTGCCAATTTTGTCATCTATTTTCGGTGTGGAATGGATTTATCAAAATTGACATACAAAACTGTTACACACCGATCCCATAGAATTATCGGCTATAAATAGAAGGCGTTATTTTCCGTTAGTTAATAAACGCTTAAACCCGTTATCCATTTAGTTAAAGTTATGCCTCAATGGCCATGCCGTAAAAAAGGGACGCAAGATGGTGCAAACGACGCAAAAGCTTCGCCTCAGTGCGCTGATCGCCCTGGTCGTCGGATCGATGATCGGCGGCGGGATTTTTTCCTTGCCGCAAAACATGGCGGCGCGTGCCGATGCCGGTGCGATATTGATTGGTTGGGCGATCACTGCGGTCGGCATGCTGACCCTGGCCTTCGTGTTCCAGACCCTGGCCAATCGCAAACCCGAACTGGATTCCGGGGTGTACGCCTACGCCAAGGCCGGGTTCGGCGATTACATGGGGTTTTCATCCGCCTGGGGTTACTGGATCAGCGCCTGGCTGGGCAACGTCGGTTATTTCGTGTTGCTGTTCAGTACCCTCGGTTATTTCTTTCCGGTGTTTGGCCAGGGCAACACGCCGATCGCCATCGGTTGCGCCTCGGTGCTGCTGTGGGCCGTGCATTTTCTGGTGCTGCGCGGGATCAAGGAGGCGACGTTCATCAACCAGCTGACCACCGTGGCCAAGATCGTGCCGCTGATCATGTTCATCGTCATCGCCGCCGTGGCCTTCAAGGCGGACGTCTTCACCCGCGATATCTGGGGACGCAGCAACCCGAATTTCGGCGGTGTCATGGAGCAGGTGCGCAACATGATGCTGGTCACCGTGTTCGTGTTCATTGGCATTGAAGGCGCCAGTGTGTACTCGGCCAGGGCGGAGAAACGCTCGGACGTCGGCCGGGCAACGGTGATCGGTTTTCTCGGCGTGTTGGCGTTATTGGTGCTGGTGAACGTGTTATCCCTGGGGATCATGAGCCAGCCGGAATTGGCCACCCTGCAAAACCCGTCACTGGCGGCGGTGCTGGAGCACATTGTCGGTCCTTGGGGGGCGTTGCTGATCAGCATCGGCCTGGCGATTTCGCTGTTGGGTGCATTGTTGTCCTGGGCGCTACTTTGCGCCGAAATCCTTTTCGCCACGGCTAAAGACAAGACCATGCCGGCCTTTCTGACCAAGGAAAACGCCAACCATGTACCGGTCAATGCGCTGTGGCTGACCAACGTGATGATCCAGATTTTTCTGCTGATCACGCTGTTTTCGGCAGGCACTTACACCAGCCTGATCTACCTCGCGTCGTCGATGATCCTGGTGCCGTATCTGTGGTCGGCGGCGTATGCGGTGCTGTTGAGCGGACGCGGCGAAACCTACGAGCACGCGTCGGCCGAGCGGACCAAGGACCTGATGATCGGCGGCATCGCCCTGGGTTACGCGGTGTGGTTGTTGTATGCGGGCGGGGTGAAATATCTGCTGCTGTCGGCGTTGTTGTATGCGCCGGGGGTGATCTTGTTTGCCAAGGCCAAGCGAGAGCAAGGCGAGCCGCTGTTTACCCATATCGAGAAAGGCATTTTTACCTGCGTCATCAGCGGGGCGGGGCTGGCGGCGTATGGGTTGTACAGCGGGTTGCTGTCGTTGTGAGGTGGCGGCTGGCACCGGTTTTGTATTGAGTGTTCTGGCCCCATCGCGAGCAAACTCGCTCCCACAGGTTTTGTGTTCGACGCAGATCCAATGTGGGAGCGAGCCTGCTCGCGATAGCTATCGGACGGTCACCACCACTGCGCGCGATGGGCACCCAATTCCGAAGCTGGAAGTGCCCATTGCAATGGAGTGCCGGTGATTTTCAAAGGCACATGAAGCCGATGCGCCGGCCCCCAAGGCGTTTGCTCGATCAACATCCCCTGATCATTTTCATCTTCAGCTCGCAGCGCCTCATCCGTCCCTGCACCGTTTTCAATCAACAATTTCGCCGTTCGCGCCAACGACAACCTGGCCGACCCACCCCGTCCCAATAACGTGATCGCTGCAGCCGCCATCAAATACCCGGTCGCATGATCCAGCGCCTGAACGGGCAGCGGCGTCGGTTTGTCCGCTTTCTTCCACTGCCGGCCCGCGTCGGCAATGCCGCTGCTCATCTGCACCAGGCTGTCGAAGCCACGGCGGTTACGCCACGGGCCGCTCCAACCGTAGGCGTTGAGGCACACATCAATCAGGCCCGGCGCCAGTTTTTCCCGCTCGGCGACACCGTAACCCAACTTTTCCAGTGCGTCGGCGCGGTAGCCGTGGAGCACGATATCGGCGTCCTTGAGCAGGCTTTCGAACACCGCTCGATCGTCGTTGTTGTGCAGGTCCAGCCGTGCGCAGCGTTTGCCCAGCGTGACTTCGGGCACCACGCCGGGTTCGTTCCAGGTCGGTGGGTCGATTCGCAATACATCGGCGCCGAGGCCGGCGAGAAAACGACTGGCGACGGGGCCGGCCAACACGCGGGTCAAGTCCAGCACCTTGATGCCTGCCAACGGTTGCGCCACAGAACCTTTCCAGGGTTTCGCGTGTTGACCGCTGCCGGCGCTGAACTGAATCAACGGCTCGGCGTTCACCGCCAGGCCTTGGGGATGCGCCTGCCATTGTGCCCAGCTGCGCATCTCGGCGGCGCAGCCGCCGGCATCGACCACGGCCTGTTCCAGATCGGTTTTCGCCCATTGCGCAACCTTGCTCGCCATCGCCGCACGGTCGGCACAAGTGCCGAGCACGCTTTCGGCGGCGGCGCGGTGATGCGGCGCGTTGGTGTGCAAGCGGATCCAGCCGTCCTGGGTCGCGTAGTCACCGGCCACCGGGTCCCACAGCGGCGGAACGCTCCAGCCCACGGGGCGGATCGAGGTGGCGAACCAGAAAGAGGCCAGGCGGCGGTCGACTTCAAGGTTGGGCAAGCGACCGGTGTGTTGTTGCAGTAATTCGCTGACTGCCTGACCGGCGGCGGCGATGCTGGCACAGGCCAGATCAGTGACGGCAAACGCCGAGGGCAGGGCGCCGCTCGACGTAAAGGGAATTGGCGTGTGAGACAAGCCAAGCGCGGCTTGAATGGACGTGAGTAAACCAGTCATCGAAGGCCCTCCGGAACGAGAGCCCGAGCATAGATCAAACAGGTGATGAAGCGGATGAAACCTGTAGGAGCAAGGCTTGCCCGCGAAGAACGATAATGCGGTCTATCTGAAAACCGCAGCGCTCCCTTCGCGGGCAAGCCTCGCTCCTACAGGGCTGTGGCTGTTACACCCGGAACTGATCCATCAATTTCATCTGGTGGGTGGTCAGCGAGTTGAGTTGGCTGCTGATCTGCGCCGATTCGGTGGCCTGGCCGGTCAGGGTTTCGGTGACGGTGCGGATCGCCGAGACGTTACGGTTGACCTCTTCGGCCACCGCGCTTTGCTGTTCGGCGGCGCTGGCGATTTGCAGGTTCATGTCGCTGATCACGGTGACCGCGTCGCTGATTTTGCTCAAGGCCTGGACCGCTTGCTGGATCTGTCCGGCGTTGCTGTGGGCCTGGGTCTGGCTCGAATGCATGGTGGCCACCACGCCGCGTGTGCCGGTCTGGATGCGCTCGATCACGACGCGTATTTCTTCCACCGAGTCCTGGGTGCGTTTGGCCAGGTTGCGCACTTCGTCGGCCACCACGGCAAACCCACGACCGCTTTCGCCGGCACGGGCCGCTTCGATCGCCGCGTTGAGGGCGAGCAAGTTGGTTTGTTCGGCAATGCTGCGGATCACTTCCAGCACCGAACCGATCTGCTCGCTGTTCACCGCCAGCGCCTCGACTTCAGTCACAGCCTTGCTGACTTCGTCGGCCAGTTGATTGATGTCGCGGGTGCTGCGCTCGATGATCGACATGCCATCGCGCGCCGATTGATCCGCACCTTTGGCCGCATTGGCCGCGTTCGACGCACTGTTGGCGACTTCGTGGGCGGTGGCGCTCATTTCGTTTGACGCTGTGGCGACCTGGTCGATTTCGCGGAACTGCACCTGCATGCCTTCGCTGGTCTGACGGGCGATTTCCGAGGATTGGTCGGCGGTGCCACGAGCGTCGGTGATGCTTTGTTTGATCTGCGCGATGGTCGGTTGCAGCTTGTCGAGGAAGCGGTTGAACCAGCTGACCAGTTCGCCCAGTTCATCTTTTTTGCTGTAGTGCAGGCGTTGGGTCAGGTCGCCGTCGCCGCTGGCAATCGCCTTGAGCATCTCGGCGACGCTGTTGATCGGCCGGGTCACGCCGGACGCGGTGAGCCAGATCAGCAACAGACCGACCAGGCCTGCCGCGACAGCCACCAGCACCGCTTTGATCGTGCCGCTTTGCTGGGCGTCATCGAGCACCGCTTGCAGCTTGACCGAATCGGCCAGCAGCACTTGCTTGGGCAGGTCAATCACCACGCCCCAGGCTTTGGAGTCGCTGATCGGGCTGACCGGGTACACCGCACGAATCACTTCGCCTTGTTCGAGGATCTTCGGCGTGCCGCCGCTGAGCAGTTGCAGGATGTCCTTGCCGTCAGCGCCGAGGGTCGCATCAATGCTTTTGCCGACCTTGCTCGCATCGACGCTGTAACCAGCCAATACACCGCTGCCGGAGACAATCAGCATGTGCCCGGCGCTGTTGAACAGGTCACGCTGGGAATCGACCGCGGCCGCTTGCAGGGCGTCGAGGGCGATGTCGATACCGACCACGCCGATGGACTTGCCGTCCACCAGCAGCGGGACGGAAATGGTGGTCATCAGCATTTCCTTGCCGCCGACGGTGTCGGCATACGGGTCCAGCAAGCAGGTGCGTTTGCTGTCGCGAGGGCAGGTGTACCAGCTGTTGTACGGCGTGCCGCTGAGGCTCAGGGTGGTTTTGGTCATGTCGTCTTCGACCATGATCGTGTTGATCCCGGCCCCACCGGCACGGCTCCAGTAACTGGCAAAACGCCCGGATTCGTTGGACTGGCGGGCCGCATCGTTGGCGAACTCGCTGTCCTTGCCGTCCAGGCCGTTGGGTTCGAACGCCAGCCAGATCCCCAGCACTTTGCTGTTGCGCTCAAACGCGGTTTTCAGGCTCTGGTTCAACTCCTCACGCAGGGCCCCGGCCTCAAGCGAACGCTTGGCGGCCATGGCGCGCATGTCCTTGATCTGATCGGCCAGGGCAGTCACCACCAACAGGCTTTCACCGAATGTCTTCTGCACCCGCACCGCTTGCTCGGCGGCCTTGGCCTGGAGCAGGTCCTGCACGCTGGTGGTGAGCATCTTGCGGCTGGAGGCGCTGACCAGCTCATCGTTCTGGTTGGTCTGGTAGAAGTTCATACCAACGATCAACGCGACCACGCCAAGCAGGCACAGGCCGGACAGCAAGACGATTTTCAGACGGATAGAGAGAGAGTCGAACATAGGGCGAACTCGCGAAGGGATGAAGTGTTGGCTGTGGGCCGATGTCGACCCGGTTCGCCAAGTCCATTCAGCGCCATTCAATGTACATCGGCGTGGGACGAGGATGCATGATGGTGGCTCCGACGAACGGTAGGGGTTGAACGTTTGCGCGGAAAAATCTGCCGAAAACAGGGCTTAAAACGGGGGAAATCGCGGGGAGATTCTGAGGCTGGCGTACCTGATCCTTCTTGAACGGACGATGATGTCCATTATCCGTTCAAGGGGGTCAGTGATGGATCCGAAAGCGGTTCAGGCGCGACCCAACAGATAGGTCGCGTAATCGGGGATGCGGTGTTCGTGTGCCTGCTCCATCATCGGGCTGCTGAGCAGGTAGTCGGCGCTGCATTCGTTGCACGCCACCGGAATGTTCCAGACCGCCGCGACCCGCAGCAACGCCTTGATGTCCGGGTCATGGGGTTGCGGTTCGAACGGGTCCCAGAAAAACACCAGCATGTCGACCCGCTGCTCGGCAATGCGCGCACCGAGTTGCTGGTCGCCGCCCAAGGGGCCGCTGATCATGCTTTCCACCGGCAGCTCCAGGCGTTGTTGCAACAACAGCCCGGTGGTGCCGGTGGCGACCAGTTCATGTTGCGCAAGCTTGTCCTTCTGCCGCTCGGCCCAGTCCAGCAAAAATACCTTGCAGTGGTCATGGGCGACCAAGGCGATACGCTTGCGCGCCGCCATGGTCTTTTGCGTGAAGCTGATACCGATCATCGGTTTAGCTCCCCGTTACTCAGCGTTGCACAGCGCCAGGCAGTTATCGAGCATGCGGTTGGAGAAGCCCCATTCGTTGTCGTACCAGGCCAGTACCTTGAGCAGCTTGCCGCTGGACTTGGTGTGGTTGGCGTCGAAGATCGACGACAGCGGGTTGTGATTGAAGTCGCTGGAGACCAGCGGCAGGGTGTTGTAGCCGAGAATCTTCGAGTGCTGGGCGGCTTCTTTGAGCAGTGCATTCACTTCATCGGCCGATGCTTCACGCTTGAGCTGCACGGTCAGGTCCACCAGCGACACGTTGATCACCGGAACACGTACCGCCATGCCGGTCAGTTTGCCGGCCAGTTCCGGCAGCACCAGGCCGACCGCTTCAGCGGCGCCGGTCTTGCTCGGGATCATGTTCTGGGTGGCCGAACGGGCGCGGTACGGGTCCGTGTGGTAGACGTCGGTCAGGTTCTGGTCGTTGGTGTAGGCGTGGATCGTGGTCATCAGACCGCTTTCGATGCCCAGTTCGCGGTGCAGCACCTGCGCCACCGGGGCCAGGCAGTTGGTGGTGCACGATGCGTTGGAAATGATCTGGTGCGATTGGCGCAGAATGTCGTGGTTGACCCCGTAGACAACGGTGGCGTCGGCGCCTTTGGCCGGGGCCGAGATAATCACTTTGCGCGCGCCGGCCGTAATATGCGCGGCGGCTTTGGCACGGTCGGTGAACAGACCGGTGCACTCGAACACCACATCAATTTTTTCCGCGGCCCAAGGCAACTCGGCCGGGTTGCGGATGGCACTGACGGCAATACGGTCACCGTTGACGGTCAGGCTTTCCTGATCGTGCTGGACATCGGCGTCGAACGTGCCGTGAACGGTGTCGTACTTGAGCAGATGAGCGTTCATCGCGCTGTCGCCAAGGTCATTGATGGCAACGATCTGCAGATCCTGGCGATAGCCTTGGGTATACAGTGCGCGCAGGACGTTGCGGCCAATTCGGCCAAAACCATTGATTGCGATTCGAAGAGTCATTTAACAGGGCCGCCGTCGTTTTGTTGTTGGAATTACAAGATTATTCGCATAAAAATAGAAAACAAGCCTTTTTAATGGCAATATTTTGTTCAATCTACAACGAGTGACCTGAATCAACTGGTCCGACCGATCAAGAAAACCGTCTGTCATCCCATCGACACCGGCTCTTGCTCAGCATAGACAATCAGGTCGCCACATCCGTTAGCCTGGAGTTCTACACATGCATCCCCGCGTCCTTGAGGTCACCGAACGGCTTATCGCCCGTAGCCGCGCAACCCGTGAGGCTTACCTTGCGCTTATTCGCGATGCAGCCAGCGACGGTCCGATGCGCGGCAAGCTGCAATGCGCCAACTTCGCCCACGGCGTGGCCGGTTGCGGCACTGAAGACAAGCACAGTCTGCGGATGATGAACTCCGCCAACATTGCGATTGTTTCGTCATATAACGACATGCTCTCGGCGCATCAGCCTTACGAAGTCTTTCCTGAACAGATCAAAAAAGCCCTGCGCGAGATCGGCTCCGTCGGTCAGTTCGCCGGCGGCACCCCGGCCATGTGCGATGGCGTGACCCAAGGCGAGCCGGGCATGGAGCTGAGCCTGCCGAGCCGTGAGGTGATCGCGCTGTCCACCGCCGTGGCGCTGTCCCACAACATGTTCGATGGCGCGCTGATGCTCGGCATCTGCGACAAGATCGTCCCGGGCCTGATGATGGGCGCACTGCGTTTCGGTCATCTGCCGACGATCTTCGTCCCGGGCGGGCCGATGGTGTCGGGCATTTCCAACAAGCAGAAAGCCGATGTGCGTCAGCGTTATGCCGAAGGCAAGGCCAGCCGCGAAGAGCTGCTGGAATCGGAAATGAAGTCCTACCACAGCCCGGGTACCTGCACTTTTTACGGCACCGCCAACACCAACCAGTTGCTGATGGAAGTCATGGGCCTGCACTTGCCGGGCGCCTCGTTCGTCAACCCGAACACCCCGTTGCGCGATGCCCTGACCCGCGAAGCGGCGCATCAGGTGACGCGTCTGACCAAGCAGAACGGTGACTTCATGCCGATCGGCGAAATTGTCGACGAGCGTTCGCTGGTCAACTCCATCGTGGCGCTGCACGCCACCGGCGGATCGACCAACCACACCTTGCACATGCCCGCCATCGCCATGGCGGCCGGCATTCAACTGACCTGGCAGGACATGGCCGACCTCTCCGAAGTCGTGCCGACCCTGAGCCACGTCTACCCGAACGGCAAAGCCGACATCAACCATTTCCAGGCGGCGGGCGGCATGTCATTCCTGATCCGCGAACTGCTGGAAGCCGGGCTGCTGCACGAAAACGTCAACACGGTGCTGGGCCACGGCTTGAGCCGTTACACCATGGAGCCGTTCCTCGAAAACGGCGAGCTGGTCTGGCGCGAAGGCCCGATCGAAAGCCTCGACGAAACCATTCTTCGCCCGGTCGCGCGTGCGTTCTCGCCTGAGGGCGGCTTGCGGGTGATGGAAGGCAACCTCGGACGTGGCGTGATGAAAGTCTCCGCCGTTGCCTTGGAAAACCAGATCGTCGAAGCGCCAGCCATGGTGTTCCAGGATCAGCAGGACCTGGCCGACGCGTTCAAGGCCGGATTGCTGGAGAAGGATTTTGTCGCGGTGATGCGCTTCCAGGGCCCGCGCTCCAATGGCATGCCGGAGCTGCACAAAATGACGCCGTTCCTCGGCGTGCTGCAGGATCGCGGCTTCAAAGTCGCGCTGGTGACCGACGGGCGCATGTCCGGCGCGTCGGGGAAAATCCCGGCAGCGATTCATGTCAGTCCCGAAGCTTATGTTGGCGGCGCTCTTGCGCGGGTGCAGGAGGGCGATATCATCCGCGTCGATGGCGTCAAAGGCACCCTGGAGCTTAAGGTGGACGCCGAAGAATTTGCAGCGCGCACCCCGGCCAAGGGCCTGTTGGGCAACAACATTGGCAGCGGTCGCGAACTGTTTGGTTTCATGCGCATGGCCTTCAGCTCCGCAGAGCAGGGCGCCAGCGCCTTTACTTCTGCCCTGGAGACGCTTAATTGAAACTGGCTTTGGTCGGTGACATCGGTGGGACCAACGCACGTTTCGCGTTGTGGAAAAACCAGCAACTGGAAGCGATCCAGGTGCTGGCAACGGCCGACCACGCCAGCCCGGAAGAGGCGATTTCCCTCTATCTGGGCGGGCTTGGCCTGGCACCGGGTTCGATCGGCTCGGTATGCCTGTCGGTGGCCGGCCCGGTGAGCGGTGATGAATTCAAGTTCACCAATAATCACTGGCGGCTCAGCCGCAAAGATTTTTGCAAGGCATTGCAGGTTGATCAGTTGTTGCTGGTCAATGATTTTTCGGCGATGGCACTGGGCATGACCCGTTTGCAGCCGGGTGAGTTTCGGGTGGTCTGCGAAGGCACGCCTGAGCCGCTGCGGCCTGCCGTGGTGATCGGTCCGGGCACGGGGCTGGGTGTCGGCACCTTGCTGGACCTGGGCGAAGGCCGTTTTGCCGCCTTGCCAGGGGAGGGCGGTCACGTTGATCTGCCCTTGAGCAGTCTGCGTGAAACCCAACTGTGGCAACACATCTTCAATGAGATCGGGCATGTCAGCGCTGAAACGGCGTTGAGCGGCAGCGGTTTGCCGCGGGTCTACCGGGCGATTTGTGCGGTGGACGGTCATGAGCCGGTGCTCGATACTCCGGAATCGATAACCGCTGCCGGTCTGGCGGGTGACCCGATTGCGCTGGAAGTGCTGGAGCAGTTCTGCTGCTGGCTCGGTCGTGTCGCCGGCAACAACGTGCTGACCACGGGGGCTCGCGGTGGCGTGTATATCGTCGGCGGAGTGATTCCGCGGTTTGCCGATTTCTTCGTTGAAAGCGGCTTTGCCCGGTGCTTCGCCGACAAGGGCTGCATGAGCGATTACTTCAAAGGCATCCCTGTGTGGCTGGTGACGGCGCCGTATTCCGGGTTGATGGGTGCGGGTGTGGCGCTCGATCAGGCCTAACACCGAGTCGCGCCCTTCGCGGGCAAGCCTCGCTCCTACAGGTTTTATGTCGTTCACGGAATTCGCGAACGGCTCTGACCTTGCAGGAGCGAGGCTTGCCCGCGAAGGCGTCCGTACAGACACCAACGATTTACCCGCGATCAGGCATAATCCGCACAATTCAAACAACAAGGACGCCGCCCCGTGAGCTCAGTCAACAAGTCGATTTTGTTGGTCGATGATGATCAAGAGATACGCGAGTTGCTGGACACCTACCTGACCCGCGCCGGTTTCCAGGTCCGCACCACGCCCGATGGCGCGGGCTTTCGCCAAGCGATGAACGAAGCGCCGAGCGATCTGGTGATCCTCGACGTGATGCTGCCCGACGAAGACGGTTTCAGCCTTTGTCGCTGGATCCGCCAACACCCGCGTCAGGCGCAGGTGCCGATCATCATGCTCACCGCCAGCTCCGACGAGGCCGACCGCGTCATTGGCCTGGAACTGGGCGCCGACGACTACCTCGGTAAACCGTTCAGCCCCCGTGAATTGCAGGCGCGCATCAAGGCCTTGTTGCGCCGCGCGCAGTTCGGTCAGGAGCGTTCCGGCGGTGAAGTGCTGGCGTTCGACGACTGGCGGCTGGACATGGTCAGCCACCGGCTGTTCCACATCGACGGCGAAGAAGTGATTCTCTCCGGCGCCGATTTTGCGCTGCTGAAACTGTTCCTCGATCATCCGCAGGAAATCCTCGACCGCGACACCATCGGCAACGCCACCCGTGGCCGCGATCTGATGCCGCTGGATCGCATCGTCGACATGGCGGTCAGCCGTTTGCGTCAGCGCCTGCGTGATACCGAAAAACCGCCGCGATTGATCCGTACCGTGCGTGGCAGCGGCTACCAACTGGCCGCCAATGTGGTTGCCAGCAATGGCCACTGAGTGGTTGCGCAAGCTCGCCGCCCGCGTGCCGATGCCGCGTTCGCTGCTCGGGCGCATGTTGCTGCTGACCCTGTTGGCGGTGCTGTTCGCGCAGACCTTGTCGAGCGTGATCTGGGTGTCGCAACTGCGTGCCACCCAACTTGAAGGCCTGGTCACCAGTGCCCGCAGCCTGGCCCATTCGATGACGGCCAGCGTCAGTTATTTTCGTTCGCTGCCGGTGGCGTTTCGTCCCTTGGTGCTCGACCAATTGCGCAGCATGGGCGGCACCCGTTTCGTGGTGACCCTCAACGACAAGCCGCTGGGCATGGAAGTGTTGCCGATCACCCCGCGCAAGGAAGCCGTGCTCAAGGCCGTGGATCAGGTATTGCGCGAGTCCCTCGGCCAAGACACGGATATCTCGGTGACCTTCGTCAGCCCCGAAGACCTGCGGATCTTCAACAGCGGGCTGAAACTCGATGAGTTGCCGCGCTCATGGGCGCATTACGCGCTGACGCTGGAGCCGGTGAACCCGCCGGTGCTGGTCACGCAAATCCAGATGGCGCCGGGCGAGTGGTTGTACATCGCCTCGCTGTTGCCCGAGCCCTACACCAGCCTTGAAGAACAGGGCCTGCCGGCGCAGCAGGTCTGGTTCATTGTGCTCACCAGTGGCTTTTTGCTGTTGTTCATCGGCCTGTTGGTGCACTGGCAGAGTCGTCCGCTCAAACGCCTGGCGCGGGCGGCGCGGGACATGTCCCTCGGTGCCGAAGTCGAACCGGTGGCCGAAGGCGGCGGCAGTGAAGTGGTCGAAGTGGGCCGCGCTTTCAATGCGATGCGCGAGCGCATCAGCCGTTACCTGACCGAGCGCAGCCAGTTGTTCAGCGCGATTTCCCATGACCTGCGCACGCCGATTACCCGGTTAAGGCTGCGGGTCGAATTGCTTGAAGACGAACAGCTGCAAGCCAAGTTCGGCCGCGATCTGGATGAGCTGGAATTGCTGGTCAAGGGCGCGCTGCAATGCGTGAAAGACACCGATATTCACGAAAACATCGAGCCGGTGGATCTGAACCATGTGCTCGATTGTCTGGTGGAACCGTACCTGGCGCCCAACGGTAATGGTCGCGTCACCCAGCAGGGCCGGGCGCTGGCGGCGTACCCGGGCAAACCGCTGGCGCTCAAGCGCTGTATCGGCAACCTGATCGACAACGCATTGAAGTATGGGCAGAACGCGCATTTGCATATCGATGACGACGAGAGCGCCTTCATCCTGCATGTCGATGACGAAGGGCCAGGCGTGCCGGAGCAACGGATGGAGCAGGTGTTCGAACCGCACTTCCGGTTGGCCGGGCAGCAGCAGGGATATGGCTTGGGGTTGGGGATTGCGCGCAACATTGCCCATAGCCATGGCGGTGAAGTCAGCCTGCAAAACCTGCGTGAAGGCGGGTTGCGGGTGACGTTGCAGTTGCCTCGTTCGATCGATTGACGCGGACCCTGTGGCGAGGGAGCTTGCTCCCGCTGGACTGCGCAGCAGTCCCTCTTTTGGGGCCGCTTCGCGCCCCGGCGGGAGCAAGCTCCCTCGCCACAAATAATCATCCACCACAAAATCTGTATGTCACAGTTTGGTGACATAACTCGCCCCCTTCGTTACAAGCCTGCCCCCGCCCGTTGTTTAGACTGCCCTCAGTCAAAACAACAAAAAAAGGCACCCCATGGACACCTTCCAACCTGCCTTCAGCAGTTGGCTCAACGCACCTGCCCATCAACAATGGCTTGCGGCCGAAGGCTTGCGCCTGTTGGCATTTGCCAAGGCTTCAAAGCTTGCCGAAGGCTTCGGCAATCTCGATGAAAAGGGCCGTCTCCCGGCCAATGCCCACGCCGAAACCATGAACACCGCCCGCATGACCCACAGCTTCGCCATGGCGCACATTCAGGGGTTGCCGGGGTTTGCCGAGCTGGTCGATCACGGCATCCAGGCGCTCAGCGGCCCGTTGCGTGATGCCGAACACGGCGGCTGGTTTGCCGCAGCCCATCATCACGATGACAACACCGGCAAGGCCGCTTACCTGCATGCCTTCGTGGCCCTCGCGGCCAGTTCGGCGGTCGTCGCCCAGCGCCCCGGTGCACAGGCGTTGCTCGACGATGCGATCAACATCATCGACACGCATTTCTGGAGCGAGGAGGAGGGCGCAATGCGCGAATCCTTCGAGCGCGACTGGAGCGGTGAAGAAGCCTACCGCGGCGCCAACAGCAACATGCACGCCACCGAAGCCTTTCTCGCCCTGGCCGATGTCACCGAAGACAACCGCTGGCTGGTCCGCGCTCAGCGCATCGTCGAGCGCGTCATTCATGGTCACGCTGCTGCCAACGATTACCTGGTGGTCGAGCATTTTGATCGCGACTGGCAGCCGCTACGCGAGTACAACCACGACAACCCGGCCGACGGTTTCCGCCCTTACGGCACCACGCCGGGCCACGGTTTCGAATGGGCGCGGCTGTTGCTGCACCTCGAAGCGGCACGCGTGCAAGCCGGCATGCTCACGCCGGGTTGGCTGGCCACCGACGCGCAAAAACTCTTCGATCACAACTGCCGTCACGGCTGGGATGTCGACGGGCTGCCCGGGATTGTCTACACCCTCGACTGGGACAATCGCGCGGTGGTTCGCCATCGCTTGCACTGGACCCATTGCGAAGCCAGTGCCGCCGCCAGCGCGTTGCTTAAACGCACTGGGGATACGCAATACGAAACCTGGTACCGGCTGTTCTGGGATTTCTGTGACAGTCATTTCATCGACCGCTGCGATGGCAGTTGGCACCATGAGCTCGACCCGCAAAACCGTCCAAGTGCCGATATCTGGGCCGGTAAACCGGATCTGTATCACGCCTGGCAAGCCGTCCTGATCCCGCGCCTGCCACTGGCGCCGAGCATGGCCACGGCCTTGGGGCAGTTGTCCCAGAGCGCTCCTGTGTAACCATGTGGTGACATTCAAGCGTCCCTTCGTTACCTGCGAGGGGATAACTCCTGTTTAAAATCCTATGCAGCGCAAGCACCAGACTTGCATGCATAACAACAAGAAAGGTAATTCTAGATGAATGCGATTTCTCGCCTCGCTACTGTCATTTCTCTTGCCTCATTGCTCCCTATCTCTGCATTCCCTGTCAGTGCGCTTGCCGCCGATTCCAAAGGTTCGGTAGAAGTCGTTCACTGGTGGACCTCCGGTGGCGAAAAAGCGGCCGTTGATGTCCTCAAGGCCCAAGTCGAAAAAGACGGTTTCACCTGGAAGGACGGCGCCGTTGCCGGTGGTGGCGGTGCGACCGCCATGACCGTGCTGAAGAGCCGTGCCGTTGCAGGCAACCCACCGGGCGTCGCCCAGATCAAAGGCCCGGACATCCAGGAATGGGCGTCTACCGGTCTGCTCGACACCGACGTCTTGAAAGACGCGGCCAAAACCGAGAAGTGGGACAGTCTGCTCGACAAGAAAGTCTCCGATACCGTGAAGTACGAAGGTGACTACGTGGCCGTGCCGGTGAACATTCACCGCGTCAACTGGCTGTGGATCAACCCGGAAGTCTTCAAGAAAGCCGGCATCGAAAAAGCGCCAACCACCCTTCAGGAATTCTACGCAGCCGGTGACAAGCTCAAGGCAGCGGGCTTCATTGCGCTTGCCCACGGCGGCCAGCCTTGGCAGGACAGCACCGTGTTCGAAGCGGTGGTCCTGTCGGTCATGGGCGTCGACGGCTACAAGAAAGCCCTGGTCGACCTGGACAACGCAGCATTGACCGGTCCTGAAATGGTCAAGGCGCTGACCGAGCTGAAGAAAGTCGCGACCTACATGGACGCCGACGGCAAAGGCCAGGACTGGAACCTGGAAGCGGCCAAGGTCATCAACGGCAAGGCCGGTATGCAGATCATGGGCGACTGGGCCAAGAGTGAGTGGACAGCCGCCAAGAAAGTCGCCGGCAAGGACTACGAGTGCGTAGCGTTCCCGGGCACCGACAAGGCGTTCACCTACAACATCGACTCCCTGGCTGTGTTCAAGCAGAAAGACAAAGGCACTGCTGCTGCTCAACAGGACATTGCCAAGGTCGTGCTGGGTGAGAACTTCCAGAAAGTCTTCAGCATCAACAAGGGCTCGATCCCGGTTCGAATCGACATGCTGAACGACATGGGCAAGTACGGTTTCGACTCCTGCGCCCAGACCGCTGCCAAGGACTTCCTGGTGGACGCCAAGTCCGGCGGCCTGCAGCCGAGCATGGCGCACAACATGGCGACCACGCTGGCGGTCCAGGGCGCGTTCTTTGATGTGGTGACCAACTTCATCAACGACCCGAAAGCCGATCCGGCGACTGCCGCCAAGCAATTGGGCACGGCCGTCAAAGCTGCCAAGTAATGCTTGACCCCTGTAGGAGCGAGCCTGCTCGCGATAGCGGTGTATCAGTTGATACATCCAGAGTCTGACACTCAGCTATCGCAAGCAGTCTCACGCCTGCAAGGGTCAGCATTTCCAACGTAAATTTTCTCTCGTACGGGATCTTCCCATGAGTTCTGTTGCTGTGTTCAGCAAGGCCTCGCCGTTCGATGCACTGCAGCGCTGGCTACCGAAACTGGTGCTGGCGCCGAGCATGTTCATCGTCCTGGTGGGCTTCTATGGCTATATCCTGTGGACGTTCATCCTGTCGTTCACCACCTCGACCTTCCTGCCGACTTACAAATGGGCGGGCCTGGCGCAGTACCAGCGGCTGTTCGACAACGACCGTTGGTGGGTAGCGAGCAAGAACCTGGCGGTGTTCGGCGGCATGTTCATCGGCATCACCTTGGTGATCGGTGTGCTGCTGGCGGTGTTTCTTGACCAGCGCATTCGTCGCGAAGGTTTCATTCGCACCATTTACCTGTACCCGATGGCGCTCTCGATGATCGTCACCGGTACCGCGTGGAAGTGGCTGCTCAACCCGGGCATGGGCCTGGACAAATTGCTGCGTGACTGGGGTTGGGAAGGCTTTCGCCTGGACTGGCTGATCGACCCGGATCGCGTCGTGTATTGCCTGGTGATCGCGGCGGTCTGGCAAGCCTCGGGCTTCATCATGGCGATGTTCCTCGCCGGCCTGCGTGGCGTGGATCAATCGATCATCCGTGCTGCCCAGATCGATGGCGCGAGCATGCCGCGCATTTACCTGAAAGTGGTGTTGCCGAGCCTGCGCCCGGTGTTCTTCAGCGCGGTCATGATCCTGGCCCACATCGCGATCAAGAGTTTCGACCTGGTGGCGGCAATGACTGCCGGTGGCCCGGGTTATTCCTCTGACCTGCCTGCGATGTTCATGTATTCCTTCACCTTCAGTCGCGGCCAGATGGGCATGGGCTCGGCCAGTGCGATTCTGATGCTCGGTGCGATTCTCGCAATCATCGTGCCTTACCTGTACTCCGAGCTGAGGACCAAGCGTCATGACTAATTTCGCTGCCAAACCATCCATCAGCCTGAGTCGCATCGCCATCTACGGCGTGCTGATCCTGGCGGTATTCCTTTACCTGATACCGCTGGTGGTCATGCTGTTGACCAGTTTCAAGACGCCGGAAGACATCAACTCCGGCAACCTGCTGAGCTGGCCGACCGTGGTCAGCGGCATTGGCTGGGTCAAGGCCTGGGGCACGGTTGACGGGTACTTCTGGAACTCGATCAAGATCACCGTTCCGGCGGTACTGATCTCCACGGCCATCGGTGCACTGAACGGCTATGTGCTGTCGATGTGGCGCTTTCGTGGCTCGCAACTGTTCTTCGGTCTGCTGCTGTTCGGTTGCTTCCTGCCGTTCCAGACCGTCCTGCTGCCGGCCTCGTTCACCCTCGGCAAGATGGGCCTGGCCAGCACCACCACCGGCCTGGTGTTCGTGCACGTGGTCTACGGCCTGGCGTTCACCACGCTGTTCTTCCGTAACTACTACGTCAGCGTTCCCGATGCGCTGGTGAAGGCGGCGCGGCTCGATGGCGCGGGTTTCTTCACCATCTTCCGCTTGATCATCCTGCCGATGTCCACCCCGATCATCATGGTCTGCCTGATCTGGCAGTTCACCCAGATCTGGAACGACTTCCTGTTCGGCGTGGTGTTCTCCAGCGGTGATTCGCAACCCATTACGGTGGCGTTGAACAACTTGGTCAACACCAGTACCGGGGCCAAGGAATACAACGTTGATATGGCGGCGGCGATGATCGCCGGGCTGCCGACCCTGCTGGTCTATGTGGTCGCAGGCAAGTATTTCGTGCGCGGGCTGACGGCCGGCGCAGTCAAGGGGTAATCATGGCTACGCTCGAACTTCGCAATGTAAACAAGACCTATGGTCCCGGCCTGCCGGACACCCTCAAGAACATCGAACTGTCGATCAAGGACGGTGAGTTCCTGATCCTGGTCGGACCTTCGGGTTGCGGTAAATCGACCCTGATGAATTGCATCGCCGGCCTGGAAACCATCACCGGCGGCGCGATCATGATCGGTGATCAGGACGTCAGCGGCATGAGCCCGAAAGACCGCGACATCGCCATGGTGTTCCAGTCCTACGCGCTGTACCCGACCATGAGCGTGCGCGAGAACATCGCTTTCGGCTTGAAGATCCGCAAAATGCCTGCCGCCGACATCGAAGCGGAAGTGGCGCGGGTATCCAAGCTGTTGCAGATCGAACACTTGCTCAACCGCAAGCCCGGTCAGCTCTCCGGTGGTCAGCAACAGCGCGTGGCCATGGGCCGTGCCCTGGCGCGTCGGCCGAAGATTTATCTGTTCGACGAACCGCTGTCCAACCTCGACGCCAAGCTGCGCGTCGAGATGCGCACTGAAATGAAACTGATGCACCAGCGCCTGAAAACCACCACGGTCTACGTGACCCACGACCAGATCGAAGCGATGACCCTGGGCGACAAAGTTGCGGTGATGAAGGACGGGATCATTCAGCAGTTCGGTACGCCAAAGGACATCTACAACAACCCGGCCAACCTGTTCGTGGCGAGCTTCATCGGCTCGCCGCCGATGAACTTCATTCCGCTGCGTTTGCAGCGCAAGGACGGTCGTCTGGTGGCGCTGCTCGACAGCGGCCAGGCGCGTTGCGAATTGCCGATGGGCATGCAGGACGCCGGTCTGGAAGACCGTGAAGTGATCCTCGGCCTGCGCCCGGAGCAGATCGTTCTGGCGGGCAGCGAGCCGAACGGTTTGCCGACCATTCGCGCCGAAGTCCAGGTCACCGAACCGACCGGTCCCGACACCCTGGTGTTCGTCAATCTCAACGACACCAAAGTCTGCTGCCGCCTGGCGCCGGACGTCGCGCCGAACGTGGGCGAGACCCTGACCCTGCAATTCGATCCATCGAAAGTGCTGTTGTTCGATGCCAAGACCGGGGAACGCCTGGGGGTGGCCGGTCAACCAAAAGCCGAGAGCCACGGCGCGAACGTTGCCCAATTCAAGGGCCGCTGAAGATTAAAACTGTAGGCGCCAGGCATGCCGGCGGAGGCGATTTCAGGGTCGCCTTCGCCGGCAAAACTGGCTCCTGCAGGGGGGATATGCGGTGAGCGGCCTGTCGCTCTCCGCACCTGATGTAACCGCGTTAAATAAAAACAGTTAATAACAATAAAACGAGGATGTAGGGATGAAGAAGAACAACAACGCTCAGCTTATCTGCCAGTTGTCCGCGGTTGCGGCCATGATGCTGGCCGGTAGTGTGCACGCGGCTGACGCGTTCAGCGCCGATTCCGAATGGATGACCGGCGATTGGGGTGGCGAGCGGACCAAGCTGATCGAGCGGGGCATCGACATCAAGATGGACTACGTCGGTGAAGTCGGTGGCAACCTTCACGGTGGCTACAACAACGACAAGACCGCGCGTTACGCCGACCAGTTTGGCCTGGGCGTGGCGCTGGACCTGCAAAAGCTGTGGGGCTGGGATAACACCCAGGCCAAGGTCCAGCTCACCAACCGTAACGGTGAGAACATCTCCAATGACCGTGTCGGCGATCCGCGTGCCGGCACCTTGAGTTCCTCCCAGGAAGTCTACGGCCGTGGCCACATGGTTCGCCTGACCCAACTGTGGATCAAGCACCAGTTCCTCGATGGCAAACTGGACGTCAAGGCCGGTTACTTCGGCGAAGGCGAAGACTTCAACACCTTCCCGTGCGAGTTCCAGAACCTGGCGTTCTGCGGTTCCCAAGCGGGTAACTGGGCGACCAACATCTGGTACAACTGGCCGGTCATGCAGGCTGCGGTTCGCGTGAAGTACAACATCTCGCCTGAGTGGTATGCGCAGATCGGCGCGTACAACCAGAACCCGTCGCAACTGGAACACGGTAACGGCTTCAAGCTCAGCGGCAGTGGCACCAAGGGCACCGTGTTGCCGGTCGAACTGGTCTGGTTGCCTAACCCTGGCAACCTGCCGGGCGAATACCGTGTCGGTTACTACAAAAGCACGGCCAAGGCCGATGACGTTCGTGAAGACGACAACGGTAATGACGCCGCAACCAGCGGTAACGCCTATCGCAGCCACAGCAGCAAGTCCGGCTACTGGTTCGTGGCGCAGCAACAACTCACCACCCACAACGGTGACGCTTCCCGCGGTCTGAACATTGCTGCCAACGCTACCTTCCACGACAAGGACACCAACTTCGTCGATAACTACCAGTCGCTGATGCTGGTGTACAAGGGCCCGTTCGATGCACGGCCGAAGGATGACTTCGGTATCGGTGCCGCCCGTATCCATGTCAACGATGACGTTAAGAAAAACTCAGAGTTGGTCAACGCCTCCAACAATGTCACTGACTATCAGGACCCGTTGTTCGCGCCGCTGCGTAACACTGAGTACAACTACGAGATCAACTACGGCTTCCACGTCACCAACTGGCTGACCGTGCGTCCTAACCTGCAATACATCACTCACCCGGGCGGTGTGGATGAAGTCGACAACGCGCTGGTGGCCGGCCTGAAAATTCAGTCGGTGTTCTAACGCTGTTGCGATAAGCTCCTCTCTATGTGCGCATTTTTGCGGACAGCCTTGGCTGTCCGCTTTTTTTTGGGGCGGCGCACCCCGGATGATTTTCAGGACCGTGGCACATGCATGAGCATCCGCTACAACGCTTCTTCAAATCCTTGCGCGAACGTCCGGTGTTTGCGTGGGAGCGCTATCAGAAGCGCGATGTGCTGGTGATCGATCACCCGCTGTGTCAGGCGGTGTTCAGCCGGCAGGGCGCGCAGTTGCTGCACTTCCAGCCAAAGGGCCAGAAGCCCTGGCTCTGGTGCGCGGCGAAGTGGCCACAAGTCGGCGCGATTCGTGGCGGTGTGCCGGTATGCTGGCCGTGGTATGGCCGTCATCCGAGCGAAAACGCCTGGCCTTCCCATGGCTGGGCACGGTTGATCGACTGGAAACTGCTCGACAGCAGCCATGACGACGATGGCGTGCGCCTGCATTGGCAACTTCAGCTGTGTGACTGGCAAGTGGACCTGCACGCCCACTTGGGCGAACGCATGGATCTGCGCCTGAGCACCGAGCATCAGGACAGCCTGCCGTGCCAATTGAGCCAGGCGTTGCATGCCTATTGGCGTATTGGTGATGTCGGTGAGATAGCGCTGTCCGGGCTCGATGGCGCCCACGGTTACGACCAGTTGAACCGCCAGGTTTGCCAGCAGGAAGGCGAGTTGAGAGTTGACGGTGGGTGTCAGCGGGTATTCCAGCATGACGGTGAATTGCAGCTCAAGGACCACGCCTGGCAGCGCGAGTTGTGTATCGACACCGGTGACCATGCGGACACCGTGGTCTGGCATCCGGGGGCGCGACCGTTGCTGGGGGTGAGCTGGAACGAGATTTCAGAATTTGTGTGTGTCGAGGCGGCGAGTGGCGGGACCGACAGTTTGAGCCTGGCGCCGGGGCAGAAAGCGCATTTGAGTTTGCAGGCGCGGGTGGGGGTTTAGTTCCAGAATCTTTGCGCCTGGGCTGGCCCTTTCGCGAGCAGGCTCGCTCCCACAGTGGACCTGCTTTGAATACAAATACAGTGTCCACCGAAGATCTAATGTGGGAGCGAGCCTGCTCGCGATGAGGCCAGGACAGGCAATGAAGATATTGACCTAGTTAAACTCATCCCCAACCGGATACCGACTGGCATTGAGGCTCTCTTTGATCTTGCGCAAATGCGGCTGGAAGTCCACGCCACGGCGCAAGGTCATGCCGGTGGCCAGCACATCCAGCACGGTCAGCTGGATGATCCGCGACGTCATCGGCATATAGATGTCGGTGTCTTCCGGCAACGGAATGTTCAGGCTCAAGGTGCTGGCCTTGGCCAAAGGCGACCCCTCGGCCGTCAGCCCCAGCACTGAAGCGCCGTTCTCCCGGGCGATACGCGCCACTTCCACCAGTTCGCGGGTGCGGCCGGTGTAGGAAATGATCACGAACAACTCGCCGGTATGCGCCACCGACGCAATCATGCGCTGCATCAGCACGTCGGCATGGGCGGTGACCGCCAGGTTGAAGCGGAAGAACTTGTGCTGCGCGTCCAGCGCCACCGGGGCCGAGGCGCCAAGGCCGAAGAAGTGGATCTGTCGGGCCTGGATCAACAGGTCGACGGCGCGGCTGATCAGGTTCGGGTCCAGTGCCTGCAAGGCACTGTCCAGCGACGCGATGGCGCTGCCGAAAATCTTCTTGGTGTACGCCTCGGGATTGTCATCGGCCTCGACTGCACGGCTGACATACGCCGCGCCGCTGGCCAGGCTCTGGGCCAGTTGAAGCTTGAGCTCCGGGTAGCCACTGACGCCGAACGAACGGCAGAAACGGTTGACCGTCGGCTCGCTGACCTTAGAGGCCTGGGCGAGGGCGGCAATGCTGAACCGGGTGGCCAGCTCTGGGTTGAGCAGGATCACTTCGGCGACTTTGCGTTCCGCCTTGTTCAGGTCTTCAAGGCGATTCTGGATCTGTTCCAGTAAATTTCGCACGCGGTCCATATATGTTCCTTAGCTCCGCAAACAAGAGAGCAATGCAAATAAGGGCCCCGGCTATGCAAATTGGGACTTTGATCGGGCCCGTCACGGTGGCCTATCCTACTGATGGCTCCGACCGACCACCACTCGGAATCTGTATTTTGCGAAAATGTTGTGGTTATTACTACATTTTCCCTTGAGTGATGCCTTGAAAAAAGGTATTTGTAGCTTAACTTGATAAAAGAACAAACATCATGCCTTCGATTACGGTTGAACCGTGCACCTTTGCCTTGTTCGGCGCCCTCGGTGACTTGGCCCTGCGCAAACTGTTTCCTGCCCTTTATCAACTCGATGGCGCAGGCCTGCTGCACGAGGAAACGCGGATTATCGCGCTGGCCCGTGAGCCAGGCAGCGAGCAGGAACACTTGGCGTTCATCGCCTCCGAACTGCGCCGTTATGTAGGTGCCAAAGAGCTGGACGAAGCTGTGGTCGAACGCTTCCTGGCCCGTTTGAGCTACCTGCATGTCGACTTCCTCAAGGCCGACGATTACGTCGCCCTGGCCGAAATGGCCGGCAGCGCCCAGCGTGTCATTGCCTACTTCGCCACGCCGGCCGCCGTTTACGGCGCGATCTGCGAGAACCTGTCGAAGGTCGGCCTGACTGAAAACACCCGCGTGGTGCTGGAAAAGCCCATCGGTTCGGACCTGGAATCCTCGCGCAAGGTCAACGACGCCGTGGCGCAGTTCTTCCCGGAGAACCGCACCTACCGCATCGATCACTACCTGGGCAAAGAGACCGTCCAGAACCTGATCGCCCTGCGTTTCGCCAACAGCCTGTTCGAAACCCAGTGGAACCAGAATTATATCTCCCACGTGGAAATCACCGTGGCCGAGAAGGTCGGCATCGAAGGCCGCTGGGGTTACTTCGACAAGGCTGGTCAGCTGCGGGACATGATCCAGAATCACCTGCTGCAACTGCTCTGCCTGATCGCCATGGACCCGCCGGCCGACCTGTCCGCCGACAGCATCCGTGACGAGAAAGTCAAAGTGCTCAAGGCCCTGGCGCCTATCAGCCCGGAAGGCCTGACTACACAAGTGGTGCGCGGCCAGTACATCGCCGGGTACAGCGAAGGCAAACCGGTTCCGGGGTATCTGGAAGAACCGAATTCGAACACCCAAAGCGACACCGAAACCTTCGTCGCCCTGCGTGCGGACATCCGCAACTGGCGCTGGGCCGGCGTGCCGTTTTACCTGCGCACCGGCAAGCGCATGCCGCAGAAGCTGTCGCAGATCGTCATCCACTTCAAGGAACCGTCGCACTACATCTTCGCCCCCGAGCAGCGCCTGCAAATCAGCAACAAGCTGATTATCCGCCTGCAACCGGATGAAGGCATTTCCTTGCGTGTGATGACCAAAGAACAAGGCCTGGACAAGGGTATGCAGTTGCGCAGCGGTCCGTTGCAGCTGAATTTTTCCGACACTTATCGCAGCGCACGGATTCCCGATGCCTACGAGCGGTTGTTGCTGGAAGTGATGCGCGGCAATCAGAACCTGTTTGTCCGTAAAGATGAAATCGAAGCCGCGTGGAAGTGGTGTGACCAGTTGATCGCCGGGTGGAAAAAATCCGGTGATGCGCCCAAGCCGTATGCGGCTGGGTCCTGGGGACCGATGAGCTCCATTGCTCTGATCACGCGGGATGGGAGGTCGTGGTATGGCGATATCTGAATTGAAACTGCCTCAGGGCGTCAGCGCCCATGAGTTCAAAAGCCCGGTGTTGCTGGCCGATGGTCTGGCGCTGATTGTGGCCAAGCAACTGAGTGATGCCATCGACGCTCGCGGCAGCGCGACGCTGGTGGTGTCCGGTGGCCGCAGCCCGGTGGCGTTCTTCCAGAACCTGGCGAAGCAGAAACTCGACTGGTCCAAGGTCGTGGTCACCCTGGCCGACGAGCGTTGGGTGCCGGTCGAGCATGCCGACAGCAATGCCGGTCTGCTCAAGCGTTACCTGTTGCAAGGCCCGGCAGCCAAGGCTCAGTTTCTGAGCCTCTACAGCGCCACCGCGAACCTTGAGCTGGCCGCCGAGCAGGCCGACCGTTTGCTCGCCGAATTGCCGCCGATCGATGTGTTGATCCTCGGCATGGGCGATGACGGTCACACCGCTTCGCTGTTCCCCAACAGCCCGAACCTGATCGATGCCTTGAAAGTCGACGGCACCCGTCGGTGCTATCCGATGCTGGCACCGACCGTGCCGCATCAGCGACTGACCATGAGCCGCGCGCTGCTGGCCTCGGCCAAGACCACCGTTCTATCGATTTCCGGTCAGTCCAAACTGACCACTTTGAGTGCCGCATTGGCCGGTGACGATGTCGCCGCCATGCCGATTCGCGCGTTTCTGCAACCTACGTTAGAGATTTACTGGTGCCCATGAGCCAAGGATCAGCCGCTATGACAATCACATCCCCGACCGTTTCCATGGCGGACAAAATTGCCCTGATCGACAGCCTCTGCGCCAAGGCGCGGATCCTGCCGGTGATCACCATCGCCCGCGAACAGGACGTCCTGCCGCTGGCCGATGCCCTGGCCGCCGGTGGCCTGACTGCCCTGGAAGTGACCCTGCGTTCGCAGTTCGGCCTCAAGGCCATCCAGATTCTGCGTGAGCAGCGTCCGGAGCTGGTGACCGGTGCGGGTACTGTGCTGGATCGCACGATGCTCGCCGCTGCCGAAGCGGCCGGCTCGCAGTTCATCGTCACCCCGGGTATCACCCGTGACCTGCTCGAAGCCAGCGTCGATAGCCCGATCCCGCTGTTGCCAGGCATCAGCAACGCTTCCGGCATCATGGAAGGCTATGGGCTGGGTTATCGCCGCTTCAAGCTGTTCCCGGCGGAAGTCAGCGGTGGCGTTGCCGCCATCAAGGCCCTTGGCGGCCCGTTCGGTGAAGTGAAATTCTGCCCGACCGGCGGCGTCAGCCCGGCCAACATCAAGAGCTACATGGCGTTGAAAAACGTGATGTGCGTGGGCGGTAGCTGGATGCTGGATCCCGAGTGGATCAAGAACGGCGACTGGGCCCGCATTCAGGAATGCACCGCCGAGGCCTTGGCGCTGCTGGACTGATCGGCTTTTACCAAACACTTCGTTGTGTGTTCTACGGCTTTACGGTGCGCTTGGTCGGTGCACCGTTTTTTTTTGCCTGATGAAATACCGCTCCTGCAAGGGAAATGATGCGATACATAGTTACCGCCTCTCGCCGCCCATCCAGCGTTAACCTGCGTTCATCTTATGGAAGAGAGAACGTCATGGACGACACCACCTCCGCAACACCCGCACCCTCCGTTTACCTGCTGTCTCCCGAGCAAATTGCCGGCCCGTATTTCCGCAATCCGAAACTGATCAGGCGCAACATCAGCGAGAGCGCCGATGGCATTCCCCTGGTGCTGCGACTGTCGATTGTCGATGCCATGACGGGGGAGCCGGTGACCGGAGCCCTGGTCGATATCTGGCATTGCAATGCGCGCGGTGCGTATTCGGGCTGGAGCAAGGTCAATCCGGACCAGGAAGTCGATGTCGGGGACATCGGCTCCATCCCGCGCACGGACGACGACACCTATCTGCGTGGCGGACAATTCACCGACAAAAAGGGCATTGTGCGGTTTACCACCATCTACCCGGGGTTCTATGCCGGCCGCACTTTGCACATTCATGTCGCCGTGCGCATTACGTCCGGCAACAATTACCTCGACGAACGACACGTCGCCTGGGTCGGTCAGCTCTACTTCCCCGAACCCGCTTCACGTTCGGTGCTAAACGCCCGGGACTACAGCGGCCGATCGGTCTCGCCGTTGAGCAACAATGAAGACACTTATTACCGCGAGCAGGGTGGCGAGGCTTCGACATTGAAGGTCCACACCCTCGGTCGAGACTCGAACGAGGATGGCTTTTTCGGGCATACGACCATCGGTATCGACACGTTCGCCGCTTCGACGCAAATCAAGCCGGAGGACTTCGACAAATACACGGTCTGACGTCAGCGCAACTCGCTCAGCGCCCTGGCCAGCAGATCCATGTCGGCAGCGGTGGTGGTGAGCCCTGGTGTAATGCGAATGCAGGGCCCGCTCGCCGCGCCACTGCGGACCACGGTGAACAGGTTGTAATCGCTGAGCAGCCGCTCGACCATCGCCTGTTGATCGGTATGCCGGGTAAAGCGCATCGAGGTAATGCCGCAATACAGTCGCGGGTCATCGGGTGTCATGATCTCGATCCCCGGTAACTCGCGAACTGCATTGACCCACCGGTTGCGCAGGTAATTGAGCCGTGTGCTCTTGGCAGCGGCCCCGCCCATGGAGAGATGCTCCTCGAACACCAGCGGCAGCGTCAGCAGGGCCGGGATGTTCGGTGTGCTGTAGGGCGAGCGGGCGCGGATATCGGTGACCGGGAAGTGCATCTCGCCCATGTCCGGGTCGATGTCGGCCAAACGCTCGGGGTCTATATAGATAAAGCCCAGCGTCAGGGGCGCGCCAATCCATTTGTGCAGGTTGAAGCCGGCGAAAGAAACGCCCAGTTCATGCAGATTGAACTCGATCTGGCCGAGGGCGTGCGCGCCGTCAAGGATCACGTCGATGCCGTATTCTTTCGCGGCAGCAGCAATGGCCTGCACGGGCATGACCAATCCGGTGCGATGGGTGACATGGGTCAGGGCCATCAATTTGAGCTTTGGATAACGCGCGAAAGCGTCGCGATAAGTCGCCAGCAAGCTGTCAAACGTTGCGGGGTGCGCGTGGTCGATTTCGATCACTTCCACGCCGCGATGCCGCGCCAGCCAATGCATCGCGCCTTTGACCGTGTCGTACTCCAGATCGCAAATCAGCACCTGATCGCCCGGCTGAAGGCGATTGTAATTGCGGATCAACGATTGCAGGCCGTCCGACGCGTTGCGGGTGAGGGCCACGGTGTCGACTGGAACATCGATCAGGCGGGCGAGCTGCGCCCGGATCTCGAGACTTTCGATCTGTTCGAAACGCTGGCGGACATGCACCGAGTTGCTGCGGTTGATCAGCTCGATATTGCGCTCGTACTCCTCAACCACGGTGCGCGACATCCGTCCGAAGTAACCGTTTTCAAGGTTGATGGGCCCGGGTTCGACCGCGTAGCGGTCGGCAAAGGTCTTCCAGAAATGTTCATCACGGGCGCGACGGGTGTTATCGGGCATGAGCTACTCGGCTTTTTTGATGACGATGTCAGTGGCGCGGGGCAGGTTTGCCGTGTTTGGCGCGCAGCGGTTCGAGCAGGTCCGACAGACCGTTGTGGTCGATCTCCTGCATCAGGGCCAGCAATCCGCCCAGCTCACCGTGCGGGAATCCTTCACGGGCGAACCAGTTCAGGTATTGGCCGGGCAGGTCGGCAATGATGCGACCCTTGTATTTGCCGAAGGGCATTTCACGGGTGATCAACAGTTCGAGCTTTTCAGGGTTCATCTATCGGTCGTCTTGATTCATCAGGCTGGAAAATACAGGCATTCTGCATGCAGGCCAATTGACAGTTCATGCAAAAAAAGCGGATACAGATTTGGTCGCTATAACTAACTTATTGAAATATAACGCATAAATTCTCAGTTTGAAGCTGGCATGCAGGGTGCAATAGCTATTGCATCTTTCATCAACCCGCAAGGAATTGAAAAATGACCGACATGAATAAAGAAGCGATCTCTGTACTCAACGACCTGATTGAAACCAGCAAAGACGGTCAGGAAGGGTTCAAGACTTGCGCTGAAGACATCAAACACCCTGAACTCAAAACCCTGTTCGTGCAACGCTCCGCCGACTGCGCCACCGCCGCTGCCGAACTTCAGAGTGCCGTGCGTTCGATGGGCGGCGATCCGGAAACGTCTACCAGCGTCAGCGGTGATCTGCACCGTCGTTGGGTCGACGTCAAAGCGATGTTCACCGGCAAGGATGAAGAAGCCGTGCTGAACGAAGCCGAACGCGGTGAAGACCATGCACTGAAGGCATACAAAGAAGCCCTCGAAAAAATCAACAAGCACAATCTGGTGGGCATTCGTGACCTGGTTGAACGTCAGTATCACGGCGTGCAACGCAATCACGATCAGGTAAAAGCCCTGCGCAACCAGGCTCGCGCACGCTCTTAAGCGTCCGTAGCCTGTCAAAAACGCCAGCCAGTCTGGCGTTTTTTTGTGTCTGGGATTTAACGCTGGACGGAATATAGATAGCTCGCTAATAATTTGTTTTTCAAGTGACTTCAGTGAACCCGACTATCGTTAAAAACGTCCTTTCAAGAGTCTTTTACGTGCCTATCACTTTGCAGGCTTTGTTTGCGCCTGACCGCCGCGCCCTACAGTTCGCAATCAAAACCCTGATCGGTGGCGGTCTGGCCTTGTGGCTGGCATTGCGCTGGGGGCTTGAGCAACCCGCCTGGGCATTGATGACGGCGTTCATCGTCGCTCAGCCATTGTCTGGAATGGTGGTGCAGAAGGGGCTGGCACGGCTGCTGGGCACGCTGGTCGGCACGATTATGTCGGTGGTATTCATGGGCTTGTTCGCCCAGACGCCTTGGCTGTTTTTGCTGGCCTTGGCGTTGTGGCTCGGGTTGTGTACGGCGAGTTCAACGTTGCTGCGCAGTGCCTGGTCCTATTCATTTGTGCTGGCCGGTTACACGGTAGCGATCATCGCGTTGCCGGCCATTACCCATCCGCTGACGGTGTTCGACCAGGCCGTGGCGCGCTGCACGGAAATCTGTCTGGGCATCCTGTGCGCCACGGCGGCCAGCGCGTTGCTGTGGCCGATGCGCGTCGAGCGACAACTGGCGGATCAGGCGCGAGCCGCCTGGAACAGCGGGATGAATGCTGCGCGTGCAACGCTGGCCGGCGATGCTCAGGCCCGTAAGGGGTTGCTGGAAATCCTCGGGCGAATCGTCGCGGTCGATGCCCAGCGCGAACATGCCTGGTTTGAAGGTGGCCTGGGTCGGCAGCGGGCACGAGCCATCAGCGGCTTGAGCCAGAAGCTCTTGATGCTGCTGCGCATCGCCCGTTCGGTGCGCCGTCAGTGGAAGCAGCTGGAACCACAGGATGCCGAGCAACTGTTGCCGTGGATGACCGAGGTTCAGGTTGCGCTCAGCGGCGACGATACGGCGACCCTGCAAGCGTTGCGGCCGAGGTTGCTCGATGCGTCCCATGACCCGCACATCAGCTCCGCGCAGAGTTATTGCCTGGCCCGTTTCACCTTGTTGCTCGATACCGCGATGGCGGCCACTGCGGCGATGAAAGCCGTGGAGGAGGGGCGCGAAACGGTCGATCCGCCACGCACCCTGGCGCCGCACCGCGACCTGTCACTGGCGCTGGTGTTTGGCGCGCGTAGTGCCCTGGCGTTTCTGGTGGTGTCGTGCTTCTGGCTGGCGACGGCCTGGCCCGCCGCGTCGGGCGCCCTGGTGCTGACGTGCGTGGTGTGCAGCCTGTTCGCCAGTCGCGAGAACGGTGCGCAGATCGGCATGAGTTTTATGCGGGGCATTTTCCTGGCGATTCCGGCGGCGTTTTTCGTCGGGCAGATTCTGCTGCCGCAATGGAGCGGATTTGCCTTGCTCTGCATGGGCATGGGCGTGCCGTTGTTTTTCGGTGCGCTGGGCATGGCCAAGCCGCAGATTGGGGCCACGGCGACTTCGTTCTGTCTGCATTTCATCGTGCTGGTGTCGCCGCTGAACGCGATGAAATTCGACGTCGCCACGTTCTTCAACAGCGCCCAGGCGATGGTGGTCGGTGTCGGCGCGGCGGTGCTGGCGTTTCATTTGCTGATCCTGCGTAACCCGGCGTGGCATGGCCGCCGCTTGCTAACAGCGACGCTCGACGATCTGGTGCGGCTGACCCGACGTAACCTGCGGGGTGCCGAAAGCTGGTTTGGCGGACGCATGGCCGACCGCTTGCTGCAACTGGCGCGGCACTATCCCGAGTTGCCGGAACCGGCGCGCAGTCGCTGGGATGACGGCTTGCTCGGCCTCGATATCGGCGATGAATTGTTGCATCTGCGGTTGAGCCTGGCGGTGGCGCAAGTGCCGGTCAGCGCACCGCAGCGGCGTTATCTCGAGCAGTTGGAAAAAGTCCTTGAGCAGGGCCCTGCGGGCAACCGCGCCGATGCGCTGGAACGACCCAGCGCAGATTTCTTGAAGACCTTGTACGCGTTGCCACCCAGCGACGCGGTGAAACTGGCTCAGGGCGCGGTGCTGCAATTGCAGAGCAGTTGGCGCGCCTGGTGCCGTCAACAGGAGCAAAGCCATGGGCTTGCGTGAGTGGTCGGTGGGCGGCGTGCTGCTCAGTCCGTTTTTGATTTATGTGCTGCTGGCACTGCTGGTCACCGGAGCCTTGCGCATGCTGTTGCGCCTGACACCGGTCGGCCGCTGGATCTGGCACGAAGCACTGTTTGATTGCGCCTTGTACGTCTGTGTATTGACCTTGATCACCGTCGTCCTCGGACCTTTATAAGGAGTTGAACATGCGTACCCCCGTACGTGTCGCGGTAACCTTGAGCCTGGTGGCGGTGGCGATCTTTGCCGGCTTCCATTTGTGGCAGTACTACATGCTTACGCCCTGGACCCGGGATGCGCGGATCCGCGCCGACGTGGTGGTCATCGCCCCGGACGTCTCGGGGTGGGTGCGTGAGCTCAAGGCGTTCGATAACCAGCCGGTCAAGGCGGGCGACCTGTTGCTGAGCATCGATCGTGACCGGTTCGAAGCGGCGCTGGAGAAGGCCCAGGCGGTGGTGCAGACCCGCCAGCAACAACTCAATCTGCGCGAACGCGAAGCCAGTCGCCGCGCCAGCCTCGGGCCGCAAGCCATCAGTGCCGAACTGCGCGAGAACGCACAAATCAACGCCGGTATCGCCCGGGGTGAATTGCGTGAAGCTCAGGCGGAAGCCAAGGTTGCCGAACTCAATCTGGCGCGCAGTCAGGTCCATGCGCCTCGCAGCGGCCACATCACCAACCTGCGCCTGGCCCAAGGCAATTATGTGAACGCCGGGCAGCCGGTGATGGCATTGATCGATGATTCGACCTTCTATGTGCAGGCGTATTTCGAGGAAACCAAGTTGTCGCGGATTCGGGTTGGCGATCCGGTGAAGATCTGGTTGATGAGCGCGGGAGAAGCGCTGGACGGGCATGTGGAAAGCATCAGTCGCGGGATTACCGATCGCAACACCACGCCAGATGGGCAGTTGTTGGCGGAGGTAGAACCGACGTTTAACTGGGTGAGGCTGGCACAGCGGATTCCGGTGCGGATCAAGATTGATAAATTGCCGGAGGGCATGAATCTGAGTTCGGGGATGACGGCGAGTGTGCAGGTAAGCGAACGCTAAATACGCTGCGCCGCAATCATTGTGGCGAGGGAGCTTGTCGGAACGCCGCACCATCCCGCTCGGCTGCGAAGCAGTCGTAAAAACTAACGCCGCGGTTGATCAGATCAAACGCGGCGCCTGATTTGGGGGCGCTGGGCACCCCAACGGGACGGTGTGGCGTTCCGACAAGCTCCCTCGCCACAGGTGAGAGATGAATCAGCCGATGCTGATCGCCGGCAGGGTAGGCAGCGTCACCGTCTGCTGCTTGCGCGGCGCCAGAATCTCGGCCTCGCCATCCACTACCAATTCATCGCGCTGGTTAAACACCCGCGTGGCGATCCGCACACGAAACTTCGGCAGTTTCTCGAGGATTTCCAGGCGCACGGTCAGGGTGTCGCCAATCTTCACCGGCTTCTGAAAGCTCATCTGCTGACCGATATAAATAGTCCCCGGCCCAGGCAACTCGCAAGCCACGGCCGCGCTGATCAGCGCACCGCTGAACATGCCGTGAGCGATGCGCTCCTTGAACATGGTGCCGGCGGCGAATTCCGCGTCCAGGTGCACCGGGTTGTGATCACCCGACATCGCGGCGAACAACTGAATGTCGCGCTCTTCGACCGTCTTGCTGTAGCTGGCGGTCTGGCCGACTTCGAGGGCTTCGTATGGGGTGTTGGTAACCTGGGTCATCTGTTTCAATTCCTGTGACGAATAAAAAATCCACAAAAAAACTATTCCGATCTGGGTGGCCGGCGGTGGCTCAGCGCCTGGGCGATCCAGTTCAACACGTCATTGATCACTTCATCGCGGTTGCTCTCGTTGAACAGTTCATGCCGTGCCTGCGGGTAAATAGTCAGTTGCAGGTTCTGGCTGCCAGCCGCGCGTAGTGCATCGGCCAGATCCTTCAGACGTTTGCCTTCGCTCACCGGATCACATTCACCGCCAATCACCAGCAACGGCAGGCCCGGATCAATCTGAGCGAGATTGGACGCTTTGCTGATTTGCTGCAACCCACCGAGCAAATCGATCCACAGCTGATTGGTGCAACGAAAGCCGCAGAGCGGGTCGTTGGCGTACCGATCGACTTCCGCCGGATCGCGGCTGAGCCAGTCGAAACGCGTGCGCACCGGTTTGAATTTTTTGTTGAACGAGCCAAACGACAGCCACTCGATCAGCGCACTGCGGCCCTTGGGCCCCTGACGCAGTTTTTCGACACGGGCAATCTGACGTGCCGCGCGATAGAGCGCGATGGGCTGGAAGTTCGAACCGCTGAGCACCGCACCGTGCAGGCTGGCGCTGTGATGCAGAAGGTAGGCCTGGGCGATGTAGCTGCCCATGCTGTGGCCGAGTAGCACGATCGGCACGCCAGGATGTTGCTGGCCGATGTGCTGGTTGAGGCTCGCCAGATCGCCAACCACTTTGCACCAGCCATCGTCATCGGCGAAATGGCCGAGTGTCCCGTTTTCGGCAGTTTTGCCATGTCCACGCAGGTCCGGCGCGTAGACACCGTAACCCTGCGCGCAGAGTTTTTCCGCCAGGCGGGCGTAGCGACCGCTGTGTTCCGCCATGCCATGGGCCAGCAGAATCACGGCTTTCAAAGGCGGATCGGGCAGCCACTGGTTGACGAAGAGGCGGCTGCGGTCACTCGCGGTCAGCCAGAAAGTGTCGTGGATCATGGCGATTCCTTTGCATGGGGCTGCCGGGTATGAAAATAGCCTCGATGCATTGTATAGCGCATCCAGCGCTTGCCGTATGATCAGGCCACGCCGCTGCAGCAAGATTCACGCGGTCAATGACGCCCATTGGCATATTTGCCTGATTCGCCATAGCTGCTAGTGTCCGTGAAGCCCCGCTTTTACAAAAGTGACAGAAAAGCGGCCCGGATAGGCTCAGGTAAAGAGGACAAGAACAATGCAACCTGATTTCTGGAATGACAAACGCCCGGCCGGCGTGCCCCTGGATATTGACCTTGGGGCCTATAAGTCGGTGCTTGAGGTGTTCGAGCGTTCCTGCAAGAAATTCGCTGATCGCCCCGCCTTCAGCAACATGGGCGTGACCCTGACCTACGCCGAACTGGAACGCTACAGCCTGGCGTTCGCCGGTTACCTGCAAGCCCACACCGACTTGGTGCCGGGGGATCGCATCGCGGTGCAGATGCCCAACGTTTTGCATTACCCGATTGCCGTGTTCGGTGCCTTGCGCGCCGGGCTGATCGTGGTCAACACCAACCCGCTGTACACCGCGCGGGAGATGCGTCATCAGTTCAAGGACTCCGGTGCCCGGGCGTTGGTGTACCTGAACATGTTCGGGGCCAAGGTCCAGGAAGTGCTACCCGACACCGACATCCAGTACCTGATCGAAGCGAAGATGGGCGACCTGATGCCTGCCGCCAAGGGTTGGCTGGTCAACACGATGGTGAGCAAGGTCAAGAAAATGGTCCCGGACTATTCCTTGCCCCAGGCGATTTCCTTCAAGAGCGCGCTGCGTCTGGGCCGGGGCCTGGGCATCAAGCCGCTGAACGTCAGCCTCGACGACATCGCGGTGTTGCAATACACCGGCGGCACCACCGGCCTGGCCAAGGGCGCGATGCTGACCCACGGCAACCTGGTGGCGAACATGCAACAGGCGCGGGCATGCCTCGGACAGTTCGGCAGCGACGGTCAGCCATTGCTGCGCGAAGGTCAGGAAGTGATGATCGCGCCGCTGCCGCTGTACCACATCTATGCCTTCACGGCGAACTGCATGTGCATGATGGTGACCGGCAACCACAACGTGCTGATCACCAATCCACGCGACATCGGCGCCTTCATCAAGGAGCTGAAGAACTGGCGGTTCTCGGCACTGCTGGGGCTTAACACGCTGTTCGTTGCATTGATGGATCACCCAGACTTCAAGACCCTGGATTTCTCCAGCCTCAAACTCACCAACTCCGGCGGCACCGCGCTGGTCAAGGCCACCGCCGAGCGCTGGGAACAGCTCACCGGCTGCCGCATCACCGAGGGTTATGGCCTGACCGAAACCTCACCGGTGGCCTGCACCAACCCCTACGGCGACAAATCGCGGATCGGCACGGTCGGCCTGCCGGTGCCGGGCACCACCCTGAAAGTGATCAACGATGAAGGCGTCGAGCAGCCGCTGGGCGAGCGAGGCGAACTGTGCATCAAGGGCCCGCAGATCATGAAGGGCTACTGGCAGAAACCGGAAGCCACCGCCGAGGTGCTGGATGCCGAAGGCTGGTTCAAGTCCGGCGATATCGCGGTGATCGACCCGGACGGTTTTGTGCGCATCGTCGATCGCAAGAAAGACATGATCATCGTCTCGGGCTTCAACGTGTACCCGAACGAGATCGAAGACATCGTGATGGCTCACCCGAAAGTCGCCAACTGCGCGGTGATCGGCGTGCCGGACGAGCGTTCGGGGGAGGCGGTGAAGCTGTTTGTGGTGGCCCGCGAATCAGGGGTCAGCCTTGAAGAGCTGAAGGCGTACTGCAAGGAAAACTTCACGGCGTACAAAGTGCCCAAGCACATTGTGTTGCGGGAGTCGTTGCCGATGACGCCGGTGGGCAAGATCCTGCGGCGGGAGTTGCGGGATATCGCGTAGTCGGTGAATGGCCGCGCTTCGCGCGTTCGCGGGCAAGCCTCGTTCCTGCAGGTTCGTGTCGTTCATTAAGTCAGCGAACGATGCGAGCCTGCAGGAACGAGGCTTGCCCGCGAAGCTTTTAAACATCTGAAGCCCCCGGTTTCACAGGCTTTTCAGGGGTGTATAGAATTTTTGCTCTAAAATGACCGCTAGCAATTCTTGAGTCACAATTGTGACCGTAGAGGCCGCTTTTGGCTCTAGTCGACCCTTGGCAAAGCTGCTACTCTCGGCGCGCTTTGTGACGTCTCGGGCTTATGAAAGCGCTAGATTCACCGACAAACACACACCAATAATAATCGCATCAAATGCGGTGCTGAATTCGCGTTGCTGAGGAGTGGGCTTCCATGAACGAAGACTTTTGGAAGGATAAGTACCCTGCCGGGATTGCTGCCGAGATCAATCCAGACGAGTATCCGAATATTCAGGCAGTGTTGAAACGTTCCTGCCAGCGCTTCGCCGACAAACCGGCATTCAGCAACCTGGGCAAGACAATCACCTACGGTGAACTGTACGAATTGTCCGGTGCCTTTGCCGCTTACCTGCAACAGCATACCGACTTGCAGCCGGGCGATCGAATCGCCGTGCAACTGCCCAACGTGTTGCAGTACCCGGTCGCCGTATTCGGTGCCATTCGCGCCGGGCTGATCGTGGTCAACACCAACCCGCTGTACACCGCGCGGGAAATGGAACACCAATTCAACGATTCCGGTGCCAAAGCCCTGGTCTGCCTGGCCAACATGGCGCATCTGGCCGAAATCGTCGTGCCGAAAACTGGCGTCAAGCACGTGATCGTCACCGAAGTGGCCGACCTGCTGCCACCGCTCAAGCGCCTGCTGGTCAATAGCGTCATCAAGTACGTGAAGAAGATGGTCCCGGCGTATCACTTGCCCAAGGCGATCAAGTTCAACGACGTGCTGAGCAAGGGCCACGGCCAGCCAGTGGCTGAAGCCAACCCGGCCAGCAGCGACGTTGCCGTCCTGCAATACACTGGCGGCACCACCGGCGTAGCCAAGGGCGCGATGCTGACCCATCGCAACCTCGTGGCGAACATGTTGCAGTGCAAGGCGCTGATGGGTTCCAACCTCAACGAAGGCTGCGAGATCCTGATCACGCCGCTGCCGCTGTACCACATCTATGCTTTCACCTTTCATTGCATGGCGATGATGCTGATCGGCAACCACAACATCCTGATCAGCAACCCGCGCGATTTGACGGCGATGGTCAAAGAACTGTCGAAGTGGAAGTTCAGCGGCTTCGTCGGCCTCAACACCCTGTTCGTGGCGCTGTGCAACAACGAAGCGTTCCGCAAGCTGGACTTCTCGGCGCTGAAAGTCACCCTGTCCGGCGGCATGGCCCTGCAACTGGCGGCAGCCGAGCGCTGGAAAGCGGTCACCGGTTGCGCCATCTGCGAAGGTTACGGGATGACCGAAACCAGCCCGGTCGCCACCGTAAACCCGATCCAGCACATCCAGATCGGCACCATCGGTATTCCGGTTCCATCGACAAGGAGCAGGTGATGGAGCACATGCGTGCGAACGTCACCGGTTACAAGGTCCCGCGCGCCGTGGAGTTCCGCGATGCGCTGCCGACCACCAACGTCGGCAAGATCCTGCGCCGCGAATTGCGCGACGAAGAGCTGAAGAAGCTCAACGCCAGGAAAGTCGGCGCGTAACAAACAAGAAGCCCCGCAGATGCGGGGCTTTTTTTTAACGCTATCAGGACCGCTTTTGTGGCGAGGGAGCTTGCTCCCGCTCGACTGCGAAGCAGTCGTCACCCAGTCGATGGAGATACACCAAAAATACCGCAGCGTCTGATTTGGGGTCGCTTCGCGGCCCAGCGGGAGCAAGCTCCCTCGCCACAGGGGATGTGTAAAGTTACAGGCGAAACGGCGCGAAATTGACGTTGGTGCCCGCCGGACGCATGTCCTGGAGGTACGAGTCCTTGTCGGCGCTCAGCTCCAGGCTCAAGGCGGCTTTGCGCTTGCCTTCGTTGCGCACCACCAGGCCTTCAAGCTTCTCGCGCAGGAACACCGTCGGCACTTTCAAGTGCAGCAGTTCGTCGGTTTCCGGCGTGTGCATCAGCAGGTGAACCCATTCGTACTGACCAATGGCCAGGCGCGCCACCGGGATATCGAACCACCAGATGTTGCGGTTGCGGTTCAATTCGGTGAAATGGCAGTTGTTGACGCCAAGCACAGCACCGCCGAGTTCCTGGTTTCTGCGGGCAATGGCCTGCTTTTTATCGAGTTTCATAACATTCCTACGGGATTGGATCTTCAGCGCCATGGCCTGAATACGTTGCGCATTCTCGGGGGTTGGTCGGCAAACATAAAGCCCAACCTGCATTGAACGATGAAATGTCGCCGTGAAATAAATGAAACTCCACGCAAATGCCCCCGGTCAATCTTTGTGTAACGACTTTTTCCGTTGAATTGTTCACAGGAGAAACACCATGAGCAGCACTGGCGATAAAGTAAAAGGCATGGCCAACGAAGCCGCCGGCAACGTCAAGCAAGGCGTCGGCAAGGCCACCGGTAATGACAAAATGCGCGCAGAAGGCGTCGTGCAGGAAAGAAAAGGCGAGGCCCAGCAAGCGGTCGGCAAAGCCAAGGACGCGATTAAGAAAGGCGTCGACAAGGCTTGATTCGGCCTTTGATGAACAACATGAACGGCCATCCACGGATGGCCGTTTTTGTGTCAGCCTGAACTTGCGCACGGAAATTGTTTCAAAGTCGCCAAGTAGGCTACTTTGATGTAGAAAACGGCCCCTGAGTCGCCTCGACTTCAACCCAACCTGCGGCGAAAGGAGACGCTAATGTTTTTCCCCCACATGAAAGGCCTGCGCCTGCACCGTGTGATGATGCGCACGGTCACCGAGTTCGTCGACGATGAGATGTCGACCTATGCCTCGGCGCTGGCCTATCAAATGCTGTTTTCGCTATTTCCCTTCATCCTGTTCCTGATCGCTCTGATCGGTTTCCTGCACCTGCCGGACTTCTTCTCGTGGCTGCGTCTGCAATCGGAACTGGTCCTGCCGCCCCAGGCGCTGGAGCAGGTGAACCCGGTGATCGACCAACTCCAGCAGTCCAAGGGTGGCTTGCTGTCGATTGGTATCGTGATTGCCCTGTGGACCGCATCCGCTGGCGTGCGGCTGATGATGAGCGCGATGAACGCCGCCTACGACGTGGTCGAAGGCCGGCCCGCGTGGAAGCGTTTTCCGCTGTCGATCATCTACACCGTTGGCATCGCCGGCATGCTGCTGATCGCCGCCGCGTTGATGGTGCTCGGGCCGCAACTGATGGGCTGGATTGCCGCGCAAGTCGGCATGGAAGACTTCATCGTGACCCTGTGGACCATCGTGCGCTGGCCCGTGGTGGTGATTTTGCTGATGGTGGCCGTGGCGCTGATTTATTACGTCATGCCGGACGTTAAACAAGAGTTTCGTTTTATCACCCCAGGTTCGGTGCTGGCGGTGGTGGTGTGGATCCTTGCCTCCGTGGGCTTTGGCCTGTACGTCAAGGAGTTCGCCAACTACAACGCCATGTATGGCAGTATCGGCGCGATCATCGTGTTGCTGCTCTATTTTTATATTTCCGCCGCGGTGCTGTTGCTGGGCGCGGAGATGAATGCAGTGATCGAGCACATGTCGACCGAAGGCAAGAATGACGGTGAAAAAGTCCCCGGTGAGCTCGATCACGAACCCAAACACCACGTTTCCGGACTGGGTCGGGATCACTCGATCAAGCCGCACACTGACGAAACCATAAAATGATCCGTGAAATCCTGAAAATGGGCGATGAACGCCTGCTGCGCATTGCTCCGCCGGTGCCGGCCGAGATGTTCGACAGCCCTGAGTTGTGGCAACTGATCGACGACATGTTCCAGACCATGGAAAGCGTCGGTGGCGTCGGCCTGGCTGCGCCGCAGATCGGCGTCGATCTGCAACTGGTGATCTTTGGGTTCGAACACAGCGAACGCTACCCGGACGCTGAAGCGGTGCCGCAGACCATTCTGATCAACCCGCTGATCACACCTTTGAACTCGCTGATGGAAGAGGGCTTTGAAGGTTGCCTCTCAGTGCCCGGCCTGCGCGGCGCGGTAGACCGTTATCAGCAGATTCGCTACGAAGGCTTCGATCCCAAGGGCCAGCCTATCTTGCGGATCGCCGAAGGATTCCATGCGCGGGTGGTGCAGCATGAATGCGATCACCTGATCGGCCGGTTGTACCCATCGCGGATTACCGACTTCAGCCAATTCGGGTTCACCGAAGTGATGTTCCCCGACCTTGACCCTAACGCCGACGACTGAGGCGTAAACACCACAAACCACGGTGGGAGCGAGCCTGTTCGCGAAGGCGGCGGGTCATTCACCGATGATGTCGAATGACACGCCGCCTTCGCGAGCAGGCTCGCTCCTACATGTCGAACTCACAGACGGTTCCAGGCCCATGGCGATCATCGGTTTGCTGCGGGCATAACGGCTCAACCGTTCGGTCATGGCGTAGGGCATTGGCGGATCGAAGGAAAACCCTCGGCGTTCATAAAAACCCCGCAAGTCCGGGTGGCAGAACAGCCAGACCGGTTGGTCGAGACCGCGCACCGCTTCGGCGATCAACGCCGCCGCGATGCCCTGTTCGCGACAGGCCGGATCGACGAACAACCCCGTCAACCAATGCCCCCCCGAGACCGGCCGCAAACACAGCGCGCCAATGATCTCCTCGCGTCTGGCGACCCACAGCTGAGCGTCGCGAACCGCTTTCATCGACGATTGGTGGGCGCGATAAAACTTGTTCATCAACGGCCATAACGGCTCGGCGAGCAGGGTGTACTGGGTGTCGGGCATGGGTTCGATCTGTCGGTGCGCAAAGCGGGTGATTATAAAAGAACGCGCGGCCGGCGATAGGTGTATACCTGATCTCACATCCCGTATGAGTGGAGTACGTATCATGGCCAAAGGCATGGATTCAAAAAAAGCGGCAAAGAAGAAACCGGCGAAAACCGCCGATGAAAAGCGCGCAGACAAGAAGGCCAAGAAGGTGGATGTGTTCGGTCATTGATCTCGCCACAAGGGAGCCCGGTCTTCGGGCTCCTGCTGCATGCCTAAAGAAGTAACCCAATAATCCGCAAGATTTCCCTGCGCCATTGCACAGAGGGGGACGGGGCCCCGGTCTGAGCGACGCCATGCCCCATTACTTCGATGTCGCCCACGGGCAGACACTGCGAGTTCGTTTGATGCGCTGCAGCGCTACAGGCATTCCTGATTTGCCTCGCTGAACCGATTTTGTCCTCAATACTGGCCGACTAGTGGCCTTGCGCCCCTCTATCGACTGTCTACGCTGACTTCTAACTACCCATGTCGCTCGCCATATGAAAGATGGCGCAGCAAGAGTGCCCAACCCAAGGCGCCGACAGGGAGTAACAAGGAGCTGGCCGGTAAAGGGAATTACTTATGAAACCGTTAGGGCTGGCCCGGTCCCGGGCTATCAAGAGAAGGATGTCTTGATGAGTGCGTTGCTGCATGGACACTCCGATTGAACATCATTGATCACCTGACACTTCCTCCCGTGGAGGAACGCGTGTGCCTGTTCCATAGAACGTTGTGGTGGATCCGTTGAAAGACCAAAGACCTTTCATCAATCAAAAGAACGCGCTGAAGGTGATACGACCATGTTTAACCTACATCACAAGGCTGACCTGCTGGAAATCGAGCGCTATAGCTGCGCGTTGAGCGAAGCCAACGCCAAGTTGGCGGCGGTCAGTCGATCAATGGCGATGATCGAGTTCACGCCGGACGGCATCGTGCTGGATGCCAACGACAACTTTTGCAGTGTCATGGGGTACAGCGCCGACGAAGTGCGCGGCAAACATCATCGGATCTTTTGCGAGGAAGCTTTTTATCGCAGCGAGGCTTACGCGAAGTTGTGGCGCGACCTGGCCCGTGGCGAACCGGTGGGCGGGAGCTTCTTGCGCTTGAACAAGCGCGGCAAGGAGGTCTGGCTCGAAGCCAGTTACATGCCGGTGTTCGGTCCCGACCGTCAGGTTAAAAGCGTGATTAAAGTTGCCACTGACATCTCCGCCAGGGTTTACAAGGAACACGAAGAAGAAAGCATGCTCGCCGCCATAGGTCGTTCCATGGCGGTGATCGAGTTCACCCCCGAGGGCAACGTCATCACGGCCAACGATAACTTTCTGAAGACGATGCATTACTCGCTCAACGAAGTGGTGGGGAAACACCACAGCCTGTTTTGCCACCGCGCCGAATCCGAGTCGTCGGCTTACAAAGCGTTCTGGGCATCACTCAATCGCGGCGAGTATCACTCTCATCGTTTTGAACGCAAAGATAAACACGGCCATACCGTGTTTCTCGAAGCGTCCTACAACCCTTTGTTCGACGCCAAGGGCCGGCTCTACAAAGTGGTGAAGTTTGCCAGCGACATCACCCGGCAAATCGCCACGTTGCAAACCGCTGCGGAGTCGGCGCACAGCACGTCGGTGCAAAACGACGCTTGTGCGCAGAAAGGTTCTCAGGTGGTGCAGCAAACGGTGCAGATCATCCAGGATATTTCCCGGGATTTGAACGAAGCCGCGCTCAGTATTGATGCCGTCAGCAAACAGTCCGACATCATCGGCACCATCGTGCAGACGATTCGCGGCATTGCCGACCAGACCAACTTGCTGGCGCTCAATGCAGCCATTGAAGCGGCCCGGGCCGGCGAGCATGGGCGGGGTTTTGCGGTGGTCGCCGATGAAGTACGCAGCCTCGCGGCACGCACGAGTCAGGCGACGCTGGAGATCGTCGATGTGGTGCGCAAGAACCATGACCTGTCGTTGAGCGCGGTGACCAGCATGCAGTCGAGCTTGAGCCGAACCGGACTTGGGGTGGAACTGGCGAACGAGGCGGGGGAGGTGATCCTGGAGATTCAGCAAGGGTCGCGGCATGTAGTAGATGCAATCAGTCAGTTCAACGAAACGTTGCAGTTGAACTGACTGATCGCGTCGCGTCTCTTGTAGCAGCCGGCTGTGCCGGTTGCTGCATGAAGCGCAGGGTTCCCTGCCGTTAAAGCGAAGCGAGGAACTTGTCGACCACCTGGCTACTGCCTTTCTCACTGTTGGCGTTTTCTTTCTCGACCTGCGCCAGTTTGACCTTGTCCTCCGTGCGCTCGGCGATCTCTTTGGCGATCGCCTGTTGTTTCTCCGGTGGCATGGCTTGTACTTCTTCTTCAGTCAGCCCCATCTCTTGCAGAATGCTGTCGCGCAGGCGCTGCTCCGGCGTTTTGCTCATGTAGTCCTTGAAGTCGCTCATGGCGGCGCTGTCCGTGACCCTGGCTTTAACATCGGCCGGCAGTTGGAGAGACTCGAGCGCTTGCAATTGCACGCGGGTTTTGGCGAACGCTTCATCCACGTTGTCGCTTATTTTGCTCGCCTCGCTGACTTGCCGGGTGGCGTCCCGGGTGGCGGAAGTCTGCACCTGCGCGGTTTGCGCCTGAACGTTGCTTTGCAACGTTTGCAGCATCGCCCCCTGAAGGCCGGCAGCGGCTTCAGCCGCAGGATCATCGCCGGGCTTCTTGGAGAGCGGGATCATTAACGTTTGTTGTTTGGCACTGACCAACATGATGAATAGACCTTGCAGGTAGTTGTGGTGCGGTGCTTTGAGCAAATAGTATGCCTATAAGAAAAAACAACTATAAATCAACCAGTTAGTGAGTGCTGGCCGAGGGGGTGACGTGGGTTCTGCGGTTAGTCTTTGCCGCTTGGCGGCAAACAAGGCAGGGCATCAAGGCAGGCCATTGCAGCCGAACTTGAGGAACCCCGGACGTTGTGCCAGTCGCTGAAAATACTCGTCGATGGCCGGGTAATCGGGCCGCTCCATCGGGGTCATCAGCCAGCGGTTGACGGACAGTCCGATGACAATGTCGGCGAGGGTGAAGCGTGGCCCGGCGACGTAAGCTTTGGTCGCCGCGAGCTGGTGTTCGAGGATGCCCATCTTCTGGTTCCAGCCACGTACACCGGCAGCAATGTGATGCGGGTCCTGGAACTCCGGATCTTTGCGCACCAATGCCGTGAACGCATAGCTCCATGAGGCATTGAGTTCAGTGGCTTGCCAATCCATCCATTGCTCGACCCGAGCGCGCGCGGCCGGTTCGTGGGGGAGCAGATCGGTGTTCTGGTGTTTGCCGGCCAGATAACGGCAGATGGTGTTGGACTCCCACAGCACTCCAGCGTCGTCGATGATCACCGGCACCAGCGCGTTGGGATTGAGCCGCAGAAACTCCGGTGTGTGGGTTGAGGCATAACCGCTACCCCAATCCTCGCGTTCGTAGGCAACGCCCAGTTCTTCACAGGTCCACAGGACCTTTCTGACATTGATGGACGACGCCTTACCCAAAATCTTCAGTGCATGTTCCATTGAGCTACTCCGTTAGCGATTCGACGCTTCAGGAATCTGACAGACATTGCGCGGTTTTCAAACCGGATCCGGCAACGCCGAGGCGGGCAAACCAAATGTGCGATCAAACAGCCAGTTGAACGCGAAGGTGTAGCACGGGATGAAAATGATCAGCGCCAGGTCCAGCAGGAAAGCCTGCACCAGGCTGATGTTCATCCACCAGGCGATCAGCGGGATGAGAAACACTATCAAGGTTAGTTGAAATCCCACGGCATGGGCGATGCGCCGTTTAACGGTGCGGGTGCGCGATGGCTGACGACGTTCCCAGCGCTCGAACACTGTGGTGTAGATGAAATTCCAGGTCACTGCGATGGTGGTGATGATGACGGCCAACGGCCCGGTGCTGCCGGGTGAGGTGCCGGACAGCAATGCCAGGCCCAGAGTCGAGAAGGTCATGCCAAAGACTTCGAACAGCGACACGTAGACCAGTTTGCGTTTAACGCCTTGCATGGAGTTTTGCCTCTTTCTCGCGAACTTGAAGCCAGCAGCACTGGCGAAGGCGACGAAAGATAGCTTCAATAGTACTGACAGAAAAAGTCAGCAGCTTTCAGTTTTATTGATAGGACGAGGAATGAATTTCAACAGCGACAGCATCGAGTTGTTCCTGGCCGTGATCGAGCGCGGTTCGTTTTCGGCGGCGGCGCGTGCGCTGGGCAAAGTGCCGTCGGCGGTGAGCATGGGCATTGCCAACCTGGAAGCCGAGCTCGGATATCCGCTGTTCGATCGCAGCCATCGCGAACCGGTGCCGACGGCGATGGCCAGTGCGTTGGTGCCGCACGCGCGGTTGATCGCCGAACAGCTCAAGCAGCTGCAGGTGCATGCGATCGAGCTGTCGCTGGGGCTGGAAAGCAAGTTGTCCATTGGCGTCGTGGCAGACCTCGACAAGCGCCATTTGCTGGCCGCGATCAAGGTCATCGCCCAGCGTCATCCGCTCCTGGAGATAGAACTGCTCAGCGCGCCCCAGGACGATGTGCTGGCGATGCTCCACAGCGGTCGCGTCAGCGTTTGCCTGGCCTTCGCGGGGTTGAGCATGAACGTACTGGAGCGATTCCAGTTCGTCGGCACCGAGCGCGTGATCGCCACGCTAGCAGCGGACAATCCGCTGTTTCAGGGCGAGGATTTGTTTCTGGAGGATCTGGTTCACGTGCGGCAAATCATCGTTGCCAGTCGCGACCTGCCGATCAGCGAAACCCGGCCTTTGGTGGGCGAATCCTATTGGCGCACCGACACCCTCGCCATGGCGCTGGAAATGGTCGAAGCCGGATTGGGCTGGGGCAATTTTCCGTTGTCGGTGGTCCAACCGTTACTCGATGCCGGAAGACTCAAGCGCCTGAGTTTCCGCAACATCGAGAACGGTCTGGTGCTGCCGGTGCACGCGGTATGGCTCAAGAGCCAGCCGTTGCAGAAAGGCGCAATGGCGTTCGTCGAACTGATGGGTCGCTGAGGCAATCCCTTGTGGGAGTGAGCCTGCTCGCGATGAGGACCTGACGGTCAACATTGATGGTGACTGACCCACCGCCATCGCAAGTAGGCTCGTGCCAACCTGGGTCAGGTACTTTCGCGCACCTTCAACTCAAACCCCATGTCCTGCACCGGTTTCGCCACGGTGTTGCCCGCCAGCAAGGTCAACATCAACTCCGCCGAACGTCGGCCAATCGCCTCGCGCGGGGTGCTGATGCTGCTCAGGCGCGGGACCATGTGCGCCGAGGCGGGCAGGTCGTTGAAACCGAGGATCGCCACTTGTTCGGGGATTTTGATCCCGCAACGCATCGCTTCAAGCAGGGCGCCCTGGGCCAGGTCGTCGTTGCCGAAGAAAATGGCATCGACATCAGGATGATTGGCGAGCAGTTGCAGGAACAGTTCGCCCCCCAGGCCGACGGAGGAGGCACGCGGCGTCAGCACTTCCAGGTCCGGGTCATACAAACCGGCCTTTTGCAGGGCTTTGCGGAAACCTTCGCCGCGCAGCAAGGTGCGTTGATCCAGCTGCGCGCCGATGTAGGCCAGGCGCTTGCGCCCACGTGACAGCAAATGGTGCGCCGCCGTTTCACCCGCCGCGAGTTGCGAGAAACCCACGCAATTGAGCCCGGCGGCGCTGTCCAGTTCCATCATGTACACGCACGGAATGTTGCTCGCCTCGATCATCCGTCGCGAACTTTCGGTGCGGTCGAAACCGGTCAGCAGCAAACCGCGAGGCTGATACGCCATGTAATTGCGCAGCAGGTTTTCTTCTTCATCGCGCGAATAATGGAAGTTGCCGATGAGCACTTCGAAGCCCTTGGGGCGCAAAACCTGATGAATGGCTTCCAGCGTATCGATGAACAGCAGGTTGGACAGCGAAGGCACCAAAACCACCACTGAATGGCTCTGGGCCGAGGCTAAGGCGCGGGCGGCAGGGTTGACCACGTAGTTGAGTTCAAGGGCCGCTTTCTGCACTTTTTCCACCAGTTCGGTGGCCACCGTGCTGACGCCGCGCAAGGCGCGGGAGGCGGTGATCGGGCTGACACCGGCCAGGCGTGCCACTTCGTTCAGGGTAGGGCGGCCAGTGGTGCGCGTATTCTTATCGTTTTTAGTGGAGATCATCGGACGGCTTGCCAAACAAAATTCGAGGCACTAAGGTAGCGCTGTCTCGATGCAGCTGCAAATGCGTGAGCGGGGTTTGCCTGATCCCCGCTTTTTGGCATTGGGAACGAACATGCTGCAACCCACAAAAATGACAAGAAGGCGTCGGCAACTTCTGCTTTTGCTCAAGCGTCATAACTGGCAAAGGTAGCGCTGTCTGCGCGCTGAGGTGTTACATGAATCATTCCATCACCGCCCTGGTCATCATGGGCGTTGCCGGTTGCGGCAAGACTTGCGTCAGCGAGGCCTTGTGCCAACTCAGCGGCGCGACCGCCATTGAAGGCGACACTTTCCACCCTGCCGCCAATATCGAAAAGATGAGCGCGGGCATCCCCCTGAACGACGAAGACCGTGCCGGCTGGCTCGACAGCCTGTGCGATGAATTGCGCCGCGTCGACGCTCAAGGCCAGCGCCCGGTGCTGACCTGCTCGGCCCTCAAACACAGTTACCGCGAACGTCTGCGCAGCGCCTTGCCGGGCCTGGGCTTCGTGTTCCTTGAGCTGACCCCTGAAGTCGCCGCTGATCGTGTCTCCCACCGGCCGGGCCACTTCATGCCTTCGACCCTGATCGACAGTCAGTTCGCCACCCTTGAATCCCCCGTTGGCGAGCCCTTGACCCTGGCGCTGGACGCTTCGAACCACAGCGTCGAGCAACTGGCGAAGCAAGCGCATGTCTGGTGGCAGGCCCATGGCCTGAAACAGGCCGTATGAGTTTTTTCCGAAGAGATAGCGCTGTCCTGATGGCGTGCGAGTTACCCGCTTTAATAACAACAACAACCAGGAGACACCCCTAATGTTTGGCATGTCCCACGAGACGTTCCTGCTGCTCGATGCAGTGGTCACGGTGATCGGGCTTATCGTCCTGATCACCAAGTTCAAGTTCCACCCGTTCATTGCCCTGATCATCGCCGCAGCCTTTCTCGGGCTGACCTCCGGCATGCCGATCGGCACCATCATCAAGGCGTTCCAGGACGGCTTCGGTGGGGTGCTCGGTTTTGTCGGGATCATCCTCGCGCTGGGCACGATGCTCGGCAAAATGATGGCCGAGTCGGGCGGGGCGGATCAGATTGCCCAGACCCTGATTCGTGCGTTCGGCAAGGACAAGGTGCAGTGGGCGATGATGTTCGCCGCGTTCCTGGTCGGCATTCCGCTGTTCTTCGAAATCGGCTTCGTGCTGCTGATCCCGCTGGTATTCATCGTCGCCCGACGTACCGGCGTGTCGATCATCAAGATCGGTATCCCGCTGCTGGCCGGTCTGTCCGCCGTGCACGGCCTGGTTCCGCCGCACCCGGGTCCGTTGCTGGCCATCGGCGTGTTTGGCGCTGACATCGGTAAAACCATTCTTTACGGTCTGATCGTTGCGCTGCCGACGGCCATCATTGCCGGTCCGATCTACGGCACGTTCATCGCCAAATACATCCCCGGCCATCCTAACCAGGAACTGGTGGATCAACTGGCACGTGAAAACGACTCTGCCGATCTCCCGAGTTTCTCCATCACCTTGATCACCGTGCTGTCGCCGGTTTTCCTGATGTTGCTCAAGACCTTTGCCGATGTGGTGCTGCCGGACGGTAACTTCTTCCGCACCTTCATGGACCTGATCGGTCACCCTATCTCGGCTCTCCTGCTGGCGTTGCTGCTGTCGCTGTACACCTTCGGTTACAAGCAGGGCATTGGCTCCAACCAGATGCTCAAATGGCTGGATGCCAGCCTTGCGCCAACCGCCGCGATCATTCTGATCATCGGTGCCGGTGGTGGCTTCAAGCAGATGCTGGTCACCAGCGGTGTGGGTGACGTGATCGGCCACATGGCGGTGGAAGCGCAGATCTCGCCGATCCTGCTGGCCTGGCTGGTGGCGGCGGTGATTCGTGTGGCAACCGGTTCTGCAACCGTGGCGACCATTACTGGCGCAGGCATCGTGGTGCCGGTGGTGGGGATGATTCCGGGTGTGAACCGTGAGCTGCTGGTGCTGGCCACCGGTGCCGGTTCGTTGATCCTGTCTCACGTCAACGACGCGGGTTTCTGGCTGGTGAAGCAGTATTTCAACATGACCGTGGCGGAAACCTTCAAGACCTGGACCGCGATGGAAACCATCCTGTCCATCGTTGCGCTGGGCTTTATCCTGTTGCTGTCGATGTTCGTTTAAGCGGCTCTTTGTTTAAGCAAGGCGCAGGCACAAAAAAACCGCAGCAATGCGGTTTTTTTGTGGGTGATGATTTCATTGCTCAACACATCACCCTTGTAGGAGTGAGCCTGCTCGCGATAGCGGTGGGGCAGTTGACACTTCAATTGGATGTGATGGCCTCATCGCGAGCAGGCTCACTCCTACAGGTTAAGTGTTAGCCAGCGGATTTCGGGGCCAGGCCATCCGCCCGAAACATCCCGCGAATCCCACGCACGGCCTGACGAATCCGGTCCTGGTTTTCGATCAGCGCAAAGCGCACATGATCATCCCCATACTCACCAAACCCGACGCCTGGCGAGACGCAGACCTTGGCCTCGGCGAGCAATTTCTTGGCGAACTCCAGCGAGCCCAAGTGCGCATAGGCTTCGGGAATCTTGGCCCAGACATACATCGCCGCTTTCGGATTCTCGACCATCCAGCCCAGTTCGTGCAGGCCTTTGACCAGCACGTTGCGACGCTGCCGATACTGCTCGGCGATGTCCTTGACGCACTGCTGATCGCCTTCCAGCGCCGCAATCGCTGCGACCTGCAGCGGGGTGAAGGTGCCGTAGTCGTGGTAACTCTTGATCCGCGCCAGGGCGTTGACCAGTTCAGCGTTGCCGACCATGAAGCCGATGCGCCAGCCCGCCATGTTGTAGCTCTTGGACAGGGTGAAAAATTCCACCGCGATGTCCTTGGCGCCCGGCACCTGCATGATCGACGGGGCTTTCCAGCCGTCATAGACGATGTCGGCGTAAGCCAGGTCGTGCACCACCAAAACGTCATACTGCTTGGCGAGGGCGATCACTCGCTCGAAGAAGTCCAGTTCCACGCATTGGGCGGTGGGGTTCGACGGGAAGCCGAGAATCATCATTTTCGGTTTCGGGATCGAGCCGCGAATCGCGCTTTCCAGTTCAGCGAAGAAGTCCACGCCCGGGATCAGCGGCACCGAACGCACCTGGGCGCCGGCAATCACGGCACCGTAGATGTGAATCGGATAACTGGGGTTCGGCACCAGCACGGTGTCGCCCTGGTCGAGGGTGGCCAGCATCAGATGCGCCAGGCCTTCCTTGGAACCGATGGTGACAATGGCTTCGGTTTCCGGGTCGATATCGACCTCGTAGCGATCCTTGTACCAATTGGAAATGGCTCGGCGCAGACGCGGGATGCCCTTGGACGTCGAGTAGCCGTGGGTGTCTTCGCGCTGGGCGACGGTGACCAGTTTTTCGACGATGTGTGGCGGAGTAGGGCCATCAGGGTTGCCCATGCTGAAGTCGATGATGTCTTCGCCACGACGACGGGCGGCCATCTTCAGTTCGGCAGTGATGTTGAATACGTAAGGGGGGAGTCGATCTATGCGCGCAAAGCGGCGCGGCGAACCTGGGTTAGCCATTGTTGCCTCGGTAACGTGAGCGCCCGGAACCGTCCGAGCGACGCTGGCCACTGCGGTGGCCTGTGGCGGAATGTAAGGGCTGTTGTGGCACACTGTCCAGCGACTCTGTAAACAAATTTGTCCGAAGGAACCCGGTTGATGGAATTTACCAGCGGCTTTCTGCTGAGCCTTTCGCTGTGCCTGGATATCGGCGTGGCCAACATCGCGATGATCACCCTGGCCATGCAGCGCGGCTATTTTCAAGGCTTTGCCCTGGGCTTGGGCACTTGCGTCGGTGACCTGATTTACGCGGTGCTGGCGTTGGCGGGCATGACCGTTTTGCTGCAATACGAAACCGTGCGTTGGGTGCTGTGGATCGGCGGTTCAGCGTTGCTGGTGTATTTCGCGGCGAAGATGATCTATTCGGCGATTCACCATGAAGCGGTGTTGGCGCAGTCCGCCGAGGTGGGGCAGAACTCTCACCGCAAGGAGTTTTTCCGCGGGATTTTCCTGGCCATGTCGTCACCCAGCGCCATTCTCTGGTTTGCGGCCGTGGGCGGTACGCTCATCGCGCGCTCCGGTGGCGGTGACGCCGTCAGTTCGGCGCTGTTTCTCGGCGGTTTTCTGTGCGCCGGAGTGTTCTGGTGCGTCGCGTTGTGCTTCGCCGCGAGCCACGGCGGCAAGTTGCTGGGCGACAAACTGCTGCGTTACTCCTACATGGCATCGGCGGCGATCTTCTGCTATTTCGCGGTGTACGTGATTCTATCGGGCTATAACGAGTTTGTTGGTGCGGGCGCCGTCGAGCAGTTGCACGCCCTGTAATTAGGCGAATCGGGTTTGGCTTCTATACTCCCAGCCGAACCCATTTTTTTTGCAGCAAGGAGTTGAGTCATGGATGAGCAAACAGGCGTGAAACCGGCCGAGCCACGCTTCGAACATGGGCATTTTCTGCTCATTGCAGGGCTGGGTGGTCGATTTACCCAGCAGACCACACAAGGCATTCCCGAACTCTGGGAAAAATTCATTCCCGAGATGGGCAAGATACCCGGCCAAAAAGGTGAAGTGACCTACGGTATTTGCTGCAATCCCGATGGTAAAGGCGGGTTTGAGTACATCGCCGGCGTCGAAATCGCCAAACTCGACGACCTGCCCGATAGGTACCGCTGGGTCGAGGTTCAACCCCAGCATTACGCGGTGTTCGAGCACAAAGGCACACTGGACCAGTTGCCCGCGACCTTTCAGTACATCTGGAAAACCTGGCTGCCACAGTCCGGCCATCAGGCGGCGGACGCGCCAGAGTTCGAACGCTACAGCGAAGACTTCAACCCGAAGCTCAACACCGGCGTGCTGGAAATCTGGCTGCCGCTAAAAGACAAATGACCGCATCAAGAGGCGGACCCACGTCCGCCTCTTGATCGTTACTTGCTCCGCTTCATCCGTCGCGACCGCATCACGTCAATCGACAACGTCACAAAGCCAAACGTGCTGATGCCCAACAGCAAGAGAAGTCCGATCTGAACGCTGCTCATGGTGTGTTCCCCCTATCGATGATCAGAGACAGGCAACACCAATAATCCGATCCGATCGGCAATGAAAGCGCCTATACGAAGGCTTTACGACATCAGCAGTGATCGATATGAACACCTTATTAATTTATGATCCCCAGCCTTTCCCACGCTGAATCCGAGCTGCCATGAACACCGTCATCCGCCACGTCACTCCCGCCGACCTGGACCGCTGCTTCGCCATCGAAACCGTTGCCTACGAAGGCGACGAAGCCGCCACCCGGGAAAAAATCGCCACGCGCATTGCCACCTGGCCCGACGGTTTCATCGTCGCCGAAGTGGACGGCGTTGTAGCCGGTTTCATCAATTCCGGTGCGGCGTTTCAGGTGGAAATGTCAGACGAAGCGTTCAAGGAGCTGATTGGCCACGACCCGGCCGGGCCGCACGTCGTGATCATGTCGGTGGTGGTGCACCCGGATTTTCAGGGGCAGGGGCTGGCGAAGCGTTTGATGGGCGAATTCATCGAGCGCATGCGGGCGATGGGCAAGACCCACATCCATCTGATGTGCAAGGAACGGCATATTCCGCTGTACGCCGGATTCGGCTTTGCCTACATCAAGCCGTCGGCCTCCGACCACGGCGGAATGGCGTGGCATGAGATGGTTCTGGCGCTGTAACCAACGTATATCAAGCACCGAAGATCCCCTGTGGGAGTGAGCCTGCTCGCGATGGCGGTCTGACAGTCGACACTTCTGTTGAATGTTATGCCGTCATCGCGAGCAGGCTCGCTCCCACATTGGTTAGGGGGCGTGTCAGTAAAGACTGTCCCGCACCCGCGCCGGCGCTTCCCGGTCATACGTTTCGGCATCGAACTGCCCATCATTCAAGCGCTTGTGAAAAGCCCCCGCCGTTGGCAGTGACGAGCGCTCCAGATGTTTCTCGGGGTTCCACAAATCCGAACGCACAATCGCTTTCGAGCAATGGAAGTACGCCGCGTCCACGGTCACCAGCATCACTGTGCGCGCCGGTTTGCCGTTCACCGCAAAGCTCTCCAGCAACGTCGGTTCCGCGCTGATCTGCGCCGTGCCGTTGACCCGTAACGTCTCGCCGATGCCGGGGATGATGAACAGCAGCGACACCCGCGAATCGAGCACCACATTGCGCAGCGTGTCGATGCGGTTGTTGCCCGGACGGTCCGGGATTGCCAGGGTCTTCGGGTCGATGATCCGCACGAATCCCGGCGTGTCGCCACGAGGCGAACCGTCCAGGCCATCAGGCCCGGCCGAGCTGATGATGACCAGCGGCGAGGCACGGACCATGGCCTGATAGTCCTCGTTCAGAAAGGCAATCTGTTTGCGCACGGCGCGGTCGTGGGGTTGGCCGTAGATCGCTTCCAGTGCTTCGATGCTGTTGAGCATAACCACCTCAGAAAACCAGACTCATGCGCCGTTCATAACCGATCCGGCCCTTGTACGCCTCGCCGCTGTCGACCCAGCCAAATTTTGCATAGAGCGCAATGGCGGCCTCATTGTCCGCGTCCACCGATAATTCCAGCGCTTTGATTTCCGGAAACGCCTGACGAGCCACGTCGGGCAAAGCTTGCAGGCAAGCCTTCCCATAACCTTTGCCCTGAGCGCGGTGATCGACTTGCAACGCATGCAAGGTCGCACTGTGTTCATCGGCCCAGGCCGGCAACACGGGCGGGCGTTTGAGCAGCAGGAAGGCCACGGGAACCTCCTCGGCCAGTAGCGCAAATCCCTTGACGCCGGGACCGGGTTTGGACAGCAAGGTGTGCAATGCACCGTGGATGTCGCCGGAGAATTTAATCTGCTCTTTATGCACTTCGATGGCCTCGATCTGCTGGCGCTGGCGCGCGTTCAGGCTTTCGTAAGGCACGAGTCGGGTTGTCACTGGAGTGTCCTTTTTCCAACAAAATAGGCGTTGGATTCTAACGAGTTTGCATTCATGGATTATTTTTATTTCGACTGTCGATTTGGCGGTGCGCCAGACGACTAAGGGTGTCTTCACAACAAAAAACACGGAGAACCACCATGAACGCAACCCAAGAAATCCAGGCCCTGATCGACACCTATCGTGAGGCGGTCATCGCCAAGGACGTCAAAAAACTCATGACGCTGTATGCCGACGACATCGTCTCCTACGACGCGGTCAAGGCCTTGCAGTTTCGCGGCAAGGCGGCTTACCGCGCGCATTGGGAAGAGTGCATGGAAATGTGCCAGGGCGCGCACACGTTCGACTTCGCCCACTTGAACATCGTCGCGGACGAGCACATCGCCTTCGCTCACTGGCTGGCCCATTGCGGCGGCACCAACGAACAAGGTGAAACCCAGGCCTGCTGGATGCGTGTGACCGCCTGCTATCGGCGCGATGCCGGGCAATGGCGCATCGTCCATGAACACTGGTCGGCCCCGTTCGACATGACCAGTGGCACGGCGCTGTTCAACCTTGAACCCTGATCACCGGGCTGTTTATCGGGAAGCAGCGCCAAAACGCCAATCAGCAGCCATAGTTGATCAGTTCGATCCGGGAGAGCCCACATGAAGTACCTATGCCTGGTCTACAGCAACGAACAAGAGTTGCACTCGCTGCCCGACAGTCCCCATGACGCCGAGTGCATGGCCTACGCCGAGGCGATCCAGGGCAGCGGCCGGATGATCGCGGCCGAGGCGCTGGAATCGGTGCAGACCGCGACCACCGTGCGCATGCGCAACGGCAAGATGTCGATCACCGATGGCCCGTTCGCCGAAACCAAGGAGCAACTGGCCGGCTTCTACCTGATCGATGCCAAAGACCTCAATGAAGCGATCCAGGTCGCCGGCAACATCCCGGCGGCCCGGGTCGGCAGCGTCGAGGTGCGGCCCGTTCGCCAGTTGAATCCCTGAATAACAAGCACAAGACAGGAGATCCCCATGAGTCCGCAACCCTATAAGCATCAGCCTGCCGAATTCGAGCTGTCCATCAGTCGTCTGATCGACGCGCCGCGCCGCAAGCTCTTCCGCGCCTGGACCGAGCCGGCCTTGCTCACTCAATGGTGGGGGCCGCATGGCATGACCACCCCGGAGTGCGAAATGGATCTGTGGGTCGGCGGCCAGTTTCGCACCCTGATGCGCGCACCGGACGGGACTGAGTATCCGACCATGGGAGTCTTCCTGGAAATCGTCGCGCCTGAACGCCTGGTGTTCACCGACGCGTTCACTCCCGGGTGGATTCCTTCGGGCAAACCCTTCATGTCGGCCGAAGTGACCCTCGAAGACAAGGACGGCAAAACCCTCTACACCGCCCGGGCCATGCACTGGTCCGAAGAAGATCGTCAGGCCCACGAGGCCATGGGGTTTTACGATGGCTGGGGACAAAGCCTCGATCGCTTGGTGATGCTGGTGACTGAAGGCATGCCGGACTGATGACTGACGCTTCGGTCACGGCTCGGGTCGAGCAGGTCTACCGCGAAGACTCGCGGCGGATTCTGGCGACGCTGATCCGTTTGCTTGGCGATTTCGACCTCGCCGAAGAGGCCCTGCACGAGGCATTTTTCGTCGCGGTCGAGCGTTGGCAGCGTGACGGCGTGCCGGATAACCCGCGCACGTGGCTGGTGTCCACCGGGCGCTTCAAGGCCATTGATGTGTTGCGTCGGCGCGCGCGTTTTGCCGCGTCCCGGCCGATGTTGATTGCTCAACTGGAGGAGCTGGAACAGGCCGACTGGAGTGATGAGGACGTGGAAGACGATCGTTTGCGGTTGATCTTCACCTGTTGTCACCCGGCCCTCGCGTCGGATGCCCAGGTGCCGTTGACCCTGCGCGAAGTGTGCGACCTGACCACGGAGGAAATTGCCCGCGCCTTTCTCTCGGCACCGGCGACCATCGCCCAGCGCATCGTGCGCGCCAAAGCGAAAATCCGTGACGCGAAAATCCCTTATCAAGTGCCGACACTGGCGGAACTGCCCGAGCGTCTCGACAGTGTGCTGAGGGTGATTTACCTGGTGTTCAACGAAGGTTACTCGGCGTCGGTCGGCGCCGAACTGACCCGCGAGGACCTGACCCGCGAAGCGATCCGGCTCGGGCGGCTGTTGATGGAGTTGCTGCCGGAATCGGAAGTGATAGGGCTGCTGGCGTTGATGCTGTTGCATGAATCACGACGCCCGGCCCGCACGTCGGCGAGCGGTGAACTGATTGTGCTGGATGAACAGGACCGCTCGTTGTGGGATGCCGGGATGATTGCCGAAGGTTGCGCGCTGGTGGAGGCGGCGCTGACCACCGGACGGTTCGGGCCTTATTGCCTGCAAGCGGCGATTGCGGCGGTGCACGCCGAAGCGACCACGGCGGGGGAGACGGACTGGCAGCAGATTGTGGGTTTGTATGACGTGCTGCTGGCGGCGGTGCCTTCACCGGTGATTGAGTTGAACCGTGCAGCGGCGATCTCCAGGCGGGACGGGCCGTTGGCGGGGCTGGTGCTGGTGGACGGGATTCTGGGTCGGGGTGATCTGCTGGATTACCACTTGGCGCATTCGGCGCGGGCGGAGTTTTGTCGGCAGTTGGGGAGGCGTGAAGAGGCGAGGGCGGCGTATGAACGGGCGCTGGAATTGACGCAGCAGGTGCCGGAACGGCGTTTTATCGAGGCGCGGATCAAGGCGCTGAGGTGATGTGCACTGACGGGCCCCATCGCGAGCAGGCTTTCTCCTACGGGGGGGCGTACACAAATTTTGTGATCACCGCGATCCACTGTGGGAGCGAGCCTGCTCGCGATAAGGTCCGCAGGACTTTCATTCCAGCAGCTTGCCGAGCAACCAGCTCCCTGCCGGCCCCGGCGGATGCAGCCGCGACCACAAGGCATCGACAAACACCGGTTTCGGCCAGCCCCGCACGTCCAGCTCCTGCAATGTCCCCGGGCCAAACCGCTCCACCAACCATCGCGGCAACGGTGCCCAGCCAAACCCGCCCTGGGCCATTTCCAACAGCATCAGGTAACTCGGCGCCGACCAGACGCGTCCCTTCGCACGGCTTTCATACGGATTGACGATCGTCGCCAGTCGCAACTCCCGATGCTTTTGCAACGCGTCTTGATCGACGAGGCCCAGCGCTGCCAATGGATGCTCGCGGGACACGAACAGGGCAATCTCCGTGCGTTCATCCACGGTCGAGCTGACCAGGTCCGGCGGGTAACTGTCCTGCTTTTCGGCAAAGGCCACATGCGCCCGGCCGCTTTGCACCAAGGCCACCAGGTCATCGCATTCAGCGATCAGGCATTCGAGTTCAAGGTCCGGATAACGCTGATCGAACGCGCTCAACGCCGCTTCGAAACGGTCGGACTGATAAGTGTCGGAAATCGCCACCGTCAACTTCGGCTCAACCCCTTGGGACAGCAGACTGGCGGTCATTGCCAGGCGGCTGGTGGCGGCCAGGATCTCCTCGGCCCGCTGCAGCATCACGTGCCCGGCCGGGGTCAGGCTCGGCTTGCGGCTGCTGCGGTCGAACAGGACCAGGTTCAGATCGATTTCAAGGCTGGCAACCGCTGCACTGATGGTCGACTGGCTGCGGCCGAGTTTGCGTGCTGCCGCAGAAAACGAACCTTGCGTCGCCGCTTGGACAAACGCTTGCAACACTTCCTGAGAAGCCATGAACTATCGCCTTTGTCGATGGTTATTGGTTAGGAAGTATCGACGCAGGGCTGGATGATGGCAACCACAGTCACTCAGAGATTCCTGATCATGAGCGTCAACAAATCCATCACTGAACGTATTTTCCAGGCCATCGCTTTCGAAGTGCTGGCCATCCTGATCTGCACGCCGCTCCTGGCGTGGATCATGGACAAACCGATGCTCGAGATGGGCGTCGTCACGTTGGTCATCGCCGCCCTGGCGCTGGCCTGGAACGTGGTCTTCAACGGGCTGTTCGACCGTTTGCTCAAACGCTACGGCATCGTGCACAACGCCTGGGTACGGGTTGTCCATGCGCTGTTGTTCGAAGGCGGGCTGGTGGCGATGGGGGTGCCGCTGATTGCGTGGTGGCTGAACGTCAGCCTGTGGCAGGCGTTCCTGCTGGATATCGGCGTGTTGCTGTTTTTCCTGCCATACACTTACGTGTATCACTGGGCGTATGACGTGGTGCGTGAGCGCATGTTGATGGTGTCTACTGCTCGCTAATCCAGAGTGAACCGCTTTTGTGGCGAGGGAGCTTGTCGGATCGCCGCACTGTCCCGCTCGAGTGCGAAGCGCTCGCAAAATCTTCGGCAGGTACCGAGATTTTGGGGCTGCTTCGCAACCCAGCGGGAGCGAGCTCCCTCGCCACAGGTTTCAGTTACAAAAACATCCCGCCTGATGCTTCAACGCGCTGGCCGTTGATCCACTGGCTGCCCGGCGCCAGCAGTAAAGCAATCGCAGCGCCGATGTCATCCGGCTGACCCACCCGACCCAACGCGGTATTGCCGGCAATGTAACTGTTCACGTCGCTGTTATCGCGCACGGTGCCACCGCCGAAATCGGTTTCGATGGCGCCCGGTGCCAGGGTGTTCACGGAAATGCCGCGGGCACCGAGTTCCTTGGCCTGATAGCGGGTCAGCACTTCCATCGCGCCTTTCATCGCGGCGTAAGCACCGTAACCCGGCAAACTGAAACGGGTCAGACCGCTGGATACGTTGAGGATGCGCCCACCGTCCGCCATCAGCGGCAGCAGGTTCTGGGTGAGGAAGAACGGCCCTTTCAGGTGGATGTTCATCAGCAGATCGAACTGGGCGACGGTGGTGTCGACGAAGTTCGCGGTCAGGCCAATGCCGGCGTTGTTGAGCAAGAAGTCGAAGTGCTGGCGATCAAAACGGCTGTGCAACACATCGGCGACCTGGGTGGCGAAGGCTTCGAAGCGTTCGCTTTGGCTCACATCGAGTTGCAGCATCACCGCCCGAGCGCCGAGGCGTTCGATGTCGGCGACCAGTTCTTGCGCCTCATCGGCCTTGCTGTTGTAGGTGCCGATAATGTCGACGCCTTGGGCGGCCAGATGCAGGGCTGCGTTTTTGCCGAGGCCGCGGCTGGCGCCAGTGATCAGTGCGATTTTACGGTTCATGGGACTTCCTCAAAGGTGGTGAGTGACGGTGTGGAGGAAGTTTATTTATCCGCTCTGAAGTGATAAACAGGATGAAATCGGAATCACTGGTCGGTTAATCCGAACAATACAGGGGCGGCTCATGAACAAGCTGGAACTGCTGCGCACCTTCGTTCGCGTCAGCGAAATGTCGAGTTTTACTCTGGCGGGGGAAAGCCTGGGCCTGCCCCGGTCCACGGTGTCCGATCACGTTCAAGCGCTGGAAACGCTGCTGGGGACACGCTTGCTTCAACGCACTACGCGCCGGGTCCAGGCGACTCAGGACGGGCTGGTGCTGTACGAACGCAGCAAGGATTTGTTGTCGCACATGGACGACATCGAGGGCCTGTTTCGCCAGGACCCGGCCTCGTTGGTCGGGCGGATTCGCATCGACATGCCGAACTTCCTGGCCCGCCAGGTGGTGATGCCGCAACTGCCGGAATTCATGGCGCGCCACCCCCACCTGGAACTGGAAATCAGCACCACTGACCGGCGAGTCGATCTGCTTCGGGAGGGTTTTGATTGCGTGTTGCGCGTGGGGTCGCAGCCGGACCAGTCGGTGGTCGCTCGTCGCGTGTGTGATTTCGCCATGGTCAACTGCGCGAGCCCGGCGTACTTGGCGCGCTACGGGATTCCCGAAACACTCGAAGACCTGGCTCAGCACCGGATGGTGCATTACGTCGGCGTATTGGGTTCGCGGTCGGACGGGTTTCTGTACGAGGTGGAAGGCAAGCCCCGGCAACTGCCGATGGCGGGCAGCGTGACGGTCAACAGCACCGATGCTTATGAGCTGGCGTGCGTGGGGGGATTCGGACTGATTCAGGCGCCGGTCAAGGGCATGCAATCGCACTTGAGCAGTGGTGATCTGGTGGCGGTGCTGCCGCAGTTCAGCGCACCCTCGATGGAGGTCTCGCTGCTCTACGCCCGGCAACGGCATTTGCCGCTGCGGGTGAGGGCGTTCATGGACTGGCTGGCCAATGTCATCCAGTCCACAACCTAACCGCCCCTGTAGGAGCGAGGCTTGCCCGCGAAGAACGATAACGCGGTCTGACCGAATGACCGGGTTATCGCTCTTCGTGGGCAAGTCGGATTGCCGCACCACTCGCGCCTACAGGGTTATGTGTGGGGCTAGAAGATTTGGGTGAACAGCCAATACAGGCTGCCTGACAGCACAATCGCCGCCGGCAAGGTCAGCACCCACGCCATCAGCAGGTTGCGGATGGTCTTCATCTGCAAGCCGCCGCCGTTGGCGACCATGCTCCCGGCCACGCCCGAGGACAACACGTGAGTGGTCGACACCGGCAAGCCGAACATGTCCGCTGCGCCGATGGTCAGCATGGCCACGGTTTCCGCCGAGGCGCCTTGCGCGTAGGTCAGGTGGGTCTTGCCGATCTTTTCGCCGACCGTCACCACGATGCGCTTCCAGCCGACCATGGTGCCCAGCCCGAGCGCAATCGCCACCGCGATCTTCACCCACAGCGGAATAAAGCGCGTCGAGTTGTCGATCTGTTGCTTGAACAGTTGCAGCTTGCCGGTGGTGTCGGCGTCGAAGTGGCCGACTTTGTTCTTGTCCATCAGGCGAATGGTTTCGCTGGTCAGGTACATATCGTTACGCACGTTGCCCACGGCTTCGGCCGGTACTTTGGACAGCGAGCCATAACCCTTGACCTCTGCGCCGATACTGCCCGTAAGGGCGGCGAGGGCCGGGATCAGTTGCGGTGTGGCTTCCTTGCTGCGCACGTATTCAGAGAGAATCGGGCGCGGATCGGCGGGGGCCGGCATCGGCACGCTTTTGACCAGCGCTTGCTGGGTGACTTCGGCGACGGCGGCGAACTGCAGCGCCTGATCGGCCGGCATGGTGCGGTTCAGCGCATAGGCCATCGGCAGCGTGCCGACCAGAATCAGCATGATCAGGCCCATGCCTTTTTGGCCGTCGTTGGAACCGTGGGCGAACGAGACCCCGGTGCAGGTCACAATCAACATGCCGCGAATCCACCACGGCGGTGGCGTGTTGCCGACCGGCGCCTTGTACAGCGCGCGGTTCTTGACGAACGCACGCAAGGCCAGCAGCAACAGCGCGGCAAAACCGAAGCCGACCAGCGGCGACAACAGTAACGCATAGCCGATCTTGGTCGCTTGAGCCCAGTCCACGCCGCTGGTGCCGTCGTGGCCGTGCATCAGGGCGTTGGCCACGCCGACGCCGATGATCGAACCGATCAAGGTGTGCGACGACGAGGCCGGCAAGCCCAGCCACCACGTGCCGAGGTTCCACAGGATCGCCGCGATCAACAGGGCGAAGATCATCGCGAAACCGGCGGAGGACCCGACTTGCAGAATCAGTTCCACGGGCAGCAGGGCGATGATGCCGAACGCCACCGCGCCACTCGACAGCAGCACCCCGAGGAAGTTGAAGAACCCGGACCAGGCCACCGCGAAATTCGGCGGCATCGAGTTGGTGTAAATCACCGTGGCCACGGCGTTGGCGGTGTCGTGGAAACCGTTGACGAACTCAAAGCCCAGAGCGATCAGCAGCGCCACGCCCAACAGCAGAAACGGCGTCCAGGTGGTGACCTCCGTGCCGAGTTCACTCATGTCGTGCATCAGGCTGTAGGCGGTGAACAACAACCCGCTGGCCAGCACTCCGAAAAACACCACGAGGGTGAGCAGGCTGGGTTTTTTATCGAGTTGAGGTCTGGCACTGCGGGCGGGCGCCTGGGTTTGGGCGGTGTAGGAGGGCGTAGCCATGACAGACAATCCTGAGGAAGGAAGGAGTGTCTGTCATGATCGTTGCCAAATGTTACAGAGAAACTGCCCTAGATCAGGGTTTGGTTTTTTTGCTGATCCGTTAATCAGAATTCACCCGGTCCCTGTAGGCGCGAGGCTTGCTCGCGAAAGCGATGTATCAGGTAAAACGCCTTCGCGGGCAAGCCTCGCTCCTACAGGGGATGGGGTGAAGGCTCAATAATCCTGGCGCTTGCGAAACGCCCAACGCCCCGCAATCACGGTAAACGTCGCCACCAGTGCCACCAGAATCCAGAACCCCTCCGGATCCCCCGACAACGGCACCCCACCCACATTCATGCCAAAAAAACCGGCAATGATGTTGATCGGCAGCGCCAGCACCGTCACCACGGTCAGGGTGAACAGTGTGCGGTTGCTCTGCTCGTTCAGGTTGGCCGCGATCTCTTCCTGCAACAGCTTGATCCGCTCACCCAGCGCCGTGAGGTCGTTGATGATCAGCGCAAATTCCTCGGTGGACTTGCGCAACTCCTTCACGTCTTCCTTCTGCAACCAATGCGGCGGCCGGTTGAGCAATCGCAACAACGAACCCGGCTCCAGCGCCAGCAGCCGTTGCAGGCGCACCAGCACCCGGCGATTGGCACCCAGTTCCGCACGGTTGGTCGACAGCCGCGAGGACAGCAATTCATCTTCGATCTGATCGACACTGAGGCTGGTCTTGCGCACGATCTGGGTCAGTACCTCGCCCTGATCGCGGAGCAAATGCACCAGCAATTCCAGCGGTGAACGAAAGCACTCGCCGGCCTTCACCGACGAGCGCAGCTTGTCCACCGAGTGCAGCGGTTGCAGGCGGGCGCTGATGATCAGCCGGCTGCGGGCGCACACCCACAGCGTCGACACATCCGACGACACCATGCTGCTGAGGTTGAACACCACATCGTTGACCACCGCCAGCAACGCCGAATCCACATGCTCGATGCGCGTGGATCGAGACCCTTCGTGCAAGGCTTCGAAAAACTCGTCCGGCAATGCCAGGTGGCTTTTCATCCAGCGCTCACACGCGGCATGCGCCAGGTTCAGGTGCAGCCACAGGAATTCATCGCTCTCGTCCGGCTGTTGCAGGCATTGCAGCGCTTTCGCCGAATCAATCTCCCGACCCCGCTCACCGGGGCGAAAACTGAAACCGTAGAGCAGACCGAACAGGTCCGGGTCGCGATGGCTTTGGTCGATGCTGTGGTTCATTGGGGCTCGCAAGGGAGGCGCCTGTCGCGGGTTTTACAGGTTCACTTGAACCGCATCATCGCAACTGTGGATGACGTTTTTGTGATGAAAAAATAACCGCAAACGATTGCATTGCCGGTGGTCGGAATAGATTCAAGAACCGCTCTGGCCCGCCGATCTTGCTTAAGTTACCTTGCGCGGCTTCGGCCATGAGCCAAGTTTCAGACAGGGATGTCCGGACACCTTTCACGCTGTGTTTGCCGCGTGTCTCACCCCCTGTCATGAGTATCACTCGATGCTGCAAAAATCCCTGAGAGCACAAATTCTCGCCCTGTTGAGCGGCAGCCTGTTGGCGGTACTGTTGATCGCCCTGGCTTGCTTTCACTTTCTGTCCGGCGGCGTTCAGAGCTACGTCAAACTGATTGAAGGCCCGCTGCACACCTCGCAGTTGATCGATGAAGCCAACCTGCAATTCAAGGTGCAGGTCCAGGAATGGAAAAACGTCCTGCTGCGTGGCAAGCAACCGGCCGACCTGGAGAAGTATTGGAAACAATTCGAAGACCGTCAGCGCGATGTGCAGAGCATTCTAGGTGAGCTGGCTGTGCAAAAAGGTATCGATCCGCAACTGAAAACCCGCATCGAACGCCTGCGTGACGAACACCGTTTGCTGGGCGCTGCCTATCAGAAGGGCCGTGACGCCTACGTGGCGGCGGGCGCCGACCCGACGGCAGGCGACGCGGCGGTCAAAGGTGTCGACCGTGCGACCAGTGAACAGATGACCGAGTTGGTCAGCGAATTGCGCAAGCAGGGTGTCGAGCAGTCGAAGCAAATCAGCGCCGAAGCCGATCGCACCGTGTTGCTGGGGCTCATTGTGATGCTCGTCTCGGGGCTGTTGATCGGGCTCTTGAGCCTGTGGCTGGTCAACCGCAACCTGATTGAACCGATTCGCAAACTGATCGAGTACGTCGCGCAACTCAGCCAGGGCAAGTTTGCCGACCGCGTGGCCAGCACCCGTCAGGATGAGCTGGGTAAATTGGCGGTTGCGGCCAACACTTTGCGTGATTTCCTCGCCGAAACGTTCAGCCGTTTGCAGCGCAGCGCCAAGGACCTGGACAGCGCCAGCAGTGAGCTGAACTCGATCGCCAGCCTCATGACCAGCGGCACCAATGAGCAGTTCAACCGCACCGATCAGGTGGCCACGGCGATGAACGAAATGTCGGCCACCGCACAGGAAGTCGCCCGTCACGCCGCCGATGCCGCACGCGCCGCCGACGATGCCGACCAGTCCGCCCAACACGGCGAAAAAGTCATGCAGGGCACCATTCACACCATCACCCGGATGCGCGGCGAAATCGCCAACACCGCCACGGTCATCCGCCAACTGGAAACGGACAGCGGACGCATCGGCAAGGTGCTCGAAGTGATTCGCGGTATCGCCGAACAAACCAACCTGCTGGCGCTCAACGCGGCCATCGAAGCGGCCCGTGCCGGTGAAGCCGGACGCGGTTTTGCGGTGGTGGCCGATGAAGTGCGCAGCCTGGCCCAGCGCACGGCGGCATCGATCATCGAGATCAACCAGATCATCCAGACCGTGCAAACCGGTGCGGTGGACGCGGCTCAGGCGATTGAAAGCGGCCAGTCGCGCAGTGAGGAAAGCGTCGAGCAAGTGACCCAGGCCGGCGCCATGCTGGAGCGGATCACCCATGCCGTGGAAGCCATCCGCGACATGAACCGCCAGATCGCCACCGCCGCCGAAGAACAGACCTCGGTGGCCGAGGACATTTCACGCAACCTCACTGAAATCACCAGCATCGCCAGCACCAACCTGGACAACGTGCAGCGCACCGAAGCGGCCGGCCGTCATTTGCATGGGTTGTCGGGGCAGTTGAATGAAGTGACGGCGCGTCTGAGCGCGTAACGGAAACGGCGGCGTATCAGATCGGTTACCGAGTCGGTACGCCCGTCGCTCTCGGATCCATAAGGGTTACGCCGCTGGTCGGGTGCCTGGCATTTTGGTTCGGTTTTACGGGGCACCTGTTAGTTCTTACAGTAGACGATTGCCGTGCACGAGCGTTTGATAACGCTGTCAGCGCAGTGGCGCTGCTGTATTCACAAGGAGCGTTTTTATGTCTATGGATCTGCAATTAAGTCGTTTGAAAGTAGAAGGGGTTGACGATGGCGAACTCACCGAACCGGTAGGCGAAAATGGTTTGCGGGCGCTAGTCGAAGGCAACCAGAACTACAAAAAAGGGGACAAGCTTGAAGTGATCTGGAATGACGTGTCGGTGTTCACGCATACAATCACGGTGGTTGAAGAGGTGGCAGGTGTGCACTTTTACATTGAAAAACAGTTCATTAAGCTTGGTCCCGTGAAGGCGAATTACACGCTAGCCGACGACTCTGGAAATGTCGCTGTATCGCCCGTTTCTAACTTCAACGTCATTGCTGCGACTTAAGCTTTTCCCGGAACTGTCTGCACCGGAAAGCTGAAAACAAACTGCGTGCCTTCCTTCGTTGTCGAGCGCACTTCCAGCTTTCCACCATGGGACTGCGCAATCTGACTGGCGATGTACAACCCCAACCCGAGACCGGTCTGCGGTGTTCCGCGGGCCGGTCGCGCGTAGGGGCGAAACAGATGGGGCAACGCGTCCTCGGCGATGAGCCCCTGATTCGTCACGCTCAGCACGAACTGCCCGTCGTGGATCTGCGCGCTCACGTCTACCGAGCCCTCGGGATCGCCGTGGGCAACGGCGTTCGCCACCAGATTGGAAAGCAATTGCGCGACCCGCTCGCGATCGCACTGAATACCGTGCAGCTCGCCAATGGACATGCGAAGGGTGCGTTGGGGATAGATGTTCTGGACTTCTGAAATCACGTGCCGCAAGGCGTCGCCCAGGTCCGGGCACGGTGCGATGTCCACCGGAATACCACTGCCCAACGAACCACGAGCGAAATCCAGCACATCATCGACCAGTCGGGTCGCGCGCCGGGCACTGGTCAGAATGTGCCGGGCCCGTTGCTGATTCGCCGGGTCGGGAAGCTTGCGCAAGAGCATTTCGGCGCCGGCGCTGATCGCGAACAACGGGTTGCGCAGGTCATGGCCGAGCACGGCGATGAACTGTTCGCGCAACGCGGTGTTTTTGCGTTCCGCCATCAATGCCGCTTCGGTTTTTTGCAGGTTCTCTTCCGCCTCGATCTGCAACGCCAGCATTCGCGCAAAGGATTCCATGGTGCTCTGGATCGTGCTGGATTTGAGCGATGCAGGATTGGGATCAAGGGCGCAGATGGTGCCGAAAAAGCGTCCGTCGGGCCGAAAGATCGGCACCGAAATATAGCTTTCGAATTGATAGAGGCGAGGCGTGTGGTGATCGCGGTAAAGCGGGTCTTCACTGGCCTTGTCGATCACCACCGACTGATGCGCCTGGCGAATTTCGTGGCACAAGGTGGTGACCACCTCCAGCTCGCCGCCGACCTGCAAGCCGAAGTCCAGCTGATCGAGTACGGCGCAAGCGGTCCATGAGTCTTCGGTAACGCGGGCCACCGCAGCGAAGCGCAGCCCCGTCAATTCACGGATCACCTGGAGAATCGCCGGCACCGCGCTGATCCGGCCGATCGTGGCGATGTCTGCTGCCGCTGTTTGCCCCATCTCAATCCATCTCTGTGTAATCACCGTTGAGGGATTCTAGCGGGCTACCGCCGAGTTGGCGCGTGTTGATTATGCGAATCCGGCATGCAAAAAAGCCGCACGATCCGAAGATCGTGCGGCTTTGTTTTATACGGGTATCAGGTGTCTTGTTTGTCGCTCAGGACTTTGCCGGTGGTGGCATCGAAGTCCACGTCGAATTCTTTGCCGTCAGCGGTTTTCAGTTCCACTTCGTACTCGTAGTTGTTGAAGTGGTTGTCCAGATCCGTGTCGGTGATGATCGCGCCTGGGTGCCGTTTCAGTGCCTCCTGGTTCATTTCTTCCAGTGGCTTGATCTTGCCGCTCTTGACCAGCTCAGGGATCTGGTCGACACGAACGTCAGCCTGAGCCAAGCCAGCGGTGAGGGTCAGGGCAGCAGCGGTGAACAGGGCAGTCAGGGTTTTCATGGGTTCATTCCTTGGGGTGATCTGTTTAAGTGAGTCCAGATTAACTGTGGCAACTTAATTCACCCTTAATTCCAATCACCGTGTCGTTTGGAAGATTTCGCGAGCAAATCGGATTGCCGCATCACTCGCTCCTACGGGATTTGGGGCGGTCGCATTATTTGTGATCGACTCAAAACCCGTAGGAGCGAGTGATGCGGCAATCCGACTTGCCCGCGAAGAAGACGACGCGGTGTCGTGTCAGCTGGCGATCAGTACCCGTTGTTCTGCAGCAACTGCGCCACCGTCCCGGCCGCCGGGCGCTTGTAGAACTTCAGCAATTCACTGGCGCGGTTGGTGAAGATGCCATCGACGCCGGCGTCCATGACTTTCTGGTAATCAACCGCTTCGTCGATGGTGTAGGCGTGCACCAGCAGGCCTTGATCGTGGGTGTACTGGTTCATCCACGGTTTCACCAGGTCCGAATAGCTCTGATCGCCACCCTTGGTCAACGCGGCCGAAGGACCGGTGCCGATCGCACCCTGGGCCTTGGCGTACTCGACCCATTGCTGGAATTCGGCTTTGTCTTTCGGTTCCTGTTTGGCGTAGTAGGTGGCCTTGTCCTTGTCGCCGGACTCGGCAAACGTCACTTTGGACTTAGGCTCGATACTGCCTTCGCCGACCCACAGCAGCAGGATCTTCGGCACTTGCGGCATTTCCTTCTCAAGCAGTTCGAGGCTGCTCTTCTCGAAGGTTTGCAGCACGACCTTGCCCTTGCCCTGGCCGACCGCCAGATTGCTTTTCGCCAGTTTGGAACCGGCCGGGCTCAGCCAGCCGCGATCCTGCAATTTGTCCTTGAGGTCGCGTTCGAGGCCGGGGAATTGCTTTGGTTCTTTGGTTTCGATGTACAGGCCGGGTTTGTGCAGCGGATTGCCCTGGGCGATGTCGATGATTTCGTCGAGGGTCAGGATCTTCAGGCCGACGAAGGACGGACGTGCGCGATCCGGGTACGCGGCGTTGAACCAGCTGCCGGCATCCAGGGTTTTCAGTTCGGCGAGGGTGAACGCGTTGGCCGGGCTGTCCTTGCGATCGGGGAATTTGGTGGCAACGTCGGTGGTGCGTTGCAGGTTGTCGTCGTGCAGGGCGAACAGCACGCCGTCCTTGCTGCGTTGCAGGTCCAGTTCCAGGTAATCGGCGCCCAGATCACGGGCCAGTCTGTAAGACGCCGCCGTGGATTCCGGTGCATCGTAGGATGCGCCGCGGTGGGCGATCACCGCCGGGTGCGGGATGCCCAAACGGGTGGCCAGTGCAGTCGGGCTGGGCTCGTTGGCGGCCTGTGCCTGGCCGAAGCCCAGCAGCATGCTCAGCAGCAGGGCGCTTTTGGTGAAGGTAACAGGCATGGTCGAGGTCCTTTCGCGTTGAATTTTCAAAGACGTCTCTTTTAACAACTGAGCGCCGCCAGCGCTATCGCCAGACCGACATAAACGTGTTTAAAGCAGATTTTTTCAGCGCTTTTGTGCGCTTCTTTGCAGTACTCTTGGCCCCGGCGTTTCCCCGGCAGAGGGAAATCCGAATGCTTGTCCTTGCGTGTAAACCATCGTTCACCGGTCGTTAACGACCTTTTGTGAGGTTTATATGCGCATCACTTCCGAGCTTATCTGCCAGGCCGCCGACCAACTCAAAGGCTTCGTCGGCCTCAATCGCAAAACTGGCCACTACATTGTGCGTTTCAGCGAAGACTCGTTTGGTATGGACGTGGCGGATGACGGGATCATTCCCACCAGTGAATTTGTCTGGGCGCCGGGGCCTGGGCAGGCCATGACGCTCAAGCGTGAGTTGATTCAATTGTTGCTGGATCAGAATATTGATGACCGGATCAATGTGACCGAGCCGTTGCGGGTGTACATGAATCGGCGGGAAGTGCCGGAGATTTCGGCGGTGCGGAGTCTGGTTCGGGGCTGAAGTTTTGCTGTGTCTGGACTGGCCTCTTCGCGGGCAAGCCTCGCTCCTACAGAGGGCACCGACAACCTGTAGGCGCGAGGCTTGCCCGCGAAGGCGGCCAGAAGAACACCGCATCATTTTACGGCCTTGAACCCATACGCCCGCTCAACCTTGCACACCCGCGTATGACACGTCGAATACCACGTCGACCGCCCCCGCTCACGGATCGCACGGTGCTCAGGATGATGTTTCCACGCCAGAATCGCCGCCTCGCTGGCCCAGTACGACACCGTAATCCCCAACCCATCCTCACCCCGAGCCGACTCAACACCGAGAAACCCCGGCTGCTCACGGGCCAGTTCCAGCATGCGTTCGGCAGCCTCGGCGTAGCCTTGATCACCGTCGGTGCGCAGCGAGGTAAAAATCACCGCGTAGTACGGCGCTGATGGCGTATCGGCAATCATGGCTGTTGCCTTTTGCAGGCTTCGATCAACGCCCGGGCCAGCGGCGGTAGCGTGCCGTTGAGCGCGGCGCGTTCGGGCTGGAACAGGGTGGCGACGAAAAACGGATGACCCTGGAGCTCCACCGCCCGCAGGTCGCCGGTCGAGTCATGGCCAACGGCGCACAACTGTTGGCTCAATAACTCACACTCGAACGCCGGGTTCACGCCATAGCGGCAGCGATATCCCTCAACGATCTCGGCGCTTTCGTACACGTTGGCGATCAACGAGCTTTCAACCAAGCGAATGCTGTCCGTTGCTTCCACCAATGAGCAGGTCAGCGGCGTGAGTAATGCGCGTGCTGCACCGGGATGGGTTTCGCCGTGCTCGGCGTCTTCCCAACCCAATACGTTCCGAGCGAACTCAAGCACCGCGTGTTGAAAACCGCCGCAGGTGCCGAGGAACGGTCGCTGCTGCTCACGGGCAAAACGGATCGCCCGCAACGCGCCGTCCATGTCGCGGTAAGGGCTGGCGGGCACGCACCAGAAGCCGTCGAAGTGGTGTAACGGGGTGGCGGCGTTTATGTGATCGGTGGCCAGCCACTGAAATTGCACATCCACGTTCAGGTGTTCGGCAGCCATGCCGAGCGCCACGGGAATGGCTTGGTGGGCGGTGACCTGTGGGTCGTAGTCACCGATCAAGGCGATGCGCAGGGCGGTGTTTTCCATGAGTGATCTCGACGCTTGTTGATTCCTGGCACCCACTATAGATTGGCGCTCACGCATTCAATATTGGCGTTATCCCAAGTGATCAATGCAGCGACGCACTATCGACTCGACTATCCAGACCTGGCGCTGATCCTCGCCTTGGTGCGCGGCGGCTCTCTGGCCCGGGCATCGGCGTTATTGAAGGTCGACGTGTCGACGGTGTTTCGCGCGGTTCGCCGACTGGAAGCCGCGCTGGGCCAGCAACTGTTCGAAAAAAGCCGCGCCGGTTACCTGCCGACCACACTCGCCCAGACCCTGGCCGAGCAAGCCGAGCGCGCGGAACAAGCGCTGGACGCGGCGCGCATTGGCGTGGAGCAGGGCGGTGAAGTCATCAGCGGCACGGTGCGGCTGACCTGCACCGATTCTGTCCTGCAAGGGTTGCTGCTGCCGGCGCTGGCGCAGTTCATGCCGTCCTACCCGGCGCTGACCCTCGAACTGAGCACCTCCAACGACTTCGCCAACCTCAGCCGTCGGGATGCCGATATCGCCTTGCGCCTGACTCGCGCACCGCCCGAGCATCTGGTTGGTCGACGTCTGGCGGATATTTCCTATCGGGTCTGTGCCAGTGCGGCGTACCTGAAATCAGTCGATCCTGAAGACCTGGCCTCGCTGACCTGGATCGCGCCGGATGACTTCCTTCCCGACCACCCCACCGTGGCATGGCGGCGCCAGCAACTGCCCGGCGTCACGCCTGGTTATCGCTGCAACAGCATGCTGTCGGTGACCGAGTTGGTGCGTGCCGGGCTGGGCGTTGCGGCGTTACCGGACTTTTTGATCGGTGATGAACTGCAACCACTGACTGGCCCGCTGCACGGTTACGACACTGCGCTCTGGTTGCTGACCCGTCCGGACTGCCGCGCGTTGCGCTCGGTGGTGACGTTGTTCGATGAGCTGGGGCGGGCGCTTCGACTGCCGTGACCGGGTGCTAATTCTTCGGATGATCATTCACTACATGCTGATGCATTTCCGAGGTCAGGCTTTCAATGCGTTCGGTCAGGTTCTTGGTCATTTCCGTAAGCCGGGTGTTCAGTTCAAGCAGTTCGAGCAGTTGCGCGGTGTTCTGCGCCGCTTGTGCCTGGCGTTCGCTGTTGGCCACGGCGATGGATTCGCGGTGCAGGGCATCGGCATCGGTCTGGGCTTTGTCCCGCGCCGCCTGACGGGTCTGGGCCAACAGGATCAGGGGAGCGGCATACGCCGCCTGCAGGCTGAACGCCAGGTTGAGCAGGATGAACGGATAAACGTCGAACTGGGTCACGCCAGAGACGTTAAGGCAGATCCAGATCGCCACGATCAGCGTCTGGGCGCCCAAGAAGGTCGGCGTGCCGAAGAACCGTGCAAAGGCCTCGGCGCGCAGGGCGAACTTGTCGCTGCCGAACGTTGGCTCCAAGTGAGCATGGGGGCGGTGAAAGCGCAGATGGTCGACGGCAGCGGCGGGTTTGGTTTCGTGGGTCGGCGTGGTCATGATGATCTCTGCGTGGCGCTGGGACTGACGTTCACTATAGCCCCAGCGCCATTTTCATTTTGAAACACATTGCCGCGTTTTATTCAGCGCCCCCCGTGATCGGTCTTACGGCAGAGATTGTCATTTATGGCAGCTCGATTCAGCGCTGATAACAGGCCAGGAACATGTCCAGTGCTGACTCCACCACGGTGCGTTGCATCTCATCTGACAGCGGGGGCAGCCCCATGGAAATCTGCGGCCAGAACGCAAAGGATTTAAGCATCCCCTGGATCTGCTGCGCGGCAAATTCGGGGGCGACCGGCTTCAACCGACCGTCCGCCTGGGCGGCGCGGATCCACACAGTCAGGCCTTCTTCACGCTCGCCCATCCGGGCCACCATGTTCTGCGCGCGCTCGGGAGAATGGATGGTGGCGGCGATCGCCACCCGCGCCAGGTCGAGAAAGTTTTCATCGCCCAGCATCTGCAATTTCGCCTGCAACATCAGGCGCATTTGCTCGCGCAGAGGCAAGTCAGGGCGGTAGGACGTTTCCTGTTCGGCGGTCACCCGCGCCCACAGTTGATTGAGGATTTCGGCGAACAATTCTTCCTTGCTGGGGAAGTGGTTGTACACCGTGCGCTTCGACACCCCAGCGGTGGCGGCGATCTTGTCCATGCTGGTGATGTCGAAACCGTTGGCACGGAATTCGGCAATCGCCGCCTGGATGATGGCTTCGCGTTTTCGGTCGGTGAGGCGCTGTGGAGCTGTCATAAGTACGCTTCGGCAGTCGGCAGAGAAGAATTACACTCGGCAGTTTACTTGTGATCCGCTTTGATGCAACCTAGAAACTACACTGTGCAGTGTAATGTTTCGTTAATCCTGTGCAGTGAATACTAGAATCTCCGGCTGATGCGTGCGTGCTTTGGCCAATTATCGTCCCACCGTGAAATCCGCGCTTTGCGGTTTTTCTGGAGTTACTCAGACATGGCCGACTCAATTTCCCCTGCGGACAATGCCTCCACACCCGAAGCTTCCCGTCAGGCACAAGGACTGTTCCAGAATCATGTGCCTGTGCAACGTGAAGGCGTGCGAAAAATGCTGCGCATCATGTGGAACATGATTTTCAACAAACCGCGCGACACTCGCCCAACTGCGCCCGTCCCGGTGCAATCCCTGAGCCACGCCGCGTTGATCGCCGCGCCCAACCACAGCGTCTATCGCCTCGGCCACTCCACCGTACTGCTGAAACTGCGGGACAAATTCTGGATCACCGACCCGGTCTTCGCCGAGCGCGCTTCACCCGTGCAATGGGCCGGCCCCAAGCGTTTCCACCAGCCACCGATCAGCCTCGATGACTTGCCGCCGATAGCGGCGGTGATCCTGTCACATGACCACTACGACCACCTCGATTATCAAACGGTGCTCACACTGGCGGACAAGGCCAACTACTTCCTGACCCCACTGGGCGTAGGCGACACCCTGGTCAAGTGGGGCGTCGATGCCAGCAAAGTGCGCCAACTCGATTGGTGGCAGGGCACGGAAGTCGATGGCATCCAGTTCATCGCCACACCGTCGCAGCACTTTTCCGGGCGCGGCCTGTTCGATGGCAACAGCACGCTCTGGGCCTCGTGGGTGATGATCGATGGCGACACGCGGATCTTCTTCAGCGGCGACAGCGGTTATTTCGATGGCTTCAAACGCATCGGCGAACAGCACGGCCCGTTTGATCTGACCCTCATGGAAACCGGCGCCTACAACGTCGAGTGGCCGCACATTCACATGCAGCCGGAAGAAACCCTGCAAGCGCACATCGACCTCAAGGGCCGCTGGTTACTGCCCATCCACAACGGCACTTTCGATTTGTCGATGCACGCCTGGTTCGAGCCCTTCGACCGGATCCTCGCCTTGGCCTGGGAACGCAATGTGTCGATCACCACGCCGCAAATGGGCGAGGCGTTCAACGTCATGTACCCACAGCGAGGGGCCGCATGGTGGTCGGAAATGGAAAGTACAGTGAAGGAAGAAGGGCGTTTGGCTTGTAGCGGCTACAAGTCTGGATGATGTTTCCTACATTGACAGCTCCTTGTGACTGACAGCCGTTTCCTACGGTTTCGGTAGGCTGTGCGGCGGGTGAAATGACTCACCCGCGATTAGCCATATCAAGGATGCTGTAAATGAAGGACGTTTTAAAAAGCCGCATGACGGCGCTGGCGCAGATCATTCTGCTATCGGTCACCGGACCTGCATTCGCAGACAGCAACGCCTCCGTCACTGCCCAGTCGCTCGAATATGCGAGCGTCAGCGAGCTTACCGAGCGGATGGCGCGCAACGAACTCACCTCAGTCACACTGGTGGAGTATTTGCAGGCGCGCATCCACACGCTGGACAAGCAAGGGCCGACGATCAACGCGATTATCGAGCTCAACCCACAGGCCATCGACATTGCCACCGCTTTGGACCAGGAGCGTCAGGACGGAAAAGTGCGTGGTCCGCTGCACGGCATTCCTGTTCTGCTCAAGGACAACATCGACACGGCGGACCAGATGCAAACGAGCGCGGGTTCTTTGGCCATGGTCGGCCAGCCTGCTGCGAACGACGCGTTTGTGGTCCAACAGCTGCGTGACGCAGGTGCCGTCATTCTCGGCAAAACCAACATGAGCGAATGGGCTTACGTCCGGGAAATGGGCTTGCCCCACGGTTGGAGTGGCCGAGGTGGCCAGGGTAAAAACCCCCACGTGTTAAATGGTGAAATCTGTGGTTCCAGCTCGGGTTCAGCCGCCGGTGTTGCCGCCGGTTTCGCACCGTTGGCCATGGGGACCGAAACCAACGGTTCCATCGCGTGCCCTGCTTCGGCCAATGGCGTGGTGGGCGTCAAGCCTACGCTGGGTCTGTTCAGCCGATCGGGCATCATTCCCATCACCCGTCTGCAAGATACGCCGGGTACCCTGACGCGCACCGTTCGTGACGCCGCGCTGATGTTCAACGCCCTGCAAGGCATTGACGCCCGTGACCCTGTCACCAGCGATGCGCCAGTGGGCGTTGACTACACCGCGCTGCTCAACACGGATGCACTGCAAGGCAAAAGAATCGGTTATCCGACCGAGTACGTCGGCACCAACGGCACTGTGCTTCGACCCGGTTTTGAATTCCTGATGGCATTGGCCACACTGGAAGAGCAAGGCGCTACCCTGGTGCCGTTGAGCGTCCGACTGCCGGATATCGATGGCTACTTCAACACCCTCATGGCAGGCATGAAACATGAACTGCCCGAGTACCTGGCCAGCCGCTCAGGGTTGCCGATTCAAACGCTTCAACAGTTGATCGATTTCAACGAGCTGAATCCGGGTGCCGAAGGCTACGGGCAGCAAATGCTGAACGACATCAACCAACTGGACATGACCCACGCGCAGGCAACCGAGATGTTCGGCGTGCTCAGTGCCAGCTTCAAGGCTGCCATTGATGAGCAAATGGCTGAACATAATCTGGATGCGATGTTCGCCGATGCCGATGGCTACTCGCAATTCAGTGCCGCAGTCGCTGGCTACCCAGCCATTACCGTCCCGTCGGGCATGAACAGCGATGAACTGCCAACGTCTGTGTTCTTTTTCGGCCAGCGCTGGAGTGAACCCCAACTGCTGGCGCTGGCTTACAGCTATGAACAAGCGTCGTTAGAGCGTCAGAATCCGGCGTTTCGGGAGCAGTAAGGTCCAAGACCAAGGCAGGTGATGGTGGGCGTTAAAGGCCGTGGCTGCTCGACCAGCGAGGCAAGCCATGAGCCTTCCTGAAAGGGCGAACCAGTCACGCCTCAGAACGCCTGATCCTCTGCCGTCGGGCCGCTCGCCATGGAGCGGCCCGCGATCTTAGCCACCGTCAGGTCGCAAACATTCCCGTCGAGAATTTCATCCATTTCCCCCGCTGACAGTCCAAGCCTCTGCGCCGCTTCCAGCTTGCCCAACTGACCGGTGTCGAGCAGCATGCCGATCTTCATCAGGTATTCGGCCTTGGCCCTCATTTCCCCCGCATCGGCAGCACCCAAAGGCGGATGACCAAGCCTGTCGCATTCATCGATTCCATTCATCTGCTGACTCCTCACTCAACCATCGCGTAGTCCGCCCGACCCACCGGATCAGGCGTCGACCCTCTCACATTCATCCCCCGACCTGGCGCAAATCCCGGGAAGAACACCAGGCCTTCCGATTCAAACCGATACGCCAACGCCAGCCGGGTGACATCCAGCACATCGCGTTCGGCCTCGAATCGCACAATGGCGTCCACGGAGACACCGGATTCCTCCGAGAGCTCTTCCACGCTCCAACCCAGCATCGCTCGGGCCTGGGCACAGTGGGCCGGGGTGAATTGGAAAAGGGCGATACGTTCCAGGGTGATTTTCATCGCAAGAGAGGCCATGGTGTTCTCCGGGCTCGAGAGTGCTAATCCAAAAAGTACTGTTGTTTTGTACAGTTGTTTTGCGCCCGGATCAAACTCATTTTTTGATTTTTTCTATGTCGCCCCCTCCATCCAGACGGACGGTGCCTGCCCCAATACGCGGCGAAACATGGTCGAGAATGCCGCCGGGCTGTCATAACCGAAATCCAGCGCAATGCGCGTCACCGGCGTCCCCGCCGCCAACCGCGCCAGGGCCAGCACCACGCAGGCCCGCTGGCGCCATTGGCTGAAACTCAGCCCTGTCTGCTGACGGAACAGCCGATTGAACGTGCGCAAGCTGATGTGCAATTGATCGGCCCATTGCTGCGGCGATTGATGCGCGTCGGGCCGCTGCAAAAAGCCTTGGCACAACCCTAGCAACCGCGCATCGACCGGTAACGGAATGTGCAACGGCAAGTGAGCACTGCGCGCCAGTTCATGCAACAGCAAGTCGATCAGCGCGCCATCGCGCCCGGCCTCGTCGTACACCAGCGGGATCTCCACCGCCTCCATCAACAAGTGCCGCATCAACGGCGACACACTGATCACCTGGCAACGATCCCCCAAATCAACCGCATCAGGTTCGATGTACAAACTGCGCGTGCTCACCCCCAGCATCAGCACCTCATGCGCCACCCCCGCCGGAATCCACACCGCCCGCTGCGGCGGCACCACCCAATTGCCATCGTGCGTGCTGACCTGCATCACCCCCGTCGCGCCGTACAGCAGTTGTGCCCGCCGATGCGTATGACGGGGCAACACATGACCGTGGGAATAATCCGTACCGACCGCCACCACCGAGCGCGGTGTGTCATCCAGCAGATTGATCGAAACATTGCGCATTGAGCGTTTTCCAACAGTTGGCGTAAACGCGAACATTATTGGCTGACTTGCTGAAGCAGGCCAAGGCGCATCGCTCTATTGTCGACCGCTCTCAACCAACGGACGGCGCGCAATGTTTTATCTCCTGCTGGCATTTTTCGGGTGCGTGACTGGCGTCACTGCGGTGTTGTTCGGCTTTGGCGGCGGCTTCGTTGTGGTGCCATTGCTTTATCGCATGCTCATGGCTAGCCATGGTGCCGATGACCCCGTCAGCCAATCGGCAATGCACATTGCCGTGGCGACTTCGACCTGCGTGATGATCGTCAACGCACTGATCGCCACCGGCAAACACCGTCGCGCCGGTAATCTCATTCGTCATTATCTGTGGCCGCTGGGCGGGTTCATCGGCCTGGGCGCAATCCTCGGAGCGCTCGCCGCGATGTGGGTGAGTGGCGAGGTGATTCGTTATGCCTTCATCGCGTACCTGGGCGTGACCATTGTGGATTGCCTGTTCCGACGTGGTTTTCTGACAGCGTCCGACACCACAATCCCACGACGATTGGGGAGGGCAGAAGTGTCGGGTGGCGGCGCAGGAATCGGCGTTATCGCGACGTTTCTTGGCGTGGGCGGCAGCGTCATGACCGTGCCGTTGTTGCGACGGTGCGGGTTGAGCATGAGTCAGGCGACGTCCATGGCTAATCCGTTAAGCCTGCCGGTGGCGTTGGCCGGGACGCTGACTTACATGGCGATGGCGGGGTTCACCGAGTTTGATCTTGGGTCGTGGTTTGTCGGCTATGTGGATCTGCTGGCGTTTGGAGTGTTGACGATGGGATCGTTGGTGGGGATTCGGTTGGCTACGCCTTGGATCGGGCGGATTCCGGATCGGGTGCATGCGCGGGTCTATGTGGGGTTGCTGGTGTTGGTGATGGTCAGCATGTGCCTGAACTGATCGTCATCACGTTAGCTTTTTATCGATTCTCGAACACGGGTTCGCCATAATCCGCCGCTCTTTCTTGCGAGCCAATACTCGCTGCATTCAAGGATGATTTGATGTTTAAAGGACTGTTTCGTCTTGCTGGCATTGTCGTATTGGTGTGCTCCACGTTTTCTACGATGTTGTGGGCCGACAGCGGCAGGCAGGTCTATACCGGGACTCTGGGAAAAATGCCGATTGTGCTGGAGGTGAGCGCCGATGGCAGTGAGGGTCGTTACTTTTACCAAAAGTACCGCAAGGACTTGGTGCTTAGTGGCTCAAAGGAAGGAAAAGCACTTGTGCTGGAAGAGGGTGACCAGCGTTATGGAGAGCACAAACCTTTTCCGACAATTCGCTTACAACCAAAGTCCAGCGGCTGGTCCGGAGAATGGACTAGCCCTAAAGGCAAAGTCTTGAAGATTGACCTGCAGCCAGCGAACCTTCCTCAGATTCCCGCTGACACCTTGCCCTATCTCGCCAGACTTCACGACAAGGCGCCTTATGAATACCTGCGTTTGCAGGGTATGAAGCTTACACAAGGCAAGACTGAAACCTTCATGGGTTACACGCTGCAATGGTGGCGCGACCCACAATCCAAAGCCGAGCTGTTTGAAGTGGTTTCGGGCTACAACGCTGAGGAGCGTAAGCGTATCAATCAGCAATTGATGGGCCGTTTGTGGCAGGAGGTTGTGGGGTATTACGGATGCTTCGCTAACTACGCTGACGCCTACTACGCACAGACGAGTCAGCCTCTGTGGATGACGCCGAACGTCATGAGCGTCCGTGTCTCAACCGAGTACTTCTGTGGCGGTGCTTACCCGGATCAGGTCAATGACTCACTCAACCTCGATGCTAAAACGGGCCAATCTCTGACGCTTGATGACGTGCTGTGGGTGGGACAGGGAAAGCCGCTGCACTACGAGGAAAACTACGACGCCTACATTTCTTCGTCTGAGTCATTCAGTGCCTATTCTGATTACCGCGGCAAAGAGCTGGCGCCGTGGCTGGTGGCGCAATTGCTTAATCTCTATCCCAATCAAATGACGGTCACGCCAGAAGGGGATGACGACTGCGACTACGATGACGAGGACCGCTGGAGTTTTCCTTCCTGGTATTTCACCGAGCAGGGGATCAAGTTAGATCCGTCCTTTCCTCACGTGGCCGCTGTGTGTGGAAATGTGGGCTGGGGTGTCCTGCCGTATAGCCTGATCAAGCAACACCCCGGCGGCGTTGCGCTACAGCTGCCCTGATTGCGTACCCGATAACCCCGGCGCCTCACGAATAATAAAGTGATCCAGGTTCTCGATATTCGCACTGAACACCCCGAACGTCTGCTCGGGGTTTTTCTTGCTTGGCACCTGCTTCAACTCCGGCGTGACGCCATAAAAGAAGCAATACAACTCCGCTTCACTGTCGATGGCATGCTTGATCTCTTCGAGAAACGCTTTGCGCTTGCGGTAGTTCTCGATCAACTTCTTGCTCAGGTAAACGTTGACTGAATACGGCTTCTTCTTCGCCTCGTCCGCCTGCTTGAACCAGACCTTCTGCTCGAAATCGATGCGAAAGCTCTGCGTGTAATCCTTGATCTCCTTGATCTTGCCCCAGTAAATCAGCCCCTTGTTGTCCGTCAGGTATTCGATCTTCTTGAAGAACGACCCATAAGGCGCCGTGTGCTCGCCAATCTTCAGCGGCATGCGCTTGAGCAGGTCCTTGTCTTCGAAGTTCGACACAAAACATTCCACCGGATGGGCGAAGACACTGGTCTTGTCCGGCGCTGTTTCACGGCTCGGGTGTTCTGTATTGCTAGCCTCAGTGGTTGGCGTCGGATCGTCCCGCACCACATCCGCCGCCACCGCCGGGTTCGATGGCTTACGCACATACTCACGCCGAGTCAGCAACAACTCCGACGGGAAATGCTCCTCGCGACTGTCATCCGTTTCCGCACCGTCCGCGTCCACACCTGACGCCGACGCCTTGAGACTGACATAAGGACAATCCGCCACATGCCGGGTGCTGGGCGTGTTCTTGAAGTGCGGGGTGCGAACGTAGTTCACGTTTTTGGCGTTGAACGTCGTCAGTACATTCGCCGCATCGAAGGCCAAACGACAGGCGTCGTTGGGGCATTGGAAGTGTTCCTTGGCGGAATCGAAATCCATGGTTTCGTCGAAATTGAGATCGCGCACGTCATAGATCGACAGCTTGTCGTCGAGGCTGAGGCAGTAGGCGAGGTCGAATTTCATGGCGGGCTCGGGTCCTTGAGGGGGGAAGGGTATTAATAGCGGGAGGCGGGGCGGGTTGCACTGAATGTTTTCAACACACCGCAAAATCTGGGGCAACCCACCAAACCTTGTAGGGGTGAGCCTGCTCGCGATTCGAAACATCAACTCAGTCTATCTACCTAGCGCTGACTCAATAGCAACACACTAACTGTGGCGAGGGAGCTTGCTCCCGCTGGGCTGCGCAGCAGACCCAAACCTGGCAAGCGCGGTGCATCAGACAGATGAAGTTGTTTGCTGGGCGACTGCTTCGCAGTCGAGCGGGAGCAAGCTCCCTCGCCACGAATCTCATTTAGCCCAATTCTTCACGTCTCAACCGCTTGACTCTGTCATAAAGCGAAGCAGTGAACTCATCCCGGTCACCCGAATGGTGACAACGTCGATGACAATTCGGGCACAGCGCCACAGCATTGCTCGGACGATCCGAACCTTCCTGCGCTAAATGCTTAACGTGATGGACCTCAAGAAACGGCCTGCCATTCTTTTCAAACGGAGCAGGCTCGCCACAGCCTTCGCATTTACCTTCAGCCTGCTGGCGAACCCAAGCTCTCACCTCAGGATCGCGAACATAAGACTTTCCGCTGGACTGAGTCTGCTCTGGTCTTTCAATCCCTTTCGGCACGTCTTTAATCGGTTGTCGCTCAAGTTTGGCAGCTCGCAGCTCCAGCGTTGCCTCGTCCGCTGTCGGGGCAAAATCCTCAGGCGTCAAAGTACTTGGAGCGTTGAGCGCTTCTCGGAGGCTTCGCGCAACATTTGCGCCGACATTCTTGGCAGGTTTGTATCCCTCGATGCGATCTCGACCCAGTTCTACCAACACGGTAGAGATGTTCTGCATCCGAAACTCAACCGACCCTTTGGTCCGACCGGCTAAGGCTCCCTCACGCAGGGTGCGGTTCTCCTCAGTCTTAACGACTTTCTGACCACTCTGCTCGCGGGACAGCATGCTGAGATAGGCGTCTACCGCTGCCTGAATCTCAATGTCAGTCCAATCGCTGTTGCTCTTTTCCGTGTCCATACAATCGCCGAGGGCTGAATACCCTCGGACGATACTGAGTGGCCATCACGACTGTCTACGAAAATTCCTACAGAAAAGACCGACGCTTCTTTCAGTTGATCCTACAAAGGCTAGCCAACCGAATGCTTCGAAGACTGAAACGCCTCCAGAACCTTCCGCCACCAAGGCTTAACCACCGGCACCCGCCGCCGTGTGCGATTGAGCAACAGATAAGGCATGTCCCGCAGCCGAATCCAACCTTCATCCTGCCAATGCAACAGACTCAACGACATCTCCGGCCAATCCAACAAACTCAACATCGGTCGATCCGCATTCTTCGACGGCCCCGCGTCGCGCAACGCCGGCACCACTTGATGAGTCAGCCACTCGCGCAACAAGCGATTCCCAGGTGCGTAGTGATAGACCAGCAGCGCATAGACGCCGGACTCGCTGAGCATCAATCGTTTTTCTGTTTGCCCGTGGTAGTCGATCAGCAACGTGTGCCGTTGATCTTCATCCAGTTTGCTGACTACGCGATCGTTCAGGTGGAAACCCATCAGTCGACCAATATCGCGGGCGCAGAACCATGGCTGGTTTTCTAGGAGGAGGGCGTGAAGTTCGAGGTTTTGACGAATGAAGACGGTGGGGATGTAAGGATCAGACATGGCAAGCCTCCCGAAATGATAGGGTTGGGCTGGCGTAGCGGGAGTGACAAATTGCCTTCCTAGGGAAGGTCAGACATTTGGGCATATCCATTTACCTCTGGCTGCTTTCTTAGGGCATTCGTTATAGGTGTCGGGAGCTAAGAAACCCACCAGAGACGGGCCGGACATATTTCCCTTGCGGGTCTTGTATTCGCCCACTCCCGACATAACGGGGATTTTTTCACCGGCGTCGAGAAACCGCTGGCGAAAAAAAGCCGCATGGCTGTCGGGTGCGGAGAACCGCTCTGGTTTCTGAGTTTCTTAGGCTCAGTGGCAGATTAGGTAGGAACAGCTTGAAGGTCAAGCTTGCATCTTTTGTTTTTTGTTGTATTAGTGAATCTGTGAAGGCATTAGACGATCGTTAATCGATGTAACCCTTGGCTCAGGGAGGAGAAATGTACGATCACTCTTTTAATTATGTGACTTTTACTAAAGAACTAAGAAAAAGCGATTTTAATAAGCATAAGAGGCTGAGGGATCCAATATACAAAAATGGAATTGTGTTGAACTCCGTTATTAGTGTTGCTGGTGACTTTTCTTTGTACTCTCCTTTGACTTACACAGTTATTCGAGGAAGAAACGTATACCGTACTGCAAAGTTTCATGATGAGTTGATATTGAGGAAGACTAACAGGAATATCCGAGTGATCTCGGGTCTTAAGAGTAATGTTAGGGACTCTATCGTAGCTAATGTCAAAAACTTGCTTTCGGAAGGTGTCTCTTATCGTATATACCGACTGGATGTAAAAAGTTTTTATGAGTCTTTTTCAAAAGACGATATCTTCAATAAGATAATTTTGAGGCATGATGTAAGTCCGGCAACAAAAAAAATAATTGGTGGTTTAATAGACGGGCATGACCGGGCTGGATGGCCGGGTGTTCCTAGAGGGTTGGCTTTAAGTGCGACAATAACTGAGTTGTTGATGAAGGACTTCGATAAGGAAATAGAGTCTGAGAGTGAGGTTTTTTTCTACTCCAGATATGTAGATGATATTATTCTTGTCACCAGTGGGCTGGAGGATGAAAAAGGGTTTATAGATGTCATAAAAGAAAAGTTACCAACAGGATTAATCCTTAATCAAAAAAAACAAATGATTAAAAGTTTGAGTACTGACGTATCTCCTAGGAAAGCTTTACTTTCGCAAAGTTTATTCAGTTTTGAGTATTTAGGATATAAATTTTCTATTTTTGAGCCTTTTAATAATCCTGATCTGAAAAAGGGGCAGCACTTCAGAGAAGTGTTTTTAGATATAGCTGATTCAAAGGTAAAAAAAATAAAGACCAGAATTTCCAAGGCGTTACTGGATTATGTGAAGAATAAAGACTTTTCTCTCCTGGTCCTACGGTTTAAGTTTCTCACTTCAAACTTTAGCATTCTTGATGTTGATAGAGATAGAAAAAGACTGGCTGGGATATATTATAATTATCATCGAGTTGATGTCGATGTTTCTAAGGCTTTGCTTGATCTTGATTCGTACTTGAGGAAAGCAGTACTTTCGAGCAGTGGAAAGTTGTTTGAGGAGTTTTTTTGCAATACTACGCTTGCTCAGAGAAGGATTTTGCTAAAGTTTAGCTTCTTGAGGGGATACAAACGTAAAGTTTTCATGCATTTCTCCCGGGAAAATATGAAGCTCATACAGGGGTGCTGGGCTTATGCTTAACAGTAAAGTTAAAAAGGTTAAGAAAAGTGACTATTATAGAGTCTTGGTTACAGAAACTATACCTTACGAAACACCGCTGATTTTTGCGAATGATGGTTTCTATTTTCGTTGTGTTGCTCGGGGTGGAATAACGGATGTGTCTCGATATTTGTATTCTAAGTTGGTAGAGGGCGATGGGAGAAAGAAGCAGTTTACAATTCCTTATCATTATAAAATAAGAAAGAATTCTATTGATTTTAGACGTTTATCCGTAGTGCACCCCATTTCTCAATTGCAAATGATGAGGTTTTATGAGCGGAATGAAAAATTAATAATACATTATTGTTCGAAGAGTAAGTTTTCTATCAGGTGCCCGCAAAAAGTTGTAGGAGTGTTTTACTATAAAAACTCTTGGGAAAATGTCAGTAAATACAAAAGGGGCAGTGTTAATGAGGTTGTCTCTGACAGCGTAATTAAACATAGCTCCTCTTTTTATTCTTATGCTGGTTTCGATAGGCTCTATAAGTTTTTTAACTCTAGGCTTTTTTTGAGTTTGGAGAAAAAGTTTTCAGTTCTGTTAACTATGGATGTGTCAAAATGCTTTGATAGTATCTATACGCATTCCATAAGTTGGGCCGCGAAGGAGAAGCAGTATGTCAAATCTAAGCTTGGAGTGTCATCAACATTTGGGCAAACCTTCGATTCGTTGATGCAGGCTGCAAACTACAATGAAACAAATGGCATTTTAATCGGTCCTGAGATAAGCAGGATATTTGCTGAGGTGATTTTTCAAGATATCGATTGTAGTGCTCAAGCTAGACTGGCTACAGCGTCAGTGCCTCTTGTATATGGTGTAGATTACTCTGTTAAGCGTTACGTTGATGATGTTTTCATATTTGCGTCACGTGATTCTGTGACAAAACGTGTTTATAAAGTGTATGCGGATTGCTTGGCTTCTTATAATTTGCACGTAAATAGCTCAAAATCAGTGGAGTATCTACGCCCATTTTTTACCGCAAAGTCAAGGGTTATACGTGATGTTAATGTAAAGGTTAATGAGTTTTGTGATAGGTTTTTGAGCGCTGAAGATGGTGATGCAGTATTGAAGCCTAAAGAAATATATAGGCGGGAAAATTTAATTCGAAGCTTTATTGATGCTATTAAATCTACGTGCTCGTCGAACGCTGTTGATTATGATGATGTTTCTTCTTACTTGATTTCTGCTTTTTTCGAACGAGTTAAAAGAGTTATTAATGTTCAGTCACCAATGCGTGACAATGAAATGCAGAATCAATATCGCGATGTACTTTTGGTTTTTTTAGAGGTTATGTTCTTTTTTTATTCTGTTTCGCCGTCCGTAAGTTCCTCCTATAAGATTTGTGCTTCAATAATATTGATGTCTCGCTTTTCTGAGAAAATGCTTGGTCCATATGAGCATACAGTTAAGCAAAGGATATTTGAGCTTGCGCTTGAGTTGCTGTTGAGCGAGCTTGGTGAGGTTAGTGTCGAGATCAATAATTTCATTCTTCTCGAAGAGTTGAATGTTATTCTAGCTATAAGTGATCTTGGTGAGGAGTATTTGTTACCATCTGTTTTGGTTGGTCGGATATTTAGCAGGGATCGGTCGTATTTTTATCTTGTTGCGTGTCTGTTTTATATTAAAAATTTTAAACAATATGATGGTGTTAGACAAAGTGTGGTCGACGAGATTAATGTGCGGCTGTCTGATCTTTCTGATCTTCAAGTGAATGCCGAAAAAGTGTCATTGTTTTTGGATTCTGTGACATGTCCATACATAGATGTAAAAATAAAAAAGAAGTGGCTAAGAGATTTTTATAAGGTGACAGGTGGCGGTATGTTAACGAATGCACAAGCCGATGAGTATTTCGGGATGGTAGATGTTAATGAGTTTTGGTTTGTAAACTGGAAGGAGATTGATCTATTAAATGCACTTGAGAAAAAAGAGTTGAAACAGGTTTATTAATCTGCTAGCTTGCTGTTTGGAAGTGGTCAATAGCTCCTCCGCGTTAATTGTTTACGATTCGCTTGTACTACCTACCACAAGAAATATTGGCGCCAATTGGAGGAAGTGTTGAATGTGGTAGGAGCGGTAGTCATTTGTGAGTGCTGCACACACTTAGGAGTGAGGCCACTTTCTTCTAATTCATAAAAAAGCCCTGAACATGTTCAGGGCTTTTTTGTACTGTTGATTTGGACCTCTAAGCTAAAAATCAATCCCAGCTCAAAGCCCCACCAGTCTGATACTCAATAACCCGCGTCTCAAAGAAATTCTTCTCTTTCTTCAAGTCCATAATCTCGCTCATCCAAGGGAACGGGTTAGTCGTCCCTGGGTACTCTTCCTTCAAACCAATCTGGCTCAAACGACGGTTAGCGATGAACTTCAGGTAGTCCTCCATCATCGCCGCGTTCATGCCCAACACGCCGCGAGGCATGGTGTCGCGAGCGTATTCGATCTCCAGCTGAGTGCCCTGCAGAATCATCTGCGAAGCTTCTTCCTTCATCTCGGCATCCCACAGGTGTGGGTTTTCGATTTTGATCTGGTTGATCACGTCGATGCCGAAGTTCAGGTGCATGGATTCGTCGCGCAGGATGTACTGGAACTGCTCGGCGACGCCGGTCATTTTGTTGCGGCGGCCCATGGAGAGGATCTGGGTGAAGCCGCAGTAGAAGAAGATGCCTTCCAGAACGCAGTAGTAGGCGATCAGGTTGCGCAGCAGTTCTTTGTCGGTTTCGACGGTGCCGGTTTCGAACTTCGGATCGGAGATCGAACGGGTGTATTTGAGGCCCCAAGTGGCTTTTTTCGCGACCGATGGGATCTCGTGGTACATGTTGAAGATCTCGCCTTCATCCATGGCCAACGATTCGATGCAGTACTGGTAGGCGTGGGTGTGGATCGCTTCCTCGAAAGCCTGGCGCAGGATGTACTGGCGGCATTCCGGGTTGGTGATCAGGCGGTACACGGCCAAGACCAGGTTGTTGGCAACCAGGGAGTCGGCGGTGGAGAAGAAGCCGAGGTTGCGCATCACGATGCGGCGCTCGTCGTCGGTCAGGCCTTCCGGGTCTTTCCAGAGGGCGATGTCGGCGGTCATGTTGACTTCTTGCGGCATCCAGTGGTTTGCGCAGCCGTCCAGGTATTTCTGCCAGGCCCAGTCGTACTTGAACGGTACGAGTTGGTTGAGGTCGGCGCGGCAGTTGATCATGCGCTTTTCGTCGACGGCGACACGGGCGGAGGCGCCTTCGAGTTCGGCGAGGCCTTCGGCGATGTCGAGGTTGTCCAGGGCTGCTTTGGCACGGGCGATGGCGGCAGAGTCGTTCGCGGTAACGGCGCGAGCTTCTTGAGCGGCGACACCACCAGCGGTGTCGAGTCGGTCCATGTTGGCTTCAGTCGCGTGGCCGGCGTTGGCGCCTTTTACCACGGTCTCGCCGCTGTCTTCTTTGTCGAATTCGTCCCAGCTCAGCATGACGTGTCGTCTCCTGCGTGAGGGCCAGATGCCCGTGTGAAAACTGATTGGTTATTTTTCACACGGCCGTACTGGCCGCGTTGGATAGCGTTTTTTGCAGCGGTACACGCAGGCAAATAAACATAAATTTTTACGGGGTTCCGAGAGCCTCTGAGGGGCGCAGAAATCGGTGAGGACGTCGGCGTGGGCTTCAGACTGGCTGTTATCCCTGTAAGGGAATATTGCAGGCCCGTTTAAGCCGGCATTATAGGGAAATTTTTGCGGCCGTGGTGGGGCGAATCCGCGCATGGAGCGGTCGAGAAGGCGGGTTTTTCGGTCGGAGCGAGGGTTTACAGGGCTTTGGCTGGAGATCGCGGGTTAAGATTTTTTTTCATAAATTTTGATGCGCTACTTTTTTGTTCAAAAAATAGGCAAAAAAACCGGTTTTTCACTACATGTTGTGTTTTGAATCGGTTTTCGGTGGTTCAAGGCACAACTAAGCCCGACCGAAGCCGGGCTGTAAAGTCACGCTCGATGATCAGCTCAGGCGTGCCGCACCGACGTGATCGGCGCCATCGGCAGCGAGTTTGGCCGCACCGGTGTGATCAAAGCCGTCAGCGGCGACTTTGGCGGCGCCGGTGTGATCAAAGCCATCCGAAGCCAGTTTGGCTGCACCGACGTGATCGGCACCATCGGCGGCAAAGGAAGCCGTACCGGTACGGTCGTAGCCGTCAGAAGCGACAGTGCGGTCGAAACCGTCAGCAGCGAAGGTGTTGGCGGCCAGAACAGAAAGGGTCAGGGCGAGGATCAGTTTGGTTTTCATGGTAGTGCTCCAGGTTCGTTGGCGTTTTGTGCCTTGGGTATGGAGTGAATGCTACGCCAACTAATTTGATTAAAAAGCGCAAATAAATGCTTAAAATAATCGTATTAATCGATATGTACGGTTCGGCGCTGCATCAGCCTTGAAAGGGCGGGGCGGATGGGTCGAACCGTTATGAGGCGGGCGGGTGATCAGCCGTTAGTGCAGCCGTTGCCCATGATGCTGTAGCGCAGGATGTGGCGTTGACCTTGGGAGTCGTCGTATTCCATTTTCACCGGAACAACTTCGCACACATTAGGAACTTCACTCATGGAGATAACTTTGGCGATGTCCAGGTGAGTCGAGTAAGTGTATTCCTCGATGGCGGGTTTCTGCTGTGCGACATCAGTCGGGACCTCGTCTGCCATGGCGGTTGCGCACAGGCTGCTGAGGGCCAGAACTAATAAAGCTTTCATTTCAGATTTACCTTTTAGAGGTCGAATGGGGTCACGCAACCTTTTTGGGGTTGCGTGTGGAGCTTGATTAAAGAGTCTTGGATTAACGGCCTTCGTGGGGGCTGCAACTTGGTTAATCACGTTGCCTTGTTGGCGGGCTGATTTTAGGCGTGGGGGGGGCATTCATATAGGTGGGGTTTTGATAAACACCTTTGACAGATTTCGTAACAATCACCGATTAAGGTGGTAAAAACCGAACAATTGGCGATCTCGGTGATGTGGTTTTCTGGTGGGCCGCGTTATCGTTCTTCGCGGGCAAGCCTCGCTCCCACGGGGGTTTGGTGTGCTTTTAGCGGCGCATTCCAGGCTTATCACGGTAATTTGTAGGGGCTTGTTACTACCATCGTCGAATGGTTCTATAGGCCCGGCCCGGCTACAACTGGGGCCATACAAAAACAACTATTCCACCGAGGTAAGAAAGATGAGTGCGGCTTCTCTGTATCCCGTTCGTCCCGAGGTTCTGGCCAATACGCTGACTGACGAGGCAACCTACAAAGCCATGTACCAGCAGTCGGTCGTCAACCCGGACGGCTTCTGGCGCGAGCAAGCCAAGCGCCTCGACTGGATCAAGCCTTTCACCACGGTGAAGCAGACCTCCTTCGACGATCACCATGTCGACATCAAATGGTTCGCCGACGGCACCCTCAACGTTTCCTACAACTGCCTCGACCGTCATCTGGCCGAGCGCGGCGATCAAGTCGCGATTATTTGGGAAGGGGATGACCCGGCCGAAAGCCGTAACATCACCTACCGCGAGCTGCACGAACAAGTCTGCAAGTTCGCCAACGCCTTGCGCGGCCAGGATGTGCATCGCGGCGACGTGGTGACTATCTATATGCCGATGATCCCCGAAGCCGTGGTCGCCATGCTGGCCTGCACCCGGATCGGCGCGATTCACTCGGTGGTGTTCGGTGGTTTCTCGCCGGAAGCCCTGGCCGGTCGCATCATCGACTGCAAATCCAAAGTGGTCATCACCGCTGACGAAGGCATTCGTGCCGGCAAGAAGATCCCGCTCAAGACCAACGTCGATGACGCGCTGACCAACCCGGAAACCAGCAGCATCCAGAAAGTCATCGTGTGCAAGCGCACCGGTGGCAACATCAAGTGGAACCAGCATCGCGACATCTGGTACGAAGACCTGATGAAAGTGGCGGGCAGTGTCTGCGCGCCGAAAGAGATGGGCGCTGAAGAAGCGCTGTTCATCCTTTACACCTCCGGTTCGACTGGCAAGCCGAAGGGCGTGCAGCACACCACCGGCGGTTACCTGCTGTACGCCGCCATGACCCACGAGCGCGTGTTCGACTACCGCCCGGGCGAAGTTTACTGGTGCACCGCCGACGTCGGCTGGGTCACTGGCCACAGCTATATCGTCTATGGCCCATTGGCCAACGGCGCGACCACGCTGCTGTTCGAAGGCGTGCCGAACTACCCGGACATCACCCGGGTGGCGAAGATCGTCGACAAGCACAAGGTCAACATCCTCTACACCGCACCGACCGCGATCCGCGCGATGATGGCGTCGGGTCAAGCCGCTGTTGAAGGTGCTGATGGCAGCAGTTTGCGCCTGCTCGGTTCGGTGGGTGAGCCGATCAACCCGGAAGCCTGGGACTGGTACTACAAGAATGTGGGCAAGTCCCGTTGCCCGATCGTCGACACCTGGTGGCAGACCGAAACCGGCGGCAACATGATGAGCCCGCTGCCGGGCGCCCACGCCCTCAAGCCGGGTTCGGCGGCACGTCCGTTCTTCGGTGTGGTGCCAGCGTTGGTCGACAACCTGGGCAACATCATCGAAGGCGTGGCCGAGGGCAACCTGGTGATTCTCGATTCGTGGCCAGGCCAGGCGCGCACGCTGTACGGCGACCATGACCGCTTCGTCGACACCTACTTCAAGACCTTCCGTGGCATGTACTTCACCGGTGACGGCGCACGTCGCGATGAAGACGGTTACTACTGGATCACCGGGCGTGTGGACGACGTACTCAACGTGTCCGGCCACCGCATGGGTACCGCCGAGATCGAAAGCGCGATGGTTGCGCACCCGAAAGTTGCCGAAGCGGCCGTGGTCGGTGTGCCGCACGACATCAAGGGGCAGGGCATTTATGTCTACGTCACGTTGATCGCGGGTGAAGAGCCAAGCGAGCAACTGCGTCTGGAACTGAAAAACTGGGTGCGTAAAGAGATCGGTCCGATTGCTTCGCCGGACGTGATCCAGTGGGCACCGGGGCTGCCGAAAACCCGTTCGGGCAAGATCATGCGCCGGATCCTGCGCAAGATTGCGACTGCCGAATACGATGGGTTGGGTGATATCTCCACCCTGGCGGACCCGGGTGTGGTGCAGCATTTGATTGATGAGCACAAGATCATGAATGTCGCTTAACCGACATCTCTGAGTCAGTAAAAGCCCCATCCGGTGTTGTGCCGGATGGGGCTTTTTTTGTCTGAGGTTTTTGTGTTGGCCGGTCGGGCCTCATCGCTAGCAGGCTAGCTCCCACAGAGGGAACTGCGCTCGTTTCAAATTGCGAATCCCCTGGAGATCCCTGTGGGAGCTAGCCTGCTAGCGATGGCGATCTGTCAGGCACTCAATAAACAACGGCCAATAATTATCGACTTCACTTGTAGGCGCTTTCCCACTGTTACCCTCCACCCTTCAAGTAACTGAATGTGTAACCGCGCGCTCCGATGCGGGGCATTGGGAAACGCCAACCCCCACTCCCGGGCCTCTCCAGCCCGGCTAAAAAATAAGACACAACGCTGCGCTTGCCGGATTAGAAGGGTTTGCCAATAATAGGCCCGCAATTTGCAGCAGTGATCGGTTCACTGTCTTTTGCTCTTGCATGAATTTGCAGGGCTGTCAACGCGCTCAAGCGGCTTTCTCGGTGCATCTGTAATTAGTTGTCGCATTGAAGAAATATCGGCTTCGGGCCTGTCGTTAGAATGCCGATCACTCGCTCGTTGTGGCTCGCGTTGAAAAAAGCGCGCGGTTCCTACGACGCAGCACCGCTTTGCGGTTCCACTCATTCGCATATTGGGCTGTCGCTCACTCTGCCGTTTTAGCCCTTTACCGATGGAGTCCCAAGATGAAGAAACTCGTGCTGCTTGGCGCCCTGGCACTGTCCGTGCTGTCCCTGCCGACTTTCGCTGATGAAAAACCTCTGAAAATCGGTATCGAAGCGGCTTACCCTCCGTTTGCTTCCAAAGCACCGGACGGCAGCATTGTTGGTTTTGACTACGACATCGGCAACGCTCTGTGCGAAGAGATGAAGGTCAAGTGCACTTGGGTCGAGCAAGAGTTCGACGGTCTGATCCCGGCGCTCAAAGTGCGCAAGATCGACGCGATCCTGTCGTCCATGTCGATCACTGAAGACCGCAAGAAATCCGTGGACTTCACCAACAAGTACTACAACACCCCGGCGCGCCTGGTCATGAAGGCCGGCACTCAAGTCAGCGACGGCCTGACTGAGCTCAAGGGCAAAAACATCGGCGTGCAACGTGGTTCGATCCACGAGCGTTTCGCCCGCGAAGTCCTGGCCCCGCTGGGTGCCGAGATCAAGCCTTACGGTTCGCAGAACGAAATCTATCTCGACGTGGCCGCTGGCCGCCTCGACGGCACCGTGGCAGACGCTACGCTGCTCGATGACGGTTTCCTGAAAACCGACGCTGGCAAAGGTTTCGCCTTCGTTGGCCCGGCCTTCACCGACGTCAAATACTTCGGCGACGGCGTGGGTATCGCGGTTCGCAAGGGCGACGCGCTGAAAGACAAGATCAACACCGCGATCGCTGCCATTCGCGAGAACGGCAAGTACAAGCAAATCCAGGACAAATACTTCGCCTTCGACATCTACGGCAAGTAACACGTCCCGGCGACAAGTCCGAAATGGCGCAAGCAACAGGATCTCTGAGGTTTGCGCCATTTTTTCATCCCAACATTCGAGGACCTGAATCATGTTGAAAGGCTACGGGGCTGTCATCCTCGATGGCGCATGGCTGACGCTTCAGCTCGCCTTGTCCTCCATGGTCCTGGCCATCTTTCTGGGCCTGATCGGCGTTGCATTGCGTCTGTCGCCGGTTCGCTGGCTGGCCTGGCTGGGCGACCTGTATTCCACGGTGATCCGCGGTATTCCCGATCTGGTACTGATCCTGTTGATTTTCTACGGTGGTCAAGACCTGCTCAACCGCGTGGCGCCGATGCTCGGCTTTGACGACTACATCGACCTGAACCCGCTGGCCGCCGGTATCGGCACCTTGGGCTTCATCTTCGGTGCGTACCTGTCGGAAACCTTCCGCGGCGCCTTCATGGCGATCCCCAAAGGTCAGGCAGAAGCCGGCATGGCCTACGGCATGAGCAGTTTCCAGGTGTTCTTCCGGGTTTTGGTGCCGCAGATGATCCGTCTGGCCATTCCGGGCTTCACCAACAACTGGCTGGTACTGACCAAGGCCACTGCGCTGATTTCGGTGGTGGGTCTGCAAGACATGATGTTCAAGGCCAAGCAGGCGGCAGACGCCACCCGCGAGCCTTTCACCTTCTTCCTCGCAGTGGCGGCGATGTACCTGGTGATTACCAGTGTCTCGTTGCTGGCATTGCGTCACCTTGAGAAGCGCTACTCGGTAGGCGTAAGGGCGGCTGATCTATGATCTTCGACTACAACGTCATTTGGGAGGCCTTGCCGCTGTACTTCGGCGGCCTGGTGACCACCCTCAAATTGCTCGCGCTGTCGCTGTTTTTCGGCCTGCTGTGTGCGTTGCCGCTTGGCTTGATGCGCGTTTCCAAGAACGCCGTCGTCAACATGACGGCCTGGCTCTACACCTACGTGATCCGCGGCACGCCGATGCTGGTGCAGCTGTTCTTGATCTACTACGGTCTGGCGCAGTTCGAAGCGGTACGTGAAAGCTTCTTGTGGCCGTGGCTGTCCAGTGCAACGTTCTGTGCGTGCCTGGCCTTTGCGATCAACACCAGCGCCTACACCGCCGAAATCATCGCCGGCAGCCTGCGCGCCACGCCGAACGGCGAGATCGAAGCGGCCAAGGCCATGGGCATGTCGCGCTACAAAATGTACAAGCGCATCCTGCTGCCATCGGCTCTGCGCCGGGCGCTGCCGCAGTACAGCAACGAAGTGATCATGATGCTGCAGACCACCAGTCTGGCGTCCATCGTGACCCTGATCGACATCACCGGTGCCGCGCGCACGGTCAACGCTCAGTACTACTTGCCGTTCGAAGCGTACATCACGGCCGGCGTGTTCTATCTGTGCCTGACCTTCATTCTGGTGAAGCTGTTCAAACTGGCCGAGCGCCGCTGGCTGGGCTATCTGGCCCCGCGGAAGCACTGATATGGAACGCATCGATCACGTATTGCCGTGGAACCACCTGGGCAGCGAGCGCCAGATCTCGGTGTTCCGCTTCGGCAGTGGCGAGCGCAAGGCCTACATCCAGGCCAGCCTCCACGCCGATGAACTGCCGGGAATGCGCACGGCCTGGGAGCTGAAAAAGCGCCTGGCCGAACTCGAAGCCCAAGGCCTGCTTAACGGCGTGATCGAGCTGGTGCCGGTGGCCAATCCACTGGGCCTCGGTCAACTGTTGCAAGGCAGCCATCAAGGTCGTTTCGAAGCGGGCAGCGGCAAGAATTTCAACCGCGATTTCGTCGAGCTGAGCGCGCCAGTGGCCGCTGAGCTGGACGGGCACCTGGGTGATGATCCGCACGCCAATATCCGTTTGATCCGCCAAGCCATGAGCGACGCACTGGCGGCATTGCCTCCGGCGGCGAGTCAGTTGCAAGGCATGCAGCGCATCTTGCTCAGCCACGCGTGCACCGCTGATGTCGTGCTGGATTTGCATTGCGATGCCGAAGCGGCGCTGCACATGTACGCCTTGCCGCAACACTGGCCGCAATGGCGTTCGCTCGCCGCGCACCTGAATGTGAAAGTGGGGCTGCTGGCGGAAGATTCCGGCGGCAGTTCCTTTGACGAGGCGTGCTCGCTGCCGTGGCTGCGTTTGTCGCGTCAGTTCCCGGATGCGCAGATTCCGCTGGCCTGTCTGGCGACGACCATCGAACTGGGTGGTCAGGCTGATACCGGTCGCGCGGACGCCGAGGCTTATGCCGAAGGCATTCTGGCGTTCCTCGCCGAGCAAGGCTTGATCAGCGGCGAATGGCCCAAGCCTGCGCAAGAGGCGTGCGAAGGCATGCCGTTCGAGGGCACCGAGTTGCTGTTCGCGCCGCACCCGGGTGTGATCAGCTTTTTGCGTAAACCCGGTGAGTGGATCGAAGCCGGTGACGAGATTTTCGAAGTGATCGATCCGTTATCGGATCGGGTCAGCACGGTGTGTGCTGGTACGTCCGGGGTGCTGTTTGCCATTGAACGGCTGCGTTATGCCCAACCCGGTTTCTGGCTGGCCAAGGTGGCGGGGCGCGAAGCGCTGCGTCACGGGCGCTTGCTCAACGACTGACTGACTGTTTTTGTGAGAACCGACCGCATGTACAAACTTGAAGTCCAAGACCTGCATAAACGCTATGGCAGTCACGAAGTGCTCAAGGGCGTGTCCCTGAAAGCGGCGGCTGGTGATGTGATCAGCATCATCGGCTCCAGTGGCTCTGGCAAAAGTACTTTTCTGCGCTGCATCAACCTGCTCGAGCAGCCGCACGCGGGCAAGATTCTGCTCAACAACGAAGAGCTGAAACTGGTGGCGAACAAGGACGGCGCGCTGAAAGCGGCTGACCCGAAACAGCTGCAACGCATGCGCTCGCGCCTGTCGATGGTGTTCCAGCATTTCAACCTGTGGTCGCACATGACCGCGCTGGAAAACATCATGGAAGCGCCGGTTCACGTGCTGGGCATGTCCAAGGCCGAGGCCCGCGAAAAAGCCGAGCACTACCTGAACAAGGTCGGCGTGGCCCATCGTAAAGACGCTTACCCGGGCCACATGTCCGGCGGCGAGCAGCAGCGCGTGGCGATTGCCCGTGCGCTGGCGATGGAGCCTGAGGTGATGCTGTTCGACGAACCGACCTCGGCCCTCGACCCGGAACTGGTCGGCGACGTACTGAAAGTGATGCAGGCCCTGGCGCTGGAAGGCCGGACCATGGTCGTGGTGACGCACGAAATGGGCTTCGCCCGTGAAGTGTCGAATCAGCTGGTGTTCCTGCACAAAGGTATCGTTGAAGAAAGCGGCAACCCGCGTGAAGTGCTGGTCAATCCACAGTCTGAACGCTTGCAGCAATTCCTGTCGGGCAGCCTGAAGTAAACCGAACTCCCGTTGCGCACCGGGATAGTGCATGCTTCGCAACCTAAAGGCTGGTCCCAATCCCTGCAGGAGCGGGGCTTGCCCGCGAATGCGGTGGTTCAGACAGCAATCATGTTGACTGAACCACCGTTCTCGCGGGCAAGCCTCGCTCCAACAGGGGAATGCTGCAGGTTTCGAGATTTGCGTTCATTTACGGGCTAGCATTGGCCCATGCCTTCATCACTGTTTTCGTTTCGGATTGCCCGCCATGACTGCCCATCGAATTGGTTTCCTGATTTGGCCCAGCACTAAAGCACTGACGCTTGCGCTGGCTGAGGAGGCCTTGCGTGTTGCCCAGCGTGTGCATCCGGATGTTGTCTACGAATTGTCGTTTTTGCAGGCCGAACCGCCGACCGAAGGCGCCTGGCAACTGCCGGGTGAGCCGTGGGCCGGCAAGCTCGAAAACTTCCAGAAGCTGTTTCTGCTCGCCGATGAGCCGCCGACCACCCTCGCGCCGGCGCTCAGCAGTTCGCTGAAACAACTGGTGCGTGCCGGTTGCGTGATTGGTGGTTTGTCTGCCGGTGTCTACCCGTTGGCGCAATTGGGTTTGCTCGACGGTTACCGCGCTGCCGTGCATTGGCGCTGGCAGGACGATTTCGCCGAACGCTTCCCTAAAGTGATCGCCACCAGCCATCTGTTCGATTGGGATCGTGATCGACTGACCGCGTGTGGCGGCTTGTCGGTGCTCGATCTGTTGCTGGCCGTGCTGGCCCGTGATCACGGCGCCGAACTGGCCGGCGCTGTGTCGGAAGAACTGGTAGTCGAGCGTATCCGCGAGGGCGGCGAACGCCAGCGCATCCCGCTGCAGAACCGCCTCGGTTCCAGCCATCCGAAGCTCACCCAAGCGGTGTTGCTGATGGAAGCCAACATCGAAGAGCCGCTGACCACCGACGAAATCGCCCAGCACGTGTGCGTGTCCCGTCGACAACTGGAGCGGATCTTCAAGCAATACCTCAACCGTGTGCCGAGCCAGTACTACCTGGAACTGCGCCTGAACAAGGCCCGGCAGATGTTGATGCAAACCAGCAAGTCGATCATTCAGATCGGCCTATCCTGTGGCTTCTCATCGGGGCCGCATTTCTCCAGCGCCTACCGCAACTTCTTCGGTGCCACGCCGCGGGAAGATCGCAACCAGCGGCGCAGCAGCAGTCCATTCGAGTTGTCGTCGGTGCCGTCGGAGCGCGGCTGATGTTACTCGTCGATCTCGGAACCCTCTGAGGTCGACACCTGTATTTCCCCTCGGTTGATGACCTCCTCCACGCCAAAATCCGCACGGGTCAGTTCAAAGAAGCGGACCAGTCGCGCGAGGCTTTCCTGGGAAAACGGATTGCCTCTCAAGGTGATGTTTTCAGCAATTTCCACCGGCAATTCCAGCAGGTCGCTGGGCACCTCGGTTATTGCATTCATGCTCAGGTCAGCCCAGTCGAGATCCGCCAGCTGAAGCAGGCCGTCGGGTATGTCAGTGATGCCGGTGTCGTTGAGCAGCACGGTCGACAAGTCGGGCATTTGGCTTAGATCCGGCGTGCGCCCCAACGGGTTAAAGCTCAGGTCGAGGTAATCAAGCTGCTCCATTCCCGCCAATGCACTTGCCGACTCCGCTGAAAGGCTGACCCGGCAATCGGGGAGCGACAGCGAGCGCAGGCGTCCCATCTTGAACACCGAATCGGGAATGTCACCCAGGTCACACTCGCGTAGCCGCAGGCTTTTGAGGTTGAGAAAGGACTCAAGGAAACGCCCCAGGCGTGTTGCGCCCTCGGCACTGTCAACCTCAAGCGCGGAAACATGGCTGAAGTCCGCACTCAAGGTCGGCAGTTCGCCATTGATGACCGGACGGACCCTGAGTTCGAACGTCGGCTCAAGTGCTTCGTTGAACTCATCCAGTTCCGACTCGCGCTGCCAGCACTTCTCGAGCGCTTGCTTGAATTCGTCGCGGTTCGTTTGCTCGGCAACGAGTTGCTCGTCACTGAACGGCTCGCCCGTCACCGGGTGCTGCTGCGGAACATCGGCGGTCCACGCGGACAAATCGTTTTTCAGCTGGGTGAGCTCTTGTTCAAGGCGCGTCAAATAGCTGCGGCCATCCTCCAGAGTCCCCGGCAATTCGTAGACGAACTCGCTCGCCTGCTCGATTTCCATGCTGGGGTACAGCGTCTTGACCCGATCGATGTCGGCTTCGGGTGCATAGACGCCCATGTCGTAGGCGGTTTCGAAGTGGTGTTGCTTGATCAATTCTCGCGCGCTGTTCGACAGTGGGTTGTCGGTGAGGTGCAGGCCGCGCTTGTCGTAAAGCGAACTCTCGAATAACCCGGCAGGCAACTCGCTGATGTGGTTGTTCATCAGCAGGAGAGTTTGAAGCTTCGGGTGTTGCAGAAGGCTGGCCGCAATCCCTGTCTGGCGGGTGTCGCTCAGGTCCAGGTGCGCCAGCTCGCTCATCGTGTCGATATGCGGCAAGGTTTCAAACGGATTTTTGTACAGGTCGAGCATGGCCAGTTGCTTCATTGACGCCAGCTTCGACCACGTGTCGGCGTCGACCCGGATGCCGCAATCGCTCAAGACCAAGGCGTGAAGGTCGGGCATTTGGCTGATGGCGTCGGGGAGGGTGTTCAGGGAAAAGCGGCGCAATTCCAGGCGGCGCAGCCCACTGAAACCTCGTAGAAACGCGGGAATGGCCTGTGCGCTGCGGGTGCCTTCCAGGGACAGCTGCGACACATGACTGAAATCGGCAGTCAACGACGGCAAGTCGCCGAGGATCGGCTCTGCAAACCTGAGCACATATTGGGTCACCCCCTCCGGTGTGTCGAAATCCCGGTCGGACTGTCGACGCCAGCTGCGCTGGATTTCCTGGGCCAGCAACCGGCGGTTGTTTCGCTCGGCTTGTTGATCCAGTTCGCTGAGCGGGCTTCCGGTTTCAGGATGGGTTGTGGGGGAATCACTGACCCAGGCGCGCAGGTCCTGATGCAGTCGGGCCAACTCCCTCCTCAAGCGTGAAAGTTCTACGCGAGCACCATCGGGATGAAGTTGCAGTGTCTGGACAATGGACTGCATTTCTTCCTGAGGCAGGTTGGGGTAAACCTCGCGAACCCGGTCGTTGAGCGTCGGTGTCTCGCGGGGGATTCGACTGTAGCCCTCGGTACCACCGGGCAGGCGCATGGTGGTCGGGTCATAGAACGGTTTCCGATGGGGATTTTTTGCAAACAGCCTGCGTAAGGCCGGTTGCTCCAGTGCGTGTTCGGCGATGCGTTGTTTAAGAACCTGGGCATCTGTGATCGAAGGGTTCAACTTGTTGCGTTGCGCATCCGGCAGCGCCCGAAACAAAGCCTGATAAAAATCCTCCGGCGACGAATCCGGGTCTTGGTGTACGTGGTAAGTCCCGTCTTCAGCGCGAACCAGTATTTTTTGTAGGGGCGCATCGGGTTGGCCAATGCTGTCGCGCAAAGCCCCCTCGGCCGAGTAGTCCCGCACTTCGATACGCAACCCGGCTGGTAAATCGGGCAGTGAGTTCAGGCTTTGCAAGGCCAGTCGGTGGGTGTCGGTGGTGTCCAGCGCTTCGGAATAAAAACCTTCAGAGGCTCGGATGGCACGCACGGCCTCCATGGCTTTGAGCGCGGCGTCCTTGAGACGCTGGGGCGTGCGGCCGTTGTGCAGCTGTTTCAGTTCCGTGCCGGACGCATTGCTCACTAGTTCCTCGGCGATATCGGTAGGTAACCCCCGCACATCATCGATCAGCCGCTGAACCCGCAGGTCATCGGTTTTTTCCAACGCGCGATAACGCAGATCGAACAGCGATTTGCGGTAATCCCGGGCCAGTTCTGCGGTCCGTTGTCTGAAGGCTGAAGTTTGGGCTTGCGCTGTCGGCATTGGCCTGTCGACAGGCCAGCCGTCGTAGCCACTCAGCAGTTGATGTTGCAGGGTCGAATCAGCCTTTCGATAGTGCTCGGGTTGATCACTGCCGATCTGCTCGATAAAGGTGTCGATGTCCCGGTTGATCTTGAAACGCTTGATCGTGTCGGTCAGCAGCGAAGGCGGGCGGTAATGTTCGACATGCATTTCGCGCACGGCGTTGTCGTGGAAACCGCTGACCCGCAGGATCTGCTCGCGCTCGGCGTTGCTGAACGACTCGACACCCTGGCCGATTCGACGCATGACCGTTTCCCGATCCCACTCCAGCGGTTGTTCCAGCTCGGTGTGCCAGGCGCCGTGGTGATTGTGCAGTAAAGAAGGCTGATAAGCATCGGCGCGGGTCGGGTGCTCAATCTGAAACGCGTTGGAGGTGCCATCGGGTTTCACGGCATACAGTTTTCCTTCCAGAGGCAGCAGCGTCTTGCCCCCGTGGCGATAGAGGCCAAGCTGATCGGGTTTGGCGCCTTCGGGCAAACGCTGTGCCTGTTCGTAAGGGGTCAGATCCGGCTTCCAGTAGCGGGTTTTTCCTTTCGGCGTTGCGACGGGTTTGAGCGGGTCGACCAGCGCGACCGCTTCGCGCGAAAGCAAACGGCTGAAGGCGCCGGCAGCGATCGCACCACCCACCGCGAATGTGCCCACCTCAACCACTGTTTCAGCGAGTGTAATCAAATGCCCGACCGCCTCTGTTTTCAGTCCTTCGGCCAGGTCTACGATGCCTTCGAAGGTTTCGTCGAGTAACTGGTAAGCCATATAACCCAGCATTATTTCGCCAAGAAACGGGACGAACGGCAATGCCACGAATGTTGCGATTTCAAGCAGCGTCGAAGCTACTTTGCTGACGGCATCCCACAAAGCCCAGCGCGCGTTTCGGTCGGCAGAGGCGGTGGAGACGGCCAGCGTGCTGGCGTCGTTGAGGATCTTGTTCAGTTGTCGCTGATAGAGATGGTTCCACAGGTCCGCGCTGAACGGCGTCATTGAAAACCGCAGGTTAGGCCTGTCGATGGGCGTTTCGCGCCAGCTCGGCAGTGGGTCGCCACGCTTGTGTTGATGCCAGGTCACGCGCTGGAGGCGGCGGTTGAGATCAGCAAAAAAAGGGCCCCTTTCCTTATGCTCGACGAAGCGGCTGAAGAACGTCTGGTAGGCCGGGGCGCGTAGCTTGCGGGTCAGTTCGGTCATGAACGCCAGGGTGTTCGGGTACTCCTTGAGCGGGTGCTCGGGATCGTCGGGAATGTAGGCAATGATCCGTGTTCCCTTGCGCGCGCGCTCCAGGCTCGGCGCGAAAACGACAATCCCGGTCAGGGAGGAGGACATGAGGGTCAGGTCATGACCGTACAGCGGCTGGCCATTGAGTCGCGCCCCGGAACGACCTTCCACAAGGCGCAGGATCGAGTGATAGGCATCCTCCGGAATATCCTTGCGGATTTGAGCCATTTGTAGCGCGGCTTTGAGTGCCGTTTTATGCGAGCCGATCACCTTCGCTTTTAGCACCGCGCCGGCCACCGGGTTGGTCAGCCCAAGATTGTCTTTGAGGTACGTGGTGTAGCGGGCGCCAATGTCCAGTTCCCGGCACAGCCTCACAAAGGCAGCGATGGTCAGTTTCTGTTTGACCGCCGGCAGCGTATCGAACTGCCCTGCGGGCGATGGTTCGGTAATGAACGTCGAGGCGGGCTCGTAAGCATCAGCCGCCATTTCCGATGCCTGAAAGTTATGCAGGGCGGCGTCGAGTAGCGACACGGTCCAGGTGCGCGCAGCGCCCGTCTTGATCCCGAACCAGGGCACGGCTTGTGGAATGTACAGGCGCAGGAAGGTGGTTTTAACGTCCAGTTCCAGATCAAACCGGGTTTTCAAGGCCGCGCTTAGCAACGCTTCGGCGAAGGCGCGTGCGCTTTGCAGCCTCGACAGCGTTGAGTCCAGACGATTTCGCTGGGTCCAATGTTCCTGGCTGAGCTTTTTCAGCGACTGGTGTTGCAGGGATGTCGCGGTGCCGTGCCAGTGCGGCGCGGCAAGCGAGGCGGTTTTGAGGGCATCGCGTGTCGCGGGCGAGGCTTCCAATACCCAGGCCGGCAGGTTATTGAACAGATGATGGTAGTGATCGTCCGGGTGCGTGGCGGATTCATTGCCACCGACATTTGAAGGGCGATCGTTTTCGTGTCGACTCATGCGCTATTCCCTTAGCGTTTGGATGAGTCGCCAGCAAAACAGACGATGGCGGGGCGGGTGCGGTACATATTTACCGCACCGCTCGACAAGCCTGCCTATAACCTGTGCCGGCGGTTTAAACTGCGCCTTTGCGACCCTATATGTCGCATTGCCGTAAACCCGGCTGAAACCGGGGTTTGCGCTATAAGAAGTTGTCGCTTGGCGGCAAGGCCGGGCTGAAAACTGTCCTTACAATCCCCCCATCGCTCGCCAGTTTCCGGCGAGCGTTCCTCTTCAGGAGACTCCGATGTCCGTTGAGCACGCTGCGGTAGAACGCGCCGATTTCGACCAGGTAATGGTTCCCAACTACGCGCCTGCCGCATTCATTCCAGTGCGTGGTGCCGGTTCCCATGTCTGGGACCAGTCTGGCCGCGAGCTGATCGACTTCGCTGGCGGGATTGCCGTTAACGTATTGGGCCATGCGCACCCGGCGCTGGTCAGTGCCTTGACCGAGCAGGCGAACAAGCTGTGGCACGTGTCCAACGTGTTCACCAATGAGCCGGCCTTGCGCCTGGCGCATAAGCTGGTCAACGCCACCTTTGCCGAGCGTGCTTTCTTCTGCAACTCCGGCGCCGAAGCCAACGAGGCCGCCTTCAAGCTGGCCCGTCGCGTCGGTTTTGATCGGTTCGGCAGCGAGAAGTACGAAATCATCGCCGCGCTCAACAGCTTCCACGGCCGTACCCTGTTCACCGTGAACGTCGGTGGCCAGTCCAAGTATTCCGATGGTTTCGGTCCGAAGATCACCGGTATCACCCACGTGCCGTACAACGATCTGGCTGCGCTGAAAGCCGCCATTTCCGACAAGACCTGCGCCGTGGTTCTGGAACCGATCCAGGGCGAGAGCGGTGTGATCCCGGCTGAGCTTGAGTACCTGCAAGGCGCTCGCGATCTGTGCACCGCGCACAACGCGCTGCTGATCTTCGACGAAGTGCAGACCGGCATGGGGCGCACCGGCCACCTGTTCGCCTATCAGCATTACGGCGTGGTCCCGGACATCCTGACCAGCGCCAAGAGCCTGGGCGGCGGTTTCCCGATCGCGGCGATGCTGACCACCGAAGACCTGGCCAAGCATTTGGTCGTCGGCACCCACGGCACCACTTACGGCGGCAACCCGCTGGCGTGCGCGGTCGGGGAAGCGGTGATCGACGTGGTCAACACCCCTGAAGTGCTGGCCGGCGTCAAGGCCAAGCATGCCAAGTTCAAGGCACGCCTTGAGCAGATCGGTGAGAAGTACGGCATTTTCACCAAGGTCCGCGGCATGGGCCTGTTGATCGGTTGTGTACTGAGCGACGCCTGGAAAGGCAAGGCCAAAGACGTCTTCAACGCCGCCGAGCGTGAAGGCCTGATGATTCTGCAAGCCGGCCCCGACGTGGTGCGTTTTGCCCCAAGCCTGGTGGTTGAAGACGCAGACATCGACGAGGGCCTGGACCGCTTCGAACGCGCTGTGGCCAAGTTGACGCAAGCCTGATAGACCCTTCGGCGCCTGACATTTCAGGTGTCGAACCCAATTTTTATGCCGGACCCGCTCTTCTGTAGGAGCAAGGCTTGCCCGCGAAAGCGGCGTGTCAGACACCTTGTTATTGGCTGACACACCGCTTTCGCGGGCAAGCCTCGCTCCTGCAAGGGTTCGGCTTATTTCCCCCAAAAGAGTTACGAGAAAGGAGTGACACCATGCTGGTGATGCGCCCCGCGCAAATGGCTGATCTGGGCGAGGTACAGCGTCTGGCTGCGGACAGCCCGATTGGTGTCACTTCCTTGCCGGATGACGTTGAACGCCTGAGCGACAAGATCGCCGCAAGCGAAGCCTCGTTTTCCGCGGAAGTCAGCTTCAACGGCGAAGAAAGCTATTTCTTCGTCCTCGAAGACTCGACCACCGGCAAATTAGTCGGTTGCTCTGCAATCGTTGCCTCCGCCGGTTACTCCGAGCCGTTCTACAGCTTTCGCAATGAAACCTTCGTGCACGCCTCCCGCGAGCTGAAGATTCATAACAAGATTCACGTGCTCTCGCAGTGCCACGACCTGACCGGCAACAGCTTGCTGACCAGTTTCTACGTGCAGCGCGAGTTGGTGGGTTCGCCTTGGGCCGAGCTCAACTCCCGTGGTCGTCTGCTGTTCGTTGCCAGCCATCCGGAGCGCTTTGCCGATTCCGTGGTGACCGAGATCGTCGGTTACAGCGACGAAAATGGCGATTCGCCGTTCTGGGACGCCATCGGTCGCAACTTCTTCGACCTCAACTACGCCGAAGCCGAGCGTCTGTGCGGCCTGAAGAGCCGGACCTTCCTCGCCGAACTGATGCCGCATTACCCGATCTACGTGCCTTTGCTGCCGGACACCGCTCAAGAAGCGATGGGCCAGGTGCATCCGCGAGCCCAGATCACCTTCGACATCCTGATGCGCGAAGGCTTCGAGACCGATCACTACATCGACATTTTCGACGGCGGCCCGACGTTGCATGCCCGCGTCTCCGGGATCCGTTCGATCGCGCAGAGCCGTGTGGTGCCGGTGAAAATCGGCGAGGCGGTCAAAGGTGTCGGTCGTCAGTACCTGGTGGCCAACGCCCAGTTGCAGGATTACCGCGCTGTATTGCTTGAGCTCGATTACGCGCCGGGCAAACCCGTGACCCTGGATCTGGAAGCGGCCGAAGCCCTGGGCGTCGGTGAGGGTGCGAGCGTGCGCCTGGTGGCGGTTTAACGACTGCTTGAGTGTTTAGAAAGCAGCGAAGTTTCGCGGGTGGCGCAAGCGGCCCGTTTGAGGAGATAGCATGATCGTTCGTCCTGTACGCAGCAGCGATTTACCCGCTCTGATCGACCTGGCCCGCAGCACCGGCACTGGCCTGACCACCTTGCCGGCCAACGAAGAACGTCTGGCCCATCGGGTCGGCTGGGCCGAGAAGACCTTTCGCGGTGAAGCCGGGCGGGGCGATGCAGACTACCTGTTCGTGCTCGAAGACGATGACGGCCGCGTGGTGGGCATTTCCGCCATCGCCGGCGCTGTCGGCCTGCGTGAGCCTTGGTACAACTTCCGGGTCGGCCTGACGGTCAGCGCTTCGCAAGAGCTGAACATCTATCGCGAGATCCCGACGCTGTTCCTGGCCAACGACCTGACCGGCAACTCTGAGTTGTGCTCGCTGTTCCTCCACGCCGATTACCGCACGGGCCTCAACGGCCGCATGCTGGCCAAGGCGCGGATGCTGTTCATCGCCGAGTTCCCGCAGCTGTTTGGCAACAAGATCATTGCCGAGATGCGCGGCGTGTCCGACGAAGCCGGGCGCTCGCCATTCTGGGAAAGCCTGGGCCGTCACTTCTTCAAGATGGAATTCAGCCAGGCTGATTACCTGACTGGCGTGGGCAACAAGGCGTTCATCGCCGAACTGATGCCGAAATTTCCGCTGTACACCTGCTTTCTGTCGCCAGACGCGCGCAACGTCATCGGTCAGGTTCACCCGGACACCGAGCCGGCGCTGGCCATGCTCAAGAGCGAAGGTTTCAGCTACCAAGGCTACGTCGACATCTTCGACGCCGGCCCTGCGGTCGAGTGCGAAACCGGTAAGATCCGCGCCGTGCGCGACAGCCAGGCACTGGTGTTGGCCATCGGCACGCCGGGTGATGACGCTACTCCGTTCCTGATTCACAACCGCAAGCGCGAAGACTGCCGCATCACTGCCGCGCCAGCACGCTTCGCCGCCGGTACGTTGGTCGTTGATCCGCTGACCGCCAAACGTCTTCAACTCAACGCCGGTGATCAAGTGCGCGCCGTTCCGTTGTCTGCTGCCAGGGAGTCGAAATAATGAATTCGCTATACATTGCAGGTGAATGGCTGGCCGGTCAGGGCGAAGCCTTCCAGTCGCTGAACCCGGTGACCCAGCAAGTGCTGTGGACCGGCGAAGGCGCGACCGCCGCTCAGGTTGAGTCGGCCGTGCAGGCTGCTCGTCAGGCGTTTCCGGGCTGGGCCCGTCGCACCCTGGACGAGCGCATTACCGTGCTTGAAGCCTTTGCCGCCGCGCTGAAAAACCACGCTGACGAACTGGCCCGCACCATTGGTGAGGAAACCGGCAAGCCGTTGTGGGAAGCAGCAACGGAAGTGACCAGCATGGTCAACAAGATTGCGATCTCGGTGCAGAGCTACCGCGAGCGTACCGGCGAGAAGAGCGGTCCGCTGGGCGACGCCACCGCCGTGTTGCGCCACAAGCCACACGGCGTGGTGGCGGTGTTCGGGCCTTACAACTTCCCGGGGCATTTGCCGAACGGTCACATCGTGCCGGCACTGCTGGCCGGTAACAGCGTGCTGTTCAAGCCCAGCGAACTGACGCCGAAAGTCGCCGAACTGACGGTTAAGTGCTGGATCGAAGCCGGTCTGCCGGCGGGTGTGTTGAACCTGCTGCAAGGCGCGCGCGAAACCGGTATCGCCCTGGCGGCGAACCCGGGCATCGACGGTCTGTTCTTCACCGGTTCGAGCCGCACCGGCAATCACCTGCACCAGCAATTCGCCGGTCGTCCGGACAAGATCCTCGCCCTGGAGATGGGCGGTAACAACCCGCTGGTGGTGGATCAGGTCGCAGACCTCGATGCTGCCGTTTACACCATCATCCAGTCGGCATTCATTTCCGCCGGCCAGCGTTGCACCTGTGCCCGTCGCTTGCTGGTACCGCAGGGCGCCTGGGGCGACACGTTGCTGGCGCGTCTGGTGGCGGTCAGTTCGACGATTGAAGTCGGTGCGTTTGACCAGCAACCGGCGCCGTTCATGGGCTCGGTGATTTCCCTCGGCGCGGCGAAAGCGCTGATGGATGCGCAAGAGCATCTGCTGGCCAATGGCGCCGTGGCGCTGCTGGAAATGACTCAGCCTCAGGCGCAAGCCGCGTTGCTGACACCGGGCATCCTGGACGTGACGGCTGTCGCCGATCGTCCTGACGAGGAGCTGTTCGGCCCGTTGCTGCAAGTGATCCGCTACGCTGATTTTGAAGCGGCGATTGCTGAAGCCAACGACACGGACTATGGGCTGGCGGCTGGTTTGCTGTCGGATTCCGAAGCGCGTTATCAGCAGTTCTGGCTGGAAAGCCGTGCCGGTATCGTCAACTGGAACAAGCAGCTGACCGGGGCCGCGAGCAGCGCGCCATTCGGCGGCGTCGGCGCTTCGGGCAACCACCGCGCCAGCGCCTACTACGCCGCAGATTACTGCGCGTACCCGGTGGCCTCGCTGGAAACGCCGAACCTGGTGTTGCCTGCATCGCTTACACCTGGCGTGAAGATGGCGTGATGCCCATCGCCCGCAGGCTGGCTCCCACAGGTTCGGTGGTGTTCACACATTTTGTGTACGACCCCATCACTGTGGGAGCCAGCTTGCTGGCGATGGCCGCGACGCGGTCTTACTGAATAGTTACTGAAGCCATAACAACAGATTCTCGTGGAGCCTCGCTGATGAAATCCTATGAAGTCAATTTTGACGGTCTAGTGGGGCCGACCCATAACTACGGCGGTTTGTCCTACGGCAACGTCGCGTCCCAGAGCAACAGCCAGCAGTCTTCGAACCCGAAGGAAGCCGCGCTGCAAGGCCTGGCGAAAATGAAAGCGCTGATGGAAATGGGCTTTCAGCAAGGCGTTCTGGCCCCTCAGGAACGTCCTGACGTTGCGGCCCTGCGCCGTCTGGGCTTCAGCGGCACCGACGCGCAAGTGATCGAGAAAGCCGCCAAAGATGCGATGCCCTTGCTGGTCGCCAGTTGCTCGGCGTCGAGCATGTGGGTGGCCAACGCCGCCACGGTCAGCCCGAGTGCCGATACTGCGGATGGCCGCGTGCATTTCACCGCTGCCAACCTCAACTGCAAATACCACCGCAGCATCGAACACCCGACCACCAGCCGCGTGCTGGGGGCGATGTTCGCTGACCAGAAACACTTTGCTCACCACGCCGCCTTGCCGGCGGTGGCGCAGTTCGGCGACGAAGGTGCGGCCAACCACACCCGTTTCTGCCGTGAATACGGTGAAGCCGGCGTCGAGTTCTTCGTGTTCGGTCGCAGCGCATTCGACACCCGCTACCCGGCTCCCCAGAAGTACCCGGCGCGCCAGACGCTTGAAGCCTCGCAAGCCGTTGCTCGCCTGCACGGCTTGAGCGATGACGGCGTGGTCTTCGCCCAGCAGAACCCATCGGTGATCGATCAGGGCGTGTTCCACAACGACGTGATCGCGGTAGGTAACGGCGAGGTGCTGTTCTATCACGAGGACGCGTTCCTCGACACCGAGCAGATGCTCGCTGAACTGCAGGGCAAACTCGCAAAAGTCGGTGGGACATTCCAGTCAATTTGCGTCCCGCGTTCTGCCGTTACCGTTGAAGACGCCGTTCGTTCCTACCTGTTCAATAGCCAACTGCTGACCCGCCCTGACGGTTCGATGCTGTTGATCGTGCCGGAAGAGTGCCGTGGCAATGAACGCGTCTGGCAGTACCTGCAAGGTTTGACCAGCTCCGGCGGCCTGATCCGCGAAGTGAAGGTTTTCGATCTGAAACAAAGTATGCAGAACGGCGGTGGCCCGGCTTGCCTGCGGTTGCGTGTCGCACTGAATGAAACCGAACTGGCGGCGGTCAATCCAGGGGTTATCATGACGGCACCGTTGTACGGCACGCTGACCGAATGGGTCGACAAGCACTACCGTGACCGCATGGCCGAAACCGACCTGGCGGACCCGCAATTGCTGCTTGAGTGCCGGACGGCACTGGATGAACTGACGCAAATCCTTAAACTGGGCGCGGTTTATCCTTTCCAGATCAATTGAACGTCGAGAGCGTAAAAAACATGAGCGATACCCTGCAGCTGATCCTTGAAGACACCGACGGCACGCAACTGGAAACGTCCTGCACCCGCGTCGCGGTCCTGTGGCAAGGCAAAGAGCTGTGGATCCAGCAGGACGGCCGCGGCCAGCTGCTGATCGGCGTGGACGTTGAAGAAGGTGATGCCGAATACGCAAACCTGCTGCTGCGCCCATTGGCGACTAATCTGGTAAGTCTGCAACTGGAAATGGAACCGGCTGAAGTCGGCGACGAAGACCACGTGCACGGCCCGGATTGCGCACACGACCACTAAGGAAATCGCTCTATGCTCGCCCTCGGCAAACTGCTTGAACTGACCCTCGCCGGCCGCGAACCGGCGGAGAAGACTCAACTGACTGTCGAAGGCGTGCGCATGCGCTGGTTGAGCGAAGGTGCGCTGGAAGTCCGGCCGCCTGAGGCGCGCGACAATGGCATGGACCTGCTGCTGTCAGCGGGTATCCATGGCAACGAAACAGCGCCGATCGAGTTGCTCGATCGCCTGTTGCATGACATCGCGCGCGGCGACTTGAAACCGCGCGCACGCATTCTGTTCCTGTTCGGCAACCCGGAAGCGATTCGCAAAGGCGAGCGCTTCGTCGAGCAGGACGTCAATCGGCTGTTCAACGGCCGTCACGAACAAACCAGCGGCTCCGAAGCCCTGCGCGCCTGTGAACTGGAGCGGCTGGCGGCGAGTTTCTTCAGCCTGCCGGATCGCAGCCGCCTGCATTACGACCTGCACACCGCGATTCGTGGTTCGAAAATCGAGCAGTTCGCGTTGTATCCCTGGAAAGAGGGGCGCCAGCATTCACGCCTCGAGCTGGCCCGTTTGCGTGCTGCCGGTATGGAAGCGGTGCTGTTGCAGAACAAGCCGTCGATTGTGTTCAGCTCTTACACCTACGACAAGCTCGCTGCCGAGTCTTTCACTCTTGAGCTGGGCAAGGCGCGGCCGTTTGGGCAGAACGACGGTGTGAACGTCTCGCTGCTTGAAACCCGCCTCCAGCAGATTATCGAAGGCACCGAGCCTGCGGTGACCGACGAAGGCCTGGACGGTTTGCAGTTGTTCAGCGTGGCGCGGGAAATCATCAAGCACAGCGATAGCTTCCGCCTGAACCTGCCGGCGGACATCGAGAACTTTTCGGAGTTGGACGTGGGTTACGTGCTGGCCGAAGACATCGCCCAGACCCGCTGGATCATCGAAGAGAAGGGCGCCCGGATCATCTTCCCGAACCCCAAGGTCAAAAACGGCCTGCGCGCCGGCATCCTGATCGTGCCCGCCACCGGCGAAAACCTGGCATAACAGACACAGTAGTCCCCTGTAGGAGCGAGGCTTGCCCGCGAAAGCGATTTTAAATTCAACATCAATGTTGATTGTGAAATCGCCTTCGCGGGCAAGCCTCGCTCCTACGGGGGCTGGCTCGGGGTTTAGACGGCGACCGCGCGAGGCTCGCTGCGACGCAACGCTCGCATCTTGTACAGCGTATCGGCACAGGTCTTCGCCGCTTCCTGGCCTTTATGCACGAAATGCTCGAAGAAGAACTTCTGATGCTCTTCGCCGGCATGGAAGTGGTGCGGGGTTAAAACCACCGAGAACACCGGCACTTCAGTCTCCAGCTGAACCTGCATCAGGCCGCTTATCACCGACTGGGCGACGAATTCGTGACGGTAGATGCCGCCGTCGACCACCAGGCCCGCCGCGACGATGCCGGCATAACGGCCGGACTTGGCCAGCAGCTTGGCGTGCAGTGGAATCTCAAAGGCGCCGCCGACTTCGAAGAAATCGATCTCCGATTCCTGATAACCCTGGGCAATCATTTCGGCAACGAAGCCCTTACGGCTCTGGTCGACGATTTCCTTGTGCCAGCAGGCCTGGATGAACGCAACGCGCTCGCCCTGATGGTTTTTGCTTTTGCTATCGATTGCGGTGGGTTGCATGTTCTGACTCCTGTTTATGTAAAAAACAGGGCATATGAATCGAATGGGATTTAAGGGTACGCACGCTCGCACGAATGCCTGCGGACGGCCCTTTGGCGCCAATCCCGTTCTCTCTTCATCCGGACTATGACCGTCGGCCCCGGGATCACACCGGGTCTGCTGACCTTGCCGCCAGACACCACCGAAGCCGTGTCTGTCACCAAGCGCTCGCGGGCTATGCGCATTGCGCGCAATTACCGCCGGTGGGGAGTTGCACCCCGCCCTGAGAACGTTTTGCCGCCAGATTGTTTGGCGGCGCAGCTTTTTTAACACATATTTCCTGCCTGTGCATTGCTGCTATCTGATGATTGCTATCGACTTTTTCGCTCACTTGACGGGTCTTTTCCTTCGCTTGGGGTTGATTAATCGTTGTCATGACCGCAGTAATTCCTACCTGAAAGGGATTTTCCCCTGCTTACCGAGGCCAGATTCATGAGCGTTATCGATCTTCGCAGCGACACCGTTACCCAACCGACCGCCGGAATGCTCGACGCGATGGCCAGTGCGCCCACCGGTGACGACGTCTATGGCGAAGATCCGACGGTCAACCGCCTGGAAGCGGAACTGGCAAAACGGTTGGGTTTTGCCGCTGCGTTGTTCGTGCCGACGGGCACTATGAGCAATCTGCTGGGCCTGATGGCTCATTGCGAACGGGGTGATGAATACATCGTCGGCCAGCAGGCGCACACGTATAAGTACGAAGGTGGCGGCGCGGCGGTGCTTGGCTCGATCCAGCCGCAGCCGCTGGAAGTGCAGGCTGACGGCTCGCTGGACCTGGCGCACGTCGTCGCCGCGATCAAACCGGACGACTTCCATTTCGCTCGTACACGGTTGCTGGCGCTGGAAAACACCATGCAGGGCAAAGTCCTGCCGCTGGAGTATCTCGCCCGGGCACGCAGTCTTACCCGTGAACATGGGTTGCAGCTGCACCTGGACGGCGCTCGGCTTTACAACGCGGCCGTCAAGTTGGGTGTTGATGCCCGCGAGATCACACAGCACTTCGATTCGGTTTCGGTCTGCCTGTCCAAAGGCCTGGGCGCGCCGATCGGGTCGGTGTTGTGCGGTTCGGCAGAGTTGATCGGCAAGGCGCGTCGCCTGCGCAAGATGGTCGGTGGTGGCATGCGCCAGGCCGGTCTTTTGGCCGCGGCGGGGCTTTATGCGCTGGATAACAACGTTCAGCGTCTGGCCGACGATCACGCCAATGCGCAGTTTCTTGCCGACGGACTGCAAAAGGCCGGTTACGAAGTCGAGCCGGTGCAGACCAACATGGTTTACGTGAACATGGGCGACAAGGCCGAGGCGATCAAGGCCTTTGCGGCCGAACGTGGCATTAAGCTGAGCGCTGCCGGACGCCTGCGGATGGTCACGCACATGGACGTTGACCGCGCTCAAATCGAGCAGGTCGTCGCGACATTCGTCGAGTTTTCTCGCAACTGATCGCCTTGGCGGTCCAATTGACCGTTTCTATCGTATAAACACGCTGTACCCCGCGCGCTGGGCCGATATAATGCGGCCCTTTGCCGTCGCTTCGTCTGTTGACGTTTCGCACAGGCCTTTGGCCGCAGCCTCCGTGGAAGAACCTAATGAAAAGCGCAGAAATCCGTGAAGCCTTCCTTCGCTTCTTCGAAGAGCAAGGCCACACCCGTGTAGCCTCCAGCTCTTTGATTCCGGGCAACGACCCAACCCTGCTGTTCACTAACGCGGGGATGAACCAGTTCAAGGACTGCTTCCTGGGCCAGGAAAAGCGCGCGTACACCCGCGCTGTCTCCAGCCAGAAATGCGTGCGCGCCGGCGGCAAGCACAACGACCTGGAAAACGTCGGTTATACCGCCCGTCACCACACCTTCTTCGAAATGCTGGGCAACTTCAGCTTCGGTGATTACTTCAAGCGCGATGCGATCACCTACGCCTGGAACTTCCTGACCTCCGAGCAGTGGCTGAACCTGCCGAAGGAAAAGCTCTGGGTCACCGTCTACGCCAGCGATGACGAGGCCTATGACATCTGGACCAAGGAGATCGGTGTTCCGGCCGAGCGCATGGTCCGCATCGGCGACAACAAGGGCGCGCCATACGCTTCCGATAACTTCTGGACCATGGGCGATACTGGCCCGTGCGGTCCTTGCACCGAGATTTTCTACGATCACGGCGCTGACATCTGGGGCGGCCCGCCGGGCTCGCCGGAAGAAGATGGCGACCGTTACATCGAGATCTGGAACAACGTGTTCATGCAGTTCAACCGCACCGCCGATGGCGTGTTGCACCCGCTGCCAGCGCCGTCGGTCGACACCGGCATGGGCCTGGAGCGGATCAGTGCCGTGCTGCAGCACGTTCACTCGAACTATGAAATCGACCTGTTCCAGAGTTTGCTGAGCGCATCGGCCAAGGCTATCGGCTGCACCAACGACGCTCAGGCTTCCCTGAAAGTCGTGGCTGACCACATTCGTTCGTGCGGTTTCCTGATTGCCGACGGCGTGCTGCCGTCCAACGAAGGCCGGGGTTATGTGCTGCGCCGGATCGTCCGTCGCGCCTGCCGTCACGGCAACAAACTGGGCGCCAAAGGCAGCTTCTTCTACCAGATCGTAGCGGCCCTGGTTGCCGAGATGGGCGAAGCCTTCCCTGAGCTGAAGGCCCAACAGGCACACATCGAACGCGTCCTGAAAGCCGAAGAAGAGCAGTTCGCCAAGACCCTGGAGCAGGGCCTGAAAATCCTTGAGCAGGATCTGGCTGAACTGAAAGGCGACGTGGTGCCGGGCGATGTGGTGTTCAAGCTCTACGACACCTACGGCTTCCCGATGGACCTGACGGGCGACATCGCTCGCGAGCGCAACTTGACCATCGACGAAGCAGGCTTCGAACGCGAAATGGAAGCCCAGCGCGTCCGTGCCCGTTCCGCCAGTTCCTTCGGCATGGACTACAACAGCCTGGTCAAGGTTGATGTGGCCACCGAATTCACCGGTTACAAAGCCACCAGCGGTTCGGCGAAAGTTGTTGGCCTCTATAAAGAAGGCCAGGCGGTCGACGTACTGAGTGAAGGCGAAGAAGGCGTGGTCGTTCTCAATCAGACCCCGTTCTACGCTGAGTCCGGCGGCCAGATCGGCGATTGCGGTTATCTGCAATCGAGTGGTGGCCGCTTCGACGTGCGTGACACCACCAAGACCGGCGGCGCATTTCTGCACCACGGTGTGTTGGCATCGGGCAGCCTGATCATCGGTTCGCCGGTTGAAACCCACGTTGAAGCCGAGGTGCGCCACGCCACTTCGCTGAACCACTCGGCCACTCACTTGCTGCATGCGGCGTTGCGTAAAGTGCTGGGCGATCACGTTCAGCAGAAAGGCTCGTTGGTCGACAGTCAGCGCCTGCGCTTTGACTTCAGCCACTTCGAAGCCATCAAGCCTGAGCAACTGAAGGCCCTGGAAGACATCGTCAACGCCGAGATTCGCAAGAACTCCGCCGTTGAAACCGAAGAAACCGACATCGAAACCGCCAAGAAAAAAGGCGCCATGGCGCTGTTTGGCGAGAAGTACGGCGACAACGTGCGCGTGCTGAGCATGGGCGGTGATTTCTCCGTCGAGCTGTGCGGTGGCATCCACGCCAACCGTACCGGTGACATCGGCCTGCTGAAAATCATCAGCGAAGGCGGTGTTGCGTCGGGCGTGCGTCGTATCGAGGCAGTCACCGGTGCTGCGGCACTGGCTTACTTGAACGCTGCAGAAGAACAACTCAAGGAAGCGGCCAACCTGGTCAAGGGCAGCCGCGATAACCTGATCGACAAGCTGTCGGCTGTGCTGGAGCGCAACCGTCTGCTGGAGAAGCAACTCGAGCAGTTGCAGGCCAAGGCGGCCAGCGCGGCGGGCGACGATCTGTCGGCTTCTGCCCTGGACGTCAAAGGCGTGAAAGTGCTGGCCGTGCGTCTGGACGGTCAGGACGCCAAGGCGCTGCTGGCGCTCGTCGATCAGCTGAAAAACAAACTCGGCCGCGCAGTGATCCTGCTCGGCAGTGTCCATGAGGAAAAGGTCGTTCTGGTTGCAGGCGTAACCAAAGACCTGACTGGCCAACTCAAAGCCGGTGATTTGATGAAGCAAGCCGCTGCGGCAGTGGGCGGGAAGGGCGGTGGTCGTCCAGACATGGCGCAAGGCGGTGGTACTGACGCTGGTGCACTGGACGCGGCACTGGCCCTGACGGTTCCATTTGTAGAGCAGGGTTTATAAGGCAGGGTGTCCGGCCCGTCGTCTAGTGGCGGGCGGGAACGCTGTTTGAGTGATTATTTGGGCGCCCTTCATGGGCAGAGGCGGCTTTGAAATGGCTTTGATCGTACAGAAATTTGGAGGCACCTCAGTCGGCACTGTCGAGAGAATCGAGCAGGTCGCCGACAAGGTTAAGAAATTCCGCGATGCCGGCGATGACCTGGTGGTTGTCCTGTCGGCAATGAGCGGCGAAACCAACCGTCTGATCGATCTGGCCAAGCAAATCAGTGGTGATGGCCAACCGGTTCCGCGTGAGCTGGATGTGATCGTTTCCACGGGCGAGCAGGTGACGATTGCACTGTTGGCCATGGCGCTGATCAAGCGCGGCGTGCCTGCGGTGTCTTACACCGGCAACCAGGTGCGGATTCTGACGGACAGTGCGCACAATAAAGCGCGTATCTTGCAGATTGATGACCAGAAGATTCGCGGTGATCTGAAGGCAGGTCGTGTGGTAGTTGTCGCCGGTTTCCAGGGCGTCGACGAGCATGGCAACATCACCACCCTCGGTCGTGGCGGTTCCGACACCACCGGCGTGGCGCTGGCGGCGGCCTTGAAGGCCGACGAATGCCAGATCTACACCGATGTCGATGGCGTCTACACCACCGACCCGCGTGTGGTGTCCGTGGCCCAGCGCCTGGACAAGATTACCTTCGAAGAGATGCTGGAAATGGCCAGCCTCGGTTCCAAGGTGTTGCAGATCCGTGCGGTGGAATTCGCCGGCAAGTACAACGTTCCGCTGCGCGTACTGCACAGCTTCAAGGAGGGTCCGGGCACCCTCATTACTATTGATGAAGAGGAAACCATGGAACAGCCGATCATTTCCGGCATCGCTTTCAATCGCGATGAAGCCAAGCTGACCATCCGTGGCGTGCCAGACACCCCGGGCGTTGCATTCAAGATTCTCGGCCCGATCAGTGCCGCGAACATCGAAGTCGACATGATCGTGCAGAACGTTGCGCACGATAACACCACCGACTTCACCTTCACCGTGCACCGCAATGACTTCCAGGCCGCACAAACCGTGCTGGAAAACACCGCTCGCGAGATCGGTGCCCGTGAAGTGGTCGGTGACATCAAGATCGCCAAGGTCTCGATCGTCGGCGTCGGCATGCGTTCTCACGCAGGCGTGGCCAGCCGCATGTTCGAATCCCTGGCGAAAGAAAGCATCAACATCCAGATGATCTCGACGTCGGAAATCAAAGTCTCCGTTGTGATCGAAGAGAAGTATCTGGAACTGGCTGTGCGCGCTCTGCACACAGCTTTCGAACTGGACGCACCGGCCCGAACGGGCGAGTGATGCGTTTTCCAAAGGGCGCGGTCTGACCGCGCCCTTTGTCTTTTTTGAATGGCGCGACCCAGGAACTGTTCTTTTGCTCGCGCTGGTCAATACTCAGGCATGTAGGGCTGCGATCGTTTTCCGGTTGTAGGTCGAGTGCCTTTTTTTTGCAGACTGTTGTCCCTGAAATGAAATGCGTGAGGAGAAAGGTATGCTGATTCTGACTCGTCGGTGCGCAGAAAGCCTGATTATTGGTGATGGCGAAATCACCGTGACCGTGCTCGGCGTCAAAGGAAATCAAGTGCGTATTGGCGTTAACGCACCTAAAGAGGTTGCGGTTCACCGTGAGGAAATTTACTTGCGGATCAAGAAAGAGAAGGACGACGAACCAAGCCATTAATTTTTATCGTTTTTTATGTTTGCAAACGGGGAAGAAGCTGGTTAATATACGCCCCGTGTTGCGGAGAGCTGGCCGAGTGGCCGAAGGCGCTCCCCTGCTAAGGGAGTACACCTCAAAAGGGTGTCGGGGGTTCGAATCCCCCGTTCTCCGCCATTATTTGCGTAGTACGTTGTAATCTGGCTTTTTCGGTAAGTGTTTGAAATTACTAGAAAAAGTGCTTTACATAGAGATTAGACGGCCTATAATGCGCGGCAACAAATGCACTCGTAGCTCAGCTGGATAGAGTACTCGGCTACGAACCGAGCGGTCACAGGTTCGAATCCTGTCGAGTGCACCATTTAAGGGTTGTTTGCAGTAATGCAAATGACTTGGCTCCAACCAGTTGTGATCTGGTATAAAAACACAAATGCACTCGTAGCTCAGCTGGATAGAGTACTCGGCTACGAACCGAGCGGTCACAGGTTCGAATCCTGTCGAGTGCACCAAACACCAAAAAGCCCGCGTTTAACGCGGGCTTTTTGCCGTCCGGGATTTGGCTTTTCCCTTTGTACATCCTTTCTCGTCGAACTCCACATGTGCGCTGCGACCTCGCTTGAGTTCGTAGCGGTAGCTTGTTGCGGAATTCCTGATACTGATCTTGTCCGGCTTGCCCAGAGCGCTCTCGACGTCCTGTTGTGTCATGCCCGCGACTATCCGTTGATTGATGATTGCTTCGCGACGTTCCTTGGCGGTTATCAGGTTTGCGCACTTGTCCTCAGTCTGGCCGACAATGGTTGGCTCCTTCCTTCCGGTTTTCGTCGAGGGTGTCTCCCGAACGTCAGCCTCAGGCATGAGCGCTATCGCATTGCCGGGCGTGAAAGTGCGCACCTCTTGCTGCGAGAAGCTTTCACCCTCCGCGCAACTCAGGGTTGTGAAGGTGAGGCGACCGTCGGGTGCTTCGCAACGGTGAAGGATGGTTGCCTGCAACCGGGGTGAAAGGCAGAGCAGGGCAAGCAGTAAAAAATAAAAGGCAATCGATGGCATTAAACGTCCTCCATGACGGTCCATGTCAGGGTAGCCGCTACATTTTTCGATGAGGGTGTGTTTTCTTTTCAGAATGAGTCGTCGCAGTTGGAGAGATCAGGACTGCACTCAGCTTTGTCTTGCAACCGCTTGTTTCAGCCATGATTTTTTGACGTTTAAAACCGTCGGGCGGTGTATCATTGCGCCCGTCAGCCCCGCCGGGGCTTGTGGAATACCTCCATGGACTTACCCAGTAGTTACTCAGTATCCCGTTTTTCCAATCATGAATTGACTGATTGATCCTTCCGGCGTGCCCCGCTGCTGGGAGTGGAGTTCGCCTATGTCTGAAGTAGAAGTAAAGAAAACGCAGGAAAGCTTGCAGGACCGCCTCGCTCAAGTCGTTGAGCTGCTGCAGCGCCAGCGGGTGGTCGAAGACCTGACTCATCGCCAGGAAGGTCCGCATCACGACCGGGTCGAGAACCTGGTACACCGGCAAAACCTCGTCGAGCTGCAACGCAAGCTCGATGATCTGCACTCCGCCGACGTTGCCTACATCCTTGAAGCCTTGCCGCTGGACGATCGTCTGACGCTTTGGCAATTGGTCAAGGCGGATCGCGACGGCGACATTCTCCTCGAAGTATCCGACTCGGTTCGTGAAACCCTGATCGCCGACATGGACGATCACGAGCTCCTGGCTGCGGCCAAGGACATGGACGCCGACGAACTTGCTGACCTGGCTTCCGAGCTGCCGCGAGACGTTGTCCACGAGCTGATGGAAACCCTCGATGGTCAACAGCGTGAGCGCGTCCGCTCCGCGTTGTCCTATGACGAGGAGCAAGTCGGTGCGCTGATGGACTTCGAGATGGTGACCATCCGTGAGGATGTCAGTCTCGAAGTCGTGCTGCGTTACCTGCGGCGTCTCAAGGAGCTGCCGGGCCACACCGACAAACTGTTTGTGGTCGACTACGACGGCGTGCTCAAGGGCGTGCTGCCGATCAAGCGTTTGCTGGTCAACGATCCGGAAAAGCAGGTTTCGGAAGTCATGGCCAGCGACCCGGTGAGTTTTCACCCGGACGAAGATGCCTACGACGCCGCTCAGGCGTTCGAACGTTACGACTTGATCTCGGCGCCTGTGGTCGACAAGAACGGCAAGCTGATCGGCCGTCTGACCATCGATGAAATGGTCGACCTGATCCGTGAAGAGAGCGAAAACGAAGTACTCAACATGGCGGGTCTGCGCGAAGAAGAAGATATCTTCGCTTCGGTCTGGAAATCCCTGCGCAACCGTTGGGCCTGGCTGGCGGTCAACCTGATCACCGCGTTTATCGCATCCCGGGTGATCGGCCTGTTTGAGGGCTCCATCGAAAAACTGGTGGCACTGGCGGCATTGATGCCGATCGTGGCCGGTATCGGTGGCAACTCGGGCAACCAGACTATCACCATGATCGTTCGAGCCATGGCGCTGGACCAGGTGAGCACCGGCAATACCTCGCGATTGATGCGCAAGGAGCTGGCCGTCGGTTTGATCAATGGCCTGGTCTGGGGTGGCGTGATTGGCGTTGTGGCCTATCTGCTTTATGGCAGTTGGTCCCTCGGGGTGGTGATGACCGCCGCCATGACGCTTAACTTGTTGCTGGCGGCGTTGATGGGGGTCTTGATCCCAATGACTCTGGCGCGGCTTGGGCGCGATCCGGCGATGGGTGCCAGCGTTATGATCACTGCCATGACTGACAGCGGCGGGTTCTTCATCTTCCTCGGGCTGGCGACGATTTTCCTGCTCTGACTGACCTGCTTTAAGAAACCCGCCAATTCGGCGGGTTTTTTATGGCCGAATTTCAGGCAAAAAAAAGCCAGCGATTATGCTGGCTTGGCTTTCGGGTCGAATCAGGAAGCGTCTGCGGCCATTTCGGCGTCATGGGCAATCAGCGAAACAAGAGCATTTTGCTGACGGTGGGAGAGTTGGCGGAAGCGTTGCAGCAGTTCACGTTCGTGCAATGACAGCTCCGGGCTGTCCAGGCGCATGCTCAACTCTTCGCCCAGTGCACCTTCCTGAATAAGACTCTGCTCAAGGCGCGCAATGATTTCGGAGTTCATGCTGCGATGATGATTGCGAGCCACCTCGGCAATGCGTTCACGCATTCCGTCTGGCAGACGTACGACGAACTTGTCAGCCGTACGGCTGGAATAAATTGCCTGTTTCAATGGGCGCATATATTTAACCGGTTAGTTCAGGGGAGCGGTTCTCGGGATTGGCCGCAGGATGTCTGATAGGACAAGCTCTCTGGCCAAATGTTCAACCTGAATTGATAGAGGCTCGCATCATGCCTCAAAGCAGCCAGATCATTGGCGTCAATTCTGTGACAAATATTGAGCTGGGTAAAGGCGTTATGCCAGCACCTTTATCGAAAATGTGGACTGGTTAGAAAACTTTGGTCCCTGCCCGTATCTCTGACCGCGTGCTCTTCCCGTCAGGTGATGCCCGAAGACGCCTGAAGGTGCATGCTACGCGGATTCGATCCTTGGTCCTTACCTTATACAGGATAGTGGCAAATGGCCGATTTACTAGTGGCAGACCCGCACAGGAGGGGGATTCAGGATGGATGGCAGGCTGATTTACTTGATGGGGCCTTCCGGATCCGGCAAAGACAGCCTCATCGAAGCGGCTCGACAACCTTTACGCTCGATAAACGGCGAAGTGGTACGACGGGTCATTACGCGTTCGGCTGAATCCGTAGGCGAAGATGCCGTCGGAGTCTCTCGCGAGGAGTTCGAACAACGCCGCGACAAGGGTGACTTTGCGCTGTCGTGGCACGCTCATGGCCTGGATTACGGCATTCCGGTCCAGATCGACCATTGGCTGGAAGAAGGTCGTCATGTCTTGGTCAATGGCTCTCGTGGCCACCTGGCCGAGGCACTGCAACGCTACCCCACATTGTTGCCGGTGCTGTTGACGGTCCAGGATGAGGTATTACGCGAGCGACTGATGAAGCGAGGCCGTGAGAGCCTTGCAGAAATTGAAGCCAGATTGCGCCGCAACAGGTTATTTACAGCGGAGGATCCTCTCGGTGATTCGCAGATCTATCGACTCGACAACTCTGGCGAGATTGCCGTCACCGTCGCCAATCTTCTGAAATTGCTGAACGTCAGCGCAGAACCGGATCGAATTTGATTTTGCGTCCGATAATCAGTGCCAGCACGAATAACGCGCCGAAAACGCCGCAGGCGATCAGGGGTACGGTGGCAACCGTGTCCGGGACCAATGACAGATGAAGAATGCCGCTCAGTAAGGCAAGGATCAAAAATCCTGCGGCTGATTTGGACATTGCTGTGCTCCTGATAGGGTGATTCAAAATACCAAGCGTTCCGAAGTCTGAGACACCGGAAGATAATTTTGCTGGCTTACGTCCTGGCCAACAAAGCCGCGCTGATCGTTCATGACCGCCAATTGCGGGGCTTTTTGCAGCTGGAGGTAATGCGGCATCCGATGCGCGACCTGCTCAGCGCCGCTCTCGGCGGCAAAATGACCACCCAGCAGGACGGTAAGAGCGATTGCATTCGAGAGTAAAAGGACGCTGTTCATGAGGCTAACCTCGGTTGTTCGTGAGAACAGCTAAAGCAGCCCGCGTGCCAAGAGTCTAACGGCAATTAAATCCTTTAAAAACAAAGAATTAACTTATTACTTAAAGAGGCCGTCGTTGCAAATTGCAATGATGGCATTTTGAGAGGATGCAATTTGCACGGTAAATTAAGCCACGATGACAAGGGGCTGCTGCCTACACTTAAAAAGCCCTACGGACGACATGACAAAAGCAGGCCTGGCCGTTAACATGCTCGCCGTCTATCGCACCGCATCCCAGCGGGGCGATCTGTGTCTCAGTAGCTCAATTGGATAGAGCATCCCCCTCCTAAGGGGAAGGTTGGCAGTTCGAACCTGCCCTGGGACACCATAATAATCAGGTAGTTAGCTAGGTTTCTCGATAGCTCCCTCGATAGGGTTTTCTCTCCAGTCCCCACTTTGGTCCCCACTTCTCTGAGCGCTCGGTATTGAGTTATCAACTTTCCAGGGGAATTGGATTCTTCTGGCCTATTTCCGAAACTGATGCCTTGGCCGTTCTCTTTACCTGTGTAATTGCATCCCAATTGAAAAGTCATTGCACATTTCAACCGATCCCCTTGCGTCGGATTTGACTCGCGCGCTTCGAAAGTATGATGAATGCCACCTGTGGTGGCGGCAGGCTGAAATCGGCCAAAACCGGCCGGTCGAGGATCTAAATTCAGACTTTTCTTACAGACTCGCCCCCGCGCGGTGCGGTAATCTCCCGGAGCCTACAAAACGCTTTTAGCCTCCACACGAAGGCTTTTTTATTGCACGACAAGGATGACGAATGACTCCCTCCGCTCGATTGGGTGACAAGCATGTCTGCCCAATGCCCGGTCACGCCACCACCCCGATTGCTTCCGCCAGTGGCGATGTAAACATTAACTTCATGGGATCTGCTCGTGTTGGCGATACCTGTGGCTGTGGAGCCGTAATCACTACAGGGTTCCCATCAATTCAAGTGAACGGGCGCCCTATGGCCCACTTAGGCAGCCCAACCAGCCACGGCGGAACGATCATTACTGGGTCAGGCGATGTTGGTGGCGGTTTTGTCATGGGCGATGCTGGTGGTGCAACCATCATCAACTTCATGGCACTCGGAGCGTTCCGTCCAGATGGCACTGTGGATGATGAGAAAATGGCCACATTGCTCGCTGACCCAAAGTTGAAAGAGAAAGCGGTTGCCGCAAACGCTCTGGTAGACCCCAAAGCCGCCCCGAAACAGCCAGAGGCAAGGCCTGGACCGAAAGCCACCGTCATTTGCAAAGACCCTGACATGATGGAGCAGGTGGCCAGCTATATAGCCGGGGAAATGAACCGCAACATCACACACCCATCCGTACTGAAAATGAAGAAGCTATTTAGCTTTGACGCGGCAGCGGAAAATGCAAAATTTCAAAAGCTCCCTTGGTATGCACGCCTTTCCCCCCCTAATTTCCAGGCAATGGAGCTTGGTAACACTGCTGCCATGGCCCTATGGGCAGAGCGAGTTGGTCAAAATCGGCCATGGGACCACAAGGTGACGATTGGGCAACAGTTCGGCGGGCCTTGGCAAAAGCAAGGTCAGGTGGACTACTTCTACGATATCTGGTCGAACATCCACTATGGCTACGTAGGGCGCGTTGGTGGCCTTTCTGAAGGCGTTCTTCTGGACGGCGCTGGGCTTGAGCAGATTGCATCAGACTCCATTCGGAAAGTTCAGAAGTGGGACGAACGAAAAGGGCCTCACCGCTCAGCAGACATCGAAGGGATGCGGGCTTGGGACGACATAGGCGACCGAGTCTCTATCAGTATTGGAGTCAAACTGTACAAGCAGCACCCAAACGGCGGGATTACGGCGAAAATGCTCATGGACGAAGTTTTAGCACTACCACGTTCAAGCTGGGGAGATGGCACACGTGACCACGTCTGCAAATAAACTGAAACGGCATTTCTGGCACTGGGTGGTGGCGCTACTACTCGCCCCAATCGTCTTTTGGTATGTCGCCACACCCCAAGTGAGCTTCCATTTCTCTGACAAGGGACAGGGGCGTCTCGGTTACATTTTGAATGTTCAGCACGACATCTCAAAGGGTGAGATCTACCCAGGTGAAGCCACTGGTGGGGCGGGGCATATCTTCCCGAACAACCAATTTTTTATGGAGTTCGATTGGAACAACGGTGGAAAATCGCACTGCATCCGGGTTAAACCGAAGTGGCCGAACACCGATGTCTACATCGGGGTAGATGGTGCCATCGATAGCCGCACTGATGGCAAACTTATTGAAGCATGTGGGCCACTACCAAAATAGGAAACTCCGAGAACCTAGCCCTATGTGTGACGTGATGGCGCAGGCCTAGCGGAGACTGCTTCCGGCCAAACAAAGACGCTCGGATGTGTCACTCAATACAGGTAAAACTCCAGTTCCCACACATTTCGAAGGCGTCGCTAAGCTGGAGGTAATGTGTTCAGCAAGAAGCTAGGAGTAATTCATGGATAGCAAGCGGGCGATTGAACTGGGTGCAAAGGTCATAGAATTACAGACGTTAATGATCGCGTATGCCACCGATGGCCGAACCTCTGCTCAGCCTGCCGAATACCGGGAACTCTATGCGGAGGTGACAATTGATCTAGAGGACGCGAAATATGCGAATCCTAACCCGCACAAATCGCTCGAAGTCTTCATGGCATTTTGCAAGCTCCAGGAAATGAGCACCTACGCTAACCGACGCGTTTACGTGCAGGAGCTCTACGCCGACATTTTGCTCGACCTCAAGCGGATACAACGACACGCTCCGTCATCCAGGAATTGGAGTAAGGCAAATGAAGCGTTGGCTGATGAGTTGACGCCAATCCGTGCGCAATGGCTAAAAGCGAAGAATTTCATTTATTCAGCAACGCCTGACTTCGAAAACTCCATAAAGGAGTCAATCAGCTCTGTTGAGTCAAGCCTCATGGTGCTGCTGAACGAGCCAAACGGAACGCTCGGCAAGATCATTAAGCAAGCAAATCTCGACGCAGATATTGGGCGCTTGATCACCCAAGCCTATGGCTATGCGAGTAATAAAGATTTCGTTAGGCACGGCGGCACCGTCGAGTCAGCTCTTTCGAAGGCAGAAGCAGAGTTTTTTCTAGAGTTCGCTGCAACATCTATCGTCTATATTACCAATCGTTTGAAAAACTCAACTCCTGGATCGCCTTCAAAGTCGTAGGCACATCTAAATGGCCGAACGATGGTCAGGTCTACTACGTTAGCGCCGTTGTTACATTGTCGGAGGCTCGGTTCGATTTACCCCTCAATTGAGTGATATCATTGCGCCACAATCCACGGAGGTCAGATCTAATGTTCAAAGCTTTTTTCCTTATAACGTTTCTTATCGGCACTATCGCGGGAATTACCTATCTGCTACGCGAAAAAAATGGCAGCGATATTCGGGTGGTGTGGTACTTATCTTCATTGACCGTAATGATCACGTTTGGTGTGGCCTGGATAGCGATTAGCGCAGGCGCTATTAAAGATGGTCAATTCATCGGTGAATATGGCGCTTGGCTTAATAGTTTCATCGGCTTCATGCTCGACATTGAAAAGGATTTCTTGATTGTGACAGGCGTTGCCAGTTTGATTATGGTTCCTCAGTTCGCGTGTTACATCCTCAGCGGACTATCAGGTAATGCGAAATCCCCAATGCTGATGAATGCAAGTTTGTCCTTTTTAGTCTGGGGCATCATCAAGTCGCTGGTCGTATGCGCTTCGATTCTCGTTTCCTTAGGGGCGTTGTGTCTGATTGGTTATCTACCGGAATCAGGTCATACCAGCTGGTTTTTCGTCAGCACAGGGTTGTACTCTCTGTTGCTGGCATTCAGCATTATCTTTTTTTATCGCGAAGGTGAGCAGCTAGCTCGCTACGTTGGGAAGCATGTGCCTTGTCTGAAAGCCATGCATATATGGTTTACCCGAAAAGAGAAAGCATCAGGCTCGGAAGAAGGGACCGATGACGTTTATTTACTGGAGCTGTCTCAAACACTGTTGAGTGTGACGTCCGAAATCCACCGAGCCGCGGGCAACTACGAGGCACGGAAGTCCCCAAGTACCGAAGGTTCGCGCACATAATGAGTAAAGGTTAGGAATCAACAGGTTGTCCGGTGAAAGTATTCGACGCGGCGAACTCCAGAAACGTACCGCGTTTATCGTCAACAATGCGCATACCAGCTCATCCGAGCAACGTGTACTTGATTATAGGTTTAGGTAATGACGTCTCCCATATCTGAATTTCCGAGCTAAGTGAGAGTACCCACTTACATCGACTTGACCGAGACCACTTCCACAAATCTGAATTTTTTTCTGGCCGTCTTAGTAGCTTCTTGTTCTGCAACTAGAGAGCTCAGCGTATCTGCCTCATGTATCATTTCGTGCATCTCACCTTCAAATTCATTTCCCACACGGAGCGTGACTCTCAATCTAGGTGTGAAGCCTTTTGAGACTGTCTTTTTCTTCGCTGCCTTCACCGGTTGCATGATCACAACATCCGGGACTGTGTCCTGCACGTCTGAGTTAATTGCCGGCGCAGAAGCCTCAGTATCACCGAATAGCGCCCGGCGCATCTCATCTTCCATCAATTCTGTATTCATACCATTTCTCAGAAGGGTGTTATCTATAACCTGAACGATTCTATCAGGATGGCCGGGCTCTGTTGTAAAGCGTCGCTGGGGTGAGACCTCATGTAATAAAGGGCCAGCAGATTCCGGCGAACGTCAGCGTCTGTCCATTTGCCGCCCATCATGGCGGGCAGATGTCGACCAGGAGCAGCCGGTCGTGACTGGCAGACAACGGCCAGGAGCAGACATTCGAACCGCTGACCAATACACTGCCGCGACAATCGTACTCAAAAACTTTTGAGCAAATGTTCACGCAGGAAGAAGGGTTTCAAATGAGTCTTGATCTGTACCTGGAAGCGGATAATGCACTCACAGCCCCGACATTGAGGAAAGCCTTAAACGATGCTGATGCCTGGGAAATCAACGTAGTTGGCGACAGTTTGGAAGCTACCTTTATCTCGGGACTAACGTTGAGTACCGATGGCGTAATCACGGACTCAACAATTTACTCCGAGGATACGAAGGGCATCGACTTCCGTGTTGCTATGCGTTGTACCATCAGAATCAAAGGCCCCGAGCCGGAGGGGCAGTCTGCTATGGACGATCTGGACAAAATAGCGCAATCCATCGCTCAGACGTGCTCATCCCTCTTCCTGATAAGCTTCCAGCTCGAAGAAACATTGTACTGGCGGGACACAGCGGGGCTGCACCGTCCTGATGCCAGAACCTCCAAAAACAATGACGAATCCACCTGAGCGCACTCTGTCTACTACTGGGCATTTGCTGCACATCTCGATGAAATGGCTATTAGCTGCTTTTCGCGAAGGGCCGCTTTGGATCGGTTCGGGCCTGTCTCGACCACAATAAAACGGCAAAAAAGCAGATGCTTGATTATGAAGCAGTTAAATCCAGAATATTTACTAAAAGAAAATGTACATGAAGAAGCTAAGTAATGATTTCAGTGTAGCACTCCGAACATTTGCGTACTTCATGGCAAGTGGAAGCCACTACATGCTTGAAAACGTAGAGTACCTCGACATTTATGGATCTGAGCCGAGTGAAATTGAGATGGTCTTCGCGATATTCGCGAACGTAATAGAGATGGACAGCGAAGACAACGTGCTCAATTTCACCTACGCCCAAAGGAGAGCGACTGACTACTTAAGGTCATACTGCGACCCTTCTTTCAAAGTAACGCCGCCTCTTGAAGACTGGGAAACCGAGCTCTATGGGCCGCCCTCACTCGGACGCTAAGAAATGGCTTTAGCTCGCAGACACGGGGGACCGGAAAGGAAAAAAAAGGGGACAGATTTATTTTTAGAAAAATAAATCTGTCCCCTTTTCGTCTTTGCCCCACAGGTACATCGCCAGCGCTCATCAATTATCTCCTGAGAATGTGCCCGACATGCCGGGACGACGCGATCACCCATGTTCCGCTGCCAACATTGACCTGAACTGAGAAATGCTCTCTGAAGATAGCCCGGCACCTTCAAACACTGCGCAGGTGAAGCTAACGGGGGCGGTGCCTGGAGCAGTAATGATGCGGTCTGCCATCACCGCTATTGAGCTGCTTCGGTAAAGCGTGCAGCCTTCATAACTGACGGCATTCTGTAAGAAGTCAGCGCTGTTCGAGGTATGAGGAACCGTGTCTAGAAGCCCGGCCCTCGCAAGTGACAGCGTTCCTCCACAGATACCGGCAATGGTTGCTCCACTTGAACGACTGGCATGAAGAAAGTCTCGAATATCCGGGGCTTCTGCACTTTCCCAGACCATTCCTCCAATGACGACGACAACGTCCGGTTTCCAGTCCAGACATTGTTGCAAGCTGCTATCGACCGTTACAGCTAATCCACCCTGCGAACGAAACTGCCCCGTAGTAGGAGCGAAAAACCTGACGTCGATCCCGTAAAACGGGGACGCCGTACCAGCGATGAAAGCATATTCCCAGTCCGCAAATCCGGGTGTCAGTATCAAACCCACGCGTGCCATCAGTCAGAATCCTCCATGAATGCCCGTAACATATGACGACAACAAACAGACATCAAGGGCAGCTTAGGGTCGACAACTGCCGTTCGTGGCGAGAGGCTATTGCTAGCAGCAGTCATGGATGTGTCTAAAGCATTCGAGCGATTCACTTCCGTCCTGTCGTCAATCGCGAAGTTTTTTACTTTGCTTGCTCGGCTATTTTTATGAGGTGCTTGTTTTCTATCTCAATCGACGTTGCTCTCGTGCATGTTCGATTCAGGCCGGTCAATCCCTCATAAGCAGGAAGCTTGTGTTATGGCATCCTTTGCTCCAGAAAGGTCATCGGTCGACAATTCTGCCCCGCACGGATCGTCCATCATGTAGAGGTGATCGACGATACTATGCTGCCGACTGCCCATTCGGCCCATTATCTTGGCGAACGGGCTCTGTCCATCCGTTACGAATCACAAGGTAGTGTTCAATGTCTGAGCAAGAATCTCCCCAAATCTTGAGCTTGTCCGCCCCACTGACGATGGATAGCTTTGCAGAGCTTGAAGTGCAAGCCCGCGTCGCCGGGGAGGGCTTGGAAGTAGAGGCCGATAACTGCTTGCTGCTCGACAAGTTTGAAGAGGCTATCGCCTTGTATCGTCAGATTCCGAACGCGGACCGCAAGGTCCTTGAGAAGCTCGCCTACTCCATGCAGCTTTCAAACGACAAAGATTCGATTCATGCTCTTGGCCTGGACCTGGCAGATGCAACCGGGGCCGGCAGGGTGGTACAGCTTCGCGCTATTATCGATTACAGCAACAGCTATTACCGAAATACCAGCGAGACGCAACGGTTTGATCGAATTGATCTCATCAGAAGATTGATAGATCACCTAGCGGCGCTTCCTGAACTCACTCGTCGGGACGTAAATGTTCTCGCCGGCGCGTTCCATCTGGCGCTGGACCGACGCCGTGATACTTCTGATGGCAGTGCAGCAGCGGATGAAGTTTGCAGCACTGCCATGCAGGTACTCCGTGCCAAAGCTCCAGCCTGGGTCGACGTATTGGCTTTATGTGAACTGCTGAGTGATTACCGGAAATACCACGATCCGGCGCAGAAAGAAAAAATTGCTGATGCTCTGTCCAAACTCAACATCGAGCGCAGTCCGATCCTGGCACCGGCGTTCAACGCGGCAGCCCGATTAAAGGACAAAAAGTCAGCCATTCGAGCCTTGACCGAACTTTGTCGTCGTTATAAAGACCACGAAGATCTAACGCCCACCGTTGCCAGTGCTGCAGTCGAGTTCGACGACTTGAGTCTCATTGACACTCTGCCTGAAGGCTTAGGAGTAGCAGCACGCGCTTTTCCAGAGGTTCTGCTCGTTGCTGCGATCAATGAAGGCAGTGGTGAAAATGCAGCATTGGCCTTGCAGGCGCTAGGAAAACATCTGAGCTTCAATTTGGCACAACTGCGCGAGAGCTACCTGAGCATCTTCAATCTCCCATATGGCCCTGACACTTGGCCAGATCCTCGCCATTTTCTGGATATGAGATTTAAAGAGGTTTTGGAACTCCTTCCACCTGGTGAGCTTAGGGCGCGCGTCTATCTGAGTTCCGCCGTTGGGTATGACCAAGATCCTTCACTGGATGCGTACTTATTGGAGGCATTCCACTTTGAACCGTCGAGCATGCTCCTCTACAACATTTGGGGTAGCACTGTCCTAGATCAGCTGCCGAAAGCTTTGATAGCCAAACTCGTGTGCGAGAACGCTCTCGAGGACGAGGCCGTGCAACCATTTGAAGACGAGCAACAACCCCGTGTCCTGGCTCTAAATTTGGAAGGCTGCCTTCAAGTTGAGTTGGATAAGCTTGAAGCTGTCTCCCAAAGCCAAGCCTTGGCCATCCTTAGGGAATGGGGATTCTTTCCAAATGCTGCAAATACGACCTCGCCGCCACGCACGTCGTCCGTAACCTTCGATTTCCAGCGACGGATTGAAGGCGAAGGATTACCAGAGCCCATCCGGATGCATTTGGCTGGCTTAGCTGCGGCCATGCCCGACCTTTCCCCGGCCGACTTGATCTACGTTCTCGCTAGCGTCGGGCGGCTTGCCCAATCGAACAAGGATGCTGTCTCTCTGGCTGCTAGTGCGAATACGGTGGAATTGGCATACAACCAAGTGTTGGCGCTCGCCGGCCAAGTGCTCAATGAGGTCGGAAAAGACAAGGTCTTGAAGCAAACCCAACGATATGGCGCCCCGGCATTACTGCAGGAACTCGCGGATTGGGCAAAGAAGCCGGAAGCAATAGCAGATGGGGAAATCATCGAGCAGGTGTCGAAGCGGATGGTTGCCAAACAGGGCACGTTAATACCTCGACGGGCGTACCTTGCTGGAATTTTGAATAAGCGCTTACCCAACATGAAAGGAGCTTGGCTTGATAGGCAGGTGGCGGATTGCATGAAGCGTGGTGTAGACATTGAACAGATGATCGAATTGGCCAAAACGGTGACCAGTTGGGGAGAGTGGGAGCAAGGAATCGATTCACTGAGGCCATACTGATATTTGCTTTTGGGGAGCAGAGAGTCAGGGCTTCCTGCGGGCTCAAACAGTGCGCGTTGGACGATGTATCGATCGCCCCCAAATTTTGTAAATACATCAAATAGCAGTTTTTCCGAGATTGTATCCCCTTGCGGGCGGATCGCTTTTGGGGACTCTACTGACTTGCAAAACCTGATGCTCAAAAGCGATGCAAATCTAAATTTAACTAGATCAATTGGTTATATTTTTAGTTGTTTTAATTCTGATCTGTCGTTTTGATTGTGGGCACCTCTCTGTGGTGCCGCATAAATATATTCAGATGCAATTGCGATAGAAAAACGACTCGAAAAACAGGAAGTTAGGGCCGATTTTCGATGGATTGACGTGTCAGCTCGTGTCGCGAATGATCAGCGTCACAGGCTTCGACAACGAGACATATGCGATGCAAATTCAAACTACCGAGCAGGTTTGCGAGATCTTTAAGATTTCACGATCAACGCTTTATCGACTATCGAAAAACGATCCCGCCTTTCCACAGCCGTTGCATTTCGGTCGCGCAATTCGGTGGAACCTCGCAGATATTTGTGAGTTCTACGCGCAGCAGCGTCACGCCTCGCAAAAACGGGCATAAAAAAGCCCGCACGAGGCGGGCCTTTCCTTAATTACGTTCAGCAGCTGATTTCTTGGCGGAAACCTGCGGAACGCAATCGGTGAACACAGTATGTATATGCCTTTGCAGATCTGCAAGCATCAATTCTGCGTGCGCGTTCACCGCCGATCAGGCGGTGGTCGATGGCGGCAATAGTTCATGGTATTGGCACATCTTCACTTATCGATACATCTCCATCCCGATTCTTTGAGCCGGGCGGTGTGTTCAATCGCGTGTTGATGGAAGCCCCTTATCAGGCTCGTTGTAGCGACAACAAAACCGCCGCGCGAGTTCGCCCCCGCGAGCACGCCATTCGCTATCCATACATGCAGATCAATCGTCCAGGGATGGTGTCTTGGCTGATCTTCGACCTCGATCACATTAATTCACTTGCCTGGGACGACGAAGGTCTACCGCCGCCGAACCTGATCGTGCGGAACAGGAATAATGGCCATTCACACCTTTTCTACGCCATTCCCCCGGTCTGCACGACTGAGAACGCCCGAGACAAGCCGATTCAGTACATGAAGGCGGTCTATACCGCCTTTGCCCTGCGCTTAAAGGCCGATACCGATTACAACAGCGGCCCAGTCGCCAAGACTCCAGGGCATCCGTGGTGGTCGACCTCAGAGTTGCATAACCACGTCTACGAGCTAGGCGAACTGGCCGATTATGTGGAGCTGGAGGTTTCGCCCTGGAAGACGGGGCCACAGCTGGAAGACCTCCCGCACTCCAGACACTGCATCCTGTTTGAACAGCTTCGCTATTTCGCTTACAGCATCGTGAACCAGGAGCGCGAGCGCGGGACGCTTGCCACGTTCACACGGCGACTGGAAGCCTTCGCTCACAACCATAACAAGTTCGCTAGGAATGGCTTTACCCAGGACTTAATGCTGTCCTCAGTAAGAGCGACGGTCAGATCCGTCGCACGTTGGACGTGGACGCGCTACGAGGGCAGCGCCAGGTGTTGCCGGGGGGCGATGGAACTCGACAAGTCGTTACCACTAAACGAGCGTCAGAGCCTCGCAGCCAGGCGCACCCACGAATTGCGGCATAAGGCTACCGAATCGAAGATCCGAGCGGCGTACAGAGGACTCCAGGAGCGCGGTGAAAAGCTGACTCAAGCCTCGATAGCCAGCTTTGCGGGTCTCTCCCGGCAGACGGTGGCCAACTATGGCCACGTCCTGGATGAAGTCTCGCGGCCGCAGATCATAGCCGTCCTGGGCGCGGCTAAATCCCCTTGCATGCAATCACAAATCGTCGCTGGCACCAGCGATCAAGGACGCGAATGCAATTATTCCGCGGCCCCTACCAGCGCAACCTTGGATGTTAATTATGGTGCCCATCAGGTAACCGCCCCTTTGACGTGGGCTTTGAAAAGCAACTCGCGGGAAGTGGGGGTAGACAAGGATGCCGGGGGCTCTGCCCCTCTCGACCCCGGCAGAGCTGCGCCCTGCACCACAGGTCAGAAACAATCCAGGCGACGTCAAACATTGGATTATAGATTGTGCAAACACTCAAGCGCCGAGAGAATAGCTATGAACCCGAAATGCCCCCTAGAAGGGAAAGAAGTGAGTTCGAGTATCGGCGTGCAGCTTGGAGACTATGAAGGGAAGCCAAAAGAATTTGGATAAAATCGAACGCTAAGCGTGCGGCCTGTCAGGTTGAGACGCTGTGTGAGTCGACTAGGCCAGCGACTCTGGCCTATGAGTTGAAGTTCGTGGCTGCGAGCTTTGAACAAGGCAAGGGCCATTATTCAGCGTGAAGCATGATGAACAAAAATGATCAATGGGCCTTTTGGACGCTTGTAGATCCTTGCATAATTAACTTGCGACTTAGTCGTGTACCACAGGGTGGTTACAGGGATCCGAAAGGATCGCACCCCGTTACTGCGAAAGCAGTTCGCCTAGCGCGACGCAAGAACGACCTGCCCCGTCGAACGTACGCAATCGATGGCTGAGAATCCCTCCTAGAGAGGGATTCGCCGTTTCTGGCTCCCGATTTTCCTCTCATTACGTTTTGGGCCGGTTCCGGACTTCTTTCGGACACTGACCCTGTGGCTTTTTCTGGGAATCGGCCGCGACCTTGAAAATGCTGACCCCTTCTTTTTGATTGGCATTCCCTCAAGGCTTCAAGCTCTATGGACTCAACCTGCAGGCCGCACGCTTAGCGCACGATTTTTTCGTATTCGCTATCGACCCATAAGAGTGCTTATCCTCGGGGTATCTGCGCGCCTGCGAGGCGGCATGCCCAATCTTTGATCAAGCGCCTGAGGCGCTTGAGACCCCGGAAGGGAAGGAAGTTAGTTCAAGCATCGACACGCATCCTGGAGACTGTGAAGTGGCAGGCGAAGGGCGAAGAGATACCGCGCGATCTAGTGAAGCCTCAACGTCCAAGCGCTTGCTAGGTGGCATCAGAACGATATTGATAGGGAGCTGAGAAGTAGTAAGTGGATCGGATAAACTGGGTAGAGCCATCCTTTGACGGAGCGTAACGGTGGCACCTGGACCTGCAGCAGAGTCAGTCCGAGCACTGGTGCCAATGCGGCTGCGATGATTACCGCATGATCCATCGTGGGCAGATCAGGCAACAGCAAAATCGAGCTGCCGACATTTGCGATAGCGGCGAGGAGAGCGGATAGGGACCAACTTACGATTTTAATCTCTAGCTTCCGTGCCTGAAGCGCGATTACTAGTGCAGTAGGTAACAACACTCCAGTTAGGCCGTAGCTCAGTATCGGACGGAGCGCGACTGTGGTCATCAGGGCTAGGATCCCGCATAAGATCAGTCCGGGAGTTCGATGATGCATCGCCTGAGCGATAACTAGCCCAAGTGCTATGACGAACAGAATGTTTAAATTCCCATTATCGAAATATCTCGAATACGGCCATTGGCTTAGGATGGCGAATAGTAATATCCCACTCAGATATTTCAATCCGACTGGACAACTGATTGGCTGCCGGACAACATTTGCCGCAATTGCGAGACAGAATAAGGGGTATGCAAGTCGACCGATAATCCGCATCGAGGACAGATTTTCCTGGATTTCATTTGGTAGCACGAACCAGGTGTGATCGATGATCATCGTAAATAGTGCGATCCACTTAATTAGATCAAGCGAGCTGTCTCTTTCGAAAGTTTTCATCGTTGGTCTGCAGCGGCTATTTGTTGTCGTTAATTATATATGGCTTTTGGTCTTGTGATATATATTTATGATGAAGAAGTTGGCGGTTGTTACTTGTATGCGCGGTAGTGCTGGTAGATAATTATACTTAGAAAGTAAGTAGCAGTTAATCGCTGCGTACCAAACTACCCCCGAGCAGCGATAGGGGTAGGGAGGCAATAACTAAAATAGCCCGGTCGGGTGCTCGCTGTTATTCGTATATATCCGGTTGACTCTATCAACTGGCTCGGACGCACTTTCTCCATTCTACGACTAACAATTAGAGGCCTCGACATGCAAAAAGCTATTACCTCCGTGCTGGTTACCAGCATTCTCTTCTCTCTCACTGGCTGCGCTGGTACTGGGTTGCAGGATCAGGATGGTTCCCGCAACCAGACCCTGACCTGGGGCTCCATCGGCACTATCGCAGGAGCCGCAGCAGGGGCGCTGATCAACAAGGACAACCGTGGTAAAGGCGCACTTATTGGCGCTGGTATCGGTGGCTTGGCCGGCGCAGGTTACGGCGTGTACGCCGACCGTCAAGAGGCTGAACTCCGCAAAGCGACTGCTGGCACTGGCATCGACGTACAGCGCCAAGGCGATGGCATCAAGCTGGTGATGCCTGGTGCGATCACGTTCGCTAATGGCTCGACCGAACTGTCTCCTGCTGCCCAATTTAATCTAGACAAACTTTCTGGTTCCTTCAAGCAGTACGGAGAAAACAACATTGAGGTCACTGGCCACACCGATAGTGTCGGTAGCAACTCTAGCAACATCGAGCTGAGCCAGAGGCGCGCTATTAGCGTCGGTAAGCACCTGATGAGCCAGGGCATTGATAAGAATCGCATTCAGGTGTTCGGTGCCGGTCCGTCGCAGCCGATCGCAAGCAACAGCTCGGAGCAGGGGAGGGCGCAGAACCGTCGTGTGGAGATCAAGCTGAAGGCGCCGCTGCAGCCGGTGGCTATGGAGCGGACGCAGTAACGAATCTACGTCTGGCTCCTTTGCCAGGTCTCGATACCGCCCGCTGTTACAGCAGGACGAGATCCTGGCACATTAGATTGAGGGAATCTGATTATGAAAAAGCTGAGCATCATCGTTGTCACCATGGTTTTGGCTGCACTTGTCGGCTGTGGCGAACCTAAAATGAATAAGGTCATGCCGGCAACTGCGACGGCTGATGCTGTGTACAGCGAAAAGACCTCTCGATACTTGGATAAAGCTGTAGGGCGACCGAAGGCAGAAAGTATTCAACTCACTTTCTGGAATGAGCCAGGCAATCGCGACACCGGATATATGTCACTGCTGATAAATGGCGTTCAGAAGGTGCGTCCGATAGACAATGTCGGCGGTTACAGCCGCCAAACTGCTGGGACAGACGCTTTTAAATTTGTATATGAAAATGGCAAGTGGTCAGCGTATGTTTCGGAAAATGATATAGAGACACATTCCAACCATCCCGAAGAGTTTTTTGCGGGGGTTGCGCAAATACTTCGACATTATTGATTTAGGTGCTTGTTCAGAAGCCCCTTCATTGGGGCTTTTTGCTGGCATATAGGTTGGCTCTATGATGGGTTTTCTTTGTGTTCTGAAAATCAAGCTAATAGCCATCCAATTTATTCTTATGTAATTGCAAAAGCATTTTCATGTTTGTGAACAATCAATTAGATGGCTGAGCTTTAGGGACATAGAATTATGTGTGTGAACATGAAGAGGCTTTGGTTATGTCGTATGAGCAGCTAAAAAAGGTTCTCGCAATACTGCGAGAGATACAGGTTAAAGCATGTGAGTTGCCAGAATCATGCATGCATGACGGCTATATTATTTCAGCCCTTGCTGGAACTGTAGAGGAAATTCTTTCGACGGAGGGCGGGAACTATGTTTAAAGAGGCAAGCGTAAAGATTCCAAGAGCTATCGGCGTTTTTCTAATTGTTTATTTCGGTTTGGTCTTGCCGGCTCGTGAAATACCGCAGCTTGATAGAAGCGAAAGCACGATGCAAATCAAGGCTCCAGAAACTCCAATTCCTCCTGTTTATATGGGGAGTAGTAATCATGAGTAAGATTAAAACGGCGTTTGGTTACCTGAGTGGTTACCGTCAGACTGTCAATGCTGGTCGTGAGCTTAAAAATGCCGCTACTCTTCCGATTTATTTTATTAAAAATATTTACCATTGGGTCAGTGAAGTACGGATACAGGCGAAAGCTACTCGCCATCTCGCAGAGCTTGATGATGAGCTTTTGTGGGATGACATTTGTTTGAAGAGTCAAGTTACGAATGAGTCACTGCGGCGGGCTTATAAGTCGCTTATTTTTGTCAATTTTGTACTGGTTCTTAGTGTGGCGGCTGTGCTTGCTTATTTTGTCGCAAGCTGGGGGCAGGGCAAAATTCTTCTTTTCGCTAATGGTGTTTTTCTGAATATGGTGCTGATGTTGCTTTTTCAGAATGCCTACCGCATTCATATGGCTTATACGCAAAGCGCACCACACCCGTTGCGATTTTTGCGAGAGATTTTTAAACGTCCGTCATTGTTGATAGGGCGAGTGCTCCCTAATGATTACTGTGTGCGGGTGAGGGCTATCGAATGAATAGTTTCTCCGCACTTGTACTGACATGGCTTTTCGGTCGTTGGATATTTGATGCGGCAGAACTCCCTGGAATAGGTGCTCAGGACGTAACACCACTGACGATATTTGCATCCGCTTTTTCAACACTCGGCCTAGCCATGTTCGGCGCCCTCGCGGCCTGGGCTATATTTCTCGGAATTTTCCGACTCAAAAACAACGGGAATTTTTTCGGTGCAAAAGATGGGAACGAGGCTTTTTTCTACCCGCTGCGGGTGATTTTCGCCTTGACTCTAATTGCACCGGTTATTCCTGTCTCTAGTGCCGGCGGGATTCAGATCACTTTGACGCCAGGACACGCTCTTGTCGCCGGTGTCTCCAAATCTGCGGCCGAATTCGGCGACACGATGCAACACAATGCATTTGAACTGATGCATCGCCATAATCTATTTAGTGATCCGAAATTCCGAGTTGAAGTCGACGCGAAAGTCGCTTTGGACATGCTAAACAGTTGGAAAATCTCAGCGGTCCAACTCGCTGGTCTGAAAATATTCAGAGATCCGAACGATCAATTAAATTCGCTATCGAGTCGTGACCTTGCGAATGAGGCTTTAAAAATAAAATGGAATCAGGTTTACAGCGGTAAGTATCCAGCTGCGGGCTCGACTGAAGCCGCTGCTGCAGGCGTGTATATCGCAAACGCGGGCCGATCTTTACAGATACCGTTAATCCCTCCGAGCGACGAATTGGCCCGTGCTGTCAGCATGGGTGTCCAGCGATTGATCGAGCCCGACGCGGTTACTGGCACGGTCGAGGGGGAGATGGAAACCGAGGGGTGGTTTTGCCAATCCGGTTGGTTGTCGTCAATGACCTGCAGTGATGAGTATGAACAGGTCAAGAAAAACAATGCCGCCTCTATCGAGGTCGGTATAGCCTCGGCTCAGCGTCAGATCTGGATCGGTCTGGTCGAGCATGCCGTCCAGCAGGCGATTTTGGCTCGAGACGGGACTGTGGGGGCAGGGGATGCGAAGACGTTTTTTGAGGAAAGTATCACATGGGCTAGTCAGTCCGCAGACTGGTACAAAACCATTGTTGAGCAAACCATCAGCACCACGATTGCAACTGACCAGGCTGCTCGTAGTGAAGCGTATTTTGACGAAGTAAAGAACTGGGGTTGGATGCTCGGCGGCACTTTCGTGTTGCGCGCAGCGAGCGACTTCTCACGTGCTGCTAGCTACGCAGAGGGCGCGACTGCACAGATGATGCCAAAATCCACGCTTTCAGCGATGACTCCGGGCGACTCGCTCTCAAAATTGGTCGAAAGTGAAGCCCTGGCACAGATTCAACCTGGAAATGTTGGTGCTGAAAAGTCGCTGCTGGCTAGAGTTTTTTCGCTCGACATCCTCAAGTCCACGACCGGGCCCTCGAACCAGAATATCCACAACATTGCGTCCTGGGGACGCTCGCTCGTTGGCACTGGCATTGGATTTTTTGCGGGAGGGACGATCGCGAAATACATCCCCGGTCTTAACTCAATCACTGATGGGACGCTGCCAAAAGCAATCGGAGGAGTAATGATTGTCTCCGGCGGGTTGCTTGGCTACGTGATGCCTCTATTGTTTGCTATCTATGGACTGATGGGGGCAATCAGCTGGCTCGTAGCCGTTGCTACGACCTTTTTCGGAGTGACGCTCTGGTCGGCTGGCATGGCCGCCCCGAAAGGCGAAGAACACACCTCTCAATTGTCGGCCAAAGGGTGGAACGCCTTCATCTTCATCTTCCTCTATCCTGCTTTGGCCGTGGGTGGCCTGGCAGCAGCGATTGTGATTAGCGCTGTCGGCCTGGCAATGGTCCAAGCGATGGCTATGGGACTTTGGGGGATGTTTGATCCTGGTGTCGCCGATGTCGGGCGTCCGCTGGAAAGCCTCGGCGGCATCCTGATCGGCGGCTTGCTGATGGTCGTAGTGATCATCCTGCTGTCATGGAACGTAGTTGTCACCAGCGCTCAACTGATCACTTCATTCCCGCGTAGCGTGCTCAACATGATTAGTCTGTCTGAACCTGGTTTAAATCCTTACGAGAACTCTATGCAGGGGATTATGGGGGGACTGTCTATGAGTACCCGGCAGATGCTGACTGGATCTATCAGCAGGGCGATCACTCCATTCCGACCGCCACAGTCCCCACAGGGGGGCGGTGCCTAATACTGCACTTTATATGTCGGCGAATCTTCCGGTCTGGAAGCTCGCCGATCGTATATGCGCGTGGTGCTGATGTTGGCATGCCCCCAGCTCATAACACTTGCCTCGCGTTGAATCCCGCCTCGATCTCGGGCCACTTCGGCGAGGCCATCATCTCGCGGATCTGCCGTTCGTGTGGAAGCTCGAGAATCCGATGCTGCCAGCGCTGTTGGGCTTGCTCCAGATCACCCGTATGGAGTTCAGGCTCGATCAGTGCGCCTGCTGCTGCCAACCGCTGGCGAGCCTTGGACCAAAATCCCTTTGAACTCCAGAACTCTTGAATAGGCACCAAGGGCACCTGATGCGTGCGCCAAAGTAACCACATCACGGATAGACCCACTCCCCCACGTTGATGCTGGTCCTCGATTTCAATCTTGTTGATATAGAGCCGGTCGCCCAGCGGGTTGATGCCGTAGTCGACATAACCGACACGCTGGCCATCGACCTCGATGCCGGCAAAGGTGTCGATGCCTGGAAAAACAAAATGGCCGCGGTAGGCTGCGGCGCGCTCAGTCACTATTTGCACCGTCGACGCACGCTCACTCAGATGTTTGGCTTGGCGACGCTGGAAAAAATCGCGGATCGGCTCGAATTCTTCCATCGGCTCCTGCTCCGTAGAAAGCTGAAACTGGGCAGCGGTGAGGCGCCGTTCGCCGGCGACCTGCAGGTCGCCGCTAGGCTTATTCATCAGGTCAGTCATCGTTATCCTCGGCGGCGCACTGGCACACTTCATCGTCTACAAAGGTCACCCAGTTGGTGCAGTCATCACCGATACCGGAGAGATCCTCGCTCCATTCCACAGGCTCGATGGGCAGGCCGCAGTCCAGGCAAATATTGGGATCGTACATAGGAAGCTCCGTATGGTTTGATCCCCACACGTTGCTGTCACGACATGATCCCCAGCAAGCGCAAGCTACCCTCTCGGCATGCAGTTGTAGTACTGGTCACGCGGAGGGCGGTGATGGCCGTTCTGCTCAATGCCTAAATACCATTTGTTTCCCTTGCCCATTGCCGGTTGAGAAGCCTTCACCTCAAACAATCCCAGTGAGATGTCATGCTCCAGGACGATGTAGTCACCGGCGATGAGTTCGCAAGCAGGATGACGCTCCACCAATTGTGTATCCCCGGCCTCGTTCGCCATGTGAATCCAAATCGGTTCATGGCAGGTGCTGCAGCGCCAGGTGCGGCGATCAAAATCATCATGCCAATCCATATCGGTCACGTCACACGTTCTGCAGTCGTAGCGCTGATCGAATCCGGTGCTAATTCCTAACGGCATAAAGGGCTTCCTTAATTGGTGATAACGTATTTTATTGATAATTTTCAAACCTGCTGGAATTGAGGCGAGGAGGGTAGGTCGGTAGCATCCAAGTCATGAAACCTCACCTGAATGATCTGCTACTCGATCACATCATTAACTCCGTTCCCGTCCTGCAGATCGGGCATGATCGTATGGCCTACTATCCAGGCTCTGCGTTCGCCGGCCTGGCCTGCAACGCCTACCCGCAATCCTGGAGAGCCAAGGTATCGAAAGAACCCAGTGGTTCACTTTGGTTCGCGATCCACCTTGATGCGATCGGAATTTACTGGGAAGTTGACTATGTTGCATGGGCGAAAGGCTGCGCTTTCGTCTCTACCCCCGAGCATCAATTCTATTGGGCGCACGGCAAACCAGGGCTGGCTGAGAGGGTGCTGCGCCCCTTGTATCTGGACTGGATGCTTCAAGGTGCTCTTGCGGCTGAGTACGGGCCTGATTATTTACCAGGGTTAGCCGGCGACCCAGTGCTCCTGGACGAGTACAGCGAGTACCAGGAGCAAATGGCCCAGCTACTGAGCAGATTCGCAATCGAGGCGCGATAGGTTGAGCAAGCATTGACGACAACCGCGAATATCCTTAGATTGAATCCACTAGCCGAGGGAAACGAGGGCGAAAGCCTCCACCCGCGGACATATGAAAGTGCTTAACGAAGAACCCACCTTACGGTGGTTTTTTCGTTTCTGGCGCCGAATTTACCAGCAATCCTTCAAAGCCTTCATTCCCCGTGACAAAGTTCGCCATGTAGATGCGATGCACAGAAGCTCTAGCTCAGGCGTTTCCAGCATTTCTCGTACTCCAGATACGAAAAAACCGGCTAGCGCCGGCTTTTCCCCCCTCCAACCAGATGGTCAAGCCACACCGGTCATGAGGGTTAGTTGTTGTGAGAAGTCTCGTGCAATGGCGGTCGTAATGCAAGGGAACATAAGGGTAGGTGATCGAGGCGAGGCCCAGAAGCAAGTAACATCCCTGGTGTGCAGGGAAATGTCCCGCCCCGGCGCACACCGTTTTCCCTTTTGGGCTCCGCCCGCGAAGCGGGCATAAAGAATCCGGCCGAGGCCGGGATCCTTTTAGGCGCGAGCCGACCAGGTTACCAATCCAGCACTTGAACCTTTCCTGGCTCGCCGGTTACCGCTGTGCGCGGCTTCGCCGCCGGCACCCGTTTCTGTGCCGCTGGAGTGTCTAGCGGCATGACCGGTTCGGGAGCAATAGGGACACTTGGTGTAGAGCGAGGCTGTTCGGGCGCCGGGGCGACGGGGGCTTCCACCTCCCGAGGCTCTGCCTTGGGACCAATGGCAAAGCGTTCATACCCCATCCAGGCAGGCAACGGTTGGCCGCGGTCGATCAGGTTCACAGCCTGCTCGAAGTTCTTCAAGTATTCATCGGCCCGTTTCAGCTTCGCCAGCTCAGATTGATAGTGCTGCTCAAGCTGGGGACTGGTCCCTGTGGCAACCCAGCTTTGGCGGTCGGTCACCAGGAAACTTTCAAACATTGCCGGATCGATGGCCTGAAGAGGCTTGTACGGCGCTGGATAGCGGCGAAGCATTTCGGCAATATCAGAGTGTTTTTCCCCCGCGACGATAATTCCTTGGAGGTCGGTGAGCAGGTTATCCCGTTGCGTGCTGATCTGCGTTTGCATTGCGGTCAGACGCTTCTTCAGACCGGCAACCTGCGCTGCGGCAATTCGCGCTTCTTCCGTCTGGTGAGCTGCTGCAGCCTTTTCCGCTGCAGCAACGCGAGCGGCCTCCTCACGAATACTTTGGGTGAAATGGCCTGCGCCGGCAGCAACTACGATGCACATGATTGCAGCCCCCATTGCCTTCAGGACCAGCCCCGATTTAACACCTTGTGCGCTTGCCGTCGTTACGGATCCGACTTGAAGGAGTTCACCGTGCTGGGCCAGCAGATGAGTGGATTGGTTGTTCATGCTGCTTTCTCCTCCGTCGGAAACTGAAACATTGGGATCAGGCGGATCTGGGAACGGCGGATGGTCCCGCAGCGATTGATCGCTGCCAGAGCGGTGAATTTATTCATGGTGAGAGAGTGGATCTCTTCGACGGCGACGAGAGGGATTTCGCCGATCTTGACGCTGCCTGCAGGGCGCTCGCGACGAATTACTGCTGGGAGTTGCTGCCAAGCCTGCTCGGCACCGAACTTCTTGGCAAGTTCGGACATGGTTTGAATGGCCTGGCCAACGTGACCATAGGACCTGCTGAGTTTCAGCATTTCGTCCGAGGTTTGCGCGCGGGCGGCTAAGGTGCCAGCCGAATAGCCACCAGCGTTTACGCCGTACGAGTTCGCCATAGCAACCGGATCAGTGGAATTAGCGGCGACTTCAGAGAATACAACCCGGGGCGAGGCTCCAATTCGTTTCGACACATAAGCGAGAGTCATGTCAGAGCCGATCTGCGCGCTCACAATTGAACGGAACTGGTCGAGAAGCATGATGGTGGCCTGTTCATCTTTCAGCGCGACCTGGAGCCCATCTAGGCCCTGAGTCGAGTAGACCGCGCAGAGACCGAGGCTGCGAGCCTTGGGTAAAATCGCCAATTCTTCATGTGACACCAGGTCCTGAGCCTCATCGACAACCAGCAAGACAGCTGTCTGGCCATCAGCTTTCCAGCCATCGCCGCGGCGTTTGATCGCCGAGTAAAAGCGGCGCTTGGCCAGGGCAGAGATGGCAACGCCAGTTTGAGTATCTGGCAGAGCCAGCCCCAACATCGCGCCGTAAAGGCAGTCCTCGATCTCGATGCCTTCCTCGGTATCAGCCCACGCACCCAGATCTTGGTCGTTGATCAGAGTACCGAGCCAGGTTTCAAGGTTGAGTTCGATGCTCGATCGAGTCTCATCGGCTTTTTCAATGTGGCGCACCATGAAACCATTGTAGGCACGTCGCACATGCCCCGGCATAAGGTGGCCACAGGCACTGCCTTCTTCAATAATTACCTTTGCACGCTCACGGCTACCAGGCTCGAACGCGAGTGCGTAGATCGAACCCAGCGTCCAGGGCCACTCTGTCGGCTCAAGAGCATTCAGTAGGGCCAGAACTTTTGCGGCGCTGCGCAGCAACTCTCGTGCGAACTGCTCCCATTCGTTGCCGGACACGTCGCCAGCATTGCCTTTGTCCGACGAAAACAACTTGAACAGTGTGTCGGCAACTTCATCTGGGCGCAGATTCTGGATAGCGTTGAACGAGGCATTGCCTGGGCTGATTACTTGGAAGCCCGGGAGATCCACCAACTCAGTCGGCAGTTGACCTTTGCCATCGAGTACAAGCAGACCTCCAGCTTTCGCTGCTTGCCATTGCCAGACAACGGGGCGAATGCAAGCCGCCGTTTTACCCGTACCTGTGAGGCCCACAATTAACAGGTGAGTGGATAGGTCTGCGACAGTCATTCCGAACGGCACGCCGGCTTTTGCCGGGCTGAATGGATCACGGCGTTCGGCAAACAAATCGGTTGAGATGCCCAGCTGGATGAACGGCGATTGTTCCGAAATGGCTCGTTTAATCTGTTCGTCAAGAGCGCGATCAAAGTCCGAAAATTTAGACTTTCCTTCCTGCTCGATAAGCTTCGGGTATGCGCTGACGGCTAGCGCTTCACGAGCTGCAGCAGCGCGAGTTTTTGCAATTGAGCTCAAATCGAAAATCGAAAGGAGCGACCACACAGCAGCGGCACCCGCAACAATGGGGGCGAAGAACCAGCTAATTGAGTCGGTGGCCACGAACGCGCCGGCCATAGAGAACGCAATCCCCGCAACAGCCATCGGGACCGACTCATCGACCGCCGCTTTGCGCAGATATGAAACCGACAGATCGTCAGGAACAATCTGGCCGTCGACCGGGTTGCCGTCACGATCATAAGTCCAAGCCCGGTACGAGCCCACCAGGTCAGAAGGCGTTTGGGGTGGTGTCACACGCAGCAGTACTCGAGCGCCGAACTCTTTAACGTCCTCGATCTCCTCCTCGGTGAGCAACGGGCCGGCAGGAAGAATGAGACGCCAGCTATCAGCCGTTAGCCCACGAGCGCAACCGAAGAGGTAAATGCCAGCGATGACCATGCAGGCACCGGCAGCTGTCGAACCCCACTGCCAGGCGAGGCTGGAACCGTTGCGACCGAGTAGGTAGGCTGTGGCGCATACCACCAGGAACGACACTATGCTGATTACGAAGTTGCGAGCGCGCATGCGCTTCTGCAAACGAGCGCCGGAGTGATACGCCGCACGGCCGTAATACGCTCGACGCGTGATCGCCGCACGATCGGCGGGGATGGGGTCGATCACATCATCATGAATGATTTGCTCAATCGGCCAGCCGAAAGTATCGGTGCTGAGTTGTGGTGCCAGTGCCGTACGGAGCGCCGTGGTGCGCCGCTCGCGCCAGGCGCGTTTGGCTGCCTCAGGATCTGTGAACCAGAGAAGCAGATTTTCCATGTAATTACGGAATTGCGTTACCATACAATTTCTTCCTTTCGTGGGTTTTTCCTTCCGCGAAACCGGCTCACCTGAGTTGCCGCTCAGGTGAGCCACCCTTTCACTTCGCTTGCTTAGTTGCGTTCGCCGCCGCAGCAATTTGAGCGCTCTCGATTGTCAGCGCCCGTGATGCATCAGCAATTTTTGCTCGGGTGTCCGCATTGCGGACCCGTTGCTCAAAATGACGCAATTGCGGCATCCGCCCAGTTGTTTCCATCTGAATCAGGTCCGATTTCATTGCGTCCAGAAAGCTGTTCAGGCTCGGATAAAACCTGAGGCTGCTGTTGTCCGGTGGAGTGCCAGTTGCCAGAGCGACACGAAGAGCGCGGTTCTCCGTTTCGAGTAGCGCGATTCTGAAATCAGCGGCGATTAACCCAACGTGCATTGCCGCTTGTCCGGACTGCTTCAGGTCATACAAACCGAGCATGTCTTGGTCACGAGAGTGAAACTGAGGCTCGCTCAATCCAGGCAGGCAATCTTCAAGAGGGCAAGCGCTCGCCTGGCCCGTGAACGCTGCGACCAGTGCCGATGCTGCAATGAGGGTTCTGTTATCCATCACATTGATCTCCCGGCGTGTTCGCCCTGTTTTTCCTGGTTGACCTGCTGATCAGTCAATTTTTTTTGCTCCTCCTGGACTACCTCTTGGGCATCTTTGCGCTGCTCATCGTGGGATGCTGGAGCGTCGTCCCTCTGCTGATGTTGCTTATGCAGCGCCTCCATGCGCGGATCCTTGGCCAGTGTGTCCAGGCCATCGAGGTCTCGCCCCTCAAGGCGTTTGAACTCTTCTCGCTCCTCGTGTCGTGCACGGATAAAAGCCTCCGCGTCACTGCCGAGCAGGCTCACCTTCTTTTTTCGGGCACGAAAATCCCCGTCATCGCTATGGTTGGTCATGCGACTTCTCCGTCAGTAGTAGTGGTTGCGCGTTAGCGCTGTTGGCTGGTGTGGGTTTGTTGGTTGAGGTATTGGCTGGCCATCGGCACCAGGGCGCTGAGCGAAACGACGACGCCGATCACCAGGCCTGAGCAAAAGTCGATCAAGCGAGCCTTACCCGCTCGCTGATTCGCGGCGGCAAAGTCGGCGGTCATCTGGCGAAAGGCGTTGTCTTTGTTCTGTTCGAAGTACGTCAGTCGCTCTGTCAGTGCAGTCGATTTAACTTTCTCTGTGTCGAGTTGGCCACGCAGTTGGTTACGCTCTGCGAAGTAGTTCGCTGAACTCTCGCCTAGCTGCGCCATCGCCGCTTTAACGCGCCCAGCTAGGTCATTGATGGAGACCTCAACCGCTTCCTGCTCAACTTGAAGCTTGGCCTCGATGATCGCCCCAGCTAGCACCTGAGCAATCCCCTCGCGCAGTGAAGCTCGGAAGTCGATCTCATCGGCCGGCTTGAGCAAACGACCTGGTAGACCGGCGATCTGCCGGCTGAGGGAGTCGAGCGCTCGCGAGAAGCCATCCAAGTTCATGGTGTCGATCGATGATGCGGCGCCACGGATATTTTCTGCAGCATTGAGCAGCAGCTCGGCAATTCCCTGCTGCTCGCCAGAACCGTGCAGGGATCGATCGACGGCTGCCATCTGATTTGCTGTTGCCTCGAAACGATCAGCCAACTCAAAGTGATCGCGGAAGAGCTCGCGCAGCATCAGTTGCTCCCGTGTGAGAGCAGCTTCGCTGACATTCATCGGGCGCGCGCTCATCGTCAGGCCTCTACCGTCGAAGTCAGCAGTTCGAAAACATGCTGCAACTGTCGATCCATCGATTTGGACTGCTTGGTGATGGCCAGCATGTCCATGGCACGACGCCAAGCCTTCTTGTCGTCGGAGCGAGTTGCTGCCTTCAACTCGGCCTTGTAATCGGTGATATCACTCAGTGCTTGGACGATGTTCATTTTCTTATCCGAGAGCAGGGCGAAAAGCTCCGACTCAGGGACAACGCATGCCGGATTGGCAAAAGCCACACCGCTTTTCTTCGCGAAGTTCAGCACATCCGCAAACTCAGCCTCGACGCCATCAACGACGCGGTTGAACACGAACTGAATTTTTTCCGGAGGAACACCAAGAGCGCTGAGCATGTGGGCCGTTTTCATGGCCTCAGTGCGTTCCTTGGTATCAGAAGTGCAGGGGATGACGAACAGATCGATTTCATCGTGGCCATCCTCGAAACGGGAAAGGCCGACCAGAAAGTCTTCGATGTTCGATGCGCCAACATCCAGGATCAAATCGTCGGCGGAAGCAAGTTCCGCATAGATCCGGGCGAACTGCTCGCCCTTCAACTGCTCAACGGCAGCGCCCAGATCACCACCCGCGGCGTTGATCGTTTCTACTGCCAAGATCTTCGCTTCCGGCATACGCGGCGCGAACAGGTTTACTGCGAGGGTTGTCTTGCCTTGGTTGCCGCCAAGGTTGACGAGTGCTACGCGCATTTTTCTCTTCCTTTCGTTATTGTCCCGACTACTCGTCGGTCCGGTACTTATCTGGGTCAAGTTGCTCTGTCATCGCTCGGAGATCACCAGGGGTAAGAGGTGGTTTCTTTGCTGACGATTCGGCAGGTTTGACTTCTTTCGTGTTTCTCTCAGCCTTTGCTGGAGGCGTTAGACCCACATCAGGGGTGTTCTTGCTTATCACGTCAGGGTGTAGCTCCCGTCCGAAATCAGGGTCGGCACCTGTCGTGCGGACGTTTGCCAAGAACTCTCGATACTCGCGGGCCAGAAATTTCTGGATGAATTTGCGCAGGCTGTTGTAGCTGACAACGATTCCTGCCCTTTCCAGCATTTCTTGTTGCTGTGTAATCGGAGTACCCAGGCGGGTTGCCTCACGCAAGATTTCGATTCGTGGCAATAAGGCCTTAGTGACACTCCCTCTTACGTTCTTCTGGCCGCTACCAGATTCGGCGGCAGCCTTCATACGCTCCAGCTCGGCTTTCAAAGCCGCTGTTTTCCGATCGGCCTCCTGCTGCTGCATCCGGATCCACTCCAGCTCGTCTTGCTCATCACGGGCGCGCTCTGCGTCTGTGCGTCGGTCATACATGGCGATCCCCTTAGGTTTCTGAGTTTGTTGAAAACTGATTGTTAACTCTACCAAAGGGCTCGCCATAAAGTGGCTGTTTGTTGCAAACAAGATGCAAACGTCAGTCGCTTGAGGTCTAGAATAGTTGCAAACTAATGCGAGTCAAGCAAAACTTGCACAAAGAGCTGCGAGATGCTTGTATATAAAAGCGTTTTGATAACACGTCTGCACCCTTCGGGTGCTTCGCGTTAAACCGAAAGTCTTGCTGCGCAAGGCTTTCAGCCGGCAAAGCCAGAAAAGCAAAAGCAAGGTACGCCGTCTTCAATCGGCTCAATGAGAAAAGCTCTCAGAAGGGAAAAGGAATGGCACGTAAGAAGGCGGGGGCGAAATCTTCGACTCAGTACATGGAGCAAGCCGCGGCTGAGCGTTTGGAGCGGGTTGCTGTTTGCCTTGGAATTACCCAAGGCCGCGTACTCGATGCCCTCCTATCCGTTCGGACGGCGGAGGAGATCGTAGGCTTTGTCGAGGCGCAGCAGTTCCGGAGTAACCCATCGCGCGCAGTTCCCGTTTTGCTCGATGGCGCAGTAGTGGCCTCAATGGCCGGTGCTATTACTCAATCCGTTTCTTCCCTTCTGGGCTCTGCTCTCCCGGATGTTGTGCTGGCGGTTTTGGCGAGCCAGGCGGAGCGTCGGCCGCACCTCTTGGCCGGCACTGTTGAGCCGATCCTTGATCGGCTCGTGCCGATGGTCCTGGATCGACTGATTGCCGAGCAGACAGGCTTGGAGATGTCTGAGCGATGAGTCACTACGGGATTTCGAACGCCAAAACGACAGCCGGGAATTTCGCTGCAAAAGCCAGCTACTTCGAAAAGAAGTTGAAGGAACTAAAGGCGCTCCAGGATAAGCGTATCGCCCTGGGGGCTGACCGAGGCTTGGCCAATGAGGTGATGGCCGAGGAGCTGGCCCGTGTAGACGCTGAAATTGCCCGGGTTGTTGGCGAGGTCGAATCGAGTGAGCAGGGCACCGGACGCGAGGACTACTACCATAAGTCCGGCAATGACACGCTCGCCTCTAATGTGTCCGGCCCTCTTGGCAAGCACCTTGGCCTAGGCGATCGCCCTCAGGATGGTGACTACCTAGCGCTGTTCCGGGGTATCAATCCGCGCACAGGTGAATGTTTTCTAGGTGATAGCCGTCAGAAGCAAATCGATGAATCTATCGCCCGAGCCGAAGTCTTGGCCCGCGACAGGAAAGAGGGTAAGTCAACGAGGGATCGGCTCAGTCTTAATGAGGCGGATACCCAGGCAGCAGAGCAAAAAAAGGAGAAGGACAAGGACCAGGTACTCGGTTTCTCCTCCTGTGTGTCGATGCAAAAGAGCCTTTCCCTCTACTGGGCGAAAGCCGATGAAGACACGCGGCGCGTCATTCAGGAGTGCTGGATGCAGGCCGTCGACGACGCCATTCAGTATGAGCATGATAATGGGCGCATCCGCGGTCGTGAGAAGGCCCAGGGCGCTGAGTCCGTCCGCGGCGAATCTGTCGCGCTGACTTATCTGCATTGTACTGCCCGCCGCACTCCGGGCGCGGAATTCCCCGATCCGCAGATTCACGCGCATGTCGAGCGTCCCAATTTCGTGATGCTCCCGGGTGGCAAGTTCACCACTCTGGATGCCGGCCACCTATACAAAACCCAGCGCGAATTCGGCGCGGTAGTTGATGTGTCTTTCTTCCAGCGAATCCAGGAGCGTCTGCCGCAACTGGCGTCTGCCACTGTGGTGGACTGGGCTGGTCACGGCCTGCGTCTCAACGATCGCAGTGTTTCTCGCCAGACGGTTGAGGAATTCTCGAAGCGAAGCCAGCAGATTAGTGCGGAGAAGAAGAACCTGGCCGTTTCTGGTCAGGGGGCTACCCAAGCGGTCGCCATGCGTAGCCGCGATGGCAAAGACGTTGCACTTGGTGAAGGGCTCGACCTGCATTGGCGGGAATCAATCCCGACCATAGAGCTTCATGCCTCGACAGAGGAGGAACGTAAGGCGCCGACTCTACTTGAAGTCCAGCAGATGCTTTTTCGCGGCGAGTCGGTTGTCGAGGAACATTCCATTGATGTCGTGGCAGCTCAACTTACAGTTGGGAGGGGAGGGATTAGCGCGATTGCTCAGAGGAAAGACCAGCTATTCAAGCAGCTCGGGTTGGTCGAAATCCCGCAGCAGCCCGATGAAAAGGGGCGTGTGCCGGGCAAACGCTACACCACCAAAGAGATGATTTTGCTTGAGGCTGACTGCCTCAAAGCCGTCTATGCCGGAATGAACGACCCGCGATGGAAGCTTGATCGCGCTAGCGTGGATGAAGTTATCGCCCGCTACGAAGCTGAGAAACATAACAAGCAGAAGCCCGGAGAAAAGCCATTTTCGCTTACTGACGAACAGCGTAACGCCCTGTATGCGCTGACCGACGTAGGACAGTTCAGCTTCCTCAAGGGTGCGGCCGGGGTGGGTAAGTCCGCGACTCTGGCTCCGATGTTTCGAGCTTACAACGATGCCTTCAAAGCCGAAGGGCGCCGGATCATGGGCGTGGCACCTGGTAATAAGCAGGCGACCGAGCTTCAGGCATCGACCGGCATCCAATCGCAGACAGTCCATTCGCTCTTAATCAAGCACCAGGAAGCACTTGCAGCCAAGTCGACTGGTAAGCAGCACAAGGCTTCTAGCCTGATCCGATCGGGCGACATTATCGTTTGCGACGAAGCCGGGATGCTCGACACCTACACGATGCACAGCCTGGTTGTTGCATGTCATCAGGCGGGCGCCCGTCTGCTCTGTGCAGGCGATAGGAACCAGCATGGAGCAGTCGCAACGGCGAGCCTATTCGGGCTGATGCACGATGCCGTTGAAGACCGCGTAGCCCGGATCGAGACAATTGCCCGTCAGGTTCCCGAGTTCCGACCGATCGCGCAGGCCTTCTACGAAGGCAAGTCGGCGGAAGCAATTGCGATGATGGATGCAAAGGATCAGCTGCGAATCTTCCGGGATGGGGTGAACGAAGCTGACCAGCTAGTCCAGGAAGCGCTCGCCGATATGAAAAATGGTCAGCCCGGTAAAGATGGAATTGTCCGTGAGCTTGGCTGGAAGGACGTGCTGATCTTGGCCGATACCAATGAGCAGGTCCGGTCGCTGAATGACAAGGTTCGAGAGGAGCGGTTCGCTCGCGGCGAACTTTCCCTTGATCCTGCGAGCAGGGTAACGATCGAAACAGAGGTTCTTGGGGGCCAGTTACTCTCCCTTGACGTGGGCATTGGCGATCGCTTGCTATTGCGCGAAAACGCCAAGGATGCTGAGAGCCAGCCGATCTTTAACGGTGATCTGGGAACCGTTCTCGCTTTTCGAAAAGTCACCCGGGATATCGACGGCGAGCGGATCGATGATATGGAGTTTACGGTCGCCCGCGACGATGGGAAGACCGTCAAAATCCTCACGAGTGAGTACCATGCGCTACAGCATGGTTATGCCATGACTTCGACAAAAGCTCAGTGTATGACCGTCTCGCAAACGTTCTACCTGCCAAGCCAAATGGCTTCGCTCCAGTCCCTCTATGTCTCCTATACCCGGGGCATTTATGGGGCCAAGGTTTACCTGAATGAGGTGAACTGGGCCGATTTTAAGAAGGCGACCGAGCAGTATCGCTATAAGCAAAATGCCCTCGACCTAATGCCTCAGGTTCGCGAAGCGATCCGCTCAACCATTCAGACAGGCCAGTCCCTTGCTCTCAAGGCCCAGACTCTCTCGGTTCTGGAGCGCCTGCAGGGGAGCTCCGAACGGTTCCAGTTTTCCGAGCACACCCTGGCCTCTGAGCCAAGGGTGAGATCTGTCCAGGTACTACCTCCGGTCGACGATGAGATTGCTCTCGCAAATGCGTTTGGACGGGGCATTGTTGATCTTCGAGAGGATGGCCAGGCCTGGCCCATTAAGAAAGCATCCGTCGCTGTTATCGCCCCCAATAATCCGCCGATCGGTGTTTCCGTACCTGTCTGGAAAAATCCAGGCACATCTGTACCCGCTGAAAACCGCCCCGACCTGGTTCAGAACCTCAAGGCAATTCAGCCGGCGCTGTTCACACCAAAACTGAAAATCATAAAGCCCGTGCCCCTGGAGGTTAGCTATGTCCGACGAAATGATTCTGCCGGATCTCCCCCCTCTGCCACCCTCGGCCGTTACCCAAGATTCGACGGAAGAGCTACTGCCTCCGGTGATGGAATTCCCCGATCCCAATCCGTTGCCGGAAGCCTCGGCCGTTTCAAGCGCCGTGCCGGTGCAGACGGCGATACTGCCGCAAACGCAGAAGAGTTCGCACGTCCGATCGGCAACTTTGAACGCCCTTCAGGACGAGCCGCCGGCGACGGTTTGCGCACGCTGTCCTCATGCAATTTGGCAGCAAGTGCCGGAGGGCGACGTGAGGGTGTATTGCCTGGTGATGCACTCGCTGATCGACAAGCTATTGGTGGAGTGCGACGGAAGATTCCTGGTGCCGAAGTAATCGACCGGAGGGAGCGCCGCAGGATGAATTTCGACAAAGCTGCCGACGCTCGCGAAGTCGCTGCCATGAAGCGGGATGTGGATCTGGTGGAGTATGCGAATAGCCTCGGGATGGAGTACGACAAGAAGGCTTCGTACAAGGGGCATGCTGTTTTTCGTCATGCTGGCGGCAAGTACGACATCTATCAGGCCCCGGACGAAAACTGGGTCTGGCATGACCGCCACGGGAACCGCAACGGCGATATTTTCAAGCTGTATCAAGAAGTAAAGGGCGGTAGCTTCGCTGAGGCGAAGGAGGACATTCGAGCTTTTAAGGGCGATTTACCTAGTCACGGCGCATCAGCTGACGAGCAAGCTCGCATTGATCGTGATCGAGAGATCAAGCGACGAGCCAAAGAGCAGGCCCGAGCAGAAGAGATCAAAAAGGGCACCACTGATGCCTACCGCACATTTGGACTTATGTCGCGCCGCGACAACTATCTCGCCTCCGAGCGAGGAATCTCAGCCGAAGTGCTAGCCGAAACTCGCTGGAAGTCGAGCCGATATGGATCTGCCGTCTTCCCGCATATCAACTCTGAAGGCAAGTTCTCTGGCTACGAGTACCGAGGTGTGGAGATCACCAGGGTTAAGGGCGAAGAACATCGCAAGGAACATAAAGGCTTTTCGAAGGACACCGAAAAAGGCATCTACTTGGCCAATCCCAAGTGCCTGACCCCCACAGAGATTCGCTTTTCTGAGGGGGGCGTCGACACCCTGAGCGCGTACCAGCTTGCCAGCTTGGAAGAACGGCAGCGGATCCTTTTCGTAGGTACTACTGGCGAACCGGGGCCGAACACTGAGGGAGCAATTACTGCCTTGGCCAAGAAATACCACATCGAGCATTTCAGTACGGCCTATGACCGTGACCAAGGCGGCGATAACTTAACCGTGAAGCGTCACGCTCGACTCGTCGGCCAGTTTCCTGGAGCGCAGATTGAGGATGTTCGTGAGCGTATTGGTCTGCTACCTGGAGAAGATCCCAACGAGGCCCTGAAGCGTATCGAAGAGATGAGCGTCCAGCGAAAAATGCAGAATATTGAAACCGTTGCTCTGGCAGAACCGACAATAAGGCCGGTTGCCCAGTCAGAAACCCAGTCTTCGCATGACGAGGATGAAGCAGTTTATAGCCGCGGGAGATCGATCTAATGTTTCGGAATGCTGAAAAAGTCCTCTGTCAGATTCAAACTCTTGCAAAGCAGATGCGTGCTTTAGAGATCTCCAATCTCGCGACCCAGCTTGAACAGCTTCGCGCTTCGCTTCCCAACGAAAACGCTGGTCCTTTTGTACTCCTGGTAGCTATCGCTCAGCAGGTGTTGCCGATTAAAAAGGCGTACGTCGTTCCCCATCCGCTATCTGATGGGAAATGTTGGCAAGGAAATGGTGGCTGGCATCTTGTGCTATTTCTGGAAAATACCCCTGATGAGATCGACCTGATCAATCTCCGTAATCGATTCTTCGACGACGGCCCTCGCTCGGTAGTCAGCCGAGTCGAAGCCTTCAGCTATACCCATCATGCCGAGCGTCTAGGTCAAGTGATGGCCATCGGCATCCAGACCCCCCTTTTGGAGTTACATCATGACTAAACGCTTGAGCTTCAGCTTAGACCTGAATGCAAATGACTTCGATGCTCTGCAGGCCGTGCTGGCAAACCCGAGGGTGGTCGCAACCGCTGTTGCGCCAAACGATCCATGGGAGCACTCACGCATTGTCGACGTGTTGGTGGAAATGGCTGAAAGTGTTGCCGCTGCAATGAAGCCAGCAGTGGATGCAGAATCGTCAGATTGAGTCGAGCCACAAAACCAGGGCTGATCCATGTCGCGGGTGACGTACCTATGCACGGTGCATAACTAGCTAAAGCGAATGACAAACTGGATCCTTAAACCTCCCATAGCTATGCACGGTGCATAGCTCGCCAAGCGTGACTGGCATTCGGAATGGCAAGATTTAAACCTGTTGGCTGAGAGTGTCTAGACGAAGCGAATGGCGGGGAGGAGCAACGTTCTCTCCAATTTTCCGTGAACACTGCGAAATCGCTGGTGGTAGGCTTTGCTGGAGGTCTGCTGCCAACTCTCTTTGTTGCGACTAATCCTGACAGAGAGCCCGTCCCATGAATCCTCGTCGTGCTGCATCCCTTCGCCCTGGACAATTCAAACACCTGATCCGTATAGCCAGTGTCACCGGACGTCTCCCGGAGCGTGACGTGATGCTGTTGTGGCTCACGCACACCACCGGTATTCGTGTCATCGAGTTGGCCTTGCTGGAGATTGGCGACGTGTTGTATCCCAGCGGTGCCATCGAGCCTGAGGTGTACTTGCGAGCAGACTAAGGGCTATCGGCACGGATTAGGTGAAGGTATGGACGCCACCGGCGATGTCGAGATAGTGCAGACCATTCTTGGGCAGGCCTGTCTGGATCACAGCAGTCCAGTCTGCTGATTTTCACTGACCTATTTGCAGCCTCTGAAATCCTAGGCAAGGCCATCGTATGCTGAGTATTTGGGCGGGCCAATGAGTTCCGACAGTATGGTAAAAATCGCATCAGCGCCAACACCCGGAGGGTTCCGGGCGCTGTTGATCATCCTCGCCTCTTAGATCTGCCTGGGAAAAAGGGCCTTGATGAATATTTAGTGAGCATGAACTACTCAAAAGGCTCAATACCATTGATTCTTAAGTATAAGGAGGATAGGTAGCACCATGAGAGCGCTACTGATGGAGTGGGCGATTGTGTATAGCCTGGCAGTCCGTTACCACAGGATGATGTGTTGACACCATCGCCGAGTTCAACCACGTGCTGACGCAAGACTAACCCACCTCTAGATCAGTAAAAATCCAATGAAGTTAATGGTTTGCGAGGTATCAAACTGGGTCAGTGATTTCTCGGCAACTGGGTCAATTCGACGCCGCCGCCAACCTTGCGTCGCGAGCGCGTAAAATTTAATAGTTAATAGGCTGACCATTTTTCATGGAGGGCACAGAATTTTTATCAAATGGTCACGAAATACATTTTGCTCTCGAGGGTGGCGCTGCACACATACTTGTAAGTTCCGTCGAGCCCAGCCTTCTAATATTTCGATAACTTTAAGTCGGTCTAGGTCTGCTGGTTCTAAAGCCGAGCGAGGGGCAACCCCAATTCCTGCACCTGATGAGACCAGTCTCGCAATCGCTCGGAAGCCAGAAACCTGGACACGCACATCCAATCGACCACCCAGAGCACTGGCGTGATTCATCAAAAAAGTATGCAGCGCTGCACCTGACTGGAGGCTTATAAACGGGAGCCCCAGGCACTCTGCAAAGCTCACAGAATGTCGGTCGTCGAACCGTCCGTTTAGGGGGGCCAGGAGTACCAATTGATCCTGTCTGTACGGAAAGAAATCCAGCTCGGGATGCTCCGTTTCCATCGCCACAACACCAATATCTGCACGGCCGGACGACACAGCAGAAATAATGTCATGACTCAAGCGTTCTTCGAGGCTGATGCGGACGTTTGGGTACAAAGAGAAAAAGCGGCCAAGGTCATCAGGTAAATAGGAGCTAATGGCATTGTTGTTGGCAAAAAATGTGACATGTCCGATCAAGCCACTGGCGAAGGGTTGGAGGTCAGACGTCATTTGTTCCAGCTGCGCTATACATCTTCTTGCATGCTCTACTAGAACGTAACCCGCCGGGGTAAGGCTCACCCCCCGAGATTGTCGCACTAGTAGGTGCGTGCCGAGACTGTCCTCCAGCCTCTTTATTCTCAGACTGACCGACGATGGAGCAAGGTTGCAACGTTCCGCCCCTCTCGACAGATTTCCCTCCTCAGAGACGGCTAGAAAGACCTTCAGATCAGTTAAGTCATACAGCATTCCGTTAGTCTCCGGCAAAATTATAAGATTTTTATGCAAGTTTACTTCATAAAATAGACCTTGCGTTTGTCTTTAACAAATACAGGCTTTGTAAAAGCTTGCTACTCACCTGACTGTTCTTTGAATCGCCCCGGGTAGCGATGTCTTCGATTACATCGAGATGTTCTACAACGCAAAACGCCGTCATGGTTTCAACAATCAGCTGTCACCGATAGAGTTTGAAAAGCGTTACGCAATGAGCTTGCGAGGTGTCTAGAGAATCCGGGGCGACTCATACAAAATTCCGTCCCTCGCGCCAGATTTCCCTCCACAGAGACGGCTAGAAAAACCTTTAAATAAGTTAAGTCATACAGTATTTCGTTAGTCTACGGCAAAATCATGGGTTGCTTTTTCAAATTCACTACATGAAATAGGCCAGGCGTTTGCCTTTAACAAACACAGGCTTTGTAAAATCTCGCTGCTCCCTTGACCGTTCTTTGCACATACTCGTGTAAGAAATTTGTCAAAGGGAAAACCTAATGTCGATCATCAAACCTCTGCAAGGCATTACCGTCGTCTCCATCGAGCAGGCACTGGCAGCACCTTTATGCACTTGCCGCTTGGCTGAGATGGGGGCGAGGGTCATCAAGGTCGAACGTGCAGAAGGGGATTTTGCACGGGGTTACGACGACGCAGCCAAGGGCAACTCCTCATACTTTTTGTGGACCAACCGAGGTAAAGAATCGCTGGTGTTGGATTTCAAAAAAACGGAAGACGCCGCATTGCTGAAGCGCATTATCTCCAGCGCTGACGTCTTTGTTCAAAATCTTGCGCCAGGTGCTCTCACTCGCGCTGGATTTGACAGTGCAGACCTTCGGAAATTGAATCCACAGCTAATCACCTGTGACATCAGCGGCTATGGAGCTGGTGGCGCGGCCAGTTCTTTGAAGGCATATGACCTTTTGGTCCAATGCGAAAGTGGCTTGGCCGGCATCAGCGGTTCGCCTGAAGGATATGGACGAATCGGTGTGTCGATTTGCGACATCGGCGCCGGTATGAACGCTGCAATCGGGGTGCTCTCTGCCCTGCAGCTACGTGAGAAAACCGGTACAGGCTCTGGGATTGCAGTATCGCTGTTTGATGGAGCTGCGGACTGGATGACCATTCCCTATCTACACGAGACTTATGGCAAAGGCGCTCCAACACGCCAAGGACTTCGCCATCCATCGATTGCTCCATATGGCGCATATACCACTGGCGATCAACGAGACATCGTAATAAGCATCCAAAACGAACGAGAGTGGCAACAATTCTGCGAGGTCTTCCTGGAGGGTACCGGTGCTTCTACTGACCTCCGCTTTGCATCTAACACAGAACGCGTTCATAACCGAGAAGCACTGGATGCGCTCATCGATGCTTCCTTCGCCAAGTTAAACGCTGAACAAGCTCTTCAAAAACTAAGTGAGGCAAATACCGCTTACGGTCAAGTTCGCTCGGTAGCTGAGATGGCGGAACACCCGGCCCTGCGCAAGTGGCCTATGGACGTTGAATCCGGTCAAGTAGAAATGGTCGCTCCCCCCGTGCGGGCTCCATGGGATGAACAACGTTTCGAGAAAGCCCCTCTCTTAGGCGAACACAGTGACCGTTTGCGCGAAGAATTCCAGTTGCCGATACCTAGTGTCAAACAGCAAGGAGTATCCATATGAGCATTATTGATCTTCAACATCTACGCCAATGGGTTGGTAAGTCCCACGTCGATCATGATGTCTTGTCTTCGCGCCATGCACGGTTGATGGCTGCGACGCTGGGCATTCCTCAGAGCGACTTGACCTCAGGATATCCGTTGCCCCCACTGTGGCATTGGCTGTATTTCCTGGAAGGGTTACCGCCTGAGGAGTTAGGTCGTGATGGCCACCCGGCCCTAGGTGGTTTCTTGCCGCCAGTGCCGCTACCAAATCGGATGTGGGCAGGTGGGCAGCTCGAATTCAAGAAAGCGTTGCCTCTGGACGGCAAGGTCGAAAGGAGCTCGAGTGTTGTTTCGGTAGAGCACAAGCAAGGCCGTAGTGGTGAATTGGTATTTGTCACAGTGCAGCATGAGGTGTCGCATGCTGGTGAAGTGGCTATCTCGGAACGTCATGACATTGTTTACAAGGAAGCGACTCCACCGGGCTCCAATAAGACATTTACCGCCATGCCGGAAGCCATTCACTCCCGTGAGTTCTTGCCTACCTCAACTACCTTGTTCCGCTATTCAGCACTAACCTTCAATGGCCATCGCATTCACTACGATGCTGACTATTGCCGAGACGTTGAAGGCTACGCGAGTCAAGTGATACATGGCCCGCTCAATGCGACTCTGCTTGCGGGCTATGCCGAGAGAATCGCGGGCAAACCGATCAAATACTTTAATTATCGCGGAGTTCAACCAGCCTTACTTGGCGCGAAGCTGACTTTAAATGCCGCGCATGAGGGTGATGACTTGCTGTTATGGGTCAGCTTACCTGACGGCGCAGTCTCGATGCAGGCACGCGCAAGTTTCTAGTTTCTCGGCCTATACACCACCCTAATAGTTGTAATGAATGCCAAAGCATCGAGTGTTGCAAGCAACACTCGATGTGGATCAACTTGTACTGAGATAGTAGTCGTGAAGGTGTTATATGAAGTGTGTCAATGAGTAGCAGTTGTAATTATCTGCATCTCTCACTGGCACTAGTATTTTGCTCAAAATGTTTTGCCTAGATTGATGATGTGGCTTGGTCGACAGTTCATATGAATGATGTTGCGGCCCCTATTCGCCTGCCGCCGGCTTAGCGGTTTGGCGTATTAAACGCGCCCGCAGATATATTCGCTCGTGGAGATTATAATGACAAAAATAAGTGGTGTTGATAAGTCTGGTGCTGTTGAAGTTTCTTCGATGACAAATAAAGGGAGAGTGCGTGCAATTCTTGGCGCTTGCTCGGGAAATTTGGTCGAGTGGTACGATTTTTTTATTTATGCCTATACGTCTATCTATTTCGCGTCATTATTCTTTCCGTCTGGAGATCAAGGTAGTCAGTTGTTAGCGACTGCTGGGATTTTTGCTGTCGGATTTTTCATGCGCCCCCTCGGTGGCTGGATATTCGGTTATCTTGCTGACACGCGTGGTCGAAAAGTTTCAATGATTATTTCAATTTTCATGATGTGTGGTGGATCTTTGATGATCGCGGTAATGCCTACATATGAAACTATTGGTGTTGCGGCGCCTGCTCTTCTATTAGTAGCTAGGCTGATGCAAGGTCTTTCTGTCGGAGCTGAGTACGGGACCGGTGCTACTTACATTAGTGAAATTTCGACTCCCGGCCGGCGCTCATTCTTCGGTTCATTCCAGTATGCCACAATCATTGCAGGCCAATTACTTGCACTGCTGACCGTGACCGCTCTTCAGCACACATTATTACCAGAGGAGTTGAAGGCTTGGGGATGGAGAATTCCTTTCTTCATCGGAGCGGTAAGCGCTATCGTGGTTGTATATCTACGTCGGTCGATGGTAGAAACTGCTTCTGCAAAAGACATGAAGCGTAAAGAGGCGGGGTCTATTAAAGCGCTGCTCAAACATAAGCGAGCAGTGATGCTAACTGTCGCCATCACTGGCGGTTGTTCGTTGTACTACTATACGTTCACCACCTACATGCAAAAATTTTTGGTGCTGTCGGTGGGGATAGATGCCGGTACTGTAAGTTTTATCATGACCTCTGCGCTCGTGTGTTTCATGATCTGTCAGCCATTTGTCGGTATGTTAGCAGACCGTATTGGCGTTAAAAAAAGCATGTTAATTTTTGGCGGATTGGCGGCCTTGTTAGTTGTTCCAATTTTGACGGTACTTAAAACGGTATCGAGCCCCTATGCTGCATTTGCGTTGGTTATGTCTGGCCTCATCATTGCCGCCTTCTATACGCCGGTCACGGGAGTACTTAAAGCTGATCTCTACCCAGCCTCGGTTCGGGCGTTGGGAGTTGGCCTTCCATATGCAATTGGAAATGCATTGTTTGGGGGGACTGCAGAGTATACGGCATTGACGCTACGAACGATGGGAGTTGAAAGTTACTTCTTTTATTACGTAGCTGCGTTGGCGTGCGTTACATTCATAGCGGCTATGTTAATGCCTGATTTACGTAAGCATGGATACCTGGATGGCAATGGAACTGTCGAGGAAAATACGGGCTTTAGTTCGCCTGGAGCGGCCCTTGAAAAAAGTGGTACTTGATTTCATTAATGGTCTTGATTGGAAAGATTTACAATGAAATCTATAGCGCTCTTGATATCGGAAGTGCGGGTGCACACGCTCTATAAATTAAGTATCAATGAGTTGGTATAAGAATGAGTGGGCAGGCACGAATCTATAGATGTTGGTAAATGATTTTTCTATATGAATTAACAGCTTACAGTCACCTTAGGTCCTCAAATACATCGACAGCCACTTCATGACTGAGATGTGGTTATTCATGTGAGGAGCTTTGCCCTCAACGGAGAAGAAAAATGTCAGTGCCAGAGAATGTCAAGTGCTTGCCTCGAAGCTATCTCTTTGTTCCGGGTAATAGACCTGAACTATTTCAGAAGGCGGTGGAGTCTGGGGCCGATGCAGTCATCATCGATCTGGAGGACGCTGTAGCTCCGCAGGATAAGGAGCTTGCCCGAAGTTTGGTCGCGGATTGGATCGGTTCATCTTCGCAGGTTTATATCAGGGTCAACGCTGCTGACACCTATTGGTACGAACAAGATATCGCTGCGTTCGCACACCATCCGTGTGTAGCGGGGTTGGTGGTGCCCAAAGCAAGCAACAGCCGTGATCTCAACGCGATAGCTGCCTTAGGACATGCTGATCTAGTTCTTTTGCCAATGATTGAGTCAGCAGCTGGTTTTGCGTCGATGCAAGAGATCACTAGTAGTCGTTCAGTGCAGCGACTAATGTTCGGCACCATCGATTTTCAGGTCGATTTGGGGACACAATGTGAAGATGTTGAGCTGAATTCATTCAGAGCCCAAATTACCCTGGCGTCGGTACTTGCTGGTATTGGATCCCCGATCGATGGTGTGACGACAGCATTGGATGATTTTGCAGCTATTGAGGCCGCCGGAAAAATGGCCAAACGCTTTGGCTTCGGCGGGAAATTATGTATTCATCCTCGCCAAGTAGCACCTGTACACGAGGCCTTTAAGCCTACTGATGAAGAATGCGAATGGGCGCGTAGAGTTCTCGTTGCTGCTCAGGTAAGCAAAGGTGGAGTTACGGTGCTTGACGGGGCCATGATCGACCTGCCAGTGATCATCAAAGCCAAGGCCATTCTATCTGTAAAGTGAGATGTGTTTGGCTGCTGCTTACTTGAAACCAATCTAGTTTTCACTCTCGGCGCCTGCCCACGACAGTGCGTACGAGGGTGCTTTTATTATCCAGTTGAGAAATTCATGATCAAAAATTTCCGCTGTGATCAACATCAATTCGGTGCGTAAAACGGGCCTTTGATTACGATGCTAAATATATCTGCATTTCTATAGGCAATTCTAAATATAAAGTTTCGGAAGTTTGTTTGTCGAGGTGTTCATTCTCTATTGGCAGCGAACTGCTTCGGCTGTGAGCGAATCGATAGTCCAGGGTGCGCGAAACTTTGTGCAGGTGATGAATCCTGAATTTGTCAGACCACAGAAGTCAGATTTGGTCATTCTTATGCCTAGGAACACAATATGAATCCTAATTCCAATGAAGAACTAAACGCTATCCGCGAAGGTGTTCGTGCCCTTTGTGGAGAGTTTGATGTAGCCTATTGGCGAAAAATTGATAAGGAAAAAGGCTTTCCTGAAGCATTTGTGAAAGCGTTCACTGATGCTGGTTGGCTCGCGGCAATGATTCCAACTGAATATGGTGGTTCAGGACTTGGTCTCGCTGAAGCGTCTATAATTCTTGAAGAAGTGAATAGGTGCGGGGGTAACTCCGGAACAATTCATGGTCAGATGTACAACATGTTCACGTTGCTCCGGAACGGAAGTGAGGCGCAGAAGGAGTACTATCTTCCCAAAATCGCAGCAGGCGAATTGCGTCTTCAATCGATGGCGGTGACCGAACCCACTACCGGCACCGATACCCCCAAGATCAAGACCTCCGCAGTCAAGCGCGGTGATAAGTACGTGATCAACGGACAGAAGGTGTGGATCTCTCGAGTTCAGCACTCTGATCTAATGATTTTGCTTGCTCGCACCACACCTTTCACTGAGGTTAAAAAGAAATCGGACGGTATGTCGATCTTCCTCGTTGATTTACGTGAAGCCATTGGCAAGGGACTGACCATTCAGCCCATCGCGAATATGGTTAATCACGAGACCTATGAACTATTTTTCGACAACCTCGAACTGCCCGCTGAGAGTTTAATCGGTGAAGAAGGGAAGGGTTTCCGATACATTCTGGACGGTTTGAACGCTGAGCGTACGCTTATAGCTGCCGAGTGCATCGGTGATGGGCGCTGGTTTGTGGAAAAGGCCAGCACTTATGCTCGTGATCGTGTTGTCTTCGGGCGTGCAATCGGGCAAAACCAAGGTGTGCAATTCCCAATAGCGGAGTCGCATATTGAAATTGAAGCGGCGGACTTGATGCGCTGGCGTGCATGCTACGAATATGACAGCGGTCAGAATGCTGGTGCCAGTGCAAATATGGCCAAATATCTCGCTGCTAAGGCGTCCTGGGCAGCTGCTAACGCCTGTCTGCAAACACATGGTGGATTTGGCTTCGCTTGCGAATATGATGTCGAGCGAAAATTCCGGGAAACTCGCTTATATCAAGTTGCCCCCATTTCCACCAATCTGATTCTGTCATATGTGGCTGAGCATATTCTTCAACTGCCAAGAAGTTTCTAAATTTGCTACTTGTGCAAACTTTTAAATTTTTCGTAAATTGAAACGCTTATAGTCGAGTCGTCCTAGGTATTTGGGTAGATGCGCTATCAATTGAACTCCGTGAGCAGCGATGCATTCCTGAAGTCCGTTGCTGGAAAAATACATAGCTTCTGCTGCTTTAAAAGTAGGGCATCTTGAGCAATGACAGACTTTACTGGCAAACTATCAGTAATGGTTGAGTGAGCCGTAGACTGTAAGTTCCAATAATTTAACAGCGACCCTCTAAGATTAATAGGCAGGTCGGGTGGGAAACGTAGCAAACCTATTCAGCGCAGCTTAGTGCTCCGTAGGGAGTTATGTCTATGAGCATTTGCGCACAATTTTTGAGCATCCCTGCACGATAAGATGTTTTCTTCGAATTTATACTCTCTTCATTCCAAGCCAAAGAAGAAAGCCATTATGAAAATCAAACTCTCTCTGATCGCCCTATCATTGCCCCTTGCCTTTGCAGCCAACGCGGCCGAATTTACGCTAACTAGTAGCGATATCGCTGATGGCAAACCGCTTACTACGCATCAGGTGTTCCAAGGATTCGGCTGCGACGGTGACAATACGTCACCGCAACTCTCTTGGAGCGGCGCGCCGCCGGGCACAAAAAGCTTCGCTATCACGGTCTACGATCCGGACGCTCCGACTGGTAGCGGCTGGTGGCACTGGACGGTAGTCAACCTACCGCCGTCTACCATGGATTTACAGGCCGGTGTTGGTAGCCCAGCAGGAAAACTGCCCACGGGAGCAACGCAGGGCCGCACAGATTTCGGTCATCCTGGTTTTGGTGGAGCCTGCCCACCGGCCGGCGCTAAGCCGCATCATTACCAGTTCACTGTTTGGGCTCTGAAGGTTGATAAACTGCCGCTCGATGAGCAATCCAGCGGCGCGATGGTTGGTTATATGCTGAACGCCAATGTATTGGCTAAGGCCAAGCTAACCGCAATCTACGGACGCTAAACGGTTACAAATGGACTTGCCGTGATCAGACACTATAAAAAATACTTAGAGGCTGGCGTCATCCAGGCACGGCATGTACACGCCATACATAGGGTGCCTATCTTTGTACCCACCTTATGCCGTGTTCGGCAAGGCGAAAAGCTGGTGCAATGGGATAATCGCGAGATGCGTGCCGGCCCTCAGGACCTGATCCTGATGCCGGCAGGCCGTGAGCTAGGTGTCACTAACAAACCAGGTGCGCTAGGGAACTACATCGCTGATACCGTCACCTTTTCGCAAGAGTTATTGAGCAGTTTCCGTGCTCGTCACGGGGTGGAAATCCATGCCCGGTTAAGTCACGCATCGAGCGCCGAGCTATGTGTGCCGCTTGATCGTCATACTACCGACGCTTGGGAGAACCTGCTGGCTTGCCTTACCACCGATGCACCGCAAGCCTTGCGCACCCATTATGGAGAGGGGGTGCTGCTGGCCCTCAGCCTCGCCGGGTATGCTGGCCCACTGCTGATTGATCGCCGCGACCCGCTCGGCGCGCGGGTACAACAATTATTGATGCTCGATCCAGCTGCCAGTTGGACTGTGGCTCGTGTTGCTGAGCACCTACACTTAAGCGCATCTACACTACGCCGCAGGCTTGCCAATGAGAGCAGTAGTTTTAGTCATATCCTAGAGCAAGTGAGAATGGGGCTGGCACTGCAATGGCTTCAATCTACTATTCGACCTATTGGCGAGATAGCTGAAGCCTGCGGTTATGCTTCCGCGTCGCGCTTTTCCGTCCGCTTCCGTCAGCGCTATGGATTGTCGCCGCGCGCTTTGCGTGCAGCACAGTTGCTCTCCATCTGATGAGGTCACATAGGTTATTCAGTGGAGCTCGAATGATATGTGTCTAAAAAACTAGGGGCGATTCAAGGCATAGCATAAACAGATAGTTCGTAGCCCGCTACTCGTATTGAGTTGCTATCCGGAGAAACTACTTCAGCTTCACAAAAATGGCGTTCCGCCGATTATCTGCTGTGTAGAGATGCTTGTTGGTATGTCATTGTGGGATTGTCTAAGATGTCGAATAAAGCGTTACGTATTTTGATCGCCGACGATCAGCATTTCCATCGAATGAAGATCGAGCGGATTTTGAATCAGTTGGGGTATTTTCGCATCGCCCCAGTGCATTCCATTGAAGATCTTTTAACCTTGGTGGAATACGGCTGCGAGCCATTCGATCTAGTGTTGATCAGTACCTCTCTGACTGTCGGAGTAGACCTAGATTTATTGGCGTTCTGTGAGGACCATCCACATATTAGATATGGGTTTATCTACGGTGACCAGCAGATGCGTCTAGCACCGAGTCAAAGGCAGACGGTGCAGGTAAGTCAGGCGCAAATACCGGATCTAGAGTTGGTCAGGTATTTGATGGAAAGGGTGAGATCCGCAAACCCATGATGTCAAAAAACCTACATTGTTATGGTTTATTCGTGCCTTATATGGCGAGTATGATGTAGTGTTATTGGCAAGTTGTTTTTAGCAATACGTCTCTCATTAGGTGTACGTATAAACTAAGTGTTCCGCTCGCCGCTCCCCTTTATTATCAGGGAGTTTTGTATGCACGACTGACGATGGCGCGCAACCACTTGAGTCCCTAAGTTAGTTAATCCCCCTAAACAGACATATAATTATTCAGGAAAAAGCTTATGAAATGCTCTCTGTGGTTTGGTTTGATCGGCACTCTCGCGATGGGAGCGGCCAACGCCGCGTCCCTCGATGTCCCTATGACTCTGGTGAGCGCGGACGGAGCGCCACAAGAGATTGGAACGATCACGGTCAGTGAGACACCCTATGGCCTGTTGTTCACCCCGAATCTCAAATCTCTTCCGATCGGCGTGCATGGTTTCCATGTGCACGAAAACGGCAGTTGCGAAGCGGGCGTGAAGGACGGTGCCAAAGTCGCCGCGCTGGCGGCAGGGGGGCACTTCGATCCGAAAAAAACCGGGAAGCATCTTGGGCCTTACGCCGATGGGCACCTGGGTGACTTACCTGCGGTCTACGTGAGAGCTGACGGCATTGCCAACTATCCGGTGCTTGCTCCGCGTCTGAAAAGTATCTCGGAAATCAAAGGCCACGCACTGATGATCCACGCCGGAAGCGATAACCATTCGGATATGCCCAAACCGCTAGGTGGTGGCGGCGACCGTGTCGCTTGCGGCGTGAACTAACCGACGATCATCGCTCACTGCCACCGGTCCTCGTTAGCTCGCTGTTGTGGCGTCCGAAACCCACTCGCCTGCACTGGCTGGTAGGTTTCTGGTCGCCTGTAGCTATGGAAAAAATGGTTTCAAAAACCTAGGGGGCGTTTGCTGATAGAGATGGTGACGAAAACGATAACGGTATTGCCGTCGCAATTGCGCGCGTGAAAGCCGTGCGTCCATTCGTCCTCGCTAGCATGCAAGCGACTTGCGCAAGTTATTTTTGAAGACGGCTGGCTCGCATGGGAGTTGAGTGACTTAAGGCCAGTCACACACTCAGTGGCCGTCCGCGCGGCGCGGGGGTATCTACGAGGTAGACTTCTTACTCCCAGACAAACGCTGATCATTAAGCAAGACGTGCGACGAAAGGAGCTACTGATATCAGGTCGTTTTACTCGTCATGACTGGCGTTTTCGTGATCTCTGAACTCTTTACGTTTGCACTTCCCTCAATTCGTCGTGCCGCAAAGACAAAAGCCTAAAACCCTAACCTGACATAGTCACTTGTCTGGCTCATCCCCCGCGTGCTCCATTCGGGCCAAGTAGTCAAAAAGCTTGGCCGCTTCTGGCGACAGCAGCGCCTCGTTCGACACCCCCACATATAGTGTGCGCCGAGCCCAGGCATCAGACAGTGGAATGGCTACTAGTTGAGTGCCTAGTAATTCCTTTCTCACTGAAGCTAACGGCAACACACCTATCCCCAGGCCTGCTTCAATCATCCTGCAGATGCCATCGAAGCTGCTCACCTGAATCCGAACCTTCAACATTTTGCCGTTGGCTACAGCTGCATCAGTAAGGCGTCGCAGCAGCGAACTACCCTGATTTAGCGCGACAAAGTCATGATCTAACGCCTCTACCAATGCGAGCTCGTGACAATCTGCAAGAGGGTGTTTCACGGGTACGAGCAATACGAGCTGATCTCGTCTGTATACCCGTTTGACTAGCTCATAGGAAGCCACGTTGTCTGCAAAAATGCCGATATCCGCACGACCATCATGCACCGCCGCAACGATGTCATCACTCAACGCCTCTTCCATGCCGATTCGCACGAACGGATTGTTCGCTAAGTACATGGCTAGATCTTGCGGCAGGAACTGAACTACTGCGGATGTGTTTACGGTCAGGCGAACATTTCCTCGCACTCCCATTGCGAAGTCGTTCGCATCACATGCCATCCGATTCACGCTGTCGAGGATGTGACGCGCATGGTCGACGATTCCGCGACCGGCGGCGGTCAGCTCCACCCCACGTGGCAAGCGCACGAATAGGGCGCATTCGGTGATTCGCTCAAGCTCCGTCAAACGCTTGCTCGCTGTCGAGAGCGTCATATTTGCTCGATTGGCCGCCTGAGTAAGGTTCAGGGTTTCCGCTGCAAATACCAGCAGGCGGAGCGAAACCAAATCGACATGAAGAAGGTTCATTACGAGCACCTAGCCTTTCGCTTTTGGAAAGGGTACTGGAGAATTTCGCAATTTTCATCAACGGAAAGCGAGGAGATCATTGCACCATAACAAACAACAAAAGCGGGTTACGCCATGAACCTTCCATTGCAAGGCATCAAGGTTATCGAAATGGGCCAACTGATCGCGGGCCCCTTTGCAGCCAAAATTCTCGCTGAGTTCGGCGCAGACGTTATCAAGATCGAACCTCCAGTCATTGGTGATCCTCTCCGTAAATGGCGCATGCTCCATAACGGTACTTCCGTTTGGTGGGCAGCCCAATCTCGTAACAAGCGTTCTTTAACCCTCGACTTGCGCCAAACCGAAGCTCATGAAGTGGTTAAACGCTTGGTCGAAGACGCAGATATCCTGATCGAAAACTTCCGCCCAGGCACGCTTGAAAAGTGGGGTTTGGGCTGGGATGTCCTGCGCGAAATCAACCCTCGACTCGTAATGCTCCGCGTTTCCGGTTACGGACAAAGCGGTCCTTATCGCGACCTTCCAGGATTCGGCGTGATTGGCGAAGCGATGGGGGGGTTACGCCACCTTTCGGGTGAGCCTGGTCGTACACCGGTCCGAGTCGGCGTATCGATTGGTGACTCATTGTCCGCGCTGCACGGTGTTATAGGCGTGTTGCTTGCCTTGCGTCACCGTGAACAAAACAACGGTGATGGGCAGCAGGTTGATGTGGCTCTCTATGAGTCGGTCTTCAACATGATGGAAAGCCTGATTCCCGAGTATTCCGTGTTCGAGGCAATCCGCCAGCCTGCTGGTAGCAGCCTTCCAGGCATTGCTCCGACGAACGCCTACCGTTGCAAAGACGGGAAGTTCGCTTTGATCGCCGGGAACGGTGACAGCATTTACCGTCGCTTGATGGAAAAGATAGATCGTCTCGATCTGGCAAACGATCCGGAACTTGAACAGAACGATGGTCGAGTAAGCCATGTTGCGCGAATTGACGCTGCAATTTCTACCTGGACGGCGGAGCGGTCCCTTGAGGAAGTGCTGGTTGCTCTGAAGGAGGCACGTATTCCTGCAGGGAAAATTTACGATGCCGCCGATATCGCAAATGACCCCCACTATCAGGCTCGCGGCATGTTGCTTCCCAGCACTCTGGAAGACGGCACTCCTGTCACATTACCTGGCATTGTCCCCAAGCTTCTGTCTACTCCAGGGCAACTGCGCTCGAAGGCTCCAAGCTTGGGTGAGCATACCGATGAGGTGCTCGCCGCCCACGGTATTGACGCTCCAACCCGGGATGAATGGCGTAGCCGCGGAATAATTTGAAGTACGGAGCAGACAGATGAAGCGTTTATATATGCAGGAAGTCGCGACCCGTGACGGCTTCCAGAACGAAGCGACCTTTATTGATACCGCTGACAAGATCGCGATGGTTAATGCGCTCAGTCAGTGCGGTTATGCCAAGATTGAGGTGACCTCTTTTACCTCGCCAAAGGCGATCCCGGCACTGCGCGACGCAGAGGAGGTGATGCATAGCATCACTCGCAAACCGGGTGTCGAGTACACCGTATTGGTACCGAATTTACGGGGGGCCGAACGCGCCCTTGGTTGCGGGGTGGATGAAGCGAACTTGGTAATGTCGGTCAGCGAGCCGCACAACCGTTCAAACCTGCGCATGACGCGTGAGCAGTCTTTCGCACAACTCAAAGAGGTTATTTCAGTCATAGGTCAAGGACCGGTGGCAGTGAATGTTTCTTTGTCGACCGTATTCGGCTGCCCCATGCAGGGCGATGTCGCTCTCAATGAAGTCCTTGGCTGGGTGGACCGATTTGCCAGCCTGGGCGTGCGTGGCGTGACGCTCTGCGACACGACTGGTATGGCTTATCCATCTCAGGTGCAGGCGCTTTCTTTAGCTGTGATTCAACGCTTTCCGGAACTTCAAATCACGCTGCATTTCCACAACACTCGCGGAATGGCGCTAGCCAATACCTTGGGCGCATTACAAGCGGGTGTTGACCGGTTCGATTCATCTTTGGGGGGGCTTGGTGGATGTCCTTACGCACCGGGTGCCAGCGGCAACGTCTGCACCGAAGACCTTGTGCACATGCTCCAACTGATGGGCTATGACACTGGAGTGAATCTGGATGGGATTCTCGCAGCATCCGCGAAACTTCCTGGACTCATTGGTCACCCTACCCCGAGCCAGATATTGACGGCAGGTAAACGACTGGATCTTCATCCGATTCCGGAACACCTGCACACCCTCAGCAAGCAGGTGGTCTCGGCTTTTACGGGAGCAAATAAATGATCGACCACCTGGATCACCTCGTGCTCACCACCATCGATGTGGATGCCTGCAAAGACTTCTACATCCGTGTGATGGGTATGCGCCTTGAAACCTTCGGTGCCAATCGGATCGCATTTCAGTTTGGTGAGCAGAAGATCAACGTACATGTACGTGGCCGTGAGTTCGAGCCGAAGGCCCACCTGCCAGTGCCTGGTGCATTGGATCTCTGCTTCATTGCCAGTACGAGCTTGGAGAGAGTTGTTGCCCATTTCGAAGCTGAAAGTTGGCCGATTGAAGAGGGGCCAGTGCAACGGACTGGAGCTATGGGCCCGATTCGATCGGTGTATGTCCGGGACCCGGATTTGAACCTGATTGAAGTTGCCGAGCAGATTGATTCACGCATCACTGTCGAACAATAAGAGGTACACCATGAACATCGTTTTTCTCGATGGCGCGAGCTTGCCCTCTCCTCTTGAGCGGCCAGCGTTCGCTGATGTCTGGACTGTTCGCGAGAGTACCAATGCGCAGGAAGTCGTAGAGGCACTCGCGGACGCGGATGTGGCTATCACGAACAAGGTTAAAATCGGACGCGTTGAGTTGGAGCAATTGCCCCAGCTTAAGCTGATATGTGTTGCAGCGACCGGCTTTGACTGTGTCGATATCTCAGCATGTCGCGAACTCGGCGTTACCGTCTGCAATGTCCCGGCGTACTCCGCTGTCAGTGTTGCAGAATCGGTCATCGGTTCGTTGTTTGCTCTGCGCCGCCACTTGGTTGAATACCGGGAGGCTGCGATTACTCAGTGGCCAACCTCCAACCATTTCTGCGTCCATGGCACGCCCATCCTCGATGTTCAAGGATCCACGCTCGGAATTGTTGGACGTGGTGATATTGGTAGCCGCGTCGCTCGGCTGGCCAGCGCCCTTGATATGAAGGTGATCTTTGCGGAGCATCGTGGTGCCGCTACCGTGCGGCGGGGGTATGTGTCGTTCGACACGATGCTCGAACAGGCCGACGCCATTTCCCTGCATTGTCCGTTGACACCTCAAACCCGCCACCTTATTGCTGCTGATCAGTTGGCCCAAATGAAGTCCGGTGCGCTCCTAATCAATACGGCCCGAGGAGCGCTAGTTGATGAGGATGCAGTGCTGGACTCTCTAAAGCGTGGTCATCTCGGCGGTGCGGCACTAGACGTACTGGACAACGAACCCCCCCGGGCTGATCACCCATTCCTGCGTAGTAATCTGCCGAATCTCATCGTAACTCCACACGTTGGTTGGGCTAGCCAAAGTAGCGTTGCTCGGTTGAAAAGCACACTGATTTCAATTGTTGAAGGCTTCGCCGTAGGGAAGCCTGTGAACGTGGTGTCGTAATTCACAGATCAATACCAACAACTAATTTATAGGTAGAGCGCTATGACAACAAAAACCAGCTCTTCGTCCGAATTACCAGAGCTTCAACTGGCTAAACGGAAACCGTTTTACAACCACCTTTATGTTCAGGTATTGGCGGCGATCCTTCTGGGCATCTTACTGGGCCATCTGAGTCCAACTTTAGGTGAGCAGATGAAGCCTTTGGGCGACACGTTCATTAAAGTCATCAAGATGCTTATCGCTCCGATCATCTTCTGCACCGTCGTCAGCGGTATCGCCAGCATGCAGAACCTCAAAAAGATCGGCCGGATCGGTTTTAAATCGTTGGTCTACTTCGAGGTTCTGACCACGTTGGCTCTGGTGATTGGCCTTATCGGTGTGAATCTCTTTAAGCCTGGCGTTGGAATGCATATCGATCCGTCAACTCTTGATGGCAACGCTATCGCGGGTTATGCAAAGGCAGCGCACGATCAGAGCGTGGTCGGGTTCCTGACTCATATCATTCCGACAACTGTCTTCGGCGCTTTTACCGAAGGGGATATTCTTCAAGTTCTGTTTATCTCTGTATTGTTCGCATTTGGACTGCAGTTGCTCGGACCAGTCGGCAAGCCTTTGTTGGACACGATCAATCTAGTTGCTCAAGCGTTCTTCCGGATGCTGAAAATAGTCATGTACGTTGCTCCGCTTGGCGCTTTCGGTGGTATGGCTTTCACGGTTGGAAAATACGGCATCGGCTCACTCGCTTCCTATGGCAATCTACTGATTTGCTATTACGTGACGGGCCTAGTCTTCGTATTCGTGGTGCTCAATCTGGCTGCACACCTCGCTGGCTTTAGTCTTTGGAAGTTTCTGAAGTACATCCGGGAGGAACTGGTCCTTGTGCTTGGTACATCGTCGTCCGAGTCCGCACTGCCACGGTTGATGGGCAAGCTGGAAAAGCTTGGCTGTGAAAAGTCGACAGTGGGATTGGTCGTTCCTTCTGGTTACTGCTTCAATCTCGATGGCAGCTGTATCAACATGACTGTGTTGGCGATCTTTATCGCGCAGGCTCTCGATATTGATGTGTCTATCTACCACCAGGTCACTCTGCTTCTCATCTTGCTACTGACCTCCAAAGGAGCAGCAAGTGTTACAGGCGGTGCATTTATCACTTTGGCGGCGACCCTTGGTTCCATCGACGTGATCCCTGCGGCTGGCCTCGTCCTTGTCCTGGGTGTCTACCGATTCATTTCCGAAGGTGGTGCGTTGATTAACGTGATTGGCAACGGCGTTGCAACACTATTCGTGGCTCGATGGGAGGGGGTTCTCGATCGGGAACAACTGAAGCGCGAGCTGGGCTAGGTTTGCGTCCCGGCTTATCTGCTTGCCCGCCACGCACGGGTCAGTCAGGTATGCCGGTGCGTAACAAATCATCAAGTGCGAGACTAGACATACCTTAACCGTTTCTTCAGAACGTAGCGCTATCCAAGTTCGGCATTCGTGCCGGCGCCGTTGGCTGGTTTGGTACTGGCTCAATTCGGTGCAGATGTTATTCGCGTTGATGCAGCACCTAGTGTCCATTTTTGCAAGGGCGAGGACTTGCAGAATCAACTCGAGCAGCATGGTTGGGTCGATAAGGACTCTGCCTGGTGACATTGTTCGCGTGAGCCCAATTCAATGGAGCGCTTGCTTGTTTTTCCCCGGTCATTTCCCGATGAATCGCTATACAGTTTGGCCGTCCGTTACCACAGGCTGACGGCGAACGAAAGTTATCGCTAGACAAGCCAGGAGCTTTTTGGCACGTATTCGAGAACTTGTGGCTCGATCTTGCCCTGCTGTGTTGACGCCAATGCCAAATTGACCCATGTGCTGACGTACGACTGCCCCACCTTGAAATCGGCACAATTCCAGTAAAGGTAGTGGTTCGCGAGAAGTCTGACTGGGTCAATGATATCTCGGCAACTGGGTCAATTTGGCGTCGGCGGCAACACTTGAGCGAACCATGAGCGTTCATCCAGCTCCGAAAGCATTTGTTCGAGTTGATTATTGCTATATCGCACGCGTCTTGGGGTAGCCTAAAGCTCTGGTAAGTTCGGCGCTAAATTTTAGGGATATAGATTTTCATGAAGAAACCTCGCTGGTACCTGCCTCTCAGTGAAAACCTCAGCGCTGCGCTTTCAATCGGGACTGCTCCAGATGTGGTGCGTCTGTCTCGCTATGAGGTAGCGGCGATTCTCTACGTGCTCCAGCTGCCCAAGCTGCCCGTGCGCTCGCCTCTGGAAATGGAGCGGGTGTTTGCAAATCTGCTGACTCATCACTCCGATAAGCTGAGATCGGCTTTGGCTGGGGCCTACAGCCAGGTTGATTTTGAAGCGGGACTTCTCCAAGCATCTGCAGTCGAGATCGGTCTGATGGACAAAGAGTCGGTTGCTCGCCGTCAGTACATTCATCCCGAGGGCACCTGGAATTTCGATTATGCGAAGCAGCACACGGGTTCATTAGGTGCCATCAAACATGAGCATGTTCGCCTCAGTGGTTTGGTAGTAAAGCTAAGCGATCACCAACTTCGGTTGGTTCAGAACATTAGGGCAAACATGGAGGATTCCATCGATGCCCAAGCTCACGCGGGCACTGGGAAGTCCTTTGTGCTGAACGAGATATTGGCTCTTATGCCAGAGCGTAGAATCCTGTTCCTCGCCGATGTGGAAGCGAAGCTCAAACCCATACGGGCTCGATTTTCCAAGGATCAGGTTTGGGCGGTCACATTCAGGTGGATGGCTACCAGACTTCTGGCGGGTGGGAACAGGACTCTTGAGACACGGCTGGACGCGATTTCGAGACTGCCACTCTCGTATTCAGCGCTCGCAGAAAAGGCAGGGATCAGCCCCATCGGTAATCGTAATGCTGCCCGTGTGGCGGCTCTTTGCTGGTCGATAATCGCCAAATTTTGCTTTTCAAACGATGCCCGGATCACCATCAGTCATATACCTTCCGACCAGGTCCGCTGGCTCTCGACTTCGGAACAAGAAATAGTAGCGGCCGCGGCCGGAAAGCTTTGGTTCAAGATGACAAGCTTTGAAGAAGAGGCGGATCCCCTTCCGGTCCGTGGCTACCACCGCGTGAAACAACTGGCTTTGTCGAGGCTTCATTTACCTGAATCTATTGATACTGTAATCGTCGACGAAGGCCATGACTTGAGCGGGCCAATGGTCGATATCCTCGACAGGTCACCTCAAACTGTAATTACTTTGGGGGACCAGTTCCAAAATCTGCAAGGACGATACATGCCCCATAACGCGAGGATTCGCCATCGTGAAATGGCTATTTCGTTACGAGCAGGCCCAGCATTGGTCGATTACATCAACCCACTTTTAGCTGAGTTCCCAGACGTAAGCGCGTTACCGTTTGTAGCTGATAAGGCGAAAGACACGGTGGTGGCTGAATACCGAGCGGGCTCATTCCCTCCTGAACCCTCAGTAATTCTGGTGGCCGATGATTGGGGTATTTTCGACTGGTTAATTCGCAATCGCGATTTGAGCCAAGGTGCTGCGGTCATTGACTGGACCAATCAGTTCGAACCATTCCTAGAGGGGTGTCTTGATTTATACATGCATGACAAGCGTCCGAGCCACGGGGCGATTGCTCGTTTCCGAAGCTGGGAACAATTGCATGCGGAAATGAGGTGGAACGATGCCTTTCTCAGGGTTGAGCAATGGCTTGAAGTTGTGGGTACCAAATTTGGTGTTTCCGGGCTTTACCAATGCGCAAAATTGGCTGAGCTCGCTGATGGAAAACCGTCACGTCCGTTGTTGGCCACAGTATTTACAGTGAAAAACTACGAGTTTCCGAGAATGGCAGTTTCTGAGGACCTGTACTATTTTGCTGACCTGCGAAGTAAAACCGAGCTGTCAAAAAAGCTGGCATTGCTGTACACCGCGATCACAAGATCGTCTGGAAAAATCTACTTTCCGGATACGCATCAGGAGCGAATTGCGACGATTTTGAGCGCTCAAAGCTTGAGAGCAAAGCCACTAAGCCTTCTTCACATGAATGTCTAAGTGATTGCTAAGGCATTGGAGTTCATATGATGCGTCGGACCAAGACTTCATTGATCTATCGGAGAACGAAAAACACCAGAGCAGTACAGATCCTTCTCGGTCACACCGAGTTGGAAAGCACTGAATCGCCCATGGTTTCGTGGACATACCCTACTGACTGCTTATGGCCGTTCTCTGCCGATCATGCCCACGAATCGTGCTGGTCAAATCCGACGCAAATGACTGGTCAGGTCGAATGCAAATGGGTGGGCAAGTCCGTGCATCTGCCGATGCAAGGTCGTTTACGTGCACATCGCAGCAAAACTGCTTCATGATCATTGCAATAGTGGGCAAGCCCCAGATAAATGTGATTCTCGACCCCATAGACGCACTGAAAGGTACAGTTATAGGGCCCTTATCAGCAAAATCTGGTGGCTGATCCAAAACGTTGAGTAATTATGGGGCAGGTCGTTCGTTTCTCTGATTGGCTAAAGCCGGTTCGGTAACGATTGCAGCAGCGAGCGCCGCTTGTGCGACTGCGGCCAAATCTCTAGACATCGTGCGGAACTGTAGCTGATTCATCATTTCAAGGTTTTCCACAATAGTGCGGACAAGGTTCGGATCGTAATCATCACGATCTGCCTCTTCATGGACCCCTTTGTTCAGATACATCCATACGTTGGATGGCGCCGGTACTCCGATGACAGCACTCAGGCACTGTACGACGGCGGGTTTGTCTGGGTGCACAAATGTTCGTGCGTCCTCGAGTCGCCTCTTCAACGCTTCACAGAGATTTCTCAGCCCAGGTTCCGCTCCGCGCCCAGCTAACGGCACAGTGATCTGTCCGAGTTCGTTCTTGCCCAGCCACTTCCATATCTTCTCCGTAATCATCTCCAGGGCCTGCCTGGAGGCGCCGAGAGCATTTCGCCAGTCACCCATGTCTAGGGCTGCACGAGCCTGAGCTAAATAGTTCAAGGTGTACTCGTTGCCTCTTACCCGCGGTCGATGGTCTCCGATATGGGGCATGAAGTAGTAGGCAGTCCATTGGCCTGCAGCGAGGTGGTTCTGTAAGTCCTTGATGAATTCACTGCTATGACATGTGACGATAATTTGAGTTGTCGCAAAGCGATCGCTCTGGAAGATCGCCTCTCTGATGCCTTCACGGTGCTCTGTATCAATCGCGTTGATCGCATCGTCAAAGATAATCGTTGGCGCTTGAATATGCAGGGCTTTGGCAAGAAGGATTGCGACACCCAGGCAACGAACGTGACCCTCGCTGAGGACATGCAGCGCATCGACCCTTGTTTCTGGTGCGGCACAAAAAGCGAGCTCGATGCGGTCATCCTCACTGGTGGGGAGGTGGAGTGCAGCTAGCTTGTCTCCCTCGTGATCACGTCTATTGAATTCATTGTAGATCTCTAATGCTGCAGTGTTGAGTCCCGCTATGAGAGTACCGGGTAGCTCGGCCCTGAACTGCCGTAATAGCCTCAAGAATTCGTCGTATGCCGCTTTAATACTTTGGCCAAGCACTATTTGCATAGCTTCTTGCCGCACCGCCTCGATGAGTAAGGCGTTCGCTTCTTCGAAATTGGCGATGGTCTGCCTAGCTGCCGCGACTTGCCGGGCTACTTCGGCCCGCCGGGTCTGGAAGCCGGTCACAGCTTGTGACGCTTGAACCAGGCGAGCGCGTTCTTGTGCCATTTGCGTGCGAGCGGCCAGTGCTTGGTTTGTCTGGATGTCGATCCGTTCGCATTCGTCTGCAAAATTGACGATTTTCTGAGCCATCGAAGGCGTACCGTCCAGGCTTACATAGCTCGATCGCCACCAGGGCACCGTATGATCAACGCCAGGGAAAGCGAGATAACAGATTCTTTCATCGGGATTGCTGATGTCGGCACCGAGCCGCTGAGCGAAATGTGTCAGCAGAGTTTCAAGGCCGCGGGATGCGTCTTCCCATGTGCGTCGAATGTTGTTTTTTTCGGTCTGCAGGTTGGCGAGATCCTGAAGCTGGGCGAGACCTTCTCGCGCCTGCGCGTAGGGATCGCGCGTAACGCGATACTCACCATCGATTGGCGTGCCGCACGCGGGACAGTTATCGGGTGTTAAGGCTTGTAATCCCAGGACCGCGTTATACAGGCTTTGGAATGAGGTCTCACCAGTCTTCGCGGCAAGTCTTCTGTCCACATCCTCGAGTCGTTGCTGTTCCAGATCCGCGCTACGGTAAGCCTCAACAAACGCATTGCTGCTGACGCCATAAAGACCGGGTGATTGCCCATCCAGTTGTGCGTTGAGTTGATGCAGGTGGCCTGGTGCTGCGTCACTGCCAGTAAGGGCAAGTAGCTGCTGATACGATAGACCGAGGGTGAATGCCTCGGCATAGGCCGCCTCATCTTGTGCGATCGCCTGGATTGCCAGGATTTCGCCATTTATTGTCTCATGATCGCGCTGCAGTGCTGCGCGTTGCGTATCCAGTTCCTGCTGCCGGACTGCAACCAGACCGAGCTGTGAGTCCATCGACTCGTTGAAGTTACCGACGAAGTCATGGAACTGCTGCATGCCGAACAGAGAAGCAATCAGGTCCTTCTTTTCGCCCGCCGTCTTAGCGGCGATGCGCGAAAAATTATCGATGCGATTCTTCTCGACGAAGCAGAATCGATACGCCTCTGAGTTCGCCTGCACGGCTGACACTTGACCTTCAGCGTCACGCGAAGCGAGGGCTGGTGGGGCATACCTATTTTCATGAAGGTTTGCGAAATAGCGCTGAGGTGGAATGCGCTTAGCTGAAGCTTCATCCACTGAACCCAAAAGGGCCAATTCTAACGCCTCGCAAAGGCTTGTTTTGCCACTGCCATTGGGCCCATAAAACATGGTGATTCGCTGAGGGAAATGGAAGGTCTCGGGCACTCGAAAGCCCCGGAAAGGGCCCACGGTAAGACTGTCCAATGAACTCCATGCCCACTCGCCAGCAGTGCCCGTACCCGCGACGGCTGTTGGGCGCGAGCTTGTCTGGAGTAAAGACTCTCTCGCGAACGCAGACAATACCGCCGATCGACGGCTCTGAGTGCGCGAACTTGCAGCCACGACGTCGAAGTGCTGATCTACTAGATTCGCAAGTCGCCGAGTGTTTTCAGAGGCCCCGCGGTCCGGTGTGTGAAGCCAAGCAAGAAATTGCTGGTAGTCATGCCGAGCCGAACTCATATCGTCTACCTCCTGTAAACGTACAGTGGTTAATTCGCAATCGCTGAAACACTCCATTCAATCTTCTGCGCCAGATCAGCAGGGCAACACAGAGGTGGATGTGCTGCGCACGCAGTGCACACTCGTACCGACAACCGTATGGAGGGAGAAGCGATTAAATTTTCGCCATCCTATCCTAAAAAGATGGTGGGTATCAGTTAAGCCATCGTCCCCTTCTGGCCGCTCTCTGTCGGTCTTTACTACTGCGCCTGTTGGTCAGTCGAATCACGGCGTCAGCTTTTTGTGATCTCCTGAGGCCGCTTTCGGCTGAGCAAAATAACCTTGCCTTGATCCCACTCTTTCTCCGCATACAAACAGTCTAGGTATCTACCCCATAACTCCAGAGCAGCCTTTTTCTCTGGTAGATAGCTGTATCGATCGTAGTGAATCGATTGCACATCGTTGCGTCCGTGAGATAACAGCCAGCTACGGATTTCCTTTGTAATTCCAAGTGCAGCCATCAGCGTTTCAGCAGTTACCCGGACGTTCGCGTAACTGAAATATCGCGTTTTACCGGACCCACTCAAAGCTTTTCCAGCATCACTGAATCGCTTGCCCGCTGTATCCGGACGAATACAGCGCCGGCCAATACAAAACGGGCCAGGCCCAATCTTGCTCTCAAACAAAGGCGTCAGGACTTGTTTAATCCTGGCGGTCAGGGGTAGCAGGTGATCCCATGCTTGAGTCTTTTGCCCTTTTCCGTCGGTAAGGTGCAGAAGGTCATCGGACGTATCCTCCCAGGTCACACGGAGCAGTTGCTCCATTCGTTGGCCGCCCAAGTAGATTAAACTTTTGCAGATCGCCGTCTCACGGGGAGGTAGGGTATCCAAGTGACGTAAAAGCTCACCAAGCTCTTCTGGCGTCAGGGATTCGGTCTGACCGCCGCGTGTATTCGCAAGGGTCGGGACCTTGGTAGCCGGATTGACGCCAATATCAAAGATCTTCGACTCGCTAACATCGCGATCCAAGGAAAGGTGTGCCTTGCCACCGTAGCTGAATGCAGCTTTTAGATAGCGATGGACACTGGCTGCCGTCGATCGCATATCCGTGTTGGCCGTTTTCGCTTTGTTTCCAATGCCCCGGCCTTTCGGCTTGCGGGCGAGCAGGGCGCTCATTACTAAATGAATGTCTTCGCCGGTGATGGACTTTGCCGGACGGATCATCAGATCAGGGTGATGCTCAATCACATGCGTCTGAAATAGACGCTCGACTTCTTTTGCCTTGACCTTGCCGCGAGCGGTCAGATCTTTGACATATGCATTTAGTAGTTCTTCGAAGCTACCTTGTCGGTCGCAAGCTGCTGCGCGAGCACTACGGCCTGTCGTTGTGTTTTCTCTGCGGCGGCTTTGGCCGCCAAGTACACCTTAACGTCGCCGTGCTCGGAAGCAATCAATGCCATCTCTGCCGCTTTGTCGCGTAGCTCAGACAGCGTCAGTCCCGGCGCTCTGGCGCTCAAGCGATACTGGCCCAGAGAGATCATCGTGTCCTTTGCGTTGAGCCGATAGCGGAAATAGGCGCTGATCGCACCACTTTGGCTGCGCTTGAACAAAAGGCTACCTCGGGAACGGCCAGGCAAGCTTTCCGTCAACTTGGATGTTGGCGGCATGCCCTTGAGCTTTTGATCGTTCACGCTTTTGTCAGCAGTGTTGGTGGCCAATTCTAGTCCCCACTTCGGTCCCCACTTCTCGTGATGCAGAACGCTACAAGGAGAAACCTCAAGACACAAGTAGAATAGATAGGCCCTTTAAAAACAGATGTTTACGGTGTTCCTGGAAGCGAACAGAAGCAAGCTGACTCACCAAAGCATATGCCTCCTAAGGGGAAGGTTGGCAGTTCGAACCTGCCCTGGGACACCACCTGATTTACAGCCCTGCGCTGTGATAAAAAGCCCCGCCGGAGAATCCTCCAGCGGGGCTTTTTTATGCCCGTCGACCCGACGACCTACATGGCAAGTCCATCGTTGCTGTGCCTTACTCCTCGTACCATGCAAGGAGTGACGCGATGCGACACAGAGGTGCACATTTCTGGTTATGGACCAACAGCCGGCTACCTCACCACATCCATGAAGAAGTGCTCAGCGATGGTGTGCAGGTCGAGGTGCAGGCACGGGTCGGTCATGGGGGCGTTACGCAGGTGTTCATCGGTATATACGCTGACGGTGGCGGGGCGATTTGCGAGGAGTTTCATGACCGGGCGGTAGGTGAATATTATTGTTCCGCGTTGAAGTGGGGCGCTCAGCGGGCAAGAGAGCTGGTGGCGGACAGCCAAGCGTTTGTCGCGCCGCATCGGGTGCAATTGACGTTGGCCCCGGTGATTACCGATGAACCGACACTGGCCTTGCGACGCATGGAAATGACCGAACGTGAGCGTTTGAAAATCCGCTCCGAAGACGCCTGGTCGGAGTACTTGGCTGCCAAAGCCGCGATGCTTGAGCTGATGCGCGCCACCAAAGTCGACCCCGGGGTGTGGGCGGACCACAAGGAGCGCCTGCGGCAGGCGATTGATCGGCGCATCAGTGTGCAACGCGCCTATCTGCGCTGAGTCATTTGCCGATCGACAGGTTTGAGGAGCGTCGCAGTTCCTCGATGGTCTCGATCAATTCATCGTAGGACACCGGTTTGCCGATGTGCTGGTCGAAGCCCGATTGCCGGGATTTCTGAATATCGCTTTGAGCACCATAGCCCGTCAGCGCAATGGCCGGCACATCCCTGAGCAGCGGGAGTTGCCGCAAAGCGCTCATCAGTTCGTGACCGTTCATGACTGGCATGCCCAGGTCCGAAATGATCAGGTCGAAGTGCGTGCCTTTTGCGGCGTCCAGCGCGGCCACCGGACGGTCGAAGGCAATCACTTGCGCGTCCTCCATTTCCAGCAGCATCTTCAAGGTTTCCAGCACTTCGGCAGAGTCGTCGACCAGCAGAATGGTCAAGCCGCTCAGCCGTCCGGCCCCCTCGTCGACCTGCGTAGCGGTTTGAGCGTCATGATCAGTCTTGGCCATCGGCAAGTAGACACTGAACGTGCACCCTGCACCCAACCCGGGTGAGCTCACTTCAACCGAGCCGTGTTGTGCTTCTGCCAGTTGGCGGACCAGCGACAGGCCGATCCCCAGCCCTTCACGGTTGTGCGTGGCATGTTGCTTCTCTGCCTGCCCGAACAGATCGAACACGTGCTCAAGGTTCTCGGCGGCAATGCCGGTGCCGTTGTCTTTGACGTCCAGCCGCACCCTGTTCCCGTCCTGGCTGGCGATCAGTTGCACGTGGCCATTGGGCGGGGTGAATTTCAGCGCGTTGTTCACGAGGTTCCAGATAATCTGTTCCAGGCGTGTCGGATCGGCATGCACCATCAACGGCTCTGAAGGCACATGCAACTCGACCGTGGTTTCGTGCCGTTCGTTGAGCACGACGCTGTGGATATCACGCAGCACGCTGACCAGGTCCGTGGCGACCGGTTGCAGCTTGAGTTTGCCGGTACGGACACGGGCGACATCCAGCAGATCATCGATGATCCGGGCCTGGCTATTGACGGCATCGCAGATCGTATTGACGGCCTTGGCGGCCGGTGCCACGGACTTGGTCACCGGCAGGCGACGCAGCAGCTCAGCGTTGAGCTGGATCAGGTTCAGCGGGTGCTTGAGCTCATGGGACATGACCGCGAAGAACTCGTCCTTGAGGTAATTGGTGTTGCGGGTCTCGGCCAGCGCCAGGCTTTGCGCTTCGTGCTGACGTTTGTGGCCGGTCAGGTCCCGGGCAATCTTCACGTAGCCTCGTAGGTTGTCACCGCTGAGCAACGTCGCCTCACCACTGCAAAAGAACCGACTGCCATCCTTGCGCAAGTGCCAGCGTTCGTCCTCGCTGCGCCCATGGTCGCGCACCGTCTGCAGTTCTTTCTCGGGCACGCCGCTGGCGCGGTCCTCTTCAGAGAAAATAAAGTCGTAATAAGCCCCCTCTGCTTCGCTCTTGCCATAACCGAAGATCAACTCGGCACCTTTGTTCCAGCTGGTGATCACCCCTTGTTCATCCAGCGTGATGATCGCGTAATCGCGGGTGCTTTCAGCCACCAGACGCATGCGTTCTTCGCCCAGGCGCAGTTCTTCTTCGGCGGCGCGGCGTTTGGTGATGTCGATGAAGGTCAGCACCGTCCCGTCGATATGGTCTTCGCTGGAGCGGTAGGGCAGCAGGCGGGCGATGTACCAGCGCTTGTCGGTGCTGCTGACTTCACGCTCGATCATGTTCAATGACTCGAAGACCAGCGCTGCATCACGGGCCAGGTCGTCGTAGTGCAGTCGGTGGGTGATGTCGAGCAAGGAGCGTCCGGTATCCACCGGCAACATGCTGAAGATGTCCGTGGCGCGCGGAGTGAACCATTTGATCCGCATGTTGCGGTCAACGAACACCGTGGCGATGTCGGTGGAGGCGATCAGGTTGGTCAGGTAGTCGTTGATCTTGTCGGTTTCTTCAACTTTGGTTTTCAGCTCGAAGTTGACCGTCAGCAACTCTTCGTTGATTGATTGCAGTTCTTCCTTGCTGGTTTCCAGCTCTTCGGTTGCCGAGCGCAGCTCTTCGTTGATTGCCTGCATTTCTTCGTTGGAGGCCTTCAGCTCCTCGCTGGAGACTTCCGATTGTTCGATGGTGTCCTGCAAGTGCAACTTGGTGCGTTGCAGTTCGCGTTCAAGGTTGGACAGCACCTGGCTTTCGGTTTGCGTCAGGGTCGAGGCGGCCTGTTCCGAGGGATCGACTTCGGCCTCTTCGAAAATCACCAGGACAAACTCGCCGTCCGACTCTTCGTCCTTATAAGGCTGCGCCATCAGGTCGACTTTGTAATGCCGGTTGTCCCGGCTGATCGGCACCGCACGGGATTTGACCACCAGGCCACTCTGCTGGACCTGAAACAGCGTGGTGCGAATCTCCAGACGCAACTCGGGAAGGATCAGCGTCAGCAGGTTGCGCGACAATTCACCGCCCACATGGCGCAGGAAACGCCCGGCGCTTTCGCTCATGTGCAGGATGTCTGCGTTGGCATCGACGATCATGCTCGGTGGCGCGGCGTGTTCGAGGGCGCGCTGATGAATGTCGGCGAAGGACAATTTGCGCTGCACCGCGCTTTGCGGTGTCTCGCGGGTAACACTGGTACGCACGTAACCGCCACGGGGCATGGTCGGGGTACGTCGGCTATTGGCCGTGCCGGTCTTGGCGCGGAAAATCCGGTTGCGCTTGTCCACCGGAGCGAACAGTTCGTGGCAAGCATCGGCGCTCTCGGAAGAGCCCAGGAACAGGAAACCGCCCGGACGCAGTGCGAAGTGAAACATTTGCAGAATTTCACGCTGCACTTCGCGATCCAGGTAGATCAGCAGGTTGCGGCAAACGATCAGGTCAATCTGCGAAAAGGGCGGATCGGACAACAGGCTGTGTTTGGCAAACAGGACCTTTTCGCGAATTTCCTTGCGAATCCGGTAGTGGTCATCTTCCTTGACGAAGTAATGCCGCAGGCGCGTCGGCGGCACATCGGTCACGATCGCTTGCGGGTACAGACCGGCCCGGCCGATGCTGATGGCGCGCTCGTCAATGTCGGTGGCGAACAGTTGCAGCGAGGCTTTGCTGGCGTCCAGTTGCAGTTGATCGTTGAGCAGCATCGCCAGGCTGTAGGCTTCTTCGCCCGTTGAACAACCGGCGGACCAGACACGGATTTCTTCTTTCTCGGGCTGCGCCGACACGGCGGCACTGACCAGTTGCGGCAGTACGTTCCGCTCCAGGGCTTCGAACGCCTCGCGATCACGGAAGAAGTTGGTCACGCCAATCAACATATCGCCCAGCAGGGCTTTGGTTTCGTCGGGATTGTTTTGCAGGAAGCGGAAATAGGCGCCCAGGTCGGGTTGGGCCGTGACCTGCATCCGGCGCTCGATCCGCCGCAACACGGTCGCGCGCTTGTAGTGCTTGAAATCATGGCCGGTGCCGGTGCGCAGCTGGATCAGGATGTCATGGAGCAGCTGTTCGGCGAGCGCCGCGTCACGCTCGGACACAGAGGCGAACGTTTGCAGGTCCGGGTCGTTGGCGGTGGGCAGGCTGATTTCCTGTGAGTTTCGCCACAGCTCCAGCAGCTTTTGCGGCATTTCCACCACCGGCAACACCAGATCGACATTGCCGGTTTCGATGGCAGCGCGAGGCATGCCGTCAAACTCGGCATCTTCCGGTGCCTGGGCCATGGTGATGCCACCGTGTTCCTTGATGCGCGACAGCCCGACCGCACCATCGGAGCCACTGCCTGACAGCACCAGGCAGAAAGCGCGCTCGCGGTGGACTTCGGCCAGGTCGCGGAAAAACAGATCAATCGAGGCGTGCCGAGACCCGTGCGGGTCGTTGCTGCTGACTTCAAGCACCCCGTCATTCATCGTCAGCCGCTGAGCCGGCGAGATGACGTAAACGTGGTTTTTCTCGATCGGCACCGTTTTGGTGACTTGCAGGACTGGCATCCGGGTCGATTCCTGGATGATCTTGTCCGCGATGCTCTGGTGATCGGGCGACAGGTGAAGAATGATCACGAACGCCATGCCGTTGTCATGCGGCATGTTCTCGAAAAACAGTTTGATGGCTTGCAGCCCGCCCGCCGACGCTCCAACGCCTACCACTGGAAAATCCAGGGTGCTGGGCTTCAGGGCCTTACGCTCAGGAGCCGGGGCCGAGTGCTGGGGGGTGCTGGTCATTTCTTCTGCCTTAGTCGGCGACTGCGGTCTATTGATATCTTCGGTTATAAAAAGCGCGTCAATAAAGCAGCATAATCCCGTTTTTCAATAACACCTTCAAATATTTAGAGACACTTGATTGGCTGGAGTTCTCAAGGGAACGGCACTCCTGGCCGATAACCCGAACGGTCATTGTCTTCTTCTCAAATTGCCTGGAAATCTTCGATGCTGTCGTATCACCAAAAGAGTTTTCTGATCGTCGATGATTTCTCGGATTTCCGCAGTTCCGTCAGGTCCATGCTGCGTGAACTGGGGGTCAAGGACGTCGACACCGCAGACACCGGGGAGCAGGCGCTGCGCATGTGTTCGCAGAAGGCCTACGATTTCATCCTGCAGGATTTTCACCTCGGCGACGGCAAGAAGAACGGCCAGCAAGTCCTCGAAGACTTGATGATCGAAAAACTGATCAGCCATGAAAGCGTGTTCGTCATGGTCACTGCCGAAACCAGCCAGGCCATGGTGCTCAGCGCGCTGGAACACGAACCCGACGCTTACCTGACCAAGCCGTTCAACCGTTCCGGCCTGGCCCAGCGCCTGGAGCGTCTGGAACAGCGCAAGAACCTGCTCAAGCCGATCCTGCAAGCGCTCGATCGTGGCAAACCGCTCGAAGTGCTCAATGCCTGCATCGAGCTGTGCAAGAAGGACATCCGTTATTCGCCGCTGTGCCTGCGTTACCGCGCGGACGCCTTGCGCGACCTGAATCAAAACGAAGCGCTGGAACGTCTCTACGACAGCATCATTGCCGATCGGCCGTTGCCGTGGGCGTTTGCCGGGTTGGGCAAGTTGCTGTTCAAGCGTGGCCAGGTCAGCCAGGCTAAAGGCGTCTACGAAAAAGCCCTGAAAGTGTTTCCGATGATGCCGGCGCTGTATGACGGCATGGCTGATGTGCTGGTGGCCGAAGGGGATACCAAGGGCGCGCAGAAAGTATTGGAAGAAGCCATTCGCCTGTCGCCGCTGGCGGTGCGCCGGCAAGCTCTGCTGGGCAAACTGGCGATGGCCAACGAAGATTTCGATACGGCCTCAAAGGCTTATCGCCAGGCCGTGTCCCAAGGCGCGCAGTCACGCTTCAAGGATGCCGAAAGCAACCTCGGCCTGGCCCATGCGTTGATCAGCAAAGGCAGCGAGAAAGGCCTGGATACCCGCACCCGACTGGAGATCAACACGACCCTCAGCCTGGTGGCCAAGGAAAACCCGTCTGATCCTGGCCTGCAGATTCGTGCGCGCCTGATGAAAGCCACCAGCCTGTTGCTCAACGACGCCGAAACCGCCGAGAAGCTCACCGAGCAGGCGATGATGCGCCTCGATGGCATGGAGCAGTTCATGAGCGCCGAAGCCGCGCTGCTGGTGGCCAAGCAGCTGCAAATGCTCGGCCAGGCGAGCGCCGGCGCGACGATGTTGAAAAACTGTGCGGAAATCTACGGTGACGATCCGGTGGTGATGCAAGGGATCGCCAAACTGACCGATGACCCGACGATCCTCAGCCAGAGCAACGCGGCCTCCGACCTCAACCGACAGGGTGTGCAGGTGTACAAGACCGGCAACCTGGTCGAAGCCCGGGCAATCTTTCGCAAAGCGCTGGCGCTGCAACCGAAGAACATCAGTATCGCCCTTAACATGGCGCAATCGCTGCTGCACGGCACCGATACCAGCGTAGCGTCGGCCGAGCTCGATGAATGCCGGGCTTGCCTGAAACTGGTGGGCATGATGCCCGACACCGACGCGCGGTATCCGCGCTTTCAGAAACTGAAAATCAAGGCGTTCAGCGGATGAGCCACGACAACTCTGCACTGGATTTTTCGACGGTGATTGCCTCCACCGTGCACGACATGAAGAACTCGTTGACCCTGCTGATGCAGGCCCACAGCCAATGGCTGGCCCGCTTGCCCGATCCCGAGCGGCACAGCCCGGAGCAGGGCGTCATCGAGTACGAGTTCGCTCACCTCAACGGCATGCTGGTGCAGTTGCTGGGGCTGTACAAACTGGGCGTCAATCAGATGCCGTTGCAGCCGGCCTACCATGAGCTGGATGATTTCATCGAAGCGCAACTGGCCGCTCATCAGGAAGTGTTCGCCAGTCGCGGCATTGTTGCGACTTATGAAGTCGACCCGTTGAGCCCCTTGGGTTTCTTCGATCGCGAGCTGGTGGCCTCGGTGCTGGCCAACTGCATCAACAATGCCATTCGTTACGCCCGCCAGTCATTGCTGATCAGTGTCGGCGACGAGGCCGGCGAACTGGTGCTGTCCATCAACGACGATGGCGACGGTTATCCGGTCGAGATGATCGAGCGTCAGGCCGATTATGTGCAGGGCATCAACCACAGCAGCGGCAGCACAGGCCTGGGCTTGTATTTCGCCGGACGGATCGCCGCCTTGCATCAGCGCAATGGCGTGGAAGGACGCACCCGGATCAGTAACGGCGGGCCGTTGGGTGGTGGGGTGTTCAGCCTCTGTTTGCCCTGACGTTTCTTTTTGTGTGGCGCTGCTTGATATTCCGAACAGGCGGAGCCTATTTTGTACGGGTCGCCGTTCGCGGCTCGCACAATTACAAAGGACTGCGTCATGACAACCGATGGCCAGCGTTCACTCGCACAGCGATTGACGGGCATTGATGAGATTGAATGTGTAACGCCGGATTTGAACGGCGTGCCTCGGGGCAAGGTAATGACCGCCGAGGGGTTTCTCGAAGGAAGGCGTTTGCAGATGGCGCGGGGTGTGCTGCTGCAATGCATCATGGGCGGATATCCGCCCGCACGCTTTTACGGCAGCGATGATGGCGACCTGGCGCTGGTGCCTGACCCGGCACACATCCACCGCTTGCCCTGGAGCCAGCAACCGCGGGCACTGGCCATTTGCGACGCCGATGAACTGACCGGCGAGAGCTCGAAGCTGTCGACCCGTGGCCAACTCAAGGCGGTGATCGCCCGTTACGCGGCGCTGGGCCTGGCGCCGGTGGTGGCGACCGAGCTGGAATTCTTCGTGTTCGCGCCCAATCCCGACCCGACGCAACCGTTCCAGCCGCCGTTGGGCCTGGACGGTCGTCGCGAGGAAGGTCATTCGGCGTTCAGTGTCAGTTCCAATAACGGTCTGCGGCCATTCTTCAGCGAAGTCTACCAATGCATGGCGGCCCTGGGGTTGCCGCGCGACACCTTCATGCATGAGATGGGCGTCAGCCAGTTCGAGATCAACTTGCTGCACGGCGATCCGTTGCTGCTGGCCGACCAGACGTTCCTGTTCAAGCACCTGCTCAAGGAAGTCGCGCTCAAGCACGGCCTGAGCGTGGTGTGCATGGCCAAGCCGCTGGCGCACACGCCGGGCAGTTCGATGCACATTCACCAGAGCATCGTCGAGATCGGCAACGGACGAAATGTGTTCAGCGACGCGGCAGGCCAACCGACAGCGACCTTCCGTCACTTCATTGGTGGCCAACAGGCCGGCATGGCGGATTTCACCGCGTTGTTTGCGCCGAATGTGAATTCCTATCAGCGCTTGTGCCATCCGTATGCTTCGCCGAACAATGCCTGCTGGTCCCACGACAACCGGGCCGCCGGATTGCGCATTCCGGCCAGTTCACCGGCCGCCCGTCGGGTCGAAAACCGCTTGCCGGGGGCTGACGCGAATCCGTATCTGGCGATCGCCGCCAGTCTTGCCGCCGGTTTGTATGGCATCGAGAACGAACTGGAGCCGAGCGAGGCGATCCAGGGCGAATTCGAAGTCCCGGATAATCTTTCGTTGCCGTGTACCTTGCATGCCGCTCTTGAACGTCTGAAACGTAGCCAATTGGCGAAGGAACTGTTCGGCAAGGAGTTCATCGAAGGCTACGTCGCTTCGAAGACCATGGAGTTGACCAGCTTCTTTGATGAAATTACCCCCTGGGAGCGCCGTGTTCTGGCCACCCAGGCCTGACGACCTGTCGTCTTCGGGCTATCTTTTCGGATAGCCCGTTTCTTACCGCAAGGAGCCGCTCGGAACGCCGATGCGCCAAATCTGGAAACCTTTTCGAGCGCTTTATTTTGCCTCGCTGATGATGTTGATCGGCTCAGGCTTGCTGAGTACCTACCTGGGCTTGCGTCTGGCGGCGGATAACGTCGACAGCTTGTGGGTGGGTGCGTTGATGGCCGCCAACTATTTCGGCCTGGTGCTGGGTGGCAAGATCGGTCACCGACTGATCGCCCGGGTCGGGCATATTCGCGCCTATTCGGCCTGCGCCGGGATTGTCGGCGCGGCGGTGCTCGGCCACGGCCTGGTCGACTGGCTGCCAGCGTGGATATTCCTGCGGGTGATCGTCGGTCTCGGCATGATGTGCCAGTACATGGTGATCGAAAGCTGGCTCAATGAGCAGGCCGAAGCGTCCCAGCGTGGCACGGTGTTCAGCGGCTACATGATCGCTTCCTACCTGGGGTTGGTGCTCGGTCAGCTGATTCTGGTCATGCACCCGGCCCTGGGCCTGGAACTGCTGATGCTGGTCGCCCTGTGCTTCGCGTTGTGCCTGGTGCCGGTGGCCCTGACCCGGCGGATTCACCCGGCGCCATTGCATCCGGCGCCGATGGAGCCGCGGTTCTTCATCAAGCGCGTGCCGCAGTCATTGAGCACGGTGCTGGGCGCGGGGCTGATCATTGGCTCCTTCTACGGTCTGGCGCCGCTGTATGCCTCGCAGCAAGGATTGTCCACCGAGCAGGTCGGTCTGTTCATGGGTAGCTGCATTTTTGCCGGGCTGCTGGTGCAGTGGCCATTGGGCTGGCTCTCTGACCGTTATGACCGGGCGTTGTTGATCCGCTGTTTTGCGGTGGTCCTGGCCCTGACCGCGTTGCCGCTGGCGATCATGCAGCAGGTGCCGCTGGAGGTTCTGTTCGTCGCCGGGTTCTTCTGTTCGCTGGTGATGTTCTGCCTGTATCCGCTGGCGGTGGCCTTCTCCAATGACCACGTCGAAGGTGATCGTCGCGTGTCCCTGACAGCGATGTTGCTGGTGACTTACGGCGTGGGCGCCAGCATCGGGCCGTTGGTGGCCGGGGTCCTGATGAAGCTGTTCGGCAGCCACATGCTGTATGCCTTCTTCAGCTTCTTCGCGTTGGTGCTGGTGTGGCGGATTCGCCCGAAAGCGGTCACCAACCTGCATCAGGTCGAAGATGCGCCGCTGCATCACGTGGCTATGCCGGACAGCATGTCGAGTTCGCCACTGGTGGCATGCCTTGACCCGCGGGTTGATGAGCAGGTAGTGCAGGATCAGATGCAAAATCCGATCAGCCCGGAACCTGCGCCTGAACCAGAACCGGATCCCGAGACCGATCCACCATCAGAAGACCCGGATGCGGGTCGTGAGCAAAGCTTCACCGAAGCCAGGCCCTAAAAACCTTCGCATAAAAAAACGGGCAGTCACCGCAAGGGACAGCCCGTTTTTTGTTGAAGCACCGTATTACATGTCGTCTTTGTCGAAACGGCGTGCTTCACGCTGTAGCTGATAGACGAACCGTTCGACTTGCCGCTGCACCAGACCGCTCATGTTATGAAAGCGAACACCGGCGAAGGTGGTGGAGATCCTCTCTTCGAAGTGCAGGTAACGCAATTCGACCGGTGCGGTCATGTTGCCGAAGGGCAGGGCGGCGACAAAGCGGTCATAGACCTGGCCCAGTTGCAGGCTGCCGGTGATGTCACCTTCAAAACGCAGTTTGCAGCCGGTGGCCGAGATGTCCAGCAGCTTGCCGCCCAAGGTCGATTTGAGTTTCTCACCGCCCAGTTCGACGTTGACCAGTTGCGCCAGTTTCAACGCTGCACGGAACGCATTACGGCGCTGGTGATAGATCACTTCAGCGGGCAGTGGGCCACGATAGCAGCGAGCATCGCCGGACTCATCAATGGTCAGCGTACCGTTACTTTCCCAGGCGATGCGCACGCCGTCATGAAAGCCTTCAACCTTGAATGGTTCTCCGGCCAGCAGAAAACGTTCCCCGTCTCGCGGGATCATTTCATCCAGGGCGATCGAATTGCTGTCGCGATCAACGTTCACCAGATAGCTCTGGAAGCGCTGGGTGCGCTCATGGAACGTGATGATCAACGGATCATGGCTTTCTTGCAGCTGCCGCAGGTTACCGGCGATTTCCATCGGCGTGGATAGCACCTTGGGTGGCTGCGGAGCATCGTCCGCGTTTAAGGCATTGAACACGGTTCATCATTCTCCAGGCAAAATTTGACTGCGACTTGCTAGCATACTGCCAGCATGTGAGGCGTCTTGATAGAGCGTGCTCATCAACAGGCTCAAGCCTGACTAAGCGGGCGCGGCTTTGCGAGCTTGGAGGTTGATCCGCGGGCATCGTAAAGCGCTGGCGGTTCGCCGCCGGTGAGGATTTTCAGCTGATTGGCCGTGGCGGCCTGCTGGACCAGGATCGACTGGCCATTATTGACGTTGGCTGCCTGGCATTGAGCCAGTAGATCGGTCAGTTTCTCGCTCTGTTCCAGCAATTGATCGCCGATGCTCGACTGGCTGGCAAGTTGCTCCAGGCCACTGCGATCGGCCGGCAGATTGAGGCTGACGAGGATTTCACTGCGCTTGCGGCCATGCTGTTCAAGCAGAATGATCATTGCCTGCTTCTGCGCCAGAATATCTTCGAGCAGCGGCATGTCGCGACCGTGCAAGGCGAGGGACTCGGTTTGCAGTAACTCCAGCAAGCGTTGCGCTGGAGCAAAGTCGTCGGTGATCAGTTGCAGTAAATTAGTGTCGTGCATGGCTGGCCTTGGGGTTTAAGCGTCCAAAAGCCTGGCGCAGGCCGTGGCCTAGCGCTGGGCTTCGAAGTTGAGCAGTTTGCTGGCTACACGGTTGCTGTCGACTTTATAGCTGCCATCGGCAATCGCTGCTTTCAACTCGGCCACGCGGGCGTTGTCGACGGCAGGCTGATCGCGCAGCTTGTCAGTGACCTTCTGCAACTGTTGAGCCTCATTGCTGAGGTGTACCGATTCCCCGCTTTTGACGGTACTGGCCTGTTCGGCCGGGGTATTCAGCGGCGCGGATGTGCCGGTTTCGGCGGTTTCCTTCGCGGTGCTGGTACGCGTACTACCGGTAAGTGACGAGGAGCTGTTCAAACGGCTGAAATCGATGACCATGGTAAAAAACCTCTGGGTATTTGGACGCTTGCCATGTTTTCGGCTCTCCCTGCGAAAACTTTAGGCCCATTTATCAATGAGCTTGCATGCGCCAGCGCTTGTCCTGCCTGCGGCACAGTTTAGGGAACAGCCGGGCGGCGCGCCATCTTTCACCAGCAGATTGTTCTACATGGCAACTTCCACCTGGCCCGGCGCGATGACTTGCGCCTTGATGACCCGCTGGGAGTTGAGGTTTTTCACACGAATCTGTTCACGCAGGCCGCCGTTGGACAGGGCTTCACCCGGCATACGCACACTGAGCGTACCACTGCGGGCGATAATCACCACTTGGTCGCCCTTGCTGATGACTTCCGCCTGTTCGAGATGGACCAGCGTCAGGACCTGATTGGCGACCGTTGGTCGGGTAAGTTTCTGCCCCACGGCTTGTTCCAGGGTGGTGAAATAACCCTGGTTGATCAGGCTGATGTCTCGCTCGCGCAACATGACATCGCCGGGCTCGATGACCCCGGCGCGTTTGAGCGGCCGGGTGGTGGTGACAACGTCCCGAAACAGGCGGACTTGAGCGGGCACGAAGACTGTCCAGGGGGATGTGCTGTCGCAGCGGACCTTGACCGTGACCCGTCCGATCGGGGTCGCCGGGCTCTCCAGGGTGGCTGTCAATTCCTTGTCGCACATGGGCATGCGCAGTCGCGGATCGAGCTGGTTGACTTCGATTTCGTAGCGTCCTTCCGTTTGACTGGTAGCCAAATAGTCTTCTACGGTGAATTCAAGAAAGCCCTGAGTGACGCCGATAAGCATGTCAGGCAAGGTAACCGCGTCAGCAAGGGCAGGGCTGCCAGCGTTGAACAGGCAGGCGGCCGACATTGCGCAAAGCAATTTGCGGGTAATTGATGTCAGGCGTCGGAAAAATGTCGGTTCTGTGTTCATAAGAGTTAAAAAGCAAGCGCCGTGCCGTTTAGCAATAAATGTGCGTCGCAACACACTTAAGCGTTGGTGTAGGAGTCAGTGCATGGCTGGTGTAATGGATTCAGTAAACCAGCGCACGCAACTGGTTGGGCAGAATCGCCTTGAGCTGTTGTTGTTCCGTCTCGACGGCCAGCAGCTGTATGGGATCAACGTGTTCAAGGTTCGGGAAGTGCTGCAATGCCCCAAACTGACCCTGATGCCCAAGTCCAGTCCTGTCGTGTGCGGTGTGGCAAATATCCGGGGGGCGACCATTCCGATTCTTGATCTGGCGATGGCGACCGGCTCGGGCGCACTTAAAGATCAAAGCAATCCCTTCGTGATCATCACGGAGTACAACACCAAGACCCAGGGATTCCTGGTGCGATCGGTAGAGCGCATCGTCAACATGAACTGGGAGGAGATTCATCCGCCACCCAAGGGCACGGGACGCGATCATTACCTGACGGCTGTGACTCGGGTCGACAATCAGTTAGTCGAAATCATCGACGTCGAGAAAGTGCTGGCGGAAGTGGCGCCGACACCGGAAGCGATTTCGGTCGGCGTGGTGGATGTCGAAACCCAGCACAAGGCGCTGTCCTTGCGGGTATTGACGGTCGATGACTCGTCGGTGGCGCGCAAGCAGGTGACCCGTTGCCTGCAAACGGTCGGCGTTGAAGTGGTGGCATTGAACGACGGCAGGCAAGCGCTGGATTACTTGCGCAAGCTGGTCGATGAGGGCAAGAAGCCGGAAGAAGAGTTCCTGATGATGATTTCCGACATCGAGATGCCGGAAATGGACGGGTACACCCTGACGGCCGAGATCCGCAACGACCCGCGCATGCAAAAGCTACATATCATCCTGCATACTTCGTTGTCGGGTGTATTCAATCAGGCAATGGTCAAGAAGGTCGGCGCGGACGACTTCCTGGCAAAATTCCGTCCTGATGACCTGGCATCCCGGGTAGTCGACCGGATCAAAGCAGCAGATATCAGCTAGGGGCCTTCTGCCCCTGGCGGTTAACACGATTTAAGAGGCGGCATCTTTGTCTACGGGTAATTTGGATTTCGAACAGTTCCGGGTATTCCTGGAAAAAGCCTGTGGCATTTTGCTCGGTGAAAACAAGCAGTACCTGGTCTCGAGCCGTCTCAACAAGCTGATGGAGCAGCAAGGCATCAAATCCCTGGGTGAGCTGGTTCAGCGCATCCAGACCCAGCCGCGCAGCGGTTTGCGCGAGATGGTGGTGGATGCCATGACCACCAACGAAACCTTGTGGTTTCGTGACACCTATCCGTTTGAAGTCTTGAAGAACAAGGTGTTGCCCGAAGCGATCAAGGCGGCCCCCGGCCAGCGCTTGCGGATCTGGTCGGCGGCGTGCTCGTCGGGTCAGGAACCGTATTCGCTGTCGATGTCGATCGATGAGTTCGAGCGCGTCAACATGGGCCAGTTGAAGATGGGCGCGCAAATCGTCGCGACCGACTTGTCCGGCACCATGCTGACCAACTGCAAGACCGGCGAGTACGACAGCCTGGCCATCGGCCGTGGTCTGTCGCCCGAGCGCCTTCAGCGTTACTTCGACCCCAAAGGGCCGGGGCGCTGGGCGATCAAGGCGCCGATCAAGAGCCGCGTGGAGTTTCGCTCGTTCAACCTGCTGGACAGCTACGCGGCCCTGGGCAAGTTCGACATCGTGTTCTGCCGCAACGTGCTGATCTACTTCTCCGCCGAGGTGAAGAAAGACATCCTGTTGCGTATTCACAGCACGCTCAAGCCGGGCGGTTATCTGTTCCTCGGCGCCTCCGAAGCGCTGAACGGTTTGCCGGATCATTACCAGATGGTCCAGTGCAGCCCGGGGATCATTTACCAGGCGAAGTGATTCGTTGGCCGCATCAAAAAACGGGAGTCCTCAGGGGTTCCCGTTTTTTTTGCCCGATGATTTCCCTGACATCACCACGATCCCCCTGTGGGAGCGAGCCTGCTCGCGATAGCGGTGTAACAGAAACATGGATGCTGGCTGACACGACGCCATCGCGAGCAGGCTCGCTCCCACAGGGGATGGTGGTGTTCTTTAGAGGGTGATAAGCGGCAGAAAAGCGGCAGGCGGCGGAAATCGGTTGCCGCTTTTCTGGCATTGCCGCCTTGCCACTGCCGGCAAAGCCCCGGTTTCCGGGGCTTTTTGAATTGGCACGCCACTTGCTATGTCTCTGTTACGAAAAATCAGGTCACCCGAAGGTTTCCCGACATGAGCATCAGCTTCGATAAAGCGCTCGGTATCCACGAACAAGCCCTGGGCTTCCGCGCGCAGCGTGCCGAGGTCCTGGCCAACAACATCGCCAACGCCGATACCCCGAACTACAAGGCTCGGGACCTGGAATTCTCCAAAGTGCTCGCCGCACAGAACGAGAAAACCAAGGGCGGCACGTTTGCCTTGAACATGACCAACAACCGCCATATCGAGGCTGAAGGCCTGGGCAATGGCGACGAGTCGCTGATGTATCGCACGCCGATGCAGCCGTCGATCGACCAGAACACCGTGGACGCCCAACTGGAACAGTCGAACTACGCGGAAAACGCCGTCGGCTTCCAGGCCAGCTTCACCCTGCTCAACAGCAAATTCAAAGGGCTGATGTCAGCCCTGCGCGGAGAGTAAGTCATGTCCCTATCCAGTGTTTTCAACATTGCCGGTAGCGGCATGAGCGCGCAGACCACGCGCTTGAACACCGTGGCCTCGAACATCGCCAACGCCGAAACCGTCTCGTCGAGCATCGACCAGACCTATCGCGCCCGTCACCCGGTGTTCGCCACCATGTTCCAGGGCGGCCAGAGCGGCGGCAGCGATTCGCTGTTCCAGAACCAGGACGCCGCCGGCCAAGGCGTGCAAGTGCTGGGCGTGGTCGAAGACCAGAGCAACCTTGACGCGCGTTACGAGCCGAACCATCCGGCCGCCGATGCCAAGGGCTACGTCTACTACCCGAACGTCAATGTTGTCGAAGAAATGGCCGACATGATTTCCGCCAGTCGCTCGTTCCAGACCAACGCTGAAATGATGAACACCGCCAAAACCATGATGCAGAAGGTCCTGACCCTCGGTCAGTGATAAGGGGCGACTCAGATGAGTGTTACCGATACCACCAGCGGCGTGAGCATCAAGGACGTCTTGGCCAACTCTTCGGTCAAGACCAATAACACCAGCAGCGACGGCCTGGCCTCGGCCACCAACAGCGCCACCGGCAAGAAGGCGTTGGGCAAGGACGCGTTCCTGCAATTGCTGGTTACCCAGCTGAAGAACCAGAACCCGCTCGAGCCGCAGGACAACGGTGACTTCGTGGCTCAGTTGGCACAGTTCAGTAGCCTGGAAGGCATCACCACGCTGAACGATACGGTCAGCGGCATTGCCGGCAACTACAACTCGTCGCAAGCGCTGCAAGCATCTTCGCTGGTGGGCCGCTCGGTGGTCGCGCAGACCGACACAGCGGTGGTCGATACCTCCAAGAGCTTCAACGGCACGGCCGTGGTTCCGGCATCGGTGGATCCGGTGACGATCAAGATCACCGACGCCGATGGCAAAGTGATTCGCACCATCGACATGGGCAGCCAGCAGGCCGGCAACGCCAGCTTCATCTGGGACGGCAAGAACGATGCGGGCGAAGTGGCCAAGGCGGGCACGTACAAATTTGCCGCCACCGCGACTTACGACAGCAAGGCGACCGCGCTGGTGACCTACCTGCCGGCCACCGTCAACAGCGTGACCATCAGCCAGACCGGCGGTGAGTTGATGCTGAACCTCGCAGGCCTGGGCAGTATCGCCCTGTCCAAAGTACAGACCATTGGTATATAGAGCCGACTAACACGGCACAAAGGAGTGGAATATGTCTTTCAATATCGGCCTTAGCGGTCTCTATGCAGCCAACAAACAACTGGACGTGACCGGCAACAACATCGCCAACGTCGCGACCACCGGTTTCAAATCGTCCCGTGCAGAATTCGAAGACGTGTACTCGGCCACGCGCCTGGGTACCGGCAGCAAGACCGTCGGCAACGGCGTGCGTCTGGCCAACGTTTCCCAGCAGTTCGGCCAGGGCGACGTGAACAACACCGGCAACGTGCTGGACATGGGCATCCAGGGCAGCGGTTTCTTCATCCTCAGCGACAACGGTTCCCTGAGCTACACCCGTGCCGGTGCGTTCAAGACTGACGCCGAAAACTACGTGGTCGACAACAACGGCAACCGCCTGCAAGGTTACGGCGTTGATGACAACGGCAAGATCATCAATGGCGTGCTGACCGACCTGAAAATCGACACCTCGAGCCTGTCGCCCAAGGCCACCACTCGCGTCGACCAGACGATTAACCTGAACTCCTCGGAAGCCCTGCCGACCGTTACACCATTCAACCCGGCCGAGCCATTGAGCTACAACAAGCCGATCTCCACGCATATCTACGACAGCCAGGGTAATGAGCACAACCTGGACCAGTACTACGTGAAAACCGGTACCAACGACTGGACCGTGTACACCTACGTGGACGGTCGTTCGCCTTCCAACCCGGCCGCCGAGCCACCGGTGCCAGTGACGGCCAACGTGACCTTCAACTCTGACGGTACCGTCAACACCATGACCGGCAGTCCTGGCTTTGCTGTGACCGGTAAAGTCTTCCAGTTGACCGGTTGGGTGCCGGGCGTGGTCACCAATGCCAACGTGACGCCGAAAGTCTGGGGGCCTAACGGTTCGGTTGCGGCCACTGGCGGCCTGTCCTTCGACATGACCAAGACCACCTCTTACAATTCGCCGACTGCCCGTACCCAGCAGTTTCAGGACGGCTACGCCACTGGCCAGATTTCCAGCCTGACCATCGACGAAACCGGTGTCATGACCGCTAACTTCAGCAACCAGCAAACCAAGGCCATCGGCCAGGTGGCGGTCGCGAGCTTCGCCAACGAGCAAGGCCTGCAGCCCATCGGTGGTACGCGCTGGAAAGAAACCTTCGCCTCGGGCGAGGCGGGTGTCGATGCTCCGAAAACCGGTACGCTGGGTGCGGTGGTGTCCAACTCCCTGGAAGAGTCCAACGTCAACCTGACCAACGAACTGGTCGATTTGATCAAGGCGCAGAGCAACTACCAGGCAAACGCCAAGACCATCTCCACTCAGAGCACCATCATGCAGACCATCATTCAGATGACCTGATGCTGGTTCGCGCTGAATAAAGAGCCCCTCGTGAGAGGGGCTTTTTTTATGGGCGGGATTTGTCTCGAGTGCCGAATTTTGCGTTGTCAGTGATGGCCCCTTCGCGAGCGGGCTCGCTCCTACAAAGGATCTTCAGTGCGGCGCCTGTCCAGTTCAGGAGCGAGCCTGCTCGCGAAGGCGTCAGCCCGGTCACCACTTTCCTTGGGGCAAAAGAAAACCCCCGACAATCCAGAGGACTGATCGGGGGTTATCCAGACGAGCGCCTTGCGGCGCTCACCGGCTCAGCTTATTGGCAAGCTTCGCAATCCGGCTCGTCGATGGCGCAAGCCTTCGGCACTGGAGCGGGGCCGGCTGGCGCTGCCAGGACCGAATCTTCACCGTGGTTGCCGCCGCTGGAAACAGCGTTCAGCTTGCCGGTGTTGATGGTCGACTTCTCGGTGCTGGTCGCGGCCAGGGCACGGAGGTAGTAAGTGGTTTTCAGACCACGGTACCAGGCCATGCGGTAGGTCACGTCCAGCTTCTTGCCCGAAGCGCCAGCGATGTACAGGTTCAGCGACTGAGCCTGGTCGATCCACTTCTGACGACGGCTTGCCGCGTCAACAATCCACTTGGTGTCCACTTCGAAGGCGGTCGCGTAGAGCTCTTTGAGTTCTTGCGGGATGCGCTCGATCTGTTGCACCGAACCGTCGTAGTACTTCAGGTCGTTGATCATGACCGAGTCCCACAGACCGCGAGCCTTCAGGTCGCGAACCAGGTACGGGTTGATCACGGTGAATTCGCCCGACAGGTTCGATTTCACGTAGAGGTTCTGGTAGGTCGGTTCGATCGACTGCGATACGCCGGTGATGTTGGCGATGGTCGCGGTCGGTGCGATGGCCATGATGTTGGAGTTACGAATGCCTTTCTGCACACGGGCACGAACCGGTGCCCAGTCCAGGGATTCGTTCAGGTCAACGTCGATGTACTTCTGGCCACGTTGCTCGATCAGGATCTGTTGCGAATCCAGCGGCAGGATGCCTTTGGACCACAGCGAACCCTGGAACGTCTCGTAGGCGCCGCGCTCGTCGGCCAGGTCGCAGGAAGCCTGGATCGCGTAGTAGCTGACCGCTTCCATCGACTTGTCGGCGAATTCGACGGCCGCGTCGGAACCGTAAGGAATGTGCTGCAGGTACAAAGCGTCCTGGAAGCCCATGATGCCCAGGCCGACCGGACGGTGCTTGAAGTTGGAGTTCTTCGCTTGTGGCACCGAGTAGTAGTTGATGTCGATTACGTTATCGAGCATGCGAACGGCGGTGTTCACGGTGCGTTCCAGCTTGGCGGTGTCCAGCTTGCCGTTGACGATGTGGTTCGGCAGGTTGATCGAGCCCAGGTTGCAAACGGCGATCTCGTCCTTGTTGGTGTTCAAGGTGATCTCGGTGCACAGGTTCGAGCTGTGGACCACGCCGACGTGCTGCTGCGGGCTGCGCAGATTGCACGGGTCTTTGAAGGTCAGCCATGGGTGGCCGGTTTCAAACAGCATGGACAGCATTTTGCGCCACAGGTCTTTGGCCTGGATGGTCTTGAACAGCTTGACCTTGCCTGGGTATTCGGTCAGGGCTTCGTAGTACTCGTAACGCTCTTCGAAAGCCTTGCCGGTCAGGTCGTGCAGGTCCGGTACTTCGGACGGCGAGAACAGGGTCCACTTGCCGTCATCGAAGACGCGCTTCATGAACAGGTCAGGGATCCAGTTGGCGGTGTTCATGTCGTGGGTACGACGACGATCATCACCGGTGTTCTTGCGCAGCTCGATGAACTCTTCGATGTCCATGTGCCAGGTTTCCAGGTAGGCACAGACAGCGCCTTTGCGCTTGCCACCCTGGTTAACGGCGACGGCGGTGTCGTTCACTACTTTCAGGAACGGGACAACGCCCTGGGATTTGCCGTTGGTGCCCTTGATGTACGAGCCCAATGCACGAACCGGCGTCCAGTCGTTGCCCAGGCCGCCTGCGAATTTCGACAACATGGCGTTGTCGTGGATCGCGTGGTAGATGCCCGACAGGTCATCCGGCACGGTGGTCAGGTAGCAGCTGGACAGCTGTGGACGCAGGGTACCGGCGTTGAACAGGGTCGGGGTCGACGACATGTAGTCGAAGGACGACAGCAGGTTGTAGAACTCGATGGCACGGTCTTCTTTCTGCTTCTCTTCAATCGCCAGGCCCATGGCCACGCGCATGAAGAAGATTTGCGGCAGTTCGAAGCGGATACCGTCCTTGTGGATGAAGTAACGGTCGTACAGGGTTTGCAGGCCCAGGTAAGTGAACTGCTGATCGCGCTCGTGGTTGATCGCCTTGCCGAGTTTTTCCAGGTCAAAGGTGGCCAGGACCGGGTTCAGCAATTCGAATTCGATACCCTTGGCGATGTACGCAGGCAAGGCCTTGGCGTACAGGTCGACCATCTCGTGGTGGGTCGCGCTTTCGGCGACTTCCAGGAAGCTCAGGCCTTCGGCACGCAGGGTGTCCATCAGCAGGCGAGCGGTCACGAACGAGTAGTTCGGCTCACGCTCGACCAGGGTACGGGCGGTCATCACCAGGGCGGTGTTAACGTCGGTCAGGGCCACGCCGTCGTACAGGTTTTTCAGGGTTTCGCGCTGGATCAGGTCGCCGTCGACTTCTTCCAGGCCTTCGCACGCTTCGGTGACGATGGTGTTCAGGCGGCCCATGTCCAGAGGCGCAAATGAGCCATCGGCGCGGGTGATGCGGATCGACGGGTGAGCGTTGACCGCTTCTTCGGCCGGTGCGTGGGCAGCGCGTTCTTTCGAACGACCGTCACGGTAGATCACGTAGTCGCGGGCCACTTTCTGCTCGCCGGCACGCATCAGGGCCAGTTCGACCTGGTCCTGGATTTCTTCGATGTGGATGGTGCCGCCCGAAGGCATGCGACGCTTGAAGGTTGCGGTGACTTGTTCGGTCAGGCGCGCAACGGTGTCATGGATTCGCGACGAGGCGGCAGCGGTGCCGCCCTCAACTGCGAGAAACGCTTTGGTGATCGCGACGGTGATCTTGTCATCGGTATAAGGAACGACAGTGCCGTTACGCTTGATCACGCGCAGTTGGCCAGGCGCGGTGGCGGACAGATCCGAAGTCGAATCAGCGGCCTGCGGCAAGGTGCCCTGCGGGTTCTCGCGAGTTGTGTCGGTTTGCATGGGGGAGTGTCTCCACATTCTCTATGTTTGTTTGAGCACCTTCATGGTGCCCACCGTTCTGTCCTGAAGCACTACAACCGAGGGGCCTCGGGCATAACAACTTCGGGACAGTAGGAAAAGGCTAATGATGCCGCTTCCTTGCCGAAGTCTTTGGTCTCGAGCCAGGGCCCGAAACCGGATTCCATTCAGGGTGACAGTAATGACTGCAACACCCGTACCGTTCCGGCTGTTCTGGCCTCAAAAAACGGTGCCATCCGCAGGTGCGGTTTGGGCTTTCAAATTCACGCTTGGTTCAACCGGAAACAGCAATAAAGCGCTTGAGTTTCTGGTCTGAAATGTGGTTAGGCTTTTTAAGCCAAAACCCTACATGTAGGGTTTTTTTGGCGCCGGGCTACAAGATAATGCGTTTTGGAGGGTGTTGCAACGTACTACCTGTGGATAAACCTGTGCGTAAATTGTGTGTGAAAGAAGGAACAGGCGTGTAGGCCGCGACCTAGCGGGAGCGAACCGTTTTTCACTGATTTTCAGCGATTGAAAACAGTCATTCGGATTTTTAAGGGCGCGAACCCTATCACAAAAATCCGGGTTGTCCGAACGCATTTGCCGGCTTGTGTTCTCGGCGTTCGGCGTTTATACAATCGGCCAGTGTGTATGCATTCTTATCCTCCCCAATCATTACAAAAAGACGGGCGGATCCTTCCTTATAAGTGTTGTTGGCAAGCAGAGGTCACCGTGGAGCAAGAAGCCTGGCAGATATTGATTGTGGAGGACGACCAGCGTCTGGCCGAACTGACCCGCGATTACCTGGAAGCCAATGGCCTGCGCGTATCGATCGAGGGCAATGGCGCCCTGGCCGCGGCCCGCATCATTAATGAAAAGCCGGACCTGGTGATCCTCGACCTGATGCTGCCGGGCGAAGATGGCCTGAGCATCTGCCGCAAGGTCCGCAATAAATATGACGGCCCGATCCTGATGCTCACCGCCCGCACCGACGATACCGATCAGATTCTTGGCCTGGACTTGGGGGCCGACGATTACGTGTGCAAACCGGTGCGTCCGCGCCTGCTGCTGGCGCGCATCCAGGCGCTGTTGCGCCGCAGTGAAGCCCCTGAGGTGGCCCCGGAAAAACAACGACGCCTGCAGTTCGGCCCGCTGGTGGTGGACAACGCATTGCGCGAGGCCTGGCTGAATGACAACGGCATCGAGCTGACCAGCGCCGAATTCGATCTGCTGTGGCTGCTGGTGGCCAACGCCGGGCGCATCCTGTCCCGGGAAGAAATTTTCACCGCCCTGCGCGGCATCGGCTATGACGGCCAGGATCGCTCCATCGACGTGCGCATCTCGCGCATCCGTCCCAAAATCGGCGACGATCCGGAGCATCCACGACTGATCAAGACCATCCGCAGCAAAGGCTATCTGTTCGTTCCGGAAGCCTGCACCCTGTGAACTCGATCTTCCTGCGCATCTACGGCGGCATGTGTGCGGCGCTGATTCTGGTCGCGGTGCTCGGCGTACTGGCCTTGCACCTGCTCAACCAGGTGCGCAGTGAGCAATACCGCGAACGCCTGGCCCACGGCACCTTCTCGCTGATGGCCGACAACCTGCAACCGATGAACGAAACCGAACGCCACCGGGCCTTGCTGGTGTGGGAGCGTTTGCTGGGGATTCCGTTAGCGCTGAAGACCTTCGCCCAGACCGACCTCGACCTGACGCAGCGTACCCGCGTGCTGCGCGGCCAGGCGCTGGTGGAACAGACCGGCCCGCATGCAGCGAAGGTGTATCGGCTGGTCAGCGACAAGGAGCAGTTGGTTTTGACGGGAGAAGTCCAGCAAATCAGCGAGCAACTGGCGCGAGCGACTATCTATCTGCTGGCCGACGAACTGGTGCGCGTGCCGGTGGCTGAGCAGCCCAAGCGCCTGGCGCAATTGAAACAAGACAAAGGCTTCGGTTTCGACTTGCGCCTGGTCACCGTCGACCAGGCGGACATGGACGAGGACCAGAGCCGCCGGATCTCCGAAGGCGACACGGTGATGGCATTGGGCAAGGGCGGTGACTCGATCCGGGTGTTTGCCGGCATGGTCGGCACGCCGTGGGTCCTGGAAATCGGCCCGCTGTACCAGATGAATCCTTATCCGCCCGAATGGTTGGTGCTGATCGCGGCTCTTGGTTTGAGCCTGATCGGTTTGATCGTCTATCTATTGGTGCGACAACTTGAGCGTCGCTTGCGTGGTCTCGAAGCCGCTGCCACGCGTATTGCCAAGGGCAGCCTGGAAACCCGCGTGCCGGCGCGCGGCGCGGATTCGGTGGGGCGGCTGGCCTCGGCGTTCAATGGCATGGCCGAGCACTTGCAACAGTTGTTGGCGATCCAGCGTGAACTGGTGCGCGCGGTGTCCCACGAATTGCGCACCCCGGTGGCGCGCCTGCGTTTTGGCCTGGAGATGATCGGTTCGGCCACCACGCCACAGGCTCTGGAGAAGTACCGCGAAGGCATGGACCACGACATCGAGGACCTCGACAAGCTGGTGGACGAAATGCTGACCTACGCGCGTTTGGAGCAGGGCTCGCCCGCGTTGAATTTCCAGCGGATCGATCTGGATGCGTTGGTCAATCAAGTGATCGAGGAATTGGCACCGCTACGCGCCGACGTCACCGTGCAGCGCGGGTTGTGCCTGTCCGCCGCCGATTGTGACGATGCCTGGGTCGAGGCCGAGCCGCGCTATTTACACCGGGCGATCCAGAACCTGGTGAGCAATGCCATGCGCCATGCCTCGTCGCGGGTGACGGTCAGTTATCAGGTGGGGCAGCAGCGTTGCCGGGTGGACATCGAAGATGACGGGCCGGGCGTGCCAGAGTCGGCGTGGGAAAAAATCTTCACGCCGTTCCTGCGCCTTGATGACAGCCGTACACGGGCATCAGGCGGGCATGGCTTGGGACTGTCCATTGTGCGGCGGATTATCCATTGGCATGACGGGCGGGCGTTGATCAGCAAGAGCAAGAGTCTGGGCGGGGCGTGCTTCAGCCTGAGTTGGCCGAGGAATCAGGAGAAGCGGTGAGATTTGCGGCGTCTGTACTGGCCTCATCGTCGGAACGCCGCCCGGAGCAGGCTCACTCCTACAATGGATCTGTGCGACACCGAAGATCCTCTGTAGGAGTGAGCCTGCTCGCGATGAGGCCCGAGCCAACACCAAAAATCCTCAAGCCCTGATGCTGACCAGACTCAACAACTGCCCATCCACCACCCCAAACTGCGCATCCAGCTCAGTGCCATTGCGCCACTCGCTGGACAGATCTGTCAGCAATCGCAGCCGCACCTCACCGCTCTCGCTCCACTCCAGCACTTCCGCATGTTCAAAATAAAACCGCTGCCGAACAATCGGATACAGCGCCTTGAACAGACTCTCCTTCACCGAAAACGTCAGCGTGACCAGCATCGCCAACTGATCACGATGACCTGCGGCCATGCGCTGCAATTCCGCCGGGGTAAGGATTTCCCCGGCCAGGCGTTCGGCACGTTCAGGGTTTAGCAGGTTTTCCAGGTCCATCCCCAATCCACGCCAGTGGGTCTTGTTCGCGACAATCGCCGCGGCCCGGCCGGTGCTGTGGGTGATTGAGCCGCTGATATGCGCAGGCCAGACCGGCGCCCGGTCTTCGCCGATGGCCGGGCTGAAACTCAGCCCTTCCAGCTTCTGCAACGCCGCCCGGGCACAGACCCGACCGGCCAGAAACTCGGCCTGACGCTTGGCAACCGAGCGCTGGATGCTCGCTGGCGGCTCGATGGCGCTGCGCGTGAAATCATCGAGGACCAGTTGCGAGGTATCGAAGTGCGTGCTCAACAGCACCGTATCAGGCAGCACAAACGGCAGCGGCCAATGGGCATCGAGCGGGGTGCAGCAGACGGGCAGGGCGGGGGTGGCATTCATGTCGCGCATTTTGCCGGGTTGCCTTCGGGCTGGGTAGCCCTGACGTAGACCGCGTTATCGTTCTTCGCGGGCAAGCCTCGCTCCTACAGGTTTGAGCCGATCACGAAATGGCGGAACGACACAAGCCCTGTAGGAGCGAGGCTTGCCCGCGAAGGCCACGCCTCGATCTTCTGCTTAACCGAAGATTTTTTTGAAGAACGCCTGCATATCCGCCCAGGATTTTTCATCCGCCGCCTTGCTGTACCCGATATCCGGCCCACCATGATCGCCATGGCCCAACCGATCCGCATCTGGATTGCTGAACCCATGCTTGGCGCCCTCAAGGCTGACGAATTGATAGTCGGCCCCGGCCTTGTCCATCTCAGCCTTGAACGCCGCGACGTTGTCCGCCGTCACCATGCTGTCCAGCGCACCATGCTCCACCAGGATTTTCGCTTTCACGCTGCCCGGTGTTGCGGGCGTTTTGGTCGCCAGCGCCCCGTGGAAACTCACCACGCCCGCCAGCGGAACGCCTTGACGCGCTGCATTCAGCACCACGGCACCGCCGAAGCAGTAACCGATGGCAGCGACTTTATCCGGATGGGTCTGTGGCTGTTTCTTCAGCAAATCGAGCCCGGCCTGGAAGCGGGCGCTGGACGCGGCACTGTCTTTCAACGCCGCTTGCATGAAGGCCATGGCGTCCTTGGGATGTTCGGTGTTCTTGCCATCGCCATACATATCAATGGCCAGCGCGCTGTAACCCAGTCCGGCCAAATCACGGGCGCGGCGCTTGGTGTAATCGTTGAGGCCCCACCATTCATGCACCACCACCACGCCCGGACGTTGACCCTTAATAGCATCGTCGTAAGCGTAATAGCCGATCAGCTTCGTGCCATCGGGGCTCTGATAGGGAATCTCCTGAGTCTTGATCTCGGCGTGGCTGAGCCCGCTCAAGGCCAGTAATAGGAGGGAGAGGAAAACGCGCATGGTCGGATCTCCTGCATAAAAGTCATCAAAACAGCCGGGTGGAGTTGATTCAGCTTAGGTTCAGAGTGCGTTCAGGGGGAGTTCAGGGGTGGGTGCGTAACCTTGCCCCGTACCCAAAAAGCAAATAGCGCATGAGGAAATTCCCCAATGACTCACTTCAAAAAACTGCTTCTGGCTTTCACCGTCATGGGCGCAAGCACCGCAGCTTTCGCTTCCAACGATAATTTCGCCAGCCTTACTCTTGGACAGACCAGCGACAAAGTCAAAAAATCCCACGCCCTGAACGACAACCTCAACCACCCGAACGCCGACGGCGTGATCGGCAAGGACACCACCTGGGGTGTGCGTCTGGGCCAGCAAAACAGCGAGGGCCGCTACTACGCCACTTACGACAACGTGTCGGGTTCGCACAATGGCATTAAACTGCGTCAGGAAAACCTGTTGGGCAGCTACGATCTGTTCTACCCGGTAGGCGCCAGCACCAAATTGTTCGGCGGTGCCACGGCCGGCCTGACCAAAATGACCCAGGAGTCCCCAGGGTTCAGCCGCGACAGCAACATCGGCTACGCCATTGGCGGCCAGGTTGGCGTGTTGCAGCAAGTGTCGCAAAACACCTCGGTCGAACTGGGTTACCGTTACCTGCGCAGCAACGCCAGCACCGAGATGAGCGAGCGCGGTGGCAGCAAGCAGGGTTCGCTGGACCTGACCAGCAGCGCCCAGACCTACCTGTCGGCGAACTACGCTTTCTGATAAGTGCAATCCCTGTAGGGGTGAGCCTGCTCGCGATAGCGGCGTGTCAGTCGACATCAATGTCGAATGTGCTGGCGCCATCGCGAGCAGGCTCGCTCCTACAGGGTTCTGCGGTGTGACTGAGAACTGTGCTGCTGGAGATAACGATTTGCCTAGGAGAGCGTTATGAAACTGCTGGTCGTCGAAGATGAAGCGCTGTTGCGCCATCACCTGCAAACCCGCCTGACGGACAGCGGCCACGTGGTCGAGTCCGTGGCCAACGCGGAGGAGGCGTTGTATCAGACCGAGCAGTTCAACCACGACCTGGCGGTGATCGACCTCGGCCTGCCGGGCATGAGCGGGCTCGACCTGATCCGTCATCTGCGCTCGCGTGGCAAGGCCTTCCCGATCCTGATCCTCACGGCGCGTGGCAACTGGCAAGACAAGGTCGAAGGCCTCGCTGCCGGTGCCGACGATTACGTGGTCAAGCCGTTCCAGTTCGAAGAGCTCGATGCGCGCCTGAATGCCTTGCTGCGCCGCTCCAGCGGTTTCACCCAGTCGACCATCGTCGCCGGGCCGCTGCTGCTCGACCTCAATCGCAAACAAGCGTCCCTCGATGAACAACCGCTGGCGCTGACCGCCTACGAGTATCGAATCCTCGAGTACCTGATGCGGCATCACCAGCAAGTGGTGGCCAAGGACCGCTTGATGGAGCAGCTGTACCCGGACGACGACGAGCGCGATCCGAACGTCATCGAAGTGCTGGTCGGCCGTCTGCGCCGCAAACTCGAAGGCCCGGCAGGTTTCAAACCGATCGACACTGTGCGTGGCCTCGGCTACCTGTTCAATGAGCGCTGCACTTGATTCGCTCCCTTCGTGTCCGCTTGATGCTGGCCGCCGCCACCCTGGCGGTGCTGTTCATGCTGGCGTTGCTGCCAGCGATGCAGGGCGCGTTCAGCCTGGCGTTGCAGGATTCCATCGAGCAACGCCTGGCGTCGGACGTAAACACGTTGATTTCCGCCGCGCGGGTGGAAAACAACGCCCTGCAGATGCCGGCGCAGTTGCCCGATGAGCGCTTCAACCTGACTGACAGCCGCTTGCTCGGTTACATCTATGACCGCGAAGGTCATTTGGTCTGGCGCTCGAAGGCCACCGGCGAAGAGAAGATCAACTACAAACCGCGTTACGACGGACGCGGCAACGAATTCGCGCGCATTCGCGAGGCCGATGGTCAGGAGTTCTTCGTCTACGACGTCGAAGTCAAACTGCTCAGCGGCAAAAGCGCGGCATTCAGCATCGTCGCCCTGCAACCGGTGCACGAGTACGAAGTCACCCTCGAAGGCCTGCGCGAAAACCTCTACCTCGGTTTCGGTGCCGCGTTGCTGGTGCTGCTGGCGCTGCTGTGGATCGGCCTGACCTGGGGCTTGCAGGCCTTGCGTCGGCTCAGTCAGGAGCTGGACGAAATCGAAAGCGGCGCCCGCGAAAGCCTCAGCGAACAACACCCGCGTGAGCTGCTGCGCCTGACCGGCTCCCTCAACCGCTTGCTGCACAGCGAACGCGAGCAGCGCAGCCGCTACCGCGATTCCCTCGACGACCTGGCCCACAGCCTGAAAACCCCGCTGACCGTGCTGCAAGGCGTCAGCGAAGACATGGCCCAGCGCCCGGAAAACCGAGATCAGGCCTGGTTGCTGCAAACCCAGATCGAGCGCATGAGCCAGCAGATCGGCTATCAACTGCAACGCGCCAGCCTGCGTAAAAGTGGGCTGGTACGTCACCAGGTGCGCCTGCAGCCGGTGCTGCAAAGTCTGTGCGACACGCTGGACAAGGTCTACCGCGACAAGCGCGTGCGCGTTGCTTTCAACCTGCCGGAGCCGTGTTACGTGCCGATCGAACAGGGCGCGCTGCTGGAGATGATGGGCAACCTGCTGGAAAACGCCTATCGCCTGTGCCTGAGCGAAGTGCGCATCAGCGTGCGCGAAACCCTGAGCGGGGTCGAGTTGTGCGTTGAAGATGACGGGCCGGGCGTGCCGCCGGATCAGCGGGCGCGGATTCTGCAACGGGGCGAGCGGCTGGATCGCCAGCACCCGGGGCAGGGGATCGGGTTGGCGGTGGTCAAGGACATTATCGAGAGCTACAACGCGAAGCTGACGCTGGGGGATTCGCCGATGGGCGGGGCGGCGTTCCGGATTCATTTTCCGGTGGTTTGATCGAGGGGTTGGTGGTGTTTTTTCGGGCCTCATCGCGAGCAGGCTCGCTCCTACAATTGAATCTGCGGCGCTCGCGAAAAGTGCATGCTCCGCAGATCCCCTGTAGGAGCGAGCCTGCTCGCGATGAGGCCAGTCAACTCAACCCAAAAATCAGTTGCGGATGCTGGACAGGCTTGATCCACCGTAGTCGTTCGTTCAGGCAGACCGCATCATCGTTCATCGCGAGCAGGCTCGCTCCCACAGGAGATCTTCAGTGAATGCATCATTTGCGTTCACACCGATCACCTGTAGGAGCGAGCCTGCTCGCGATGGGGCCAGTCAACTCAACCCAAAAATCAGTTTCGGATGCTGGACAGGCTTGATCCGCCGTAGTCGTGCAGTCAGGTAGACCGCGTCATCGTTCATCGCGAGCAGGCTCGCTCCCACAGGAGATCTTCAGTGAATGCATCATTTGCGTTCACATCGATCACATGTAGGAGCGAGCCTGCTCGCGATGAGGCCGGTCAATTCAACCCAAAAATCAGTTTCGGATGCTGGACAGGCTTGATCCGCCGTAGTCGTGCAGTCAGGTAGACCGCGTCATCGTTCATCGCGAGCAGGCTCGCTCCCGCAGGAGATCTTCAGTGAATGCATCATTTGCGTTCACACCGATCACCTGTAGGAGCGAGCCTGCTCGCGATGAGGCCGGTCAATTCAACCCAAAAATCAGTTTCGGATGCTGGACAGGCTTGATCCGCCGTAGACGTTCAGTCAGTTAGACCGCGTCATCGTTCATCGCGAGCAGGCTCGCTCCCACAGGAGATCTTCAGTGAATGCATAATCTGCGTTCACACCGATCACCTGTAGGAGTGAGCCTGCTCGCGATGAGGCCGGTCAACTCAACCCAAAAATCAGTTGCGGATGCTGGACAGGCTTGATCCGCCGTAGTCGTTCAGTCAGCTAGACCGCGTCATCGTTCATCGCGAGCAGGCTCGCTTCCACAGGAGATCTTCAGTGAATGCATCATTTGCGTTCACACCGATCACCTGTAGGAGCGAGCCTGCTCGCGATGGGGCCAGTCAACTCAACCCAAAAATCAGTTGCGGATGCTGGACAGGCTCGATCCGCCGTAGTCGTTCGTTCAGGCAGACCGCGTCATCGTTCATCGCGAGCAGGCTCGCTCCCACAGGAGATCTTCAGTGAATGCATCATTTGCGTTCACACCGATCACCTGTAGGAGCGAGCCTGCTCGCGATGGGGCCAGTCAACTCAACCCAAAAATCAGTTTCGGATGCTGGACAGGCTCGATCCGCCGTAGTCGTTCGTTCAGGCAGACCGCGTCATCGTTCATCGCGAGCAGGCTCGCTCCCACAGGAGATCTTCAGTGAATACATCATTTGCGTTCACACCGATCACATGTAGGAGCGAGCCCGCTCGCGATGAGGCCAGTCAATTCAACGCAGATTCAGTTCTCTTGCGCGCGATAGGCGCCCGGCGTCAACCCGGTCCATTTTTTGAACGCCCGATGAAACGCCGAAGGCTCGGAAAACCCCAATTGCTCGGCAATCTGCTGTAACGACAGATCTGCTCGCCCCAGGTGATAAATCGCAATGTCCCGGCGCAACTGATCCTTCAATTCCTGAAAACTCGACCCTTCTTCGCGCAAGTGCCGACGCAACGTCTGCGGGCTGATGTGCAGGTGCGCAGCCACCGCTTCCAGGTCCGGCCAGCGTGCACTGTCGCGGCTGAGCAAGCGGCGCAACTGGCTGCTCAGACTGTCGCCGTCATCCGGGCGCGAGAGCAGGTCGGCGGGAGAATGTTGGAGGAAATGCTTGAGCGTGCGTTCGTCCTGCAACAACGGCATGTGCAGGTAGCGGCTGTGAAACAGCAAACTGCTCTGCGCCGTGGAAAACTCCATGGGGCAGGGGAACAGCAAATCGTATTCGGCGCCGTGTTCGGGCTTTGGATAACTGAACGTCGCCTGCTCCAGCCGAATGCGCTGGCCGATCAGCCAGCTGCCAAGACGGTGCCACACCATCAGTTGGCTTTCGGTGAGGAAATGATCAGGGTCCTGGAACTTTGAGTCGTCGAGGCTCAGGCGGACCCATTCGTCTTCGCGGGTCAGGGTCAGGCGCGGACCGTCAGGGAATAGGCTGTAAAACAATAAACCGCGATGCAGCGCCTTATCGAGGTTGCGGCAGTGAATCACGGCGTGGCACATCATTGCGAAGGTCCCGGTTTTACTGGGCGTCGGCCCGAAACCGAGGTATTCGTCGTCGAGGGCCAGCCACAACGCCTGGATCAATCGCGTGAACTGCTCCGGCGCAATTCGCGCCCGTGGCTCATCGAGCAACTCGGGGCTGATGCCGAGTTGTTGCAGCAGATTTGAATAGTCATAACCCAACCGACGCGCGCCACCTAATGCGGCACGGGCGAAATGACTGGCGATGGTGCGTTCACGCATGGCAGGCAGGTCCGACCCAATGAACGACGGATGGTAGCTGTCGACCCTCGTTATGAACAGGCGGATATCCGCCAAATTGTAGGACGAGACCTGGTCGATGGGCGGAAATCCGCCACATTGTGGTAACCCGTCAGTGGCAAGGCTGGACCTGTAACCCTTGATGTCAAAAGGCATGCAGGCATTTTTTTAAAGGTGGCACGGGCCTTGCGATACAACAAGCAGATGCCTGCCGTTGCGCAGCTCGACAAAACAAATCCCTCCAGTGCAGGAGGGTTCGCAATTGAAGTGTCTTGGGCAACAGACGGATGTTGTCACGGGGCACTCTTGAGGAACTTTGCAATGACGACTCGTCAGCCACTGTATAAATCCCTGTATTTCCAGGTGATCGTTGCTATCGCCATCGGCATCCTGCTCGGTCACTTCTATCCGCAGACCGGTGTGGCCCTCAAGCCACTGGGTGACGGGTTCATCAAACTGATCAAAATGGTCATCGCGCCAATCATCTTCTGTACGGTCGTCAGCGGTATCGCCGGCATGCAGAACATGAAATCGGTCGGCAAGACCGGTGGCTATGCGCTGCTGTACTTCGAAATCGTCTCCACCATTGCCTTGCTGATCGGTCTGGTCGTGGTCAACGTCGTGCAGCCGGGCGCCGGCATGCACATCGATGTGACGACTCTGGACACCAGCAAAATCGCTGGCTTCATCTCGGCCGGTAAAGACCAGAGCATCGTTGCCTTTATCCTCAATGTGATCCCGAACACCATCGTCGGCGCCTTCGCCAACGGCGACATCCTGCAAGTGCTGATGTTCTCGGTGATCTTCGGTTTCGCCCTGCATCGCCTGGGTGCCTACGGCAAGCCGGTTCTGGACTTCATCGATCGCTTTGCCCACGTGATGTTCAACATCATCAACATGATCATGAAGCTCGCTCCAGTCGGCGCGTTCGGTGCGATGGCTTTCACCATCGGTGCCTACGGTGTTGGCTCGCTGGTGCAACTCGGTCAGCTGATGATCTGCTTCTACATCACCTGCATCCTGTTTGTGCTCGTGGTACTGGGCGGCATCTGCCGCGCGCACGGCTTCAGCGTAATCAAATTGATTCGCTACATCCGTGAAGAACTGCTGATCGTACTGGGCACTTCCTCTTCGGAATCCGCTCTGCCGCGCATGCTGATCAAAATGGAACGCCTGGGTGCGCAGAAATCGGTTGTGGGTCTGGTGATCCCGACGGGTTACTCGTTCAACCTCGACGGTACTTCTATCTACCTGACCATGGCGGCTGTGTTTATCGCTCAGGCGACTGATACCCCGATGGACCTGACTCACCAGATCACCTTGCTGCTGGTGCTGCTGTTGTCCTCCAAAGGTGCAGCGGGTGTGACTGGTAGTGGCTTTATCGTCTTGGCGGCTACCCTGTCGGCTGTAGGTACTCTGCCGGTGGCCGGCCTGGCGCTGATCCTCGGTATTGATCGCTTCATGTCCGAAGCCCGCGCCCTGACCAACCTCGTTGGTAACGCTGTTGCGACCCTGGTCGTGGCCAAGTGGGTCAAAGAGCTGGACGAAGACAAGCTGCAAATCGAGCTGGCTTCCGGCGGTCGCGGTATCTCCGACACCCGTGAAGAAGACGACCTGGGCGTGGCCGAAGGCCCAACCCCTAGCAACGTCAAGTAAGACTGGCTGCACTGAAAAACCCGCTTCGGCGGGTTTTTTCTTGCCCGTGATTTGAGCGCAACGGTCACAGCTGCTGACACTTCAGGTGATTGCTGCAATGCGTTTGCCTGCCTAGGCTGGAGGCATCGTTCACGGAGGTCGCTCATGCCCGGTCCACTGGCATCACTCAAGGTTCTGGATTTCTCGACGCTGCTGCCGGGGCCGTTTGCCTCGTTGTTGCTGGCGGACATGGGCGCGCAAGTCCTGCGCATCGAATCGCCGACCCGTATGGATTTGCTCCGGGTGTTGCCGCCGCACGATCACGGGGTGTCGGCCAGCCACGCCTACCTCAATCGCAACAAGCGCAGCCTGGCGCTGGACCTCAAGCAGCCCGAGGCGCTGGAGGTGATCAAGCAATTGCTGGCGGACCACGACATCGTGCTGGAACAGTTCCGCCCCGGTGTGATGGAACGCCTGGGCCTGGGCTATGAAGCCTTGAAGGCGATCAATCCACGGCTGATCTACGTGTCGATTACCGGTTATGGCCAGAGCGGCCCCTACAAGGACCGCGCCGGTCACGACATCAACTACCTGGCGCTGGCGGGGCTGGCGAGCTACACCGGCCGCACCGAGAGCGGGCCGTTGCCATTGGGCATGCAGGTGGCAGATGTCGCCGGCGGCTCGTTGCACGGAGTGATCGGGTTGCTGGCGGCGGTGATCGCTCGCCAGCACAGCGGGGTGGGGCAGCATCTGGATGTGAGCATGACCGACTGCGCCTTCAGCCTGAACGCCATGGCCGGCGCCGGGTACCTGGCCTGTGGTGTGGAGCCGGGCAGGGAGGATCAGATGCTCAATGGCGGCAGCTTCTACGACTACTACCGTTCGCGGGACGGGCGCTGGTTATCGGTGGGCAGTCTGGAACCGGCCTTCATGCAGCAACTGTGCAGCGCGCTGGGGCGGCCGGAGCTGGCGGCCAAGGGCCTGTCGCCCAAACCCGCCGAGCAACAGGTACTGAAGAATGAGTTGAAAGCCGAATTCGAGAAACATGACTTTGCGCAACTGTGCGAGTTGTTTGCCGGGGTCGATGCGTGTGTCGAGCCGGTGCTGAGTTTGGCCGAGGCGGTGCAACATCCGCAGTTGCAGGCGCGGGAGTTGGTGACGCAGGTGCCGCGGGGGGACGGTTCTGCGCAGGCGCAGATGGCGTGCCCGTTGAAATTCTCAGAGGGATTGCCGGAGCCGCGGCATATCGGCGCGGTGTTGGGACAGCATACGGATCAGGTGTTGGGGGAGTTGGGGATGAGTGCTGAGCGGATTGCAGAATTGCGCCGTGCCAAGGTGATTCTCTAGCGTCTGTACCGGCCTCTTCGCGGGCAAGCCTCGCTCTCACAGGATCTGTGTCGTTCACAAAGCTTGTGCTCGAAATCAATACCTGTGGGAGCGGGCTTGTCCGCGATGAGGCCAGACCAGACTCCACAAATCTGACTACTCGACCCGCATCTCCCCACTGAACACCAACGTGCTGCGGCACCGCCGGCACAAATACCGCCGCCCTTGCCGTACCAGACCATGGCGCTGGGCCGAAAACGGGAAATCGCTGTCGACGCACGGGCATTTGTAGATGTAGCGCGTCACGCTGCGGCGTTTGACGTCGTAGGTGTGGCAGCGATTGGGCGGCAGTTCGTACACGCCGCGCATGATCAATTGCCACTCTTCACCGTGCGGCTGAATGCGGTCGCCGAACAGTTGATGGGCGATCAGGTGCGCGACTTCGTGGGCCACGGTCTGCTTGAGGAAGTCTTCAGTGTTTTCCCGGTACAGCTGCGGATTGAAGCGCAGCAGGTTCTCGTGCAAATGCGCGACACCGGCTTTTTGACCGCGCAGCTTGAGGCTCACCACGGGGCGTTTGAAAGTTCGTTTGAAAAAGGATTCGGCCAGCTGATAACAGTCTTCGACGCGGGTATTGAGTTGCTCGGGCATGCTTGATGGATCTCCAGAGACGTCGAGTATGCCGCAACCCCGGGGCCTTGCGAATCGCCGAGGCGCCGAATGGTCGTTACCCCTCACACATTAGAAGGCCGCCTTGCGGCGGCCTGTGTTGGCAGATCTTGTTTTTGGGTGGTGAGTTGCTAATTGGTGTAGACCGGCCCCACGCCGAGTCCCCAGACAATCACTGTAAACGCCATGATGGCGACCAGCACCACCAGGCCTACGGCAAGTACCGAACTGGAAAACAGGAAGCCCTCGTCTGATGGAATGTTCATGAAAGTGGGTAGCCCCACATACAGCAAGTACACCGTGTAGCAGATGGCCGCCGTTCCGACGATCATCCCCAGCCACATATGTGGGTACAGCGCCGCCAGACCGCCGATGAACAGCGGGGTCGCGGTATAGGTCGCAAATGCAACGCAGCGTGCCAGGCTTGGATTGGCGTCATAGGTACGGGCCATCCAGTGGATGAATGCGCCCATGACCGCGACGCCGCCGAGCATCGCCAGGTACGACATGATCGTCATCCATAGCGCGCTTTCCTGGGTCAACATGACCGGCGCTCGATTGCCGATGACCCAGCCGACCTGAGTGGTGCCGATAAACGCCGACACAGCGGGAATTGCCGCCAGAATCAGCGTGTGAGTCAGGTACATGTGGCTGATGCTTTCCTCTTGGTCGCCACGGATTTCTTTCCATTCCTGGTCGGGGTGGGTGAAGAGCCCCACTACGTGATGGATCATGCCAGTCACTCCTCTTGTTTTTACCGTCGCCCCCCAGTGGAGCGCCTACAGGCCAAAGTGGCCAAGTAAGTAAAAGGTCTGGATATGTATGCGACCTTATGTCGCAGTATAGAAAGGTCTTCACGACGCAGGTTGTAGGGCGTTAGAGCAAATTGCGCTGTAAACCCTGCTGTTAATCGCCGTAGGGTCTTGCGCGACCTATGTGGCGAGGGAACTTGCTCCCGTTCGGCTGCGCAGCCGTCGCAAAAACGGCCGACGGGGTTTGACTGACCCGATGGTGCAGGATGGTTTTGGGGCCGCTGCGCGACCCAGCGGGAGCAAGCTCCCTCGCCACAGGGGTATGCTCAGCTCAGATAAAGTGCAGTCGCCAGGCACTTCGCCGACGGTGGGTTTTTGCGTAAAATGCCGGCCTTTCGTCACACCTTACGGATCTCGCGTCATGGGCACTCTCACGGTCAACCAGAACAAACTGCAAAAGCGCCTTCGCCGTCAGGCGGGTGAGGCTGTTGCCGATTTCAACATGATTGAAGACGGCGACAAGGTCATGGTCTGCCTGTCCGGTGGCAAGGACAGCTACACCATGCTCGACGTGCTCTTGCACTTGCAGAAGGTCGCTCCGATCAAGTTCGAGATCGTGGCCGTGAACATGGACCAGAAACAGCCAGGCTTCCCTGAACACGTGTTGCCGGCCTATCTGAAAACGCTGGGCATCGAGTACCACATTGTCGAGAAAGACACTTACTCGGTGGTCAAGGAGCTGATCCCGGAAGGCAAGACCACCTGCTCGTTGTGCTCGCGCCTGCGTCGCGGCACGCTCTACACCTTTGCCGACGAAATCGGCGCGACCAAAATGGCCCTCGGTCACCACCGCGACGACATCGTCGAGACGTTCTTCCTTAATATGTTCTTCAACGGTTCGCTCAAGGCCATGCCGCCGAAGCTGCGCGCCGACGACGGCCGCAATGTGGTGATCCGGCCACTGGCCTACTGCAACGAAAAAGACATTCAGGCCTACTCGGACTTCAAGCAATTCCCAATCATCCCGTGCAACCTCTGCGGCTCCCAGGAAAACCTGCAACGTCAGGTGGTCAAGGACATGCTGCAAGAGTGGGAACGCAAGACCCCGGGCCGCACCGAAAGCATTTTCCGCAGCTTGCAGAACGTGCAACCGTCGCAACTGGCGGACCGTAACCTGTTCGACTTCACCAGCCTCAAGATCGACGAAACCGCCGCTTCGCGGTTCGTCAACGTGGTCAACCTCTAATCAGAAACTGTAGGAGTGAGCCTGCTCGCGATTGCGTCGTGTCAGTCGACATCAACGTTGAATGACACACCGCTATCGCGAGCAGGCTCACTCCTGCAATTGTTTTTTGTTTCAACCTCCAGGAGAGGGCATGCGCGATTACAAGTGGCTGCACGAATACTGTCTGAATCGCTTCGGTTCAGCAGCTGAACTGGAAGCCCATCTGCCCGTTCCCAAGACCCCGACGCAACTGCGCAAGATCAGCGACGATCGTTATCTCTCGACCATGGCCCTGCGCGTGTTTCGCGCCGGCCTCAAACACAGCCTTGTGGACGCCAAGTGGCCGTCGTTCGAAGAAGTGTTCTTCAAGTTCGACCCGGAAAAGGTGGTGCTGATGAGCGCCGAACACCTTGAGCGCCTGATGCAGGACGCGCGGATCATCCGACACCTGGGCAAGCTCAAGAGCGTGCCGCGCAATGCGCAGTTCGTGCTGGACGTGGCGCATGAGAAGGGCAGCTTCGGCGCATTGATCGCCGATTGGCCGGTGACGGACATCGTCGGGCTGTGGACGTACCTGAAAAAGCGCGGCCATCAATTGGGCGGGTTGTCGGCGCCGCGTTTCTTGCGCATGGTCGGCAAGGATACGTTTGTGCCGAGCTATGACGTGGTGGCGGGGCTGAACGCGCAGAAGATCGTCGACAAGGTGCCGACCAGCCAGCGGGACCTGGCGTTGGTGCAGGATGTGTTCAACCAGTGGCATGAACAGAGTGGCGGCCGGCCGATGAGCCAGATTTCGATGATGCTGGCGTACACCGTCAATCATTAAGACCGAGTCGTGGCCTTCGCGAGCAAGCTTTGCTCCTACAGGTGCGGTGCAGCCCTTGTAGGAGCGAAGCTTGCCCGCGAAGGCGTCAGATCAGGCGGCGGAGATCTCGCCTTCACCCGCCAACTTGCGATTCAACTGAAACCGCCACCGCACATACAACAGCGCCGAGCAAAACACCGCCAGGCTCGCGCCCATTTCCAGCAAGCCAAACAGCTGCCGATTGGGGTCATACGCGGCCAGTGCGCCCTTGATGAAATACAGATTCACCACAAAACACATCCACGAATGCCCGCGTGCGCTGCCGATGATCATCCCCGGTGCGAGCAATAGCAGGGGCACCAGTTCGATCAGCAAAATCACCCACGGCCGGGCGCCGTGCAGGTCGGCAAATACCAGATAATAGGCGCACAGCAGCCCCACCAGCCCGAAAAAGCACAGCAGGCTGATCGCGCGCATCGCCCGGACCCGCGGTTCGAGCCATTCGATCGAGGGCAGAATCTTCGGCTTTTTCGCCACGTCAGTTCCCCAGTTTCTGCGCAGTCTTCGCCAGACGCAGGCCCAAGGCCCGACACAGCGCGACTTCATGTTCGTTCAAACCGCTTTTGCCATCCGCCCCGGCGTGATGACTGGCGCCATACGGCGTGCCGCCGCCCCGGGTTTCCAGCAGGGCCGATTCGCTATACGGCAGGCCGGTAATCAGCATGCCGTGGTGCAGCAACGGCAACATCATCGACAGCAGCGTGGTTTCCTGACCGCCGTGCAGGCTTGCGGTGGAGGTGAATACCCCGGCCGGTTTGCCCACCAGCGCCCCCGTCAGCCAAAGATTGCTGGTGCCGTCGAGGAAGTACTTGAGCGGCGCGGCCATGTTGCCGAACCGGGTCGGACTGCCCATGGCCAGGCCCGCGCAGTGCTTCAGGTCGTCGAGGCTGGCGTACAGCGCGCCTTCATCGGGGATGTCCGGCGACACGGCTTCGCATTCGGTGGAGATCGGCGGCACCGTGCGCAAGCGCGCTTCCATCCCGGCCTGCTCGACACCACGGGCAATCTGCCGGGCCATTTCATTGGTCGAGCCGCTACGGCTGTAATACAGAACCAGAATGTACGGCGCGCTCACGGCAGCAACTCCAGCACATTCTCCGGCGGACGGCCGATGATGGCTTTGTCGCCGACTTCCAGAATCGGTCGCTCCATGAGTTTCGGGTTGGCGGCGATGGCGGCGATCAATTGCTCCTCGCTCAAACTGCTGTCGGCCAGGTTGAGAGTCTTGTATTCGTCCTCGCCGGTGCGCAGCAGTTGCCGGGCGCTGATGCCGAGTTTGGTCAGCAGGCTCTGGATTTGCGTGGCGTCCAGCGGCGTTTCCAGGTAGCGGATCACAGTCGGGGTCAGGCCACGGGCTTCCAGCAGTTCGAGCGCACCGCGGGATTTCGAGCAGCGCGGGTTGTGATAAAGCGTCAGATCGGTCATGTGCGGGTCGCATCTTGCGTAAGGTGGCGGCTATTCTAACTGTGCAGCGCGTAATCCAGAACCTCGGGAGGCGATGGGTCGCAGGCGCATTCAATTTTGAACAAGGATTACGACATGACAAGACGACTGGCAGCAGCATTGGCGATCATCGGTACGTTGATGCTGGGGGGCTGTGGCAACGACTATGGCATCGACCAGAACGGCCAGAAAGTCGCCGCCGAACGTCTGGACAACCAATGGGTGGTGCTCAACTACTGGGCGGAATGGTGCGGCCCGTGCCGTACCGAGATCCCGGAGTTGAATACGCTGGCGGATCAGTTGAAGGACAAGAAGATAGGTGTGTTCGGGGTCAATTTCGACAATGTGCAGGGGGAAGAGCTGAAAAGCGCCAGCGAGAAACTGGGAATCAAGTTCACCGTACTGGCGTCGGACCCGGCGGATCTTTTCGAGTTGCCGCGCAGCGAAGCGTTGCCGGTGACCTACATCATCGACAACAAAGGCAAGGTACGCGAGCAATTAATGGGCGAGCAGACGGCGGCGGGGGTGATGGCCAAGCTTGAGGCGTTGCAAGCGGTCAAGTGACTGCGCATGGATCTTGTGGCGAGGGAGCTTGCTCCCGCTCGACTGCGCAGCAAACGGTGTTCCTGATGAACCGAGGTGACGGGTTTTAGGGCTGCTGCGCAGCCCAGCGGGAGCAAGCTCCCTCGCCACAGGTATTCACTTGGCCACAGCTCGGGGTTATCAACCCTCTTCAAGCCACCAACGCAACGGCTTGCCTTCGGCCGGCCAGAAGCGCATCTGTTCGATCGGCGAAACATCCCAGCGCTGCACATTTTCCAGGGCCTGCATGAAGCGCTTTTCCTGCTCCATCACGGCTGGCGCGCACATTTTGCGGGTGCTGCCGATTTTGCCGAAGCTCAGCTTGTCGCCTTCGAGCGTGTACGGTGCAAACCAGTGGTTGCAGCCGCCATTGCCGTAAGCCCGACCGTCTTCACCGAGGGTGATGGTCAGGTGGCTGTAATCCATCAGTGGACGTTCGCCGATCCATTCCAGGATGTAGCTGCGGTTTTGTTGCAATTTCACCGGCTCGGCGGCGCAGCCCAGCAGGCTGGCACCAACCAGGGCGGTCAGGGCGAGGTGTTTCATCACGCGGGCTCCTGGCAGGTCGGGCACAGGTGCTTCTCGCCAACGGTGTTCCAGCCCAGCTCGGCAATGCGCGCAGTGGCAGCAGGTTTTTCTGCCTTGTTGCCCAGTTTGGCATCGACCGCAAACTCAAAGCTCAGCTCTTTGGCGCAGCTGTCGCAGTTGACTTTCCAGGTGTGGATCGCCAATTCGCCGAACACCGGGCCACTGGCCACTGCGACCCATTGGCCGGGCGGGTTGATCAAGTGGCGAACCGTTTCCACGGTCAGGCGCATGGACAGGTCCTTGGCACCTTTGAGGGTCACGACCAGCACGTCGTTATTACGAATCGAGCCGCCGTTGCCGGTGACTTGATAACGCCCCGGCACAAGGGCGCGGCATTCGGTGAGGGTGTGTTGCGGGTTCATCAGGCTATAGCGGAAATCGTGTTCGACCATGGGTCCTCCAAATATGCGCGGTATGCTATCACGGGCCTGCTCGCAGCATGGCGCGGGCAGATGACCTTCGATCTGGTTCAAATCATCGGTCGACTCATGGCACACTGCCGCTTTTGCATTTCTAAGGAACGGACATGGCGTTAATCGAATGTTATGAGTGCAAGCAACGCATCAGCTCCACGGCGCCTGCTTGCATTCATTGCGGTGCACCGGCGGGAACGGTGCAAGCGGCCACTTCGACGGCAGCGCCTGTGCAGGCACCCCTTTCTTTCGGGCGTTTACCGGAGGATGAGAAAGTGGCCAGGGTGACCCCGGCCGCATTCGGGCGTAAACGCAAAACCGCAGCCCCAATCGAGATGGCGGCGCCGGTGCCGGTCTCCAACGGCGTGCGTCCGGTGGAACTGTGGCTGAAGCTGATGATTTTCTTTCTGCCGCCGTTTTTTGTCTGGTTCCTGCTGCGTCGCGGGCATTCCGTGGGGCAACGCTTGCTGGGTTTCGGCTGGCTGGGCCTGATGATTCTCTTGTCCAAGGCCTGACCGGCTCAGCCCTCGACCTGATTCTGCGGCGTGCCAGCCGCCCAGGCTGCGATGTTCTGCAGGGTGGTCGTGGCAATTGCGTCCAGCGCTTCGCGCGTCAGGAAGGCCTGGTGCGCGGTGATGATCACGTTCGGAAAGGTCAGCAGCCGCGCCAGCACATCGTCCTGCAGCGGCAGGTCGGAGCGGTCCTCGAAGAACAGCTGCGCTTCCTCTTCATAGACATCCAGCCCCAGATACCCCAATTGGCCGTCCTTCAGTGCATCAATCAGCGCCGGCGTGTCCACCAGGCCGCCGCGTCCGGTGTTGATCAACATCGCGCCGGGCTGCAAGTGCGCCAGTGATTCACGGTTGATCAAGTGTTTGCTCTGCTCATTGAGCGGGCAGTGCAGGCTGATGATCTGCGACTCGGCCAGCAATTGCGGCAAGCTCAGGTAGCGGGCGCCGAGGGCTTCGACCTGCGGATTGGGGTAGGGGTCGTAGGCCAGCAACCGGCAACCGAAACCGTTCATGATTTTCGCGAAGGTTGCGCCGATCTGCCCGGTGCCGACCACGCCGACCGTCTTGCCCACCAAATCGAAACCGGTCAGGCCGTGCAGGCTGAAATCCCCTTCGCGGGTACGGTTGTAGGCACGGTGCAGGCGACGGTTGAGCGCCAGGATCAGCGCCACCGCGTGCTCGGCCACCGCGTGCGGCGAGTATGCCGGGACCCGCACAATTGACAGCCCTAAACGCTTCGCCGCCGCGAGATCGACATGGTTGTAACCGGCCGAGCGCAGGGCGATCAAGCGTGTGCCGCCCGCTGCCAGACGTTCCAGCACCGGCGCGCTCAAGTCATCATTGATGAACGCGCAGACCACCTCGTGATGCTCCGCCAGCGCCACCGTATCGAGGCTCAGCCGCGCCGATTGAAAGTGCAGCTCGATACCGGCAGGCAGTTCGGTGCCGAGAAAACTGTCACGGTCGTAGGTCTGGCTGCTGAAAAGAATCGTGCGCATACGGTCCTCCTGATTTTTTTCGAGTCCTGTGTGGCCGCGCACCGTTCCATTGTGCGAACGGCTGTGGCGAGGGTCTCCCACACCTGGAATGATGCCGCGACGAACAGAACCCGGTGAGCTTAGCGCCGATGCTGGCCGGCGCCATTGCGCTGCATCAAGCGTTTATCCGGGCATGGGCGGCCAGGCGGTTGATCGCACGGTCGAGTTCTTCCAGGGCACCGGGGGCTTTGGGGTCCTGTTGCTTGAGCAGGGTTTCGCTGCGCTGGCAGGCGGCACGCAGTTGCGGGACGCCGCAATAACGAGTCGCGCCGTGCAGGCGGTGGACGCGCTCGATCAAGGCGTTGTTGTCATTGGTTTCCCGGGCCAGGCGAATGGCCTCGCGATCAGCTTCCAGGGAGGCCAGCAACATCGCCAGCATGTCCGCGGCCAGATCGGCCTTGCCGGCGGCCAGGCGCAAGCCTTCGTCGTGGTCGAGCACCTGCAATTCATGGGCGCCGCCATGGCTGTCGCTGGAACGCTCCGGCCCGTGATTGCGCAACGCCAGGCCTGTCCACTTCAACACCACCTGGGCCAGTTGCCGTTCGCTGATCGGTTTGGTCAGGTAGTCGTCCATGCCGCTTTGCAGCAGCGCGCGTTTTTCGTTGGCCATGGCGTGGGCGGTGAGGGCGACGATCGGCAGCGGCGTGCAATGCCGCTCGCTTTCCCACTGACGAATCGCCTCGGTGCTTTGACGTCCGTCCATGCCGGGCATTTGCACGTCCATCAACACCAGGTCAAAAGTCTCGCTTTGCACTGCTTTGACTGCCGCGTAACCGCTTTCGACCGCGAGCACCTTGGCACCCATGTCTTCGAGCAGGGTTTGCACCAGCAACAAGTTGGCCGGGTTGTCGTCGACGCACAGCACCTTCGGCGCGCGGCTCGATACCGGTTCGCCGGGCTCGCTGCGCTGCTGGCGCGGGTTGACCAGATCGGACAATGCCCGACGCAACTTGCGGGTGCAGGCCGGCTTGGCCTGAAGCTGACTGTGCGGGTTGGGCACCGAGAGGTGGAACAGTGTCTGTTCGGTGGTCGGGCACAGCACCAACACTTTGCAGCCCAGGTGTTCGAGGTCCCAGATGTGCTGGTTGAGGCGCTCCGGTGGCATGTCGTTGCTGGTGATGCCGAGCACCGCCAGATCGATCGCCTGATCGGTCTGATGCGCGCCGGTCACGCCATTGGTCAGGCTTTCCAGGGTATTGAACGGCGTGACGGCCAGGCCGCAATCTTCCAGCTGATGCTGCAAGGCCTGACGGGCCAGTTCATGGTTTTCCAGCACCGCGACGCGGCGCCCGAGCAGCGGCGGGCCGGGCAGGTCTTCGGCGTCGTCGCGGGTCTTGGGCAGGCTGAGGCTGATCCAGAATTCCGAACCTTCGCCCGGCGTACTGTCGACACCGATCTCGCCGCCCATCTGTTCGATCAGGCGCTTGGAAATCACCAGACCCAGGCCCGTGCCTCCTGGCTGTCGGGACAGCGAATTGTCAGCCTGGCTGAACGCCTGGAACAGCGCGCGCACATCCTGGTTCGACAGGCCGATGCCGGTGTCCTGAATGCTGATGCGCAGTTGCACGCTGTCTTCGTGTTCTTCTTCGAGCATGGCCCGGGCGACGATGGTGCCTTCGCGAGTGAACTTGATCGCGTTGCTCACCAGGTTGGTGAGGATCTGCTTGAGCCGAAGCGGATCGCCCACCAGCGACAACGGCGTGTCGCGATACACCAGGCTCACCAACTCAAGCTGTTTGGCATGGGCGGCCGGGGCGAGGATGGTCAGGGTGTCCTGCAGCAGGTCGCGCAGGTTGAACGGAATATTGTCGAGCACCAGCTTGCCGGCCTCGATTTTCGAGAAGTCGAGGATCTCGTTGATGATCCCCAGCAGGCTGTCGGCGGACTTTTCGATGGTGCCCAGGTAGTCGAGCTGACGCGGGGTCAGCTCGCTTTTTTGCAGCAGGTGCGTAAAGCCGAGAATGCCATTGAGCGGGGTGCGGATTTCATGGCTCATGTTGGCCAGGAACTCGGATTTGATCCGGCTCGCTTCCAGGGCTTCCTTGCGCGCCAAGTCCAGTTCGATGTTCTGGATCTCGATGGTTTCCAGGTTCTGGCGCACGTCTTCGGTGGCCTGGTCGACACTGTTCTGCAACTCTTCCTGCGCGTTTTGCAACGTGCCGGCCATGCGGTTGATGCCGGACGCGAGCTCATCCAGTTCCTGACTGCCAAGGGGTGGCAGACGGGTTTCCAGATGGCCGTCCTTGAGTTGCGCTACCGCCAGTTTGATCTGGCTGATCGGCCGGTTGATGGTCCGGCCCATGCGCAAGGCGAGCAGCGCTGCGCCGGCCAGGCCCGCGCCGATCAGCAGCAGGCTGGCGAACAGGCTGCGGTAACCGCGCAGCAGCATGCCGCTGTGGGACAGTTCGAGTTCGACCCAGCCCAACAGTCGGTCGGCTTCATCCGGTATCAGGTCGCCGGCAAGGTTGCGGTGCTTGCCAAAGACCGGCAGCAGATAGCGTGTCGCATCGTTGCCACTGTGGCGCAGCATCTTTGAGCCATTGCCCAACGGCGCCGGGTTGAGCATGGTCGGGCCGGCGTGGGCTACGGGCGTACGGTCGGCGGCGAGGAAGGTCACGGCGCGCACGTCCGGTGTTTCCAGCGACTGGGTGGCGATACGCTCCAGCAGCTCGTTGTCTTTGCGACCCATGGCCGGAGCCACCAAGGGCGCGAGCTGTTCGGCGATCATCTCACCGCGCTGCATCAGTTGGGTTTGCAGGTCGGATTGCTGCATCCAGGTGAAATAGCCACCCAGGATCAGCGCCATCAGGCTGGTCGGCAACAGGGTCAGCAACAGCACGCGGCCTTTAATTCCCAGTTTCTTGAGCACGCATCTCTCCTGCATCCAGCTATTGATTGACCTGCACGTGCGTCCGGCACGCGCCATCGGGCCAGTGTAGCGATTTGCAGGCAGGCAATCTTCGTAAAATTGATGTCGTCATTCGTCGGCCGGACCGGCGCTTTCGCCCCACGGGCAAACCTTGGGTTGCCCAACGTCAGGCAATCTTGAATAATCTCCAACTGAGAATTATTTGCAGATACTCATGACTCCCATCTCTGTTGGCCATCCCCGCATCCTGTCCATTGAAGACGATCTCGTGCTCGGCGCTTATGTGCACGAGCATCTGGGCCGGTGCGGTTTTCAGGTGACCTGGTGCCAGAACGGCCAGGAAGGCCTGGACATTGCCCGCCAGCAACCCTTCGACGTGGTGCTGATGGACATTTTGCTGCCAGGGCTGAACGGGTTGAACGTGCTGACGCAACTGCGCCAGAGCCATTCGACCCCGGTGGTGCTGATGTCGGCGCTGGGCGCCGAGGCGGATCGCATCAGCGGTTTTCGCCTGGGGGCCGATGATTACCTGCCAAAGCCTTTCAGCATGGCCGAGTTGCGTGTGCGCATCGAAGCGATCCTGCGCCGGGTGGCGCTCGACCGTCGGCCGGAGCGGGCAGCGGCGGGGTCCTCGGTCGACAGCCTGCGTTTCGATGACGAACTTTGTGACGTTTCCTATGGCGAACTCGCCGCCGGCCTGACCCGCAGCGAGTATCGATTGCTGGACACCTTGAATCGCAATGGCGATGAAGTGCTGAGCAAAGCCTTCCTTTATCAGCACGTGCTGCAACGCGGTTTTGCCGCCCATGACCGCAGCCTCGACATGCACATCAGTCAGATCCGCCGCAAACTCAAGGGCATCGGCTACACCGAGCGGGAAGTGCGTACGGTCTGGGGCAAGGGATACGTGTTGAGTGCCGGCGATGAAATGGTCTGACTTGCCGGGCCGACACTCGCTGTTCTGGAAACTGGCGTGTCTGTTAGTGGCGTTCTGTCTGCTGATGATCTGGCTGAGCTGGTCCTGGGGTCGCTACATGGAGCAGCGAAACCAGTTTCTGTCGGATCAGGCCCGAGTCACTCTGACGGGGTATGCCGCCGAGGCCGAGCAGGCGTGGCGTTCGGAGCAGAGCGCGGGCGTCGATGCCTGGCTGCAAGGCATGAAACAGCGTGAAACAGGCTGGGTTGGCGTCATCAGCGGTGATTTGCAGTCCCTAAGCAGCCAGCCGCTCACTGACCAGGAAATCGAGCGACTGACTTTCCTGCGCGGCCTGGATTGGCCCATTCACAAGAAACGCCTGCCGTGGCTGCGCGTGCCGTTTCCCGGCGATTCGACGGCTGGCAGCCTGGTCATCGAACTGCCCCAGCGCTTCATGCCCGGCCAATACAGGCTGTTCTGGCGCGTGATCACCAACGGCATCATCCCGGGATTGTTCACGCTGTTGCTGTGCGTCGGCCTGTATCGGCTGCTGGTCGTACCGTTGAATCAATTGCGCGAGCAGGCCAATGCCTGGCGCTCCGACCAGTTGAATGTGCGTCTGTCGAGCAGCACCACCAAACGTTCGGATGAACTCGGAGAGCTGGGTCGGGCCTTCGACCACATGGCCGAGCGATTGCAAAGCACTGTGGCCCTGCAGCAGCAATTGCTGCGCGACTTGTCCCACGAACTGCGCACGCCGCTGAGCCGTCTGCGGGTCGCCAGCGAAAGCGAGCAGGGGCTGGCGCAATTGCGCGAGCGCATCGGGCGGGAAGTCGATGGCATGCAGCGGCTGGTAGAAGACACTCTGCAACTGGCCTGGCTCGACACCGAGCGCGCCCCGTTGCCCGACGAAGCGATCCAGGTCCAGGCGCTGTGGGAAATGCTCACGGAAAACGCTTGTTATGAAAGTGCCTGGCCGGCGAGCCAGTTGCAGTGCGCGGTGGATTCGTCCTGTTGGGTTCGGGGCAATCTCAACACCTTGGCGCAGGCGCTGGAGAACATTCTGCGCAATGCCATTCGTCATTCGCCGAGTGGCGGTATCGTGCGTTTCGGCGGGCAACGTGACGGCGACTTCTGGCATTTGTGGCTGGAGGATGAGGGCGGCGGGGTGGCTGAGGCGGATCTGGAGCGGATCTTCTGTCCGTTCATTCGACTCGACGGCTCGCGGCCGGGGGATGGCGGGTTCGGGTTGGGGTTGAGCATTGCGAGGAATGCGGTGAAACGTCAGGGCGGGAGTCTTTGGGCGCAGAACACTGGGCGTGGGCTGCGGCTAAATATTCGGTTAGTGGCTGAGAGTGATGGCGTCAGTGACGACGCCATCGCGAGCAGGCTCGCTTGTATGGTAGGACTTGAAGGGAGGAGGAGGGACAAGGCTCGATTCTGACTGTTGACGCAGTACAGACTGTGGGAGATTTCGCCCCTCCTCCTTTCACCCAAGCGCCGATAAAGAATGCATCTGGCTAGACCGACGATAGGAACAAGCCTGCGCCTCTGGGTGAGCCCTTCAAGTGCTCAAACCTTATCTCGGAGGAAATCCCATGGCAATGCCGGTCTCTCTATCAAAACCGATCGTGGGCGTGGATGTCGCCAAGAATGAACTGGTGATTTATCAGGCTGATAACGATTTGCTTAAAGAGATTCCCAACACTAAAACATCCATCAAGCAGTGGCTGAATACGTTGCCGGGGACGGTGGCTATTGCCATTGAGGCGACCAACATCTATCACCTGGACTTTGCTGATCTGGCCTATGAGGCCGGATGTGCGATTTACATGGTGGGAGGCTATGAACTCAAACATTATCGCGAAGGCGTGAAAATCCGCGCCAAAACCGACGCGCTGGACGCCAAGTTGCTGGCCCGTTACCTGAAGAACGAAGCCGAGGAGTTGCGCCCTTGGACCCCTCCATCACCGCTGTACCGCCAGCTCCTGAGCCTCTTCCGCCGCCGGGCTGCCTTGGTCCAGGCTAGGGTTGGCCTGGTGCAGAGTTGGTCGAATGAGCCGCTGCTGAAAGCGGCTTTTGCAGAACAAGTGAAGTCCATGCAGCAGCTTGAAACGCTGATCGAAAAGACGATCAACGATCAGCTCAAAGAAGCCGGTTTACTCGGTCAACTGAAACGTTGCCTGAAAGTTGAAGGCATTGGATTTTTGACTGGGGCTCGCTTGATAACTGCATTTCAGCGCGGGGATTTTAGAAACGCGGATGCGTTTATCGCCTTCCTGGGCATGGATTTACGGGTGTCTAAATCAGGACAGAAGGACGGTCGCCGCAGTTTGACCAAGCGCGGTGACCCCGAGGCCCGCCGGCTTCTGCACAATGCAGCGATGTCGGCTAGCCGTACGAAAGCCTGGAAAGGGTTTTACGAAGCCCAAAGAGCCCGGGGCTTCAGCACTACTGAGGCGCTGGTGATGCTGGCTCGCAAGCTTGCGCGGGTGGCATTCGCCTTGCTGAAAGGGCAAAGCGAATATCAGTCAAAGGTCAGTTGAGGGTTTCCCCTCAACCATAGAATCTCCCACAGTGGATCTTTGCCGACCACAAATCGTCTGATCAACCCCGCACCCTGTGGGAGCGTAACGCTGAAACAGCCCCTTATTCCCATAAGCCATAAGCACCGCACTTTGCGTGATATGGCCTGCTCGCGTTTGCCGGTATGATAGGCGCCCCCGCAGTCTGGATTGCGAATACGCCATGACCTTGCAGTACCCAACCATCGCCGATTGCGTCGGCAACACCCCGCTGGTCCGTTTGCAGCGCCTGCCTGGCGCCACCAGCAATACCCTTTTGCTCAAGCTCGAAGGGAATAACCCGGCGGGTTCGGTCAAGGACCGGCCGGCGCTGTCGATGATTACCCGCGCTGAATTGCGTGGGCAGATCCACGCCGGCGATACGCTGATCGAAGCGACTTCGGGTAACACCGGTATCGCGCTGGCCATGGCTGCCGCGATCAAGGGTTACAAGATGATCCTGATCATGCCGGACAACTCCAGCGCCGAACGTAAGGCCGCGATGACGGCCTATGGCGCCGAGCTGATCCTGGTCACCCAGGAAGAAGGCATGGAAGGCGCGCGCGACCTCGCTCAGCGAATGGAAGCCGAAGGCCGTGGCAAGGTGCTGGATCAGTTCGCCAACGGCGATAACCCCGAAGCGCACTACACCACCACCGGCCCGGAAATCTGGCGCCAGACCGAGGGCACCATCACTCATTTCGTCAGTTCGATGGGCACCACCGGCACCATCATGGGTGTCTCGCGCTACTTGAAAGAGCAGAACGACAACGTGCAGATCATCGGCCTGCAACCGATGGAAGGCTCGGCGATTCCGGGTATCCGTCGCTGGCCGCAGGAATACCTGCCGAAGATTTATCAAGCCGATCGTGTCGATCGCATTGTCGACATGGCGCAAAGCGAAGCTGAAGACGTGACCCGTCGTCTGGCCCGCGAAGAAGGCATCTTCTGCGGCGTGTCCTCGGGCGGTGCGGTGGCAGCGATGCTGCGCCTTTCCCGGGAAGTTGAAAACGCGGTGATCGTCGCGATCATTTGCGACCGTGGCGACCGTTACTTGTCGACCGGCATTTTCGACGCGCCCAACTGATGGCCAAGCAAGAGAGAGGCCTGCGCTTCCAACCCACTGGCGGCAGCAAGGCCCCGCAAATTCCGACCGGCAAAAAGCAGCGCTTGAGCATCGAGCGCCTGGCCAATGACGGTCGCGGTATCGCGTTTTTCGAAGGTCGCACCTGGTTCGTCCTCGGCGCGCTGGCGGGCGAAGACGTCGAGGCGCGCGTGTTGGGTGCCCACGGCAAAGTGGTCGAGGCGCGCACCGAACGGGTGTTCCAGGCCAGCGAGTTGCGTCGTCCGGCGCCGTGCCCGCATGCCGGCCGCTGTGGCGGTTGCAGCGTGCAACATCTGCCGCACACTGAACAACTTGCCCTGAAACAGCGCATGCTCGCCGAACAACTGTCCAAGGTCGCCGGTGTCGAACCCCAAGAGTGGGCAGCGCCGTTGAGCGGTCCGGAATTCGGTTATCGCCGTCGCGCTCGAGTGGCGGTGCGTTGGGACATGAAAGCGAAGAAGCTCGAAGTCGGTTTCCGCGCGGCGGGCAGTCAGGACATCGTGGCCATCAACGAATGCCCGGTGTTGGTCCAGCCCTTGCAGCCGATCATGACCCGCTTGCCGGAAATGCTTCGACGCTTGAGCAAACCTCAGGCGCTGGGGCATGTGGAATTGTTCAGCGGTTCGTCGTTGGCGGTGTTGCTGCGGCACATGGCGCCGCTGTCCGACGCCGACATGACGATCCTCAAGGATTTCTGCGCGTTCCATGAAGCCCAACTGTGGCTGCACGGAGACGGTGAACCGCAACCGGTCGAGACTGACCAGTCGTTGGGTTATCGACTTGAACAGTGGAACTTGAATCTGGCGTACCGACCGGGAGATTTCATCCAGGTCAACGCCGGGGTCAATGAAGCGATGATCGCCCAGGCGTTGGAGTGGCTGAAGCCGACAGCGGAGGAACGGGTTCTCGATCTATTCTGTGGGTTGGGTAACTTTGCCTTGCCGCTGGCCAAGGTCGTTCGCGAAGTGGTGGCAGTGGAAGGTGTGCAGGCGATGGTCGAGCGAGCAGCCGCGAATGCAGCTAGCAACAATCTTCATAATGCGACTTTTTTTCAGGCCGATTTATCCCAGCCTTTGACCGATGCCGAATGGGCGCGCGAAGGCTTTTGTGCGGTACTCTTGGACCCACCGCGTGACGGTGCTTTCGAGGTCGTGCGCAAGCTGGCGTCCCTGGGCGCCAAACGGTTGGTGTACGTATCGTGCAACCCGGCAACGCTGGCGCGCGATACGGTCGAATTGATCAAGCAGGGCTACCGGTTAAAACGTGCCGGGATTCTCGATATGTTTCCTCAGACGGCACATGTCGAGGCCATGGCGTTATTTGAAGCGAGCTAGGACGGCTCGTCTGGTCCGACTGGCCGCCCGTGCCGCTCTTGCAGTAGCCCCGTGAGGGCAATCGGGCAATGAAGGTCAGCGAATTGACGCATTGAATCTGCGTCGTAGGGAAGGTAAGCAAGATGGTACAGGTGAGAGCACACCAGCCGATCAACACTGACGGCAGTATCAATCTCGAGGCTTGGCTCGATCATGCGGTCAGTGTCGATCTGGCACTGGATCGCGAAGCCTTGAAGGAAGCGTGCGAGTTCGCTCGCGTGTCTGAACAACAGGCCAATGCGGCGAAGAATCTATGGTCCGAAGGGACCTCGAGTTTCCGCACCGGCCTTGAGATCGCCGAGATTCTCGCCGACCTCAAACTCGATCAGGATTCGTTGGTCGCAGCGGTCCTGTACCGCGGCGTGCGCGAAGGCCAGATCGAACTGCCGGCGGTCAGCCAGCGCTTCGGTCCGGTGGTCGCCAAACTCATCGACGGCGTGTTGCGCATGGCGGCGATCAGCGCCAGCCTGAGCCCCCGTCAATCGTTGGTGCTGGGCACCCAGGGCCAGGTCGAAAACCTGCGCAAAATGCTGGTGGCCATGGTCGACGACGTGCGCGTCGCGTTGATCAAACTGGCCGAGCGCACCTGCGCGATCCGTGCGGTGAAAACCGCCGACGACGAAAAGCGTAATCGCGTTGCCCGTGAAGTCTTCGACATCTACGCGCCGCTGGCTCACCGTCTCGGTATCGGTCATATCAAATGGGAACTGGAGGATTTGTCCTTCCGTTACCTTGAGCCCGATCAGTACAAGCAGATCGCCAAGTTGCTGCACGAGCGGCGTCTGGATCGCGAGCGTTTCATTGCCGATGTGATGAACCAGCTGAAAGTCGAGTTGCAGGCCACCGGCGTCGACGCCGACATCAGCGGCCGGGCCAAACACATCTATTCGATCTGGCGCAAAATGCAGCGCAAGGGGCTGGAGTTCAGCCAGATCTACGACGTGCGCGCCGTTCGTGTGCTGGTGCCGGAAATGCGCGACTGCTACACCGCGCTCGGCATCGTCCATACGTTGTGGCGGCACATTCCGAAGGAATTCGACGACTACATTGCCAACCCGAAAGAGAACGGCTACCGCTCGCTGCACACCGCGGTGATCGGCCCCGAGGGCAAGGTGCTGGAAGTGCAGATCCGCACCCACGCCATGCACGAAGAAGCCGAGCTGGGCGTTTGCGCGCACTGGCGCTACAAGGGCACCGACGTCAAATCCGGCTCCAACCACTACGAAGAGAAAATTTCCTGGCTGCGCCAGGTCCTCGAGTGGCATGAAGAGTTGGGTGATATCGGCGGTCTGGCTGAACAACTGCGGGTCGATATCGAGCCGGACCGGGTCTACATCTTCACCCCGGACGGTCATGCCATCGACCTGCCGAAGGGCGCGACCCCGCTGGACTTCGCCTACCGCGTGCACACCGAAATCGGTCACAACTGCCGTGGCGCGAAGATCAACGGGCGCATCGTACCGCTCAACTACAGCCTGCAAACCGGTGAACAGGTCGAGATCATCACCAGCAAGCACGGCACTCCGAGCCGCGACTGGCTGAACCCGAACCTGGGTTACATCACCACCTCGCGGGCACGGGCAAAGATCGTTCACTGGTTCAAGTTGCAGGCGCGTGATCAGAACGTCGCGGCCGGTAAAACCCTGCTCGAACGTGAGCTCAGTCGTCTCGGCTTGCCAGCGGTGGACTTCGACAAGCTGGCCGACAAGGCCAACATGAAGACCGCCGAAGACATGTACGCCGCGTTGGGCGCGGGCGATCTGCGCCTGGCGCAACTGGTGAACCTGGCGCAACAACTGGTCGAGCCGGAACGCGGCAATGAGCAGCTGGAACTGATCCCGCGCAAAGCCACCGGCTACAAACCGGGCAAGCGCGGCGACATTCAGATTCAGGGTGTCGGCAACCTGATGACGCAAATGGCCGGTTGCTGCCAGCCGTTGCCGGGTGATGCCATTGTCGGTTACATCACCCAGGGCCGCGGCGTGAGCATTCACCGTCAGGACTGTGCCTCGGTGCTGCAACTGGGTGGGCGCGAGCCGGAGCGGATCATTCAGGTCAGCTGGGGCCCGGTGCCGGTACTCACCTACCCGGTGGACATCATCATCCGCGCCTACGACCGTTCCGGTTTGCTGCGTGACGTGTCGCAGGTGCTGCTCAACGAGCGGATCAACGTGCTGGCGGTCAACACCCGCTCGAACAAGGAGGACAACACCGCGCTGATGTCCCTGACCATCGAGATTCCGGGGCTGGATGCATTGGGGCGGTTGCTGGGGCGGATTTCCCAGTTGCCGAACATCATCGAAACCCGGCGTAACCGTACACCGTGATGATGATCCTTGTAGGAGCGAGGCTTGCCCGCGAAGGCGGTGTGTCAGGTATGACGCCTTCGCGGGCAAGCCTCGCTCCTACGGGGTTACGGTTGGGCCGACATACCGCATTGCAGATGTAGAGATTGATTGATGTATTCACTTGAAGACTTGCTGCACCTGATGAACCGTCTGCGCGACCCGCAGTTCGGTTGCCCGTGGGACATCAAGCAAACCTACGCCACCATCGTCCCGCACACCCTTGAGGAAGCCTACGAAGTCGCTGACGCCATCGAGCGCGGTGACTTCGATCACTTGCAGGGCGAGTTGGGTGATTTGCTGTTCCAGGTGGTTTATTACAGCCAGCTGGCCCGGGAAGAAGGGCGCTTCGAATTCGCCGGTGTGATCGACAGCATCACCCGCAAGCTGATCCGTCGCCATCCTCACGTATTTCCAACCGGTGATCTGTACGCGCCGCTGGATGTTCCGCGTCTGAGTGAAGACCAAGTCAAGCAGCGCTGGGAGGAGATCAAGGCGGAGGAGCGCGCCGAGAAATCATCCTCGCCCGAACAGCTGTCCTTGCTCGACGATGTGCCTGCCGCGCTGCCTGCATTGTCCCGCTCGGCGAAGTTGCAGAAGCGCGCGGGGCAGGTCGGTTTCGACTGGCCGGACGCCTTGCCGGTGCTGGACAAGGTCCGCGAAGAACTCGATGAAGTGCTCGAAGCCATGGCCGACAATGACTCGGCAGCGATTGCCGATGAGGTGGGTGATTTGCTGTTTTCCGTGGTCAATCTGGCGCGTCATTTGAAAGTCGACCCGGAAACTGCACTGCGTGGCGCCAACAGCAAGTTTGAAAGACGCTTCCGTTTTATCGAACAGGCATTGCGCGACACCCACCGTCCCATGGAAGATTGCACCCTCGAAGAGTTGGACGCCTTGTGGGGCGAAGCCAAACGTCAGGAAAAGAATTTGCCCAGCTGCGGTTGAGCAGTGGCCTAAGTGAGAAATAAGCACCATGAGCATTTCCCTTCGCGACCAGTTGCTCAAAGCAGGGCTGGTCAACCAAAAGCAGGCCAAACAGGTCGGCAAAGAGAAGCAGAAGCAGCAACGCCTGGCCCATAAAGGCCAGATTGAACTCGATGACTCGCAGCAGCGTGCCGCCCAGGAAGCCATGGCCGAGAAGGTCAAGCGCGACCAGGAGCTGAACCGTCAGCAACAGGAGAAAGTCGAGGCCAAGGCTCGCGCGGCGCAGATCAAGCAATTGATCGAAGTCTCGCGCCTGCCGAAGCTGACCACCGAGGACTACTACAACTTCGTTGACGACAAGAAGGTCAAGCGTATCTCCGTCAACACGCTGATGCGCAACCAGTTGAGCAATGGCTTCCTGGCGATCGTGCACCATGCCGGCGGCTACGAAGTGATCCCGCGTGAGGCGGCCCTGAAGATTCAGGAGCGCGATCCTCGGCGCATCGTGCAGCTGAACGTCAAGACTGAAGAAGTCGCTGCCGAAGATGATCCATACGCGGCCTATCAGATCCCTGATGATCTGATGTGGTAAGCCTTTAACGGCTTCAACAACGACAAACCCCGCTCATGGCGGGGTTTGTCGTTTTCAATGCTGTCATTGCTTATGCAGATCGGAGCGCTCGTTGCTGCTCCTGTTTTTCCAGTTCAGCCTTGTAGCTGTGGGCGTCGGTTTCGGAATGAAACATCCCCACCAGCATGTCTTGTTGATGTACATCCCAGATACGGATACCGGCGGCTATGCCTTCATGGGATTTATGTGAATCGTCGCGTTCAGTTACTTTTACAGTCATCTGCTAGCTCCAATCTCTGTTATCTGCAGCAAGGCGTGTGCAGGACTCTGTTATATGTTTGGTTAGCCTGCTAAGTAAACGACTGAGTTCGGTAACGAATTTTTGCGAAACCGACAATAGTCCTGCAGCCCGCCAAACACGTGGCATTCGGTCGCAGGGCATTGAGTTTCATGACAAAAGCTTCATGTTCGCCGTGAATATCTCGCTGGTAGAACACGGTATCTGTAGGAGCCAGGCTTGCCGGCGAAAGCGTCCTTCGGTGCGCCTTCGCCGGCAAGCCTGGCTCCTACAAAAAGCATCGCAGTGCACATTTTTTCAGGCATAAAAAAACGCCCCGAACCAGTCGGGGCGTTTTTGTGTGCTGCGAGACGGCGGAGTATTACTTGCCGGTCCAGCGCTTCAGTACCAGGGTGGCGTTGGTGCCACCGAAGCCGAAGCTGTTGCTCATCACGGTGTTGATGGTGGCGTCTTCGCGAGTCTTGGTCAGGATCGGCATGTCTGCCACTTCCGGGTCCAATTCTTCGATGTTGGCGGAGCCCGCCATGAAGTTGCCTTCCATCATCAGCATGCAGTAGATCGCTTCGTGAACGCCGGCGGCGCCCAGGGAGTGACCCGACAGGCTCTTGGTGGAGCTGATGGCCGGGGCCTTGTCGCCGAACACTTCACGCACACCTTTCATTTCCGCGACGTCGCCGACCGGAGTCGAGGTGCCGTGGGTGTTCAGGTAGTCGATCGGAGTATCGACGGTGGACATGGCCATCTGCATGCAGCGGATGGCGCCTTCGCCGCTTGGGGCGACCATGTCGTAGCCGTCGGAGGTCGCGCCGTAGCCAACGATTTCCGCGTAGATCTTCGCGCCGCGGGCCAGAGCGTGTTCCAGCTCTTCGACCACGACCATGCCGCCACCGCCGGCGATGACGAAACCGTCACGCTTGGCGTCGTAGGCACGGGAAGCTTTTTCCGGGGTTTCGTTGTACTGGCTGGACAGTGCGCCCATGGCGTCGAACAGGAACGATTGGCTCCAATGCTCTTCTTCACCGCCGCCGGCGAACACGACGTCCTGCTTGCCCATCTGGATCTGTTCCATGGCGTTGCCGATGCAGTGAGCACTGGTGGCGCAGGCAGAAGCGATGGAGTAATTCAGGCCCTTGATCTTGAACGGTGTGGCCAGGCAAGCGGAAACGGTGCTGCTCATGGTCCGCGTGACGCGGTATGGGCCAACGCGCTTCACGCCTTTCTCGCGCAGGATGTCCAGCGCTTCCATCTGGTTCAGCGTGGAGGCGCCACCGGAACCGGCGATCAGGCCGGTACGCGGGTTGGAGACTTGCTCATCGGTCAGGCCGGAGTCTGCGATGGCGTCTTTCATGGCCAGGTAGGCGTACGCCGCCGCGTGGCCGACGAAGCGATAGATCTTGCGATCGATCAGCTCTTCGAGGGGAAGGTCAATGGAGCCGGAAACCTGGCTACGCAGACCCATTTCGGCATATTCCGGGTTGAACCGGATGCCAGGGCGGCTTGCACGCAGGTTAGCGGAGACGGTCTCTTTGTCATTGCCCAGGCACGATACGATGCCCAGACCAGTGATAACGACGCGGCGCATGCGGATAACCCTTAGAAGTTGTCAGTGGAGGTGAAAACGCCGACCCGAAGGCCTTCGGCGGTGTAGATCTCGCGGCCGTCGACACTGACCGAACCATCGGCGATGGCCAGGTTCAGCTTGCCCTTCAGCACGCGCTTGATCTGAATGTTATAGGTGACTTTCTTGGCGGTCGGCAGGACCTGGCCAAAGAATTTCACTTCGCCCGAACCCAGCGCACGGCCACGGCCCGGCAGACCTTGCCAGCCGAGGAAGAAACCGACCAGTTGCCACATGGCGTCGAGGCCCAGGCAGCCTGGCATCACCGGATCACCTTCGAAGTGGCAGGCGAAAAACCACAGGTCAGGAGTGATATCCAGCTCGGCTACCAATTCACCTTTGCCGTACTTGCCACCCTCGGCACTGATATGGGTGATGCGATCCACCATCAGCATGTTCGGGGCGGGCAGTTGTGCGTTACCCGGGCCGAACAGCTCACCGCGACTGCAGCGCAGCAGGTCTTCCCGAGTAAAGGCGTTTTGTTGGGTCATGCGAGCTCCTCAATAGTCCCATGCGGCAGGGTGGGGCAAATCTTCCCGGCCGACCGAGGCGTTCATGCCTCGAGTCAGCAGCCTACTCATAGACTATTGCGTTGTGGTGAAAGTCACAGCACCAAGGACATGAATGTACACTTGTGCACTGAAATTATTATTCAAGCCCCTTTTCGGGCCTGTTCGGGTGCCTAAGACTGCCGCACTTTCGCCTTTCACGCCAGTCGCAGATGGTCGAAAGGCCTGTACTACTGCACCCAGCGCTGCAAAATTTGCTGCAGATCAGTGCGTTTGAAGGGCTTGGCCAGGTAATCGTTCATTCCAGCCGATAAACACGCTTCACGGTCGCCCTGCAAGGCATTGGCGGTCAGGGCGATGATCGGCAAGTCTGCGCAGCCGGGGAGCAGGCGGATCTGGCGGGTTGCTTCGTAGCCGTCGATGATCGGCAGTCGGCAATCCATCAGAATCGCTTCAAATATCAGGCTTTTGGCGCTTTGCACCGCCTGCGCGCCATCGGTCGCGACGCTGACAGTAAAGCCCAGACTGCGCAACATTGCTTCGATCACCGTCTGGTTGACCGGGTTGTCCTCCACCAGCAGCACATTGCGTCCTTCACCATGGCCGTCGCCGCTCTGTGTCCGTGGTTTCAACTCCGGCAGCGACTGCTTATAAAGGGCCAACGGAATTTCCAGGGTAAACACCGAGCCCCGGCCTTCTTCGCTCTGGGCGCGCAAGGTGCCGCCCATCCGTTCGGCCAGGGTGCGGGCAATCGGCAATCCCAACCCGGTGCCGCCGTAACGCCTTGAAATAGAACTGTCGGCCTGCTGGAACGCGTTGAACATCAACTCCAGGCTTTCGGCCGAGATGCCAATGCCGCTGTCGCGCACGGTGCAGGTGAACCACAGCAGTTCGTGATCCAGTGACTGCCATTGCGGTTCGATACTGACGCGGCCTTGCTCGGTGAACTTCAGCGCATTGCCCACCAGGTTGACCAGAATCTGCCGGATCCGCGTCGGGTCGCCTTGAACCTGCAAGGCGCGCATGTCCTCGGGAATCGCCAGGGCCAGATCGAGCCCGCGTTGCGCCGCGCTGTGCTGGAACGACTGGGCGCAGCTGCTGATCAGGTCAGCGAGGTTGAACGGAATGTGTTCCAGCTCCAGTTCAGAACGCTCGATGCGCGAGAAGTCGAGAATGTCGTTGATCACTTTGAGCAGGTGTTCGGTCGACTCCGAAGCCAGCGCCGCATACTCGATCTGCTCCTCGGTCATGTCGGTGGTTTCCAGCAGTTGCAGCATGCCCAGCACGCCATTCATCGGGGTGCGCAGTTCGTGGCTCATCATCGCCAGGAAGTCGGATTTGGCGTTGTTGGCCTTTTCCGCTTCTTCGCGGGTCTGGATCAATTGCGCCATGGCCTGCTGCTGCTCACGGCTGGCCTGCTCGAGGCCCTGCGCGAGGTTATTGATGTGCTGCGACAACGCGCCCAACTCAGTGTCATCGACGATCGGCAGCGGCGTTTTGTAATCACCCTCCTGAATCGCCTTCACGGCGTGGCCGATGTCGCGGATCGGCTGCGAGAGGCTGCCGGCCAGGCGTCGGGCCACCAGAAAGGTAAGCAGCAGCGCGAACAAGGCGAGAATCCCGGCCTTGAACAGGATTTCCTGCTGACGCTGGCTGAAGGCGTCATTGGACAAGCCGACGATCACCCGGCCCAGATAGTCCTCGGGCGGGGCCGTGTTGGCGACGTTGCTGCCCTGGAAGAAATCATTGTTCAGCGCGATCCGTTGCAGCCGTACCGGCGCCTGGAACACTTCGACCTGATGCGAGCGGGCATGGGTTTCCGACGGTTGCTCGACGTACACCAGAATCCGGTTGGCGCTGTCCTGGACTTCGAGAAAGCGCACGTTGGGCGTGGCCAGCGTCGCCTTGAGCAAACTTTCGAGTACCTCGTTGTTGCCCGAGATCACCCCGTATTCCGTGGCGGGGGCCAATTGGTTGGCGATCAGCTGGCCGGTGTGGTTGAGCTCTTGGCGCAGGTCCTGGATCCGCACGAAGGTGAAGAAACTGATCAGCAGCAACGTCAGCAACAGGGCGGGGCCGAGGCTGATGATCTGCGTGCGGGTGTTGATGTCCCAACCGCGACGGAAGGTCATGGGCGGCTTTCTCCTTCGGCCAACTGTGCTGCGACAAATGCTTCAGTCACCTGTTCAATACCCAATGAACGAGCCACCTGCGGATTACTTAACACTTTGAAGTGTTTTGGATACAACGCACGGGGCCAGCCTGTCTGCGGCCGATCGAGCAATTCGTCGAGCACTTCCAGCCAATCGTTCTGATCGCTGTAGGTGCTGGCCAGGCTACCAGCCTTGACGAACGCAGCGTTCGGGCCGACCAGCGCCAGTTGTCGCGAATAGCTGCTCAACAGCAGGTTTTTTGCGGTTTTCGGGTTGTACAGATCGGCGTCGTCGAGGCCCAGCAGCACGTCGCAGTTCTTCAGCAAATTCTGTAAAGGGCGGCTGTCGTTGGTGTTGTCCCATCGCTCGGCGATCACTTCAAGGCCCAACGCTTGTGCCGACAGACGCAATTCCTTGAGCAGGAATTCGCTGTGACTGTCGTACAGCACGCCGATGCGTCGGGCCTCGGGCAGGATGAGCCGGGTCAGGCGCAATTGCCGATCCAGCGGCGGATCGCTCCAGAGCAGGCTGAGGTGCGATGGAAAGTCAGCGCCGAAACGATGATGGGCTTGCAGGCGACTGATGCGCAGTACCAGCGTCGGCGGACCTTGTGTCTCTTGCAGGCGCCAGTCGAGGCTTGGCAGATCGAGCAGGATCAAACGGGTATCGCCGGGCAGTGCGCCCGGCCTCGGCAAGCTGTCCAGTACTTGGAAGCGAACGCTGTCGGCCGGGCGCATGCCGCTCAGCGCCTGCACAAAGGATTGCACGCCCGGGCTGTCTTCGGCGCCGGTCAGCAGAATGTCGGCGGCCTGAATCGTCAGGCTGCCAAGCAGGCCGGCAAACACCAGACACACCCCTGCCAGCAGGCGGCCAAGGGTTGGCGACTTTCGCGACAGGCGATGCAGCATTTAAAACGTCAGCTCCGCGCTGAAGTAGAGCACCCGACGCTCGTCATAGTTGTTGTCGACGAAGGTGGTGGGTTGATGGTCGAGGCGCTGCTGGAGCACGCCGGCCAGTTCCAGATTGGCCTTGCCCAGGCCGATGCGTTTGGCGATGCGCGTGTCGACGCGTTCGAAGCGGTAACCGTTGAGGGCGTCGTCCCCGTAATAGAAGAGGGCGCTGTTCCAGCCGTGGCCCCAGTTGCGCAGCCAACCGGCGGAACCGCTGTTGCGCGCCGTCAGTCGCTCATCCTGCGGATTGCTCGCCTCGGCGTCGACGTAGGCGTAAGTCAGGCGCAGCCGGTCGGCGCTGCTCAGGCGCCAGTCCAGCTGGGTTTCCGTGCCCTTGAAGCGCGAGCTGTTGGAATTGCTGGCGATGTACTGATTGTTGCGCAGGGGTTCGCTGATCATGCCGCTGATTTCGTCGTAGAACAGTTTCACATCGACCGTCAGCCCAAGCTCCGCGAAGTAGCCGTTGTAGCCCAGCTCGCGCGAGCGCATGCGTTCTTGTTCGAGGTCGCCGGGACCGCGGGTCTTGACGAAATACCGGGCGCTGGTCTGGCCGTAGGCACTGGGCCGCAGGTTGGTCACCTGGTAACTCCAGTTGACGTTGTTCTCGAACATGTCCGGTGAGCGGATGGCTTCCGAATACACCGCGCGCAAGCCGTGACGCGGGTTGATCAGGTAATTGACCGCTACCCGCGGGGTCAGCGAGCTGCCGGTCAATTGCGTGTCTTCGAACATGGCGCCGCCCTGCAGCAACCAGTGCTCGGTGGCGCGCCACTCGAGTTGGCCGAATGCGCGCCAAGTGGTGTCGTCGAGCGTGCCATTGAAGTAGGTCTCGGAATTTGCCCGGTCGTAACGATAGTTCATGCCGCTGACCAGTCGCAGACTGTCGGACAGGCTGAGGGTGTCTTGCAGTTCCAGGTCGTAGCGAGTTTCCCGGGCGCTCTGGTCGATGTCGCCACAGAGGGTTTGCCGGGCACCGTTGCGCCATTGCGCCAGCACTTGATTGCCCAGCGCTTGTTCCGCCGCCGTGCCGGCCGGCGCGCCGGGACCGGTGAAGCGCTCGATGTTGCGCGCCAGGCGTTCGGTGTAGTTCGGGTTGAGCTGCCAGAGCTCGGTCAGTTGCGGGCTGAACGAAACTTCCGCATCACAGGCGCGCCAGGTCTGCTGACGGTCCCAGTGCTGAGCCGAACCCTGGATATAAAGGCTGTGATCAGGATTGATGTCCAGGTTCCAGCGCAACGAACCGGCGTAGTCCTTGGCAACGACGTCGGAATTGTTCCCGGCTGCGGTAATCCCGGAGAACACCGGGCGGTAGGTATAAGGCCGCTGGTTGGTTCCGTCCTTGGCGTTCAACTGCCAGTCGATGCTCTGGTTTTCACTCAGGGTCTGGCTGACGGCAAGGTTGAAGCGGTTCAAGCGGCGACTGTCGCGATAATCAGCACCGTTGCTGTCGGTGTCGAAGCCGTCGTCCTGCTGGCCGGACAGTGACAGACGCAGGTCGCCGCCGTCCCAGCCCACACCCTGGCTGGCGTAAAAATCATCGATGCCGCGCTGGCCACGGGTGACTTTCATCCGCGTGCCGTGGCTGTCGGCCGGGTTGCGGGTGATGATGTTGACCACCGCCATCAACGCATTGGCGCCGTAGCTGACCGTGTTGGGGCCGCGGAAAACCTCGATGCGCTCGATGTCTTCCATGGCCACCGGGATATCACTCCAGTCCACCGTGGCCAGGCCAGCGCGGTACACCGAGCGGCCGTCGATCAGCACCTGCATGCGCCGCGCTTCCGTGGCGTTGGTGCCGTGGTAATTCACCGCCGCCTGATTACCGCTGATATTGCCGACCATCATGCCCGGCACCAGGCGCAGCAATTCGCTGATGTCCCGTGCACCGCTGGCATTGATCAGTTCGCTGTCGATCACCGTCATGCTTCCCGGGACTGCGGCCGGCGACTGCTTCAGGCGGGTGGCCGTGAGCACTTGCGGCAGCGATTCGTTGTCGAGGAACAAGTCGTCGGCCAGCAATGGCGAGCTGAAAAGCAATGCCAGAACCAGCGGAGAGGAGGGTGAAGGAGAGCCAAACGACACGAAACGTCCTTGATAACGATGAGATGGCGCGCATGTTAACCGAGCTGTTCGACTTTTCCATTCACGATGCCGGCATTTTCCTAGGATTTATTGGTCTTCTTCCTACAAGTGCCGGTAATTGATACGGGGGCTGGCCGCCACTGGGACGCTCCGTATAATGCCGACATCGCCACTGGTATGGATTAACGGATTGCATATGACTGAACAGCGCCCAATTGCGGTCCTGGGAGGCGGAAGTTTTGGTACCGCCGTGGCTAATCTGTTGGCCGAGAACGGGCATCAGGTCCGGCAGTGGATGCGTGACCCCGAGCAGGCTGAGTCCATGCGGGTCAATCGCGAAAACCCGCGTTACCTCAAAGGCATCAAGATTCTTCCCCTGGTAGAACCGGTGACTGATTTGCAAGCGACCCTGGACGCTTGCGACCTGTGCTTTGTTGCGCTGCCGTCCAGCGCGCTGCGTTCGGTATTGGTTCCGCACGCCGCACGGTTGAGCGGCAAATTGCTGGTCAGCCTGACCAAAGGCATCGAAGCCCACACGTTCAAGCTGATGAGCGAGATCCTCGAAGAAATCGCCCCGCAAGCGCGCATCGGCGTGCTGTCCGGGCCGAACCTGGCCCGTGAAATCGCCGAACACGCCCTGACCGCCACCGTGGTCGCCAGCGAAGACGAAGAACTCTGCCAGCGGGTCCAGGAGGCGTTGCATGGCCGGACCTTTCGCGTGTACGCCAGCGCCGACCGCTTCGGTGTGGAGTTGGGCGGGGCGCTGAAAAATGTGTACGCGATCATCGCCGGCATGGCGGTGGCGCTTGGCATGGGTGAAAACACCAAGAGCATGCTGATCACCCGGGCGTTGGCGGAAATGACCCGCTTCGCGGTGAATCAGGGCGCCAACCCGATGACCTTCCTTGGGTTGGCGGGCGTGGGCGACTTGATTGTCACGTGTTCGTCGCCGAAAAGCCGCAATTACCAGGTCGGTTTTGCCCTCGGCCAGGGGTTGAGCCTGGAAGAGGCGGTGACCCGCCTGGGCGAAGTCGCCGAAGGCGTGAACACGCTGAAGGTGCTCAAGGCCAAGGCTCAGGAAGTGGGCGTCTATATGCCGCTGGTCGCCGGGTTGCACGCGATTCTGTTCGAAGGGCGCACGCTCAATCAAGTGATTGAACTGTTGATGCGCGGCGAACCCAAAACCGATGTGGACTTCATTTCCACCAGCGGTTTCAACTGATCACGCTTTCGAGATAAAGCAGGGAGTTGCACATGAACGATCCGAAAACAGAGGCCACCTACGAGTCCATTCTGCTGCGGGTGTTATGGATGATCGTCTTCTTGCTGGTCTGGCAAGTGGCGCAGTTCATCCTGGGGGCGGTGGTGCTGGTGCAACTGATCTATCGTTTGATTTATGGCGCCCCGAGCGCCAGCCTGATGAACTTCGGCGACAGCCTGAGCCAGTTCCTGGCGCAGATCGGTCGTTTCGGCACCTTCCACAGCGACCAGAAACCCTGGCCGTTCGCCGACTGGCCGACGCCGCGTACACCGGAAGGCGAAGCGCCGCACGCCGTGCCGCCAGCGCCACATCCGGCCCGAGATGAGGAGCCGAAACTATGAAACTCTGGGTATTGCGTCATGGTGAAGCCGAGCCACACGGTTCCAAGCCACACGATTCGGAGCGCGCACTGACGGAACATGGTCGTTCAGAGGTGCTGAGCATCGCTGCTGAACTGATCGGTCAGCCGATTACAGCCATCTATGCCAGCCCGTTTCTGCGAGCGCAGGAGACCGCGCAGCTGGTGCGCGAGGCGCTGGGTTTCGAACCGGAGATTCGCACTGTCGAGTGGCTGACCCCGGACACTGATCCAGACAAGGTGGCCGAGCAACTCGTGTCGGTGAGTGACGTCCTTCTGGTCAGTCACAACCCGTTGGTGGGGAACTTGTTGAGTTACTTGCAGCATGGCGCCGGCTATCCACCAGAGAGGGTCAGCACCGCTGGCCTGGCCGAGCTCGAGAACGCTGAACTGCTGATAGGTTCGATGAAGCTCAACAGCATCAAACACCCGTAACCGCATTTGCTTTGGCTTTTTGCAGGCGCGAGGCTTGCCCGCGAAGCTGTTGCCGTCGTTGAAAGCCCTTCGCGTGCAAGCCTCGCGCCTACAGGGGGCGGCGGTGTTCCGGGATTTTGTGTGAAATAGTCAACCAAGCAACCGCTTGGTTGACTACGCTTGCTCCAGACCAAAAATAAAGGAGCGAGTCGCATGTCTGCTGCTTTTCGTTTGCCGCTGGACGTCTTTTACGAGCGTGAAGCCCGTCATCCCCGCCAGCGATTTCTGGTCCAACCTACCGGCGGCGGACACGTCGAGACCCTGACCTGGGCCGACGTCGGCCATCAGGCTCGCTGCGCCGCGCATTGGCTGCGCGCACGCGAACTGCCCCAAGGCAGTCACATCGCCCTGATCTCGAAAAACTGCGCGCACTGGATCATCGCCGACCTGGCAATCTGGATGGCCGGGCACGTTTCGGTGCCGTTGTACCCCAACCTCACCGCCGAGTCGGTGGCGCAAGTGCTCGAACACTCGGAAGCGGCGCTGGCGTTCATCGGCAAGCTCGATGACTGGCCAGGCATGTCTCGCGGGGTCAGTGCCGATCTGCCGACCATCAGCCTGCCATTGCATCCGCCCGGCACCTTCGATTACAGCTGGGCCGATCTGCAAAAGAGCTCACCGATCCAGGACGATCCCAAGCCGTCCGCCGACCAGTTGGCGACCATCATTTACACCTCCGGCACCACCGGGGTGCCCAAAGGCGTGATGCACAGCTTCGGCAATCTGGGCTTTGCCACCACGCGCGGCACTCAGCTGTTCGGTCTCAACGAGTCGGATCGACTGCTGTCTTACCTGCCGCTGTGCCATGTCGCCGAGCGGATGTTCGTCGAGCTGGCGTCGATCTACACCGGGCAAACGGTGTTCTTTGCCGAAAGCCTCGACACCTTTCTCACCGATTTGCAGCGCGCGCGGCCGACCGCGTTGTTCGGCGTCCCGCGGATCTGGACCAAATTCCAGATGGGCGTGTACAGCAAGATTGCGGCAAAACGGCTCGACTTCCTGCTCGGCCTGCCCTTTATCGGCAAACGGGTCGGGCACAAAGTGCTCGTCGGGTTGGGGCTGGATGCGTTGCGCGTGGCGTTGTCCGGCGCCGCGCCTGTGCCGCAGACCTTGCTGTTGTGGTACCGCAAGCTTGGACTGGATGTGCTGGAGGTCTACGGCATGACCGAAAGCTGTGGTTACTCCCACATCGGCCGGCCCGGCGAGAACAAACCCGGCTGGATCGGCAAGCCTTGCCCGGAGGTTGAAGTGCGGATCGCCGATTCGGGCGAAGTCATGGTGCGCAGCGGTGCGACCATGCTTGGCTATTTCAAGGAGCCCGAGAAAACCGCAGAAACCATCACCGAGGACGGCTTCCTGCGCACCGGCGACAAGGGCGAACAAGATGCCGAAGGCAACCTGCGCCTGACCGGGCGACTGAAGGAGATCTTCAAGACCAGCAAAGGCAAATACGTCGCGCCGGCGCCGATCGAAAATCGGCTGGCGGTGCATTCGCGGATCGAACAGGTGTGCGTGGTCGGCGATGGCTTGAGTGCGCCGCTGGGGCTGTGCGTGCTCTCGGCGGTCGGTCAGCAGGACGCCGGGGGAACGGCGCGGGCAGGGTTGCATGCAAGCCTGGAAAAGCTGCTGGAGGAGGTCAATGGCGGGCTCGACAAACACGAACGCTTGCGCCAGTTGGTGGTGGTCAAGGACAGTTGGGCGGTGGAAAACGGCTTCCTGACACCGACCCTGAAGATCAAGCGCAACGTGATCGAAGCGTCTTACGGCGCTCGGTTCGAAGAATGGAGCGAGCGCAGCGAGACGGTGCTGTGGCAGGATTGAGCCACCAATAAAACCAACAAAGGAAAGCAAGATGAGTCTGTGGCGTACCATTCCCAACGTCGAGCAGTTGAACGCAATCCAGAAAAACACCATTGGCGAAGTGCTGGATATTCGCTTCGAAGCCTTTGATGACGAGTCCCTGACCGCGAGCATGGTCATCGACCACCGCACCCACCAGCCTTACGGTTTGCTGCACGGCGGCGCGTCGGTGGTGCTGGCCGAGACGGTCGGTTCCATGGCCAGTTACTTGTGCATCGATGCCAGCAAATTCTATTGCGTGGGTCTGGAAATCAACGCCAATCACTTGCGCGGATTGCGCAGCGGACGAGTGACGGCAGTGGCCAAGCCGATTCACATTGGGCGCACGACTCATGTCTGGGATATCCGTTTGAGCAGTGACGAGGGCAAGGCCAGTTGCGTGTCGCGGTTGACCATGGCGGTCGTGCCGTTGGGCGAGAATCCACCGGCCCGCTGATTGTCGAGCGAACCACATCTTCCGGCCCGATGATTACCTGTGGCGAGGGAGCTTGCTCCCGTTGGCTGCGGCAGCAGCCCTTGCCGGCACGCCTCTCGCGGCGTGCACCGGTTTTGCGCCTGCTGCGCAGCCGAACGCGAGCAAGCTCGCTCGCCACAGGGTTCGGCGATGTCTGAATGCTCATGCCCCTGACCGGACTGTCATCATTCCTGGCACTTACAGTCATTGCCGCCGCCTCGCGTCTTACGGACAATCAACCCTTGTTTTCGCTCATGGATTTGCCGGTATGTCGCAACAGATATTTTTCGCCCACGCCAATGGCTTTCCTTCGGGCACCTACGGCAAGTTGTTCGCGGCGCTGGCGCCCGAGTACCAGGTGACGCATCTGGAACAGCACGCCCACGATCCGCGTTTTCCGGCGGACGACAATTGGCGCAACCTGGTGGATGAGCTGATCCATCACCTCAAAGAGCAACCGGAGCCGGTCTGGGGCGTCGGCCATTCCTTCGGCGGCGTGCTGCACCTGCACGCGGCGTTACGTTGCCCTGAACTGTATCGGGGCGTGGTGATGCTCGATTCGCCGGTGCTGACCCGCGCCGATCAATGGGTGATCCGTGCGGCCAAGCGTTTCGGTTTCATCGACCGCCTGACCCCCGCCGGCCGTACATTGGGGCGCCGGGAAGAGTTCGCCGACCTGGACGCGGCACGGCTCTATTTCGCCGGCAAAACCCTGTTCCGCAGCTTTGATCCCGAGTGCTTCGACGCTTACCTGCAACACGGTTTGCAAAAAGTCGGCGACAAGCTGCGCCTGCGTTTCGACCCGGCCACGGAGATCAGCATCTACCGTGGCGTCCCGCACACCAGTCCAGGCCAGGCACGCCAGTTGAAAGTGCCGCTGGCTGTGGTGCGCGGGCACAAGAGCCGGGTGGTGATGCGTCACCATGCAAGCTCCGTCGGGCGTATGCCGCTGGGTGAGTCCCTGACCATGCCCGGTGGCCACATGTTCCCCCTCGAACGTCCGCAAGACACCGCCACGCTGCTGAAAAACCTGTTCAGCCGCTGGGAAGGTCGTCGCCAACAGGATTGCGCATGAGCCACGTTGTCGAAGAAGTTCGCCTGAGCCTGCCGCACATCGAGCTGGCCGCGCACCTGTTCGGTCCCGAAGACGGCCTGCCGGTGATCGCCCTGCACGGCTGGCTGGACAACGCCAACAGCTTCGCCCGGCTGGCACCGAAGCTCAAAGGCCTGCGCATCATCGCCCTGGACATGGCCGGTCACGGACATTCCGGGCATCGCCCGACCGGCGCCGGTTACGCGATGTGGGACTACGCTCACGATGTGCTGCAAGTCGCCGAGCAGTTGGGCCTGAAGCGTTTTGCACTGATGGGGCACTCGATGGGGGCGATCGCTTCGTTGATTATTGCCGGGTCGATGCCGGAACGTGTCACGCATCTGGCGTTGATCGACGGCATCATTCCTCCGACAGACAAAGGCGAAAATACCGCCGAACGCATGGGCATGGCCCTGCAAGCCCAGCTGGATCTGAGGGAAAAGCGCAAACCGGTCTACAACACCCTGGATCGAGCCATTGAGGCACGCATGAAAGGCCTGGTGGCGGTCAGTCGCGAAGCCGCCGAGCTGTTGGCCCAGCGTGGACTCATGCCGGTGCCGGGGGGTTACACCTGGCGCACTGACAACCGACTCACGCTGCCATCGCCCCTGCGTCTGACAACCGAACAGGCGATGGCCTTCGTCCAGCGGGTCAGTTGCCCTGCGTTATTAGTGGTAGCAGCTGACGGCATGCTCGCCAAACATCCCGAGTTGCTGGAGCGTCTACCCTTTAGCCGTGAACAGCTGCCTGGCGGCCATCATTTGCACCTGAATGACGAACCCGGCGCCGACCTTGTCGCAGACTGTTTCAATCGGTTCTTCGCCGTTCCTTGACTTGCGCCGGGCAACTGTCGAGGCTGGGCGGGTTGAAATGGGAGACAACCATGATAGATCTCTACACCGCTGCGACCCCGAATGGCCACAAGGTCTCTATCGTGCTCGAGGAACTCGGCCTGCCCTACACGGTGCACGCCTTGAGTTTCGACAAAAAGGAACAGAAGTCACCTGACTTCCTCAAGATCAATCCCAATGGCCGGATTCCGGCCATTGTCGACCGCGCCAACGGCGATTTTGCCGTGTTCGAATCCGGCGCCATCCTGATTTACCTCGCTGAGCTGGGCGGCAAACTGCTGCCCCAGGACCCGAAAGGGCGCTCGGTCGTCCTGCAATGGCTGATGTTCCAGATGGGGGGAATCGGGCCGATGCAGGGGCAGGCCAACGTGTTTTTCCGTTACTTTCCAGAAAAACTCCAGGGCGCCATCGACCGCTATCAACATGAAACACGTCGCCTCTATGAGGTGCTCGATACACGCCTGCAAGCCGTGGAGTTTCTCGCGGGCGAGTACAGCATTGCCGACATTGCCACCTATCCGTGGGTGCGTGGCCATGAGTGGTCGGGCGTCGAGGTTGACGGTTTGCCGGCCTTGCAGCGCTGGATGGCATCCATGGAAGCGCGTCCGGCGGTCCAGCGTGGTTTGCTGGTGCCCGAGCGCTTCGATGATGCCAGTGTCGTCAAGGGTGCCCAGGCCATGCTGATCCGATGAGTCTATCCATGCGTTCATTCAATGTGCTGGTGCTGTGTTGTTTCAGTCCCTTGTTATTTGCCGCCGATGTCCCGGGCAGTCAGGACTTGCCGATCGTGCCGCGCATGGCCGACGCGCAGATCGTCGACTATCGCCCCGGCGTTGAGCTCGAGCGGATTTATCCGCTGGGTTCGATCCGTAAGATCAGCGGCCAGTTGCGCTTCGATGGTCAGGTCAGCGCCCGGGGAACGGCGACATCGGTGACCTATGAGTTGCCGCCGGAGCATTCGTCAACCGACGCCTTCACTGCCGCGCGTGAAGCGTTGCAAGAGCAGGGCGCCGGCTTGCTGTTCTGGTGTCAGGCACGTGATTGCGGTGAAAGCAGCCTCTGGGCCAATGAGGTCTTCGGTAACGCCAAGTTGTACGGTGCCGACGATCAACAGGCGTACTTGCTCTTGCGTCTCGCGGCGCCCCGGGACAATACGTTGGTGGCGCTTTACAGCATCACTCGCGGCAATCGCAAAGCCTACCTGCACGTCGAGCAGTTCGACGCTGCCGCGCCGCTGGGTGATTTGCTGCCGACGTCGGCGACCTTGCTGCGAGAGCTGAAAAGCACGGGCGAACTCGATTTCCCCACATTGAGCGCCGATCCTGATGCCACCTGGCTGCGCCTCATTTCTCGCGGCTTGAACCTCGACACCACCTTGCGGGTCAGTGTTTCCGGGCCAAACGCCGAAGCGTGGCGCCAGGCGCTGATCGGGCAGGGCGTGCGGGCGGCGCGAATGGAAGCCGGCAGCGCCAAAAGCCCTGGCCTGCACATCGAACTGTTGCGATAAGCTTCATCAGGCAAACGCGGCTGGCGCGTTTGCCTGCTCTTTGTTGACTGATTTTTTCGAGAACCTACATGCTCAATAACGATCGGCTGTTGGTGCAGATCCTGCTCCTGGTGCTGTTTGGCGCGAGCCTCTGGGTGATGGCGCCGTTCTGGTCGGCCTTGTTCTGGGGCGCGGTGCTGGCGTTCGCCAGTTGGCCGCTGATGCGGTTGTTGACCCGCTGGCTCAACGGCCGGGAATCCCTGGCCGCGCTGGTGCTGACACTGGGCTGGATGTTGCTGGTGGCGGTGCCGCTGGTCTGGCTCGGGTTCAACCTGGCGGATCACGTGCGTGATGCCACTGCGTTCATCAAGGATGTGCAGATGGACGGTTTGCCCGAAGCACCGACCTGGCTGGGCGGCGTTCCTTTGGTGGGCGAGCGGTTGATGGTGATCTGGAACAGCATCGATGAGCAAGGCGCGGCGATGATGGTGGCGGTCAAACCGTATCTGGGTCAGGTCGGCAACTGGCTGCTGGCACGCAGTGCGCAGATTGGCGGCGGAATTCTCGAGCTGACATTGAGCATTGTGTTCGTGTTCTTTTTCTACCGTGACGGGCCGCGGCTGGCGGCGTTTGTCCATGGGCTGCTGGAGCGCCTGATCGGTGATCGCGCCGGGTACTACATCGAACTCGTGGCCGGGACGGTGCAGCGTGTGGTGAACGGGGTGATCGGCACAGCGGCGGCGCAGGCGGTCCTGGCATTGATCGGGTTCCTGATTGCCGGGGTGCCCGGGGCGCTGGTGCTGGGCATCGTGACGTTCATGCTCAGTCTGATTCCGATGGGGCCACCGTTGGTATGGATTCCGGCCACCGTGTGGCTGGCCTGGAAGGGTGAGTACGGGATGGCGGTGTTCCTCGGCTGCTGGGGCACGTTCATCATCAGCGGCGTCGACAACGTGCTGAAGCCTTACCTGATCAGCCGGGGCGGGAATCTGCCATTGGTGATCGTGTTGCTCGGCGTGTTTGGCGGGTTGATTGCGTTCGGGTTTATCGGGCTGTTCATCGGGCCTACGTTGCTGGCGGTTGCGTACAGTCTGTTGACGGACTGGAGCAAGAGTCATGCGCGGGTAGACGATCGCCGGCCCTGAGATTTTCGGCGGGGCTGAGGGCCTCATCGCGAGCAGGCTCGCTCCCACAGGGGATTTGTGAAGGGCGCAGATCCACTGTGGGAACGGGCTTGCTCGCGAAGCTTTTGACTCAGGTCGATACGTTCAAATATTTACCCACGCTCGCCACGTTATCGATCGAATACTGCTTGCTCAGGTTGGCGATCATTTTGTTCAGCGCTTCATTGACGTTGAATTGAGCGGTGGAGTTGTCGCTGGTTTTCTCGCGACCTGCTTGCAGCGCCGCGTTCAGTTCATCGCTGCTGACCTCACCGCTGCCGTCACTGTCCAACTCCTTGAGCAACGCAGCGCTGGTGTCGGTGCTGGTCGATGAGGTGCTGTTGCTGGCCTGCAGCACGCTGCTCAGTTCGGTGGTGGTTACGCTGCCATCGCTGTCCGTATCCAGCTGGCTGAACAATTCTTCGCTGGACACCTGCTGCGGTGGCGGTGGCGGCGGGGTCAGGCTGGCGGCGAGTTCGTCCTTGCTGACGGTGCCGTCCTGGTTCTTGTCCAGGGCCGAGAAGATTTCTGTACTGTCGGCGCTGCTGCCAGCGTTGTTCAGGCCGTTGCTCAATTCGTCGCTGCTGATGGCGCCGTCACCGTCGGCGTCCAGGGCGCTGACGAGCGCGTCGGCCAGTTCGGTGTTGGGTGCCTGGTCATGCGGCGGTGGTGGCGGCGGTGCCATTGCCGCCATTTCCTCGCTGCTCAAGCTGCCGCTGTCGTCACTGTCCAGATCACCAAAGTTTTTGCTCAGACTGACCAGCAGGCCGTCATCGGTTTTCTGCGACAGGGCACTTTCAAGTTCGCCCTGATCCACCGCGCCGTCGCTGTTGCTGTCGAGCTTGGCGAACAGTTCTTTCTGGAATTGCTGGCTGCGGGCGCTGTTGGTCGAGGTGCTGCTGGTGCTGGTATAGCTCGTGTAGTTGCTGACACTACCAATCATTGGACTCACTCCCTGGAATGGAAAACCGGTGGGTGCACCGGCTTATGCAGCGTCAAGGGGCAAGGTGTCGTGGGTGTGTGAGGTTTGTACCGATTGGTACACACAAGTCTCAGGCCAGGCTCGGATCATGTAGGCGTGAGCCTGCTCGCGAAAGCGGCGGGTCAGTCGACATCAATGTTGAATGATCGACCGCTTCGCGAGCAGGCTCACTCCTGCAGGGATTGGTGTGTGGTTCAGGCGCGGGGCAGGCGGATGACGGCGGTGAGACCGCCGCCGGGTGTTTCTTCCAGGCTCAACTGCCCACCCAGTCGTTCCGCCGCCTCGCGAGCGATGGTCATACCGAGCCCGACGCCGCCCGAATTGCGATTACGCGAACCTTCCAGCCGAAAGAACGGCTCGAACACCGCTTCACGTTTGTCCGCCGCAATACCCGGGCCGTGGTCGATGACGCGGATCACCAGTTGCTCACGGTTGTCTTCGAGCGTGATCCGCGCGTGCCCGGCATAGCGCAGGGCGTTGTCCAGCACATTATTGATGCACGAGCGCAACGCCATCGGCTGCACTTGCAGCGGCGCGCAGTGGCCGCTGGCCTGAACATCTGCCCCCTGGTCCTGGGCGTTTTCGCTCAAGGATTCCACCAGCGCCTGCACGTCCATCCATTGCCCGGCTTCGCTGGTGCGCTGCTCGTGCAAATAGGTGAGGGTGGCATCGAGCATGCTGATCATGTCGTCCAAGTCCTGGCGCATCTGGCCCTGCAGCTTGTGGTCTTCGATCTGCTCCAGCCGCAGCTTGAGGCGAGAGAGCGGCGTGCGCAGGTCGTGGGACACCGCGCCGAGCATCCGTGAGCGCTGCTGCACCTGTTCGATAATGCGTTTCTGCATCAAATTGAAGGTGTAGGCCGCTTGTCGAGCTTCCCGTGGGCCGGATTCATCCAGCGGCGCGCTGTCGAGGTTTTCGCTCAAGCGTTCGGCGGCGTCGCTCAGCCGCTGGATCGGCCGGCTGAGCAGTTTGGCGCCGTACCAGGCGGCAATGATCAGCGTGACAAACTGGAACGTCAGCGGCACCAAGGGGCCGCCGAACCAAGGCCGCGGTGGCCGGTTTTCAAAGCGCGGGTCCATCGGCGGGCGCTGTCCGCCCATGCCTTCGGAAAATCCCGGCGGCGGTGGAGGCGGGGGAGGACCGTAATGGTGAAACCAGGCAAACGCCAACAGGTGCGCCAGGATGATCGCCAGCAGCAGCACGCCAAACAGGCGGCCGAACAGCGTATCGAAGCGCGCCCGCATCAGCCGATGTCTCGTGCGTCGAACAGATAACCCTCACCGCGAACGGTCTTGATCAACTGCGGGGCTTTCGGGTCATCACCGAGCTTCTGGCGCAGGCGCGAGACCAGCAAGTCGATGCTGCGATCAAACGCTTCGATGGAACGACCACGGGCAGCGTCCAGCAGTTGTTCACGGCTGAGCACCCGGCGCGGACGCTCAATGAACACCCACAGCAGGCGGAATTCGGCGTTGGACAGCGGCACCACCAGACCGTCGGCGGCGATCAATTGCCGCAGCACGCTGTTCAGGCGCCAGTTGTCGAAGCGAATATTCGCACGCTGTTCGGTGCGATCGTCGCGCACCCGACGCAGAATGGTCTGAATCCGCGCGACCAGTTCCCTTGGTTCGAAGGGCTTGGCCATGTAGTCGTCGGCGCCCAGTTCCAGGCCGATGATCCGGTCGGTGGGTTCGCAGCGTGCGGTGAGCATCAGGATCGGAATGTCCGATTCGGCGCGCAGCCAGCGGCACAGGGACAACCCGTCTTCACCGGGCAGCATCAGGTCGAGCACCACCACGTCGAAATGCTCCGCTTGCAACGCCAGGCGCATGGCAGCGCCATCGGTGACGCCGCTGGCGTGAATGTTGAACCGGGCCAGGTAGTCGATCATCAGTTCGCGGATCGGGACGTCATCGTCGACGATCAGGGCGCGAATGCTCCAGCGTTTGTCGTCAGCGGGTGCTTTTTGATCGTCGTTCAGAGGTGCTGGGGTGCTGTGCATGCGTGCGTTCATCTGCCAGGTAGGCTGCCAACCACAAAGATGGGCTGCGAGGTTGTGGTTCCAGCATAGGCGTCCGGCCCGGAGGCGGGAAGTGCTGTAAGGACGTGTTGCGGCTGCCGAGGGTAGCGAGGAAGGGTGTAGTGGGCGTGTCGTGTGTGTATCGAACTCGACACAATCGGCGCAGGGACTAGTCTTGCTGGAGTCTTCGGGACGATTTACCGATCATCGGGTCCCGCAGTGGCGCTGGTTCCGCTACAATGCGCGCCGATTTCGTCCTGCCTGAGAGCCCGCACATGTCCGTCTGCCAGACTCCTATCATCGTCGCCCTGGATTTCCCCACCCGTGACGCCGCACTGAAGCTGGCCGACCAGTTGGACCCTAAACTGTGCCGGGTCAAAGTCGGTAAGGAGCTGTTCACCAGCTGCGCCTCGGAAATCGTCGGCACCTTGCGTGACAAGGGCTTTGAAGTGTTCCTGGACCTCAAGTTCCACGACATCCCGAACACCACCGCGATGGCGGTTAAAGCCGCGGCGGAAATGGGCGTGTGGATGGTCAACGTTCATTGCTCCGGCGGTCTGCGCATGATGGCCGCCTGCCGTGAAGTGCTGGATCAGCGTACCGGCCCCAAACCGCTGTTGATCGGCGTGACCGTGCTGACCAGCATGGAACGTGAGGATCTGGCGGGTATCGGCCTGGACATCGAGCCGCAGGAACAGGTGCTGCGTCTGGCGGCACTGGCAGAAAAAGCCGGAATGGACGGTCTGGTGTGCTCGGCCCTGGAAGCCCGTGCCCTGAAATCGGCGCACCCGACGCTGCAACTGGTGACCCCGGGGATTCGCCCGGCGGGCAGCGCCCAGGACGATCAGCGCCGTATCCTGACCCCGCGTCAGGCGCTGGATGCCGGTTCCGATTACCTGGTCATTGGCCGTCCGATCAGCCAGGCGGCGGATCCAGCGAAGGCGTTGGCCGAAGTTGTAGCCGAAATCGCCTGATCAAACACCGAAGATCAAAAATGTGGGAGTGAGCAGGCTCACTCCCACATTGGTTTTGGGGTGAATTCAACTGTTGGGTTAAACCTTCAACACCAACTTCCCGAAATTCTCGCCGCTGAACAATTTCATCAGCGTCTCCGGGAAGGTCTCCAGTCCTTCAACAATGTCTTCCTTGCTCTTGAGCTGCCCCTTGGCCATCCAGCCGGCCATTTCCTGCCCGGCGGCGGCGAACTGAGCAGCGTAGTCCATCACCACGAAGCCTTCCATTCGCGCGCGGTTGACCAGCAACGACAGGTAGTTGGCCGGGCCCTTGACCGCTTCCTTGTTGTTGTACTGGCTGATGGCGCCACAAATCACCACGCGCGCTTTCATGGCCAGGCGACCCAGCACCGCGTCGAGAATATCGCCGCCGACGTTATCGAAATACACGTCGACACCTTTTGGACATTCACGCTTAAGGCCGGCATGCACGTCTTCGTTCTTGTAGTCGATGACGCCGTCAAACCCCAGTTCGTCGATCAGGAATTTGCACTTGTCCGCGCCGCCCGCGATGCCGATCACGCGGCAGCCTTTGATCTTGGCGATCTGCCCGGCAATGCTGCCCACCGCACCGGCCGCGCCGGATAGCACCACGGTGTCACCTTCCTTCGGTGCGCCGACATCAAGCAGCGCGAAGTAGGCGGTCATCCCGGTCATGCCCAGCGCGGACAGGTAACGGGGCAGCGGTGCCAGTTTCGGATCGACTTTGTAGAAACCTCGTGGCTCGCCGAGGAAATAATCCTGTACGCCCAAGGCTCCGTTGACGTAGTCCCCGACCGCAAAACCAGGATTGTTCGAGGCAACGACTTTGCCTACACCCAATGCGCGCATGACTTCGCCGATACCGACCGGCGGAATGTAGGACTTGCCCTCGTTCATCCAGCCACGCATGGCCGGGTCCAGGGACAGGTATTCGTTTTTGACCAGGATCTGACCCGCAGCCGGTTCACCGACTGGCACTTCTTGATAGGTAAAGGTCTCGCGGGTAGCCGCGCCCACCGGACGTTTGGCGAGCAGGAACTGGCGATTGGTCTGGGTAGTCATGACAGGCACTCAAGATGAATGAAGCCTTGTTGATAGACCTTCATGATCGATGCCGCAAGTTTGGCTGATGCGGCGAATGGACGTCGATCCAGTGCAGTGATAGTCGGTGCCGCAGTTCTATCACTGCCACTCATGGTCACTCAACCGGGCTTCTGATAGTGCTGCCGTGTCCCATGCCCCTGTGGCTAGACTGGAAACACACGATCCCCCGCATTCTTCTCTTTGAGGGCATAACAATGAGCATGACGTTTTCCGGCCAGGTCGCCGTGGTGACCGGCGCTGCCAACGGTATTGGCCGCGCGACCGCCCAGGCATTCGCCGCTGAAGGGTTGAAAGTGGTGGTGGCCGACATGGACACGGCCGGGGGCGAAGGCACTGTGGCGCTGATTCGTACAGCGGGCGGCGAAGCGACCTTCGTGCGCTGCAACGTCACGCTGGAAAGCGATGTAAAAAATCTGATGGACGAAGTGGTGAATACTTACGGCCGTCTGGACTACGCCTTCAACAATGCCGGCATCGAGATCGAAAAAGGCAAACTGGCTGAAGGCACCCTTGATGAGTTCGACGCGATCATGGGCGTCAACGTCAAAGGCGTCTGGCTGTGCATGAAGTACCAGTTGCCGTTGCTGCTGGCCCAGGGTGGCGGCGCGATCGTCAACACCGCTTCGGTGGCGGGCCTTGGTGCGGCGCCGAAGATGAGCATTTACGCGGCGTCGAAACACGCGGTGATCGGCCTGACCAAGTCGGCGGCGATCGAATACGCCAAGAAAAAGATTCGCGTAAACGCGGTATGCCCGGCGGTGATCGACACCGACATGTTCCGTCGCGCCTATGAAGCGGACCCGAAGAAGGGCGAGTTCGCCAACGCCATGCACCCGGTCGGCCGCATCGGCAAGGTCGAGGAAATCGCCAGTGCCGTGCTGTATCTGTGCAGCGACGGCGCGGCGTTCACCACCGGTCACTCGCTGGCAGTGGACGGTGGTGTCACGGCGTTCTGACCCATCAAGACCTGCCTCGTAGGAAAAGGCCCGCACACGTGCGGGCTTTTTCATGGTGTCGCGAAGGGCGGCGGACAATGTGTTTCAAATGGTTAGAACCGAGGCTTTTGGCGGCGTTGTCGCACATCCGATCCTGCGCACCTGTGATTAACTGCTCCCCGCAAATGGACAGGAGTTTGCTTGCTCATGGAATTGAGAATCGATCGACAGGCATTGGTGCCGGTCGTACAGCAAATCGTCGATGGGTTGGCCGTCTGGCTCCGTCAGAGCGAGGTGCAGCCAGGGACGCGTTTACCTTCTGCGCGGCACATCGCGCGGGTCAATCTGCTCAGTCAGTCCAGCGTCGTCGAAGCCTGTGAGCGGCTGGTGACTCAAGGTGTGCTGGCGCCGCGTCATGGCGCCGGTTTCATTGTCGCCACGCCAACGCTGGTCGCCCAGGGGCAACAGGATTGCCTCTGGTTCGAAGGGGCGGAACTGAAACAGGGCGGCTGCTCGGGCGAACTTAAGCTGGGCTGTGGCGGGTTGCCGGAGAGCTGGCGCGAAACTGACGACCTGAGCTACGCGATTCGTCAGGTCAGCCGTACCGACATGGCCGGGTTGTTCAACTACAGCACTTCACGAGGCCTGCCTGCCTTGCGTCTGCAAATTCTCAAACGCCTTGGACGGCTCGGTATCGAAGTGGATGAAAACCGTATCCTGACCACCGCAGGTGCCAGTCAGGGGCTCGACCTGATCGTGCGCACCTTGCTCAAGCCGGGAGATTGCGTGGTGGTGGAAAGTCCGGGGTATCCACTGTTGTTTGACCTGCTCAGGCTGCACGGCGTGACGATGATCGAGGTGCCTCGTACCCCGCGCGGGCCCGACACGGAGCAACTGCAATTACTATTGTTAAAGCACCGGCCCCGCGCGCTATTCATCAACAGTTTCTACCACAACCCGACGGGCAGTTGCCTGACGCCTGCGATGGCGCAGCAGGTTTTGCAATTGACCAAGTCCCATGGCGTTCTGGTGATTGAAGATGACGTCTATGCGGATTTGCACTACGGCCCCGGCACGCGCCTCGCTGCATTGGGGGGGGATGACAACGTGATCTACGTTGGCAGTTACTCGAAAACCCTCAGCAGTTCATTGCGGGTCGGCTTTGTCGTGGCCAGCGAAGGGGTCATATCGCGATTGGCCGAGGTCAAGATGATCAGCAGCATGGGCGCCTCAAGGTTCTGCGAATCGGTGCTGACTTGCCTGTTGGCCAGCGGCGCGTACCGCAAACTGGTACAGCGTCAGCGCCAGCGTTTGAATACGGACAGAGAGGCGGCCTTGCAAGTGCTCGAAGACGCCGAGTGGGAAGTTTTCGGCAAGCCGGCTGGTGGCCTGTTTATCTGGGCGCGATCGCGGATGTCCGACTACGCTCAGGTGCGCAAACAGGCCCGGCGCTGCGGTGTGCTGCTGTCTTCTGCCACGGCCTTCAGTCCTGACGGCCAGGCGAAAGATTGGCAGCGCATCAACGTCGCTTATGCCTGCGATCCTCGTGCCCGGGCATTTTTTCAGGCGACCGCTGCGAATCGACCTAAAGCGTTCTGAAAACGACGTGGACGTAGCTTTTTGCCATTATTCCGACGCCAGAGACTTGTGCTGGCCCATGCCCATTGCGAATCTGCGTCAACAGACTATGTCAGGGGACTAAGTGCAATGATTTCGGCCGTGCAAGGACGTTTTGCCAACCTCGGTATGGCAAAAAAAATGGGTGTCGGGTTTGTCTTGGTGCTGCTGTTGACGGCCCTGGTGGCAGCCATCGGCGTTTGGTCCCTGCAAACCATCAGTCAGCGCTTCGACGGGCTCAAGCAGATGTCGTCGCTCAACAGCGGTTTGCTCAAGGTGCGACTGCTTGAGCAGGAATACGCCTTGCACGGCAACCCGAAAACCGCGGATGCCCTGCGCCAGGGGGTTGATGGCCTGATCGCCTTGGCGACGCAGCTCAAGGCTGCTTCAGCGGCCAACGTGCCAGTGATGAATGACGTCGAGCAGTCCCTGGCGGCTTATCGCAAGGCCTTCGACGAATTCGTCTCGCTGAGTCAGGCCAAGGACCTGGCCCTGGAAATGGCCAGTTGGTCGGTGTCCAGCGTGGCCAATAATCTGGATGTCCTGCAAGCCGGGCTTGCCGACGATGGCGCCTATACCTTGAAGGAGTCCGAAGGCAAGGACGGTGGGCAGTTCATCGAGCAAGCCAATCAGGTCAGCCAGGTGTCGCGGTTGATGCTGCAGGCCATGAACGAAGCACGTGTGCGTCTGGATCAGAGCCGCAAGGGCGATGACAGCGCAGCTCAGGGCAAGATCGAGCAGGCCGATCAGGCGCAGGTTCAGGCCGAGCAGTTGAAAACCACAGTCAAGGATGAGGGCTATCAGACTGTCCTCAATGAAGTGGCGGGTCACATCACCAGTTTCAGCGAGAAACTGACCGAATACACCGGTCTGTTAGCCCAGGAAAAAACCGTCTATGAGCAACTGCACCAGCGTGCTGCGCAGGTGGTGGAGCGGGTCGATCAGGCGTATGTCGCCGAAGACCAGTCGATGCAGGCCGAATTGAAAAAGAACTCGATGCTGATCATCGGCTCCTCGGCCCTGGCGTTGCTGGTCGGGTTGATCGCGGCGTGGGTCATTACCCGATTGATCGTGGCGCCGCTGCGCAGTGTGATTCGTGTTGCGCAGCAGATCGCCGCGGGTGATTTGAGTGCGACGGTTGAAGTGACGCGCCGTGACGAAATCGGCCAGTTGATGCAGGCCATGCAACAGATGGGGGCGGGGCTGAGCACCATCGTCAGCGGTTTGCAGGCCGGTATCGAGCAGTTGGCGAGTTCGGCGCAATCCTTGTCGGCGGTGACCGAGCAGACCAACCTGGAGGTCAGCAGCCAGAAGGAAGAAACCGAGCAGGTCGCCACGGCAATGAATCAGATGACGGCGACGGTGCACGATGTGGCGCGTAACGCGGAGGAAGCCGCTCAGGCTGCGCAAACGGCGGACGGCAAGGTGGAAAGTGGCCAGCAGGTGGTGCGTCAAAGCATGGCGCGGATCGAGCAGCTGGCGGATTCGGCGACGTCGGCCAGTTCGAGCATCGAAAGCCTGAGTGCAGAAATCCAGAACATCGGCACGGTGCTCAGTGTGATCAAGAGTGTCGCCGAGCAAACCAACCTGTTGGCGCTCAATGCGGCGATCGAGGCAGCACGGGCCGGCGAGCAGGGCAGGGGGTTTGCGGTTGTGGCGGATGAGGTTCGGGCGTTGGCCAAGCGCACTCAGCAATCGACCGAGGAGATTGAGCGTCTGGTGAGCGCCTTGCGTTCGGCGGCGCAGTCGTCGGTGCAGCAGATTCAGAACAGTGGTGAGCTGGTGAAGCTGGCGGTGAGTGACGCGTTGCAGACTGAGAGTGCGCTGGGAAGTATTGCGGCGGCGGTGTCGTTGATTCAGCAGATGAACCAGCAGATTGCGGCGGCCGCCGAGGAGCAGAGTTCGGTGGCCGAGGAGATTAATCGCAGTGTGACGAGTATTCGTGCGAGTGCGGATCAGTCTTCGTTGGCGATGCGGGGGAATGCGGCGTCGAGCATTGAATTGGCGCAGTTGGGGGTTGAGTTGAAGGGGATGGTCGGACACTTCCGGCTCTGATTTGTCTCCCTGCGTATGTGCACAGATCTAATGTGGGAGTGAGCCTGCTCGCGATGGCGGCCTGATAGCCGACCATGCTGCTGTTGACCGGGTGTATATCCATTCCTGCGGTAACGGCGGCCGGCGGTTTCTCCCTTACGGCGAGTCCCTTTTGTCAAACGCCCGGAGTGCCGGCCCAGCCAAAAGGAACCAAAAAGTCTCGCCCCAAGCGTCCGGCCCCTCGCCAAGGCTCGGCGTTCCTTCGCTCCGGTATCCATCCGGGGACACTGCCCTCCGGTCTGCTTCGCGACGACCTGCATGCAGCGTGTTCGACTGCGTCGAACGGCGCTGCGCGCCACTCCCCGGATGAACACCTCCACTCAGCCTCCCGAAAGGGGCGGGTGGATCAAGATCAAAAGCAGGCGAGCTAACGCTCGGCCTAATGAGTGGTGAAGAGCGAAGCGTTTACACCGAACCCCTTGTAGGAGCGAGGCTTGCCCGCGAAGGCGGCCTGACAGCCGACCAATGACTTGCAGGTGAACACCTGACCCTGTGGGAGCTGGCCTGCCAGCGATGACGACCAAGCTGCTGGCGAGCTAACGCTCGGCCTGATGAGTGGTGAAGAGCGAAGCGTGTACAGCGAACCCCTTGTAGGAGCGAGGCTTGCCCGCGAAGGCGGCCTGACAGCCGACCACTGACTTGCAGGTGAACACCTAACCCTGTAGGAGCTGGCCTGCCAGCGATGACGGCCAAGCTGCAGGCGAGCTAACGCTCGGCCTGATGAGTGGTGAAGAGCGAAGCGTGTACAGCGAACCCCTTGTAGGAGCGAGGCTTGCCCGCGAAGGCGGCCTGACAGCCGACCAATGACTTGCAGGTGAACACCTGACCCTGTGGGAGCTGGCCTGCCAGCGATGACGACCAAGCTGCTGGCGAGCTAACGCTCGGCCTGATGAGTGGTGAAGAGCGAAGCGTGTACAGCGAACCCCTTGTAGGAGCGAGGCTTGCCCGCGAAGGCGGCCTGACAGCCGACCAATGACTTGCAGGTGAACACCTGACCCTGTGGGAGCTGGCCTGCCAGCGATGAGGGCCTCGCCGCCAACCCATCTTGACCGGCAGTACTCACCCGCCAAACCCCGTCCAAAAAAAAAGCCACCTCGCGGTGGCTTCCTTGATTCTTCCGATCAGTCGTAGATCACTTTTTTCTTCCAGTCCGCATCCGCTTCAACTTCTTTGAGGCCGGCGTTCAACTGGTTGGTCTCGCTTTCAACGGCCGCGATGTTGTCCATCACCATGGCGTTGGCTCGCGCCAGGAGTTTTTCCAGGTATTCGAGCTGTTCGGCGTAGATCTGTGGTTCCTGCTGTTTACGCAGGTATTGCACACCGCGCTCGAAGGCGAGGCGGGCCTGGCCTGGCTGGTTTTGTTGCAGGCATTGCTGGCCCAGGTTATTGAAGAACTCAATGTGCAGCAGGACCAGAATGTGGCGCACTTCGCGGATCCAGCGCTTGGCTTCGTTGGTCGGCAGGAAGCCATCCTGTGCGGCGCGGGTGATTTGGCCGTGCAGGGCTTCGAGCAGGAAACGCACGTCCTTGGCCTTGGCCTCGGTCTGGATCGGTGCCGGCGGGTTGTTGACCGGGATCGATTCGCCTTGCGCGACCAGGGCTTCGAGTTCGGTAATCCGGGCCCTGAGGTTGGAACTGGTTTTTTCCAGGTTGAGCAAACGCTTGCAGACATTGAGTTCCAGGCGGGTCAGCAGCAGCTTGAGGCCAGGTGTCATCAGCTGACCGGGGAAGGTCTCGGTGATTTCGCCGCAGCGACGCAGGCGGTCGTTGAGTTCAACCTTGGTACGGGCCTTTTCCAGCTTGTTGTTTTCCACCACATGGTTCATGTAGCCAATGGCGATCAATAGTGCGATCCCGGCTACGACTAGCAGGGTGATCATGAGTGGTGTCACCGGTAAGACCTCTTTATAGGGTTCGCGATCGAGTGTAGTGGCTTGGCATTTGGGCGCATAGGACCGCTCGACGAGTTGAATCGGTTGTGGCTATCTTTATATCGGCCGGGGTTCGACTTATATAAATACTGGCAATCGTGGTTCAGATTGCCATCATCTTCAGCGACGGACTATAACGTCTTGGTGGTTATCAGAATATAGTCGCCAAAGGTCAGCAGGCGCAAAAGCCGGAAACCCGGCTGAAAGCGGGGCGAAGTCATTGATTTAAATAAATTTATATCTGGGGGTTGACGACCCCTCAATCCATCCATAGAATGCGCGCCACTTACAGCGTAAAGCACACAGCGAAACGCGGTAGGGAGTGAATGTTGTACGTGTGTCCCCTTCGTCTAGTGGCCTAGGACACCGCCCTTTCACGGCGGTAACAGGGGTTCGAGTCCCCTAGGGGACGCCATATGCGGGAATAGCTCAGTTGGTAGAGCACGACCTTGCCAAGGTCGGGGTCGCGAGTTCGAGTCTCGTTTCCCGCTCCAATTTTAAGCAGCGTTGCTTTCGGGCAGGGCTGAGTGAAGCCAGAGCCGACATCTTCGGATGCGGATTTGGGCACTGAAATACACACCATGTGTTTCAGTTAGCGTGTCCCCTTCGTCTAGTGGCCTAGGACACCGCCCTTTCACGGCGGTAACAGGGGTTCGAGTCCCCTAGGGGACGCCATTTGCGGGAATAGCTCAGTTGGTAGAGCACGACCTTGCCAAGGTCGGGGTCGCGAGTTCGAGTCTCGTTTCCCGCTCCATATTCAACAAAAACGCCGCTCAGCAATGAGCGGCGTTTTTGTTTGTGTGTCATTTATAAAAAGGACCGACGGTCCTTTTTTGTCAGTGCCGGCATCAAGATGATCAACGCGTCGGACCCGCCACAACAGCGGGTCCGAAAAGGCGATCAGAGTTTCGACAACTGCCCGATCCGCCCCATCATTTCCGTCACGATCTGCAGGTCCAGCAGGAACTGGTCGACCGTCTTGAACTCGTTGTCGGTGTGGCCGGTGTACTTGACCTCGGGCCTGGCCAGGCCGAATTGCACGCCATTGGGCAGTTCATGGACCGAAGTGGCGCCCGCAGAGGTGCCGTACTTGTGTTCCATGCCCAGGTTTTCGCTGGCCACGGCGAGCAAGGCCTTGACCCATTCACCTTCAGGGTTGCGGTACATCGGCTCGGCGATCGAGTAGTCGAAGGCCACCGCGACGTGGGTCTTTTTGCTCCAGGCATCAAGCTTATCGGCGATTTCAGACTTGAGCGTTTCCGGCGACTTGCCCTTCGGCACTCGCAGGTTGACCGCGAGCTTGAAGGCTTTATCGTCCATCCCGACATAGGTCAGCGAAGCGGTCAACGGTCCCATGAAGGCGTCGGAAAAACCGACCCCCAATTTGCCTCCCAGGTAATCCAGGCCCCAGTTGTCGGCAGCGTAGCGGGCGGCGTCGGTGATGTGGTTGTGCTTGAGCGCAACCTTGCCGTCGAGGCTATTGATGAAGCCCAGCATTCTCGACACCGGGTTGATGCCGGATTCGGGCTCGGAGGAATGGGCGGAAACGCCGGTGACCGTCAATTTGACATCCTTGCCATCAACTTTGGCGGTGACGTCGAAGTTGCCGCCATTGCTTTTGGCATATTCGGCGCCGGCCTTCTGCAGGCTGGCGGCCAACTCGACAGGCTTCTCACTCAAAAGGGTGACGACCGATGTCGACGGGATCTGGTTGGTGGCCATGCCACCGGTCATCGAGATGATCTCGGCGCCCTTGCCCTCAGCCTTGCGTTTGGCAAAGTTCGCCATCACGGTGCCGTAGCCTTTCTCCGCAATCACTACCGGGTAGCCGCCATCCAGCGCCAGGTTGTAGTTGGGTGTCGGGTTGTGTTCGAAGTAATAAGGGATGGCGTCGCCGGTGGTTTCTTCGGTGGTATCGACCAGCAGCTTGAAATTGCGCGCCAGCGGCAGCTTCTCTTCCTTGATGACCTTCATCGCATAAAGCGCTACCACGATACCGTTCTTGTCATCTTCGGTGCCCCGGCCATACATGCGGTCGCCGATCAGGGTGACCTTGAATGGATCAAGTTTGGTGCCGTCTTTCAGAACCCAGTTCTCCGGCGTTACGGGCACCACATCGGCATGCGCATGAATGCCCACGACTTCGTCGCCGCTGCCCTCAAGGGATATTTCATAGACGCGGTTGTCAATGTTGCGGAAGTTCAGGTTGAACGCCTGGGCGAGGCCCTTGATCTTGTCGGCGATCTTGATGAATTCGGGATTGTCGTGTTGTTCAACGCCCTCGACGCGGAAGGTCGGGATAGCCACCAGCTCGCGCAGGGTCTCGGTGGCGGCGGCACCGTATTTCACCCGTGCGTAGAGACCAAGCAGGCGATGGATTTCGTTCTGCTGGTCTGGAGTGAGGGTCTTGTTGTCGAGGAAGGCGCTGATGGCGGGGCCGAGATTGTCGGTTTTGCCGAGGTCGCTCTTGGCCAGGCCTCCCAGGAATTGCCTGAAATCCGTTACGGAGGTGTCACTGAACGTCTTGAGGATCGCCGCACTCTGTTGCGGGGTGATGTTGGCCTGCGCTGTCAGGGTGAACGACGAAAGGCTGGCCAGTATCAGGGTTGACGCAGCCAGGTGCTTGAGTGAGAAATTCATTGCTGTTGGCATTCCTTTGCAGGCAGTGGAGTGAGAAGTTTCTGATCGATGAGACAGAAACGGTTCCAAGCTAACACTGTAACGGAGTGTTACGGGAGTCCCTGATGTGGGATCTGTCGCACAGAAATGCAAAAGCGGAGCAGATACGAAAAAGGCCCGTCAGTCAGACTGAGCGGGCCTTTTGCGTTTGAGGCGCTATTACATCGAGAGAATCAAACGCCCGGCGAACAGGATCAGAATCACCCCCATGGTGCGTTCGAACCAATGCCCCATGCGCATGAACAGCAATCGCACCCGGGCGCTGGAAAAGAACAGCGCGACGATCACGAACCACAGCGCGTTCACAAAACACATCCAGGCCCCATACAGCGCCTGGATCTTCAAGGGTGTCGTAGCGCTGATGAGCGTGGTGAAAATTGCCAGGAAAAACAGCGTTGCCTTGGGGTTGGTCGCGTTGGTCAAAAAGCCGGTGGTGAACGCCTTCAACAGTGTTTGTTCGACGACGGGCTCGTTGGCGACTTTGTCCCCCTCAAGCGCGGATTTGGGTTTACTGCGTAGCAGGCTGACACCGAGGTACAAAATGTAAACGCCGCCCACCACCTTGGCCACCGTCAGTAACCAGGGCGTCGTGTGCATCAACGCGCCGACCCCGAGCAGGGTGTAGAGCACGTGCACGGAAATCCCCGCACCGATGCCCAGGGCCGTGCAGATCCCGACCAACCGGCCGAAACGCACACTTTGACGGATGGTGACAGCGAAGTCCGGTCCAGGTGCGACCACAGCCAGAAAGTGAATAGTCGCCAGCGCAAGGAACTCGCCCAGGTAATTCGAAAGCATTTCAACTCCAGAAAGTAAGGGGTGAAGCATTGCCGCGATAGCCGACAAAGAACGAAAGGCTCAATCGCGGATCCGCCACGCCGGGTGTTACCGAGTGCATGCAGCGCGAATTGAACATGATGAAATCACCCGGCTCAGGACGAATCTCCAGGGCCGGCGTGCCGAGCAAGGCCGGGTCGATGCCGTAGCTGTCGCCACGCATCTCGTCGAATTGATCCGGAGAAATATCGTGGTCCCACATCTGCAAGGCGCCACCCTCGGAGGGCATGTTCAGGTAGACGTTGCAGGCGAACTGCGCTTCCAGGCTTCTGGCCTGGTAACTGTCGGGGGCATCCTTGGCGAAAATGTCGTGATGGGCCAGGAAGCACACCCCTGGTTTCACCACGCGGGACAGGCCGACATACATCTTGCGGCCGTAGAGATTTTCCAGGTGCGCACCCGCCGGCCAGGACTCATCGAGCATGCAGCGCAAGGTGTCGACCGGGGACGAGTAGGGCGCGCAACGTTTGCGTAATTCCGCGATGTTGCGCGAGGCATGCTCGAAATAATCTTCGATCAGCAGCGGCTGGTTTTCCGCCTCATAAAACGCCATGCCGATGCGACCGATGCTCGGCGCATTGATATAGCCTTCGAAACCCGGGGCGAGGATCTTGTCGCCAATCTGAATCGCCAGCGGCTGGGGCAACAGGCCTTTGACGCGGATGGCGAGGACTTCTTCATTGGCCAGTTTTTTTATGCACGTCTCATCGAGACGCTCGACGTCAAGCATCATGTCTTAGGTCCATCTATTAGATAGTCAACAGAACCCGCGAATGCGGGCTCCCCCGGGCGTCGGGCGATGCCGGGGACGACATCGCCGAAAGCTCAATCCACGCTGTAGTGGACTGACAGCATTCCCTTTTTCAGTGAAAGGGAAGCGATCGTGACCGTGCCCAAATCCTTCAGGCTACGTACATGGGTGCCGCCGCAGCCGTAGGCGGGCAGCTCACCGAAACCAATTTCCCGGGCGCCTTCGCGCATCGATGTCAGGCGCGGCAGGTCATGGGCGACCCATTGCTCGATGCCGTGCTGAATCATCTCGGCATCCATCTCTTTTGCCGACTCCAACGGTTTGAATTGCACGCGTCCTTCGCCCGGCCAGTGATGAGCCTTGACCGGCATCCAGCCCAGTGCCTGGACAAAATGGCCGATCAGGTGGCCGGCCGAATGCATGCGCGAATTGAACCGGCGGCGTTGCTCGTCAATCCTGATCTGGGTCATGCCGGGTTTTATTGGCCGGTCGACAAAATGAATGATTCGGTCCGGGTCCTGGACCACGCGCAGCACTTGGCTTTCGCCGATCCAGCCGGTATCGAAAGGCTGGCCGCCACCCTGGGGGTGAAACAACGTGGCGCGCAGCACCACCGCAAACTCGTTTTCCTGGGGCGTGCAATCCAGGACTTCCACATTGGCCTTGAGGTCATCACTATGGAAAAAGAGGCGAAGCGTCATATTCCATGTCCTCATTAAAGTTTCTCTTTTTATTATATGAATCGTGGAATTGCGTGATAATCCGTTCAAACATCAAAGGACTGTTGCGCTGTGAGCATAAATCTTCCACTGCCGTTACTGGGTGAAATGGCGATTTTCGTCAAGGTTGTCGAGACCGGCAGCTTTTCCGAAGCGGCTCGTCAGATGGGTTCTTCACCCTCGGCGGTGAGTCGCAGTATTTCGCGTCTGGAAAAAGCGTTGGCCACGCGTCTGCTGCAGCGAACCACGCGCAAGCTGCGCTTGAGCGACGGTGGCGAAGAGGTGTTCAAGCGTTGCCAGGAAATGGTCAGTGCGGCCAAGTCCGTGATGGAAATCAGCGGGCAGTTCACCCATGAGGCGGAAGGGCTGGTTCGGGTCAGCGTGCCCAAGGCGGTCGGTCGATTTGTGATTCACCCGCATATGCCGGAATTTCTGCGCCGTTATCCCAAAGTGGATGTGGAGTTGTTGCTTGAGGATAGGCAGGTGGATCTGATCGACGACAACGTTGATCTGGCGATTCGGATTACCGATCGACCGCCCGCAGGGTTGGTCGGGCGGCAATTGCTCACCATCGACCATTTGCTCTGCGCTACACCGCAATACCTCGCCGAACATGGCACGCCGACGCACCCCCACGACTTGCTCAACCACAGCTGTATCTACCTGGGTGAAACCCCGAGCGATGCGCGCTGGAAATTCAAGAAAGGCAGCAAGGCTGTGACGGTCGGTGTGCGCGGTCGGTATGCGGCGAATCACACAGGCGTGCGGCTGGGGGCGGTGTTGCAGCACATCGGGATTGGCAGTCTGCCGTATTTCACGGCGCGTTATGCGCTGGAGCAAGGGTTGATTGTGCAGGTGCTGCCGGACTGGACCTTCCTCGCGTCCTACCATGGCGGCGCCTGGTTGCTGCATTCGCCGACGCGCTATTTGCCGCCGAAATTGCGGGTGCTTATTGATTATCTGGTGGAGTGTCTGGAGAAGGAGCCGACCCTGAGCAAGCCGGGGAGGGCTGGGAAGGTTGCGGCGGAGTATGAGTTGCCCGAGAGTGATGGGTTGCTCTGACTGGCCCCTTCGCGAGCAGGCTTGCTCCCACTCTGGTGAGGTTGCAACCCTCTCGCCGCTGACGCGGCCGGGCGCAACTTCAGCGATTGGTTCGTTGGAAGGGTCAGCAAAACAAATGTGAGAACGAGCCTGCTCGCGAAGAGGGAGTGTCAGCCGACATCTATGTCGCCTGACACACCGCTTTCGCGAGCAAGTCGGATCGCCGCACCGCCGCTCCCACAGGTGGGAATGTGCAGGGCTTGAGGTTACTTGCAGACTTCGGCGATGGCCTCGGCCAGCAGATCAAGGCGGGTTGCATCGATCCCGGCCACGTTCGCACGGCCGGTGCCGACCATGTACACGCTGTGATGATCACGAAGCTGTTTCACTTGCTCCGGCGACAAGCCGGTGTAGGAAAACATCCCGCGTTGCACACCGATATGCGCAAAACGCTCACGCAAACCATGGGGTTCAAGCGCTTCCATCAGGCCGCTGCGCAATTGGGCGATGCGCAAACGCATGGCTTCCACTTCGTCGGCCCAGAGGCTTTTCAACTCGGGATCGCCAAGAATCGTCGCGACCACGGCAGCGCCATGATCCGGCGGCGTCGACCACAGATTGCGGGCGATGTTTGCCAGTTGGCTGCGGATATCCACCAGCTTCTCAGCGGTTTTCGCACAGACAATCAGCGCACCCGTGCGATCGCGGTACAGCCCGAAGTTTTTCGAGCAGGAACTGGTGATCAGCACTTCCGGCAACTCGGCCGCGAACAGACGGGTCGACCAGGCATCCTGTTCCAGGCCGTCGCCGAAGCCTTGGTAGGCGAAGTCAATCAACGGCAGCAGATCGCGGCTGCGCACCACGTCCAGCACGCGGCGCCAATCGTCATGGGACAGATCGAAACCGGTCGGGTTGTGGCAGCAGGCGTGCAGCAACACCACATCGCCCTTCGGCGCGTCTTTGAGCACTGCCAGCATGGCTTCAACGTCGAGGCGGTTGTCGCTGCCGACGTAGGGGTAATGACTGACCTTGACCCCGGCCGCCGCGAAGATGGTTTCGTGGATCGGCCAGGTCGGGTTGCTCAGCCACACGCCACGGCCCGGCAGGCACTGGGCGATGAAGTCGGCGCTCAGGCGCAGCGCGCCGGTGCCGCCCGGTGTCTGGGTGGCGCCGGCCCGTTGTTCGGCGATCAGCGGGGAGTCGGCGCCAAGTACCAGCTCGCTGATCGCCTTGCCGAACGCCGGTTCGCCGTGACCACCGATGTAGGTTTTGGTGGTCTGGCGATCCACCAGGCGCTGCTCGGCCAGCTTCACGGACTGGGGAATCGGCGTCAGGCCCTGGGCATCTTTATAGACGCCCACGCCAAGGTCGAATTTGCGCGGGTTCGGGTCCTGCGCATAGGCTTCCATCAAGCCGAGAATCGGATCGCCGGGTACTCGACCGATGGCGTCGAAATGCATTATTTGCGGCCCTCGGCGTTCTTGGCCACTTCATCAGTGCGAGCGGCCATGATGAAGTCGTTGCGGTGCAGACCCTTGATGGAGTGGCTCCACCAGGTCACGGTGACTTTGCCCCACTCGGTGAGCAGGCCAGGGTGGTGGCCTTCGGCCTCGGAGATTTCACCGACTGCGTTGGTGAATGCAAGGGCGTGCTTGAAATTCTTGAACAGGAACACTTTTTCCAGTTGCATCACGCTGTCGCGCACTTCGATGTTCCAGTCCGGGATCTGCTTGATCAGGATCGGCAATTCTTCGTCGCTGACCTGAGGGGCATCGGCGCGGCAGGCTTCGCAATGGGCTTGATTCAATGTGGACATGATGGGTTCCTGAAATCGAATGATTGGAAATCGGCCGTCAGTTTCACCACGCTATAGCAAAGCGTCGTGTCCTGACAGGCTCACTTGATTCTAAAAGCTGCGGATCACGCGGCTTTTTTGGGTGGAAATTTAGGCGCGTGCAAACCGAGCTGCATGCCTTGCTTGACCATGGCCATGATGTCTTCATGAGCCACATCAAACAGACGCTTGAGGTTCGGCAGGACAAAGTACAGCGGCTGCAGGATGTCGATGCGGTAAGGCGTGCGCATGCATTCCAGCGGATCGAAGGCCTGATGCTCAGGTTCGTCCGACAGGCAGTAAACGGTTTCTTTCGGCGAGGAGAGAATGCCGCCGCCGTAAATGCGCAGGCCTTCTGGTGTATCGACCAGGCCGAACTCGATGGTCATCCAGTAGAGACGCGCGAGGTACACGCGTTCTTCCTTGGTGGCCTGTAGGCCAAGCTTGCCGTAGGTGTGGGTGAATTCCGCGAACCAAGGGTTGGTCAGCAGCGGACAGTGGCCAAAGATCTCGTGGAAAATATCCGGCTCTTGCAGGTAATCCAGCTCTTCGCGGGTCCGAATAAAGGTCGCCACCGGAAACTGCTTGTTGGCCAGCAATTCGAAAAAGGTCTGGAAGGGGATCAGCGCCGGCACTCGGGCTACTTGCCAACCGGTGGTTTCACCGAGGACTTTGTTGATTTCACCGAGTTGCGGAATGCGGTCGTGGGGCAGACCGAGTTTTTCGATACCGTCCAGGTATTCCTGGCACGCACGCCCCTCGATCACTTTCAGTTGGCGAGTAATCAGCGTGTTCCACACCGCATGTTCTTCAGCGGGGTAGTCGATAAAACCTTGCGCATCGGGCTCGCGAGCCACGTACTGCGTCTGCTTCATGCTGCTCTCCTGCTAGGGGATTTCATTCTTGTTATGTGCTGCTATGGACTTAGAAATACTCCAAGGCGTGCCGCGTTGCAGTAGGTGAATCGTGCCCTGCGTAGGAAATCTCTCCAGTTTTCGTAAAGATTTCGTTACGAATGGATCGCAGTGGCGCAGGTATTGAGTTTTTCGGGTTTGAAAAGCGTTGCGCCTGTCACATAATCTTGACGGCTATCTGAGCGTGCCAGCAAAAAAATACCCTGTGGGAGCGAGCCTGCTCGCGAAAGCGTTCTGCCTGACACATCAATGCCGAATGCACCGACGTATTCGCGAGCAGGCTCGCTCCCACAGGGTTGTACCTCGGGCATCCAACCTATTGACCGTTTTTCTTGGGCCTTTATATGCGTATCAAAGTCCACTGCCAGAACCGCATCGGCATCCTGCGCGACATTCTCAACTTGCTGGTCGAGTACGGAATCAACGTCGCTCGCGGCGAGGTCGGCGGTGAGCATGGCAATGCGATCTACCTGCACTGCCCGAACCTGATCAATATTCAGTTCCAGGCGTTGCGTCCGAAATTCGAGTCGATTGCCGGGGTATTTGGCGTCAAGCGTGTAGGGCTGATGCCCAGCGAGCGTCGGCACATGGAGCTCAATGCCTTGCTCGGCGCCCTGGAGTTTCCGGTGTTGTCGATCGACATGGGCGGCTCCATCGTGGCGGCTAACCGGGCGGCGGCGCAGTTGCTCGGGGTGCGGGTGGATGAGGTGCCGGGGATTCCGCTGTCGCGTTACGCCGAGGATTTTGATTTGCCGGAACTGGTGCGTGCCAACAAGTCGCGGATCAACGGGCTGCGGGTCAAGGTCAAGGGCGATGTGTTCCTCGCCGACATCGCGCCGCTGCAATCCGAGCATGACGACAGCGAAGCCATGGCCGGTGCAGTCCTGACGTTGCACCGCGCTGATCGGGTGGGGGAGCGCATCTATAACGTGCGCAAGCAGGAACTGCGCGGGTTCGACAGCATCTTCCAAAGCTCGAAAGTCATGGCCGCGGTGGTCCGCGAAGCGCGGCGCATGGCGCCACTGGATGCACCGCTATTGATAGAAGGCGAAACCGGCACCGGTAAAGAATTGCTGGCCCGCGCCTGCCACCTCGCCAGCCCACGCGGCCAGTCACCCTTGATGGCACTCAACTGCGCCGGCCTGCCGGAATCGATGGCGGAGACCGAGCTGTTCGGCTACGGCCCCGGCGCCTTCGAAGGCGCGCGTGCCGAAGGCAAGCTTGGGCTGCTGGAGCTGACGGCGGGCGGTACGTTGTTTCTCGATGGCGTCGGGGAAATGAGCCCGCGCTTGCAGGTGAAATTGCTGCGCTTCTTGCAGGACGGTTGCTTCCGTCGTGTGGGCAGTGATGAAGAGGTCTATCTGGATGTGCGGGTGATCTGCGCGACGCAGGTGGACTTGTCCGAGTTATGCGCGCGGGGCGAGTTTCGCCAGGATTTGTATCACCGCTTGAACGTGCTCTCACTGCACATTCCGCCGCTGCGTGAATGCCTCGATGGTTTGACGCCGTTGGTGGAGCACTTCCTCGACCAGGCCAGTCGTCAGATCGGTTGCCCGCTGCCGAAGCTGGCGCCAGCGGCGATGGAGCGGCTCAGTCATTACCATTGGCCGGGCAATGTCCGGCAATTGGAAAACGTGTTGTTCCAGGCGGTTTCGTTGTGCGAAGGCGGGACCGTGAAGGCCGAGCACATTCGCTTGCCGGATTACGGCGTGCGTCAGCCGCTTGGCGATTTCTCCCTCGAAGGCGGGCTGGATGCGATCGTCGGGCGCTTTGAGAAAGCGGTGCTGGAGCGGTTGTATTCCGAGCATCCGAGCAGTCGGCAGCTGGGCAAGCGGTTGGGGGTTTCGCATACGACCATTGCCAACAAGTTGCGTGAATATGATGTCGGCAAAGACCCCGACGCTTAAGCTGAAGCAATGACAACTTTGTGGCGAGGGAGCTTGCTCCCTCGCCACAGGGGATCCTGTTGGCTGCAAAGGCCAGCACTTGCCACCAACCGGCATAACACCGCCGGTTTTTCGTCTCCGATACAATTCCTCAATCCCCGCAAAACCCCTCAAGTCCTTTGTTTGCCGGGCCTCGCACCGCCAGAAAAAAGTTGGTCTGTAAATTGCTTATCGCTCAACAGTACAGCGGTGGGCGGCAAACGTCCGGCATGCAGAGGAAAGAGTGTGGACAAGTACCTTTATGTGGCAATGACCGGCGCCAGCCAGAATGCACTGGCGCAGAAGGCTCATGCCAACAACCTGGCAAACATCTCTACCAACGGTTTTCAGAAGGACCTGGAACAGGCCCGTTCGATGCCGGTGTTTGGTGACAGCTTTCCGGCGCGTGCGTTTGCCATGACCGAGCGTCCGGCCACCGACTTCTCACCAGGTTCGCTGGTGGAAACCGGTCGCGACCTCGATGTCGCGGTGCAAGGCAATGGCTGGATCGCCGTGCAGACACCCGATGGCGCTGAAAGCTACGTGCGCACCGGCAGCCTGAACGTGGACGCCTTGGGCGTGCTGCGTGCCGGCAACGGTATGCCGGTGATGGGCAATGGCGGACCGATCGCCGTGCCGCCCGAGCAGCAGATCGAAGTGGGCGAAGACGGCACCATCAGCATCCGTGCGATGGGCGAAGGCCCGCGTGTGATGGCTGAAGTCGACCGTATCAAATTGGTCAACCCTGACCTGAAGAACATGACCAAAGGCCTGGATGGTTCGATCCACACCAAGGACGGCAAGCCGGCGCAAGCCGATGCAGGCGTCAAACTGGTGTCCGGGTTCCTTGAGTCGAGCAACGTCAACGCCGTGGAAGAAATGACCTCGGTACTGGCTTTGTCGAAGCAGTTCGAGCTGCACATCAAGATGATGAACACCGCCAAAGACGATGACCAGGCCATGGCTCGGGTCTTGCAGATCAGCTAATTATCAGAACGTCGCGCCGTAAAACAGGCGCACGAGGAGAATCGAATGCTTCCGGCTCTATGGGTTGCCAAAACAGGTCTGTCCGCCCAGGACACCAACCTGACGACCATTTCCAACAACCTGGCCAACGTGTCGACCACGGGTTTCAAACGTGACCGTGCCGAGTTCCAGGACTTGCTCTATCAGATCAAACGCCAGCCAGGCGCCCAGTCGACCCAGGACAGCGAACTGCCGTCGGGTCTGCAAGTGGGTACCGGTGTGCGCATCGTCGGCACCCAGAAAAACTTCACCGCCGGCAGCCTGCAAACCACTGAGCAGCCGCTGGACCTGGCCGTCGATGGTCGCGGTTTCTTCCAGATTCTGCAGCCGGACGGCACCACGTCCTACACCCGTGACGGCACGTTCCACCTCGATTCCAATGGCCAGATCGTCAATGCCAGCGGCTTCGCCCTGGAACCGGCCATCGTCATTCCGAACGACGCGCAGACCTTCACGGTCGGTCGCGACGGCACCGTGTCGGTCACCGTTCCGGGTAACCCGGCCAGCCAGGTGATCGGCAACCTGCAAACCGCCGATTTCATCAACCCGGCCGGCCTGCAAGCCGTGGGTAACAACCTGTTCCTGGAAACCGCTGCCAGCGGCGCGCCGCAAGTCGGCACCCCGGGCCTGAACGGTTTCGGTACCACGCTGCAGAACACCCTGGAAACGTCCAACGTCAGCACCGTTGAAGAGATGGTCAACATGATCACCACTCAGCGCGCTTACGAGATGAACTCCAAGGTGATCTCCACCGCCGACCAGATGCTCTCGTTCGTAACGCAGAATCTGTAATCAGTCTATGAGGCGGCCATGAGGTCGTCTGCAACACCGTGAGGTAGGGTCATGAATCGCTTTGTATCTGTTCTGGCACTGAGTGGGGTCGTCGTGCTCGCGGGCTGCGTCGCTCCGCCACCCAAGCCCAATGACCCTTACTACGCCCCGGTGTTGCCGCGCACGCCGTTGCCGGCTGCCGCCAATAACGGCTCGATCTATCAGGCCGGCTTTGAACAGAACCTGTACAGCGACCGCAAGGCGTTCCGGGTCGGTGACATCATCACCATCACCCTGAACGAGCGCACCCAGGCCAGCAAGAACGCCAACTCGCAAATCGGCAAGAACAGCAAGACCGACATCGGCCTGAGCTCGTTCTTTGGCGGTGGCCTGAGCACCAGCGACCCTGTGGGCAGCGGTAGCCTGAGCCTGGACGTTGGCTACGAAGGTGATCGCGCGACCAAGGGCGACAGCAAGTCCGGGCAGAGCAACAGCCTGACCGGCTCGATCACGGTGACCGTCGCTGACGTGCTGCCCAACGGCATCATCGCCGTGCGCGGAGAGAAGTGGCTGACGCTCAACACCGGCGATGAGCTGGTGCGGATTGCCGGCATGGTGCGCGCCGATGACATCTCCACCGACAACACCGTGTCGTCGACCCGCGTCGCCGATGCACGCATCACCTACTCGGGCACCGGTGCGTTTGCCGATGCGAGTCAGCCAGGCTGGTTCGACCGTTTCTTCCTCAGCCCGCTGTTCCCTTTCTAGGTGGCCACGTTGAATCTTAAACACCTGATGGTGGCTGCCCTGATGCTCTCGGCTGCGTTCAACGCGCAAGCCGAGCGGCTGAAGGATATCGCCAGTATTTCCGGCGTGCGCTCCAACCAATTGATCGGCTACGGCCTGGTGGTCGGGCTTAATGGCACCGGCGACCAGACGACGCAAACCCCGTTCACTCTGCAGACCTTCAACAACATGCTCTCGCAGTTCGGCATCAAGGTGCCGCCGGGTTCGGGCAACGTGCAGTTGAAGAACGTCGCCGCCGTGTCGATCAGTGCTGATCTGCCGGCGTTCGCCAAGCCGGGTCAGCAGGTCGATATCACCGTTTCGTCCATCGGTAACTCCAAGAGCCTGCGCGGCGGCACCTTGCTGCTGACACCCCTCAAGGGTATCGACGGCAACGTCTACGCAATCGCCCAAGGCAACCTGGTGGTCGGCGGTTTTGATGCCGAAGGCCGCGACGGTTCGAAGATTACCGTCAACGTTCCGTCGGCCGGTCGTATCCCGGGCGGTGCCTCGGTGGAGCGTTCGGTGCCAAGCGGTTTCAACCAGGGCAACAGCCTGACCCTGAACCTCAACCGTTCGGACTTCACCACCGCCAAGCGCATCGTCGACAAGATCAACGACATGCTCGGCCCTGGCGTTGCCCAGGCCATCGACGGCGGTTCGATTCGGGTCAGCGCGCCGCTCGATCCAAGTCAACGCGTCGACTATCTGTCGATCATCGAAAACCTTGAAGTCGATCCGGGTCAGGCGGTGGCGAAAGTCATCATCAACTCGCGCACCGGCACCATCGTGATCGGCCAGAACGTCAAGGTTTCACCGGCCGCCGTGACTCACGGCAGCCTGACAGTGACCATCACCGAAGACCCGATTGTCAGCCAGCCCGGCCCTCTGTCCAATGGCCAGACCGCCGTCGTGCCGCGCTCGCGGGTCAACGCTCAGCAAGAAGCCAAGCCGATGTTCAAGTTCGGCCCGGGCACCACCCTCGACGAAATTGTGCGGGCGGTGAACCAGGTCGGCGCGGCACCGGGTGACTTGATGGCGATCCTCGAAGCATTGAAACAGGCTGGCGCGTTGCAAGCCGACCTGATTGTGATCTGAGGACAGCGACCATGGATATGCGCAAGGGCGGCCTGGGTGTCAGCAGCAACGATTCGGGGTCCTATTCGGACTTGAATCGTTTGAATCAGCTCAAGGTCGGCGACAAGGACAGTGACGCGAACATGCGCAAAGTGGCGCAGGAATTCGAGTCGCTGTTCCTCGGTGAAATGCTCAAGTCGATGCGCTCGGCCACCGATGCGCTGGGCAAGGACAATCCGCTCAACACTCCAGCGGCCAAGCAGTACCAGGAAATGTACGACCAGCAGTTGGCCGTTTCCATGTCCCGCGAGGGCGGCGGTATCGGTCTGGCGGACGTGCTGATGCGCCAGATGTCGAAGAACAAACCGCTGGCGCCGGGCGAGGCTGCAGCCGCGTCCGCCGCCAAGCAGGAAGCGGCGAAAGCGGCCGTGCCGACACCGGTTGCCGCAGGCACCGCGGCCACCGACGGTCCGCTGTCGCGGCTCAATGGTCAGCGTCCGTTGTGGGCCTCGCGTTCGGTGAAAGCGCCAACAGGCGAGGGCACGCATCACAATGACATGGAGCTGATCAATCAGCGCCGTCTGGCCTTGCCGCCGAAACTGGCCGACCGATTGCTCGCCGGCCTGGTGCCTTCGGCAACGACTGCCGCTACAACCCCGAACAAAGCCTTGCTGCCTGAGCGCGCCGCGACTCCGGTCGTGACCGGTGCCGGCCCGCTGTTCAATGGCGACTGGCTGCCCTCGCCAACCGATAACAAGTCGAGCGGACGTCTGCAGGTTTACGGCCGTGCGATGGCGCAGATTCCGCTGGCGCCACCGAAGAAAGCCTTCAGTTCCGCCGACGAATTCGTCAACACCATGCTGCCGATGGCCAAGGAAGCCGCCGACCGTATCGGCGTCGATCCGCGTTACCTGGTGGCCCAGGCGGCCCTGGAAACCGGTTGGGGCAAATCGGTCATGCGTGCCCAGGATGGCAGCAGCAGTCACAACCTGTTTGGCATCAAGGCCAGCAGCAGTTGGAAGGGTGAATCGGCGCGAGCGATCACCAGCGAATTCAGGAATGGCGAGATGGTCAAGGAGACGGCAGAGTTCCGCTCCTACGATTCGTACAAAGACAGCTTCCATGACCTGGTGACTTTGCTGCAAACCAATAATCGCTATCAAGATGTTCTGAAGTCTGCCGATAACCCAGAACAGTTTGTACGCGAGCTGCAGAAAGCCGGGTATGCGACAGACCCGGCCTACGCAAGCAAGATTTCGCAGATAGCCAAGCAGATGACGAGTTACCAAAACTACGCTGCGGCGGGCGCTTCTACTACGCCTCTATAGGCACAAGGCATAAGGTCTGAACCATGAGTTTGCTCAATATCGGGATGTCGGGTCTGGCTGCTAGCCAATCCTCGTTGATGACTACCGGCAATAACATTGCCAACGCCGACACCGCCGGTTACTCACGCCAGCAAACCGTGCAGGGCACCAAAGCCTCGAATCAGTTCGGCAATGTCTACATCGGCACCGGTACGACCCTGGCCGATGTGCGTCGCGTCTACAACAGCTACCTCGATGCGCAACTGCAGACCACCACCTCGCTCAACAGCGATGCGGCTGCGTATGCCGGGCAGATCAGCCCGCTCGACGCCTTGCTCTCGGACAGCGGCACCGGCCTCAACGGCGCCCTGACCAAGTTCTTCGCCTCGGTGCAGAACGTCAACGCCAAGCCGGGTGATGACGCGTCGCGCCAGCTGCTGCTCAGCGATGCCCAGGCCTTGAGCAATCGTTTCAACTCGATCTCCAGCCAGCTGACGCAGCAGAACGCCAACGTCAACGGCAACCTGGCGGACATGGCCGATCAGGTCAACAAACTGGCCGCCACCGTGGCGCAGTTGAACCAGAAGATTTCCGAGATTTCCAAGTCCGGCGGCATGCCGAACGAGCTGCTCGATGCGCGTAACGAAACCGTGCGTCAGCTCTCCACCTTCACCGGTGCGCAGGTCATCGAGCGCGACGGTAACCTCGACGTTTATCTGGGCAGCGGCCAGCCGCTGGTCATCGGCGGCACCGCCAGCACCCTGTCTGTTGCGTCGAGCCTGAACGACCCTTCGCGCATGGGCATTCAGCTCAATCGCGCCGGCAGCACCGTTGACATCACGTCGGTGATGACCGGTGGTGAAATGGGTGGTTTGCTGCGCTATCGCAGCACCGTACTGGACCCGGCGATGAACGAACTGGGCCGCGTGGCCCTGGTCGTTGCCGATCAGATGAACACCATTCAGGCCCAAGGCATCGACAAAAACGGTGACTTCGGTTCGAACCTGTTCAACAACATCAACAGTGCCGCGCAAATGGCCCAGCGCAGTATTGCCACAGTCGGCAACAGCGCGGGCTCGGGCAATTTCGATGTGACCATCGAGGACAGCGGCAAGCTGACCATCAACGATTACAAGGTGACGTTCACCAGCGCCACTGACTACACCTTGCAGCGCCTGCCTGAAGGCACCGCCATGGGCGCGTTCAGCACGCTGACCACGCCGCCGCCAGTGGTCGATGGTTTCTCCATGAAGCTCACCGGTGGCACCGCCGCCGCTGGCGACACTTTCAAGATCACCCCGACCCGCAACGCGGCCACCAACATCAAGACCGAGATGACCGACTCCAAGCGTCTGGCCATCGCGGCACCGTTGGGTGCGGCAATTGCTGCTGGCGGCAGCGGCACATTGACGATTCCGGCCAGCGGTCAACCGACCCTGACTACGCAGTTCGATATTTATGACTCGGCCACCACTACAGCGATCCAGAATGGTCTGAAGACTTCGACGCCGGTCAAGATCGTGTTTGGTGCGGCGGGTGGTACGACTCAGACTTACCAAATGCTCGATGCCCAAGGCAACCCGCTCAGCAGCGGCACCATCGTGCCGGGCCAGAACAATACGCTGAGCCTGACCATTCCACTGGTCGACGCCAGCGGTGCCGCGATCAATGATCCGGGACCGCCCATCGTGCAGCGCACTGTATCGTTCGACATGACTGTGGCCGGTTCGCCGAGTAACGGTACCGCGATCAACGTCTCGCTCAGCCAGCCGGGCTCGCTGGACAACCGTAACGGCACTGCACTGGCCGGTTTGCAGACTAAGCAGACCGTGGATACCGGGTCGGCCAGTAACGGTATTTCCCTGAACGATGCCTACGGAAAACTGGTCTCGGGTGTTGGTGCCAAGGCGGCCCAAGGCAAACTCGATAGTGCTGCCACCGAAGCGATTCTGGCTAACGCCAAGGGAGCTCGGGACTCGCTGTCAGGTGTCGACCTCGACGAGGAAACCGGCAACCTGGTCAAGTATCAGCAGTACTACACCGCGTCTTCGCAGATCATCAAGGCTGCGCAGGAAATCTTCAGCACACTGATCAACAGTCTTTAAGGAGTCGTAGCCCATGCGCATTTCTACCGCCCAGTTTTACGAGTCCTCTGCTGCCAACTATCAGAAGAATTTCGCCAACGTGGTCAAGAGCAGCGAAGAGGCCAGCAGCCTGGTTCGTGTGAACACGGCGGCTGATGATCCGGTCGGCGCTTCGCGTTTGCTGCAGTTGGGTCAGCAGGCTTCGATGCTTGATCAATACGAAGCCAACATGACCACCATCAAAGGCACCCTCGGCCAGACCGAAGCGGTGATGACCAGCATTGGCAACGTGCTGCAACGCGCCAAAGAGCTGGCGCTGGGTGCGGGCAACGCCGGCTATACCGATGCCGACCGCCAGGCGAACGCTTCCGAACTGGGGCAGATTGAAGAGCAACTGCTCAGCCTGATGAACACCAAGGATGAAAACGGCAAGTACATCTTCGCCGGATCCAAGGGCGATGTCGTGCCGTTCACCCGCAATACCGATGGCAGCTACACCTACAACGGTGATCAGGTCACGCTGGATCTGCCGATTGGCGATACCCAGTCGATGGCCACCAACAGCACTGGTTGGGAGGTGTTCCAGCAGGCGATCAACACTACCCGGACTCAAGCCACGCTCACCACGCCTGCGGTCGATGACGGTCGTGTGGTGTTGTCCAACGGTCAGGTCGGCTCCGATGTCACCTACAACGCCAAGTTCCGCAGCGGCGAACCTTACACCGTGTCGTTCCTGAGCAGCACGCAGTTGCAAATCACCGATGCGCTGGGTAACGACGTGACGGCCGAAGCCAGTCAGAACGGTGTGTTCTCTTCTACTAACGCAGCCAGTCAATCCGTGAGCTTTCGTGGCGTTGACCTGAAACTCAATATCAACCTCAAGACGGGTGATACCAACCCTGACGCGGTCATCGCCGGGCACAGCTTCACGCTGGCAGCCAAGCCGGACAGCTTCAACACTTCGCGCAGCCCGGGCAACCCGTCGACTGCACTGGTGACTGATGCCTCTGTGACCAACAGCACCGACTACCACGCCAGCTTCCCGGGCGGCGGGGCGATCCTTAAGTTCACCAGTGCCACGAACTTCGAACTCTACGCCGCGCCATTGACCGCCAACAGTAAACCGGTGTCCACCGGTACCATGGCCGGTACGACCGCGACAGCGTCGGGTGTTTCGTTCACTGTGGCTGGTACGCCGGGTACAGGCGATCAGTTCTCTGTGGCGGTCAATACGCACCAGACCCAGAACATTCTGGACACCGTCAACCAGCTGAAAACAGCCCTGTCGACGCCAACCAACAATGATCCGATTGCCATTCAGAAAATGAACGCTGCGGTCACTGCCGGTATGGGTAACCTGTCCAGCGGTATGGATCAACTTGCTTCAAGTATCAGTTCTGTAGGTGGTCGCGGTTCGTCATTGTTGACTCAGACCGATATCAACCAGAGCCTGGCACTCGCCAACACCCAGACCCAGTCGGCCATTCGCGATTCCGATCCGGCTGAAGTGATGACCCGTCTGACTCTGCAGCAGACCATGCTGCAAGCTTCGCAGCTGGCGTTCAGCAAGATCGCTCAATTGGGGCTGTTCAACAAAGTCTGAGTCAGGGCCTTCGCGATGATTTTGCGAAGGCTTGCGACTGCCGAGTGCAAACCGTCTTTATTCAGCGGTTCGGGGAGTTTCACTTCGTTGAAGTCAGCTCCCGCCGCTCGCGAGTTCTCCCGCCGTGAAACCAGCACCTCTTGTCACCATCGCCATTCCCGCCTTCAAACCACAGTTCTTCCAGACGGCGCTGCAAAGCGCGCTGAGTCAGACCTACGTCAATCTTGAAGTGATCGTCTGCGATGACAGTGGCGGTGATGAGATCCGCGAGATCATCGATGCCTGTGAGGTACCTGCCTCGATTCGCCTGCGCTATGTGCGCAATCCCCAGCGCCTGGGTTTTCAGGCCAATCTCATGGCCTGTGCGCAGGAGGCCAGCGGTGACTATTTGAAGTTGCTGTGTGACGACGACCAACTGCTCCCTGAATGCATCGCTCAGCAGATCGTCGGCTTCATTGATCACGACGATGTCAACCTGGTGATCGGCCAGCGGCAGTTTTACGACGCGGATTACATCCTGCTTTCCGACCGTGTGGAAAACTGCTGTTTTTCCACGGGTATCACCTTGTTCAAGGGGGAGGATCTGCTGGGCATTCTGGAAAGCAGTCCGGTCAATTTCCTCAGTGGCCTCAGCGGGGCGTTGTTGCGAACCCGGCATGCGCTGGAATATTTGCCGGCCCTGACTCAGATAGGCGAAGGTTTTATCGCTTGTCTGGACTTCGCCTTGTTTGCCTGCCTGCTACGCCGTGGAAATCTGGTGGTGGTGAGTCAGGTGATGAGTCTTGAGCGTTTGCATCCGGCGCGGCTGAGCGATCAGGCGTTAGTCAGGGCTGCGCGAATGACAGAACTCGACTGGCTCAAGCAAATGCTTGTCTTGCGCAGTGGTGAGCCGGCGCCTGCGCCGGGCTGGGTACGTTATCTGGCACTGGCCGATGCGATAGAGGGGCAAGCCTATGCCTGGGAAGAAACCGCGCTGGGCAGGCAGCTGGGCTTCATTCAAACGATGGTGCACACCCGGGTAGGTGTCGAGTGCGACAGCTTTGCCGACATGTACCGGGAATGGTTATCCTGCCGTCGTTTGAAACCGGCCCAGCAACGTTTGCTCGACACCCGTTTGCAGAGTTGGAGCTGGCGTCCGCGCATCGTGCCGATTGTTCTCGACAACGAAGGCGATGTTCCGGCACTGGAGGAAACGCTCAAGAGTATTCGTCAGCAAACCTATGCCGCCGAGCAGGTGGTGGTGCTGTCTGATTTGCAGCACACGCCATGCGACGGCGTGCGTCATGTGCGTCTGGAAGATGATTCGGTTGCCCAGTTCAATCGACTGCTGACCCAGTTGGACAACGCAGACTGGATTTATCTGGTTCGCGCGGGCGATCGCTTGAATGAACTGGCTTTACTGTTGCTGGCAGAGCGCATGGTGGAAATGCCTGACGTGCGCTGCCTCTACAGTGACGAGGGCGGATTGCGCGATGAGGTGTCGATCGAGCCGGTATTCAAACCGGATTTCAACCTGGATCTGATGCGCAGCTATCCTTATGTCGGCCGTGTGTTGGCCCTGCAGCGGCAGCGGATGATCGAGCTGGGTGGCATGCAAGACGGTTTTGGCGAGCTGGGGGGGCATGACCTGGTCTGGCGTCTGGTGGAGAGTAACGGGCCGCACGCAATCGGGCACATTGCTGAAATTCTCGTGGAGTCTGCTCTGCGTCTCTCCCAGTGGCTGACGCAGCCGCAGATTATCGAGCAGAACCCTCGGGTGCTGGCCGCGCATCTGCAGCGGCTCGGCGCACCGCACCGGATTCGCCCTGGCAGCCAGCCGATGATCAATCGTGTGGACTACCTGCATGATGAGCGGGTCATGGTCTCGATCGTCATTGCGACCCGCGATGAACTGGTCTCCCTGGAGCGTTGCGTCGAAAGTCTGCTGGAGAAAACCGCCTGCCAACGCTATGAAGTTCTCATTGTCGACAATGGCAGTATTGCCGTTGATGCCTGTAACTGGCTGTCGGCCATGGAGCAAATGGGCAGTGACAAACTTCGGGTGTTGCGCTGTGGTCATGGTGACAATCTGGCGGCCGTGCAGAACTTCGCTGCCGAACACGCCCGCGGCGACTATCTGTTGTTTCTCAGCCCCTACAGTGTCGTTGTGAACCCTGATTGGCTTGATGAGTTGCTCAATCATGCTCAGCGTCCGGAAGTCGGCGTGGTCGGCGGTCGACTGGTGAGTCCGCAAGGACGTATCGAGGGAACGGCTCAGGTACTGGGGTTGCGGGGGGCCGTCGGTGTTCCCAATCGTGGCGAGCCGCTCAACACGCCGGGTTACATGCAGCGCCAGCAGACGGTGCAGAATTTCAGTGCCGTGGGCATCGATTGCCTGCTTGTGCGCAAGAAGGTTTTTGACGAGTTGCATGGCCTGGACGAGCAAAATCTGGCGCAAGCACTCAATGGCGCTGACTTTTGCCTGCGTGTGAAGCAAAACGGATACCTGGTGGTGTGGACTCCCTATGCCGAATTGATGCGAGTGGTTCCATCCTCTGCTTTCAATCCCGCTCCCCGGGTGTCGCAAGCAGAACAACAAAGTTTTTACCAGCGATGGTTGCCGGTGATAGCCAGGGATCCTGCCTACAACCCCAATCTGAGTCTGGGTACCAGCAACTTCAGTCTGGAACCGGGATTCAAGGATGGCTGGGACCCGTTCTCGCGTCAGCTTTTGCCCAAAATCCTGGCGATTCCAATCAATACCACCGCAGTGGGCCATTATCGGGTTGCCCAGCCGTTCCGTGAGTTGGAGGCGGCCGGGCGCGTGGTGGGGCACTTGAGTTATCACACGCCGACAGGCATTGAACTTGAGCGGAGCTCTCCCGACGTGATCGTGTTGCAGGGGCGCTATAGCCAGAATGCGGTCGATGAGGTTGAACGAGTCAAAAACTGCTCGCACGCTTTCCGCATCTTCGAACTTGACGATTATGTGATTGATGTTCCGAAAAAGAACGCGCACCTGCGCAAGGCCGAGGTAGGGGTCGATAAAATAGTGCGACGTGGCGTAGGGCTGTGTGATCGGGTGGTGGTCTCGACCCAACCTTTGGCCGAGGCATTGCGGGACATGCATCACGATATCCGGGTGGTCCCGAACATGCTTGCGCCGCACCTCTGGGTCGGCCTCAACAGTCAGCGCCGTACTTCTCGCAAACCTCGCGTGGGTTGGGGCGGCGGGACGAGCCATGATGGAGATCTGGCCATCATTGCCGACGTGGTACGCCTGCTTGCCGACGAAGTCGAATGGGTGTTCTTCGGCATGTGTCCGCAGGCTTTGCGTCCGTTTGTCCATGAGTTCCATCCCAGCATCGGCCTGGAGGCCTATCCGGCGAAACTGGCCAGCCTGAACCTCGATCTGGCACTGGCGCCGCTGGAATTTCACATCTTCAACGACTGCAAGAGCAACCTGCGCCTGTTGGAATACGGCGCTTGTGGTTACCCGGTGATTTGCACCGACACTGAAGCCTATCGCGGCTATTTACCCTGCACCAAGGTTGTGAGCAACAGTACCGAGGAATGGCTTGAGGCAATCCGCATGCACCTGTCCGACCCTGATGCGAGCTATCGCATGGGTGATGCACTGCGAGAGGAGGTGCTGCGCGATTATATGCTCAAGGGCAACAACCTCAACTATTGGATCGAGGGTTGGTTGCCGAACTGATCGAGCATGGATGTCTACCAGCAGGCGGCCTTGTGCCGCCTGTTTTGTGTGCGCCCAGCATGGGCGCCATCTTGTGGGTGAGAGTCCCACCGTAAGCTGACCACGGCGAACGAAGTGAAGCGCAACTGCATGAGGGCGACCGAGTGTGGGGAGGAAGCGTGAATCGAAGCCATGAGCCGGTGTACAAGAACCGGATAAAGGCGCGGCCGATCAGGGCGAGCGGGCACAAAACCGCGAAGCTCTTGTGGTCAAGGATCAGGCTGGGTAAATCCGGCGGTTGTGTGGTGCTTTGTGCCTGAAAGGGCGACGGTGCAAGCCGGAGCGAGAAGTCAGCAGAGGCCGTAGTAGTCTTTTTTTGACGAAGGGCCGAACGAGAGAAAGCGTTATAGGCCATGTTGATGCGAGAAACCGGAAGTCAGATGCCTGCCAAACGCGGGGCGGATGGAGACTGCGAACGGTGAAGCCGTGAGAAGCTCCGTCAGCGACGAGGTCAATCGCCCGCAAGATGAATCGAACCGCCCGGCGCGGACCCGTATGCCGGGTGGTGTGGCAGGGGAGCGGCCTGTGAAGGCCGTCCCCTATGCCGATTTGTACCGAGCGCGTTACAAGTTTGCGATGGCCGGCTAAAGCCCGAATTGGTTTGTGTCGATATAGGCTCCACAGCTTCGTTTATAAGAAAACCCCTTCTGCGATGCGCGTTTGCACATCGCGACGGAAAGGTATCTGGTTCTACAACATGGCAAGGAAGAAGTCGAAATGGCAGTGATAAACGGGACAAATGGCGTGGATACGCTGACAGGTACCAGTGGGGATGATGAGATCAATGCGTTGGGTGGCAATGATGTGATCATGGGGAGTGCCGGTGCGGACAAGCTGGATGGCGGCACCGGTACCGATACGGTCGACTACTCGACGTCGGCCGCCGGAGTAAACGTTGAGGTCCGTTTTGGTACGGGCATGGCCGGCACCGGTGGCGATGCGGAGGGGGATACCCTGACCAACATCGAAACCGTCATCGGTTCGGCGTTCAATGACACGTTCGCCGTCGGCCCGGATCACACAGCACCCACGATCAGGCTGGAAGGCGGTGCTGGCGACGATATCTACTACATCAACAATGGCGCTACAGCGTCCATCGTCGAACTGGCCGGTGGCGGCAACGATGAAATGCGCGTGTCGGTGATCAACCCCAGCCACACGTACATGGCAGCCAATATCGAGCGTCTGACCTTCGTCGGCACTGGCGCGTACACCGGTTGGGGCAATGCCGGCGACAACATCATCACCGGTGGTTCTGGCAACGACACACTGTACGGCGGCGCGGGTGCCGACCAGTTCATCGGCGGTGCCGGGCTGGATACCGTGGGCTACACCGACAGTACGGCCGGCGTGAGCGTCAATCTGAAAACCGGTGTGAATACCGGCATTGCGGCGGGCGATACCTACACCGACATCGAGGCGATCAAGGGTTCGAACTACAACGACACCTTTGTCGGCGATGGCCAGGGCATGGACTTTGATGGTGGAGTCGGTACCGATACGGTCGACTACTCGACGTCGGCCGCCGGAGTAAACGTTGAGGTCCGCTTCGGTACGGGCATGGCCGGCACCGGCGGGGATGCTGCTGGCAGCACCCTGACCAACATCGAAACCGTCATCGGTTCGGCGTTCAATGACACGTTCGCCGTCGGCCCGAATCACACAGCACCCACGATCAGGCTGGAAGGCGGTGCTGGCGACGATATCTACTACATCAACAATGGCGCTACAGCGTCCATCGTCGAACTGGCCGGTGGCGGCAATGACGAAGTGCGCGTGTCGGTGATCAACCCTGTCGGCACCGTCCTGGCGGTGAACATCGAGCGTTTGACCTATACCGGCAGCAACGCCTTCACCGGTTATGGTAATGCCAGCGACAACATCATCACTGGTGGCTCGGGCAACGACACGCTATATGGCGGAGCGGGTGCCGACCAGTTCATCGGCGGTGCCGGGCTGGATACCGTGGGCTACACCGACAGTACGGCCGGCGTGACCGTCAATCTGAAAACCGGTGTGAATACCGGCATTGCGGCGGGCGATACCTACACCGACATCGAGGCGATCAAGGGTTCGAACTACAACGACACCTTTGTCGGCGATGGCCAGGGCATGGACTTTGATGGTGGAGTCGGTACCGATACGGTCGACTACTCGACGTCGGCCGCCGGAGTAAACGTTGAGGTCCGCTTCGGTACGGGCATGGCCGGCACCGGCGGGGATGCTGCTGGCAGCACCCTGACCAACATCGAAACCGTCATCGGTTCGGCGTTCAATGACACGTTCGCCGTCGGCCCGAATCACACAGCACCCACGATCAGGCTGGAAGGCGGTGCCGGCGACGATATCTACTACATCAACAATGGCGCTACAGCATCCATCGTCGAACTGGCCGGTGGCGGCAATGACGAAGTGCGCGTGTCGGTGATCAACCCTGTCGGCACCGTCCTGGCGGCGAACATCGAGCGTTTGACCTATACCGGCAGCAACGCCTTCACCGGTTATGGTAATGCCAGCGACAACATCATCACTGGTGGCTCGGGCAACGACACGCTATATGGCGGCGCGGGTGCCGACCAGTTCATCGGCGGTGCCGGGCTGGATACCGTGGGCTACACCGACAGTACGGCCGGCGTGACCGTCAATCTGAAAACCGGTGTGAATACCGGCATTGCGGCGGGCGATACCTACACCGACATCGAGGCGATCAAGGGTTCGAACTACAACGACACCTTTGTCGGCGATGGCCAGGGCATGGACTTTGATGGTGGAGTCGGTACCGATACGGTCGACTACTCGACGTCGGCCGCCGGAGTAAACGTTGAGGTCCGCTTCGGCACAGGCATCGCTGGTACAGGAGGGGATGCCGCTGGCAGCACCCTGACCAATATCGAAACCGTTATCGGTTCGGCATTCAATGACACGTTCGCCGTCGGCCCGGATCACACAGCACCCACGATCAGGCTGGAAGGCGGTGCCGGCGACGATATCTACTACATCAACAATGGCGCTACAGCGTCCATCGTCGAACTGGCCGGTGGCGGCAACGATGAAATGCGCGTGTCGGTGGTCAACCCCAGCCACACGTACATGGCAGCCAATATCGAGCGTCTGACCTTCGTCGGTACTGGCGCGTACACCGGTTGGGGCAATGCCGGCGACAACATCATCACCGGTGGTTCTGGCAACGACACACTGTACGGCGGCGCGGGTGCCGACCAGTTTATCGGCGGCGCCGGCCTCGACACTGCGGGTTATCTCGACAGTACCGTGGCGGTGAGTATCAACCTGAAGACGGGTGTGCATTCCGGGATCGCGGCAGGCGACACCTTCACCGCAATTGAGGTGATCAGGGGGTCGAACTACAACGACACCTTCTATGGCGGTACCACTGCGATGGGGCTGGATGGTGCAGGCGGCCAGGATCTGGTCACCTATGAGCAATCCGACAGCGCCGTGAACATCGACCTGAAAACCAAAGCCAACACTGGCGACGCCACTGGCGATACCTACACCGGGATCGAGATTTTCCAGGGCAGCAACTTTGGCGACACGTTGTCCGGATCGACCGGCGTCGACATTTTGATCGGTGGTGCCGGTGCGGATGTGATCGATGGGCGAGAAGGGCTGGACAGTGCCTGGTACATCACCAGTGCCAGCGCCGTGAACATCAACCTGCTGACCGGGGTCAATCAAGGCGGCGATGCGCAAGGCGACGTATTGAGCAACATCGAGCGTGTAGTGGGTAGCTACTTCAATGACACCCTGACCGGTGATGCCAACGTCAACTACCTTGAAGGCGGGTTGGGTAACGACATCATCTACGGTGGCGACGGCAACGATTACCTCTATGGCGGGCTGGTGTCCCAGATCGGGCCATTCACACTGGATGGTCTGATCAATGGGCCGCAGGCTGACACCTTGTATGGCGGCAATGGCAACGACACCATCGTCACCGCTGCCAACGATGAGGGCAGTCGGGCCTATGGTGAAGCGGGGGGCGATGTCATCACAGTGGTTCACGGCATGGCCGACGGTGGGGAAGGTGGCGATCTGCTGACCGGCACGGGCTCCGGTTTCTCGCTGTTGGGCGGTGCTGGCGATGACAAGTTGGTGCTGCAAGCCAGCGGGTCCGCCTTTGGTGGTGAGGGTGACGATACCTACAACGTCAACACCTCGGCACTGGTGACGATCCAGGACGATGGCGCCAGCCGCTTCGACAAAATAGTGCTGTCGTACATCAGCAGTGCCGAACTGCTGGTTGATCGTGTCGGTGATGACCTCTACCTGCACAGGTCGAGTGTTAATCCAGGGCAGGTTCCGCAGGAAGGTGTCCAGCTCAAGGACTGGTTTGCCGGCTCCGATACCATCGAGCAAATCCAGACGGCGGACGGACAGCTCTTCAGCTGGCCGGCCAACAGCGATGCGTTTGCCATGTTCGGCTGATACCTGAATCAGGCACCTCCTCTCCCGCAACGGGATTGAAGGTGCCCGCTTTACGCTTGGGGACGAATCCGATCGGCATGATCCGGATTCGTCCCTTTTTTGTGCCTTTTATTTGGATTCATGAGCTGGCGCGTTTCCTGCAAGTCCCCCTCATATCGCCATAAAACGAGCGCTGCGGCCAGTACGCCAGCGCCTGACACGGCAGAGCGTTTTAGCCAGACAGCCCGCACAAGCTGAAATAGCTTGGCTAGCTCTGTGAAGAACAAGAGGGGAGACGATGAAGGCAGTAATTCTGGCAGGTGGTCTCGGTACGCGGATCAGCGAAGAGTCGCACCTCAAGCCAAAGCCGATGATCGAGATCGGCGGCAAGCCAATTCTTTGGCACATCATGAAACAGTACTCCGCCCACGGAATTCATGACTTCGTGATCTGCCTTGGCTACAAGGGCTATGCGATCAAGGACTTCTTCGCCAACTACTTCTTGCACACTTCCGACGTCACTTTCGACATGCGCAACAACCGCATGGACGTGCACCAGAACTACAGCGAGCCGTGGAGCGTCACCCTCATCGACACCGGTGAAGAAACCATGACCGGTGGCCGCTTGCTGCGCGCCGGCCGTTACCTCAAGGATGAAGAAGCCTTCTGCTTTACCTACGGCGACGGCGTCTCCGATATCAATATCCGTCAACTGGTGGACTACCACAGCGCCCACGGTCGCCTGGCGACCGTCACTGCCGTACAACCGCCGGGCCGTTACGGTGCCCTGGAGCGTCACGGCGATCAGGTGCTCGGTTTCACCGAGAAGCCCCGTGGCGACGGTGGCTGGATCAATGGCGGCTTCTTTGTGCTTTCACCGAAAGTGCTGTCTTACATCGGCGGTGACGAGACCACCTGGGAAGCCGAGCCCTTGGCCCGTCTGGCCCAGGATGAACAGTTGAAGGCCTTCGAGCACGAAGGTTTCTGGCATCCGATGGACACCCTGCGTGACAAGAACCACCTCGAAGCGTTGTGGCAGAGCGGGGAGGCCCCATGGAAACAATGGGACTGAGTCCGGAGTTCTGGCGCGGCAAGCGGGTCCTGCTGACCGGCCACACCGGTTTCAAAGGCAGTTGGCTGACGTTGTGGCTGCAAAGCCTCGGCGCCGAGGTCAGCGGTTTTTCGCTGGACCCGTCGACCGAGCCGAGCCTGTTCGAGCTGGCGCGGGTGCACGAAGGCATCAACGATCAGCGCGGCGACCTGCGTGACCTCGGCGCGCTGCTGGAGCTGATCGCCGAAACCCAACCGGAAATCGTCCTGCACCTGGCAGCCCAGCCGCTGGTGCGCGAAGGTTATCGCGACCCGCTGGGGACATACTCCAGCAACGTCATGGGCACCCTCAATTTGCTCGAAGCGATCCGCCAGGTCGGCGGCGTGCGCGCCTGTGTGCTGGTGACGACCGACAAGGTCTACGCCAATCAGGAATGGCTGTGGCCGTACCGCGAAAACGAAGCCCTCGGCGGACACGATCCCTACAGCAGCAGTAAAGCCTGCTGCGAGTTGCTGGCGCAGTCTTACGCGGCGTCGTTCTTCCCGGCCGACAAACATGCCGAACACGGTCTGGCCCTGGCCACGGCGCGTGCCGGCAATGTGCTGGGCGGTGGTGATTTTGCGCCGGAGCGTTTGATTCCCGATGTGCTCAAGGCCTGGTCCGCCGACGAACCGGTGACCCTGCGTTACCCACAGGCCGTACGCCCGTGGCAGCACGCGCTGGAGCCGTTGGCCGGTTACCTGCAACTGGCCGCCGGGCTCTATGAAAAAGGCCCGGCATTTGCCGGCGCCTGGAACTTCGGCCCGAGCGAAGCGGATATGTGCAGCGTCGGCGAAGTCGTCGAACTGCTTGCCAGCCGCTGGCCGCAAGCCCGTGGCCTGCGCATCGAACCAAGTGATTTGCATGAGGCCGGTCTGCTGCGCCTGGACAGCAGCCGCGCCCGTCAACTCTTGGCGTGGCAGCCACGCTGGTCGTTGCAGCAGTGCCTGACCCAGACCCTCGACTGGCATTTGGCGTGGCGGAACGGTGACGACATGCGCGCCATCACGCTGAGCCAGTTGAACCTGTACCGAGGCGCGCTGTGAGCGAGTTTCTGTTGCAGCCATTGCCGCTCGCCGGACTGTTCAGCGTGCAGCACAAACGCTTCGAAGATGAGCGCGGGCACTTTGCGCGGCTGTTTTGTGAAGGCAGCCTGAGTGCATTCGGTGAGCCGTTTCATATCCGCCAGATCAACCATTCCTGCACCCGCGAACGCGGCAGTGTGCGCGGTCTGCATTACCAGAACGCCAGCGCGCCGGAAGCCAAAATGATCACTTGCCTGCGCGGTGAAGTCTGGGACGTCGCGGTGGATCTTCGCCCCGACTCCGACACCTTTCTGCACTGGCACGCCGAACACCTGCGGGCCGGCGACGGTCGCAGCCTGTTGATCCCGGCCGGGTTCGCCCATGGCTTCCAGACCCTGACCGACGACGCTGAATTGCTCTACCTGCACAGCGCGGATTACACGCCGGTGCACGAGGGTGGTTTGAGCGTGAACGATCCACGGCTGGCGATTGCCTGGCCGTTGCCTGTCAATAATCTGTCGGCACGGGATTCCAGCCATCCTTTGCTTGATGAACACTTCGCTGGAGTACGTGTATGAACTGCCGTGGTTGCGGGACTTCTCTGGCCTTGCCGCTGATCGATCTCGGCACCTCGCCGCCGTCCAACGCGTATGTGCGCGCCGATCAGCTGGAACAAGCCGAGCAATGGGTACCGCTGAAAGTGGCGGTGTGTCAGCAATGCTGGCTGGTGCAGACCGAGGATTACACCAGCGCCGACAGCCTGTTCGACGCCGAGTATGCGTATTTCAGTTCGTTCTCCAGCACCTGGCTGGCCCATGCCGACAAATACGTCGCCGAAATGGTCGAGCGTTTCGGTCTGACCGCCGACAGCCGCGTGGTGGAAATTGCGGCCAACGACGGTTACCTGTTGCAGTACGTGGCCGGGCGCGGCATCCCATGCCTGGGCGTCGAGCCGACCCGCAGCACCGCACAAGCGGCGCGGGAAAAAGGCCTGGAGATCCGCGAGCTGTTCTTCGGCCGCGACACGGCATCGCAACTGATCGCCGACGGTTGGTCCGCCGACCTGATGGCGGCCAATAACGTGCTGGCCCACGTGCCGGACATCAATGATTTCCTTGGCGGTTTCGCGACATTGCTCAAGCCGACCGGCGTGGCGACGTTCGAGTTTCCGCAGTTGCTGACCCTGATGGCCGGGCAGCAGTTCGATACGCTGTATCACGAGCACTATTCCTATTTGTCGCTGACCGCTGTCCAGACCCTGTGCGCGCGCAACGGTCTGGAAGTGTTCGACGTCAGCCAGCTGTCGACCCATGGCGGATCGCTGCGGGTCTTTGTCCAGCGCGCCGATGGTGTGCGCCGCGAGGTGCAGCCAGCGGTGGCTCAGCAGCTGCAAGCCGAACTCGCCGCCGGGGTGAAAACGCCCGAGTACTACGCGACCCTCGCGCCCGCTGCCGAACGCATCAAGCACGAATTGCTGCGTTTCCTGTTGCAGGCCAAGGCCGATGGCAAGCGCGTGGTCGGTTACGGCGCGGCGGCCAAGGGCAACACCTTGCTCAACTACGCCGGGGTCAAGCCGGACCTGCTGGCCTGGGTGGCCGACGCCAATCCTCACAAACAGGGCAAGTACCTGCCGGGCAGCCGCATCCCGATTGTTTCGCCCGCGCAGATCGATCTGGAAAAGCCGGATTACGTCCTGGTGCTGCCGTGGAACTTGCTGCACGAAGTCAGTCAGCAACTGGCCCAGGTGCGCGAGTGGGACGGCCGCTTTGTCATCGCCGTGCCTGAGTTGACCGTCCTGTGAAAGTCCTGGTCACCGGGGCGACCGGGTTCGTCGGCAGGCATCTGGTCGAGGCCTTGCTCGCCCGTGGCTGCGAAGTCCGCGCCGTAGCGCGTAACGCCGAGACCGCCGCGAACTTGCCGTGGATCAAGTCCGTGGAATTCGTTGCGGCCGATATTCACGCCGCCGACCTCGACATTGCCGCACTGACTGATGGCATCGATGCCTTGGCGCACCTGGCCTGGCCAGGGTTGCCGAACTATCAGGCGCTGTTTCACTTCGAGCACAACCTGATGGCCGACTATCGGTTCATCAAGGGCGCGGTGGAGGCGGGCGTCTCGCAAGTGCTGGTCACCGGCACCTGTTTTGAATATGGCTTGCAGAGCGGACCGCTCAGCGAGCAGACCGCGCCTCTGCCGAGTAATCCTTACGGCCTGGCCAAGAACACCTTGCGCCTGTTCCTTGAGAATCTGCAGCGGGTTCAACCGTTCACCCTGCAATGGGCGCGGCTGTTTTACCTGCACGGCGAGGGGCAAAACCCGAACAGTTTGCTGGCGGCGCTGGACCGGGCCATCGATGCCGGCGATGCCAGTTTCAACATGTCGGCCGGCGAGCAGCTGCGCGATTACCTGGCCATCGACACGGCCGCCGGCTACCTCGCCGCCATCGTGCAACAGCGTGAATTCGACGGCGTGATCAATTGTTCCAGCGGCCAACCGGTTTCGGTTCGGGCGCTGGTCGAGCAGCGCCTGCGCGAGCGTGGCGCGGCGATCCGCCTGAACCTCGGTCATTACCCATACCCGACCCACGAACCGATGGCGTTCTGGGGCGTGGCGGACCGTTTGCAACAGCTACTGGGAGCAGAGCATGAGGCATGAGTTGTATCGGGCCGCCGACCTGCCGGTGTTGCAGAACCGCACCTTTGCCGACCCTGCGTCGGCGAAAGCGTCGGCGTGCGCCGACATGGTCTTGGTGCAGGACGAAAAGAGCGGGTTGATCTTCAACCAGGCCTTCGATGCCGACAAGCTCAGCTACGACGCTGACTACCAGAACGAACAGGCGCACTCGGGTCAGTTCCAGAAGCACTTGAGCGATGTCGAAGGCATCATTGCCCGTCACTTCAAGGGTCAGGAACTGATCGAAGTCGGCTGCGGCAAAGGGTACTTCCTGGAGTTGCTGAAAAGCCTGGGCTACGCCATCACCGGCATTGACCCGGCCTACGAAGGCAACAACGCTGACGTGATCAAGGCGCCGTTCACCCGCGGCCTGGGGCTGGCGGCGGACGCCATTGTGCTGCGGCATGTGCTGGAGCACATTCAGGACCCGGTGAGTTTCCTCGCCGAAATGGCCGACGCCAATCAGGGCGGGCAGATCTACATCGAAGTGCCGTGCTTCGACTGGATCCTCGAGCATTGTGCCTGGTTCGACCTGTTCTACGAGCACGTCAATTATTTCCGCCTCGACGACCTGCGCCGGATGTTCGGCACCGTCCACGAGGCCGGTCACCTGTTCGGTGGCCAATACCTGTACATCGTCGCCGACCTGGCGACCTTGCGCCTGACCCCGGATCAACCGGTGTCGCGCCTGACGCTGCCCGAAGATTTCACCACCAGCCTCGACCGAGCCGTGCAGATCATTCAGGCCGCGCCCGAGCAAGGTTCGGCGATCTGGGGCGCGTCGTCCAAGGGCGTGATCTATTCGCTGTTCCTGCAACGGGCCGGCGTGGCGGTGGATCGTGTGGTGGATATCAACCCGGCCAAACAGGGTCGGTATCTGCCCCTGAGTGGCGTGCGGGTGTCCTCGCCACAAGAAGCCATGGATGCGTTACCCGAAGGCGCCAACCTGTTTGTGATGAACTCCAACTACCTCGAAGAAATCAAGCGGATGACCGATGGACGCTACGTCTATCACGCCGTCGACAGCGCTTCGTTCCAGTGACCATTGAGAATTTTGAAATGACCGACAACAGCATCAATAAAGCCTTCGAAGCCGAATGCCGGGAACAGATCGCCCAGCAAGGTGATGACCAGAAACTCACCGGCCTGGCCCGGGACTTCTTCAACGAATCGGCCAAGCACAAATACAGCTACCACTTTTCGTGGATGGGCCGTCCGATCATCCAGCTGCCGCAAGACATGATGGCGATGCAAGAGATCATCTGGCAGGTCAAACCGGATCTGGTCATCGAGTGCGGCATCGCCCACGGCGGTTCGATCATCTACTACGCATCGTTGCTTGAGCTGCAAGGCCACGGCGAAGTGCTGGGTATTGACCTCGACATCCGTCCGCACAACCGCGAAGCCATCGAAAGCCACCCGATGAGCAAGCGCATCAAGATGATCGAAGGTTCGAGCATTGATCCTGCGATCGCTGCGCAAGTGCGCGCCGCGGCCGAAGGCAAGAAAGTCATTCTGGTGCTGGACTCTAACCACACTCACGATCACGTGCTCGAAGAGCTGCGTCTTTACGCGCCGCTGGTCTCGGTGGACAGCTACTGCGTGGTGATGGACACCGTGGTTGAAGACATGCCGGCGGACTTCTTCCCGGATCGTCCTTGGGGCCCGGGCGATAACCCGAAAACCGCAGTGTGGAAGTACCTGGAAGAAAACAAGGACTTCGAGATCGACCAGCAGATGCAAAACAAACTGCTGATCACCGTGGCGCCAGACGGCTATCTGCGTCGCGTTCGTTAATCAAAAGTGGTTTCAGGTTCTTGGCGATTGGCCGGTTGTGGGGATAGGAAGATGCAGGTTCAAAACAGTGCTCAAAACAACGTGACACCGCTGAACGAGCTGTTCACGGTGGTTTTAATCACCCACAACCGCAGTGCGTTCCTGCGACGCGCCTTGCAGTACTACAGCCGTTACTCCGCCAAGGTGCTGGTGCTGGATTCGTCCGTGCAGGGCGAGGAACGCATCGCAACCGACTTTCCGTCGGTCGACTATCGCCATTTGCCGCAGTTCAGCTACACAGGGTTTCAGCAAAAACTCGCGTATGGCGCCAGCCAGGTCACCACGCCGTACATGGTGTTGGCTTCCGACGATGACTTCCTGCTTCATGATGCCCTGACCGAATCGGTGAACTTCCTCGAGGCCAACTCCGATTACGGTATGTGCCACGGCTACTGCCTGATGTACCTGGCGCACTCCAACTACGTGCAGTACTACCGTCGCGACAAGAAGGTGAAAGAGGATTACAACGCCGAGCGCGCGCAGGATCGTGTGCTCGACTATATGGGCCAGTACATTCCTCCGTTCTATGCGGTGCACCGCACTTCACTGTTGCAGGACTGGTACGCGTCCATGCCGGAAGGCACGATTTTCGAGTGGCAGGAAATCGGCCACGTGTATTACATGCTCGCGCGGGCCAAGGCGCGGATTCTGCCAATGCCTTATGTGGTGCGGGAGGTCAACTACGGCCGTTCCGATCACAACACCGAAATCATTCACGTCCTGAGTTTCAAGGACGCCCGCTCCGTCGCCGAGCGTGAGCGCTTTGCCGGTTTCCTCGCCACGCTGCCGACTGGCATCAATGGCCTGAACCAGGCGCAGACCGCAGAGTTCGCCCTGCAAAGTTTCCAGGCGCTGGCCGATAGTCTGGCCGCGCGCAATGCACTGACTATCGAGCCGATCTTCGAGTCCTACTGGAAAGACCCCACCATCGGCCCGAAACGCGCATTCGGGACTCAGCAGTATGTCGAGATGCCGTTCTACAACCAGGCGTTTTTTGATCAACTGACCGAGTGCGAATTCCTGCTCCATGCGATGCCTGCCGGACGTTTGCAGCTGGAAGAGATGGAAGGTGCGTTACTTCAGCAGCACACGTTGCAGCGCACCTATTCCAATGACACGCCCGAGACCATCCAGACCCGTTTGCTGCATGCCGTGCAGTTGGGCGCCTTCAACCGTCAGGTCGTGCAAAAACTGGCACAGCAGCTGTTGGACATGGGCGAGAGCGCCGATGCGAAAATATTGACCGACTGGATTGCCCGCCTCGGCAGCCTACCGACTTACGACAGCCGTCAGTTGCTGGACAGCATGCCTTCCGGCCGGCTGTTGAACTGGTTGCAGGCACGCCAGCCGAACGACACCGCAGTACGGAAAATCAATCAACACCTGGCGGCCAACGAGGGCGGGCCTCAGTTCGGCATTCTGTTGCTGGATCTTGAAGCCGACATGGACAAGTTGCAGGTCACCTTCGACAGTCTGATGGAAAGCGCTTTGCGCGCCTTCAAGGTGGTGGTCTTCACCACCGGTGATTTACCCGAGGTCACCACCGAACAAAATACGGTGCATTTTGTAAAGGTCAGCGCAAGCAACTATGTTGATAGACTGAACCAGATTGCCCAGCGCTCGACTTCGGACTGGCTGCTGTTGGCCGAGGCCGGTGACGAATTCACCGCTGCCGGCCTCCTGCGCGCCAGCCTGGAGTTGCAGAACGCCGAAGGTTGCCGTGCGGTGGCGATGGATGAGATTCAGCGTCGTAGTAACGGCACATTGACCGAGGTTTTCCGCCCGGCCTTCAACCTTGACCTGCTGCAAAGTCTGCCGGCGTTGACCGCCCGGCACTGGCTGATCCGACGTGAGGTGTTAGTGGATGTCGGTGGTTATGCCCGCGAGTTCAGCGATGCACTGGAATTCGACCTGCTGCTGCGCCTGATCGAAACCGGCGGGCTGGCGGGTCTGGCGCATTTGGCCGAGCCATTGCTCATCACCCCGGCGGTGGACCTGGCACCGAACGAGCACCAACGTCAGACCCTGGTGCGCCATTTGGCAACCCGTGGCTATCAGGCTCAGGTGAGTGCCGAGGCATTTGGTGGCTTGCGGATCGACTACCGCCATGCCGCGCGTCCTAAGGTGTCGATCATCGTGCGCAGCGAAGGCAGTCAGGAGCAATTGCAGCGCTGCCTGGTGAGCGTATTGCAGCGTACACGCTATCAGAACAACGAAATTATCATCGCCGACAATCACAGTCAGTCAGCCGACCTGCTGACATGGCTCGACAGTCTGGAGCAGAACGGTCGCGGACGGATTCGTCTGATCAAGAACGAGCAGCGTGTGAGTTCGTCGGCGTTGCTCAACCAGGCTGTCGCGCAGGCGCAAGGTGAGTATCTGATACTGCTCGCGGCGGACGCGGAGGTGGTCAATGCCAATTGGATCGAAGTTTTGCTTAACCAGGCTCAGCGTCCTGAAGTGGGTGTGGTGGGTGCCAAACTGGTTGATCGCGAAGGCAGCGTGACCGGCGCCGGTTTGATTCTGGGGCTGAACGATGGCGTGGCTTCTGCGTTCATCGGCGAGAAAAAAGATGCGCCGGGGCATATGCATCGCCTGCTGGTCGAGCAGAACTATTCGGCCGTTTCCGATGCTTGTCTGATGGTGCGCAAGGAGGTGTTCGACGCACTGGGCGGGTTTGACGAAGCACATTTCGAACACGCGTATGCCGATGTCGACTTGTGCCTGAAAGTCGCCGATGCCGGGTTGCTGACCGTATGGACCCCACAAGTGCAAATTGCCCACCCCGGCACTTTACCGGATCACCCGCAGGCGGCAGCCGCTCTGCGCGACAAGTGGCAATCGCGCTTCGAACAGGATTCAGCCTACAACCAGAACCTGGCCTTGACCGGCAAGGGCTTTACCCTCGGCGACGCTTCCAGTGTGAATTGGGCGCAGTTGCTCGCATAAGCCTGGCTGACAGGTAAAAGGACTCAAGGCATGTTCAACGGTAAATCGATTTTCATCTCTGGCGGCACTGGTTCGTTCGGGCGCAACTTCATCCGCCGCTTGCTGGAGCAATACCAGCCCAAGCGCGTGGTGGTGTTTTCCCGCGATGAGCTCAAGCAGTACGAGATGCAGCAGACGTTCAATGCGCCGTGCATGCGTTACTTCATCGGTGATGTGCGCGACGCCGACCGTTTGCGTCAGGCCATGCGCGGCATCGATTACGTGGTGCACGCCGCGGCCTTGAAACAAGTGCCGGCGGCGGAATACAACCCCACCGAATGCATTCGTACCAACGTCAATGGCGCGGAAAATATCATTGCCGCGGCCATCGATAACGGCGTGAAGAAAGTCGTCGCGCTGTCTACCGACAAGGCAGCCAGCCCGATCAACCTTTACGGCGCGACCAAATTGCTGTCGGACAAACTGTTCGTGGCCGCCAATAACATTGCCGGTGAACAGCAGACTCGATTTGCCGTGGTCCGCTACGGCAACGTGGCGGGTTCGCGGGGTTCGGTCGTGCCATTCTTCAGTAAGCTTATTACCGAAGGCGCAACCGAACTGCCCATCACCGATGAGCGCATGACGCGCTTCTGGATCACGCTCGATCACGGTGTGCAGTTTGTGCTCGACAGCTTCGCCCGCATGCACGGTGGTGAAGTGTTTGTGCCGAAGATTCCATCGATTCGCATCGTTGATCTGGCGTTGGGCATGGCTGAACACTTGCCGCACAAGAACGTCGGCATTCGCCCGGGTGAAAAACTGCATGAGTTGATGGTGCCTCTGGACGACGCGCGAATGACCCTGGAGTTCGTCGATCACTACACCATCCAGCCGTCGATTCGTTTCACCAGCGTCGACGTGGATTTTGCCGTCGACAAACTGGGCGAGCAGGGCCGGCCGGTGAGCGAAGACTTCGAGTACCGCTCCGACACCAACCCACACTTCCTTTCGGTGGGCCAGATTGCCGACCTGCACGCCGGGTTGCAGGCATGATTCCCTACGGTCGGCAAAGTCTAGATCAGGCAGACATCGACGCGGTGGTTGCTGTGTTGCAGTCTGACTGGCTGACTCAAGGGCCAACCATCGAGCGTTTTGAACAGGCCATGGCCGAGCGCTGCCAGGCCGATTTCGCGGTGGCGGTGTGCAACGCCACGGCCGCGCTGCACATCGCTTGCCTGGCGGCTGGGCTCGCGGTGGGCGACCGTTTGTGGACCACGCCGAACACCTTTCTGGCCTCCGCCAATTGCGGTCGCTACTGCGGAGCGGAGGTGGATTTCGTCGACATCGATCCGCTGACCTGGAACCTCGATACCTTCGCGCTGGAATCGAAACTTGAAGCCGCCGAGCGTGACGGTACGCTGCCGAAGGTTTTGGTGGCCGTGGCGTTTTCTGGCCAAAGCTGCGACATGCGCAAGATCGCTGAACTGGCTGAGCGCTATGGCTTCACCGTCATCGAAGACGCCTCCCACGCGGTGGGTGCATCCTATGCCGGACGTCCAGTGGGGTGCTGTGAATTCGCGGCAATGACAGTGTTCAGTTTTCATCCGGTGAAGATCATCACCAGCGCCGAAGGGGGAATGATCCTCACCAATCGTTTGGACCTGGCCGAGCGCTTGCAGCGCTTGCGCAGCCACGGCATGACCCGCGATCCGCAGCAGATGACAGAGCCGAGCCACGGTCCCTGGTACTACCAGCAAGTCGAGCTGGGTTTCAATTACCGGATCACCGACCTGCAAGCGGCCCTCGGGTTATCACAACTGAACAAACTCAACGACTTCATCGAACGCCGTCGTGAGCTGGCGGCGCGTTATGACCGGTTGTTGGCCTACTTGCCGCTGACCTTGCCCAGTGCGCAACCCGAGGCCGGATCGGCATGGCATTTGTACGTGGTGCGGTTGCAGACAGATCGCATCAATCTCAGCCATCGACAAGTATTCGAAGGTTTGCGAGCGGCGGGTGTCGGTGTGAACCTGCACTATATTCCGGTGCACTTGCAGCCGTACTATCGCGACCTGGGTTTTGCCGAAGGTGATTTTCCGCAAGCCGAGCGTTATTACGCCGAGGCCATCAGCCTGCCGATGTTTCCCTTGCTGAGCGACGAACAGCAGGACTATGTGATCGAGCAACTGCGGCGACTGACTCTTGAAGAGTAGTGCCTTGAACAGGAGTGAATCTTGAGCTGCATAGCCATCATTCCGGCCCGGGGCGGCAGCAAGCGAATCCCGCGCAAGAACCTCAAACCGTTCGACGGCGTGCCGATGATCGTCCGCTCGATCTGTACGGCGCTGGATTCGCAGCTGTTCGATCAGGTGGTCGTCAGCACCGACGATGAAGACATCGCCGAGGTCGCGCGGGTGCACGGTGCTCAGGTGCCGTTCATGCGTCCGGCGTCGTTGGCCGACGATTTCACCGGCACGGCGGCGGTGATGGTGCATGCCTTGAATGAGCTTGCGGCGTTCGACTATGCCTGTTGTATCTACGCGACCGCACCCCTCTTGCAGGCACGGTTTCTGCGTCAGGGCTTTGAATTGCTGGAGCAGAACCCGGATAAATCCTTCGCGTTTTCCGTGGCCGGTTTCGGCTTTCCCGTGCAGCGTGCCTTGACCCTCGACGAACACGGCGCGTTGACGTCGTTGTACCCGGAATTTCGCAACACCCGCTCGCAGGACCTGGCCGAAGCCTTTCAAGATGCGGGGCAGTTCTACTGGGGGCGCAGCGAGGCCTGGTTGCGCGGCGATGTATTGTTTTCCCCGGCGAGCCTGCCGGTGATTCTGCCGCGGCATCTGGTGCAGGACATCGATACCCTCGAAGACTGGAAACGCGCTGAATACCTTTACGCCGCGTTGAAGGCTGGAGGCGAGCTGCAATGAGGGTGCTGATTCGCTCCGACGCATCGCCGACCATTGGCAGCGGGCATATCGCTCGCTTGTTGCCCCTGGCCAGAACCTTGCGCAAGCAGGGTTCACATGTTGCCTTTGCCTGTCGCCTGCTGCCGGGTCATCGGTTGGACAGTCTGGCGGCCGAAGGTTTTGAAACCTTCGCGCTGCCAGGGCGTTATCCCGATGAAGACCCGCAGCAAGGCATCGAATCCATGCTGCCGTGGCAGGCGGACATCGACGCGTTGGCGCAGGCATTGGAAAGCCATCCGCCGTTCGACTGGATCATCGTCGATCACTACGGCCTCGACCATCACTGGCAAACGGCGGCCCGGCGCTGGGCGCTACGGATCGCTGCGGTGGATGATCTTGCCACTCGCCAGTACGCCGTCGACCTGCTGCTCAACCAGAACCTGTCGGGCACACCAGCGGCCTATGACTCACTGCTCACGCCTGGCTGCCACACCTTGTTCGGCCCACGTTTCGCGATGCTGCGCGATGAGTTCCGTTGCCCGGCGATCCCGATCAAACCGCAGGCCAAGCGGGTGTTGGTGAATTTCGGCGGCTTCGATGCGGCGATGCAGACTCATCACGCGATGCTGGCCATGGCGGATTTCGATGCGCTGGAAGTCGATTTCGTTGCCGGAGCCGACAACCCGGCCTGGGACGATATGCAGGCCATGGCGGCGACTCGGCCGAACTGGCGCTTGCACAGTTTTGTCAGCGACTTCTACCGGCTGATGACCGAGGCCGACCTGTTTGTCGGTGCCGGTGGCGGGACAAGTTGGGAGCGGGCGGCCATGGGGCTGCCGACGATTTGCATTGCGGTCTCGAACAATCAGCAGGCCAATGGCGAGGTCATGGCCGCTTCGGGTGCCCATGTCTACCTGGGCCCTCGTGAGCAGGTGAGCATCGAGCAACTGCGCCAGGCCATCGGTTTTGTCGCGGGCAATCAGGGGATACGCCAGAGCCTGGCCGATCATTCGCGGCAATTGGTGGATGGTCGGGGGGCGCAGCGGGTGGCAGCAGCGTTGGCCGGTGCGGTGTTGCAGATCCGTCTCGCGACCGCAGACGATGCACGGCTTCTGTTCCACGGACGCAACGCCGAGGCGGTTCGGCGCTGGTCGCTGGACGCCGGGGCGATTGAATGGTCGTCGCATCAACATTGGCTGGCCGCCAGTTTGAATAATGCGCGGCGCTTGCTGTTGATCGCCGAAACCGATGACGGTCCGGTGGGGGTGTTGCGTTATGACGTGCGCGGTTTTGAAGCCGAAGTCTCGATTTATCTGTTTGAAGATCGCATCGGCCTGGGCTGGGGCAGGGCGCTGCTGGTCCGCGGCGAGACGTTCGTGACGGCTCACTGGCCGCAACTGACGGCCATCACCGCCCAAGTGTTGCCGGACAACCAGCCTTCGCTGAAGGTGTTTCGCGAAGCCGGTTTTACTCAGAGTGCTTGCGCGTTCACGCGCGTATTAAAGGAACGCAGCAATGACTAGCTTCAAGATCGGCAACCGCTCCATCGGTGCCGACGCGCCGCCGTTCATCATCGCCGAGATGAGCGGCAACCATAACCAGTCGCTGGACATGGCGCTGCAAATCGTCGAAGCGGCGGCCAAGGCCGGTGCGCATGCCTTGAAGCTGCAAACCTACACCGCGGACACCATGACCCTGGACCTGGCCGAAGGTGAGTTCTTCATCAAGGACCCCAAGAGTCTGTGGGCCGGAACCTCGTTGTACGCGTTGTACGAGAAAGCGCATACGCCGTGGGAATGGCACGCGCCGATTTTCGCCCGGGCCAACGAACTGGGCATGCTGGCGTTCTCCACGCCGTTTGATGACAGCGCCGTCGACTTCCTCGAAAGCCTCGATGTGCCGGCGTACAAGATCGCCAGTTTTGAAAACACCGACCTGCCGCTGATTCGCCGGGTCGCGGCCACCGGCAAGCCATTGATTATCTCCACCGGCTTGGCCAGCATCGCCGAGCTCGACGAAACCGTGCGCGCTGCCCGTGAGGCGGGATGCAAGGACCTGGTGCTGCTCAAATGCACCAGCACGTACCCGGCAACACCGGCCAATAGCAATGTGCGCACGATTCCACATTTGCGTGAATTGTTTGGCTGCGAGGTCGGCCTGTCCGATCACTCCATGGGCGTCGGCGTTTCTGTGGCCGCCGTGGCGCTGGGAGCGACTGTGATCGAAAAGCACTTCACCCTCGACCGTGCGGCCGGGGGGGTGGACGCCAGTTTCTCCCTGGAGCCGGCCGAACTGGAAAGCCTGGTGATCGAAACCGAGCGTGCCTGGCAGGCTATGGGCCAGGTGCATTACGGGGTGACCGAGGCCGAGCGCAAGTCCCTGGTGTACCGACGCTCGCTCTATGTCACGCAAGATATGGCGGCCGGAGAGCCGTTTACCGTCGCCAATCTGCGTGCCATCCGTCCTGGCCTGGGGCTGGCGCCCAAACACGCCGAAATCCTTCTGGGCCGCCGCGCCCGCCACGCCATCCAGCGTGGAACCGCGCTGGACTGGTCGTTGGTCGAATAACGCCTTGTCGGTCTGTTTCGGCAAAATAGCGTGACCTGCGAGTCATAACGCGCATCTTCACTGTATTGTATAAATCGGGGAGGTGGCGCCTGGTCTCTGTTTGGCCCAGTGATAGCCTTTTATTCTTCCCGTTGTCGCCTCCATGGGGCGACGTTTTTCACTGTTTGTCGGCGCCCCTCGAATCATTACGAGCGGTGGTATTGGGCTGTTTATTATTGGGAAGCCGTAATGATTGGCATAAAAAGCATTGCGAGCTACGTTCCTGTAGCCGGCGTGGACAATTACGCACAAGGTGCAAAATTCGAAAAGGATGAAGAGTTCATCCTGGGCAAAATCGGTTCGGCCTTCCTGCCGCGTAAAGACGCCGGGCAGGAAACGTCGGACCTGTGTGTCGAAGCAGCCAACGCGCTGTTCGCCAACAACCCTGACTTGAAGCGTGAATCCGTCGATGTGCTGATCGTCGTCACCCAGAACGGCGACGAAGAAGGTTTGCCACACACGGCCGCCATCGTTCAGGACAAGCTGGGCCTGCCGACTACCGTGGCGGCGTTCGATATTTCCCTGGGCTGCTCCGGCTACGTCTACGGCATCTACGCGATCAAAGGCTTCATGGAAGCCGCTGGCCTGAAGAATGGCTTGCTGATCACCGCCGACCCTTATTCGAAGATCGTCGACCCGGAAGACCGCAACACCACCATGCTCTTCGGCGACGCCGCCACCGCGACCTGGATGGGCGAAAACGCGCCCTGGCAGCTGGGCAAAGCCAAGTTCGGCACCGACGGTTCCGGTGCGCCGCACTTGAAAGTCACCGACGGCGTGTTCTACATGAACGGTCGCCAGGTGTTCAACTTTGCACTGCTCAAAGTCCCGGCGCACTTGCATGAGCTGCTGGCTGACTCGCAACTGACCGCTGATGACATCGACGCCTTCTGCATTCACCAAGGCAGCGCCGCGATTGTCGACGCCGTGGCGCGCCGCTTCGAAGGCGAGCCGGAGAAGTTCATCAAGGACATGGTCGAGACTGGCAACACCGTGTCGTCGAGCATTCCGCTGCTGTTGGAAAAACACGTGCTGGACTCCGACTGGAAGCGCGTTGCGCTCAGCGGTTTCGGCGTTGGCCTGTCCTGGGGCTCGGCGATCCTCTACCGCCCTTGAGCTTCTAAAAGCCAGACACAAAAAAAGCGTTCAAGGTGTAACCTTGAGCGCTATTTTTTTGCCCGAATGAAAAGCGAGGCTTCATGAGCGAGTTCTTTGAGCGCAACGCTGAGGTCATACAGCGCCGCTGGCCAGCCGTGGCCGAGCGTCTGCTGACCGAAGATCCGGGCCCGTTGCAGGCCGATCTGGTGGAAGGGCTCGGCTCGACCCTGAGCATCAACGGTATCCAGCTGACCAGTCGCCATGACCGCACCCGCGAAGCACAGCTTCAGGCTGAAAGCCTGCCGGTCGACAGTCCGGTGTTGCATGTTTACGGCGCGGGGCTGGGTGATCTGCAACTGGAACTGCTGCAGCGTTCGGCGCTGATTCAGCTGCATGTGCATATCCTCAACGGCGCAGTGTTTGCGTTGGTCTTGCAATTGCTCGATCAGCAGCCGTGGCTCAGTGATTCACGTGTCCAGCTGCACTACGCTGGTGATTTGGCTGAAATCTGTTTGCCGTTCTTTGCCCTGCCTTCAGAGCTGGTGCTGGCCGATGACTACAACGCCAGGATCCGCGACCGCTTGATCAGCGAAACCCATCTGACGTTCAACAACCGTGAGTTCGATCCGGACAATCCGGAAATAGCGGCACGCCTGCTGGAAAGTGTCGAACAGATCCGCATTGATAACGACGCCGCGCAGTTGTTCGCAACACACGCTGGTCAGCCGATGTTCGTCATTGCCACCGGCCCGAGCCTGGAACAGCACTTTGTGACCTTGCGATCAATTCGCGGTCAGACTCCGCGACCCCTGTTCGTTTGTGTCGATACCGCTTACCGGCCGCTGATCGAGCATGGCATCAAGCCGGATGTGGTCGTCACGATTGATCAGCGTATCTCGCAGCGTCACCTGCCACCCGAGGACAGCGCAAATACCACACTGGTCTACATGCCGCTGGTGGACCCTGTCGTGTTGCAGGCCTGGCAAGGCAAACGCTATGTCGCCTACTCGGCAAGCCCTGTTTTTCGGGATCTGCGCGAGCAACTCCCTCGCGCCGGGCTGTTTGCAGGCGGCAGCGTGATTCATCCGGCGGTGGACCTGGCGGTGAAAATGGGTGCCAGTCAGATCACGCTGTTCGGGGCTGACTTCGCGTTCCCCAATAACAAGACCCATGCCGGCTGGAATGATGGCGAGCTTGGCCCGCAATTGGGCGCAGCTCGCCATTGGGTGTTGGACGGGAATGGGCAGCGGGTCAAGACACAGCTCAATTTCCGCAGCTACCTGAGTGAGCTGGAGCGCTATATCGCTGCGCAGTCACAAGTAGTCTTCTACAACAGCAGTCGGGCCGGGGCCATGATTGCCGGTACGACATTTCATCCGGAGTTCAGTCGATGACCGAAGTGCCACTCGTTGATCAGGCCCGGCAATGTTCAGCGTTGTTTCGCCTGGGAAGAGATGTCGAGGCGGCGCTGGTCATGGTCGAGGTAGCGGAGCGGGTGCAGTCGCGGGTCGGCGGGGCAGACAGCCAGCTCGCGTCCCGGTGGGTGGAGTTGCTGACAAGCATACTGGATAGCCAGGAACGACAGGATTGGTTGGCACTGGCGGACTACCTTGAATACGAACTGGTTGATTTGCTGGCGGCTGTCAATTCTGCGTAATGCCGTGGCGGATCAGCGGGAGCGGAGCTGTAAGAATGGGTTGTGGCAGTTCTCTGGCGTCATTTTTTGGTGGTTGGATCGTCGCTAGGCCCCGGTTTTAAAGGGGGTGGCAGGGTGATGGCAAAAAATTTTCAAAATCCCCTAAAGCAACCTGAGTTGGCGACGATAACTATTACGAAGGTTCTCTAGGCCATACCGGGCGGTTGCCAGGGCCGGAAGCCGCAGTACCCAACCAACGAGGAATTCGTCATGGCTTTAACAGTAAACACCAACACTACTTCGCTGAACGTTCAGAAAAACCTGAACCGTGCTTCCGATGCTCTGTCGACTTCGATGACTCGCCTGTCTTCCGGCCTGAAAATCAACAGCGCCAAAGACGACGCCGCCGGCCTGCAAATCGCTACCCGTATGACTTCGCAAATCCGTGGTCAGAACATGGCTATCAAAAACGCCAACGACGGTGTTTCGATCGCTCAGACCGCTGAAGGCGCTCTGCAAGAGTCGAGCAACATTCTGCAGCGTATGCGTGAAATCGCACTGCAAGCGCGAAACGATTCCAACGGCACTGCTGACCGTACCGCTCTGGACAAAGAATACCAACAGTCGATCGCTGAGCTGACCCGTATCGCTCAGTCGACCAACCTGAACGGTAAGGCGCTGATCGACGGTTCTGCTGGTGCGATGGAGTTCCAGGTAGGTTCTAACACTACTTCCGACAACCAGATCACTCTGACCCTGTCGACCAGCTTCGACGCCAGCGCCCTGGGCATGACCGGTACTGTCATTTCCGGTGTTGATAACGCAACTAACCACACTAACGTTGATGCCTCTATCTCGGCTATCAACGCTGCTCTGGATAACATCAACGCCACTCGCGCTGACCTGGGTGCTGCTCAGAACCGTTTCTCGACTACCATTTCCAACCTGCAGAACATCAACGAAAACGCCAGTGCTGCACTGAGCCGCGTACAAGATACCGACTTCGCTGCTGAAACTGCACAGCTGACCAAGCAACAAACTCTGCAACAAGCTTCCACCGCAGTTCTGGCTCAGGCCAACCAACTGCCATCCGCTGTACTGAAACTGCTTCAGTAATAGCCGGATGAGTTTTGGCGGGGGAGTGCGTATACGTGCTCTCTCGCTTTTTCAGTTTAAGAGGTGATGGACATGGATATGAGCGTTAAGCTGAACTTGTCTTATCCAGCTGCGAAGCCGGCGACGACCGTTGCTGACAAGCCGGTGGAGAAGCCTCGAGCCGATGCCCTTGTGGTGGCGCCGGTCAAGGATGAACAAAAGCAAGACTCGGTATCCGAACGGGACAAGCTCAAGATGGCCGTTCAGGAAATTGAAAAGTTCGTTCAGTCGGTCAAACGCAATCTGGAGTTCTCGATCGACGAGCCTTCAGGCAAAGTAATCGTCAAGGTTATTGCCAGTGACTCGGGTGAGGTGGTTCGCCAAATCCCCAATGAAGAAGTCCTGAAACTGGCTAATAGTTTAAATGATGCAAGCAGCCTGTTGTTCAGCGCGAAAGTCTGACAGCTGGCATGAATATTGTTGCCATGTTCTTTTGGACGTTGTAGTGGTCAAAAGACCGGCGACACACTGAAGGGAGATATACATGGCAAGTCCAATTCTACCGGGCACGGGTTTAGGCTCCGGCCTTGATACCGGTGCTATTGTCAAAGCCTTGGTCAATGCCGACAAAGTAGCCAAGCAGAGCCAGATCGATCGTCAGACGACCTCCAATACCGCGCAGATTTCCGGTATCGGTAGTCTGAAAAGCGTCCTGGCGAATTTCCAGACTGCAATCAAGAATCTGGGCAATACGCAAACTCCGCAATTCCTGGGTTACAACGCCATCTCTGCAGACGCGAAAGTATTGACCGCTGTAGCCACCAACACGGCCGTCAACGGCACTTACGTGATCAAGGTCTCTAATATTGCGACCTCGTCCAAAGTAGCTACTGCAGCCTTTGCTGGCGGTACCAGCAGTGCCATTGCGAGCGGCACGCTCAATATCACGCAAAACGGCGTTTCCAGTTCTGTAACCATTCCGGCAGGCGCGACGTTACAGTCGGTTCGAGATGCGATTAACACCCAGCAGGGCGCAAACGGCTTCAGTGCCAACATCGTGACCGACTCGTTTGGCTCGCGTCTGGTGATGGGTTCCACGGTGACCGGTGCCGGTTCCGATATCACCCTCAGCGGTATCGCGGGTCTGGAGATCAATGCCGGCCAGCAAATGGGTGCAACACCGACAGCTACTTCGGCGGGTGCCATCGGCGAATTCGCGGTGGATGCCAAGTTCACTGTGGACGGGCTCGCGCTGAGCAGCAAAAGCAACAAGGTTGACGGCAACAAGGTTGACGCGGCCATTTCCGGCTTGACCCTGAATCTGGTCGCCGGTGGTGATGCAACCACGACGGTAACGGTCGGCCCGAACAGTGATGGTCTGAAAAAGTCCATTCAAGCTTTTGTTGATGCTTATAACCAGGTTGTGACCAGTGTTAACGCGCTGACCAAGCCCTCCCTGGATGACGACGGCAAACCGACCATTGCTGCTGCACTGACCGGTGACCCGTTGGCGCGCGGCATTCTGGCATCGATTCGTTCGCCGTTGGTCACTACCGGTGCGGGTGACAAACTCACTGTTCTGTCGCAATTGGGTATCACCACCAATCAGAAAACCGGTGCGCTGGATTTCAATAGCGCCAAGTTCACAACCGCGATGGATACCCAGAAACTCGGTGGCGAGGTTCAGAAGCTGTTCCTGGGCGACCCGACGGCGACTGGCGATGCCGCCAAAGGCCTGTTAACGCGCATGAACGATGCAATCACCCCATACACGGTCACTGGCAATGAGGGTGTCCTCGATGCCCGTTCGACTAGCCTGGCCAAGGTCAAATCCAGTCTTGCCAACCAGCAGGCGGCGCTGGATCGCCGTATCGAGACCCTGACGGCCGTGCTGACCAAAAAGTACAACGACATGGATTCTCTGGTCGGTAAACTCAAGGCCACTGCCAGCAACATCACCTCGATGTTTGAGGCAATGAATGCGCAGAAAAACGCCTCATAGCGCATAAGCGCCAAAAGCCCGGCAGCGGATTCCGCTTGTCGGGCTTTTTTTTGGGGGGGTCTAAAGAATTTTGACGCCGTGTCGATACACTGGCTATACGAATCACAGAGTTTTGATGAGGTACAGCATGAACCCGATGTTAGCCCTTCGGCAGTATCAGAAGATTGGCGCGCAAGCCCAGACTTCCGAGGCCAGTCCTCATCGTCTGGTGCAAATGCTTATGGAAGGCGCTCTGGATCGCATCGCTCAGGCCAAAGGTGCCATGGAGCGCAAGGATGTCGGCAACAGGGGTGTTCTGATCGGCAAGGCCATCGGCATCATCGGCGGTCTGCGGGAAGGTCTGGATCTGGAAAATCAGGCTGAATCGGTAGGCGAGCTGGATAATCTCTATACCTATATGATGAAGCGTCTGGCTGAAGCCAATATCAAGACCGATCCAAAAATCCTCGACGAAGTCGCCGACCTGCTTCGCACGGTCAAAGACGGTTGGGATGCCATTGCCGCGCCGGGTCCGCAGTTTTAAGGAGAGCACCATGAGTCTTGTCTTGCAGCGAATCGAACTAACCCGCGATGCCCTCGTCGGTGCATTGGCCGAGCGCAACTGGGAGGCTATTAGTGAATTGGACCTGGCTTGCCGTTCCTGCATGGAAGACGTCTTGAGTGAAGCTTCGGTGGATGAGGTCGCGTTGCGCGACAACCTTGAGGAGTTGCTGGGCGTGTATAAACAGCTTCTGGAGGCGGCGACAGGGGAGCGCCAGGCGATAGTCGACGAGATGTCGCAGATCCATCAAGCACAGAGCGCGGCAAAGGTTTACCATCTGTTTGGTTAATTAACCCTCAGTTAATCCAAACATAGTGCGCCATAAATTTGACTGTGCACGGTTTTTTGACTTAACTAGTGGCTGGTACCAGATTTCAGTCGTCTACAGGCATAACGTGTCTGCAAGCGTCTAGCTTGCCCCCTCATTTTGGGCATTGAGTTGACTAGGGAAGTTGCTATTGCATGTGGCGTGAAACCAAAATTCTGCTGATTGACGACGATAGCGTCCGCCGCCGCGATTTGGCGGTGATTTTAAATTTTCTTGGCGAAGAAAATTTACCCTGCGGTAGCCATGACTGGCAGCAGGCTGTCGGCTCTTTGTCCTCAAGTCGTGAAGTGATCTGTGTCCTCATCGGGACGGTCAATGCTCCTGGCGCACTTCCGGGCCTGTTAAAGACACTCGCAACCTGGGATGAGTTCCTTCCGGTTTTGTTAATGGGCGATAATTCTTCCATTGACTTGCCTGAAGACCAGCGTCGCCGAGTGCTTTCGACCCTCGAAATGCCACCCAGCTACAGCAAATTGCTCGACTCGCTGCACCGTGCGCAGGTCTATCGCGAGATGTACGACCAGGCCCGCGAGCGCGGTCGTCATCGTGAACCCAACCTTTTCCGTAGCCTTGTCGGCACCAGCCGGGCGATTCAGCACGTCCGTCAGATGATGCAGCAAGTGGCCGATACCGACGCCAGTGTGTTGATCCTTGGCGAGTCCGGCACCGGCAAGGAAGTGGTCGCGCGCAACCTGCACTACCACTCCAAGCGTCGTGACGCGCCGTTCGTTCCGGTCAACTGCGGGGCGATCCCGGCCGAGTTGCTGGAAAGCGAATTGTTCGGCCACGAGAAAGGCGCTTTCACCGGGGCGATCACCAGCCGCGCCGGGCGTTTTGAGTTGGCCAATGGCGGCACCCTGTTCCTCGACGAAATTGGCGACATGCCGTTGCCGATGCAGGTCAAGTTACTGCGCGTGTTGCAGGAGCGCACCTTCGAGCGCGTGGGCAGCAACAAGACCCAGAGTGTCGACGTGCGCATCATTGCGGCGACTCACAAGAATCTCGAAAGCATGATCGAGATCGGCACGTTCCGCGAAGACTTGTACTACCGCCTGAACGTGTTCCCGATCGAGATGGCGCCGCTGCGCGAACGTGTCGAAGACATCCCGTTGCTGATGAACGAGTTGATCTCGCGCATGGAGCACGAGAAGCGTGGTTCGATCCGCTTCAACTCGGCGGCGATCATGTCGCTGTGCCGTCACGGTTGGCCGGGCAACGTTCGCGAACTCGCCAACCTGGTGGAACGCATGGCGATCATGCACCCCTACGGGGTGATCGGCGTGGTCGAGCTGCCGAAGAAATTCCGCTACGTCGATGATGAAGACGAGCAACTGGTCGACAGCCTGCGCAGTGATCTTGAAGAGCGGGTGGCCATCAACGGTCATACCCCGGACTTCACCGCCAACGCCATGCTGCCGCCGGAAGGCCTGGACCTCAAAGACTACCTCGGTGGTCTGGAGCAGGGCTTGATTCAGCAGGCGCTGGATGATGCCAATGGGATCGTGGCGCGTGCCGCAGAACGCCTGCGTATTCGTCGTACCACGCTGGTGGAGAAGATGCGCAAGTACGGCATGAGCCGTCGCGACGGTGATGAACAGGCGGATGATTGACGCCTGTTTTTCAAGTTGTTCATTTGTAGGCGGTTTTTTTTAGGCACGGGTATTGCTACATCCCTCGCAACGTTCCGTTTAACTGACGGTCAGCCTAGCGAGAGAGCACGATGCCCCAAGCCGCCCAGATGTCTCCTGTCCCTGATGCTTCGGGGCAACCGTCGTCCGTAGAGCAGGCAAGCCGGCTTGGACTTGAGCAGGCGTTCTCGCTGTTCAACCAAATGTCGAGCCAGCTGACTGATTCCTACAGCATGCTGGAAGCCCGGGTCACCGAGCTCAAGGGTGAGCTGGCGGTGGTCAGCGCTCAGCGCATGCAAGAGCTGGCGGAAAAGGAACGTCTGGCCAACCGTCTGCAAAACCTCCTCGATCTGTTGCCTGGCGGCGTCATCGTCATCGATGCCCAGGGCATTGTGCGTGAAGCCAACCCGGCGGCCTGCGAGTTGCTCGGCCTGCCCCTCGAAGGCGAGCTCTGGCGCCATGTCATTGCCCGTTGCTTTGCTCCTCGCGAAGACGACGGTCACGAAATCTCTCTGAAGGACGGTCGACGTCTGTCGATCGCCACTCGTTCGCTGGATGCCGAGCCCGGGCAGTTGGTGTTGCTCAACGACCTGACCGAAACCCGTCATCTGCAAGATCAGCTGGCTCGCCACGAGCGCCTGTCGTCTCTCGGCCGAATGGTCGCCTCGCTGGCCCATCAGATTCGGACGCCGTTGTCCGCCGCGTTGCTCTACGCCAGTCATTTGACTGAGCAGGAATTGCCGGTCGCCACGCAGCAACGTTTTGCCGGGCGCCTGAAAGAGCGGTTGCATGAGCTGGAACATCAGGTTCGCGACATGTTGGTGTTCGCGCGGGGCGAGCTGCCGTTGACCGACCGCGTCACGCCCAAGCAATTGATGCAGTCGCTGCAATCGGCGGCACTGACTCATGTTCAGGATTTGCCGATTCGCTGGCAGTGCGACAGTCATGCCGGAGAACTGCTGTGCAACCGCGACACCTTGGTCGGCGCAATCCTTAATCTGATCGAGAACGCCGTTCAGGCCAGTGCCGGTGATGTCCGCTTGAAAGTGCATTTCTATGCCAGGGGAAACAACCTGCGGGTGTGCATCAGTGACAACGGCAGCGGCATCGACGGCAAAGTACTGGCGCGCTTGGGTGAGCCGTTTTTCACCACTAAAACCACCGGGACTGGCCTGGGCCTGACCGTGGTCAAGGCCGTGGCCCGTGCTCATCAGGGAGAATTGCAGTTGCGCTCGCGGCCGGGTCGCGGCACCTGCGCGCAGGTCATCCTGCCACTTTTTTCCGGTGAACAGCCTAATGCTCAGGGAGCGGAGTGAGGGACATGGCAATCAAGGTTTTGCTGGTCGAGGACGACCGCGCGCTACGCGAAGCACTGGCCGATACGCTGCTGCTCGCGGGGCACGATTACACGGCCGTCGGTTCGGCTGAAGAGGCGCTCGCGACGGTTGGCAATGAGGCCTTCAGCCTGGTGATAAGCGACGTCAATATGCCGGGCATGGACGGCCATCAACTGCTCGGTTTGCTGCGAACGCGTCAGCCGCAATTGCCGGTGTTGCTGATGACCGCTCATGGCGCAGTCGAGCGGGCCGTCGATGCGATGCGCCAGGGCGCGGCGGATTATCTGGTCAAGCCGTTCGAGCCCAAAGCCTTGCTCGACCTCGTGGCACGGCACGCACTGGGCACGCTCGGTGCGACCGAGAGCGAAGGGCCGATCGCCTTCGAGCCGGCCAGTGTGCAATTGCTGGAACTGGCCGCGCGGGTCGCGCGCAGCGATTCGACGGTATTGATCTCCGGCGAGTCCGGGACCGGTAAAGAAGTGTTGGCGCGTTATATCCATCAGCACTCCCATCGCGCCAGTCAGCCGTTCATTGCGATCAACTGCGCGGCGATCCCCGACAACATGCTCGAAGCCACTTTGTTCGGTCACGAAAAAGGTTCATTCACTGGCGCCATCGCGGCGCAGGCCGGCAAGTTCGAGCAGGCCGATGGCGGAACGATCCTGCTCGACGAAATTTCTGAAATGCCCCTCGGGCTCCAGGCCAAATTGCTGCGGGTGTTGCAGGAGCGTGAAGTCGAACGGGTCGGCGCACGCAAGCCGATCTCCCTGGATATACGGGTCGTGGCGACCACCAACCGTGACCTGTCCGGTGAGGTGTCGGCGGGGCGGTTCCGTGAAGATCTCTTCTATCGATTGTCGGTATTTCCGCTGGCCTGGCGTCCGCTGCGCGAGCGTACCGCCGACATCCTGCCGCTGGCCGAGCGTCTGCTGGCCAAACACGTCAATAAAATGAAGCATGCCGCTGCGAAACTGTCGCCCGAGGCGCAGGCGTGCCTGATCGGTTACCCGTGGCCGGGCAACGTGCGTGAACTGGATAACGCGATCCAGCGCGCCTTGATTCTGCAGCAGGGTGGTTTGATCCAGCCCCAGGATTTCTGCCTGTCCGGACCGGTGGCTTGTGCGCCGTTGCCGGCGTTGGCGCCGGTGCGGGTCGTGGAGGTCGAGGCTGAATCGGCCGGGGCGTTGGGTGATGACCTGCGTCGCCGTGAATTCCAGATGATCATCGACACCTTGCGTTCCGAGCGCGGCCGTCGCAAAGAAGCGGCTGAGCGATTGGGCATCAGCCCACGCACCTTGCGCTACAAGCTGGCGCAGATGCGCGATGCCGGGATGGATGTGGAAGCTTATTTGTTCGCGACTTGATTCGTTCGCCAACAAAGCCCGGGAAGCGCTTTTGTTCAGAGCAGCCACGGAGCTGGCACCCTTGTTGCTAACACCTCACTACCCGCCGAGTGAGTGTCAAAAAATTGCGGGTCGCCAACGAGAGTAGACCATGAGCCAAGGTATTGAATTTAATCGGTTGATGCTGGACATGCGCTCCATGCAAATGGATGCCATGTCTGCGCCTAAATCGACTGCCGCAGTCCCTGAACTGGGTGGCAGCAGCTTTTCCGACATGCTCGGTCAGGCTGTCAATAAAGTGAACGACACCCAGCAAGCGTCCAGTCAGTTGGCCAGTGCCTTCGAGATCGGCAAAAGTGGCGTCGACCTGACGGATGTCATGATTTCCTCGCAGAAGGCCAGCGTGTCTTTTCAAGCGTTGACCCAAGTGCGAAACAAGCTGGTTCAGGCATACCAAGACATCATGCAGATGCCGGTTTAAGGACGAATTGAGTCATGGCAGAAGCAGTCGCCGATAACGTTCCGGCCAAGGCCACCCCAGTAGACGGCAAACCGCCGCTGTTCGGGTTGTCCTTCCTGGAAAACCTCTCCGAGATGACCATGTTGCGTCAGGTGGGCCTGTTGGTCGGCCTGGCTGCGAGCGTGGCGATTGGTTTTGCCGTGGTGCTGTGGTCGCAGCAGCCGGACTACCGGCCTCTGTACGGCAGTCTCGCCGGTATGGACGCCAAGCAGGTCATGGATACCCTGGCCGCCGCCGATATTCCCTACACTGTTGAACCCAACTCCGGTGCCTTGCTGGTCAAGGCCGAAGACCTGTCCCGTGCACGGCTCAAGCTCGCGGGCGCTGGTGTCACTCCCAGCGATGGCAACATCGGTTTTGAAATCCTCGACAAGGACCAGGGCCTGGGGACCAGCCAGTTCATGGAAGCGACCCGTTATCGTCGCGGCCTCGAAGGCGAACTGGCGCGGACCATTTCCAGCCTGAACAACGTCAAGGGCGCTCGCGTGCACCTGGCGATTCCGAAAAGCTCGGTGTTCGTGCGTGACGAACGCAAGCCAAGCGCTTCGGTGCTGGTTGAACTGTATTCCGGCCGCTCGCTGGAGCCGGGTCAGGTGGTGGCGATCATCAATCTGGTCGCGACCAGCGTTCCCGAACTCAGCAAATCCCAGATCACCGTGGTCGACCAGAAGGGCAACCTGCTGTCGGATCAGGCGGAAAATTCCGAACTGACCATGGCCGGCAAGCAATTTGACTACAGCCGTCGCATGGAAAGCATGCTGACCCAGCGCGTGCACAATATTCTGCAACCGGTGCTGGGCAACGACCGCTACAAAGCCGAAGTCTCGGCCGACGTGGACTTCAGCGCTGTCGAGTCGACCTCCGAGCAGTTCAACCCGGATCAACCGGCGTTGCGCAGCGAGCAGTCGGTCAACGAACAACGCACTGCCAGCAATGGCCCGCAAGGTGTGCCGGGTGCCCTGAGCAACCAGCCGCCATCGCCAGCTTCCGCGCCGCAGACCACCGGTGGCAGCACCGCGGCAGCCGGCATGGTTCAGCCAGGCCAGCCGTTGATCGATGCCAACGGTCAGCAAATCATGGACCCGGCCACCGGCCAGCCGATGCTGGCGCCGTATCCGGCGGACAAGCGTCAACAATCCACCAAGAACTTCGAACTCGACCGTTCGATCAGCCACACCAAACAACAGCAGGGCCGTTTGAATCGCCTGTCGGTGTCGGTGGTGGTGGATGATCAGGTCAAGATCAACGCCGCCAATGGCGAGACCACCCGTGCGCCGTGGAGCGCCGATGAATTGGCGCGCTTCACTCGCCTGGTGCAGGACGCCGTCGGTTTCGACGCGAGCCGGGGTGACAGCGTCAGCGTGATCAACATGCCATTCTCCGCCGAGCGCGGTGAAGTGATTGCCGATATTCCGTTCTACTCCCAGCCTTGGTTCTGGGACATCGTCAAGCAAGTGCTGGGTGTCTTGTTCATCCTGGTGCTGGTGTTCGGTGTGCTGCGTCCGGTGCTCAACAACATCACCGGTGGCGGCAAAGGCAAGCAACTGGCCGGCATTGGCAGCGACGTGGAACTCGGTGGCATGGGCGGCCTGGACGGCGAACTGGGCAACGACCGCGTCAGCCTCGGTGGTCCGCAAAGCATCCTGCTGCCGAGCCCGAGCGAAGGCTATGACGCACAGTTGAATGCAATCAAGAGTCTGGTGGCAGAAGATCCGGGTCGCGTGGCCCAGGTCGTGAAAGAGTGGATTAACGCAGATGAGTGATAACCGAGCCGTTGCCGCCAAACTGACCAAGGTCGACAAAGCCGCGATTCTGCTGCTGTCCCTGGGTTCGACCGATGCTGCCCAAGTGTTGCGCCACATGGGGCCCAAAGAGGTCCAGCGAGTCGGCGTGGCCATGGCGCAGATGGGCAACGTCCATCGCGAGCAGGTCGAACAGGTCATGAGCGAGTTCGTCGACATCGTCGGCGACCAGACCAGCCTGGGCGTCGGCTCCGACGACTACGTGCGCAAAATGCTCACCCAGGCACTGGGCGAAGACAAGGCCAACGGCCTGATCGACCGCATCCTGCTGGGCGGCAACACCAGCGGCCTCGACAGCCTGAAGTGGATGGAACCGCGCGCCGTCGCTGATGTGATCCGTTACGAGCACCCGCAGATCCAGGCGATCGTCGTGGCCTACCTCGACCCGGATCAGGCTGGTGAAGTGCTTGGCAACTTCGACCACAAGGTGCGTCTGGACATCATTCTGCGGGTCTCCTCGCTGAACACCGTGCAGCCAGCGGCCCTGAAAGAACTCAACCAGATTCTCGAGAAGCAGTTCTCCGGCAACTCGAATGCCTCGCGCACCACCCTGGGTGGCATCAAGCGTGCGGCCGACATCATGAACTTCCTCGACAGCTCGATCGAAGGCCAGCTGATGGACTCGATCCGCGAAGTCGACGAAGACCTGTCCGGTCAGATCGAAGACCTCATGTTCGTGTTCAACAACCTGTCCGATGTCGACGACCGCGGGATTCAGGCGTTGCTGCGCGAAGTGTCCTCCGACGTGCTGGTGCTGGCCCTCAAGGGTTCGGACGAAGGCGTCAAGGAAAAGATCTTCAAGAACATGTCCAAACGAGCGGCCGAACTGTTGCGCGACGACCTCGAGGCCAAAGGCCCGGTGCGCGTCAGCGACGTGGAAACCGCGCAGAAAGAAATCCTCACCATTGCCCGCCGTATGGCCGAAGCCGGAGAAATCGTTCTCGGCGGGAAGGGCGGCGAAGAGATGATCTAAGGTCACTATGTCGTCCAAACATGATGAGTCCCAGACCGACCTGATCCGAGGCAAGGCCGTCGCCGGTTTCGATGTCTGGGCGTTGCCCAGTTTCGATCCGTTTGTGCCGGAGCCCGAGCCGGAACCCGAGCCCGAACCGCCGGAAATGGAAGAAGTGCCGCTGGATGAAGTCCAGCCACTGACCCTCGAAGAACTCGAAAGCATCCGTCAGGAGGCTTACAACGAAGGCTTCGCCATCGGCGAGAAAGAAGGCTTCCACAGCACCACGCTCAAGGTCCGTCAGGAAGCTGAAGCCGTCCTGGCGCCGAAGGTTGCCGGCCTGGAACAGCTGATGGCCAACCTGTTCGAGCCCATTGCCGAGCAGGACACCCAGATCGAGAAATCCCTGGTCGACCTCGTGCAGCACATCACCAAACAGGTGATTCAGCGCGAATTGGCCATCGACTCGACGCAAATCGAACACGTCATGCGCGAAGCCCTCAAGCTCTTGCCGCTGGGCGTGGGTAACGTGCGGCTGCACATCAATCCGCAGGACTTCGAACAGGTCAAAGCCCTGCGCGAGCGCCATGAAGAAACCTGGCGCATCGTCGAAGACGAATCCCTGCTGCCCGGCGGTTGCCGGGTCGAGACCGAACACAGTCGCATTGACGCCACCGTTGAAACCCGCGTCGCCCAAGTCATGGCCAAGCTGTTCGATCAGTTGCATGACCAGGCCTTGCACCCGGCCGCTCCGGATCTGAGCCTGGAACTGCCGGTCGACGAAAAACCTGCGGTCGAGCCGACGCTGGACGAACCTGATGCGCCTTGATCGCACCAGCTTCGCCAAACGCCTGGGCAGTTACGCCGAGGTCACTACGCTGGCGGGGGCGCCAATCCTCGAAGGCCGTCTGCTGCGCATGGTCGGCCTGACCCTCGAAGCCGAAGGTTTGCGCGCGGCAATGGGCAGCCGCTGCATGGTCATCAACGACGACAGTTATCAACCGGTGCAGGTCGAAGCCGAAGTCATGGGTTTCTCCGGCAGCAAGGTGTTCCTGATGCCGGTCGGCAGCGTCGCCGGCATTGCGCCCGGTGCCCGTGTGGTGCCTATGGCAGACACTGGCCGCTTGCCGATGGGCATGAGCATGCTCGGGCGGGTGCTGGACGGCGCCGGCCGTGCGCTGGATGGCAAGGGCGGCATGAAAGCCGAAGATTGGGTGCCGATGGACGGCCCGACCATTAACCCGCTCAAGCGTGAACCGATCAGTGAACCGCTCGATGTGGGCATTCGCACCATCAACGGTTTGTTGACGGTCGGTCGCGGTCAGCGTCTCGGTCTGTTTGCCGGTACCGGCGTCGGTAAATCCGTGCTGCTGGGCATGATGACCCGCTTTACCGAGGCCGACATTATCGTGGTCGGGCTGATCGGTGAGCGGGGTCGTGAAGTTAAAGAATTCATCGAGCACATTCTCGGTGAAGAAGGGCTCAAGCGTTCGGTGGTCGTCGCCTCGCCAGCGGACGATGCACCGCTGATGCGTCTGCGCGCCGCGATGTACTGCACGCGCATCGCCGAGTATTTCCGCGACAAGGGCAAGAACGTCCTGTTGCTCATGGACTCGCTGACCCGTTTCGCCCAGGCCCAGCGGGAAATCGCCCTGGCCATTGGCGAGCCGCCCGCGACCAAAGGCTATCCGCCGTCGGTGTTCGCCAAGTTGCCGAAACTGGTGGAGCGGGCCGGTAACGCCGAGAAGGGCGGCGGTTCGATCACTGCGTTCTACACCGTGTTGTCCGAAGGCGATGACCAGCAGGACCCGATTGCCGACTCGGCGCGAGGCGTGCTCGACGGGCACATCGTGCTGTCCCGGCGCCTGGCCGAAGAAGGTCATTACCCGGCCATCGATATCGAAGCCTCCATCAGCCGGGTCATGCCGTCGGTGGTCAGCCCCGAGCACATGGCCCGGGCGCAGATGTTCAAACAGTACTGGTCGCGCTATCAGCAGAGCCGCGACTTGATCAGCGTCGGTGCCTACGTGCCGGGCGGTGATCGTGAAACCGACGTCGCGATTTCCTTGCAGCCCGCCATGACCACTTATCTGCGTCAGGGCTTGAACGACAACATCGGCATGGGCGCCAGCGAAAACCACCTCGCCTCGATCTTCGCTCCGGCAGCGGGCGGCTAACCGGCCATGGCCCTGAGCCGCGCGGCACGCCTGGCACCCGTGGTGGAAATGGCCGAAAAGGCCGAAAAAACCGCGGTCATGCGCCTCGGGCACTTCCAGGGCCAGGTTCGTGTGGCGGAAAGCAAGCTCGCCGACCTCGAAAACTTCCGTCTCGAATACCAGGAACAATGGATTGTGCGCGGTAGCACTGGCGTTTCCGGCCAGTGGTTGCTTGGCTATCAGGGGTTTCTTGCGCAACTGGGCACCGCCATCGATCAGCAGCGCCAAAGCCTGAACTGGCACCAGAACAACCTGAACAAGGCGCGCGAGTCCTGGCAGCAGGCGTTTGCCCGGGTCGAAGGTTTGCGCAAACTTGTACAACGCTACATGGACGAGGCGCGCAAGCTCGAAGACAAGCGCGAGCAGAAGCTGCTGGACGAATTGTCCCAGCGGTTGCCGCGGCACGATCCGTATTGAATCAGTGGGATCGCGTTACCGTTCTTCGCGGGCAAACCACGCTCTACAGGTTTTGTGTCGTTTGCGAGTAATGTAGACGCATAACCCGTAGGAGCGAGGCTTGCCCGCGAAGGCGGTCTGACAGGCGTGACAACTTCCCGCCTTGCTCCCATCTCCGCCAAGTGCTAAACCTTGTACACGTACGTTTACCCATGACAAGGAAGCCGATAAATGTCAGTTGTTACAGATGTATCTCCGGATGGGAAAAAGCTGACGATTTCGATCGAAGGACGATTCGATTTTGGTCGGCATCAGGAGTTTCGCGAGTCTTACGAGAAACTCGAAAAAAAACCGGAATCTGTTGTGGTGGACTTAAGGAAGGCCACGTATCTCGATAGCTCGGCGCTGGGGATGCTGCTTCTGCTCCGTGATCACGCCGGTGGCGACAGTTCCGATATTCGCGTCGTTAACAGCAATTCAGATGTGCGCAAGATCCTCGCCATCTCCAATTTCGACAAGCTGTTCGACATCACTTGACCGCCATGCAGCCGTCGCTTGAAGCGCTGACCATCCTCATCGCCGAAGACAGCGCGGCCGATCGCATGCTGCTGTCGAGCATTGTCCGTCGTCAGGGCCACCAGGTATTGACGGCCGCCAACGGCGCCGAAGCCGTCGAAGCGTTTCGCCAGCAGCGGCCGCACCTGGTTCTGATGGACGCGATGATGCCGGTCATGGACGGTTTCGAAGCGGCCAGACAGATCAAGGCGCTGGCCGGGGAAACCCTGGTGCCGATCATCTTCCTGACCTCGCTGACCGAAAGCGAGGCCCTGGCCCGGTGTCTGGAGGCCGGTGGTGACGACTTTCTGGCAAAGCCCTACAACCAGGTGATCCTTGCCGCCAAGATCAAGGCCATGGATCGCTTGCGCCGATTGCAGGCCACGGTGCTGCAGCAGCGTGACCTGATCGCCAAACATCATGACTACTTGCTCAACGAGCAGCGGGTGGCCAAGGCCGTATTCGACAAGGTGGCGCATTCGGGCTGCCTGAGTGCGCCAAACATCCGCTACTTGCAATCACCTTATGCGCTGTTCAACGGCGATCTGCTGCTGGCGGCGTTCACCCCGGCCGGCGACATGCATGTGCTACTGGGTGATTTCACCGGTCACGGGCTGCCGGCCGCGGTGGGCGCGATGCCCTTGGCTGAAGTCTTCTATGGCATGACTGCCAAAGGGTATGGCCTGGCTGAAACCCTGCGTGAGATGAACGCCAAGCTCAAGCGCATTCTGCCGGTGGACATGTTCTGCTGCGCCACCTTGCTGTGCCTGAGCTTTCAGCGGCGCTCGGTGGAAGTCTGGAACGGCGGGATGCCGGACGGTTATCTGCACAACATCGTCAGCGGTGAGCGCACGCCGTTGACGGCCCGGCATTTGCCGTTGGGCATACTGAGCCCGCAAACCTTCAATGACCGCACCGAAGTGTTTCCGATGGCCGTTGGCGATCGGGTTTTCTTGCTGTCCGACGGGGTCATCGATACCTGCGATGCCAACGATCAGTTGTTCGGTGTAGAGCGCTTGCAGCAGGTGTTTGCGGCCAATCGTCAGCCAGACGCGCTGTTCGAGGACATCGAGCAGGCACTGCGAGATTTTCGTGGCGAGGCCCGCGATGATGTGAGCATGGTCGAGATCAGTCTGCTGGAGGCCGAGCAATTGAGCCCTCCGGCGCCGGTGTATTCCGACAGCGGCCAGTCGTGTCCGCTGGACTGGTCGGTGAGTTTCGAGTTTCGCGCCGCGACACTCAAACGTTTCAATCCGCTGCCGTACCTGTTGCAATTGTTGCTTGAGGTCCATGGTCTGCGGGCTCAGAGTGGGGCGCTCCACAGCGTGTTGGCAGAACTGTATTCCAACGCCCTTGAGCACGGCGTGCTGGGGCTGGATTCAAGCCTCAAGCGCGATGCTTCGGGTTTTGCGCGCTATTATCAAACGCGCAATGAGCGGCTGGAGGCGTTGCAGGACGGCTTTGTGCGGGTGCATTTGCAGATCGTGCCGACGGGCAAGGGCGGCAGCCTGATTGTACGGGTCGAAGACAGTGGCAAAGGTTTCGATGTGGCGCGGGTAATGGAGCGTCCCGTCGACGGTGGCCGTCTGTCGGGGCGCGGCGTCAGTCTGATCCGCCAATTGAGCCGTAGCGCGAGCTGGTCCGACGATGGTCGTAGTGCTCGCGTAGAGTTTTTCTGGGAGGCTCTGGCATAATTCACCCATTCTTGATCAAGGAGTGAGCAAGTGGCTGACACACATCTGGACCGTGCCGTGCTGAGCGCGTTGCAAGAGGTCATGGAGGGTGATTATCCGATGTTGCTGGATACCTTCATTGCCGATTCCGAAAAGCGCTTGTGCGTGTTGCGAGAGGCTGAAGATGCCGCGCAACTCATGAGCACCGCCCATAGTTTCAAGGGCAGCAGCAGCAATATGGGGGCCGTTCGTCTCGCTGAGCTGTGCAATGAGCTTGAGCAACGCGCCAAGCAAAAAAGCCTCGCCGGTATTGAAAAACTGGTCGGGGAAATCGACGGCGAATTCGCCATTGTCCGACCGCTGTATGAGGCGGAGCGACAGCGCTCTCTAGCGGACTGACGCAACCGTCCGGCGCTTTTAACCTTTGTCGAGCCGAACTGGCTCGACCTTTGCAATCAACTCACTCAACTGTACCTACGATCCCAGTGCAGCGGAGACCGTTTTATGCCCGTTACCCCCCATTCGCTTCTTCAGGCCGCCGCGACGGCCAAGACTCAAGTCGCCTCCGCCAATACCCCGGCGCTGGCCGCTGAGCCAGGGGGCAAGGCGTCCAGCTTCGCTGATGTTTACGCCGATCAAGCCCGGAACAAGCCTTATGTGGTCGCCGATAAAGCGGCTAAACCGGCTACCGAAAATGTCTCGAAAACCCACGGCAAACCGGATGTCAGCACTGACAAGCCTGCCGCCCCGGAACGGGCGGTTGCCGATAGCGGCAATTCCTTGCCCGCCGATAAACCGGCGCCGACCGATGACACAGCTGCCAGCGACAACCAACCCGAGACGGCTGAAACTCCGGTCGCCGATACGGCGCCTGTCGATCCGAGCCTCGACCCGGCCCTTGATCCTGCGTTGATGCAGGCAGTGCAGCCGTCGGTAACCGTACCGGCCGCGCAAACAGCAGCGCCAGTTGTCACGACCGCACAGCCGCAGGCTGAAGCGCCGGTTGCCGCGTCTGTGCCAGTGGAGACGGCCACTGACGGCGATTTTGATCCCGAAGCTGATCCGCTCGACGCATTGCCCGCCGTGCGCATGGCCATGGAGCAGAGCGGCCACGTATCCGCCAGCAGCCAGGCCCAGTCCAAAGCCACGGCTGCCCAGACCCAGGCTGACGGTGAGCTGACGGCGGCGCAGAACTTTGCAGCTGGCATGGCCAGCATGCTCGACGTGCAAGCCGACAAGGACAGCACCAGTCAGGGTGGCGAGAAAGCCTTCAGCGGTCTGATTGATAGCGGCCTCAAGGATTTGACGTCCGCCAGCAGCGATACCCGTGTCGATGACTTCGCCAACCGTCTGGCGGCACTGACCCAGGCGGCCACCCCAAAAACCGCCAATGCCTTGCCGGTCAACCAACCGATCGCCATGCATCAGAGCGGCTGGACCGAGGAAGTGGTCAACCGCGTCATGTACCTTTCCAGCGCCAACCTCAAGGCGGCCGACATCCAGTTGCAACCGGCTGAACTGGGGCGTCTCGATATCCGGGTGAACATGGTTCCCGACCAGCAGACCCAGGTTACCTTCATGAGCGCCCATCCAAGCGTTCGTGAAGCGCTGGACAGTCAGATGCAACGCCTGCGTGACATGTTCGCGCAACAGGGCATGGGCCAGGTCGACGTCAATGTGTCCGACCAGTCTCGTGGCTGGCAAGGCCAGGGCCAGGATCAGGCTCAGCAGGGGCAGGGCGGTCGGACCAGCGCCAATGGAGGTCGTCTTGACTCCATGGATGAAGAGGTCGCAACCGCCGTCGCCGAAGTGGCGGCAACCGCTACCAGCGTGATCGGCTCCAGCGCGGTCGACTACTACGCCTGATCACACCTCTCCTGTAGGAGCGAGGCTTGTCCGCGAAGAACAATAACGCGGTATGGCTGATAAACCGCGGCGCCTGTTTCGCGGGCAAGCCTCGCTTCTACAATTGATTGCCTTTCGCTGTCTCCCATACCTCCTCGACACTTCTGGCATAACACTTGCTCTTGCCTTGCCGTGCGACTGTGAAAACCCGAATAGTGACGGATTATTGGCATGGCGAAGAGCGACGCAGTAGTAAAAGAACCCGCAACCAAAGGCAAGGTCAAGCTGATCATTGCGATCGTGGTGGCCCTGTTGCTGGCGGTCGGCATGTCCGTGGGGGCGACCTGGTTCTTCATGCACAGTGCCCAGAGCAAGCCTGTCGCCGCCGAAACCGCTGTGGTCGGCAAGCAGCCAGCGATTTTCGAGCCCATGGCCCCGGCTTTCGTGGCCAACTACAACGTGAGCGGTCGCCAGCGCTACATGCAGGTGAGCATCACCCTGCAAGGCCGCAATCAGGTTGATCTGGAAGCGCTCAAAGTGCACATGCCGGTGATCCGCAACAACCTGGTCATGCTGTTCTCCGGCCAGGACTTCGCCACGCTGGCGACCCCGGTTGGCCAGGAGATGTTGCGTCAGAAGGCCACGGCCAGCGTCCAGGAAGTGGCGCAGAAAGAACTCGGCAAAGTGGTTATCGAACAGCTGCTTTTTACTAATTTCGTACTGCAGTAGGAACACGACATGGCCGTGCAGGACCTGCTGTCCCAGGATGAGATCGATGCGCTGTTGCATGGCGTCGACGATGGTCTGGTACAGACCGATAACGCTGCCGAACCCGGCAGCGTCAAAAGCTACGACCTGACCAGCCAGGATCGCATCGTCCGTGGACGCATGCCGACCCTGGAAATGATCAACGAGCGATTCGCCCGCTACACCCGCATCAGCATGTTCAACATGCTGCGCCGCTCGGCGGACGTTGCCGTCGGTGGTGTGCAGGTGATGAAGTTCGGCGAATACGTGCACTCGCTGTACGTGCCGACCAGCCTCAACCTGGTCAAGATCAAGCCGTTGCGCGGCACCGCGCTGTTCATCCTCGACGCCAAACTGGTGTTCAAGCTGGTGGACAACTTCTTCGGCGGCGACGGCCGTCACGCGAAGATCGAAGGGCGTGAATTCACCCCCACCGAGCTGCGTGTGGTGCGCATGGTGCTGGAGCAGGCCTTCGTCGATTTGAAGGAAGCCTGGCAGGCGATCATGGAAGTGAACTTCGAGTACATCAACTCGGAAGTGAACCCGGCCATGGCCAATATCGTCGGCCCGAGCGAAGCGGTGGTGGTGTCCACTTTCCACATCGAACTCGATGGGGGTGGCGGCGACCTGCACGTGACCATGCCGTACTCGATGATCGAGCCTGTGCGCGAAATGCTCGACGCCGGCTTCCAGTCGGATCTGGACGATCAGGACGAGCGCTGGGTCAACGCCCTGCGCCAGGACGTGCTGGACGTCGACGTGCCGATCGGTGCCACGGTTGCCCGTCGCCAGTTGCGTTTGCGCGACATCCTGCACATGCAGCCGGGTGACGTGATCCCGGTCGAGATGCCGGAAGAGATGATCATGCGCGCCAACGGCGTGCCGGCCTTCAAGGTCAAGATGGGCTCGCATAAAGGCAACCTCGCGTTGCAGGTGATCGAGCCGATCGAGCGCCGCTGATTGGCGCTCCAACCCCCTATTAATTGGCTGCTCTTGATTGAGCAGTTGCCCGCCGAGGACAAATGATGAACGACGATATGAACGCCCAGGACGACCAGGCACTGGCTGACGAATGGGCTGCCGCCCTGGAAGAAACCGGTGATGCCGGCCAGGCCGATATCGACGCGTTGCTGGCCGCTGACGTCGGCAGCTCGTCGTCTAACCGTCTGCCGATGGAAGAGTTCGGCAGCGTGCCGAAGAACCACGACCCGGTCACCCTGGACGGTCCGAACCTCGACGTGATCCTCGACATTCCGGTGTCGATTTCCATGGAAGTGGGCAGCACCGACATCAACATCCGCAACCTGCTGCAACTCAACCAGGGGTCGGTGATCGAGCTGGACCGACTGGCCGGTGAGCCGCTGGACGTGCTGGTCAACGGCACCCTGATCGCCCACGGCGAAGTGGTTGTGGTCAACGAGAAGTTTGGCATCCGCCTGACCGACGTGATCAGCCCAAGCGAACGTATCAAGAAGCTGCGCTAAGTGAAGAGGGTACTCGGGTTTTTATTGGTGTTGCCGTTCAGCGTTCTGGCCGCCGAGCCGGTTGCGACGGCGGCGGCCGCGCCGGCAGTCAGTAGCGGTGTGGCCGGGCAACTGACGCAGTTGGTGTTCGGCTTGCTGTTGGTGCTGGGGTTGATCTTCTTCCTCGCCTGGCTGCTGCGCCGGGTCCAGCAGGCCGGGCCGACCGGTAAGGGGCAGGTGATCGAGATTGTCGGTTCCCGTGCCTTGGGCCCCCGCGACCGTTTGATGCTGGTGCAAGTCGGCAATGAGCAGATCTTGCTTGGCCTGAGCCCCGGCACGATCACTGCACTGCATGTGCTTAAAGAGCCGATTGAAGTGCCGACCACCACCGAGAAAGCGACCCCGGAGTTTGCCCAGCATCTGTTGAAGATACTCGGCAAGGATCAGAAGGATAAGAAGTAATGGGTGCGTTACGCATCGTCTTGACGCTGGCCCTGATGCTGGTCGCGCCGCTGGCGTTCGCCGCCGATCCGTTGTCGATCCCGGCGATCACCCTGGGTACCAACGCCAATGGCGCTCAGGAATACTCGGTCAGCCTGCAAATTTTGCTGATCATGACCGCGCTGAGTTTCATCCCGGCGTTCGTCATGCTGATGACCAGTTTCACCCGGATCATCATTGTGTTCTCGATCCTGCGTCAGGCCCTGGGCCTGCAGCAGACGCCGTCGAACCAGATCCTCACCGGCATGGCGCTGTTCCTGACCCTGTTTATCATGGCACCGGTGTTTGACCGGGTGAATCAGGACGCCTTGCAACCGTACCTGGCGGAGAAACTCACCGCTCAGGATGCCGTGGCCAAGGCTCAGGTGCCGATCAAGGACTTCATGCTGGCGCAGACGCGCAGCAGCGATCTCGAGCTGTTCATGCGCCTGTCCAAACGCACCGACATCGCTTCGCCGGATCAGGCACCGCTGACCATTCTGGTGCCGGCCTTCGTCACCTCCGAGCTTAAAACCGCGTTCCAGATCGGCTTCATGATCTTCATTCCGTTCCTATCATCGACCTGGTCGTGGCCAGTGTGCTGATGGCCATGGGTATGATGATGCTCTCGCCGCTGATCATTTCCCTGCCGTTCAAGATCATGCTGTTCGTGCTGGTGGATGGCTGGGCGTTGATCATCGGCACCCTGGCAAGCAGCTTCGGCGGTGTGTCGCCATGACGCCGGAAGTGGCGGTAGACATTTTTCGCGAAGCGCTGTGGCTGACCACCATGATGGTGGCTGTGCTGGTGATTCCGAGTCTGCTGGTGGGCCTGCTGGTGGCAATGTTCCAGGCCGCCACGCAGATCAACGAACAAACCCTGAGCTTCCTGCCGCGCTTGCTGGTCATGCTGGTCACGCTGATCGTCGCCGGCCCGTGGCTGGTGCAGACGTTCATGGAATACATCCTGCAGCTGTACGGCAATATTCCTCAGGTCATCGGCTAAACCATGCCGTCGCTGCTGCAGCTGACCGATACCCAGATCAGTACCTGGGTGGCGACGTTCATGTTGCCGCTGTTTCGCATCGGCGCCTTGCTGATGGTCATGCCGGTGTTCGGCACAACCCTGGTGCCCACTCGCGTGCGCCTGTATTTCGCCCTGGCGATCACGGTGGTGATTGCGCCGGGCCTTCCGCCGATGCCGCCGATCAATGCGCTGGATCTGAGTGCGCTGCTGCTGATCGCCGAGCAGATCCTCATCGGTGCGTTGCTGGGTTTCTCCTTGCAGCTGTTCTTCCAGGCGTTCGTGGTGGCGGGGCAGATCGTCTCCATTCAGATGGGCATGGGCTTCGCGTCGATGATCGACCCCACCAACGGCGTCTCGGTGGCGGTGATCGGGCAGTTCTTCACCATGCTGGTGACGCTGTTGTTCCTGTCCATGAATGGCCATCTGGTGGTCTTCGAAGTCCTGACCGAAAGCTTCACCACGATGCCGGTGGGCAGTGGCTTGATGGTCAATCATTTCTGGGAGCTGGCCGGTAAGCTGGGCTGGGTTCTGGGTGCTGCACTGTTGCTGGTACTGCCGGCGATCACCGCGTTGCTGGTGGTCAACATTGCGTTCGGCGTGATGACCCGGGCCGCGCCGCAACTGAACATTTTTTCCATCGGTTTCCCGCTGACCCTGGTGCTCGGGCTGTTCATCGTCTGGGTCGGGTTGGCGGACATCATCAATCAGTATCAACCGCTGGCCTCCGAGGCCTTGCAGTTGTTACGCGAACTGGCACGGGCGCGCTGAGTCATGGCTGAGAGCGAAAGCGGTCAGGACAAAACAGAAGACCCCACGGAGAAACGTAAAAAGGACTCCCGGGAAAAGGGCGAGATTGCGCGCTCCAAGGAGCTCAACACCCTGGCTGTCATGCTCGCCGGCGCTGGCGGGCTGCTGATTTTCGGTGGAGCCCTGGCGCAGGACATGATGGAGCTGATGCGCATGAACTTCACGCTGTCGCGGGAAGTGATTCTGGATCAGCGCAACATGGGCGCCTTCCTGCTGCACTCGGGGCAGATCGCCCTGCTGGCGATTCAGCCGGTGATGATCACCTTGTTGCTGGCCGCGTTGATCGGCCCGATCTCCCTGGGTGGCTGGCTGTTCGCGGCAGGCTCCCTGGCACCGAAATTCAGTCGCATGAACCCCGGTGCGGGGCTCAAGCGAATGTTCTCGGCCAAGGCGCTGGTCGAACTGCTCAAGGCCCTGGCGAAGTTTTTCATTGTGCTGTTCGTGGCGCTGGCGGTGTTGTCTGCCGACATCGACGATCTGATGCGCATTGCTCATGAGCCGTTGGACATGGCGATCATTCACAGCCTGCAAGTGGTCGGCTGGAGCACTTTGTGGATGGCTTGCGGGCTGATCATCATCGCTGCCGTCGACGTGCCGGTGCAGCTGTGGGAAAGCCACAAGAAACTGCTGATGACCAAGCAGGAAGTGCGTGACGAACACAAGGATCAGGAAGGGCGGCCGGAGGTCAAACAGCGCATTCGCCAGTTGCAGCGCGAGATGTCGCAGCGGCGGATGATGGCGGCCATCCCTGAGGCCGACGTGGTGATTACCAACCCGACTCACTACGCCGTCGCCCTCAAGTACGATCCCGACAAGGGCAGCGCGCCGGTGCTGCTGGCCAAGGGCAGTGACTTTCTGGCCTTGAAAATTCGTGAAATCGCCGTGGCCAACAATGTGCTGCTGCTCGAATCGCCGGCCCTGGCGCGTTCGATCTACTACTCCACGGAACTGGAGCAGGAAATCCCTGGTGGGTTGTACCTGGCGGTCGCACAGGTGCTGGCCTACGTTTACCAGATCCGCCAGTACCGCGCGGGCAAGGGCAAGCGCCCGGATCCGCTCAAGGACAACTTGCCGATCCCACCGGATCTGCGCCGCGATTCCTGATCCCGTTCATCTGAAAACTCTGAAACCCTGTTAGCTCTGACAGTAGACGATCAGCACCCTGTTGCGCTGTCATACCCGTGGGAATTCTCCCGATCAACGTCCTTGCAGTGGTGTTCTGATCATTCGGCTGGAGCGCCAAGGATTGGTGTTTGCGTCTGTCCTAGAGGGAATAATCATGACCGAGCGTCTCTATCGAAAACTGCAGGGTATGGAGTTGAAGTTTGTTTCGGGTGTTCTGAAGGATAAGCCGACAGAAAGCGCTATCGGTTATTCGGTCACATTCAGAATGTCGCTGGATTTCGCGTGTTTTGTGCAGATGGCCAATGCTCATATACCTGGATATTTAAACTTTCCAAAAAATGCCATCAGGCCCTCGTTGGAAGGGTTCGCCAGCCATGACAGCTTCAACTATTTAGAAGATTCGGCCGGAAAAATCGGTAGCACAGAGGCGTTGTGCCGCCTTTTTACTGATCCAGAAAACTACAACGATCAGTGGTCCGCCGGGGTCTTGCAGCGACGCCCTCACAAACCTGAATTCTCATTTGTCGATGGGCAACTGCAAGTGGTCGCCACAGTAGATTATCGCCATTCGAAAAAACGCCCGATTCTGGTGAGTGATTTGCCGGTCATTAAATTTCAATGGGCATTAGACCTGTTGCAGGGGCACAACATGGCGGGTGATCCCCTCGCGCCGGGGACAGTCGTCATACTTGGCTATGCCTGGGAGGAGTTGGTGGAGGCGGAGGGATTGCAGATGAATAAAGGTACACGGTACATGGTTGGCAGAACGCTTGATTTTGGTGCCATCCGTGAGGCGCAGATTCTGACGGCGGGATGATTGAGCGCTGGTGTGTGATGTTTTTGTGCCTGACTCCGCTGACGTGAGCCCTTCTGTTCCGAACCTCCCTGCGCAAAAGTTGCGAAGGGAGACCTGCAGTTGGAAAACTGCAGGTGAGTAGGCTTTTAGCCTGGGATTCTAATAGAAATAAAGCACAAAGATGCCGTTGTCAGGCCGCGCAAGCACCTCTCTCAGGTTGTTCTTTCCTGTATCGATTTTCTGGATAACCACCAGGCTTACAGCATCCAGAACCCAGATGAACGCGGAGGTAAAGGTAACGACATAGAGGTGCTTACCGTCGGCGCTCAGCGACACATGTCTCGGCGATTTTTCGCTCCGGGCAACATTGATGATTTTGTTGGTAGCCGTATCAATTACCGCAATTTCGCTAGCACTGATATCGGCCACATAAAGGCGAGTACTGTCGTGGTTCATGGCCATCGAGTAGGCAGATCCAGTGATCGGTATTCTTGCGACAGTTTTCAATTTTTCAGTGTCAATGACGTCAATAGCGGTTGGATCGGAGTCCGACTCCGCGTCGCCCCCGTGGGCAAGGTACACACGCGTACCGCTGGAATTGATAGCGAGGCCAAAAGGCCACGGATTGATCGGCATCGACAGGACAACGGACTGAGTGCTTGTATCGACTGCTTTCAAGTACCCGTTGATGCCCTGAGTGCTACAGGCATAGAGACGTTCGCCGCTTGAACTCACCACCATGTAAGGTGAGCCGGATTCGAGGTCGGCGCCTTTCTTGATGTCGTGAGTTTTAGTGTCGATCTCCCAAATGTAATTCGAGTAACGACTGTTGACGTAAGCATCGTCACCGTTCGGGCTTAGGCCACCTAACGTTTCGCCTCCCGTTTCAGGTGAGTAGCTGTGAACGATTGTCTGAGTACGGGTATCCATTGCGCGGACATAACTGACGCTGCCATCCGGGGATTGAACGAAATACAGCCGTGAAGCATCCCGGTTGAGGGTGAGGCCGTGGATGCCCTGGACCATCTGTATATTGTCGTTCGCCCGCGTCGCCAGGGGGGCAGCGTGCGGGTAGCTTATCTGGATCTGCGCAAATGGGCCGTGGTGACGGGAGGGCGCCTTTTCCAGGCGCAGGTCTGTCAGAGACCTGAGTGCAACGTGAATCTCTGCGCGTTGCTCGCATGTTTGAAATGGTTGGTTGTTGATTTTTACTCGATAGCTCAGTTCATGTCGGCCATCGGTGAGGTCCTCGGGCTTCACATGGATCGTCAAAGGCGATCCGGCATCCGCTGTTGTGATGATGTGTCGAGCAATGACTTTGTCGTCGAGCAGTAGCTCCAGTTCGTTGTCTGGCGCTAAGCACGGGTCGGCAATGGTTACGTTCACCCCATTGTAGGGAAAGTAGTCTTCGCGGGAGGCAAGCCTGATTCCGGTGGCTTTCCAGTCGAGAGTGTCGAGATTAACTTTCACCGACGGCGCAGTCAGCGGCGTGCGTGTGCTGTTCATGGGGCAATTCCTGTCGCTGCGATGGGGCTTTCATTGAAGGTCAATGCGCGGCACACGGCTACTGTCAGAACTAACAGGTACGAATGCTTTTTGGATCAGTGGTCACAAAGGATGCGCCTGCAATCCACTACGTATTCCCCGCTCCGGCAAAAGTTGGAAGGCTTCTTGCAGTAGCCGCTCTGCGCCTGCTTCAGGCGTCAAAAGTTTGCTTTAAAGGAACGGGGAAAACCGGTGGATCGCTCTCAGTTACTCAACACTGCACGCACAAACGTTGCCGACTTAAGTCGGGGCAACCTGGGTGTGCCGTTGTTGCTGCTGGTCATGTTGGCAATGATGATGTTGCCGATCCCGCCGTTCCTGCTGGACGTGTTTTTCACGTTCAACATCGCGTTGTCGATTGTCGTCTTGCTGGTTTGCGTCTACGCCTTGCGGCCGCTGGATTTCGCGGTGTTCCCAACCATTCTGCTTGTGGCAACGTTGTTGCGACTGGCGCTGAACGTGGCCTCCACCCGAGTGGTGATGCTCCACGGACAGGACGGTCACGCTTCCGCCGGTAAGGTGATCCAGGCCTTCGGCGAGGTGGTGATCGGCGGTAACTACGTGGTCGGTATCGTAGTTTTCGCGATCTTGATGATCATCAACTTCGTCGTGGTGACCAAGGGCGCCGGGCGGATTTCCGAGGTGAGCGCACGTTTCACCCTCGATGCGATGCCCGGCAAACAAATGGCAATCGACGCCGACTTGAACGCCGGCCTGATCGACCAGAACCAGGCCAAACTGCGCCGGATGGAAGTCGCCCAGGAAGCCGAGTTCTACGGTTCGATGGACGGTGCCAGCAAATTCGTGCGCGGTGACGCCATCGCCGGCCTGCTGATTCTGTTCATCAACCTGATCGGCGGCGTGGCGGTCGGTATCTTCCAGCACGGCATGACCTTTGGTGATGCCGGCCGGGTTTACGCCTTGTTGACCATCGGTGACGGTTTGGTGGCGCAATTGCCATCACTGCTGTTGTCGACAGCGGCGGCAATCATGGTGACCCGTGCTTCCGGTTCGGAAGACATGGGCAAACAGATCAATCGCCAGATGTTCGCCTCGCCGAAAGCGTTGGCCGTGGCGGCGGGTTTGATGGCAGTGATGGGCCTGGTGCCCGGCATGCCGCACTTCTCCTTTCTCAGCATGGCGGCCTTGGCTGCTGGCGGCGCGTACCTGTTCTGGAAGAAGCAGAACGTGGTCAAGGTTCAGGCCCTGCAAGAGGTCAAGCGTCAACAGGAGCTGCTGCCATCGCCGGCTCGCGCGATGGAAACCAAGGAGCTGGGTTGGGACGACGTGACGCCGATCGACATGATCGGGCTGGAAGTCGGCTATCGCCTGATTCCGCTGGTGGATCGCAATCAGGGTGGTCAGTTGTTGGCGCGGATCAAGGGCGTGCGCAAGAAGCTGTCCCAGGACCTGGGCTTCCTGATGCCGACTGTGCACATTCGTGACAACCTCGACCTGGCCCCGAGTGCTTACCGCCTGACCCTGATGGGCGTGATCCTGGCAGAAGCCGAGATTTACCCGGATCGCGAACTGGCGATCAACCCGGGGCAGGTCTACGGCACGCTCAACGGCATAACCGCCAAAGATCCGGCTTTTGGCCTGGAAGCGGTCTGGATCGAAATCAGCCAGCGTGCCCAGGCGCAATCGCTGGGTTACACCGTGGTGGACGCCAGTACGGTCGTGGCGACGCACTTGAACCAGATTCTGTACAAACACTCCAGCGAACTGATCGGTCACGAAGAAGTCCAGCAACTCATGCAATTGCTGGCCAAAAGCTCGCCGAAGCTGGCCGAAGAGCTGGTGCCGGGTGTGGTCTCGCTGTCGCAGTTGCTCAAGGTGCTTCAAGCGTTGTTGGCCGAACAGGTGCCGGTGCGGGACATTCGCAGCATCGCCGAGGCCATCGCCAACAATGCTGCCAAGAGTCAAGATACTGCCGCTTTGGTGGCCGCGGTGCGCGTCGGCGTATCCCGCGCAATCGTCCAAAGCATTGTAGGGACTGACTCCGAGCTACCAGTTATCACGCTGGAGCCAAGGTTGGAACAGATATTGCTCAATAGTCTTCAGAAGGCAGGACAAGGCTCGGAAGAGGGTGTTCTGCTGGAGCCAAGCATGGCTGAGAAACTGCAACGTTCGTTGATCGATGCGGCGCAGCGTCAGGAAATGCAAGGTCAGCCGGTGATTCTGCTGGTAGCCGGTCCGGTTCGCGCGATGCTGTCGCGATTCGGCCGACTGGCAGTGCCGGGTTTGCATGTGTTGGCTTACCAGGAAATTCCTGACAACAAGCAAGTGACCATCGTTGCGACAGTAGGGCCCAACGGCTGAGGTAGTGGTTTATGCAAGTTAAGCGTTTTTTCGCCGCCGATATGCGTCAGGCCATGAAACTGGTTCGTGATGAGCTGGGCGCTGATGCCGCCATTATTGGCAATCGCCGGATCGCCGGTGGTGTCGAGCTGACGGCTGCCCTGGATTACAAATTGTCGGCGCTGGCCCCGCGTGTTCCGAACATGGAACTCGAGGATGAGCTGCGCAAGACCCAGTCGCGGATCGTCACCGCCCAGGCCGAATTGAGCCTGCGTGGCGAAGGCGAAACCGAAGGCGACAAGACCACCAATCGCCAATTGTTCGCCGGCCTGCCGTTGACCGCCGCCGAGCCGCTGATCGAGCCGACGTATGCCGAACCTCGTCGCTCGGCACCAGCCCCGGCACCTGCCGCTGGCGGCGTCGATCCGCGGGCGTTCGATTCGATGCGTTTCGAACTCAACAGCCTGCGCGAATTGATGGAAGTACAACTCGGCTCCCTGGCCTGGAATCAGCTGCAAGGCAGCCGTCCAGCCCAGGCCAATCTTTGGCGTCGCCTGCAACGCATCGGCCTGTCCGGCCCGTTGTCCCGCGACTTGCTGGCGATGATTACCGACATTGACGAACCCCGTCAGGCCTGGCGCATGTTACTGGCGCACCTGGCACGGATGATTGCCACACCGGAAGTCGAACCACTGGAAGAGGGCGGCGTGATTGCCATGGTCGGCCCAGCCGGCATGGGCAAGACCACCACCCTGGCCAAGCTCGCGGCCCGCTACGTGCTCAAATACGGCGCGCAAAACATCGCGCTGGTGAGCATGGACAGCTACCGTATCGGTGCTCAGGAACAATTGAAGACCCTGGGCCGGATTCTCAACGTGTCGGTAACCCACGTCGATCCGGGCCAATCTCTGGTGCAGGCGCTGGACCCCTTGCTGCGCAAGCGCGTGGTGTTGATCGATACCGCCGGCCTCCAGGCCAGCGATCCAGCCCTGCGCATGCAGCTCGAAAGCCTGGCCGGACGGGGCATCAAGTCAAAAAATTATCTGGTTCTGGCAACCACCAGCCAGAAACAGGTTCTAACGGCCGCTTATCATAGTTACAAGCGCTGCGGGCTCGCTGGCTGCATCCTGACTAAACTGGATGAAACGGCAAGTCTGGGCGAGGTGTTGAGCCTGGCGATCAGTCATGAATTGCCGGTGGCTTACCTGACCGATGGCCCGCGTATTCCGGATGATTTGCATCTGCCGCGTCGTCATCAGTTGGTCAGTCGTGCCGTCAGCGTGCAAATGCAAGAAGAACCCAGCGAAGAAGCCATGGCTGACATGTTCGCTGATATTTACCACAGCCCGACCAAGCAGGTTGGCTGAGGTGCTAATGAACCGTTTTTGTACCTACATCGATGGTCTGCCATGCATTGTTCAGTTATTGAGCGCGCAGCCAGTAATGTGGCCTCCGTCTATGCAAGACAAGGTAAAGAAATAACATGGGCAGCATGCATCCCGTACAGGTGATCGCGGTGACCGGCGGCAAAGGTGGCGTCGGGAAGACTAACGTGTCAGTGAACTTGTCCCTGGCTCTAGCTGAGCTCGGCCGGCGCGTCATGCTGCTGGACGCCGATCTGGGGCTGGCGAACGTCGACGTCCTCTTGGGGCTGACACCCAAACGTACCCTGGCCGACGTGATCGAAGGCCGCTGTGAGCTGCGCGACGTTCTGTTGCAGGGCCCCGGCGGTATTCGCATTGTCCCGGCCGCGTCCGGCACACAGAGCATGGTTCATCTGAGCCCGGCTCAACACGCCGGCCTGATCCAGGCCTTCAGCGATATCGGCGACAACCTCGATGTCTTGGTGATCGACACCGCTGCAGGTATTGGTGACTCGGTAGTCAGTTTCGTCCGCGCAGCGCAAGAGGTCTTGCTGGTGGTGTGCGACGAGCCGACCTCGATCACCGACGCCTACGCGCTGATCAAGCTGCTGAACCGCGATTACGGCATGAACCGCTTCCGCGTCCTGGCCAACATGGCCCAGAGCCCGCAGGAAGGTCGCAACCTGTTCGCCAAGTTGACCAAGGTCACGGACCGCTTCCTTGACGTCGCCTTACAATACGTCGGCGCGGTGCCTTACGACGAAAGCGTGCGCAAGGCCGTGCAGAAACAGCGTGCCGTCTACGAAGCCTTCCCGCGTTCCAAGTGCGCCCTGGCGTTCAAGGCCATCGCGCAGAAGGTCGACACCTGGCCGCTGCCTGCCAACCCGCGTGGGCACCTGGAGTTTTTCGTTGAGCGCCTCGTGCAACAGACCGCAGGACCCGTCCTATGACAGCCAGTGGCTACAACCTCTACAAGAAGTCGGCACGTGACGCGCAGTACGAGCTGATCGAGCGTTACGCGCCACTGGTCAAACGCATTGCTTACCACTTGCTGGCCCGTCTGCCGGCCAGTGTTCAGGTTGAAGACCTGATCCAGGCCGGGATGATCGGCCTGCTGGAAGTATCGACCAAATATGACGCCAGCAAAGGCGCGAGTTTCGAGACGTACGCGGGCATTCGAATCCGCGGCGCGATGCTCGATGAAGTGCGCAAGGGTGACTGGGCGCCACGCTCGGTTCACCGCAATACCCGCATGGTCAGTGACGCAATTCGCTCGATTGAAGCTAAAACAGGTCGTGACGCTAAAGATCATGAAGTTGCGGCCGAACTCCAATTGAGTCTCGACGATTATTACGGGATTTTGAACGACACCCTGGGCAGCCGGTTATTCAGTTTCGACGATCTGTTGCAGGACGGCGAACACGAAGGGCTGCACGAGGATGGCGCGAGTGCACATCTGGAGCCGTCACGCGATCTGGAAGATGAACGCTTCCAGGCCGCGCTGGCGGACGCGATTGCCAATTTGCCGGAGCGTGAGCGACTGGTGTTGGCGCTGTACTACGACGAAGAGCTGAACCTCAAGGAAATCGGTGAGGTCCTGGGGGTCAGCGAATCGCGGGTCAGCCAGTTACATAGCCAGTGCGCGGCCCGTTTGCGGGGGCGTTTGGGGGAGTGGCGAGCGCGCTGAAGGCAGTGTGGGGACACTGCGAACGAGGCCGGTGGGGTGTTGAACTGCACCGGTCGCGATCTGTTGTGCTCCAGACAGTCATCGAGTGCATTGCCGGATTGATTGAAATGGCGCGTCCAGGTGCTGGGCGCGTTTAAGACTGCTTGGAGGTCGAATTGGACAAGAACATGAAAATCCTCATCGTTGATGACTTCTCAACGATGCGGCGGATCATCAAGAACCTGCTGCGCGATCTGGGGTTCACCAACACCGTCGAGGCTGACGATGGAATTACCGCCATTCCGGTTCTCAACAGCGGCAGCATCGACTTTCTGGTAACGGACTGGAACATGCCGGGCATGACCGGTATCGACCTGCTGCGTCACGTGCGCGCCGATGAAAAACTCAAGCACCTGCCAGTGCTGATGGTGACCGCTGAAGCCAAGCGCGAGCAGATCATTGAAGCAGCCCAGGCCGGTGTAAACGGCTATGTGGTGAAACCCTTCACGGCCCAGGCGTTGAAAGACAAAATCGAGAAGATTTTCGAACGCATCGGTTGAGAAACTGCGCCACGGGGGAGCTATGGACCACAAAGAATCTTCACAGGGCGATTTTGAATCGACCCTGAAAAAACACGCGGTCGAACTGGTCGAAAGCCTTGAAAAGGGCAGGTTCGGCGACGCTGTGCAACTGATCCATGAGCTCAATCAGACCCGTGACCGCGGCCTGTACCAGGAAGTGGGCAAGCTCACTCGCGAGCTGCATAGCGCGATCGTCAATTTCCAGATTGACCCGAACATGCCGCAAGCCGAGGAAGTGTCGCAGATCACGGACGCCACCGAGCGCCTGGGGTATGTGGTCAAGCTGACCGAGGCTGCGGCCAACCGCACCATGGACCTGGTGGAAAACGCCACGCCGCTGGTCAATGGCCTGAGCAATGAAGCTCAGGCATTGAGCGCCGACTGGGGGCGCTTCATGCGTCGCGAAGTCGGGGCTGAAGAGTTTCGCGAACTGGCCCGGCGAGTCGACGGTTTCCTGACACGCAGCAGCGAAGACAATCGCACGGTGTCGAGCAACCTCAACGACATATTGCTGGCCCAGGATTACCAGGACCTCACCGGTCAGGTGATCAAACGCGTGACCCAATTGGTCACCGAAGTTGAAAGCAACCTGCTCAAGCTTGTGCTCATGGCCAGTCAGGTAGACCGCTTTGCGGGTATCGAACATGACCGTGAAGCGATGCTCGCTGAAAAAGATCCGCAAAAACATCTCTCTCAGGGTGAAGGTCCGCAGATTCATGCCGATAAAAGAGAAGACGTTGTGTCCGGTCAGGACGATGTGGACGATTTGTTATCCAGCCTAGGATTTTAGAGTTTTAGCATTTTAGGTTTTTTAGGTTTTTAGACCTCAGGAGCACCCCCTTAATGAGCTTCGGCGCCGATGAAGAGATCCTTCAGGATTTCCTGGTTGAGGCCGGCGAGATTCTAGAGCAACTGTCCGAACAGCTGGTCGAGCTTGAAAGCCGACCGGATGATGCGGACTTGCTCAATGCAATTTTTCGCGGTTTTCACACTGTAAAAGGGGGCGCCGGCTTCCTCCAGCTCAACGAGCTGGTGGAGTGCTGTCACATCGCCGAGAACGTGTTCGACATCCTGCGCAAGGGTGAGCGTCGCGTCGACTCGGAACTGATGGACGTGGTTCTCGAAGCGCTGGATGCGGTGAACAGCATGTTCACCGAGGTCCGCGAACGCAGCCCGATTACGGCTGCCACGCCTGAATTGCTCGCGGCACTGGCCCGTCTGGCCGAGCCGCAAACGGCTGATGAATCTGCACCGGTTGCTGAAGTGGTCGAAGCACCTGCTGCTGAAGAGTCGGGCGACATCACTGATAACGAATTCGAGCAATTGCTGGACTCGCTGAACGCCGTCAAGGCTCAAGCCGAAGCGCCGGCGGTTGCTCCAGTGGCGGCTGCCGATTCGGCGGCCGGCGACGAAATCACCGATGCCGAGTTCGAGTCGTTGCTCGATCAACTGCATGGCAAAGGCCAGTTCGCCGTCGACGCGGTGGCACCGTCCACTGCACCGGCTGCTCCGAAAGCGGCCGGCGACAGCTCTGATATTACCGACGACGAATTCGAAGCACTGCTTGACCAGTTGCACGGCAAGGGCAACTTTGCGGTGGACGCGCTGGAGTCGGCCATTGCCGCCGTACCCGCCTCGGCTGCGCCAACCGCGAAAGCGGCCAGTGGTGATCTGATCTCCGATCACGAGTTCGAGTCGCTGCTCGACGAATTGCATGGCAAAGGCAAATTCACTGAAGTCGGCACAGGTGCTGCGGTGGCTGCTCCAGCCGCCAAGGCTGCTGCACCGAAACCGGTTGCCAAGACTCCCGAGCCGAAAGCCGAAGCGCCGAAACCGGCGGCTGCCGCTGCACCGGCTCCAGCCCGCGCACCGTCCGCGCCGCCACCGGAAAAACCGGCCAGTGAAGCCGAGACCACCGTGCGGGTTGATACCGCGCGTCTCGACGAAATCATGAACATGGTCGGCGAACTGGTATTGGTGCGTAACCGCTTGGTCCGTCTGGGCCTCAACAGCGGCGACGAAGCCATGTCCAAGGCTGTGTCGAACCTCGACGTGGTCACGGCCGACCTGCAGACCGCGGTCATGAAGACCCGGATGCAACCGATCAAGAAAGTTTTCGGGCGCTTCCCGCGCCTCGTTCGCGACCTGGCTCGCCAGCTCAAGAAAGAGATCAACCTGGAGTTGGTCGGCGAAGAAACCGACCTCGACAAGAACCTCGTCGAGGCCCTGGCCGACCCGCTGGTCCACTTGGTGCGCAACTCGGTCGACCACGGCATTGAAGAGCCGGCCGAGCGCGAAGCGATGGGCAAACCTCGCAGCGGCAAGGTGATCCTGTCCGCAGAACAGGAAGGCGACCACATCCTGCTGTCCATCTCCGATGACGGCAAGGGCATGGACGCCGATGTTCTGCGCGGCATTGCCGTGAAGAAAGGGCTGATGGACAAGGATGCCGCGGATCGCCTCAGCGAGTCCGACTGCTTCAACCTGATCTTTGCGCCGGGTTTTTCGACCAAGACCGAAATTTCCGATGTCTCCGGACGCGGCGTGGGCATGGACGTGGTGAAAACCAAAATCGCCCAGCTCAACGGCACCATCAATATTTATTCGACCAAGGGCAAAGGCTCGAAGATCGTCATCAAGGTCCCGTTGACCCTGGCGATCATGCCGACGCTGATGGTCATGCTCGGCAACCAGGCGTTCGCGTTCCCGCTGGTGAACGTCAACGAAATCTTCCACCTCGACCTGTCGCGCACCAACGTGGTGGACGGCCAGGAAGTGGTGATCGTGCGGGACAAGGCACTGCCATTGTTCTACCTCAAGCGCTGGCTGGTCAGCTCCGCCGCTCACGAAGAGCAGCGCGAAGGCCACGTGGTGATCCTTTCGGTGGGTACTCAGCGGATCGGCTTCGTCGTCGACCAGCTGGTGGGCCAGGAAGAAGTGGTCATCAAGCCATTGGGCAAAATGCTCCAGGGAACCCCGGGCATGTCGGGCGCCACCATTACCGGTGACGGTCGCATCGCGCTGATTCTCGATGTTCCGAGCATGCTCAAGCGTTACGCCGCACGGCGTATTTGATTCTGGTGGAGCGGGGCGACTAAGCCTCGCTCCGTCCTAACGGAGTGTTTATGGCAGTCAAAGTCCTGGTGGTGGACGATTCGGGGTTTTTCCGCCGCCGCGTCTCGGAAATTCTTTCAGCGGATCCGAATATCCAGGTCGTCGGTACGGCGACCAACGGAAAAGAGGCGATCGATCAGGCGCTGGCCCTCAAGCCAGACGTGATCACCATGGACTACGAGATGCCGATGATGGATGGCATCACGGCAGTGCGGCACATCATGCAGCGTTGCCCGACCCCGGTGTTGATGTTCTCCTCGCTGACCCACGAAGGCGCTCGGGTAACCCTCGACGCGCTGGACGCCGGCGCGGTGGATTTCCTGCCGAAGAATTTCGAAGACATCTCCCGTAACCCGGAGAAGGTCAAGCAACTGCTGTGCGAGAAGATTCTCAGCATCTCGCGCAGTAACCGTCGTGCCAACACCTACAGCGCACCGGCCCCGGTCGCCGCGCCAGCCCCGACGCCTGCGCCTTCGAGCGTCAGCAGTTACGGCAGCAGCACGCCTGCGCGTCCGGCTCCGGCACCAATTCCGGCGCGTAGCTACGCCCCGGCATCGTCCCCGGCATCGTCCGGGCAGTCGTCGCCCGCACCAAAACGCAAAGCCTACAAACTGGTGGCTATCGGTACGTCCACGGGCGGTCCGGTTGCCCTGCAACGGGTGTTGACCCAGTTGCCGGCCAACTTCCCGGCGCCGATCGTGTTGATCCAGCACATGCCGGCGGCCTTCACCAAGGCCTTCGCCGAACGTCTGGACAAGCTCTGCCGCATCAGCGTCAAGGAAGCGGAGGATGGCGACATTCTGCGTCCGGGCCTGGCGCTGCTGGCGCCGGGTGGCAAGCAAATGATGATCGACGGCCGTGGCGCGGTGAAAATCCTGCCGGGCGACGAGCGTCTGAACTACAAACCGTGCGTGGACATCACCTTCGGTTCGGCAGCCAAGTCCTACGGCGACAAAGTTCTGGCGGTCGTACTGACCGGCATGGGCGCCGACGGTCGTGAAGGCGCACGCCTGCTCAAGCAGGGCGGCAGCGCGATCTGGGCTCAGGATGAAGCCAGCTGCGTGATCTACGGCATGCCGATGGCCATCGTCAAAGCTGACCTCGCCGACGCGATCTACGGTCTGGACGATATTGGCAGGCACTTGGTCGAGGCGTGTATCTGATGGATGTTCTAAGCCTTATCGGGATCATCTTGGCGTTTGTCGCCATCATTGGCGGCAACTACCTTGAAGGCGGTCATCTCGGCGCATTGGCCAACGGCCCGGCGGCGCTGATCGTACTCGGTGGGACTATCGGCGCGGCATTGCTGCAATCACCGATGAGCGCCTTCAAGCGTGCCATGCAAATCATTGGCTGGATTCTGTTTCCGCCTCGCGTTGACCTGGCCGGTGGCGTCGACCGCGTCGTCAACTGGAGCCTGACCGCGCGCAAGGAAGGCCTGCTCGGTCTGGAAGGGGTGGCCGATGCCGAACCTGACAGTTACTCGCGCAAAGGTCTGCAACTGCTGGTCGACGGCGCCGAGCCGGAAGCGATTCGCAGCATTCTGGAAGTGGATTTCTACACCCAGGAAGCCCGCGACATCGAAGCGGCCAAAGTCTTTGAAAGCATGGGCGGCTACGCGCCGACCATCGGCATCATCGGTGCGGTGATGGGCCTGATCCATGTCATGGGCAACCTGGCCGATCCGACGCAACTGGGCAGCGGCATCGCCGTCGCCTTCGTCGCCACCATCTACGGTGTGGCCAGTGCCAACCTGGTGTTGCTGCCGATTGCCGCCAAGCTCAAGTCCGTTGCCTTGCGCCAGTCGCGTTATCGCGAAATGTTGCTGGAAGGAATCCTGTCGATCGCCGAAGGTGAAAACCCTCGCTCTATTGAGTTGAAGCTTCAGGGCTTCATGGATTGATGGGAGTAACGGACTATGGCTCGTCGTCGGCAACCTGAAGAACACGTCAATCACGAACGCTGGCTCGTTTCCTACGCCGACTTCATCACGTTGCTGTTCGCATTCTTCGTGGTCATGTACTCGATCTCGTCGATCAACGAGGGCAAGTACAAAGTCATTTCCGAGGCGCTGATCGGGGTGTTTACCGACAGCGATCGCGCCCTCAAGCCGATCCCGATCGGTGAAGAGCGGCCGAAGACCGTGACCCCGGCCAAGCCCCTGGTCAAGGACAGCGAGCAGGTCGATGCCGGCGTGGCCGGTGCCAGTGATCCATTGAAAAGCATTGCCGATGACATCAGCGCGGCATTCGGCGACTTGATCAAGTCCAATCAGATGACCGTGCGCGGCAACGAGCTGTGGGTCGAGATCGAACTCAATTCCAGCCTGTTGTTCGGCAGCGGCGATGCGATGCCCAGTGACATGGCGTTCAACATCATCGACAAGGTGGCCGCAATCCTCAAGCCGTTCGACAACCCGATCCACGTCGAAGGCTTCACCGACGATCAGCCGATCCGCACCGCGCAATACCCGACCAACTGGGAGCTGTCTTCGGCCCGTTCGGCGAGCATCGTGCGCATGCTGGCGATGCAGGGCGTAAACCCTGGCCGCCTGGCGTCGGTGGGTTACGGCGAGTTCCAGCCGGTGGCCAACAACGCCACCGCTGAGGGCAGGGCGCGTAACCGTCGCGTGGTGCTGGTCGTGTCGCGAAATCTTGATGTACGTCGCAGCCTCACCGGCACCGGGACCGCCCATGCGCAACCGGATGCCGCGTTGAAGCGTGCTGGCACACAAACTGCACCGACCCCGGTCAAGTCGCCGGTACGAGAGAGCGCCGTCAATTCTCCGTCACCTGCATTAACACGTTGAGCTATTTCTCGGTCGAGCATATCGACCGGGAGGAACAATCCGAATGAGAGTCTGGGCCGTTGCCAATCAAAAGGGTGGTGTTGGTAAAACCACTTCCTCTATCGCTTTAGCCGGCTTGCTGGCCGAGGCGGGCAAGCGCGTGGTCGTGGTCGATCTCGATCCGCACGGCTCGATGACCAGCTACTTCGGCTACGATCCCGACAGCCTGGAGCACAGCAGCTACGACCTGTTCCTGCACAAGGGCAGCGTGCCGCAAGGCTTGCCCGGGCAGTTGCTGTTGCCGACCAGCGACGAACGCATTTCGTTGTTGCCGTCGAGCACCGCTCTGGCCACGCTTGAACGTCAGTCGCCGGGCCAGAGTGGTTTGGGTCTGGTGATTGCCAAGAGCCTGGCGCAACTGTGGCAGGACTTCGATTACGCCGTGATCGACAGCCCGCCGTTGCTCGGCGTACTGATGGTCAATGCCTTGGCGGCGAGCCAGCAATTAGTGATTCCGGTGCAGACCGAGCACTTGGCCGTCAAAGGTCTGGAGCGCATGGTCAATACGCTGGCGATGATCAACCGCTCACGCAAAGTGGCCTTGCCGTTCTCCATCATTCCAACCTTGTTCGACCGCCGCACCCAGGCGTCCCTCGGGACCCTTCGCGTGCTGCGCGACAAATACCCGGAAGAAATCTGGCAAGGCTACATCCCGATCGACACGCGCCTGCGGGATGCGAGCCGGGCCGGGCTGACGCCTTCGCAATTCGACGGCAAGAGCCGTGGGGTTCTCGCTTATCGCGCCTTGCTCAAGCATTTGCTGGCGGCACAACTTGTCCCGCAGGTGGCCTGAGATGAATCGGCCGGTGAAAATCACCTCGCGTCCGCAACTGGCGCTCCAGTCTTATCTGGACAGCTTGCTGATGGAAGCGACTGAAGAGTTGCCGCTGGAAGTGGAAGCGGTGGCTGAAGTCATCGAGGTCGTTGAAGCGGTAGAGGTTGAGGCTGCGCTGGACGAGTTCCAGGCAGCCGTGCTTGAAGAGCAGGCGCGTGATGCGCAGAAGTCCGTTGTGGCAGCTGCACCTGTTGTCGCGCCAGTGGTCACTGCGGTCGCAAAAGCCCCGGTGGTGATCGAAGATGCGCCGGCACCGATCCTGGCGCCGGTCTCGACCCTCGCACCGTTGCTGCAAACCCTGGTGCCGCCGCTGGTCGAAGTCCATCTGCCGCCGAGCAACACGCCGCCACCGGTGGAAACCGACGGTCGCCCGGCGTGGGCCGCCGAGCCGTTCGAATGCCTGCTGTTCGATGTCGCCGGGTTGACCCTGGCGGTGCCGCTGGTGTGCCTGGGCTCGATTTATTCGCTGGCCGGTCACGAGCTGACGCCACTGTTCGGCCAGCCGGAATGGTTCCTCGGGATCCTGCCGAGTCAGGCCGGCAACCTGAAAGTCCTGGACACCGCGCGGTGGGTCATGCCCGACCGCTACCGCGACGATTTCCGCCAGGGCCTGCAATACGTTATTTCGGTTCAGGGCTACGAGTGGGGGCTGGCGGTGCATCAGGTCAGCCGCTCGTTGCGCCTGGACCCGAACGAAATCAAATGGAGAAGTCATCGAGGTCAGCGGCCATGGCTCGCCGGCACGGTGATTGAGCACATGTGTGCGCTGCTGGACGTTTCCGCCCTGGCCGAGTTGATCGCCAGCGGTGGGGCAAAGCACATGGGCGGCAGCAAGCCGCTACACAAACCGACATAGCTGCCGACATAACAAGTATGCGACGGCATTGTTGAATGCCGCCACACAGAACACACACCGCTAGAAGCGGTTTTTCGAGGGGTCAGGGTATGAGTAGTCAAGCGACGAATGCAAAAGGTTCCGAAGATCCGATCCTGCAATGGGTAACCTTCAAACTGGACAATGAAACCTACGGCATCAACGTGATGCGCGTTCAGGAAGTCCTGCGTTACACCGAAATCGCCCCGGTCCCGGGTGCCCCGAGCTACGTGCTGGGCATTATCAACCTGCGCGGCAACGTGGTCACCGTGATCGACACCCGTCAGCGCTTCGGCCTGATGAATGCCGAGATCAGCGACAACACCCGTATCGTCATCATCGAAGCCGACAAGCAAGTGGTCGGGATCATGGTCGATAGCGTGGCCGAAGTGGTTTACCTGCGTCAGTCGGAAATCGAAACCGCGCCAAACGTCGGTAACGAAGAGTCCGCCAAGTTCATTCAAGGCGTGTGCAACAAGAACAATGAACTGCTGATCCTGGTCGAACTGGACAAGATGATGAGCGAAGAAGAATGGTCGGACCTGGAGAACATCTGATTGATTCTTGAGGTAGCGGTCATTGTCCTGTTCCTTTTCTGGGCAGGCACGCTGGCAATGTTTCTGGCGTACATTCGCGCTCAACGGCAAATTGCCGCGCAACAGGCCCAGGGTGATGCGCTGCGCGATCAGCGCATCAAGGACCTGGCCAAACGCGTCGACGACTATCAAAGCGGCAACGTGCGCATGGGTGAAGACCTGCACGAACTGCGCGCCGTCGTCAGTCCCTTGCCGGACAAACTGGCCCAACTGGAACAGCGCGATCCGTCGAGCCTGTCGTTTGCCCAGGCGGCGCGCCTGGTCGGCATGGGGGCTACCGTTGATGAACTGACTCAGTCCTGCGGGTTGACCCAGGCTGAGGCGGAGTTAATGCGCAAGCTTCACAAGAACTGACGCCTGCCAGAGATCGTTCCCCGCGTGGGAACGATCTCTGGGGACGCTCCGCATCCCGCTGTTGAATGTGACGCAGAGCGTCACGGGCTGCATTCCCACTTAGAGCGTGGGAACGATCAGTAGTCGTCACCGCGATCAGTGATGTCCTTCTCAACCATGGTCGCCTCCGGATCATGCCCCGCCGGAAACTTACCCTTCAAATTCCACGCAAACGCAATAATCTCGGCAATCGTGCGGTACAACTCTTCCGGAATACTTTCCCCCAGTTCCATCCGCGCCAGCAGCTTCACCAGCTCGGCGTTTTCGTAGATGGGCACTTCGTAATCCCGGGCAAGCTTCAGAATGGCTTCGGCCAGTGCTTCGTCGCCTTTGGCCGTGAGGGTAGGGGCGTGGGTGCCGTCGTATTTGAGGGCGATGGCCTGGCGTGGGGTGTTGGGGTTTCTCATGCGGTTTCGTCGACCCAGCGTTGTTCGAGGCGGGTTTGTGGGCCTTGTGGCGGTTTACCGAGGTGGCAATCCAGATCGCCGACGTTCAGCCCGGAATCCAGCAAGCGCTGGCGCAGCGCGGCCAGATTGCTTTCGATCAGGCTGGCGGTGTACGGCCGTTCGGCCCAGAGCTGGCTGGACAGGCTGCCCTTGATCAGCTGCGCCTGAATCTGCATCGGGCCCAGCGGTTCCATGTCGAACGCCAGGTCCACGCGCCACAGTTGCTGCTTCGGTTCGCGTTCGTCCCGGCGTTCATGGGGTTGTTCTTTCTCCGGCGCTTCTTCGCGCTGGAACTTGACCTGCAGCGGCACGATGTCCTGCAGGTTGCGCATGGGGATTTCCAGCTGCCAGGTGCTGAGCAGGCGGCCATCATCAGTGACGCCAGTCTGCTCAAGACTCGACAACTGATGGCTTTGCAGGCGCGAGACCGCCGCCGCAGCCAGACGCAGCAAATGCTCCAGATCGTTTTCACCGTCCTGGCTTTGCAGCAGCCGTTCGGGCAGCGGGAAACTGGTCGGCAACGGCTTGGCGCTGACCTGGCCGAGCATGCCCAGGGCGCTGCGCACGAAACTCGGCATGGACTGGACCAGCGTGTTGGCGGCAATGATTGCATTGAGATTGGTGTTGGCCGGCAGCCCTGGCGTCAATTGCGCAATCAGCTTGAGCAGATCGCCTTTCATGTCGGGCGCCAGTGTCGGATTTTGCCCGGTCAGCAATTTCGCTTCTAGGAATAGCCCGCTATTGGCCAGCGCCTGAGCGAGGCCTTTTGACGTACTCAGTTGCTGAACGTCCGGTAAACCGGCCAGCAGTTTTTCCACAGCGGCCCGCAGGTCGCTGGAAGTCTGATCCGACGGAGGCAGGTTTTGCAGCAGCTTGATCAAACCATCCAGCGAGCCTTGGCGGCTCTGCTGACTGACCAATTGCTGGGTGATCGCCAGTTGCTCCTGACGGTTGCTCAACGGCACGAATTTCAGCGTTTGCGTGTCCTGCACCAAGGCACTCAACAGCGTGCCGATGCGCAGCGGCGTCGGACTGTCGATGCTCAGCGTGCTGCCGCTCAACGCGGTGTTGAGCAGGCTCACCATCGAACGAAACACCGTCGGCTGGCCCGGCACCTGCGGCAGCACTTGCGAGGTCAGTACTTTGCCCTGCAACAACGTCCCGACCGGCAATTGCGCGGTGTCGATGCGGGTGAGGGTGGCGACGCTGGAAGCAATGGCCTGTTGCACCGTGATCGCCAGATTGCTCGCTGACGGTTGGGTGATCGACAGACTGGTACCTTGGGGCAGCGGCTGGGTGCTGGTGGCCTGGACCGTGGTCTGGCGGCCGCTGTCGAGGGTGACTTTAAGCAACAGTTGAAAGGTCTGATCCGCCTGCTTGAGCGACAGCACTTCAGCCTTGGCGGTCTGGCCGGGGGTGATCAGGCCCTCCAACGGCGACAGCAGCTTGAGCAGATCGCCGCTCACTACCAGCGGCCGCGAAGTCGCGGGCGTGGTCTGCGGTACCGGGAGGATGTTCATTTCGCCTGTCATACGCGGTCACAACCTGAGGAAAATGCACTCTTTAGAGTAGGGTATGGCATGTATAATGCCGCCCGTCCTTCGGGGAGTGGCGAAAACATTGCATTTGTTTGACGCAGCTCTCTAGAACAGGCCGCCAATGCATCTATGCTGCATCTCTTTAGCGGCCGCTCCGCCGCCGACTTGAACCGCAAAAGGCCCGTGATCTCTTGACCAGTCCTGTCCTGCAAACCGTTGCCCTTGCTTGTGAGCGAGACCTTCGGCTGCTCTTCGAAAATCTCGAATTGAGACTGGCCAGTGGCGAAATGGTGCAAATCAGTGGCCCCAACGGCAGCGGCAAGACCAGCCTGCTGCGGCTGTTATCCGGCCTGATGCAGCCGACCGCCGGTCAAGTGCTGCTCAACGGTAAGCCGCTGAACGATCAGCGCCTTGAACTGGCGCGCAACCTGCTGTGGATCGGCCATGCCGCCGGGATCAAGGACTTGCTGACGCCGGAGGAGAACCTGATCTGGCTCTGCGCCCTGCATCAACCGGCTCCCCACGAGGCGATCTGGCAAGCGCTGGCCGATGTCGGATTGCGCGGTTTCGAGGATGTTCCCTGCCATACGTTGTCCGCCGGGCAGAAACGCCGTGTGGCATTGGCGCGCCTGTACCTCGACAGTCCGCCGCTGTGGATCCTCGACGAGCCGTTCACCGCGCTCGATAAACAAGGCGTGGCGCAACTCGAAGAACACCTGGCCGCCCACTGTGAGCGCGGCGGCATGGTGGTGCTGACCACTCACCACACGCTGAGCCGGATGCCGGCCAGCTATCGCGATATCGATCTGGGGAAGTGGGCCGTATGAGTGTTTTCGGCCTGCTGGTCGCCCGTGAGTCCCGTCTGCTGTTCCGCCGTCCGGCTGAGCTGGCCAATCCGCTGGTTTTTTTCGCGATCGTCGTTTCGCTGTTCCCGTTGGCGGTCGGTCCCGAGTCTCAATTGTTGCAAACCTTGTCTCCGGGACTGGTGTGGGTCGCGGCACTTTTATCGGTCCTGCTCTCGCTGGACGGGCTCTTCCGCAGTGATTTCGAGGACGGATCGCTGGAACAGTGGGTCCTTTCGTCGCACCCCCTGCCTCTTCTGGTTTTGGCCAAAGTACTGGCACACTGGGCCTTCTCTGGCCTGGCACTGGTTTTGCTCGCTCCACTGCTGGCATTGATGCTCGGTTTGCCAACCGCCTGTCTGCCGGTGTTGCTGCTTTCTTTATTGCTGGGTACACCGGTGCTGAGCCTGCTCGGTGCGGTGGGCGCAGCCCTGACGGTGGGATTGAAGCGAGGCGGCCTGTTGCTGGCGCTGCTGATTCTGCCGCTGTACATCCCGGTGTTGATTCTCGGCAGTGGCGCCTTGCAGGCGGCCCTGCAGGGCATGCCGGCGACCGGTTATCTCTTGTGGCTTGGTAGCCTGACCGCCCTGGCGATAACCCTGACACCGTTTGCAATAGCTGCTGGCCTGAAGATCAGCGTCGGCGAATAATGAGGTCTGGTCATTTTTTGATCAGTAAAGACCCTTTGGCTCTTCATAGCGAAGAGCAACCGTGATGGAAACAGTAATGAACTGGACCTGGTTTCATAAGCTCGGCTCGCCCAAATGGTTTTACGGCATCAGTGGCAAATTGCTGCCGTGGCTGAGCATTGCCGCAGTGCTGCTGATCGGCGTCGGTGTCGTTTGGGGCTTGGCCTTCGCGCCGCCTGACTACCAGCAAGGCAACAGCTTTCGCATCATTTATATCCACGTTCCGGCCGCCATGCTGGCGCAGTCCGTCTACGTCATGCTGGCGGTGTGCGGCATCGTCGGGCTGGTCTGGAAAATGAAACTGGCCGACGTCGCCCTGCAATGCGCGGCGCCCATCGGTGCCTGGATGACCGCCGTGGCGCTGGTCACCGGCGCGATCTGGGGCAAGCCGACGTGGGGCTCGTGGTGGGTCTGGGATGCGCGACTTACGTCCATGCTTATTCTGCTGTTCCTGTACTTCGGTCTCATTGCACTGGGCAACGCGATCAGCAATCGTGACAGTGCGGCCAAGGCCTGCGCGGTATTGGCGATCGTCGGCGTAATCAACATCCCGATCATCAAATACTCGGTGGAGTGGTGGAACACCCTGCACCAGGGGGCGACCTTCACCCTCACCGAAAAACCAGCGATGCCCGCCGAGATGTGGCTGCCATTATTGCTGACGGTGCTGGGTTTCTACTGTTTCTTCGGCGCGGTGCTGTTGCTGCGCATGCGCCTTGAAGTGCTCAAGCGCGAAGCCCGGGCCAGTTGGGTGAAAGCTGAAGTGCAGAACAGTCTGGAGGCCGTTCGATGAGTTTTGCTTCATTCGGCGACTTCCTCGCCATGGGCCATCATGCCCTGTATGTCTGGTCAGCCTATGGCATCTGCCTGGCGGTGCTGATCCTCAACGTGGCGGCGCCGATCCTGGCCCGCAAGCGGTATCTGCAACAAGAGGCGCGTCGTTTGCGCCGGGAGAACGGCAAGTGAATCCGCTGCGCAAAAAGCGTCTTATCATCATTCTCGCGATCCTGGCGGGTGTCGGCGCTGCCGTCGGCCTGGCCCTGAGCGCCCTGCAGCAGAACATCAATCTGTTTTACACCCCGACCCAGATCGCCAACGGCGAAGCCCCGCAAGACACGCGCATCCGCGCCGGTGGTATGGTCGAGAAGGGCTCGCTGCAACGTTCCGGCGATTCGCTGGACGTGAAATTCATCGTCACCGACTTCAACAAGTCCGTGACCATCAGCTACCGCGGCATCCTCCCGGACCTGTTCCGTGAAGGGCAGGGCATCGTGGCGCTGGGCAAACTGAACGCCGACGGCGTGGTGGTGGCCGACGAAGTGCTGGCCAAGCACGATGAAAAGTACATGCCGCCGGAAGTGACCAAGGCTTTGAAAGACAGCGGTCAATCTGCTCCAACGCCCGTGAAGGAGGGTTGATCGATGACATCCGCACTGTTTATCCCTGAACTCGGCCACCTGGCCATGATCCTGGCGCTGTGTTTCGCGCTGGTCCAGGCCATCGTGCCGTTGCTCGGCGCCTGGCGCGGTGATCGTTTGTGGATGAGCCTCGCGCAACCAGCGGCCTGGGGCCAGTTCGCCTTTTTGCTGTTCGCCTTCGGTTGCCTGACCTACGCGTTCATGGCTGATGACTTTTCCGTCGCCTACGTGGCCAGCAACTCCAACAGCGCCTTGCCGTGGTACTACAAGTTCAGCGCGGTGTGGGGCGCTCACGAAGGTTCGCTGCTGCTCTGGGCCTTGATCCTCGGCGGCTGGACCTTTGCGGTGTCGGTATTCTCCCGGCAGTTGCCGCAAGTGATGCTGGCCCGGGTGCTGGCGGTGATGGGCATGATCAGTACCGGTTTCCTGCTGTTCCTGATCCTCACGTCCAACCCGTTCAAGCGCATCCTGCCGCAAGTGCCCAGCGATGGCGCCGACCTCAATCCGTTGCTGCAAGACATCGGCTTGATCGTTCACCCACCGATGCTGTACATGGGTTACGTCGGTTTCTCCGTGGCCTTCGCCTTCGCCATCGCGGCGCTGATGGGCGGTCGTCTTGATGCGGCGTGGGCGCGTTGGTCGCGTCCATGGACCATCGTTGCCTGGGCTTTCCTCGGGATCGGCATCACCCTGGGTTCGTGGTGGGCCTACTACGAACTCGGCTGGGGCGGCTGGTGGTTCTGGGACCCGGTGGAAAACGCCTCGTTCATGCCTTGGCTGGTCGGTACGGCGCTGATTCACTCGTTGGCGGTCACGGAAAAACGTGGCGTGTTCAAAAGCTGGACCGTGTTGCTGGCCATTGCCGCGTTCTCGTTGAGCTTGCTCGGTACGTTCCTGGTACGTTCCGGCGTGCTGACCTCGGTTCACGCCTTTGCCTCCGACCCGGAGCGCGGCGTGTTCATCCTGATTTTCCTGCTGTTCGTGGTCGGCGGTTCGCTGACGCTGTTCGCCCTGCGCGCCCCGGTGGTGAAAAGCCACGTCGGCTTCAACCTGTGGTCCCGGGAAACCCTGCTGCTGGGCAACAACCTGGTGCTGGTGGTGGCGGCGTCGATGATTCTGCTGGGCACCTTGTATCCGCTGATTCTCGATGCGATGACCGGCGCCAAGCTGTCCGTCGGCCCGCCATACTTCAACGCACTGTTCATTCCGTTGATGGCGTTGCTGATGATGGTGATGGCCGTCGGCATGCTGGTGCGCTGGAAAGACACCCCGGTCAAATGGCTGATAAGCATGCTGACCCCGGTGTTGCTTGGCAGTGCCGCGTTGGCCGTGGTGGCCGGCGTCGCTTATGGCGATTTCAACTGGGCGGTGCTCGCCACGTTCATGCTCGCGGCCTGGGTGCTGTTGGCCGGTGTGCGCGACATCCTCGACAAGACCCGCCACAAAGGCCTGATCAAAGGCCTGCCGACCCTGACCCGCAGCTACTGGGGCATGCAGATCGCGCACTTGGGCATCGCCGTGTGCGCCCTTGGCGTCGTGCTGTCGAGCCAGAACAGTGCCGAACGCGATTTGCGCCTGGCGCCGGGCGAGTCCATGGACCTGGCCGGTTATCACTTCGTGTTCGAAGGCGCCAAGCACTACGAAGGCCCGAACTTCACCTCCGACAAGGGCACCGTCCGGGTGATCAAGGGCGGCAAGGAAGTCAGCGTGTTGCACCCGGAAAAACGCCTGTACACCGTGCAGAACTCGGTGATGACCGAAGCCGGGATCGACGCCGGTTTCACCCGTGACATTTACGTCGCACTCGGCGAACCGCTGGGCGATGGCGCCTGGGCCGTGCGCGTGCACGTCAAGCCGTTCGTGCGCTGGATCTGGTTCGGCGGGCTGCTGACAGGTTTCGGCGGGTTGCTGGCGGCGCTGGATCGCCGTTATCGGGTCAAGGTAAAAAGCCGCGTGCGGGAAGCACTCGGTATGTCGGGAGCCACTGCATGAAACGTTGGTTAATGCTGTTGCCACTGGCGATTTTTCTGGTGGTGGCTGTTTTCCTGTATCGCGGGTTGTACCTGGACCCGGCCGAGTTGCCTTCGGCGATGATCGGCAAGCCGTTCCCGGCGTTTTCCCTGCCGACCGTGGAAGGCGACAAGACCCTGACCAAGGCCGACATTCTCGGTAAACCGGCGCTGGTCAACGTCTGGGCCACCTGGTGCATCGCCTGCAAGGTCGAGCATCCGGTATTGAACAAGCTGGCCCAGCAGGGCGTAACGATTTATGGCATCAACTACAAGGACGTCAACGCCGACGCTAAGAAGTGGCTGGTGGAGTTCCACAACCCGTACCAGTTGGGGATCAGTGACGCGGACGGCTCGCTGGGCCTGAACCTCGGTGTCTACGGCGCCCCGGAAACCTTTTTCATCGACGCCAAAGGCATCATCCGAGACAAGTTCGTCGGGGTGATCGACGAACAGGTCTGGCGCGAAAAACTGGCGGCCCGGTATCAGGCGCTGGTCGATGAGGCCAAACCATGAAGCGCTGGATAGCCGCCCTTGTATTGGGTTTGAGCATGGCCGGTGTTGCCCACGCCGCCATTGACACCTACGAGTTCGCCAAAGAAGGCGATCGCGAGCGTTTTCGCGAGCTGACCAAAGAGCTGCGTTGCCCCAAGTGCCAGAACCAGGACATCGCCGATTCCAACGCACCGATCGCCGCCGACTTGCGCAAAGAGATTTTCCGCATGTTGGGCGAGGGCAAGGACAATCAGCAGATCATCGACTTCATGGTTGATCGCTACGGTGATTTCGTCCGCTACAAACCCGCTCTGAACGCCAAGACCGCTCTGCTCTGGTTCGGCCCCGCCGGCCTGTTGCTGGGCGGTTTTGTGATCATCGCCGTGATCGTCCGCCGTCGTCGCGTGCAGCGCGCTGACACCAAGGATGAGCTCTCTGCCGAGGAGCGTGAGCGCCTCGACCACCTGTTGGATAAAACCAAGAATGATTGATTTCTGGCTCGCTGCAGGTCTGCTGCTTCTGGTTGCCCTGAGTTTTCTGCTGATCCCCGTTTTGCGTGGCCGTCGTGCACAGCTTGAAGAGGATCGTACTGCCCTGAACGTTGCGCTGTATCAGGAGCGCGTGGCTGAGTTGCAAACCGAGCAGGAGGAGGGCGTGCTCAACGCGGCGCAACTGGAAACCGGTCGCGCCGAAGCTGCCCGTGAGTTGCTCGCCGACACCGAAGGCGTCGAGGCACCGCGCGTGGCGCGCCTGGGCAAACCGTTACCCTTGCTGGCGGCGATTCTGGTGCCGGTCCTTGGGCTTGGCTTGTACCTGCATTACGGTGCCAGCGACAAGGTTGAACTGACTCGCGAATTCGCCCAGGCGCCGCAGTCGATGGAAGAGATGACCCAGCGTCTGGAGCGCGCGGTCGCGGCGCAGCCGGATTCGGCTGAAGGCTTGTACTTCCTCGGTCGCACCTACATGGCTCAGGACCGTCCGGGAGACGCGGCGAAGATCTTCGAGCGCACGGTGAACCTGGCCGGTCGTCAGCCGGAACTGCTCGGCCAATGGGCCCAGGCCCAGTACTTCGCCGATGGCAAAAAGTGGTCGGACAAGATTCAGGCGTTGACTGACGAAGCACTGAAAGCCGATCCGAAAGAAGTCACCAGCCTTGGCCTGCTGGGCATCGCGGCGTTTGAAAGCCAGCGGTATCAGGACGCCATCGACTACTGGAATCGCCTGTTGGCGCAACTGCCGCCGGAGGACAGTTCCCGTGCCGCGCTGCAAGGCGGGATCACGCGAGCCACCGAGAAACTCGAAGCCAGCGGCGGCAAAGTCGCCCAGGCACCAGTGGCCAAAGCGGCAGCGAAGCTTAAGGTCACCGTCGATCTGGCACCTGAGCTCAAAGCCAAGGTCCAGCCCGGCGACAGCGTGTTCATCTTCGCCCGCGCCACCTCAGGTCCACCGGCCCCATTGGCCGCCAAACGCCTGACCGTGGCCGATCTGCCGGCCACCGTCGAACTGGGCGATGCCGACGCAATGATGCCGCAGTTGAAACTGTCGAACTTCCCTGAAGTCCAACTGGTTGCGCGCATCTCCCGCGCCGGCCAACCGACTGCCGGCGAATGGATCGGTCGCAGCCAGCCCCTGGCCAGCAGCACCACCGCAGCGCAAAAACTGACCATCGACAGCCCGGATAAATGACAGGAAACGCCACTATGACCACCATCGCTCGTATCACCCTGCTCAGTATGGTTTTGGGGTTAAGCGCTTGTGTGGTCCAACCGCAGCCGCCTGAACGGCTGCCACCGATCCCGCCGTCGCAGCCGCGTCCGACGCCGTCCCCCACACCGACACCGAGCAAGCCGAGCATTCCGGCCAAGCCCGCCAAACCTTTGCCACGCACCTCCGCCAGCTTCGCGCCGCCACCGGGTGGCAACAGCCATTGGGATGCCAAGCTTGGCGTGTACGTGCTTGATGACCAGCCCAACACCTTCTACCGCCAGCGCACCTACTACCGCTGGAACAACGGCTGGAGCCGGTCGATCAGCCCGGACGGGCCATGGGAAGAGACCAATATCCATGGTGTGCCGGGTGGGTTGGGGCGGCAATTCGGGGAATAAACAGAAACGGCGATCTTCGGATCGCCGTTTTGCTGTCTGGAGTTTGCAAGGATCCCCGGTGATTCAGGTCTCCTTGGCCATCAACCCCTGCACAAACTCCACAAACGCCCGAGCCTTCGCGCTGGCCATTCTGCCGGTGGGAAATACCGCCCACAGGTCCTGATTCGGCAGGGCCCACTCCTTCATCACTTCCCTGACCGCACCGTTGGCCAGTTCCGGCGCAAACATCCATTCCGACGCCAGGGTCAGCCCTTGATGGGCGAGCACGGCTGCACGCAGGCCTTCGGCGGCGTTGACGCGGATTCGCCCGCTGATGATGACTGACTGCTCATCTGTTCCGTTGCTGAACTGCCAGTTGCCACCGCCACCCAAGGTGTAGGCGATTGCCTGGTGGTTGCTCAGGTCGGTCGGGCAAGTGGGCTCACCGTGTTTTTCGAAATAGGCGGGGGTGCCCAGCACGACGCGCCGGCATTCGGCAATTTTACGAGCGGTGAGGCCGGAGTCGCTCAGGGTGCCCATGCGCAGGGCGATGTCGATGCCTTCCTCGACCAGATTGACGTTGCGGTCATCGAGCATCAGGTCGATGTTCAGGTCCGGGTTCTGATCGAGAAACGGCCCGAGGTGCGGAACGATGTGCAGTCGGCCGAAGGTCACGGCAGCACAGATCCGCAGGTTGCCGGTCAGACCGCTGGCGGCGCCGCGTGCTGCGTTGTCGGCCTCATTGGCTTCTTCGATGGCGCGCTTGGCGCGTTCGAAGAAGGCCAGCCCGGCTTCGGTGGGCGTCAGACCGCGAGTCGAGCGCAACAGCAGTCGAACCGCGAGACGCGACTCCAGTTGCGCAATGGTTTTCGATACGGCGGGCTGGCCGATATTCAGGCGCCGGGCGGCGGCGGAAAACGAGCCGGTTTCCACCACGTAGACGAAGGTTTCCATTGCGCCGAGGCGGTCCATCTCAAGTCCTTTTTGCGATTCTAAATACTGTCGAGACCCCAGTGGGGGCGAGTCAGAACGCGGCTTTGCCTATGGAGGAGCCGCCGTCGACAAACAAGGTCTGCCCGGTGATAAACCCGCTTTGCTCGGACAACAAAAACGCAATGGCCGCCGCGATCTCTTGTGGCTGCCCCAGTCGTCCCATCGGCACACCCGCCAGATACCGAGCTTCACCTTCGCTGCCCGGCGGATTGTTGGCGCGAAACAGCTCGGTCTCGGTCGGCCCCGGCGCCACGGCATTTACGGTCACGCCGGTTTGCGCCAGTTCCAGCGCCCAGGAGCGGGTGAAGCTGATCAACGCCGCCTTGGCCGCCGCGTAGGCCGTGCGCTGGGTGATGCCGAGTACAGTCAGACTGGAAATATTGACCACTCGACCCCAGCCCTTGGCGCGCATATTTGGCAGCAACGCCTGAGTGGCCTGCAACGCCGAATGCAGGTTGACCCGCATCACGTCATCAAAGGTGTCGAGGTCGATTTCGCCCAACACTTGCGGGCGAACCAGGCCGACGTTGTTGACCAGCCCATCAAATTCATACGTCCTGGACAGATCCGCCAGCACTTCCTGGGTCAGCGCCCTGTCGCTCAAATCCAGCGGAAACAGAATGCCGGGGAACGACAGGTCCGGGGTCCGGGCAATCCCGACCACCCGATGCCCCGCACGGTCCAGATGTTCGGCCACTGCCCGACCGATGCCTTTGCTGGCACCGGTAATGAGAAAGGTACGTCGAGTCATTGCACACTCCTTGAAAGCACAGGCCGCCGGGGCGGGCGGCCGTTGAACGGGTCAGCCGCGAATCGCATCCAGCATCGCTTCAGGCTTTGGACGCTGAGTGTAATCCGGGTTGGCCTTGGCGGTAACGAATCAGGTGAGATCCATCCTGACCGCAGGGGCGAAATGCGCTCAGGTGAAGTTATAGGATTCATGCTTGGGGGAATGAGGATCGAGTGGGTATTCAAATACCGGATATCCCGGGTGCTGTGACTGTCGGGGATACGTTCGAGGAGGCATACGACGCAGCTGTCGAAATCGCGCAGATACTTCTGCAACAAATGGAAGCACAGGGGCTGGATCTTCCGGTGCCGCCATCTGTGAACAAGATTTGAAGTGTGGAACATCAGTCGCACATCAGTCACGAGCAAGCCAGATTCCTGTGGGCGCGTGGCTTGCCCGCGATGCTTTTTGACCTTATGCAGCCGCCAACGCAGCCTTCGGCGAAACACTCAAAAACCGCAACAATGCCAACAGTGGAAACGCGCTGCCCACGATCACGATCCACAGCCAGCCGCCATGCTCATACACTGCGCTGGCCACCGATGAACCGAACGCGCCGCCGATGAAGATGCTGGTCATGTACAACGCATTCAAGCGGCTGCGGCTTTTGGCGTCGAGGGCGTAGACCGCGCGTTGGCCGAGGACCATGTTCATCTGCACGCAGAAGTCGAGGACCACGCCCGTGACCGCGAGACCGATGACGCTGTAGACCGGATGGATGAACGCTGGCAGGAAGCTCAGGCTGGCGAACAGCAGGGCCAGTAAGGAGGCGATGCGGGTGTGGCCGGCATCGGCCAGTCGACCGGCAATCGGCGCGGCGATCGCACCGATGGCACCGACCAGGGCGAAGATCGCGATCTGGGTTTGCGACAGGCCGTGATTGCGCGCCAGCTCCAGCGGCACGGCGGTCCAGAACAGACTGAACGTGGCGAACATGCAACCCTGGTAGAACGCGCGCTGACGCAACACCGGTTGCTGGCGCAGCAGCGTCCATAGCGAACCGAGCAACTGGCCATAAGAGGCGCTGTGATCCGGCTGACGCTTGGGAATGGTCAACGCCAGCACGATGCTGATCGCCGCCATCAACGCCGCCGCGATCACAAACATCGCGCGCCAGCCGAAGTGGTCCGCCACGACGCTGGACACCGGCCGCGCCAACAGAATCCCCAGCAGCAAACCGCCCATGATCCCGCCGACGACCCGACCGCGTGACTCTTCCGGCGCGAGGTGCGCCGCCAGCGGAATCAGGATCTGCACCGACACCGAACTGAAACCCACCAGCAACGAGATCAGCAAAAACACGTTCGGCTGATCGGTAAACGCCGCGCCCAACAGGCTGGCAATCGCCACCACGGTGGTGATGATCATCAGTCGACGGTTTTCCAGCAGATCACCCAGCGGCACCAGGAAGAACAAGCCAAGTGCGTAACCAATCTGGGTCAGCGAAACAATCAGGCTGGCCATGGTGCTGGTCAGGCCGATGTCCGGCGCGATCAGGCCGATGATCGGCTGGGCGTAGTAGATGTTGGCCACAATCGCGCCGCAGCAGAAGGCGAACAGCAGCACCATGCCTTTGGTCATTGTCGCGGTGCCGTGGGGCACCTGAGTCGCTGGGTTCATAACGTGTCTCGCTGAACAGAAGGGAATGCGCGCAGGCTAAAGAGGTATCGGATTCGGCAGAAGAGGGATTGGAGTGATAGCAATCATTCCTTTGCGGAATGAGTGACGGACAGGAGTGCTGTCCATCGATAAACCTTGCGTCAAAATATCGAGCTCCGATGATACATTCACTTACATCCTGTTCGATAGCGTGCTTATGTTCTCCTTCACGATTCATAACCGGAAGGCACTTCCATGAATGCGATGTTTCGTCACCTTATACGCGGTGCTTCAGTGGTTACCTTGGTCGGCGTGTTCACGGCGGGTCTGGCCCAGGCCGCCGACGCGCCGGGCCTGCGCATTGGCGTGCGCGGCGAGATCACTGGGGTCAGCCCCGACGTCTTGAAAGTCCACGTCAACACTGGCGAAAACGTGGTAATCAACCTGACCAACGACACCAAAGTCCGCGCCGTTACCCTGGCCAATATCGAAGACATCAAACCCGGCAGCTACGTTGGATCGGCGGCCATTCCGCAAGACGATGGCACCTTGAAGGCGCTGGAAGTCCACGTCTTTCCGCTTTGATTTGTGAATTGATTTAAACGATTGATTTTATAGAGTTTTATCAATCTGCTGATTTGCATATTCTACTACTTCGTTCTACTACTTTTGGTCCCGAATTGGTACGTCTCGGCGTTGACGGTGGTTGGGAATACAGGTCTCCGTATGGTTCATCTGCCACCGATCGTGAACAGGTTGAACATTGCCATTCTCGGTTATACTGGTCATACATACAGCGTGCGATGTGCGTGATGACAGACGATTTGATCGATGATTCTGGATTTGAGCTAGGTCTTCCTTCTCGTGAAGAAATGCTTGAGCATCAATGTGATTTGCTTTGTTCTGAATTGGATGTAACGCGGCGTGACCTTCGACTAGCTCACAAGAACCTTGCTGGGATGATTTGCATGTGGCGTACCAGTTCCAAGGAGTTGGCGGCGTTGCGGCTTGAGCATGAGCGTCTACGCTGGACGCTGAGTGACCTGTACCGAAGGGAGACGGAGCGGGAGACATCACGAATGACGTACGCCTACGGCGATCATGGTAAGAGTGAACGTTGATCTAGTTTAGGCGATTGCGTTAACAACGAAGAAAGTGAAATGACAAAGCGTTTGGTGAAGGGTTACATTGTTTTGGACAACATTAATTCGAGGCATGAATGCCATACACAGTTGCTGTTTCATTCGACCGCTTTTACGAGAACATAAATCTGGCAGGCAAGCACCGTGAAACAGCGAATACACGCCGTGATGACATTGTTGTCAAGCTGAGTAAATCGTTCGATATCCTAGAAGCCTTCAGCACCGGATCAATTCCAAAGTACACAGCCTTGAAGCAGCATGCAGATATGGATGTGATGGTTGTTTTGCATTATGGAAAGCATATACAGAACAAAACACCAACTCAGGTGTTGCAATCCGTTCGTGACGCGTTGGCCGAGTGGAGAACTGGAGCGCGTCGCAATGGGCAAGCCGTAACGTTGCACTACAAGACTTGGCCAAATGTAGATATCGTGCCCGTATGCGAAGTAACGTACGCTGACGGTTCTTTCTCGCATTACAATGTACCGGATTCGAATACCAATAACTGGATAAAATCTCGTCCGAAGTCTTTTGCGTTAACCATTGAGGCAAAGTCGACTGAGTGTGGCAAATACTTCAGAAGAATCATAAAAATGATAAAACACTGGAATCGTTTTCATGGTGATTTTCTTAGTAGTTACCACATTGAAGTGTTGGCGATGAAAGTCTTTAATGGATATCTAGGTGATATGCCGTGGAATGTATTTTTGTTTTTTTTAGAGGCTCGAAAGCTGCTTGCTAGTTTCCTCTGGTATGATACAGGCTTTGTTGATGATTACTTGTCTTGGAATGATCGTCAGGAAGTTCTCAAGCGATTTGACAAAACGATCGAAAAAAGTCGAATGGCTTGGTACAAAACATGCGGAAGTAACTACGATGACAAAGGTGCTATCGAACTCTGGCAACAAATTTTCGGTAACGAGTTCCCTGACTACGGATAACCCATATGCCTCGTTTTGACCCAATTCGCAAAGACTACTATGACTCGGTCGAAGCGGCTGATACAGCTTCTAACTGGTTGTTTTATGGCGGTGCGTTGCTTTCCATTGCTGCGTTGTTTGTTGAGCGGGAAAAATACCCCGAGCCGTACGATGCAATTTTGATTGCATATGTAATATTTGTTCTCGCGATTTTTTTAATCGGGTTGGTTTCCCGTCTGTACCTTATTCCAAGGGCAGAGGATAAGCGTCGACAAGATTTTTTCAGCAATGCTTGTGGTGTCAACCTAACGCATCAAAAAACGGATGGATATTATAACAACGACTTTGTTGATCCCATTAAGCGCATGGCGGCACAGGTACTTGAGAACAGTCACTTCAGTAAAACTATTGCATTGCGGATGGTTAAGGCAGAGCGGGCGAAAATTGTAATTTATACAATCTTGTGGTTGGTCTGTTTGTTGTACCGACGCAGTGATCTTGGCGTCGTGCTCGCCGCAACTCAGGCGGTGTTCAGTGAGCAAGTGCTAGCGAAGTGGTTTCGATTAGAATGGTTGCGGATGCGCTTTGAAAGGACTTTCGACGACGTCTACAATCTATTTCAGTCGCAGCCACCGGTGGAAAAGTTTAATGCCATGGCTCTAACCACATTTTCAATGTATGAAACAGCTAAGGCTAACGCCGCAGTCACCTTATCCTCAAAACTTTTTGGTAAGTTAAATCCGTCGTTATCCACAGAGTGGGAAAAGATAAAGGTTGCGTTGAAAATTTGAACTGTCAGTTTGAGCACTCCCCCCACAAATTCTGTTATAAGAAGTTGGAAGGACGCGTTTAGTGAACGAAGATTATCCAAAGTATTTTTATAAATATCGTGCTGTTTCAAATTCAGACGATCTATCTAAAGATTATGCAATTGATGCTCTATTAAGAAATCAGGCGATTTTTTCAAGTAGAAAAAACTTCAACGACCTTTTTGACTCTAGTATAGAATTGATAAAACCAACACCTCGAGAATTTAAAGAAATTAAATCTCTTGTTGGAAAAGATGATAGACGGCTTTTATCCGAATGCATACATAAAGGATTGTTTACTCCCGCAGGACTTGCCTTAATTAATGGTTTTGAGGAATCTTTCAATGAAACAATAGATAGTTACGGTTTTATGTCGGTTTCGAAAAATCCTGTCAGTAATTTGATGTGGTCGCATTATGCTGACTCTCATAAAGGATTCTGCATTGAATTTAGATCGGAGTTTATGAAGGCTGAAAAAGTAAGCTATCAAAAAGTCATCCCGAAACTCAATACAATAGACTTGCATCGCCTACATTTTAAAATTTATGAGGGTGACGATATAGGTCATCAAATTTGGCGTGCTTTGAGAACAAAACTTGACGAGTGGGAGTATGAGTCTGAGTACAGGTTTCAAGCTAATAACGCAATGGGGCGTATACCCAAGGGTAAGAAATTTATCAAAATACCGTATAACGAAAATTTTGTAGAATCGATTATTTTCGGTTGTCGGATGCAAGATGATGTAAAAAAATTCATCATGAGACATATGCCGGGAACAGTAAAATTTAAGCAGGCCGTGGCAAGAACTAGTACCGTGGAAATAATAAACATCTGAATGTTATCTGGTGCGAGGTATAGGAATCAACCATCTTTGTCGGCATTCATTTTCTTGGTTCTTCGCCTCAGCGTCATAACCTTGCTCCACATCGGATCAGCAGCAGGCTTGTTAGCAAAACCCTGATTGATTCACCCCACTCTCATTTCTTTATCGAGACGGGCCATCATCGCTCTGTCGTTCCAGCATCTGCTGACAGAGACGTTTCAAACTCTGCAATCAATACTTGGAAATCAATTCCCAGGACGTTGCACAGGTCTCGAAGCTGCACGATGTCTAATCGCCTCGATCCAGTTTCAACATCGCTCATGAAGGATTGTGGGCGCCCAAGAGCCTTTGAGCAGGCTACCTGAGTCAGTCCTGAATCTTTCCTGTGCTTCTTGATTAGTGTCAGCAGCACATCGTACTCATGGCGATAAATGGTCTTGGACATAGTCGGCTTGCTACGAAGGGTAGCCTTGCAAGCTATATCCGGTTTTCAGATATCTGAATTTGGGATAATCTGTTAGGTCTCAGCTGGTGCCGTTCAATTTTTAGGGAAATCGCTATGCGGAACTTTGGTTATTTTGTACTTGTTGTAGGAATGCTTTGCATAGTGGGCGCGTTGGCTATGGATGTCTCGGTATCGGCGGGAGCAGGGCGGGTCAACAATATTGGTTTGATGGCTGAACGGCAGAATCTCATTCTAATCGGCGGATTGATGTTGCTAGTTGGTGTAATTATGGCTATTGCCGGAAAGCGCCAGAAGGAAGTCATCGGTAGCTCCAACGACGGTCGAGCCTGTCCGATTTGTGCTGAGACTATTAAATGCGCGGCTTTGAAGTGCAAACACTGTGGCTCAGAAGTGGAAAGCATCAACAATGGAAACGGCGGAGGTGATGTCCGTCCAATAGTAGAGCCTATGGACAGGGAAACGATTAAGTTGTGGGTAGCTCGGGGTAGCCTACTAACAATCTTCATGGGTATTATTCTTTACTCGTTATTAGGTAGGTGATCTGCCACTGATCGCAGGAAGGCGTGCGAACGGGAATTCGACATGGCTAAATGCCGCCATTCAGCGAACATCCTCAACACGCTATCCTTCGCGCTCAGGAAATGACATGGATAGGAAAATACTCAGCACTGCATTTGGGATTCGTCCTACAGCTTGCGCTCGAGCTTTTCGGTAACGTCGATCCCGCCCAGCTACAGGCTGGAATCTTTCGTAAACGACTCAAGGATGATGAATGATCTCTTCTGCACGTCTGGGTGACAAACATGTCTGCCCGTTGCCAGGTCATGGCACCACTCCGATTGCTTCAGCCAGCGCCGACGTAAATATAAACTTCATGGGCTCTGCTCGTGTTGGTGACGTTTGCGGGTGCGGTGCTGTTATCACCACAGGGTTTCCCTCGATTCAAGTGAATGGTCGCCCTATGGCTCATCTGGGTAGCCCTACCAGTCACGGCGGAACGATCATCACCGGATCAGGTGATGTCGGCGGCGGGTTTGTTATGGGAATGGCTCCCGGTTCTACGATCATCAACTTTGCTTTACTGGGTGCTATCCGTCCTGATGGAACGGTTGACGATGAGCGCATGGCAACGCTGCTGGCTGATCCGAATCTTACGGAGAAAGCTACTGCTGCAAATGCCTTGGTTGATCCGAATGTATCGAAAGAAGAGAAGACAGAATCTGTTGTTTGCAATCACCCTGACCAGATGGAAGGGCTGGCCAGCTATATAGCCGGTGAGATGAATCGCAACATCCTAGACCCGGCTGTGTTGGAGATGAAAAGGCTCATTGACTACGATCCCGACGTGGCGGCGAAAAAGTTTGCAGAACTACCGCTGCTCGCACGCATGGGCGGACCACCAAATTTTGGAAACATTGCAAAAGCTCACAAGGTTGCAGCGGCGACAATCTGGACTAAGAAAGTGGGTCAGGGTCTAGACTGGGACCACAAGCCAAAGCTTCGCAAGCTATTCCCCGGCGTAAGGCACAAGCAGGGGCAGTACGATTACTACTATGACATCTGGTCGAATATCCATTACGGGTACGTTGGAATCATAGGCGGGCTATCCGAGAGTGTTCTTCTAGATGGTGCCGGGGCTGAGCAAATCGTCTCAGACTCTGTAAGGAAGGCCGATGAAATGTGGGAGAGGCCGAAAACGGATTGGGCGCTCCCCGGCCCACATTTGACGGCGAGTCTATCTGATGGACTACGAGCATTTGATGATGTTGCAGACAGAGTATCGATCAGTATTGGTGTGAAGCTCGCCAATCAACATCCCCATGGTGGGATAACGGCGAAGATGGTAATGGATGAAGTGCTTGCCGTTGCACCGCAAAATTGGGGAGAGGGAATCAGTGTCCACGTCTGTAAGTAAAGCCCGAACACGATACATGCGGTGGTTGTTGATTCCGTCAATACCGGTGCTGGCGTTTGTCTTCTGGCGTAGCGCCCTGCCCACTGCGACCGTCCATTATCACAAGAATGGTCAGGAAGAATTGCGATATGTCTGGAACGTCAACGATCAGATATACAGGGGGCGGTTTGCACCCGGTAGCAGCGTTGCAGACAAAGGGCTTCTATCCACAGATAGTGAGTTCTTCATGGAATTTTCATGGCACACCGAAAAAGGCCGCTGGCATTGCATCAGCATCACACCGAAGTGGCCCAACACAGACATCTATTTAGATGCGGATGGCAACATTGATATGAGCAAGGGAAGCGGCACAGATGTAGAACGGCTGAAAGAATGTAAGTGGGACACGGCGAAACCATAGAGGGGGCAAAAACAATCTACCAAAATGGAGTTGGCATTCGGTCTCCAGCCGCGTGCTGGCGCCGGGGAAATCCATAAATGTCTTTGGGTGTAATTCGCCAGCGTGTAACCATATACGGTTATTAACACCCACCCCTAAAGTCGAAATCGGAATTTGCACTAAACGCCTATGTTTAGATGGTCAGGCTTTAGTATGCGTAATATTGAAGGCGAGTCCCTGATGCTCATATAGAAATAAGCAGTTGATTAAACGCATTTTTGAATACGATATGATCGATAGTGTTTTTCTGCCACCATGTGTTTATAAATAGAACAATTGCGAGTAACGCATAGGCTATAGGGAAAATGTAGTCTGTAAACCAAGAGGTGATGAAAGAACCTTTGACAAGTGCATATGCTTGGCAAATACGAACCAGCCAAATATTAGGAACTATCAGCTCTTCCCTAATGATGCATGAACGTTCTTTTTCGTTAGCAATGAATGAAAATGAAATATCAAAAGACAATTCTGTTCGTATAGCTAGATCAGGATTTCGATACTGAATATAGTTCAAAATAGACGGCCGAGCGCCGGACAACTGATGCCCCATCGTGACCTGCTTATAAATTTTCAGAAATTTAATATTGTCATCAGTTTGGCCAGTGGTTTTGTACATGGCAGCGGCTAATTTTCTAATGTAAACATGTGGTGCTATTGTCTTTAAAGTAGATTCAAAGACAGAGATCATATCATCATTTGGTTTAAAACAATCCCGAGGCGACTTTTGGAAGAAGCGAATAAGAAGATATAGATTTCCTAGTGCCGCTATTAAGTGTATATTTTGAATGTTGTCTCCAATACTGATAGATACTCCTAGAAAACTAAAAGCTCTCAAATCCACAGAGAAGTACCACAGAAGCAAGAGCAATGTAGAGTAAGTTAACAGGAAAGCCCTAGACTTTTTATAATCACTTTCCACATCCATAGCGTCCATAACAACCTCTTTCGTGATGACACAATGATCCTGCGCTAGCAAAGTGAGCATTATTTAACAATGTTCTGTCAAAAAATACGTTTGCCAATCGGTTTTGAACCGCGTGGTCGTGGTGATGGTGCGAAATCCGTGGGTGTCTTTCGGATATTGGTCTGACCGATCCAACACCCAGGTAGATTTATGAGTGCCGAGTAGGGGGATGATTATAAAATCCCCTTGAGGCTGCGTAGGATCGCGTACAGGCTGTTTTAACTCGTTGCGAGTATCGTGCGCAGACTTGCCGTTTATCGTTGCGCTGTGGGCGTTACAGGAAAAGGAAGGTTAAGACGTTCCATCATGCGTTTAACTGTCATTGGTGCAAACTTACTACCACGTTCGGTGGTTACACCCTTGGCGTTCAAGCATTTGGCGATTGCTGCGAATGTTGGTTGACCATCGTACAAACAAGCTTTCAATTCAGCTTCCAATGACTTTGCACGATTGTTTGCGTTGCCTGCTTTCGCCTGCATTGCAGCACCATTACCAACAGCCCATGCAGCCTTACGGCCAGCGTCCCGGCGTGCGATCTTCTGGCGAGCTTCTTCACCTTCAGGCGTATCAAGAAGTGCCTTCACTTTCAACTCTGCAAGACCATCCTTTGTACGTTGGCGAATCTTGATCAACTCTTCTTCGGCCAACAGAGATTTAATGTTCCGTACCAGACCACTGCCATGTACGTCTTCAGCTTCAATGAAAGTGTATTTCTTTTGCAGTGTTACAAAGTGGGCATGGTCACGACCAAGACGGTCAAGGCGGTGAACCACTACCGGACATTCCAAACCTTTCGCCATTGCCAGAGCAAGACGGCACTGAGGACGTTCCAGAGGATCAATGGAACCTGACACGCCTTCGTCTGTGAACTGGGCAACAATCTCCCAACCATTTGCTTCAGCGGCAATCTTGATAGCGGCGAACTGACCAGCGACCGAGAGACATTGGTCTTCTGTTGAAACCCTTGCGTAAGCCACTATCTGTTTCATTGTTTTCACCTGTCATCGTTGGTCAGGCGGTCATCATAACATATTGCAGGCGACCATCAACAATATGTTATGACTTCGCAAAATAGTTTTGCACCACTTGTATTTCTCATTGGATTGTGGGTCTGACCAGTGTGGTAAGTTTCATTTGAAAGTGGTTGGTGTCGTCGCCAACGTCTGTTGTGAATGTTCAATTATTGCTGACATATAATTGGAAGACGGTGTGGTGGCACTTGTCGTTAGGTTGACATTCCGGTCAGGGTTGGCGTGGTGCGAATGCACCAGGTAGATCGTGTGAGGAAATCTGCACGGCGTTTGTGCTGGCGGACATCTGCTGGGTTCCCCATGGTTTATTCCAGAATTCAGTAGAATTGCATTCATCCTGTGAGGAAATCGGGAGGGGATTGTTAAACGTGCTTAACCCAATATGGCTCATCCCCTTATAAAATGCACCCTGTAGCGAAGGTGTGTGAATAAATTCAAGTTTCATACTGTAGTGGTAACCCTGATACGCTCCTGTTAATTGTCGAGTGTTGATTACATTATTTACATGATGAAATATCACCACGCATAGAAAAGCCCCTGACGCTGCGTGAGCAGTCAGAGGCTTGCAGGCTTGGCGTTGGTATTACTTTAACTAGGAATACTCTCAGGTGCGACCACAGGCTGTTACAACTACCATCAATAGATGGCAATCAACTATCTGGTGTTTGGTCACTTTCGTTCCTGTCTTCTGAATGCTCACCAGTTGTATTGCTGTGTAAGTTTACACAGAGATTGCTACATCTGATTGACAATCAGGAATGGTTCTATAGAAGTTTGTTATCTCTATATATACAAAGACATGTCCGCAAACTGAACGTAGTGAAGTGCTTTTCAGAAGAGATGATAAGCGAAGCCATCTCGCTTTTGATTTGTCTTCTGTAAATACAGAATAGTGACTACCCGTCGTGTACGACAGAATATTGATACTTCTGAATATATACTTACTATCGTATACGATAGAATAGTTATTATTTAAAGATAATACTCTTTGTAGGTAGGTTTACTCCTACCTCTTTCTCTTACATATTCTTATATAAATACTATGTCGTATACGACATAAATACATATCTTCTAATATAGAGCTTTTGACTTACCCACCTCGCTTCGCTCGGCGGATAAGCCCTATTCTACACATCAAAACGTATTTTGTCAAGACCTATTCTCATTTGGTGATCAGTCTCGTTTAGAAAAGTGGAACAGTTCACCACCTTTCCTACACGCAAACAAAAGCCCCGCACAGCCTTGGGTAAGCTGTCGGGGCTATGTTGGGTAGGGTTGCATGAGGAATGTACTCAGAACGCGTTACAGGAGGTTCTGGCTGGTATCGCCGTCGGCGTCTGTCACTGGATCACTCGGTTACCCAGGAATAACCAACGGAGTAAATGTATTGCTCACTTCCACGTCAATCTCTATCATTCGCTTGTTGCGAGCGTCATCGATCTTCTTTTGTTCTTTCGCTTCGGCGGCTTGAGTAAGCTGTTGACGTAGCAAATCTTGATATCGAACGTGTTCACCTTGCAGGAATTCAACATACTCAGCTTTCACTCGCACTCGAATGTCATCAATATCTTTCTGCTGTTTTTTATCTGGCTTTATCATCCAGCAAGAATGATTTAGGGCTTCATGTGTAACACCTTGATTGCGAGCGACTGTATAGCCCTCTGCGACTTTCGAAGCTACCGATTCGAGGAAGTCATGCGGCAATGGTGATCGTATAAACTCCATACACTGCGTGGTACCCCGATAAACATTTACCCAGCTATCAACACGAGCTTCGAATTCAGCATCACTCCACTTAGGTGGAACTCCAGTAATAGTAATCTTTGCATTAGTCATGGTTTATTTCTTCCTTTCTCTGGTTAATATCATTCAGCATCTTCTGAATGATTGTTGTTTAATGTTGTTCCTCACTGAGCTTAGTGATGGAGTTGGCAGTAGTCATCACTGGCTGTGATTTGCAGTGATGCTTCTATTTTTGACAATCAAAGCAATCATATGGCTGATGATCTTTGCTCTGTACTGTTCCGCATCGAATTTTTTTACATATGATATTGAAGGGGCAGCAGGTAGGGCATCTGCATTTGATTCAGCGATGTGACTGTTAACCTTCTGTACAGATTGCTTCGCTTGATGTTTAGATCGTTCAACTGCTCGCAGGAACCCAGCCATAAAATAATCTCGACTACTATTCATTGTTTATCCTTTGGTTTGTTGTATTGAAACTAGGCTGAAATATGCCTGATTTGGCAAATTCAACCCATATTAATCAAGGTGTGTAGACGCGTGAAAGTGACACCTCAGGGGGTAGCCCCAGGTGGCAGATATTGAGGGCTTTAACGCACCATAAGGGGGGGCGCTACCGATACTTGTTTAGATATGCTGACGCAACGAAAGTACCAGTTAAAAACTTGTCAGATAGATCATGTGCGCTAGCGTCTGGATTGCCGACTATCCAATCACGAATGGTTAACTGGCGTTCATCTGCTGCTGATGGTGCTGCTACTACACACTCTTTACGAATGCGGGTGGTAATAAGTTGCACCTTGCTCTGTTTACCTTTACTGATTTGACTCATGAAGCTTGGGGAGCGATTCATAAGCTCACCGACTGAAACTTGTACACCTTTTGCAAGAGCCTTCTTGTAAAGAGCGTAGTAGCTGTTCAACACGATGACTGAGACTTCGTGAAAACTATGGTTGCTGTCTGCCGTTGGTGGTGTTGAGCTTGTGATGATTTTTTGTATCAATTGCGAAGGCTCGTGAATGCATATGTAGTTGCTCATTGGTTTTCCTTTGTTCGATAGGTTTGTGATCCTCAGACTTGGGTAAAGTATTGGGATTAAATGGTGGGTTAGATGCTTGAAGCTTTCTTTGCTACTTTCTTTTCATTAGAAATTTGTAGCTTGCTATTCACTTGGGTCAGCATTGTCTGAATGCAATGCGTATGATTTGTATATCCCGTTGCTTTCATGATCATCTGAAGTTGTTGCACAGCCTTTTCATTTAATGATATTCGCATCATGCACGCTCACTGATTACATGATCATGCACATAGTCGTTGATTGACTTGCCAGCAGATTCAGCAGCATTTTTAACCAGTGCATAATTGGTTAGATTCAACATGATAGATACTGGAATCATTGTGATTCTTGCGTGACGCCAGTGACGCGCACGGCAAGCGGCGTTACAGGTCAGTGTTTGCGGACGTCGATTAATTAGTTCTTTATTGCAGGCGATGCAATGGGTTGTACGCATAAGATGTACCTCGGCATGTGATTAGTTAGTGTTTGTTAGTGTTCGGCACAGACGAACAAAAAACCCATACTCTTTAACGAGTATGGGTTTTTTGTTTAGGAGAGATTGGTTGGAGGATCAGACCACTTTACAAACCGAGAAGGAGGCAAGGTTTGTTTTAGATGTGCCACTAATAGCAGCAGCAACCGGAGGGAATCGGCATGATCTGTTCAAACTCCAATATAGACATTATCCCACAGATAAGAATGATTGTCAATAGCGTTGCGCATGTTTTGAACACTATTGTTCAACTATTTTTAAACTCAAAGTTTAGTAGTTGTATAGCTTTTACCTTCTGTTCAAATGAGCAGCCTTTGCTGTAGTAACTGAGTGTAAATGACTTGTTTTCATGCCCAAGTATGTATGGCAATACTTCCAAGCCTACACCGGCTTGATGCAGTTCAGTTGTTGTTGTCTTACGGATGCTGTGGAATACGTGAAGGTCTGAGAACTCAGCTTTGTTTTTCAACTGGCTAAACTGCTTGGCCAGATAATCAAGTCGATTGCCATACTTGTTATTACCACCTTTGAACAAATAACCATCGTTGGATGATGCTTGTGAACATAGTTGTTTGTACAATGGTACAAGGGAAGGGTGAATAGGAACTTCCCTCACGCCTGCACCTGTCTTTGATTCCAATATTTTAAAGCCAATTGGTTCGCCATCGTTGTCGTAAATGGTATCTGCTGTTTTTGTTCTACCGATTTCTTCCAGCCGTGAACCAGTGTACGCACCAAATACAATCAAGTTGGCTAGATTGTCTTTACCGTCTTCTTTTGCTTTCTTGTACAGTTGTTCAACTTCTTTGCGGGTGAAGGGGATATAGGATTCACCCGCATCTTTACCAACCTTCGGCAAGTCATGACCATCAAACGGACATGGTTGACCTATGAATTGCTCACGAAACTGAATGCTGTATTTGTTTGCCCATTTCCAGAAGTCTCGTCCAGACCACAAATAGTTAGTAAGAGTTTTGCGGGCGCCAGATTGTTCTGTTATGAAATTGTGGATAGTGTCAAAGTTTAATGGTGCACCTTCGTCTGTAAGATACTTTGATATTTTCTCAATGCGGGCTTTGTGAACGTCTCGCGTCTTCTCTGTCTTGATTTGCGTCACCAGATGTTTGGACCATTGTTCAATCATTGATTTACTGATTGGTGAGCGTGGTTTGTACAATGTCGGGTTATGTGCAATCGCTTGAGCTTCCTGACGTTCTTCGTCAGACAAGTTATATTCATATGCAGCAATTGAGGCTTCACCATCCGCTTGGATCGATAGAAGATTGTGATGTAGGACTATGCCGTCGGCAGGTGTCATACCTCTTTCACAGGCGTCATTGAATTTCTTTATATGGTCGGTGATACGAGAAGCTAATTTATGCTCTCCCATTAATTCTGCGGCTTTCGCCCATTCCAATAGTTTTTCAAGGAATGAGTCGTCAGGGCGATCAGGAACAATATCTAGATTTATCGGGGTGAATAACAAAGATACGCCATCGTTTTGCTTCCTCTGCAATTGTTTTCCAAGCTCATGTTGAGCAAGTCTCCATTCATCCCCGCTGTTAACTTTTGCCGCCCTTGCTGCATCAATAGCAGCTTTCCATTGCGCAAGGATTGGCAGACGCCTCACCATCGCCTCTGATCTCATGCCGGTTTTGAGTGACTGGATCAGGACTGTTCGATTGCCCAACGTACGGCGGACATCCTTCGGCACATCCAGACGGACATACCATGTTGACTCGTTTTTCTTCTGGATTATGTGGTCAGCCATGCGCAGCACCAAAGCGTGAGTGGTAGAGTCTAGTCTATTACTATTTTCTACTACTGGTGGTGTTTATGGTCAATAGATACGGTGTTTACTGGGGTAACGGGGCGTATTCTGGAAGTCCACGTCTTTCCACCGGAACTGGCGGGCAGCGGAGACGGGCATCGGCCGTTCGATCTGGTCAAGGGCAGTAGCATGACCAATGGCAGCGTGGGCGATCTGGTGGTCAGCAATGGCCGGATGTTGACCGTCAATTACAAGGGCGGGCAGCAGAAGATCCTGGTGCCGGAGGATGTGCCGATCGTGAATTTGATGCCGGGGGACAGGAGTTTGCTGAAGGTGGGGGTGAAGATCGTGACATTCGTCACCCAAAGTGCAGACGGGACACTGACTGCGCAATCGATCTCGGCGGGCAAGGATGGTGTCACACCGCCGATGTGAAGGCAGGGCAAAAACCCTGTAGGAGTGAGCCTGCTCGCGATAGCGGAATGTCAGTTGATATCAATGTTGAATGACACTTCGCTATCGCGAGCAGGCTCACTCCTACAGGGGATCTTCAGTGAACTTGGGTTTTGTGTTCGACCACGAGAAAGGCGACCTTCTCAGGTCGCCTTTCTCGTTGGGCTCAGGAATTACTGGCCGCTGTAGATCTGATCAAAGACCCCGCCATCATTGAAGTGGGTCTTCTGCACGGTGCGCCAGTCACCAAAGGTCTTCTCCACCGACAGGAAGTCCACTTTCGGGAAGCGATCGGTGTACTTGGCCAGCACCGCCGGGTCACGCGGACGCAGGTAGTTGGCCGCTGCAATTTCCTGACCTTCCGGGGACCACAGGTACTTCAGGTATTCTTCGGCTGCGGCGCGGGTGCCTTTTTTGTCGACGGTTTTGTCGACCACCGACACCGGCGGCTCGGCTTCAGCGGAGACGCTTGGGTAGATCACTTCAAACTGGTCACGACCAAACTCACGGGCAATCATTTCCGCTTCGTTTTCGAAGGTCACCAGCACGTCACCGAGCTGGTTGGTCATGAACGTGGTCGTCGCGGCACGGCCACCGGTATCGAGCACCGGCGCTTGCTTGAACAGCTTGCCGACGAAATCCTTGGCCTTGTTCTCGTCACCGCCGTTTTTCAGCACATACCCCCAGGCAGACAGATAGGTGTAGCGACCGTTACCCGAGGTCTTCGGGTTCGGCACGATCACTTGCACGCCGTCCTTGAGCAGGTCGGGCCAGTCTTTCAGGGCTTTCGGGTTGCCTTTGCGGACGATGAACACGGTGGCCGAGGTGAACGGTGCGCTGTTGTTCGGCAGGCGGGTGACCCAGTTGTCCGGGATCAGTTTGCCGTTGTCCGCCAGGGCGTTGATGTCGGTGGCCATGTTCATGGTGATGACGTCAGCCGGCAGGCCATCGATCACCGAACGCGCCTGTTTGCTGGAGCCGCCGAAGGACATCTGCAGGGTGATGTTCTCGTTGTGCTCGGCTTGCCAGTGTTTCTGGAACGCAGTGTTGTAGTCCTTGTAGAAATCGCGCATCACGTCGTAGGAAACGTTGAGCAGGGTCGGTGCGGCCTGAGCCACGCTGGTCAATGCCAGGCCAGCGGCCAGAAGTGAGGCGCCAAAGAGTTTTTTCACTGCGCAGTCCTTGTTCTGATTTAAAAGTGAGGCAATTTGCCAGCGACTATAGCCGGGCTCGCATAGACCCTTAAAGATTAAAAAGCTCTTTGCTTATTCCCGTTTCTTAAACAGAGCGTTGCCGCACCGCGAGCAGAATGCCGCACCGTGTTCGTGACTGGTTTTCTTGCACACCGGGCAGTCGTGTTGCAGCTGTTCACCACGCATGGCATTGGCCAGTTCGGCGGTGAAAATACCGGTCGGCACGGCGATGATCGAGTAACCGGTGATCATTACCAGCGACGAAATCACCTGGCCTAGTGGCGTCTTGGGCACGATGTCGCCGAAGCCCACCGTGGTCAGCGTGACGATCGCCCAGTAGATGCCTTTGGGAATGCTGGTGAAGCCGTGTTCCGGGCCTTCGATCACGTACATCAACGTGCCGAACACCGTCACCAGCGTGCACACGCTGACCAGAAACACCACGATCTTCTGTTTGCTGCCGCGCAGCGCCGACATCAAATAGTTGGCTTGCTTGAGGTAGGGGCTGAGCTTGAGCACGCGGAAAATCCGCAGCATCCGAATGATCCGGATGATCAGCAGGTACTGCGCATCGGCGTAATACAGCGCCAGGATGCCGGGCACGATCGCCAGCAGATCCACCAGCCCGTAAAAGCTGAACGCATAGCGTAACGGCTTGGGCGAGCAATACAGGCGCAAGCCATATTCGATGGCGAAGATGACGGTGAAGCCCCACTCGATGTACGCCAGCACGTCGGCGTAGTTCTTGTGGATCGTGTCGATGCTGTCGAGCATCACGATCACGATGCTGGCGAGGATAATCAACAGCAGGATGCCGTCGAAGCGCCGCCCCGCCTTGGTGTCGCTTTGGAAAACCATGACGTAAAGCTCTTCACGCCAGTTTTTGCTGCTGTCCATGGATACCGCCTGAACCAATGATCAGCGAAGCCTAGGTTGATTCTCCTCAATAGCGCAAGGCGCACGGGTGACAGCGGTGATGCCGAGCAGTTGAACAACCGTGCGGACCAGCCAGCAGGCGAGGATGAACGGCGCGGTCAGCGTCGGCAGGCCGATGGCGGAAAACACCGGCGTCAGCAACAACGCTGATGCGATGCCAGCCAGCGGCAGCCACGGCTGCTGGCGCAGCGAGCTCAAGGCGAGGGCGGTGAGGACGGCGTTATAGCCGCCGAGGCCGATCAATGCGGTATAGAAATCGTGATGCAACAGGCTCCAGCCCATGCCCGCGACAGACGCCAATAACGCCCAGCAAAAGGCGCGACGATCAGCGATCAGCAAACCCACGGCAATCATCGCCCCGGCCAGCGGATGACCGAGGAACATCACCTGGCCGAAGCCTTTCAGCGGTGCGGCGAGCATGTTCAGCGTGTTGATTTCGATCAGATGCGCTTTTGTCGAGGGAGTGGCGAAGCACAGAAGCACCCAGCCCAACCCAACGAAGGGCGCCGTATAGGCAGGCAGGTAATGGCTGACCCGGACGCGTTTGAGCCATTGCTGAGTCAGCATCGCACTCAGTCCGCCCGCAGCAATGATCAGCGGCGGCAACAGTGCTGACCAAGGGAAATACAGGCTCAGCAAAAGACCGAGCAAGACACCGTTGTAACTGAACAGTCCGGCCTGACGATCGGCCTTGGCGTAACCGCGTCGTTGCGCGGTGAGCAACCCGGCGACGCCGCCCAGCAGCGCACCGCCGAGCAGGGTAGGTGCGGTGAAAAGAATCGCCAACAGGCACAGCAGACCAAACAGCGGATGGCGCTGGAGGAAGATCTGGCTGAAACCATTGAGCAGGGCAGTCGCCCAATCGGGGCAGTGGGTGTTGAAGTGGTTGGCAGGCATTTTTTTGTGAGTCAGGAGGCGCGAGTAATCGTTCTTCGCGGGCAAGCCTCGCTCCTACAGGGTTTGCATCGTGCCAAATATCGGGATCACGCAAATCCTGTAGGAGCGAGGCTTGCCCGCGAAAAGGCCGGTAAGGACGCTAAATCAAGGTCTCGATACGCAACGAGTTAGTCGACCCCGGTTGCCCAAACGGCACACCAGCCGTGATCAACAAGGTATCCCCGCGTTGCGCCATGCCTTGGGCCTGCGCGATCTCCAGCGCCGTCGAACACACTTCGTCCACTTGCCGCAGCCTGTCATTGACCACCGAGTGCACCCCCCACGCCACCGTCAAGCGGCGCGCCGTTTGCAGGTTCGGCGTCAGGTTCAGGATCGGCACCGTCGGCCGTTCCCGCGCCGCACGCAGGCTCGACGTCCCGGACTCGCTGTAGTTCACCAGCACCGCCACCGGCAGCACGTTACTGATGCGACGAATCGCACAGCTGATCGCATCGGAAACCGTCGCCTCGGCCTTAGGCCGGCTCACGTCCAGTTGCGCCTGATAATCCGGGCCGTTTTCCACTTGGCGAATGATCTTGCTCATCATTTGCACGGCTTCCAGCGGGTACTCGCCCGAGGCGGTTTCCGCCGACAGCATCACCGCATCGGCCCCTTCAGCCACGGCGTTGGCCACATCCGTGACTTCGGCGCGGGTCGGGGCCGGGGAGAAGCGCATCGATTCGAGCATCTGCGTCGCCACCACCACCGGTTTGCCGAGTTCGCGGCAGAGGCTGATGATGTTTTTCTGGATCTGCGGCACGCTTTCCGCCGGCACTTCCACGCCCAGGTCACCGCGAGCGACCATGATCGCATCGCTCAACTCGGCGATTTCCCGCAGCTGAGTCACCGCCGATGGCTTCTCGATCTTGGCCATCAAGAACGCCTTGTCGCCGATCAGTTCGCGGGCTTCGCGGATGTCTTCAGGACGCTGCACGAACGACAGCGCAACCCAGTCCACACCCAGCTCCAGACCGAAGCTCAAATCGCGGCGATCCTTGGCGGTCAGCGGGCTCAGTTCCAGCACCGCTTGGGGCACATTCACGCCTTTGCGGTCCGAGAGTTCGCCGCCGTTGAGCACCGTGGTGTCAATGGCGTCGGCGTACTTGGTGACCACGCGCAGACGCAGCTTGCCGTCGTCCAGCAGCAGGTCCATGCCGGGCTCGAGTGCGGCGATGATTTCCGGATGCGGCAGGTTGACCCGGCGCTGATCGCCCGGCGTCGGGTCGAGGTCCAGGCGCAGGGCCTGGCCGCGATGCAGTTGCACCTTGCCCTCGGCGAATTTGCCGACCCGCAGCTTCGGGCCTTGCAGGTCCATCAGAATGCCCAAGGGGTAATTGAGCTGGCGCTCGACTTCACGAATCCACTGATAGCGCTGAGCGTGGTCAGCGTGATCGCCGTGGCTGAAGTTCAGGCGAAAGATGTTGACCCCGGCCTGCACCAGCTCACGGATGTCATCGATCCCGTCGGTGGCTGGGCCAAGGGTGGCGAGGATTTTGACCTTTTTATCAGGCGTCATTGTTAGGGCTCTCGAGGATCAGGATGGCGCGGAAGTCGTTGACGTTGGTGCGGGTCGGTTCGGTGACGATCAATGCGTCCAGCGCCTCGAAATAGCCGTAGCCATTGTTGTTGTCCAACTCGTCGCTGGCGCTCAGGCCGAGAGCGGCGGCGCGGGCGTAGCTGTCCGGGGTCATGATCGCGCCGGCGTTGTCTTCGGAACCGTCGATGCCGTCGGTGTCACCGGCCAGGGCGTAGACACCGGGCAGGCCTTTGAGGCTGTCGGTCAGGCTCAGCAGGAATTCGGCGTTGCGCCCGCCACGGCCATTGCCGCGCACGGTGACGGTGGTTTCTCCGCCCGACAAAATCACGCAGGGCGCCGCCAATGGCTGGCCATGCAAGACCACTTGCCGGGCGATGCCGGCATGAACCTTGGCCACTTCGCGGGATTCGCCTTCCAGGTCGCCGAGGATCAGCGGGCTGAAACCGGCCTGGCGCGCTTTCACGGCCGCCGCTTCAAGCGATTGCTGGGGGCGGGCGATCAGTTGGAAATGGCTGCGCGCCAGGCTCGGATCGCCGGGCTTGACCGTCTCCGATTCCGGGCTCTGCAGCCAGGTTCGGACCGAGGCAGGGACGTCGATGCCGTAGCGTTTGAGGATCGCCAGGGCTTCGGCCGAAGTGCTCGGGTCGGCCACGGTGGGGCCGGACGCGATGACGGTGGCGAGGTCGCCCGGCACATCGGAAATCGCGTAGGTATAAACAGTGGCCGGCCAGCAGGCTTTGCCGAGGCGGCCGCCTTTGATCGCCGAGAGGTGCTTGCGCACGCAATTCATCTCGCCGATGGTCGCGCCAGATTTGAGCAGGGCTTTGTTGATCGACTGCTTGTCGGCGAGGGTGATGCCGGCGGCCGGCAAGGCCAGCAGGGCAGAACCGCCGCCCGAGAGCAGGAAGATCACGCGGTCGTCTTCGCTCAGGTTACTGACCAGTTCAAACACGCGCTTGGCGACGGCTTGACCGGCTGCGTCCGGCACCGGGTGAGCCGCTTCGACGACTTCGATTTTTTCGCATGGGGCGCCGTGGCCGTAACGGGTGACCACCAGACCGCTGACTTCACCCTGCCAGCAACGCTCGACCACCTGCGCCATGGCGGCCGCGGCTTTGCCGGCGCCAATGACAATCACCCGACCGCTGCGATCTGTGGGCAAATGGGCTTCGAGGACTTGCTGCGGATGGGCGGCGTCGATGGCTGTGGCGAACAGCTCGCGCAGGAATTGTTGCGGATCGACCGACATGGCGGGCTCCCGGAATTCTTGTTATTTGAAGGTGCAACTCAGATCCCTGTGGGAGCTAACCTGCTAGCGAATGCGGTGTGTCAGCCAACATAGATGTTGAATGTGAAACCGCTTTCGCGAGCAGGCTCGCTCCCACAGGGTTTTGGGCAGGGCTTACTTATCGCGAATCGAGAAGTTCGCCATGTGTTCCAGGCCCTTGATCAGCGCCGAGTGGTCCCAGTTGCTGCCGCCGATGGCTGCGCAGGTGCTGAACACTTGCTGGGCGTTGGCGGTGTTCGGCAGGTTGATGTTCAGCTCTTTGGCGCCTTGCAGGGCCAGGTTCAGGTCCTTCTGGTGCAGGCTGATGCGGAAGCCCGGGTCGAAGGTGCCTTTGATCATGCGCTCGCCGTGCACTTCGAGGATCTTCGAGGAGGCGAAACCACCCATCAGCGCTTCACGGACCTTGGCGGGATCGGCACCGTTTTTCGCGGCGAACAGCAGTGCTTCGGCCACGGCCTGAATGTTCAGCGCGACGATGATCTGGTTCGCCACTTTCGCGGTCTGACCGTCGCCGTTACCACCGACCAGGGTGATGTTCTTGCCCATGGCCTGGAACAGCGGCAGCGCGCGTTCGAAGGCATCGGCATCACCGCCGACCATGATGCTCAGGGTCGCGGCCTTGGCGCCGACTTCACCGCCGGACACTGGCGCGTCGAGGTATTGAGCGCCTTTTTCGTTGACCTTGGCCGCGAATGCCTTGGTAGCCGTCGGCGAGATCGAGCTCATGTCGATAACGATTTTGCCTTTGCCCACGCCGGCCGCAACGCCATCGGCGCGGAACAGCACGTCGTCGACCTGCGGGGTATCCGGCACCATGATGATGATGACTTCAGCTTCCTGGGCGACTTCTTTCGGGTTCGCCAGGGCGACGGCGCCACCGGCAATCAGGTCGGCCGGGGCGGCATCGTGGTGCGCCGACAGGAACAGGCTGTGACCGGCTTTCTGCAGGTTCAACGCCATTGGGTGGCCCATGATGCCGGTGCCGATAAATCCGATTTTAGCCATGAGAAATTCCTCTTGTTTTTATTGCTCTGTTCGCAAAATTCTTGGGTGTCGGCGAGGACGCCTTCGCGGGCGAGCCTCGCTCCTACGGGTACGTGTCTGTCGCCTTGTTGCGTATCAACCTGATCCTGTAGGAGCGAGGCTTGCCCGCGAAGAACGATGACGCGGTATCAGGTCAGATCGCGTTGTGGGTTTTCAGCCAGCCCAGGCCCGCTTCAGTGGTGGTCAGCGGTTTGTATTCACAACCAACCCAACCCTGATAACCGATGCGGTCCAAGTGTTCGAACAGGAAGCGGTAGTTGATTTCACCGGTGCCCGGTTCGTTGCGCCCCGGGTTATCGGCCAACTGGATGTGGTTGATCTCGCCCAGATGCGCAGCCATGGTGCGGGCCAGGTCGCCCTCCATGATTTGCATGTGATAGATGTCGTATTGCAGGAACAGATTGGCGCTGCCGACCTGTTCGCGAATCGACAGGGCTTGCGCCGTGTTGTTCAGGTAGAAACCCGGAATGTCGCGGGTGTTGATCGCTTCCATCACCAGTTTGATGCCCGCCGCTTGCAGCTTGTCGGCGGCGTACTTGAGGTTGGCGACGAAGGTTTTTTCCACGGTGGCATCGTCGACACCTTGTGGACGAATACCCGCCAGGCAGTTGACCTGGGTGTTGCCCAACACTTTTGCGTAAGCGATCGCCAGATCGACACCGGCGCGGAACTCTTCAACCCGGTCCGGCAGGCACGCGATACCGCGTTCGCCCTTTGCCCAGTCACCGGCCGGCAGGTTGAACAGCACTTGGGTCAGGCCGTTGGCGTCGAGCTTGGCCTTGATCTCGGCAGAGCTGAAGTCGTAGGGGAACAGGTACTCGACACCACTGAAGCCGGCCTTGGCGGCCGCTTCGAAACGGGCAAGAAAATCCTGCTCAGTGAACAGCATGGACAGGTTGGCTGCGAAACGCGGCATGGTGGTCTCCCGTAAATTTGTGCAGTCCCCTGTGGGTGCGAGCCTGTGTGGCGAGGGAGCTTGCTCCCGCTCGGCTGCGAAGCAGTCGCAAAGCTTTTGGGGCCGCTTCGCGACCCAGCGGGAGCAAGCTCCCTCGCCACACAGGCGCGCTCCCACAGTGGGAACGATCAGCAGTTAATCGAGCAGCGAAATCGCCGTTGGCGCGTCGTTGCCGACCAGCGCCAGGTCTTCGAATTCATTGACGGCGTTGATCTCGGTGCCCATGGAAATGTTGGTCACGCGCTCCAGAATAATCTCGACGATCACCGGCACCTTGAACTCTTCGATCAGCTCTTGAGCCTTGCGCAGGGCAGGCTGGATCTGACCCGGTTCGAACACCCGCAGCGCCTTGCAACCGAGGCCCTCGGCCACCGCGACGTGGTCGACACCGTAACCATTGAGTTCCGGGGCGTTCAGGTTATCGAAGGACAGCTGTACGCAGTAGTCCATGTCGAAACCGCGCTGGGCCTGACGAATCAGCCCCAGGTACGAATTGTTGACCACAACGTGGATGTACGGCAGCTTGAACTGCGCGCCCACCGCCAATTCCTCGATCATGAACTGGAAATCATAGTCGCCCGACAGCGCCACGACCTTGCGGGTCGGATCGGCCTTGACCACGCCCAGTGCTGCCGGAATGGTCCAGCCCAACGGGCCGGCCTGGCCGCAGTTGATCCAGTGACGAGGCTTGTAGACGTGCAGGAACTGCGCGCCGGCAATCTGCGACAGGCCGATGGTGCTGACGTAACAGGTGTCTTTGCCGAACACCTGGTTCATCTCTTCGTAAACCCGTTGCGGCTTGACCGGCACGTTGTCGAAGTGAGTCTTGCGCTGCAGGCTGGCTTTGCGCTGCTGGCAGTCTTGCAGCCAGGCGCTGCGGTTTTTCAGCTTGCCGGCGGCTTGCCATTCGCGAGCGACTTCGATGAACACGGTCAACGCGGCCGCGGCGTCGGAGACGATGCCCAGGTCCGGGTTGAATACGCGGCCGATTTGCGTCGGCTCGATGTCGACGTGAATGAACTTGCGGCCTTCGGTGTACACATCGATCGAACCGGTGTGGCGGTTGGCCCAACGGTTACCGACGCCCAACACCACGTCGGACTTGAGCAGGGTGGCGTTGCCGTAACGGTGCGACGTCTGCAAGCCGACCATGCCGACCATCAGCGGGTGATCGTCCGGGATGGTGCCCCAGCCCATCAGGGTCGGGATCACCGGGATACCGGTCAGCTCGGCGAACTCCACCAGCAACTCGCTGGCATCGGCATTGATGATGCCGCCACCGGCCACCAGCAATGGACGCTCGGCCTGATCGAGCATGGCCAGGGCCTTCTCGATTTGCACACGGTTAGCGGTTGGCTTGGCCAGCGGCAGTGGTTGGTAGGCATCGATGTCGAATTCGATTTCAGCCATCTGCACGTCGAACGGCAAGTCGATCAGCACCGGGCCTGGACGGCCGGAGCGCATTTCATAGAAGGCTTTCTGAAACGCGTAAGGCACCTGGCCCGGTTCCATGACGGTGGTTGCCCACTTGGTCACTGGTTTGACGATCGCGGTGATGTCGACAGCCTGGAAGTCTTCCTTGTGCATACGGGCGCGGGGGGCCTGGCCGGTAATGCAAAGAATCGGGATCGAGTCGGCCGAGGCGCTGTAGAGCCCGGTGACCATGTCGGTGCCGGCCGGGCCGGAGGTGCCGATGCACACGCCGATGTTGCCGGCCTTGGTGCGGGTGTAGCCCTCGGCCATGTGCGAGGCACCTTCAACGTGGCGCGCGAGGACGTGATCGATGCCACCAACCTTCTGCAAGGCGGAGTACAGCGGGTTGATCGCGGCGCCCGGGATGCCAAAAGCGGTATCAACCCCTTCACGGCGCATCACCAGAACGGCGGCTTCGATTGCTCTCATTTTGCTCATGGTTTTGTGCCTCTTACGTTTTGTAATTGTATACAAGTGGCTTTGCGCAGAGTGTATTCACGGCGGACGGCGCAGGTCAATCCATTTTCTCAAGCGACTGTTTCATTCGTCGGAAGCCCGTTCTGCTGTGGCTTTTCGTCGCATGTGGCGCTTTTCGAGAATTATTGTATACAAAAAAATAATTCATTGTGTTCTATTTGTTGCATCGGACTGCGACGCAAGCGCGCAGTCCACTGGCTTTCCCTATAACAAAATGAGGACGGCACCATGAGCGCTTTAACCTTGAAAGTTGCAGTCAACCTGATCGATCAGGCCATCACCGCTGGGCGTGCTATCTCCGCGGCTCCACTGACCATCGCGGTGCTGGATGCCGGCGGGCACTTGATTACCTTGCAGCGCGAAGACGGCGCCAGCCTGCTGCGCCCGCAAGTCGCCATCGGCAAAGCCTGGGGCGCCATCGCCCTCGGCAAAGGCTCACGCCTGCTGGCGCTGGACGCCCAACAACGACCGGCGTTCTTCGCCGCGCTGAACAGCCTGGGGCAAGGCAGCGTCGTGCCGGCACCGGGCGGCGTGTTGATTCGGGATCAGGACGGGAATGTGCTGGGGGCGGTGGGGATCAGCGGGGATCTGTCGGATGTTGACGAGCAGTGCGCGATCAGTGCGATCGAGGCGGTGGGGTTGAGGGCGGATGCGGGGGTTACTGCTTGATTTGGGGTGACTGATTAATCGCTATCGCGAGCAGGCTCACTCCTACAAGGATCGGGTTGGACACAAAATGTCTGAACACCACAAATCCCCTGTAGGAGTGAGCCTGCTCGCGATAGCTATCTACCTGACACATCCAGCCAAAAGTTTGTCCCGTCTTCCTTAATCCACAGGACTAGCCTTCTCCTGACCTGATCATGGGAGGCAAGGAATGCCGGATTTACCTGCTGCACACCGATTGCGAGTCGGGCGCTATGCCGAAGCCAGCCGGATTTATTTGTTAACCAGCAATACACTTCACAGGATCCCGGTTTTCAAGGATTTTGCCTTGGGCAGGCTGGTCGTCGATCAATTTCGAAATGCTCAGAGTCTAGGCTTGGCGAACTCACTGGCGTGGGTAGTCATGCCCGATCATTTTCATTGGTTGATTGAATTACAGCAGGGCTCTTTGAGCGAGTTGATGCAAAAGACCAAGTCGATGAGTACCAAAGCGGTGAAGCAGCGTACCGGTCGAAATATTAGCCTCTGGCAGAGAGGATTCCATGATCGGGCACTTCGGCGGGAGGAGGATTTGGTGAAGTTGGCGAGGTATGTCGTGGCCAACCCGTTGCGGGCTGGACTGGTGGAGAAACTGGGCGATTATCCGTTGTGGGATGCGATTTGGGTTTGAGTTGGGACCGAATCGCCTCGATCGCGAGCAGGCTCACTCCTACAGGGGAATACATTCCAAATGCAGGAGTGAGCCTGCTGACGATAAGCCGCAGCGCAGTCTCACTGATCCGGCTCACACCCCTTCAGCACCAGCCGAATTATCGTCTGCGCCGCCGCTTCATAGTCCTCTTCATCCAGCTTGGCCTTGCCAGTAATGGCCGTGATCTGCCAGTCAAAGTCAGCATAAGTCTGCGTCGCGGCCCAGATGCTGAACATCAGGTGGTTAGGGTCGATCGGGGCGATCTGGCCGCGGTCGATCCAGGTCTGGATGCAGTCGATGTTGTGCTTGGCCTGGCCGTTGAGCTGTTCGACCAGGTCGGCACTCAGGTGCGGGGCGCCGTGCATGATTTCGCTGGCGAATACCTTGGAGGCGAAAGGCAAGTCGCGGGAGATGCGGATTTTCGAGCGAATGTAGCCACTCAGCACTTCGCTGGGCACACCGTCGGCGTTGAACGGCGTCGACGCCTGCAGAATCGGCTCGATGATGCTTTCCAGGACCTCGCGGTAGAGGTTTTCCTTGGATTTGAAGTAGTAATAGACGTTGGGCTTGGGCAATCCCGCCTTGGCTGCGATATCACTGGTTTTGGTCGCTGCGAAGCCCTTGTCGGCAAATTCTTCACTGGCGGCACGCAGGATCAGTTCTTTGTTGCGCTCGCGGATAGTGCTCATAAACCAGGGGGTTCCTTGCCTGTTCTGGCGGTTGCGCATGGTATCACCGGCCTCGCGCGGCGCTCAAGAATGCCCCGTGTGGCGCTCGGTCGCGCTATGCTGCGCGGCATTCATTCAAGAAGGAAACCTGATTTATGGCAGGAAGCAGTTTGCTGATGCTGATCGACGACATCGCCGCCGTTCTCGACGATGTGGCGTTGATGACCAAAATGGCCGCCAAGAAGACCGCCGGCGTGCTCGGCGACGATTTGGCGCTCAATGCCCAGCAGGTCAGCGGCGTGCGTGCCGAACGGGAAATACCGGTCGTTTGGGCCGTGGCCAAGGGCTCGTTTCTCAACAAACTGATCCTGGTGCCGTCGGCGCTGGCGATCAGCGTGTTCATCCCGTGGCTGGTCACCCCACTGTTGATGGTCGGTGGCGCCTACCTGTGTTTCGAAGGTTTCGAGAAACTCGCCCACAAATTCCTGCACAGCAAGGCTGAAGATCAGGCCGAACATGCCGAGCTGGTCGAAGCCGTGGCCGATCCGGCCGTTGATCTGGTGGCGTTCGAGAAAGACAAGATCAAGGGCGCTATCCGCACCGACTTCATCCTGTCGGCGGAAATCATCGCCATCACCCTCGGCACCGTGGCAGATGCGTCGTTGACTCAGCAGGTTATCGTGCTGTCGGGTATTGCCATCGTCATGACTATCGGTGTCTATGGCCTGGTGGCGGGTATCGTCAAGCTTGATGATCTCGGCCTGTGGCTGACCCAGAAGCCCGGGCAGATGGCCAAAAGCATCGGCGGCGGGATTCTGCGCGCAGCGCCGTACATGATGAAAGGCCTGTCGGTGATCGGCACGGCAGCAATGTTCCTGGTGGGCGGCGGGATTCTGACCCATGGCGTGCCGGTGGTTCATCACTGGATTGAGAGCGTCAGTGCAGGGGCGGGCGGTGCCGGGTTTATCGTGCCGACGTTGCTGAATGCGGTGGCGGGGATTGTGGCCGGAGCTGTGGTGCTGGCGGGTGTGATGGTCGCCAGCAAAATCTGGAAAACTCTGAAAGGCTAGAAGCTGGGCACTTTCCAAGTGTGGGAGCGAGCCTGCTCGCGATAGCGGTGTTTCAGTCAGCATAGATGTTGACTGTGCTGGCCCCATCGCGAGCAGGCTCGCTCCCACATTGGTTTTGTGGTGTTTGAGAGACCTCATAAAAAAGGCCATTCGACGCGAATCGAATGGCCTTTTTTGTTGCCGATGAAATTACTCGGCGATCTGCAACTTGCGTGACTCGGTGTACACGTAGCGCACCTTCTCATACTCGAACGGCGAGTTCAGCTGGCCGTAGCGGAAGCTGTTCTGGTAGCGCCTGTCGACGCCGCGCAGGGCCCAGACCTCAGGATGGTTGGAGCTGACTTCCGAGACGTTCAGGAAATTGATCGCCGATTCGGCGCTGAAGTCCACCACCAGGCCGCCGGTGTCGCGGATGTTCGACGGGCCGAGGATCGGCAACACGAAATAAGCGCCGCCCGGTACACCGTAGAAGCCCAGGGTCTGGCCGAAGTCTTCGCTCTGGCGCGGGAGGCCCATGGCCGTGGCCGGGTCCCACAGGCCGGCGATGCCGATGGTGGTGTTGAGCAACAGGCGTGCGGTGGTTTCCATCGAACGCTTGCCCTTGAACTGCAGCAGGCTGTTCATCAGGTTCGGCACATCGCCGATGTTATTGAAGAAGTTGCTCACTCCGGTGCGCAGGAAACTCGGGGTGATGTAGCGATAACCGTCGACTACCGGCAGGAACACCCATTGGTCGAAGCGGTAGTTGAAGTGATAAACCCGGCGGTTCCACTCTTCCAGCGGGTCGTAGACGTTCAGCGCATTGAGCGTGGATCGTTCGAACTCGCGCTGATCCAGCCCCGGGTTGAACTTGAGTTTGCTCAGCGGTTCCTTGAAACCGTCACTGTCGACCACGACAGGTGCGTTGGCTTTGCTGTTGTCGGCATTGGCGACGCCTGCACAGAGTAACGCAGCGATAAGCAGGAGGTATTTAGCCACGGAAGAACTCCAGCATAGCGTCGCTGTTGACGCGGTAATTTAGGTTGCCGCAATGGCCGCCCAGTGGATAAACGGTCAAACGGTCGCCAAAGGTCTTGCGCAGGAAACCGAGGTCGCCAGGGCCGAGGATCACGTCGTCGGCGTTGTGCATGACGGCGATTTTCGGGCTGTCGTGCAGGTAATCCTTGAGGGCATACAGGCTGACTTGGTCGATCAGTTGCAGCAGGCTGCCGCCGTCGGTGCGGGCGCGCCACATCGGGATCACTTGCTCGGTGATGTAGCAGTCGAAGTCGCATTGCAGCGCACGCTTGAGGAACGGCGTGAGGCTGGTGCCTTCGGTGATCGGGTATTTCGGCGGGGTGATCAGGCCGCGGCGGTTGATCAGGTCCGAGGTGAAGGCAATGTCGGCCGCCGAAAAGCGGAACGAAGTGCCGATCAGCATGGCCATCTGCTCGTTGGTCAGGTGCTGCTTGGACTGCTGGAAGTCGTAGAGCAGGGCATCGTTGAGGTCGATGTAGCCTTTTTGCTGGAAGTAGCGAGTCAGTTTGTTCAGCACCAGTTCATAAAACGTGGTGCTGTTGTTGATGCCCTTGACCTCGGTCTGGACCAGCTTGTCCAGGTTGGTGATCGAGGTGTAGAGGTTGACCGGCGGGTTGAGCAGCAAGACTTTCTTGAAGTTGAAGCTGCGACGGGTTTCGTCCAGGTGCGCGACGAAGGCCGCGTCCAGCGCGCCCAGGCTGTAACCGGTCAGGTAGTAATCGGTGACGGCAACGTGCGGGTTTTGCGCCCGCACGGCCTGCATCACCCGGTACATGTCTTCGGCGTCTTCCTTGGTGATACCCGGTGTGGCAAAGCGTGAGGCCGCGCTCATAAAGTCGAAACTGGTGGGCGACGACAGTTGCACCACGTGATAACCGGCCTTGTAGTAGAGCTTTTTCAGGTATTCATTGAGGCTGCTGTCATAACGCGCACCGGTGCCGGCGATCAGGAAGATCAGCGGCGCAGCCTTGTCCTGAGTGGCAATACGATAGGTCAGCTTTTTGACCGGCCAGAAATTGTCTGGCAGTTCGAATGCACGCTCCGGGCGCAGAGTCACGCTGCGAGTCTGCTGATCGATGTCGTCGTCCAGCGGTAACTCCGGGCGCAGGTCCGGCGGAGTCGTGGCAATGGTCGCCTCGAACGGGTTGGTCAAGGGGTAGCCATAACTGGCGGCGTCGATATCGACCGCCAGTGCGGACGCACTCAAAATAAGGCCGCCAAACAGGGCGGCGAAGCGCAAGGAACGGAGCATGACTAGATCCCTTAGAGGAAGGTGCCGAATGAAGTTCGCAGGCTATGACCACGGGGTTTGCGCCAAAGTGCCATGCTGCGGCACCAATCTGGGCGAATTTCGGATCAATAGTAGCTGGACGATACACTTTGCAGCTATTTCGTGACTAATTATCTGTTACGCGCGTTTGCTTAGCGCTGCCGGAGGATTAAGCTGGCCGCCGTTTTCGTTTATTGGAGTGCTTCATGTCCCGCCGTCTGCCCGTGATTCTGCTACTCGTTCTGCTGCCATTATGGCTGGCCGCCAGTTATGGCGCGCGTTATGGCTTTATGGAGGATGCGCAGTGGGTTGGCATCTGCGTGGACGAGGCGAGCCGCTGGGAATGCCAGATTCGTTCGAACCTGGGCTTGATGATTCACTTCAAGGTGTTGGGCTTTGCTGCACTGGCCGCTGCGATCATCGGGTTTGTGGTGCCGGGCCGGGCAGGGTGGTGGCTGGCAGTGCTGGCGCTGGTGTTCGGGTTTCCGGCGCTGGCGTTGTACAACACGACCTTGGCCGTTTTTGCGGTGGTGATTGCCGGGTTGCGGCTGGTCCGGGACTCCCGTAGCGCCTGATAGTCCGTCTTCGCGGGCAAGCCTCGCTCCTGCAGGATCTTCGTCGTACACAACATCTGTATTCGCCGAACCTGTGGGAGCGTGGCTTGCGCGCGAAGAGGCCACCAGCTGCGCTGAAGATTACGCCTTGCGAACCCGCAAACAGCGCCACAACATCGCCACCATCAAAACACTCACCAGCGCCCAACCCCAGGCTTGCTGGTTCTGCAACCCTTCACGGAACAGCTGCGGTGCAATGCCGGCGCCAATGATGAAGGTCAGCAGGGCGATTTCACGGCGCGCCGCGCTCACTGGGCGGCACAGGTAAACCAGCGCCGGCAGTATGAAGGCGACACTTGGAAAGCTGCGATAACGCGGGTCGATCACCAGTTCAAGCATCATCACCGCCGCCGCAAAACCTGCTCCGGCGACCAGCCAGCCTGCTCGACGCTCCAGTGCATTGAACGCCCGCTCACGCCAACCGGTACGAGCGCTCAGCGTCAATGCAGCATGCGCCAGCACCAACAGATTCAACCCCGTCAGCAACGCCACCCACAACCATTCACTGGCAAAGCGCGTCGTGACTCGCGCCAGATCACCCCAGGCGCCAATCGAGCACGCCGCCAGTGCGCCGAGCAGCGGCAGCACCAGTGCAGCGCGGGTGGTGCGTACACGCCCGCCAAGGATCAGCGTGCCAAGAAAAATCAAACCGCCAACGGCCAGCCACTGCGACCAGTACGGCACGTTCGACACGGGACCGGCCAGCACGCCCTTGTCCTGGCGATCGGCATCGAACAGCCCCCAGTAACCACCGACCGCACCTTCGCTGGCGCGCTTCCAGGGCTGGTCGAAAGCTTCGATCAGGTTGTAATGCCAGCCTTGCTGCTCGGCCATGATGACAAAACCGCGAATGAACTTGGCTTCGTTAACCCGGCTCGGCAGGGCGGTTTCGCGCTGACGGCCTTCGCTCGGCCAGCCGGTTTCGCCAATCACCACGTCCTTGGGCGCGAATTTGTTGCCGAACACCTGACGCACTTCGGCCACATGCTGCAGCGCGGCATCGATGTTCGAGGGATCATCTTCCCAGTACGGCAGCAAATGGATGGTCAGGAAATCCACTGCCGGGGCGATTTCCGGGTGCTTGAGCCAAAACTCCCAGACATCGGCGTAAGTCACCGGTTGCTTGACCTGGCTTTTGACTTTATTGATCAGCTTTGCCAACTGCGCACCCGTGACTTCCTTGCGCAGCAGGGTTTCGTTGCCGACGATCACCGAGGTCACCACGTCCGCGTTGGCGTTGGCCGAGGCGATCAGCAGGTCGACTTCTTTCTCGGTGTCCACCGGGTTGCTGTTGACCCAGGCGCCAATCATCAGTTTCAAACCATGCTTGCGCGCCAGGTCGGGCAACGCCTCGAGGCCGGTCATGGAATAGGTGCGGATGCACTCGAAGCTTTTGGCCAGCAGCGCGAGGTCGGCGTCCATGCGCTCGGGGCGCAACTTGAACGGCACGTCGAACGGCGACTGGTCCTTGTCGAACGGGGTGTAGGAGGCGCATTGCAGCTTGTGCGTCGCGCTGGCCACGTCCGGCAGAATCACCGGTTTGCCAAGGCCGTACCAAAAGCCGCCAAGGGCAAACAGCCCCAGCAGGCAAGCGAAGAGATAAGCCAGAAAAGGAAAGCGGGAGGTCGCGGGCATGGTCAGGCCGTCTGGGAGCAAAGCCGCGCATGTTACCTTCATTTGCCCCGCGCTAGGGGGCTTGCATGATTTTGACATGCAAAGTTCGGGCGGATTGGTCGGCGCGCTCCAGGCGGTCGTGATTAATGGCGTTCTGATGTCGTTTCTCGATGCCTTGAGGTCGCTGACAGCACAGGTTCCGGTTGTCGTCAGGTTGATTATCGAGGCATCAGTGCTCCCATGGAAAATCACGCTGATGTTCGAACGAGTTTGCGGTGAGCGTGATGGGGGCGCTGTGCACCATAACAATACGTTGACGCGACTCGGCACCCGTCGAGCGCAGCACTTTCGGGGAAGTAACGATGAAGATGCGACGACTTTTAGGCGCAGGTGCCGCTCTGGTGCTCGCGATTGGCTCCACAATGGCCAATGCCGAGAGCAAAACCCTGAGCATCGGTTACGTTGACGGTTGGTCCGACAGCGTCGCGACCACGCATGTGGCCGCCGAAGTGATCAAGCAAAAGCTGGGTTATGACGTGAAACTGCAAGCCGTCGCCACCGGGATCATGTGGCAGGGTGTGGCCACCGGCAAACTCGACGCCATGTTGTCCGCCTGGCTGCCGGTGACTCACGGCGAATACTGGACCAAGAACAAGGATCAAGTCGTCGATTACGGTCCGAACTTCAAGGATGCAAAAATCGGCTTGATCGTGCCGGAGTACGTCAAGGCTAAAACCATCGATGACCTGAAAACTGACGACACCTTCAAAAAACGCATCGTCGGCATCGACGCCGGTTCGGGCGTGATGCTTAAAACCGAGCAGGCGATCAAGGATTACGATCTGACCGGGTATCAACTCAAGGCCAGTTCCGGCGCCGGCATGATTGCCGAGCTGACCCGTGCCGAGAAGAAAAACGAATCCATCGCTGTGACCGGTTGGGTACCGCACTGGATGTTCGCCAAGTGGAAACTGCGCTTCCTGGACGACCCGAAAGGCGTTTATGGCGCGGCTGAAACCGTGAACAACATCGGCAGCAAAGAACTGGCCACCAAGGCGCCGGAAGTTGCCAAGTTCCTGAAGAACTTCCAGTGGGCCTCGAAAGACGAAATCGGCGAAGTCATGTTGGCGATCCAAGACGGCGCCAAGCCTGACGCCGCGGCGAAAGATTGGGTGGCAAAACACCCTGAGCGCGTTGCAGACTGGATCAAGTGATTTGAGCTGACGGCTCTAGTCAGCACCTCTCAAGGCCCCTTGGCATATTGCCAACGGGCCTTTTGTTTTTTTTTGTAGGAGCCAGGCTTGCCGGCGAAAGCGATCGTGAGGACGCCTTCGCCGGCAAGCCTGGCTCCTACAAAAGTTGCGTCACACCAGAAAATGGCGATTCTGTCATGTCGTTCTAATACTAAGGTCGTCTGGAACCTGCCCCGCAGCCGCATAGAGTGGATAACGTTCCAACTTTAATCTGTGCTGCGAGGATAAAAACAATGAACGACAGCATTTACCTCTCGATTCAAAACAGCCCGCGCTTCAAGGAGCTGGTTAGTAAGCGAGAAAGGTTCGCCTGGATTCTTTCGGCGATCATGCTTGGGCTTTACTCCGGATTCATCCTTTTGATTGCTTACGGGCCGCATATTCTGGGAGCGAAAATCAGCCCCGATTCTTCGATTACCTGGGGGATACCGATTGGTGTCGGGCTGATTCTCTCGGCCTTTATCCTGACAGCAATCTATGTACGACGCGCCAATGGCGAATTCGACGACCTGAACAATCTGATTCTCAAGGAGGCTCAGCAATGATCCGGCGTCTATTGGCTCTATTGAGCGTTGCAGCATTCGCACCGGGTGCCTGGGCGGCTGAAGCCCTGACCGGCGCGGTTCAGAAACAACCGCTGAACGTCCCCGCGATCCTGATGTTCGTGGCGTTCGTCGGCGCGACTTTGTATATCACCTACTGGGCTTCCAAGAAAAATAACTCGGCGGCCGACTACTATGCGGCCGGTGGCAAGATCACCGGTTTCCAGAATGGTCTGGCGATTGCCGGTGACTACATGTCCGCGGCGTCCTTCCTGGGTATTTCCGCCCTGGTGTTCACTTCCGGCTACGATGGCCTGATCTACTCGATCGGCTTCCTGGTGGGTTGGCCGATCATTCTGTTCCTGATCGCCGAGCGCCTGCGTAACCTGGGTAAGTACACCTTTGCCGATGTGGCGTCCTACCGCCTTGGGCAAACCCAGATTCGCTCGCTGTCCGCTTGCGGTTCGCTGGTGGTGGTGGCGTTCTACCTGATCGCGCAAATGGTCGGGGCCGGCAAGCTGATCCAGTTGCTGTTCGGTCTGGATTACCACGTAGCAGTGATCCTGGTCGGCGTCCTGATGTGCATGTACGTGCTGTTTGGCGGCATGCTGGCGACCACTTGGGTGCAGATCATCAAGGCTGTGCTGTTGCTGTCTGGTGCCTCGTTCATGGCGCTGATGGTGATGAAGCACGTCAACTTTGACTTCAGCACACTGTTCTCCGAGGCGATCAAGGTTCACGCCAAAGGCGAAGCGATCATGAGCCCCGGCGGTCTGGTGAAAGACCCGGTCTCGGCGTTCTCCCTTGGCCTGGCATTGATGTTCGGTACCGCTGGCCTGCCGCACATCCTGATGCGCTTCTTCACCGTGAGTGACGCAAAAGAAGCTCGCAAGAGCGTGCTGTATGCAACCGGCTTCATTGGCTACTTCTACATCCTGACTTTCATCATCGGCTTCGGCGCGATCCTGCTGGTCAGCACCAACCCGGCCTTTAAAGATGCTGCTGGCGCGCTTTTGGGCGGCAACAACATGGCGGCGGTGCACCTGGCCAACGCGGTGGGTGGCAGTATTTTCCTGGGCTTTATCTCGGCGGTAGCGTTTGCGACCATTCTGGCGGTGGTTGCCGGTTTGACCCTGGCCGGTGCTTCGGCGGTGTCTCACGACCTGTATGCCAGCGTGATCAAGAAAGGCAAGGCCAACGAGAAGGACGAGATCCGTGTCTCGAAAATCACCACCATCGCTTTGGCAGTGCTGGCGATCGGCTTGGGCATTCTGTTCGAAAGCCAGAACATCGCGTTCATGGTGGGCCTGGCGTTCTCCATCGCAGCGAGCTGTAACTTCCCGGTGCTGTTGCTTTCCATGTACTGGAAGAAGCTGACCACTCGCGGTGCGATGATCGGCGGCTGGTTGGGCCTGATCAGTGCCGTTGGTTTGATGGTCCTTGGGCCAACCATTTGGGTGCAGATCCTGCATCACGAGAAGGCTATCTTCCCGTATGAGTACCCGGCGCTGTTCTCGATGGCCATTGCGTTTATCGGGATCTGGTTCTTCTCGATCACTGACAAGTCGGCGGCTGGCGTTAATGAGCGTGCGCTGTTCTTCCCGCAGTTTGTTCGTTCGCAGACCGGTTTGGGGGCGAGTGGGGCGGTTTCTCACTAAGGCTTCGGGTTTGTCTGTGTAAGTTGCGTTAAACGAAAAATGCCCTGGTCGAGAGATCGGGGCATTTTTTTTGTTGGCGATGGTATTTGGTGTAGGAGCGAGGCTTGCCCGCGAAGGCGGCCTGTCTCTCTCGGGTGTACATATCCATTCCTGCGGTAACGGCCACTTATGGTTTCGCCCTTACGGCGAGTCCCTTTTGTCAAACGCCCGGAGTGCCGGCCCAGCCAAAAGGAACCAAAAAGTCTCGCCCCAAGCGTCCGGCCCCTCGCTAAGGCTCGGCGTTCCTTCGCTCCGGTATCCATCCGGGGACACTGCCCTCCGGTCTGCTTCGCGACGACCTACATGCAGCGTGTTCGACTGCGTCGAACGGCGCTGCGCGCCACTCCCCGGATGAACACCTCCACTCAGCCTCCCGAAAGGGGCGGGTAGATCAAGATCAAGAGCTGCAGGCGAGCTAACGCTCGGCCTGATGAGTGGTGAGAGCGAAGCGTGTACACCGAACCCCTTGTAGGAGCGAGGCTTGCCCGCGAAGGCGGCCTGACAGCCGACCAATGACTTGCAGGTGAACACTTGACCCTGTGGGAGCTGGCCTGCCAGCGATGACGGCCAAGCTGCAGGCGAGCTAACGCTCGGCCTGATGAGTGGTGAAGAGCGAAGCGTTTACACCGAACCCCTTGTAGGAGCGAGGCTTGCCCGCGAAGGCGGCCTGACAGCCGACCTGTTCTTGCGGATGTACGCAAGCTTTCCAAAGGCAGTGATCCTTTTGGCTTTGGCTTTGGCTTTGGCTTTGGCTTTTGACGTTGATCTTGTTCTCTCGCCCCTTCGGCAGACCTTAGGCGATGCCCCCTGATGGACGCCGTAGCGAGGGATCGCGGAGCCTCAGCGAGGCGCCGTACGTCGGGGCGAAGCCTTTTGGTTCCCTTTTGGCGTTTGAAAAAAGGACTCGCTGTAAGAGCGAAACCATAAGTAGCCGTTACCGCAGAAACGGATATGTACACAACCAAAATACCAGTCGGCCCCTAGGCCGCTGAGACCGCACAAACAAAAACGGCCTCTATATAAATAGAGGCCGTTCCCGGTACAGCTTAAGACGTCATCGCAAGACAGGTCTTATTTGCGGTCTTCCAGCTTGGTGATGTCACGCGACTCGTAGCCGGTGTACAGCTGGCGAGGACGGCCAATCTTGTACGGGCTGGAGAGCATTTCTTTCCAGTGGGAGATCCAGCCGACAGTCCGCGCCAGGGCGAAGATCACGGTGAACATGCTGGTTGGAATGCCGATCGCCTTGAGGATGATCCCCGAGTAGAAGTCGACGTTCGGGTACAGCGAGCGTTCGATGAAGTACGGGTCGGTCAGCGCGATCTCTTCCAGGCGCATGGCCAGTTCGAGTTGCTTGTCGTGCTTGATACCCAGTTCCTTCAGCACTTCGTCGCAAGTCTGCTTCATGACGGTAGCGCGTGGGTCGCGGTTTTTGTAAACCCGGTGACCGAAGCCCATCAGCTTGAACGGATCGTTCTTGTCCTTGGCCTTGGCAATGTACTTGTCGATGTTCGACACATCGCCAATTTCATCGAGCATGGTCAGAACAGCTTCGTTCGCGCCGCCGTGGGCAGGGCCCCACAGTGCAGCGATGCCGGCGGCGATACAGGCGAACGGGTTGGCACCCGAAGAACCGGCCAGGCGTACGGTGGAAGTCGATGCGTTCTGCTCGTGGTCGGCATGGAGGATGAAGATCCGGTCCATGGCCTTGGCGAGTACCGGGCTGATCGGTTTGATCTCGCACGGGGTGTTGAACATCATGTGCAGGAAGTTTTCCGCGTACGTCAGGTCGTTGCGCGGGTACATCATGGGTTGGCCCATGGAGTACTTGTAAACCATCGCTGCCAGGGTCGGCATCTTGGCAACCAGGCGGATCGCGGAAATTTCGCGATGCTGCGGGTTATTGATGTCGAGGGAGTCGTGGTAGAAGGCCGAGAGGGCGCCGACTACGCCGCACATGACGGCCATTGGGTGAGCGTCGCGACGGAAGCCGTTGAAGAAGGTCTTCAGCTGCTCGTGAACCATGGTGTGGTTCTTCACGGTGCTGACGAACTGGGCCTTCTGTTCTGCGGTCGGCAATTCGCCGTTGAGCAGCAGATAGCAGGTTTCCAGGTAGTCCGATTTTTCAGCGAGCTGTTCGATCGGGTAACCGCGGTGCAGCAGAATGCCGTTGTCGCCGTCGATATAGGTGATCTTCGACTCGCAGGAAGCTGTCGACATGAAACCAGGGTCAAAGGTGAAACGGCCCGTGGCCGTCAGGCCCCGAACGTCGATAACATCGGGACCAACGGTGCCGGTTAAAATGGGCAGCTCGACGGGGGCTGCGCCCTCGATGATCAACTGCGCTTTTTTGTCAGCCATGTGGCCTCCTATTTATGCTTGAAATCATCAGACAGACCCCCCACGCAGGGCCCGCACCACTATAGTGAGATAAATTCGAATGTCAATTTGCCTAAAGTCTTGCTCCAGAAGGCTTTAACCGGACTTTTTCCTCGAAATTGACTGCCATTTACGCCTTTTATCCAACTTGTGCAATGAGCTATTAGGGGAAGGTGAACGCGTTGTCATTAGTAGCCTAACTGTCTATACTCGGCCTCCGACCGCCAGGGGCTTTTGGGCCTGCTTTACTGGGGGTCGCACTCCCTGGGTAGTGGGTACCTGACCAGTGCACTCCCCAACAACTTTGCCCTGATTGTTAGGGGCTCTTCAGTGTGAAAAAAAGCCGTGAATAGCCAACGACCTGTAAACCTAGACCTAAGGACCATCAAACTCCCAGTCACTGCTTACACGTCCATTCTTCACCGAATCTCCGGAATCATCCTCTTTGTCAGCCTGGCCATCATGCTTTATGCATTGGACAAGTCGCTCGACTCGGAAGAAGGCTTCGGTCAGGTGAAAGCGTGTCTGACCAGTCCGCTAGCCAAGCTAGTGATTTGGGGCATCCTGTCCGCCTTGCTGTATCACCTGGTTGCCGGTGTGCGCCATTTGATCATGGACATGGGCATCGGCGAGTCGCTTGAAGGCGGCAAACTGGGCTCGAAAATCGTTATCGCCGTTTCCGTGGTGGTAATCGTTCTGGCAGGAGTTTGGATATGGTAACTAACGTCACGAACCTGTCCCGTTCGGGCCTCTATGACTGGATGGCACAACGTGTGTCTGCGGTCGTTCTCGCGGCTTATTTCATTTTCCTGATCGGATACGTCGTCGCCAACCCTGGCATCGGCTACGCCCAATGGCATGAACTGTTCGCAAGCAACTGGATGCGTATTTTCAGTCTCCTGGCCCTCGTTGCCCTCGGCGCTCACGCCTGGGTCGGCATGTGGACCATCGCGACCGACTACCTGACGCCAATGGCGTTCGGCAAGTCCGCAACTGCAATACGTTTCCTTTTTCAGGCGGTATGCGGCGTTGCGATGTTCGCTTACTTCGTCTGGGGTGTGCAGATTCTCTGGGGTATCTGATTCATGTCTACTACAGTTAATACGCTTTCGTTCGACGCCATCATCATTGGCGGCGGCGGTGCTGGCATGCGCGCTGCGCTGCAACTGGCACAAGGTGGTCACAAGACTGCCGTAGTTACCAAGGTTTTCCCGACTCGTTCGCACACCGTATCCGCCCAGGGTGGCATCACCTGCGCCATCGCCTCGGCAGATCCGAACGATGACTGGCGCTGGCACATGTACGATACCGTCAAGGGTTCCGACTACATCGGTGACCAGGACGCTATCGAGTACATGTGTTCCGTAGGCCCGGAAGCCGTTTTCGAACTCGAGCACATGGGTTTGCCGTTCTCCCGTACCGAACAGGGCCGCATCTATCAGCGTCCGTTCGGCGGTCAGTCGAAAGACTTCGGTAAAGGTGGCCAGGCTGCACGTACATGCGCCGCTGCCGACCGTACTGGTCACGCACTGCTGCACACCCTGTACCAGGCCAACCTCAAGGCTGGCACCGTATTCCTCAACGAATACTACGGTGTGGATCTGGTGAAGAACGAAGACGGTGCCTTTGTCGGCATGATCGTCATCTGCATCGAAACCGGCGAAACTTCCTACGTACGCGCTAACGCCACCGTATTGGCGACTGGCGGTGCAGGTCGTATCTACTCGTCCACCACCAATGCCCTGATCAACACCGGTGACGGCGTCGGCATGGCTCTGCGTGCTGGCGTGCCGGTACAAGACATTGAGATGTGGCAGTTCCACCCGACCGGCATCGCCGGCGCCGGTGTATTGGTGACTGAAGGTTGCCGCGGTGAAGGCGGTTACCTGATCAACAAGCACGGCGAGCGTTTCATGGAGCGTTATGCTCCGAACGCCAAAGACCTTGCAGGTCGTGACGTTGTTGCCCGTTCGATGGTTAAAGAAATCATCGCCGGCAACGGTTGCGGTCCGGATGGCGACCACGTAATGCTGAAACTCGATCACCTCGGTGAAGAAGTTCTGCACAGTCGTCTGCCAGGCATCATGGAACTGTCCAAGACTTTCGCCCACGTCGATCCAGCCGTGGCGCCGATTCCGGTCGTTCCAACCTGCCACTATATGATGGGCGGCGTTGCCACCAACATTCATGGCCAGGCAATCACCCAGGACGCCGACGGCGTCGACCAGATCATTCCTGGTCTGTTCGCAGTGGGCGAAGTGGCCTGCGTATCGGTTCACGGTGCCAACCGTCTGGGTGGCAACTCGCTGCTCGACCTGGTGGTATTCGGCCGTGCGGCCGGTTTGTTCCTGGAGCAGACCCTGAAAGAAGGCGTTGATTACGCCCGTCCTCGCCAGTCCGACATCGACGCAGCCCTGGCTCGTCTCGATGGCCTGAACTCGCGTACAGAAGGCGAAGACGTCGCCACTCTGCGTAAAGAACTGCAAAGCTGCATGCAGAACTACTTCGGTGTATTCCGTACCGGTGAATACATGCAGAAGGGTATTGCCCAGCTGGCTGACCTGCGTGGCCGTATCGCCAACGTCAAGATCAACGACAAGAGCCAGGCGTTCAACACCGCTCGAATCGAAGCCCTGGAACTGCAAAACCTGCTGGAAGTGGCCGAAGCCACCGCCATCGCTGCAGAGATCCGCAAAGAGTCCCGCGGCGCTCACGCCCGTGAAGACTACGAAGATCGCGACGACGAAAACTGGCTGTGCCACACCCTGTACTTCCCGGGTGACAAGCGCGTGACCAAGCGTGCCGTGAACTTCTCGCCGAAAACTGTTCCGACTTTTGAACCTAAGATTCGGACTTATTAAGGGTGGCCGCCATGTTGCAAGTCAGTGTTTATCGCTACAACCCTGATCAGGACGCTGCGCCGTTCATGCAGGAATTCCAGGTCGACACCGGTGGTAAAGACCTGATGGTGCTGGACGTGCTGGCCCTGATCAAAGAGCAGGACGAAGGTTTCTCCTATCGTCGCTCTTGCCGTGAAGGTGTTTGCGGTTCCGACGGCATGAACATCAACGGCAAAAACGGCCTGGCCTGCGTCACGCCGCTGTCTTCTGTCGTAAAAGGTAACAAGCTGATTGTTCGTCCGCTGCCAGGTTTGCCGGTTATCCGTGACCTGGTCGTCGATATGAGCATCTTCTACAAGCAATACGAGAAGGTTAAGCCATACCTGCAGAACGACACGCCGGCTCCGGCCATCGAACGTCTGCAGACCCCGGAAGAGCGTGAAAAGCTCGACGGTCTGTACGAGTGCATCCTGTGCGCTTGCTGCTCGACCTCTTGCCCGTCCTTCTGGTGGAACCCGGACAAGTTCCTGGGCCCGGCTGCACTGCTGCAAGCGTACCGCTTCCTGGCAGACAGCCGCGACACCAAGACTGCCGAGCGTCTGGCTTCGCTGGATGACCCGTTCAGCGTATTCCGCTGCCGCGGGATCATGAACTGCGTCAACGTCTGTCCGAAAGGCCTGAACCCGACTAAGGCCATCGGTCACGTGCGTAACATGCTGCTGCAAAGCGGCGTGTGATTCAGCTGTAACTGCAAGACCGCTGTACCCGTAGATGCTACGGCGCAGGCTTCAACCGGCGCCGTAGTTTTAACCTGGGCAGCAGCTTACAAGGCTGCGGCTCTTATTTTGAAGAAATGAGACAAGCAGGGGCATCCGGGCTGGTACCCGGACTATCAGCGTGATCCTAAGTGGCTTGTTTTGGTCGCTGCATTCGGACTTCTGCAAGTTTGCTCGGTGTCGACGCCGGTGGTGTTCCCCTAACCGAGGGTGACCAAGCATGCAAGAAAGCGTGATGCAGCGCATGTGGAACAGCGCCTACCTTTCAGGTGGAAACGCTGCCTATGTGGAAGAGCTTTATGAGCTCTACCTGCACGACCCTAACGCTGTGCCAGAAGAGTGGCGCACCTACTTTCAGAAGCTGCCTATTGACGGCAGCTCTGCCACCGATGTTTCGCACTCCACAATTCGCGATCATTTCGTCTTGCTGGCAAAGAACCAGCGCCGCGCCCAACCGGTTTCCGCCGGCAGCGTGAGCAGTGAGCACGAGAAGAAGCAAGTTGAAGTGCTGCGATTGATCCAGGCCTACCGTATGCGTGGCCACCAGGCAGCCCAGCTTGACCCGCTGGGGCTGTGGCAGCGTCCTGCACCTGCAGACCTGTCGATCAATCATTACGGCTTGACCAATGCCGATCTTGATACGACCTTCCGTGCCGGCGACCTGTTCATCGGCAAAGAGGAGGCGAGCCTACGCGAAATTCACGAAGCGTTGCAGCAGACATATTGCCGCACCATCGGCGCTGAATTTACGCATATCACCGATTCCGAGCAGCGCCAGTGGTTCCAGCAGCGTCTGGAAAGCGTGCGTGGTCGTCCGACGTACTCCGCCGACATCAAGAGCCACCTGCTCGAGCGCGTCACCGCCGGCGAAGGCCTGGAAAAATACCTGGGCACCAAATACCCGGGTACCAAGCGTTTCGGCCTGGAAGGCGGCGAGAGCCTGATTCCGATGCTCGACGAATTGATCCAGCGTTCCGGTTCCTACGGCACCAAGGAAATCGTTATCGGCATGGCCCACCGTGGTCGTCTGAACGTGCTGGTCAACACCTTCGGCAAGAACCCGCGCGAGCTGTTCGACGAGTTCGAAGGCAAGAAGAAGGTCGAGCTGGGTTCCGGTGACGTTAAGTATCACCAGGGCTTCTCGTCCAACGTCATGACCACCGGCGGTGAAGTTCACCTGGCGATGGCCTTCAACCCGTCCCACCTGGAAATCGTATCTCCAGTGGTCGAAGGTTCGGTTCGCGCCCGTCAGGATCGTCGTAACGACCCTACCGGCGAGAAGGTTCTGCCGATCTCCATCCACGGTGACGCGGCATTCGCCGGTCAGGGCGTGGTGATGGAAACCTTCCAGATGTCGCAAACCCGCGGTTTCAAGACCGGCGGCACCGTGCACATCGTGATCAACAACCAGGTCGGTTTCACCATCAGCAACCCGCTGGACTCGCGTTCCACCGAGTACGCGACCGACGTTGCGAAAATGATCCAGGCGCCGATCCTCCATGTGAATGGTGATGATCCGGAAGCCGTATTGTTCGTGACCCAGTTGGCCATCGACTACCGCATGCAGTTCAAGCGTGACGTGGTAATCGACCTGGTCTGCTACCGTCGTCGTGGCCACAACGAGGCCGACGAGCCAAGTGGCACCCAGCCGATCATGTATCAGCAGATCACCAAGCAGCGCACCACCCGTGAGCTGTACGCCGATCGTCTGACCCAGGGCGGTGTACTCGACGCAGAGCGTGTTCAGGCGAAAGTCGACGAATACCGCAACGCGCTGGACAACGGCCTGCATGTTGTAAAAAGCCTGGTCAAAGAGCCGAACAAAGAGTTGTTCGTGGACTGGCGTCCGTATCTGGGCCACGCCTGGACCGCGCGTCACGACACGCGTTTCGATCTGAAAACCTTGCAGGAACTGTCCGCCAAGCTGCTGGAAATCCCGGAAGGCTTCGTGGTTCAGCGCCAGGTCTCGAAAATCTACGAAGACCGTCAGAAGATGCAAGCCGGCGGCCTGCCGATCAACTGGGGTTACGCCGAAACCATGGCGTACGCGACCCTGGCGTTCGAAGGTCACCCGATTCGCATGACGGGTCAGGACATCGGTCGCGGCACGTTCTCGCACCGTCACGCTGTCTTGCACAACCAGAAAGACGCGGGGACCTACGTCCCGCTGCAAAACCTGTACAAGGGCCAGCCACGTTTCGACCTGTACGATTCGTTCCTGTCCGAAGAAGCCGTGCTGGCGTTCGAATACGGTTACTCGACCACCACGCCTGAGGCGCTGGTGATCTGGGAAGCCCAGTTCGGCGACTTCGCCAACGGTGCCCAGGTAGTTATCGACCAGTTCATCACCAGCGGCGAGCACAAGTGGGGCCGTCTTTGCGGTCTGACCATGCTGCTGCCGCACGGTTATGAAGGTCAGGGGCCGGAGCACTCGTCGGCGCGTCTGGAGCGTTACCTGCAACTGTGCGCCGAGCACAACATTCAGGTAGCCGTACCGACCACGCCGGCCCAGATCTACCACTTGCTGCGTCGTCAGGTGATTCGCCCGCTGCGCAAGCCATTGATCGTTCTGACTCCGAAGTCGCTGCTGCGTCACAAACTGGCCATATCGACCCTGGAAGATCTGGCCGAAGGTTCGTTCCAGACCGTGATCCCGGAAATCGATGTTCAAGACCCGAAAAAGGTCGAGCGCATTGTTCTGTGTAGCGGCAAGGTCTACTACGACCTGCTGGAAAAACGCCGTGCCGAAGGTCGTGATGACATCGCCATCGTGCGTATCGAGCAGCTGTACCCGTTCCCTGAGGACGACTTGAATGAAGTCCTGGCTCCGTACACCAACCTCAAACATATCGTTTGGTGTCAGGAAGAGCCGATGAACCAGGGTGCCTGGTACTGCAGCCAGCACCACATGCGCCGCATCGTGGGCAATCACAACAAGGCACTCGTTCTCGAGTACGCCGGCCGTGATGCTTCTGCTGCACCTGCTTGTGGTTATGCATCGATGCACGCTGAGCAGCAGGAAAAACTGCTGCAAGACGCCTTTACTGTTTAACGCCTTCGCGCACCTGAAACCGAATTTAAGGACCCACAGATAATGGCTATCGAAATCAAAGCCCCCACTTTCCCGGAATCGGTTGCCGATGGCACCGTTGCCACCTGGCACAAAAAACCGGGCGACGCTGTAAAGCGTGACGACCTGATCGTCGACATCGAAACCGACAAGGTTGTGCTGGAAGTGTTGGCTACCGCTGACGGCGTGCTGGGCGCTATCGTCAAGAACGAAGGCGACACCGTTCTGTCCGACGAAGTGCTGGGCTCCATCGAAGCGGGCGGCGCTGCTGCCGCTCCAGCTGCTGCCGCGGCTCCGGCTGCTGCACAAGCTGCTGCGCCAGCCGCCGAAGGCGAAGACGATCCTGTTGCTGCACCGGCTGCTCGCAAGCTGGCTGAAGAAAACGGCATCAACATCGCTTCCGTTGCCGGCACTGGCAAAGGCGGTCGTGTGACCAAGGAAGACGTGGTTGCAGCCGTTGCTGCCAAGAAAGCCGCTCCGGCTGCCGCGCCTGCCAAGGCTGCTGCTCCGGCTGCCGCTGCTCCTGTGTTCGCCGCTGGCGACCGCATCGAGAAGCGCGTTCCGATGACCCGCGTTCGCGCTACCGTGGCCAAGCGCCTGGTAGAAGCCCAGTCGAACATGGCGATGCTGACCACCTTCAACGAAGTCGACATGACTGAAGTCATGGCCCTGCGTTCGAAGTACAAAGACCTGTTCGAGAAGTCCCACAACGGCGTGCGCCTGGGCTTCATGTCGTTCTTCGTCAAGGCTGCCACTGAAGCGCTGAAACGCTTCCCGGCTGTCAACGCATCGATCGACGGTGCCGACATCGTTTACCACGGTTATGCCGACGTCGGCGTGGCTGTTTCCAGCGACCGCGGCCTGGTTGTACCGGTTCTGCGTAACGCCGAACTGATGAGCCTGGCTGAAATCGAAGGCGGCATCGCCACCTTCGGCAAGAAGGCTCGCGACGGCAAACTGTCGATGGACGAAATGACCGGCGGTACGTTCACCATCACCAACGGTGGTACCTTCGGTTCGATGATGTCGACTCCGATCGTCAACCCGCCGCAAGCGGCCATCCTGGGCATGCACAACATTCTGCAGCGTCCTATGGCGATCAACGGTCAGGTCGTGATCCGTCCGATGATGTACCTCGCTCTGTCCTACGATCACCGTCTGATCGATGGCAAAGAAGCTGTGACCTTCCTGGTTACCATCAAGAACCTGCTGGAAGACCCGGCTCGTTTGCTGCTGGATATCTAAAAAGCAGCTGCAAGCTGCAAGCTGCAAGCCTCAAGCGCAAAACATGCGAATGGGCTTCAACTTGCAGCTCGCGGCTTGAAGCTTGCTGCTAAAAGGGAACCTTTGTTATGACTCAGAAATTCGACGTGGTAGTGATTGGCGCGGGCCCTGGCGGCTACGTGGCTGCCATTAAAGCAGCGCAGCTGGGCCTCTCCACTGCCTGCATCGAGAAATACACCGACAAGGAAGGCAAACTGGCCCTCGGCGGTACTTGCCTGAACGTCGGCTGCATTCCATCCAAGGCGCTGCTGGACAGCTCCTGGAAGTACAAGGAAGCCAAAGAAGGCTTCGCGATCCACGGCATCAATCACGCTGGCGTGACCATGGACGTGGCGGCAATGGTTGGCCGTAAAGCCAATATCGTCAAAGGCCTGACCTCTGGCGTTGCCACCCTGTTCAAGGCGAACGGCGTCACTTCCCTGCAAGGCCACGGCAAGCTGCTGGCTGGCAAGAAAGTCGAGCTGACCAAGCCAGACGGCACCGTTGAAATCATCGAAGCCGAGAACGTGATTCTGGCTTCGGGCTCGCGTCCGATCGACATTCCACCGGCTCCGGTTGACCAGAACGTCATCGTCGATTCGACCGGCGCGCTGGAATTCCAATCCGTTCCCAAGCGTCTGGGCGTGATCGGCGCTGGCGTCATCGGTCTGGAACTGGGTTCGGTCTGGTCGCGTCTGGGTTCGCAAGTGGTTGTCCTGGAAGCGCTGGAAAAGTTCCTGCCAGCCGCTGACGAAGCCGTTTCCAAAGAAGCCTTCAAGACCCTGACCAAACAAGGTCTGGACATCAAACTGGGCGCTCGCGTTACCGGTTCCAAAGTGAACGGCGACGAAGTCGTGGTGAACTACACCGATGCCAACGGCGAACAGAACATCACCTTCGACAAGCTGATCGTTGCCGTTGGTCGCCGTCCAGTGACCACCGAACTGTTGGCTGCCGACAGCGGTGTGAACATCGACGAGCGCGGTTTCGTATTCGTTGACGACCAGTGCACCACCAGCGTACCGGGCGTTTACGCGATCGGTGACGTGGTTCGCGGCATGATGCTGGCGCACAAGGCGTCCGAAGAAGGCATCATGGTGGTTGAGCGCATCAAGGGCCACAAAGCCCAAATCAACTATGACCTTATCCCGTCTGTTATTTATACTCACCCGGAAATCGCGTGGGTCGGCAAGACCGAGCAGGTATTGAAGGCTGAAGGCGTTGAAGTTAACGTTGGCACCTTCCCGTTCGCAGCCAGTGGCCGTGCCATGGCAGCCAACGACACCGGCGGTTTCGTGAAAGTCATTGCTGATGCCAAGACTGACCGCGTATTGGGCGTCCACGTGATTGGCCCGAGCGCTGCAGAACTGGTTCAGCAGGGCGCGATCGGCATGGAGTTCGGCACCAGCGCTGAAGACCTGGGCATGATGGTTTTCTCCCATCCGACCCTGTCTGAAGCCTTGCACGAAGCTGCTCTGGCTGTGAATGGCGGCGCCATCCACATCGCCAACCGCAAGAAGCGTTAAGACAATAAGAAACCACGGCGGTATGGCCCGTCGTGAGCCTTGCATGCAAGACTCACCGCGGAATATCCGCTGGACGCAGTCTTGCGTAGCTGCACCGGTTGTCCGGAAAGGCTACGCAAGCAGCAGTCACAGGTGGTGCGGCACTTGAACAAGTGCAGCACCGAATGCGCAGTACCTAACGAAGACGGTAATAAGCATGAATCTTCACGAGTATCAGGGTAAGCAGCTGTTCGCTGAGTACGGCCTGCCAGTATCCCAGGGTTTCGCAGTAGACACCCCGGAAGCAGCAGCAGAAGCTTGCGACAAAATCGGCGGCACCGAGTGGGTTGTCAAAGCCCAGGTCCACGCTGGTGGTCGCGGTAAAGCGGGCGGCGTAAAGCTGGTTCGCAGCAAAGAAGACGCCAAGGCATTCGCACAGCAGTGGCTGGGCAAGCGCCTGGTGACTTACCAGACTGACGCCAATGGCCAGCCAGTCACCAAGATCCTGGTTGAATCGTGCACTGATATCGCTAAAGAGCTGTACCTGGGCGCTGTCGTTGACCGTTCGAGCCGTCGCATCGTGTTCATGGCTTCCACCGAAGGTGGCGTGGACATCGAGAAAATCGCTCACGACACTCCAGAAAAAATTCTGAAAGCCACGATCGATCCACTGGTTGGCGCCCAGCCATTCCAGGGTCGCGAGCTGGCATTCCAGCTGGGTCTGGAAGGCAAGCAAGTTGCTCAGTTCGCCAAGATCTTCGTAGGTCTGGCCAAGCTGTTCAAGGATCACGACCTGGCTCTGCTGGAAGTGAACCCGCTGGTGATCAAGGCTGACGGCGATCTGCATTGCCTCGACGCCAAGATCAACATCGACGCCAACGCCATGTACCGTCAGCCTAAGCTGAAGACTTTCCACGATCCGTCGCAAGACGATCCGCGCGAAGCGCACGCTGCCAAGTTCGAACTGAACTACGTAGCGCTGGAAGGCAACATCGGTTGCATGGTCAACGGTGCTGGCCTGGCCATGGGTACCATGGACATCGTCAACCTGCATGGCGGCAAACCAGCCAACTTCCTCGACGTGGGCGGCGGTGCTACCAAAGAACGCGTTACCGAAGCGTTCAAGATCATCCTGTCCGACACTAACGTCGCTGCAGTATTGGTCAACATCTTCGGCGGCATCGTTCGTTGCGACATGATTGCCGAAGGCATCATCGGCGCTGTGAAAGAAGTCGGCGTGAAAATCCCGGTTGTTGTTCGCCTTGAAGGCAACAACGCTGAGCTGGGCGCTAAAGTACTGGCAGAAAGCGGTTTGAACATCATCGCTGCTACCAGCCTGACCGACGCTGCTCAACAAGTCGTTAAAGCTGCGGAGGGCAAATAATGAGCGTCCTGATCAATAAAGACACCAAAGTTATCTGCCAGGGTATTACCGGTTCGCAAGGTAGTTTCCACACCCAGCAAGCCATCGAATACGGCACCAAGATGGTTGGTGGTGTAACTCCAGGCAAAGGCGGCACCGAGCACCTGGGCCTGCCAGTGTTCAACACCGTGAAAGACGCTGTAGCTGCCACTGGCGCTACCGCCAGCGTGATCTACGTTCCGGCTCCTTTCTGCAAGGATTCGATCCTGGAAGCTGCTTTCGGCGGCATCAAGCTGATCGTCTGCATCACCGAAGGCATTCCTACTCTGGACATGCTGGACGCTAAAGTTAAGTGCGACGAGCTGGGCGTAGTCCTGATCGGTCCTAACTGCCCAGGCGTGATCACCCCAGGCGAATGCAAGATCGGCATCATGCCAGGTCACATTCACTTGCCAGGCAAGGTCGGTATCGTTTCCCGTTCCGGCACCCTGACCTACGAAGCTGTGAAGCAAACTACTGACGCCGGTTTCGGTCAGTCGACTTGCGTCGGCATCGGTGGTGACCCGATCCCGGGTTCGAACTTCATCGACATCCTGAAGCTGTTCCAGGAAGACCCGAAGACCGAAGCGATCGTCATGATCGGTGAGATCGGCGGTTCGGCTGAAGAAGAAGCGGCTGCCTACATCAAGGCACACGTGACCAAGCCGGTTGTTTCCTACATCGCTGGTGTGACTGCCCCTGCGGGCAAGCGCATGGGCCATGCTGGCGCAATCATCTCTGGCGGCAAAGGCACTGCAGACGAGAAGTTTGCTGCCCTGGAAGACGCAGGCGTTAAAACCGTGCGTTCGCTGGCAGACATCGGCAAGGCATTGTCCGAGCTGACCGGTTGGGCGATCAAATAAGCCTCGCGCTTAGCTGACGCTTCACCAAACAAAGGCCACCTTCGGGTGGCCTTTGTCGTTTCTGGTGTTGAGATACTTGCAGTGCTTTTTGTGGCGAGGGCGCTTGCTCCCGCTGGGCTGCGAAGCGGCCCCAAAACAGGCCGTCGAAGATTGTCCGGTACGCCGCATGCAATGGATTTACCACTGCTGCGCAGCCGAGCGGAAGCAAGTTCCCTCGCCACGGGGCTCTTCTTAGGTAAATTAGATATGTAAACGCGACACGGAAATGTCGCGTATCGGATAGATCGCCCCTTAACAGTGCGTTTGTCGGGCAAATTCGTTAGGCTAGCCGCCATTTTTGCGTTTGCGTCCCACAAGGAAGCGTCGCGCTAAACGGGTCAGTCCTATACGGACCGACAGCATTTCCCTCACCCCTCAGGGAAATCCCTCTCTAAATTCCGATTCAGTAGTGTGGTATTTCCTTAATGAAAGTCTTGAAAGGTCAGGACATCCTGGCACTTGGTTTTATGACGTTTGCCCTGTTTGTCGGGGCTGGCAACATCATCTTCCCGCCTATCGTCGGTTTGCAGTCCGGGCCCAATGTCTGGATGGCGGCGCTAGGCTTCTTGATCACGGCAGTCGGTTTGCCGGTGATCACCGTGGTTGCGTTGGCCAAGGTCGGTGGTGCGATGGATGCCTTGAGCAGCCCGATCGGCAAAATCGCCGGCGGCCTGCTGGCCGCTGCGTGCTACCTCGCGGTCGGCCCGCTGTTCGCCACGCCGCGTACCGCGACCGTATCGTTCGAAGTGGGTCTGGCGCCGCTGACCGGCGAAAGCCCGCTGGCGCTGTTCCTCTACAGCTCGGTGTACTTCCTGCTGGTGTTCTTCATTTCGCTCTATCCGGGCCGTTTGCTGGATACCGTAGGACGTTTCCTCGCCCCCCTGAAGATCATCGCCCTGGCCGCACTCGGCATCGCCGCATTCGCGCTGCCTGCCGGTGACATCGGCGTGGCGACGCCTGAGTATGTCGCGGCGCCGTTCTCCCAAGGGTTTATCAACGGTTACCTGACCATGGATACCCTTGGCGCGCTGGTGTTCGGCATCGTCATCGTCAACGCGATCCGCTCCCGTGGCGTCGAGTCACCAGCGCTGATCACCCGCTACGCGATCATTGCCGGGCTGATTGCCGGCGTGGGCCTGGCGCTGGTGTATGTCAGCCTGTTTCGTCTCGGTTCCGGCAGTCATGAAGTGGCGGCCGGTGCAGCCAACGGTGCCGCGGTGTTGCACGCCTATGTTCAGCACACCTTTGGTTCGCTGGGCAGCGGTTTCCTGGCGGTGCTGATCTCCCTGGCCTGTCTGGTCACCGCGGTCGGTCTGACGTGTGCATGCGCCGAATACTTCAGCCGTGTGCTGCCACTGTCCTACAAGACATTGGTCATCATCCTCGCCGTGTTCTCCCTGTTTGTGTCCAACCTGGGCCTCACCAAGCTGATTGCGTTCTCGATCCCGGTACTGACGGCGATTTACCCACCCTGCATCGCCCTGGTCGCGCTGAGCTTCTGCAAAGACTTCTGGCATGAACAGGGCCGTATCGTTGGCCCGGTGATGTTGGTGTCGTTCATCTTCGGCATGATCGATGCGCTCAAGGGGGCGGGGCTGGCGGACTGGATGCCAGCTCAGCTGTCCCACCTGCCGTTGAGCGAGCAAGGTCTGGCGTGGCTGGTGCCGTCGGTGATGACCTTGGTGGTTGCGGTGGTTTGCGATCGTCTGCTGGGCAAGCGCGAAGAAGTGCTGGCTTAAGTTGCTTCATGGCCCGCCACAAGCGGGTCTTGAGTCGCTATAGAAATGCCCCGTATCAATCGATACGGGGCATTTTTTTATCACCAGTTACTACTCTCTGGTGGCTAGAAACCGCGCTACAGTCGCCCTGTCAAAAAAATACCGGCAATCACCCGAAGCAATGATTTTTTGATCGGGTTGCACAACCACCGACTTCCAGAACTCGTAATCTTTTCCAAAGCGGGTATTCAGAAAGCCTTCGTCGCCGAACGTGATGTCGAGTTTTCCCGTAGCCTCATAACGGGCGATCAGCGTACTCTCCCTGCTTCTCGCGCCTGACAGGCCAACGACGACAATTCCATGTGCAGGGTCTCCGCCAATGTCAGACCATGCGTTGGCTGCGCTTGATGGCAACTCGGACACCACCGCTTTGCCACCGTTGAAAACAAGATTCGGCCAACCATTTCCATTAAACGCTGCAAGCACTCCCCGGCGGCCGTTGCCCCAAACATCGTTCGGGGTTCGGTCCAACGAGCCAGTCACGAACGTACTGCCATCTTCGCGCAGTAACAGGCCTGAAAATACTGTATCGGCTTCGTCGATGCGGATTCTCGTGATGCCGCTCGTCCCAAAGGAATTGTCTGGAGTTCCATCAGCTTTGAAGCGGGCGACGATACCTTCGTTCTGAGGGCTAAAGCCTACGGAGCTGGATCCGACGACAGTAATGGCGCCATCAGCGGACGCGCCGACTGCATGGATGACGAAATCGACATTGATGCTGCCGCTTCCGTTAAATGACAGATCAAGTTTGCCGTCTGGGTCGTATCGAAAGATGCTCGTCCAACCCGCCATTATGATTTCGCCATTTGGACCGATTGCAGTGTTGGAGGTTGGTTGAGTCATTGAAAGATGGGGTCTGGTTGAAACGGCCAGGTTACTCAAGTGGGTTGGGTAGGGATTCAGTACCAGACCTTCATCGCCAAACGTGTAATCAGGTTTGCCGTTTTCGAGAAAGCGCGCGAAAGCAAGATACTCAATATCGTCGCGGTGTGTACCAATGACCAGGATCTTCCCATCTTTGTAAAGTTGGGCGCCGTGTAGAGAGGCCCGAGATCCAACCTTAAACCCGCCCTTGAGTATTCCGTCATCCGCAAAATCAGGATCCCGGCTGCCATCTTCCAGCAGTTGTACAAGCTGGAAGTCTTGATGACCTTCCCAGTAGACGCCGCCTGCCAGAAGTAACTTCTCGTCGGGTCTTCTGGAAACAATTTGCAGTGGGTCACTTCCTGCAGAAAATTGATAGGCTACGCCAGCCTCCCCAAAAAACGGATCAAGCCATTGTTCATCAGGAGCCGCGGCTGATTTTTTTTGGGGGCTGAGCATAGGAATTCTCCAGGTGCCGATTGATAAAGTTCAAGAGGCTACGAGCGATACCTTGGAGGCTAACCGGTAAAAATAAGACTGAATAGCTGTCAAATATGACAGCTATTGATGATGTTCAATCGATAGAATTTAATGAAGTGCGCCCTTTTTCGACTTTGCATTGAACAAGCGCTTATGTAACGTTGAACGCGAGAGGTAGTGGTTGCCTTGCACAGCCAATTCGTATTGAAAACTCAGCTTCAGCCCACGTTTAAGGACCTGCATGTCGTTCATCCACGCCAATATCATCCACATCGTTGCCGCGCTGTGGTTTGTCATCTGCTGGGGCGGTTACACCCGCTATGCCTCATGGAAGGGCCGCGACACCGCATGCCTGGCCAGTGTGCTGCACCTGTACCGTGAAGACTGGATGCGCCGCATGCTCTTGCGCGACAACCGCATCGCCGACGCCAGCGTGGTCGGCAACCTGGAGCGTAACGCCTCGTTCTTTGCCTCCAGCACGCTGATTATCCTGGCTGGCATTCTCACCGTACTCGGTGCGTCGGAACGGGCCGTGTCGTTGCTGGCGGATATTCCAATGGTGCAACAGGCGTCGCAGGGGATGTCCGAGATCAAGTTACTGTGCCTGGCGCTGGTGTTTGTCTATGCGTTCTTCACCTTCAGCTGGTGCATGCGCCAGTACAACTTCGCTGCCATTTTGATCGGGTCGGCGCCGATGATTGGCGAACGTCACGTGTCCGAACAAGAGCGCAAAGCCTTCGCCGCCCGAGCCGCCCGGGTAATTTCCATGGCGGCCAACCAGTTCAACTTTGGCCTGCGTTCTTACTACTTTGGCATGACCATGCTGGCCTGGTTCGTCAGCCCATGGCTGTTCATGTTGATGAGTGCTGGCGTGGTGCTGGTGTTGTATCGCCGGGAGTTTCATTCCGACGTTCTCGATGTGATGGTCTATACCCCTACAGAGGCGCCATTGCCCGAAGCCAATAAAGAGGCCGCTTGATGAGTATTCCGTTCTGGTGCGTGTTTATCAGCGCCTTGCTGATCTACGTGGCCCGCATGCCCGTGACCAAGGCCATGAAAGAGCAGGGCGGTTACAACAATCACCTGCCGCGTCAGCAACAGGCGCAACTCACAGGTTTCGGCGCCCGTGCAGTGGCGGCGCATCAAAACAGCTTCGAGGCGTTCATATTGTTTGCGGTGGGGGTGTTGATGGCGCACACCACGCAGACGGCGGGGTGGCTGATCGATTC